>NZ_JACHLR010000017.1 GCF_014204535.1 Novosphingobium chloroacetimidivorans
GCCATCCGGCCACGGCTCGCTCGGGTCCACATCCCGAGCTTGAATCACGCAACCCGCTGTCGCTCAACCTTTTAGCAAACGGGCTCTAAGGCCTTGAAGAGCGCACACTAACGGCGGCAAAGAAGCGCAGGGACTTCGTCAGTTCGGAGCCGCCAGAAGGGACAGGCGGCTCTGATCAAGTTCCCGGTCGCAGGCCTGCTTGAGCATCCGGAAATCGACAAGACGCCCATTAGCTGACGGCTCGATATCCCCCGCTTGGTGAAACCTGAACGCACGACCGGTGCTGGGTATCACTCCACCAGTGCGCCCCGCAGCCGCTCGCGCTTGGCTCCGTCCGCGCCGAGGGCTGCTTCCAGGTACGCGTCGATCGAGCCATGGTCCCGCTCGATCGCGGCGAAGGCGGTTTCCAGGTACTCCGCTTCCACGCCCATCAGCACGCGCAGGGAGGCTTCGTCGACCTGGCCGGTGACCGCGCGGATCGTCTCCATGCCGGACGCGATGCGGGCTTCGACATCGCCCGCGGTGTTGGTCATCAGGTAGTCCTCGACCACGTCGTCGCGGTGGACGCCCGCGGCGAGTTGCAGCATCGCCACGGCCACGCCGGTGCGGTCCTTGCCGGCCATGCAATTCACCAGCGTCGGCCCCTGCCCGGACGCGGCGGCATCGATCAGCCGCGCGGTCATGTCCTGCAGCTCGGGGCGAAAGGCAATCCGCTCGTAGTTGCGCCGCAGCCCCTCGCGCGTGCCTTCGGGCGTGCGCTGGCGGGCAGTCTGCGCAGCGGCGATGTGCGGCGCGCTGACCCTTGCGGCATCGGGCGAGGGGTCGGGCGCATGGTGGATCCGGGCGGCGAAACCGATCGGCCGGCGACACGGGTGGCTGCTGCGCTCCCGGCCGGAGCGCAAGTCAAACACGGCGGCGAGGCCCAGCGCGGCGATCGCCTCTAGGTCGGCGTCGGTGGCGCCATGATGCTGGCCAGAGCGCCACAGCGCGCCCCGCTTCAGGCGGCCACCGCCGACCACCGCATAGCCGCCGTAGTCGCGAAAATTGTGCACGCCCTGCAGGGCCAAAACCCGATCCACAGTCACTCTCCCCATGGCCTCTTGCCGATGCTAGCCTAGCTTAGTATCGCCCGTCGAACCGGGACAGGAAAAAATCGATGAACGCGAAAAGCGCCATGGCCTTGGAGAGGTCGCCGGAGGTGGAGCCTCCCAGCGACCAGGAACAAGCGCGCCGGCACTGTGGTGGAAGTGCTGGCCGCGCAAAGCTAGCTGGCCCTCGACCGCCCGGACCTGCCCTCGCTGGAACAGGACATCGCCGAGGGCCGCGCCATGCTTTCGGTGCTGCTCGGCGTGTCGCCGGCCGAGCTCGGACCCGCCGACTTCTCGCTCGCGCAGTTCGCGCTGCCGTCAACGATCCCGGTCGCGCTGCCTTCGCAGCTGGTGCACAAGCGGCCGGATATCCTTGAGGCCGAGGCGCGCCTCCATGCCGCTACCGCCGAGATCGGCGGCGCCACCGCCGCGCTCTATCCCGACGTGACGCTTGGCGCATCGCTGACCCAGTCCGCGGCCAAGCCGGGAAACCTGGTCGGCAGCAACTTCAACGCGTTCGACGTGTTCGCGGGACTGACAGCGCCGATCTTCCACGGCGGCACACTCAAAGCCGAAAAGCGCGGTGCCGAAGCGGGCGCACGTGCCGCGGTGGCAGACTATCGGCAAGTGGTGACGGAGGCGTTCGCACAGGTCGCCGGCTTGCTGTCTGCGCTAGGCACCGACGATCGCGAACTGGAGGAACGGCAAGCGGCCGCTGAGATCGCAGAGCGTTCGCTTTACCTTTCGCGGCGCAGTTTCCAGGTGGGCAACAGCGGGGTCTTGCAAGTGCTGGATGCGAGCCGGGCCTCGCAACGTCCACAGCGCTCGCTCGTGGATACGCGGGCGCGCCAGTACCAGAACGCGGCACGGCTGATGATTGCGACCGCCGGGGGCTGGGAAACTGCGCCGGTCGGCGAAACCGGCGCGCATCTTGGCAGCTAGATTGCGGAGCCTGGACCCCGGCGCCTGATCAGAGCAGAAACGCGAGCGCGACCCCGGCCCAGCATGCCGCGCTCATCGCGACGGCCAGCACGAAACCACGCGCATTGTGCATCTGCAGCTGCGGCTGAACATGAGCCCTGGAGAAGGGCGGGCGGCGGTCGTTTGCGGCAACGGTTTCGGCAGTGGCGGCGAAACCTCTGAAATCGTTGATGGCCTTCATCTCACATCCTCTAACGTCGGCGTCCTTTGTTTCTACATCCTGAACGCGGAGTCACTTGGCTTGTTCCGGACACTCTGATCGGAAGACGTCAAATAGCCGTTAAACGTCGCGGGCTTGGCGGCTCTTCGGCAGCATCGGTCATCGTGGATCGAGCGACCTGCTATTCGTCCGGTATATCCTACCGTCCGCGCGAACATGCCGTACGCTGCGGGCGTTGCCCTTTGCACCATGCAGGCCAATGCTGACGACATGGCCGAAGCGGACTCTCTCAAGCTCAAGATCCAGCTGCTGTGCGGCGAGGAGATCGCCATGGGGCCGGGCAAGGCCGACCTGCTCGACGCCATTGTCGCGCAAGGCTCGATCTCGGGCGCGGCCCGGGCCATGGACATGCGCTATCGCCGCGCCTGGCTCCTCGTCGACGCGATGAACCGCTGCTGGCGCGAGCCCCTGGTGGAAACCTCGCCCGGCCGCGCCAAGAGCGGCGACGCCCGGCTGTCCGATGCCGGCCGGCGCGTGCTCGACCGCTACCGCGCCTTGCAAGCCGCCCTCGACAACACCGCGCATGGCGACCTGCTGGCGGGCTTGAACGCGGAACTGCGCCGGGAACCGCAGACGCCCGCGATCAAAGCCCAAGCAAGATCCTCCCCTGCAAGGGGAGGGGGACCGTCAGCCGCAGGCTGATGGTGGAGGGGTGTCACTCTATCGTTCGCACACTCCGCAGGCGGTGACACCCCTCCGTCACGCGGCTGACGCCGCGCGCCACCTCCCCTTGCAGGGGAGGATCCGAGGGGGGTGCGTGGGGCTATGGTCGTGAGCTATCGCCGAGCGCTTACTCGTGTGGAGCAGGTTGGCGAGTACGGCCCGCAATGCGCTGCCAGTCGCCCTCGATTGCACCGTGCGCCGACCTCGTTGCCCTGATTGAACCCGGGACTGCGCCCAAACCGAAGATGCCCGCGATCAAAGCCCAAACCAGGATCCTCCCCCTGCAAGGGGAGGGGGACCGCTCGCGTAGCGAGTGGTGGAGGGGTGTCACTCTATCGTTCGCAAACCACTCTGGCGGTGCCCCCGTCACGCGGCTGACGCCGCGCGCCACCTCCCCTTGCAAGGGAGGATCTTGTCGGCGGCGCTTCCTCAACGCCCCAGCCAACGCGCCTCCCGCCGCTCGAAGACCGACGCCACGCCCTCGGCGTAATCCGCGGTCGGTCGCAGTGCGGTCTGTTCGGCATGCTCGTGTCGCATGGCCGCGGCGACAGCATCGGCAAGCCCGGCGTTGGCGGTCGCACGCACGGCCTTCAACGCCAGCGGCGCATTGGCGGCGATCTCCGCGGCCATGGCCAGCGCCACCGCGCGCTCGTCGCCAGCCTGCGCCAGCCGGTCGACCAGCCCCCAGGCCAGCGCGACGTCCGGCTTCACCCGCTCGGCCGAGAGCATCATCCACGCCGCGCGCTGCGGGCCCAGCAAGCGCGGCAGGGTGTGCGTGAGGCCGAAGCCGGGATGGAAGCCCAGCCGCACGAAGTTGCTCGAAAGCCGCGCCGCCGGACCTGCCACCCGAAAGTCCGCCGCCAGTGCCAGCCCCAGCCCGGCGCCGATCGCCGCGCCCTGCACTGCCGCCACCATCGGCTTGACCCGGCGGAACAGGCGCTCGGCCTGCACGTAGAGACCGCCGATCGCGTCCATGCCGGCCTCCCCGGCAATGGACTCGTCGCCCGCCAGATCGGCGCCCGCGCAGAACGCCTTGCCCTCGGCGACGAGCACCGTCGCGCGCACCGCATCTTCGCCATCGAAGCGGTCGAGCGCATCGGCGATCCGGCGCAGGAGCTCGGGGCAGGCATAGTTGAACGGCGGCTTGGCGAAGCGGACCTCGGCCACTGCGCCATGAACATGCGTGCTGACTTCGATCGCCACGACCACTCTCCTCGCTACCATCGCCGGTACGCCGCCCATGCCTGCGATCGGCGCGCGCCGCCACGAGAAAGATGGTTAACCACGCCCCAAGCATCTGCTTGCCAGTCTTGCAGGCTTTCTTCGGCTATACTGCCCAAGCATGGTTACCATGACGTGCGGTTTGCCCTTTCGGACCGGAGGTCACCCGCCGAAACTTGAGACCTTGTTAACTGGCGGCTCCTAAGTCATGCCGATGCCGCGTCGTATCCTTCCCAAGGTTTCTCCGCCTCCCGAGACGGGCAGTGCCGACGAGGACGGCCGCGTCAGCCGCGAGCGCTCGACGCTGCACTTCGGCAGCTTGCGCGCGCGGATCGCCGTCATCCTCGCGTCGCTGTTCGGCATGCTGGTCGGGACGCTGGTGGTGCTGTTTGCCGTCGGCATCATGCGCATCGACAGCGACGCCATCGGCGCCACCGTCAGCCAGTCCGGCCTGCTGCTGTTCGTGATCGGGGCCGCGGAGCTGATGGTCGTCCTCGCGCTCGGCATCGCGCTCGCGCGCACGATCACCGCGCCGCTGGCGGACCTGCTGCGCGCCACCCGCAGCGTCAGCCGCGGCCGCAAGGCGCACGTCCAGGTCGAGAGCGGCGACGAGATCGGCAAGCTGGCGGAAAGCTTCAACGCCATGGTCGATGCGATCGAGGCGCGCGAGCGGCGCATCACCCATGTGGCGCTGCACGATGCGCTGACCGGATTGCCGAACCGCAAGTACTTCGTCGAGCAGCTCGACCAGGCGCTCGCCCGCCGGCGCGACGGTGCGCGCGTGCTGGTGGCCTATATCGACCTCGACGACTTCAAGATGGTCAACGACACGCTCGGCCACGCGGCAGGCGACCGCCTGCTGTGCGATGTCGCCCGCCAGCTCCAGGCCGAGCTGCCCGAAGGAGTGATCGCGCGGCTGAGCGGGGACGAGTTCGCCGCGATGATCCCCGCGATCCCCGCCCGCGCCGACCTTGCCGCCTTCGGCATGCGGCTGCAGGGCTGCTTCGCGCGCGACATCGTGCTGGACGGACGCAAGGCCGAGACGTCCGCCAGCATCGGCATCGCCGTCGCGCCGGAGGACGGGGCGGAGGCCAGCGTGCTGCTGAAGAACGCCGACCTCGCGCTCTATCGCGCCAAGCAGCAAGGCAAGGCCGGCCACCACTTCTTCGAGACCGCGCTGGACGAGCGCGCGCGCATGCGCCGTCAGCTGGAGCTCGACTTGCGCGCCGCCATTCGCGACGGCGGGTTCGCGCTGCACTTCCAGCCGCTCTACAGCCTCTCCGAGGAGCGGCTGACCGCGTTCGAGGCGCTGGTGCGCTGGCCGCATCCGACGCTCGGGCTCGTGGCGCCGGGCGACTTCATCCCGCTCGCCGAGGAAACCGGCCTCATCATGCAGATCGGCGAGTGGGTGATGCGCGAGGCGTGCCGGCAGGCGATGGCCTGGCCCGAGCCACTGTCGGTAGCGGTCAATCTTTCGGCCAAGCAGTTCCTCAGCCCCGCCCTGCCCGCGATGGTCGTCCATGCGCTCGCCGCCTCGGGCCTGCCGCCGCAGCGCCTGGAGGTGGAGATCACCGAGAGCGCGTTCGCCGCCAATGTCGAGAAGACGCTGGAGACGCTGCACGCGCTGCAAGGCCTGGGCGTGCGGATCACCCTGGACGACTTCGGCACCGGCTACACCTCGCTCGGCCACCTGCGGCTGTTCCCGTTCAACAAGCTGAAGATCGACCAGAGCTTCGTCCAGGACATCGCCCCCACCGGCAACGCCCATGCCGTGATCCGCGCGATCACCACGCTGGCCGACGCGCTGGGGATCGAGACGCTGGCGGAAGGGGTCGAGGAACCCTCGCAGCTGGCCGTGCTACGGCGCGAGGGGTGCCAGCAGATCCAGGGCTACCTGCTCAGCCGGCCGATGGACGGCGCCGAGGTGCGCGCCTTCATCGACGACCAGCGCGCCCGGGCCAGCGTCATCCGCCTGCGCGCCTGAGGCGCCCTCCCCGGACGAACCGCGCCCCCGAACGAACCGCACCCACGCAAGAACGCGCGGCACTCCAGCGAGTACCGCGCGTTCGTGATTCGCTAGCGAGAGGGCCCGGCCGCAGCCGAGCCCCGTCTCGATCAGCCCGGGCTGCCGTTGTTGTCGCCGCCGCCGCTCACCGCGGCGATCCGGCCGACCACGGCGATCAGGCCGACGATCGGCACCCAGATCGGCAGCGTGCCGAAGCTCTTGTCGCGCTTGGCGACGGAGGGCGTCGCCACCGCAGCCTGGGCGCTCGCCACGTTGGCGGCCGCCGGAGCCGAGAACGCCATGTAGGTGGGGCGCTGCTCACCCGCCATGGCAGCGGACGACATCAGGGTCGTTCCCACGACCAAACCCAGCATCAACTTCTTCATGACGATTGCCCTCACATCACAGGAATTCTGAGCCTCTCCTATCTCAGTACTTTCCCTGATCGTCAACTCACAAGACTCACACGTGCGACATTTCGGCACCAAGCGCATGAACAAACAAAGAACTTTCCTACACACCATCGCCCGAGCCATGGTGCGCGCCCTCTGCCCGCAAGGAGCGCCGCCCCCATGATCGACAAGTCCCGTCCCCCTCTGGACCCGAAGCGCCGTCGCAAGCGCCAGACCCTGCCCGCCTTCACCCCCGTCCCGCGCCTCACCACCCGCCACGACGGCTGGACGCCCGAGCGCCAGCGCGGCTTCATCGAGGCGCTGGCCGACACCGGCAGCGTCAAGCACGCCGCGCACGCGGTGAACATGACGCCGGAGGGCGCCTACCTCCTGCGCCGCCACCCGGAGGCGACCAGCTTCCGCCGCGCCTGGGAGGCCGCGCTCAGCCTGGGCGTGCAGCGCCTGGAGGACGTGGCGATGGAGCGCGCCCTTCACGGCGTCGAGCAGCCGGTCTACTCCTACGGCAAGCTCATCGGCACCCGCCGCGTCGTCAACGATGCGCTGCTGATGTTCCTCCTGAGGAACCGCGCGCCCCACCGCTTCACCGCCGACAGCGTGCAGACGCTCGACGCCGCCAGCCAGTCGAGCCTCAAGCGCCTCAAGCGCGAGTGGCGCGCCGAATGGGAGAAGGAGCGCACCGAGCAGGCCGCCCGCGAGCAGGCCCCGGACGCGATCGCCGACCGGCTCGACCAGCGCATCGCCGGCCTGCACACCCAATGGGTGCAGGACATGAACCCGGAGACGCTGCGCTACTACCTGGCCTTCCGCCTCGCCCTGCGCGCGCAGCGCAACGAGCTGTCGCTGGCCGAACTGGAGGTCGACCCCCTCGCCCCCGACTTCGACGCCGGCGCCATCCTGATGGCCAACGAGGCCAACCTGCCGACCCACATCCGCGAGCGGACGCAAGAGCTGGGCGGGGACATGGACACGGCGCGCTCGTACTGCGCGCCGCGGTTGAGCTGGCGGGATGAGGAGGATGATGATGAGGAGGAGGAGGAGTGAGCGGCCTGCCGTCTCGAAAGCGCACAAGCTTAGAAGGCTCGCGCTCTGTGCACCACAATAGCGCCCCTTGAATATCGTACGGCAATGCCGTACATAGATGCGTAGATGCAGACCGTCATCGAAACCGAAAGCTACCTGCGCGCTGCGAAAGACGCGGGCATGGCCGAGGACGAGCGGGCCGCGGCCGTCGATCTGATCGCCACCGATCCCGAAGGTGGCGACGTGATGCAAGGCACCGGCGGCGTCCGCAAGGCGCGGCTCGCCGGTCGCGGCAAAGGCAAGTCCGGCGGCTACCGCGTCGTCTGGTACTTCGGTGGCGGCGACATACCGGTCTTCCTGCTGACCGTGTTCGGCAAGGGAGAGAAGGCGAACCTCACCCAAGGCGAGCGCAACGCGCTCCGCTCGCTGACGGCGACGCTGCGAAAAAGCTTGGGCGCGAAGTGAACGGCGCTGGCGATTGAGGCCGGCCCGATGGTCAAGGACCGACGAAGATGAGCACAGCATTCGACAAGATCGCGAGCGGCCTCGCCGACGCTATCGCCTATGCGGACGGGGACACAACCAAGGGCCGCGTGGCCGCCGGGCCGGACGTGAAGGCGATCCGCGCCAAGACGAAGCTGAGCCAGGCGAAGTTTGCCGAGAAGCTGCGCGTGCCGGTGGCGACGGTGCGCGATTGGGAGCAGCACCGGCGCTTGCCGGACGCGCCCGCGCGGACGTTGCTGGGGATGGTGGATGCTGACCCGGTGGTGGCGTTGGGGTTAATTGAGATGATGGTATCTTCGTAGACTACTGAAGTGTCTTACGATGTTTGCGGAACTTGTGAGTAGACTACCCTAAATCAAGTCTTCATCTGCAACTTCATAAGCCTTCAACTGTGCCTCCAGTTGTAACTTCGCGCTTTCCGCTGCTGAACAAAGCTCATCCATAACAGCGACAATGTTTGTGTGAACTAGCCAGTAGTTATCTTCTTGATCAAACCGACAATTTATGACACCTTCACGTGCATTCAATTGCCTAATCCTTTGCCGATAATGACTTAACTTCTCAGGGTCAATTTTCGACTCAATCGCTTTTTGATCATCTTTGGAGCCAAAAAGTAGGTTAGATTTGAGAAAAACCGTAAGCCCGAGCTCATAGAACCGATTGAGATTTAGTATGTCGCGGCCAAGTGATCCAATCCCATATCCTCGGACTTCCCACGCGGTTTCAAAAAATAAATCACCACAGACGTTTGTTATGAACAAAGCGGGATCTGAACTTCCATCGAATACCTTAGTCCCATCGACAAGTGATCGTACTTTGGGAAGAGCCCAGTGCTTGAGAACAGCTATAGGAGCCATATCCTTGAGTATACTACCAGCATTTTCAGTCACTTGAGAAGACATTATGCTTAATGTATACTCTTCTAATCTGTCCCCTCGATAATTGGATACAAATAGGGCAGCAATGTACTCCTGGAATGATCTATGCACAAATGTGAACAGAAGCCCTTCTTCTTGTATTATACATACACTCTCGCGCAAGTCTTTAAGAATCAACTGCGAACTCACCACGATGCCGCAGTATTTTGATGCCTTATCGATGTAGCTTATTATCTCTTGTCTAGAAAACGCGTACTTATTCTTAGCGTATGTTGAGAAACAGAAAACCGAAAACAACCGCTTGAATTCATCTACCGCAATATCAGTGTAGCGCTTTCGCTCGTAAACCCCTTTTGATATATCGTGCTTAAAAAAGAGAGCCTCAAAAGCTTGATCATAGAAAATATGAATTTTGTGGCTGGCGTTTCCGAATTGATCATAACGCAGCAGCATAATAGTAGCCAACAGTGGATTTGTTAGGAAGCTTTGATGCTTTTCATACAAGCCCGACCCAAGGTCCTTTAAGAACTTCTGCTTAATCGCTTTGTCAAACTCAATTTTTCGTATGACAGATGATACTTGACGCTTATCAAGCGGAAGAACGCTAAAGTTATAAAACTGTGTCCAACCATCGAGTGCTGGATCCTCGCGGGAAGACAAAATCAAGACGTTTTCAGGATAGCGCTCCGGCATTTTCATAATTTGCCGGTGCATCTTTTCTCTGTGCTGTGGATCAACCTCGTCAAGCCCGTCTAATACAATCAAAAATATGCCAGCAGAAAGAGCCTTTTCAAACTGCTCAAAAGACAGACGACTTTTTTTTGATGCAGAGTCTTCATAAACTAGTTGCTCAAGGCTTTTTCCACTTGCGTAATCGATCGTTCTAAGTTCCACAAAGATCGGAATTCTGCCTCGAGGATTCTCGAAGCGTGACAAAGCAAGATACTTCATGAACATCGTCTTGCCAGACCCACCGCTACCTTGAACGATGATGTTCTTGTACTCGTCGAGTTTCTCTATTAAATAGTTATCTGTAACTTTAGATCGGCCCTTTTGTAGCTTTATTGAAACATATTGCGACAAAAGTTCGACAGGCTCATCACGATAGATAAGCGTCTTTATCTTATAACACTTACTAAATGTCGTTTGTAGATGATCGGTATATGCTAGGCCGAGCGCTTGCGACAGTCGCTCTGGTGCCTTCTTAACTTCAGTCGCTACCGAATTCGCTATTTTAGGTGCGGCTCCAGCAAGTGCCTTGGTGATGACTGAGGCGGCGTCAAAATGCGCTAACGCGTCCGTGAGAGCCTTCGCCACCATCTTGCTTGTCCCGCCCTTAAATCGCTAACGCACGGTGCCTACTTGAACGAGCTAGTCTTGAACCGCAAACTGCCTTTCGAAAGCTACGCTCATCTAGATTTCCACAGGTCTGCAGCAAAATGAGCGCATCGAAGCTTCCGCTGGCGTCGCGTGCTGGCCTTCCGCCCTCATGGCTGGCGCCATGACGTCGAACCTCGCCGGAGGCGAGGCCGGCCGGGTCGACCGCTGCGCTATGCGCACCGGCTTCTAAGATTCCGTTTGCTCTCGCAAACGTCGCTTAGGCGCCTGCGGTCTCCTCTACTCTTCACCCATCCTAAGCGCTGCAATGAATGCTTCTTGGGGAATAGAGACGTTGCCATACTCCCGCATCCGCTTCTTGCCTTCCTTCTGCTTGTCGAGCAGCTTCTTCTTGCGGCTGATGTCGCCGCCGTAGCACTTGGCGGTCACGTCCTTGCGCATGGCGCTGATGGTCTCGCGGGCGATCACCTTGGCGCCGATCGCGGCCTGGATCGGCACCTTGAACATGTGCCGGGGGATCAGCTCCTTGAGCCGCTCGACGAGGCCGCGGCCGCGGGCTTCGGCCTGGCTGCGGTGGACGATCATGGAGAGCGCGTCGACCGGCTCGTTGTTGACCAGGATGTTCATCATCACCAGGTCGCCCTCGCGCAGGCCGATCTGCTCGTAGTCGAAGGAGGCATAGCCTCGCGAAATCGACTTCAACCGGTCGTAGAAATCGAAGACGACTTCGTTGAGTGGTAATTCATAGGTCACTTGCGCCCGGCCGCCGATGTAGGTGAGGTCCAGCTGGATGCCGCGGCGATCCTGGCACAGCTTGAGGATCGAGCCGAGGTATTCGTCGGGCGTGTAGATCGTCGCCTTGATCCAGGGCTCTTCCATCTCGGCGATCTTGACCGGGTCGGGCATGTCGGCCGGGTTGTGCAGTTCCTTGATCCCGCCGTCGGTCATGGTCAGGCGGTAGACCACGGATGGCGCGGTGGTAATGAGGTCGAGGTCGTACTCGCGGCTGAGGCGTTCCTGGATGATCTCCAGGTGGAGCAGGCCGAGGAACCCGCAGCGAAAGCCGAAGCCGAGCGCGGCGCTGCTCTCCATCTCGAAGCTGAAGCTGGCGTCGTTCAGGCGCAGGCGGCCGATGGATTCGCGCAGCTTCTCGAAGTCGGCGGCGTCGACCGGGAACAGGCCGCAGAACACCACCGGCTGCACTTCCTTGTAGCCGGGCAGCGCCTGCGTCGCGCCGCCCTTTACCGTGGTGACGGTGTCGCCGACCTTGGCCTGTTCGACTTCCTTGATCTGCGCCGTGATGAAGCCGATCTCGCCGGGGCCCAGTTCGGGCAAGTCGATGCGCTTGGGGGTGAAGGCGCCGACGCGGTCGATCAGGTGCTCGGTGCCGCCTTGCATGAACTTGACCTGCAGGCCCTTGCGGATGACGCCGTCGATCACGCGCACCAGGATGACGACGCCCAGGTACGGGTCGTACCAGCTGTCGACCAGCATGGCGGTGAGGGGTTTGTCGCGCATCCCCTTGGGGGGCGGGATCTTGGTGACGATGGCTTCGAGCACTTCGTCGATGCCGATGCCGGACTTGGCGCTGGCCATGACCGCCTCGGACGCGTCGATGCCGATGATGTCCTCGATCTCGGCGCGGACCTTCTCGGGCTCGGCGGCGGGAAGGTCGATCTTGTTGATGACGGGGACGATCTCGTGGTCGTGCTCGATCGACTGGTAGACGTTAGCGAGCGTCTGCGCCTCGACCCCTTGCGCGGCGTCGACTACCAGCAGCGCGCCCTCGCACGCGGCGAGGCTGCGGCTGACTTCGTAGGCGAAGTCGACGTGGCCGGGGGTGTCCATGAGGTTGAGGGCGTAGGTCTGCCCGTCCTTGGCGGTGTAGTTCAGGCGGACGGTCTGGGCCTTGATGGTGATCCCGCGCTCTTTCTCGATGTCCATGTTATCAAGGACTTGCGCGCTCATCTCGCGGTCGGAAAGGCCGCCGGTACGCTGGATCAGCCGGTCGGCCAGCGTGGACTTGCCATGGTCGATATGGGCTATAATGCTAAAATTGCGGATCAGCGAGAGTTCGGTCATTGCGCGCCGTTAGCAGGCACTCGCCAAGCTGTCAGCCTGCCTTGCGCAAGCCCGCCGCTTCGGCCTTCTCGCGCACCGGTCGCGGCGGGGTGAACGAGACGGCACCGCTGGCATCGACCGGCAAGGGCTCGTCGAACCCCACGCCCATGCGGTCCTCGCTGCACCAGCGGCACGTCGCCCGGCGCCTGAGGCTGTCGGAAAGCTGGACCTCGAAGGTGGTGCCGGTCGGCACGTTCCACAAGCCCTCGACGAGCGCCCCGGAGCGCGAGATATTGCGGATGGTGCCGGCATACTCCTGCCCGCCATGCTCCAGCGTGACCTTGCGCAGCATCGTCTGGCGCGGCGCGCGGGCCGAGCGCGGGCCTTGCGCGATCGCGGTCAGGCCCCTGGCGAGGCGTTCCGTCGCGGCGGCTGGCGGCAGCGGCTTCTCGTAGATGTAGCCCTGTACGTGGCTGCAGCCGAGCATGCGGATGAGGTCCAGCTCGTCCAGCGTCTCCACCCCTTCCGCGGTGGTTTCCATCCCCAGCGCTTCGGCGAGGCTGACGATCGCGGCGATGATCGCGCCGTTGCGGCTGCCTTCCATGGTGGCGCCGCGCACGAAGCTCTGGTCGATCTTGATCTTGTCGAACGGCGCGCTCTGCAGGTAGCCGAGCGAGGAATAGCCGGTGCCGAAGTCGTCGAGCGCCAGGCGCACGCCAACGCCTTTCAGCGCCGCGAACATCGCCTCGGTCGACGCATCGTCGCCCATGAACACGCTCTCGGTGATCTCCAGCTCAAGCCGACCGGGCGCGATGCCGGCGGCGGCGATGGCGCTGGTGACGATCGCGGGCAGCGCCGGATTGGCGAACTGCAACGGCGAGACGTTGACGGCGACGCGCACCTCTTCCGGCCATTTCGACAAGTCGTGGCAGGCGGTGCGCAGCGCCCATTCGCCGATCTGCGGGATGAGACCTGCCTCCTCGGCCACGGGCACGAACTTGGCCGGCGAGAGATAGCCTTGGCGCGGATGCTTCCAGCGCAGCAGCGCCTCGAACCCGGTGATCTTCTCGGTCGTGACGCGGACCTGCGGCTGGTAATAGAGCTCCAGGCCTCCGTGCGCGATCGCGTCGCGCAAGTCCTGCTCCAGCTGCTGGCGCTCTTGCGCGTCGCTGTGCAGGTCCTGCGCGTAGAAGTGGTGGCGGCCGCGCCCCCCGTCCTTGGCGGCATAGAGCGCCAGGTCGGCGTTGCGGATCAGCGCCTCGGAGCTCGTGCCGTCATCGGGCGAGAGCGCGATCCCGACCGACGCGCCGATGGTCACCCGGCTGCCCTCGATCGAGTAAGGCTGCGACAGGTTCTCGATGATGCGATGCGCCAGGTACGCCAGTTCCTCGCGGGCAATGCGCCCGGGAAGCACGACCTGGAACTCGTCGCCACCGAGCCGGCCAACCTGTCCGCCCTCGCCCACCGTGCTGCGCAGGCGATCGGCGACTTGCTTCAGCAGCGCGTCGCCCGCGGGGTGGCCCATGGTGTCGTTGACCTGCTTGAAGCGGTCGAGGTCCAGCAGGAACACCGCACAGGCCTTGTTCTCGACGCGCGGCGCGCTCAGGATCTTTTCCAGCCACTCGGCCATCTGGAAGCGGTTGGCCAGCTTGGTGAGCGAATCGAAGCGCGCCAGCTGCACCACATGGCGCTGCGACTTGCGCGTCTCGGTCAGGTCCGAGCCCGAGCCGCGAAAGCCCAGGAAATTGTCGAACTGGTCGAGCACCGGGCGGCCGCTGATCGACCACCAGCGCTCCTCTTCCTCGCGGGTCGCGGCGCGGACCTGCAGCTCGTGGAAGGACGAGCGGGTCGAGAGGTGGAACACCAGCGTGCGCTCGCTCTCCTGCTCATGCCCGGGCTCCTGGCGGTCGAGCACGAAGAGGTCGGTAAAGGGACGTCCTTCGAGCTCGGCCTGGTCCTTGCCCAGAAGCTTGGCGATGCGACGCGAGACATAGGTCAGCTGGCCGCGGCGGTCGGTTTCCCAGAACCAGCCCTGCCCGGTCTCCTCGTACTCTGCGAGCAGTTCCTCGGCCCGGCGCTGTTCGTGCTCGCGCGCGGTGCGGGCCTCGGCCCTGCGGCCAAGCCGGCGAGCCTCTTGATAGGCGATGACGACAGCGATCGCAGTCCACAGCGCCATCATCGACTGGGCTCCCGGGTTGCCGCCGTAGAGGCATGGGCCCAGCCAGAGCCCGCCGGTCGCGGCGATCTTCGGGATGATGCGCCCGTCGAGAATGCAAGCGGCGTAGAACGTCATCATCACCAGGGCGGCGATACTGCTTGCCCAGGCCGAAGCAGGACCATGCGCCGCCCAACGCGCCAGCGCCAGGCCGAACAGGATCAACGGCAGGGTGATCGCCGCCGACATGATCACGTAGCGCGTCCAGATCGGTCCGAACGTGTCCTGGTAGCGCACGATGAACGGAGCGGCGGCACAGATCGCGATGGCCGCAGTCGCCAGCACGAAGCCGATCAGATCCGGAAGCGAGAGGGTGTTGAACGCGACAAGCCCGAACGCCAGCGTCAGAAAAGCCGCCATGAGGCGCCAGCGCGCGGGCACCAGGTGGCGCAAGGGATCCTCCACCTGGCTGCGTGCCGCGGCCGCGGCGCGCATGCGGGTGGAACGGCGGCGATCCTGCGCGGCGCGCTCTACCGTGGGGCGATCCGCGTCCTCGCCGCTGTCCGCCTCGGGACGCGGGCGAAATACCCCTGGCGCGCGCCGGGGCGCGCGTTGCGCCACGTCGTCCGGCACGTCCGCGTGTCCACGCCTGGAGATCGAAGCTGCCCGCCTGCTCTTCATGCCGGCTACATGCGCTGCGGGCCATTGCCAATCTGTTAAGCCGCGCGCCTAGTCACGAGGATTGTTGCACAATTCGCCGTGTCGCGCGTCGCGACTTCGTTTCTCCACGGCGATTTGACCTTGCTATGCCTGGCGGCCCTATGCTTGCTTGCGGACGAGAGCCGCAGCGCCCTCACGGGAGACAGGACAGATGAGGCACATCGCGATCGTGGGGTCGGGCCCGGCGGGCTATTACACCGCCGAGGCAGCGCTCAAGCAGTGGGGCGACGACGTGCGGGTCGACGTCTACGACAGCCTGCCGGTGCCCTTCGGCCTGATCCGCAGCGGCGTCGCGCCCGATCACCAGTCGATCAAGGCCGTGTCGCGCCGCTACGAGGCGACCGCGCTGACCGGCAACGTGCGGTTCCTTGGCAACGTGACGATCGGCCGCGACGTGACCATTCCCGAGCTGGAGGCGCTCTACGACGCGGTCGTGCTGGCCACCGGCGCGCCGCATGATCGCAAGCTGGGCTTGCCGGGCGAGGAGCTGCGCAACGTCTTCGGCAGCGCCGCCTTCGTCGGCTGGTACAACGGACATCCCGGGTTCGCCAGGCTCGACCCGCATCTGGCGCACCACACCGCGGTGGTGATCGGCAATGGCAACGTCGCCCTGGACGTGGCGCGCATCCTCGCCAAGTCGCAGGACGAATTCGCCGGCAGCGACATCGTCGCGCATGCGCTGGACGCGCTGCAGGAGGCGCGGATCGAGCGCATCGTCATCCTCGGGCGGCGTGGTCCGCACCAGATCGCGATGACGCCCAAGGAACTGGGCGAGCTCGGCCACTTGTCCCGCGCCTGCCCGATCGTCGAGGCGGCCGACCTGCCCGACGAGAGCGAGGACGCCGCGCTCGATCCCGGCCAGCGCAAGTCCGTCGCCCACTTGCGCGCCTTTGCCGCCAGGCCACCGGAGGACTGTGCGGCAAAGGCGATCCGGGTGGAGTTCGACTTCTTCGCCTCGCCGGTGGCGATCACCGGCGCCGAGCGCGTGGACGCGGTGCAGGTGGAGCGCACGAAGCTGGTGGATGGACGCGCGGTCGGCACCGGCGAGACGTACGAGATCCCCGCCGGTCTGGTAATCGCCTGCATCGGCTACCAGACCTCGCCGATTCCGGATGTGCCGTTCGACGAAAAGGCCGGCCGCTTCGCCAACGCCGAGGGCCGTATCAGGCCGGGTCTCTATTGCGTCGGCTGGTCGCGCCGGGGGCCGACCGGGACGATCGGCACCAATCGGCCCGACGGGTTCTCGATCATCGAGAAAGTGGCGGAGGACATCGGTGCCGGCACAGGCAAGCGTGGGGGCGAAGGCTTCGACGAAATCGCCCAGGCACGCGATCTCAAGGTGGTGCGCTATCGCGACTGGAAGAGGATCGAGGAAGCCGAGATCGCCAATGCCCGCGCAGGCTCCCCGCGCGAGAAGTTCGTGCTGGTGCAGGAGATGATCGCCGCCGCGCAGGGGTGAAGCCAATCAGATCCTCCCCTGCAAGGGGAGGGGGCCGCTCACGCAGTGAGTGATGGAGGGGTGTAACCCTCTCGGTCGAGCACTCCGGCAGCGGTGACACCCCTCCGCCAGCCGCTTCGCGTCTGCCACCTCCCCTTGCAGGGGAGGATCTGCGAGCTTGACATTTAGAACCACATCGGTTACTTGGCCTCGCAGGTCGGATGCAGACGAGCGGCTTTCAGGCCTGTCGCTCTTGCCCGCACCACCTGCGGCCGGCGCTCCAGACGGGCGTCTGCAACCATGCGAAGCCTTGCTCTCGTTCACCCGAGAGGCCGGCGGCAAGCTGCGAGCCCGTCTCGCCGGCGCTTCGCGTATCAGGGCCGAGCCGGTGGCGCTTACGCCTTCCCACGCCGGACGTTCGCAATACTGGAAGCTGCGAGCCAACCCTGTCGCGCCAGGGCTGCGCCGGCCGCTTACGTCCGACGTCGCGATCTCACCCGGCGTTATCCCGCACTCGCCAGCGGGGGATCAGCCGTGCCTTCCAGATCCTCCCCTGCAAGGGGAGGGGGACCGCCGCCGCAGGCGGTGGTGGAGGGGTGTAACCCTCTCGGTCGCGCACTCCACCAGCGGGGACGCCCCTCCGTCACGCCTTGCAGGCGCGCCACCTCCCCTTGCAGGGGAGGATCTGAGCGCACCTTGTCCTCCCCGGACCGGGGAGGGGGACCGCTCGCGCAGCGAGGGGTGGTGGGGACTCGGGTCCTTACCCGCGCTTGCCGGCAAGGTCAGGAGATGCCGAGATTCCCCTCCACCACGCTGCGCGCGGTCCCCCTCCCCGTGCCGGGGAGGACAGCCCGGATCCTCCCCATGTTGGGCAGGGGCAAAAACCCCTTACCCGCTTGGATGGTAGAAATCGTAGATCGCCTGCGCCACCGTGACGCTCACGCCCGGGGCGCGCTTCAGGTCGTCGAGGCTGGCCGCCCTGACCTTCCCCGCGGTGCCGAAGTGCAGCAGCAGCGCGCGCTTCCTTGCCGGGCCGATGCCTGGGATCTCGTCCAGCGGCGAGGCGCTGATCGCGCGGCTGCGCTTGGCGCGGTGGGCGCCGATGGCGAAGCGGTGCACCTCGTCGCGCAGGCGCTGGAGGTAGAACAGCAGCGGCGAGTTCACCGGCAGCATCTTCTCGCGCCCGTCGGGGAAGTGGAACACCTCGCGACCCTCACGCCCGTGGTGCGGGCCCTTGGCGATGGCGATCAGCGCGATGTCCTCGACGCCGAGTTCATCGATCACGCCCTTGACCGCGCTCATCTGGCCCTTGCCGCCGTCGATCAGCACCAGGTCGGGCCAGGTCCCGCCTTCGCGGTCTGGGTCCTCCTCCAGCACCCGGCCGAAGCGTCGCGCCATGACCTCGCGCATCATCGCGTAGTCGTCGTCGGTCTGGGCGGACTTGATGTTGAACTTGCGATACTGGCCCTTGATGAAGCCCTCCGGCCCGGCGACCACCATAGCTCCGAGCGCCTTGCTGCCCGAGATGTGGCTGTTGTCGTAGACCTCGATCCGCTGCGGGATTTCCGGCAATTCGAGGAACTCGGTCAGCTCAGCCATGACCTTGGCCTGGGTGCCGCGCTCGGCAAGCCGGCGATCCAGAGCCTCCACCGCATTGCGCGTCGCCTGCGCCAGCAGGTTGCGCCGGTTGCCGCGCTGGGGGACCGAGATCTCGACCTTGCCGCCCGCCGCCTCGCGGAACGCCTCGGCCAGCAGGTCCGCCTCGGGCAGCTCGCGATCGACCAGGATCGTGCGCGCCGGCGGCACCTCCTCGTAGAATTGCGCCAGGAAAGCGGTCATGATCTCCGCCTCGGACAGCCCCTCGGTGTGCGTGGGGAAGAACGCCCGGTGGCCCCAGTTCTGGCCGCCGCGAATGAAGAACGCCTGCACGCCGACATGCCCGCCCTTGCAGGCCATCGCGAAGATGTCGGCATTGTCCATGCCCTCGGCGTTGATCGCCTGGCTGCCCTGGATGAACGTCGCCGCGCGCAAGCGATCGCGCAGCATGGCCGCGCGCTCGAAGTCCAGGTTCTGCGCGGCCTCTGCCATCTGGCTCTCGATCTTCTTCTGCACGGCGTTGGACTTGCCGCCCAGGAAGTCCTTCGCCTCGCGCACCAGTTCGGCATAGCCCTCCTGGTCGATGCGGCCCACGCAGGGCGCCGAGCAGCGCTTGATCTGATAGAGCAGGCATGGCCGATCCCTCCGCGAAAAGAAGCTGTCGGTGCAGCTCCTCAGCAGGAACAGCTTCTGCAGCGCGTTGATCGTCACGTTCACCGAACCGGCGCTGGCGAACGGGCCGTAGTAATTGCCCACCGCCTTGCGTGCCCCCCGATGCTTGGTGATGCGCGGGAACTCGTGCTCCGAGCGCAGGAGGATGAACGGGAACGACTTATCGTCGCGCAGCAGCACGTTGTAGGGCGGGCGGAAGCGCTTGATCAGCTGCGCTTCCAGCAGCAGCGCCTCCGCTTCCGAGTTGGTGGTGACGATGGTCATCGACCGCGTCTGGCTGACCATGCGCTGCAGGCGGCCGGACAGGCGCTCCCACTGGGTGTAATTGGCCACCCGGTTCTTCAGCGCCCGTGCCTTGCCGACGTAGAGCACCTCGCCCTTGGCATCCTGCATGCGGTAGACGCCGGGGCGTGGCTTGAGCGTGCGCACGGTGTCGCGGATCACCTCGACGCCGGCCTTCAGGTCGGGCTGGTCGGAGCCGCGCACGGTGTAAGTGGCGCGCTCCTCGTGGAAGCGCTCGGTGCCTTTGGGAAGATCGGGACGGCCGGCAGGGGTACGGGGCATGCGCGCGATTTAGGAGTGCGGGATCGAAAAGGGAACAGCGCACGCGTCGTCCCGGGCCGAACCCGGGACGACGCTGACCCTAGAACATCTTGCGGAAGTCGATCCCGACCACCCGGCCTTGCGGCTGGCGATAGGCAGCCTGGTACGCCAGCGGCACCTGGCCGTTCTCGTCCGTCACCCGCTGGCGCTGGTCGAGCAGGTTGTCGACGGTGAACGACAGCCGCGCATTCTTTAAGAACGGCACCTTCTGCACCAGCGATTCCTGCTGCCCCAGGTTGACGAACGCCCGCAGGCTCAGGTCGAAGGTGCTGCCGAAGCGCAAGTCCGAGCTGCCGGGCAAGCCGCTGCCGTTGACCCGCGCCGGAGCGTTCCACTCGCCCTGGAGGCGCAGGCCGTAGCCGTTCTTGAACAGCCCGCCTTCGAACTCGATGGCGTGGCGCGGCACGCCGCCGGCGCCGATGGCGTTGCCGTCGAGCTGGTCGAGCTCGGCCGAGCCGGGGGCGATGCGCACCGTGTCGGTGAAGCGCCAGGTGTGGTAGACCGCGATGTTCCAGCGGCCTCCGCGACCGCCCGGCCCGCCGGGTCCGCCGCCGAAGCCGCCGCCAGGCCCGCCCCGGCCACCACCGCCGCCGCTCGCGTTCGAACCTCCGCTGGGAGGCGGGGGCGGCGGGGGTCCGCCAGCCCCCGGTCCCAACGCCTGGCCCAGCATCCCCATGGGACCGCCTCGCCCGCCGCGACCGCCGCCTTGCGCCTCCGCGCTGCCCAGGCGACCGCCGAAGTTCAGGCCCCAGCGCATGCGCGAGCTGGCGATTTCGTCGAAAGTCACCGGCCGGCGGTCGATCGTGACGAGCCGTCCCGAAGCGTCACGCGTCACCCGGCCGGGGAACGCCGCCTCGATCGCCGGCGTCAGCAGCGGGAACGACTGCGTCACGTCGCTCGAGCGATTGCGGAAGTACTCGACGACCACGTTCGACCGCTCCAGGAAGCTCGCGATCGGTGGCAGCTGCCAGTTGACCGAAAGCTTGATGTCGCGCTGCTTCTCCGCGATCAGGTCCGGATTGCCGCCCGAGACGATCGTCACCAGCGCCGTCTCGCCGCGGGTGAAGTCGTAGGTGCTGACGTTGTACGACAGCACGTTGGGACTGCCCAGCTGGCTGAGCGACGGCGCGGCCTCGTTGACGATGTAGCTGGCCTGGAAGCTGAGCTTGCTCGTGGGGTTCCAGGTCAGGCCCGCGCTCCAGTCCGTCAGCGTGCCGAAGTCGGAGAGATGGTCCAGCCCGCCCGAGAGGTTCAGCGTCCAGTCGCCGACCGCGCCCAGCACGTTCTCGCGCTTGCTGGTCAGCGGCAGCGAGAGGTTGACGCCGGCGGAGGCATCGCTGCGGTCGAGCACGAAGGCGCCCAGGTCGTTGCGGGTGTCGCGGTTGTCGCTGCGGCTATAGTCGAACCCGGCACGCACGGTCGCCGCTGCCTCGCCCGCGGGCAGGCGCAGCAGGTTGCCGGCCACGGTCACCAGCGAGCTGGCGGTCAGGTCTTTCGAGCGTGCGGTGTCGAAGCCGTTGTCGGCAAGGCTCGGCAGCGGTCCGGCAACCGCCAGCGTGCCCGCGGCTGCGGCGTTGCGCAGCCCGGCCAACTGGTCGGACGTCAGGCGACGGTCGACCTTGGTGGTCGCTTCGGTGTAGCCGGCATCCAGCGTGCCGGTGAGCTGCCAGCTGCCAAGCGGGCGGTTGTAGGCCAGGCCGGCCTGGAAGGCGTCCGAGGCCACCCGGGTGCGCAGCGGATCGTCCAGGCTGCGCAGCGCCGTGGAGCCATCCGGCGCGGTCAGCCGCACCGTGTCGAGGCCGGAGAGCGAGCGGGTGTCGGTGCGCGTGTAGGCGCCATTGACGGTCAGCGAGCCGCCCAAGCCGTCCTTGCCCAGACCCATCGCCGAAGTGCCGCCCAGCGTGATCACCCGGCTCGCGGCAGCCAGGCTGCGATTGCGCGCCGGATCGGGATCGCCGGCAACGGTCGGCACCGTCGCAGGGTCCTGGATCACGTTGCGCTCGGCTTCGGTGAGCAGCGAGGTGTCGGTGATCTTGGCCTCGATCGTGGTGCGCCGCTGGCCATCGATGCGGAAGGTGCCGGCCTCGACCTCGTAGTTCGAATATCCGCCCCGCGTCGGGTAATTGAACTCGCCCGAAGCCTGCTTGCTCTGGTACTTGTCCTTGAGGATGATGTTCACGACGCGCTGGTTGGGCGGATAGCCGAAGCGCAGCGCCACTTCCTCGGGCAGCACCTGCATGCGGCGGATCGCCTCGGGCGGGATCGAGCGCATTTCGCGGAAGCTGGAGATGCGCTGGCCGTTGAGCAGGATCACCGGGCGACCCTCGCCCCGCCCTCGCCCGCTTCCGGTCTGCGGTGAGATCGCTTCGAGCAGTTCGTCGATCGAGGCGGCGCCATATGCAGCGATCTCCTCCTCGTCGAACACGGCGACCGGCTGCTGAGGGGTCTGCACCTCGCCCTTGATGCGTCCGGCGACGACGACGATCTCGCCCGAGGCATCGACGCCGCTGCGCAGTTCTTCCTCTTCGTTTTCGTCCTCGTCAGCCTCGTTAGGCAATTGCGCCGTAGGCGGCGCCACCTTGGCCACCTCTTGGGCGAATGCCGCAATCGGGCTGACGCCGATCAGCAGGAAAGCGGTAAAAAGGGAACGCACGCCAGTTCTCCGAAGGTCTGCAGACTTCTCTGCGGATTTGCCTTGAACCAGCCCTTGCCGTGCGAGCCGGGCCAGCGACAAGCCGCGGAGTGCACCAAATTGTCGCAAGTGCGAACAAGTTCCCCTTAATACCGCAACTTTGCAGCGACACTTCCCTTTTGCACGCGTCATGGCTATGTCGCGCGCCGATGATGACCATGAAAAACGGAAACTGATCGCCGATGGCGAAAGAAGAACTCCTCGAGATGCGCGGCAAGGTAGTCGAGCTGCTACCCAACGCGATGTTCCGGGTGGAGCTGGAAAACGGCCACGAAGTGCTCGGCCACACGGCCGGCAAGATGCGCAAGAACCGCATTCGCGTGCTTGTCGGCGATGAGGTGCTGTGCGAGCTGACCCCCTACGACCTGACGAAGGCACGCATCACCTACCGGTTCATGCCCGGTCGCGGCGGCCCCGGACCTGGCGCCTACTGATCCCTGACGTCCGATCCGACGCCTGCGACGTGAACGCTCCCGCGGCAGCCGCGAACTCCATGTCGGCACCTGCATCGCCCCTCGCTGCGTCGCCCCGGCTGATCCTGGCCTCTGCCAGTCCGCGGCGGCGAGAGTTGCTGGGACGTCTCGGGCTGACGGCCGATGCAGTGTCCGCTGCCGACATCGACGAGACTCCCGCGCCGCGTGAGGAGCCCCGTGCCTATGCCCGGCGCATGGCACGCGAAAAGGCGGCGGCCGTGGAAAGCGAAACCGCGTGCGTATTGGCGGGCGATACCGTGGTCGCGGTCGGTCGGCGCATCCTTCCCAAGGCCGAGGACGAGGCGACTGCACGCGCCTGCCTGGAACTGCTCTCCGGCCGGCGCCATCGCGTCCTGTCCGCCGTGGCGCTGCGCGCGCCGGACGGCACCGTGCGTGAGCGTTTGTCGGAAACCGTGGTACGCTTCAAGCAGCTCAGCCGCGAGGAGATCGCCGCCTATCTCGCCGGTGGCGAGTGGGAGGGCAAGGCCGGTGGCTACGCCATCCAGGGCGCCGCCGAAGGGCTAATCGCCTGGATTTCCGGCAGCCATTCGGGCGTAGTCGGGCTGCCCTTGTTCGAGACGCGCGCCTTGCTGCGCGCCGCCGGGTTCGCGATCGCCTAAGTGACTGGGCCAGCGTGACGGGGCGAGCGTGACGGGGCGAGCGTGGCTGGTCGAACACGGCATCGGCGAGGATCGCGCGGTCCTGGTCGACGCGAGCGAGATCCTTGCCGCGCGCTGCCAGCGCCATGACGGCCTCACCGCAGGACTGATCGCCGAAGCCAGGCTGATCGCGCGCACCAGCCGCGCGAGGCGCGGCACCGTCCTGTTCGACACGGGCGAGGAGGCGCTGGTCGACGGCTTGCCCTCCGACGCCCGCGAAGGCGCCGCCTTGCGCGTACAGGTCACCCGCGCGCGGCTGGCCGAGAAAGGCCGGTTCAAGCGCGCGCAAGTCCGAGCGACGGACGCGCCGTCGCGCGCGGCGCCCACGCTTGCCGATGCCTTGCGCAACACGGGTGTTCCGGTGCGCACCGTGCGCCGCTTTCCCGAGGATCCCTGGCCCGAGCTGCTGGGCGAAGCACTCGATGGCATTGTGACTTTTCCCGGCGGCAGCCTCGTGCTCAGCCCCACCCCGGCGATGACGCTGATCGATATCGATGGCACTCTCCCGCCCGCCGCGCTGGCCCGCGCTGCAGTCCCGGCGATCGCCGGTGCGATCGGCCGGCTCGACCTCGCGGGCTCGATCGGCATCGACTTCCCCTCGATCGAGAGTCGCGAAGATCGCCGCGCGCTCGACGAGACGCTGGCCGATGCGCTGGCAAGCTGGCCGCACCAGCGCACGGCGATTAACGGCTTCGGCTTCGTGCAGATCGTGTCGCGGCTGGAGCGCCCCTCGCTGCTGGCCATGGTCCAGCACGACCCCTGGCGCGCGGGCGCCCTGCTCCTGCTGCGCCGCCTGGAGGACGAAACCCGCCCCGGCTTGCTCCTGGCGCTGGCGCATCCGCGGGTGATTGCCGCGGTCGAGCCAGGCTGGCGCGAGGAGGCCGCAAAACGCACCGGTCGCACCATAACGTGGCAAGCCGATGCCACGCTTGCACCGCTCGGCGGCTTCGCGCAGGCACTTGCATCATGAGTCGCACCGATCGCCCCTGCCCCATCTGCCGCAAGCCCCGTGTGCCCGAGCACAGCCCGTTCTGCTCCACCCGTTGCCGCGACCGCGACCTGCTGCAGTGGCTCGACGAAGGCTACGCCGTTCCCGGCCGCGCCGCGCCGCCGGCCGAAGCGGACGAAGATTGAAGCGGCCGCCCGGCAATCCCGCGATCAGGTGCGAAAGATCGAGTGCCGAAAATCGGGGTTGCCAAGCTGGATCGCCTTCGCCATAGGCGCCTCTCCAATCGCTCGCCGGCCTCTCGGGGCCGCCGCCGAAGCGATGCCCGGGTAGCTCAGTTGGTAGAGCACATGACTGAAAATCATGGTGTCGGCGGTTCGATTCCGTCCCCGGGCACCACTTCCTTCCAGCTTTCGCGTCTTTCCTTGAGCTCCCGCTTCGGGGAGATCGCGTGCCGGACAGCTCTCGAGTTCGCCATTCCGCAGTGATGGAAGAACAGTCGCGGCATCGGCGTCTGGCCGAAGTTGGCGACGGAACTGCTGAGCGCACCACCGCGCTCCCGGCCGCCGGTTCATCATGCTGAAATAACTTCGGAACGCTGCACTGCGGTAGCCGTTGCGTCTCACATGCTCGGCTTGTCGCTGCCCGAACCCTATATCCTCTGGCTGGCCGGCGCGGGCTTTCTGATCGCGCTGGTGGCCTGGCTGCCACTCGCGTTGAAGCGGCTGCCGCTGTCATTGCCGATCATCTGCATCGGCATCGGCGCCCTGGTCTTCTCGCTTCCCGCAGTCGGCTTTCGGCCGATGCCGATGGACATGCCCAAGGTCACCGAGCGGCTGACCGAGTTCGTCGTGATCATCGCGCTCATGGGCGCCGGGTTGAAGCTCGACCGCACGTTCAAATGGCACCGCTGGGGCGTCACCTGGAGGCTGCTCGCCGTTACCATGCCGCTGAGCATCGCCGCCATCACCCTGATCGCAGGCTGGGGCCTGGGCCTGAGCTGGACCGCGGCGCTGCTGCTTGGCGCGGCGCTTGCGCCGACCGACCCGGTTCTTGCCGCCGACGTCCAGGTCGGCCCGCCCAAGTGCGGCGAAGAGGACGAGGTGCGCTTCGGCCTTACTTCCGAAGCCGGGCTGAACGACGGCCTGGCGTTCCCGTTCGTCAATCTCGCGCTGGCGCTCGCACTCGCGGCCAGCACAGGCAAGCCCTGGCTGCAGGAATGGGTCCTGCACAGCGTGATATGGGAGATCGCGGTCGGCATCATCGTCGGCTGGCTGATCGGCAAGATGTTCGGTTGGCTGACCTTTCATGTGCCCGCCGAAACCAAGCTGGCCCAGACCGGCGACGGGCTGATCGCCATCGCCGCCACCTTCATCTCCTATGGTGTGGCGGAGATCCTGGATTGCTACGGCTTCCTCGCCGTCTTCGTGACCGCTCTGGCGCTGCGGCGCTCGCACCGCGATCACGACTTCAATTACCAGATGCACGCGCTGACCGAGCAGGTGGAGCGCATCGCGATGATGGTGCTGCTGATCCTGTTCGGCGGGGCGGTGGTCGGTGGCATGTTGGCGCCGCTCCGCTGGCAGGACTGGCTCGCCGCGATCGCGATCATCCTGGCGGTGCGGCCGATCGCCGGCATGATCGCGATGATCGGCTTGAAGGCGGACCTGTCGGAGCGCCTGACCCTCGCCTTTTTCGGCATACGCGGGGTCGGCTCTTTCTATTACCTGGCCTATGCGCTCAACCACGGCAAGTTCGCGGAAGGCGACCGGCTGTGGGCGATCGTCGGACTGGTCGCGCTGCTTTCGATCCTGCTGCACGGGCTGACGGTAACCCCGATCATGCGCACGCTCGACCGCTTGCACGGGCGCGACCCGGACGAAGATGAGGCGAAGCCCGAACCCGCCGGTGCGCCGGCTTGACGACCCGGCCCCGTTTCCGAGCCCCACAGCACCCGACGGCGACACCGGTCTCCTTCAAGACGGCCGCACTACGTCCCCGAAGGGCAATCCCGTCGCAAAATGTCGCGTTTGCGAGATCGCTTCTTGCCGGTGTGAACAAAGGTCGGATAGTCCGCATCGACCATTAGGACCAAGGCGATAGATTTGACGTCAGCTTGCCCAACCCTCGGCCCGCGCCGGAACACCGTGCGCGGCCTCGTTCCCGTGCTTGCTCTCATGGGCGCCGTGCTGCTCGCGGGCTGTGGCAAGTCGGAGGATGAGGGCAAGGGCCAGCGCCCACCGCCCAAGGTCGGCTTCATCGTCGCCGCGCCAAGCGCCGTGCCGCAACCGGTGACGCTGGGCGGCCGCACCGTCGCCTTCGAAACCAGCGAGGTGAGACCGCAAGTCGCCGGCGTGATCCAGCGGCGCCTGTTCACCGAGGGCAGCTACGTGCGCGCCGGGGAGCCGCTGTTCCAGATCGATCCCAGCCTCTACCGCGCCAGCGTGAACCAGGCGCAGGCGAACGTGGCCAGCGCGCGCGCCAGTGCCGACGCGGCCGTCGTGCGGGCGCAGCGGCTCAAGCCGCTTGCCGAGATCCAGGCCGTGGCCGCGCAGGACTATACCGATGCCGCCGCGCAGGCCCGCGTCGCCCGCGCCACGGTGGCGCAGAACGCCGCGGCGCTGGAAACCGCGCGCGTCAACTTGCGCTTCACCACCGTGCCCGCGCCGATCAGCGGGCGGATCGGCCGCTCGCTCGTCACCGTCGGCGGGCTGGCCAGCAACAGCCAGGAAACCCCGCTGGCGATCATCCAGCGCACCGATCCGATGTTCGTCGACATGCAGCAGTCGGCCGCAGACCTTTCAACCCTGCGTCGCAAGCTGCGCAGCGGCGGGCTCGACGCCGGCAGCACGCAAGTGACGCTCAAGCTGGACGACGGCAGCGACTATCCGCAGACCGGCACCGTCCAGTTCTCCGAAGTCACGGTCAACCAGGAGACCGGCACCGTCACCCTACGCGCCCGCTTCCCCAACCCGCAAGGCACGCTGCTACCGGGCACCTTCGTCAACGCGGTGTTCAACCAGGCGATCGAAACCAACGCCTTCCTCGTGCCTCAGCAGGCCGTGCTCCACGATTTCGACGGATCGGCTTACGTGATGCTCGTCGGCCCCAAAGACAAGGCGGGGGGCAACAAGGCCGCGCGCCGCAAGGTTGTCGCCACTCGGACGTATGGGGCGAGCTGGGTCGTCACCTCGGGCCTCGCCCGCGGCGACCGCATCATCCTGCAGGGTCTCAATGGCCTGAAGCACGGCGCGCCGATCGTGCCGGTGCCGGCCAATGCGCCGCAGGATACGACCAAGGCACCGCGCGGTGGCGCGGGCGGCGGATCAGGCCAGGGCGCGAACCCCAAGCAGGGTAGCTGACCGCCCGATGTCACGCATCTTCATCGACCGGCCGATCTTCGCCTGGGTGCTCGCCATCATCGTCATGCTCGCCGGCGCCGGCGCGCTGACGCTGCTGCCGAATCAGGAATATCCGGACATCGCGCCGGTGCAGGTCAACATCCAGGCGACTTATCCGGGGGCCCAGGCCGAAGCGATCGAGAACAGCGTGACCCAGGTGCTGGAGCAGCAGCTCTCCGGCATCGACGGCCTGCTTTATTTCAGCTCGCAATCGTCGAACCGCGGCCGGGCGACGATCAACGTCACCTTCGCCAAGGGCACCGATCCCGATATCGCCCAGGTCCAGGTCCAGAACCAGATCCAGAGCGCCATCGCCCGGCTGCCGCAGCAAGTGCAGCAGCAGGGCGTGCGCGTCACCAAGTCCAACCCCGACCAGCTGATGCTGGCGGCGGTCTATGATTCGACCGACACGCGCTCGAACCAGGACGTCTCCGACTATCTCACTTCGACCATCCAGGACCCGCTTTCGCGCGTGGACGGGGTGGGCGAGGTCAACGTGTTCGGCGCGCCGCACGCGATGCGGATCTGGCTCGACCCGCGCAAGCTGGCCGCCGTGGCCCTGATGCCCGGCGATGTCATCACCGCCGTGCAGGCGCAGAACACCGAAGTCGCGGCCGGCGAAGTGGGCGGCACGCCATCCCCCGCGGAGCAGGCGCTCAATGCCACCGTGACCGCGCAGTCGCGGCTGCAGACGCCCGAGCAGTTCCGCGCCATCGTGCTCAAGACCCAGCCCGACGGCTCGACCGTCACCGTGGGCGATGTCGCGCGCGTAGAGATCGGCGCCGACAACTATGGCGTGGTCAGCCGGGTGAACGGGCACCCAGGCGCCGGCATCTCGATCTCGCTCTCGCCCGGCGCCGACGCGCTGCGCACCGCCGAAGCGGTCAAGGCGCGAATGAACGAGCTGACCCGCAGCATGCCCGAGGGCCTCAAGCACGTCTACGGCAGCGACACGACCGCGTTCATCAAGCTCTCGGTCGAGGAAGTACAGAAGGCGCTGCTGGAGGCGATCGCGCTCGTCGTGGTCGTCATGTTCGTGTTCCTGCAAAGCTGGCGCGCCACCTTGATCCCGACGATCGCGGTTCCGGTGGTGCTGCTGGGCACGTTCGCGGTGTTCTATGTCGTCGGGTTCTCGATCAACACGCTGACGCTGTTCGGGCTGGTCCTCGCGATCGGCCTGCTGGTCGACGATGCGATCGTCGTGGTCGAGAACGTCGAGCGCCTGCTGGACGAGAACCCCGGCATGACCCCGCGCGAAGCGACCATCAAGTCGATGGACGAGCTGACCGTGGCGCTGGTCGCCATCGCCCTGGTGCTATCGGCCGTGTTCCTGCCGATGGCGTTCTTCGGCGGATCGACGGGCGTGATCTACCGCCAGTTCTCGCTCACCGTCATCACCGCGATGGTCCTGTCCGTGCTGGTCGCGCTGATCCTCAGCCCGGCGCTGACCGCGACGCTGCTCAAGGCCAAGAGCGAGGAAAAGCGCCCCGGCCTCCTGCGCCGGCGCTTTCCCGCGGTCGGAGATCGACTGGTCCGCCTGAGCGAATGGTTCAACCACGGCTTCGATCGGTTGAGCGATCGCTACGCCAACACCGTCACCCGCGTGGTCGACCGCAAGTGGATCTTCCTGCTGATCTACGCCGCGATCGTCGCGATCATGGCGATCCTGTTCTTCCGCCTTCCCAGCGGCTTCCTGCCGACCGAAGACCAGGGCACCGTCAACGTCCAGTTCCGCTTGCCCGCCGGCACGACCCTCGGCCAGACGCAGAAGGTGCAGCGTGAGATCGAGCGCTATTTCCTCACCCAGGAAAAGGCGAACGTCGATGTAATGTTCACCGTGGCGGGCGGCGGCCAGGGTGCGGCGGGGCAGAACACCGGCAACGGCTTCGTCAAGCTCAAGGACTGGGCCGAGCGCAAGGGCGAGGAGAACAGCGCCAACGGCATCGTCGAGCGCGCCTCGCGCTCGCTCCGGGTGCTGCGCGATGCGCAGGTGTTCGCGCTGGTTCCGGGCGCGGTGCGTGGACTGGGTCAGTCGTCGGGCTTCACCATGGAGCTGCAGAACACCAGCGGCATGCCGCGCGAGAAGTTCCTGGAGGCGCGCGACAAGCTGCTGGCGGCGGCGACGGCCGATCAGCGGCTGACCGGCGTGCGGCTGAGCGACTTGCCCGATGTCTCGACCCTGCGCATCGACGTCGATCCGCAGCGCGTCACCGCCTATGGCATCACCCCGGCCGACGTGAACAACACGCTGGCGACCGCCTGGGGCGGCCGATACGTCAACGACTTCATCGACAAGGGCCGCGTCAAGCGCGTCTACGTCCAAGGCGACGCACCCTATCGCATGCGGCCCGAAGACCTCGCGCAATGGTACGTGCGGTCCAGCAGCGGGGCGATGGCGCCCTTCTCCGCCTTCGCGCGCACCGGCTGGTCCACGGTGCCCAGCACCACCTCGCGGTTCAACGGCATCGCCTCCTACGAGATCTCGGGACAGGCTGCGCCGGGCATCAGCTCGGGCACGGCGATGGACATCATGGAGGACCTCGCCTCCAAGATCCCCGGCACCGGTGTCGCCTGGGCCGGTACGTCGTTCCAGGAGCGGCTGAGTTCCGGTCAGGGCCCGCTGCTTTATGGCCTTTCGCTGCTGGTCGTGTTCCTGTGCCTGGCTGCGCTTTACGAGAGCTGGTCGATCCCGGTCGCCGTACTGCTGGTGATCCCGCTGGGCCTTGTCGGCGCGATCTTCGCGGTGACGCTGCGCGGGCTGGAGAACGACGTTTATCTGCAGATCGGCCTGCTCACCACGATGGGTCTTGCCGCCAAGAACGCAATCCTGATGATCGAGTTCGCCGAACAGGCGGAGAAGCAGGGCAAGCGCGTGATCGAAGCCGCCGTCGAAGCGGCGCGGATCCGCCTGCGCCCGATCCTGATGACCAGCTTCGCGTTCATCTTCGGCGTGCTGCCACTCGCCCTGGCGACCGGCGCCGGCGCCAACAGCCGCGTCGCGATCGGCACGGCGGTGATCGGCGGCATGCTGACCGCGACGATCCTGGCGCTCTTCTATATCCCGCTGTTCTTCGTGCTCGTCCGCCGGGGCGTGCGCGACGGACTGCGCGCAGCGCGCGAACGCATCGCACCCTACCGCAGCAGCCGGGACGAGGCAGCTGGCAAAGCGCCAGGCGATGCCGATGGAGAGCCGGCATGATGCGTCTTCGCCTTGCCGTGTCGATGGCCTCCGCCCTGGCGCTCGGCGCCTGCTCGCTTGCGCCCAAGTACGTGGCACCGACTCCGCCGGTGCCGCAAACCTGGCCCGCGGGTGACGCCTATCTCCTGCAGAGCGAAGCCAGCCTGCCGGTCGTCTCCTACACCGAGATCTTCCGCGACCCGCGCCTGCAGCAGCTGATCGCGCAGGCGCTGGACAACAACCGCGACATACGCGTCGCCGCCGCCAACCTCGCGGCCGCGCGGGCGCAAGTGCGCGTGATCCGCGCCGACCAGTTCCCGGCCATCGGTGTCAGCGGCTCGGCGACGTATACGGATCGCGGTAGTACCAGCACGAACAATGTCGGTACTGGAGCCGGCACGGGCACGACCACGCGCGGATCGGGCAGCGGCTGGTCCTACGGGCTGCAAGGCGGGGTCTCCAGCTTCGAGCTCGACTTCTTCGGCCGCTACGCCAACGCCACCGAGTCCCAGCGCAACACCGCTCTGGCGACCGAAGCGACGGCCCGGACCGTGCGGCTCGGCCTGATCGCCGACCTTGCGCAAACCTGGGCGACATATGGCTCCGACGTCGACTTGCTCAAGCTGGCCGAGGCGACCGCCGCAAACGCGCAGCGCAGCGTCGAGCTGACCAGCGCGCGCCTCAAGGGCGGGATTGCGCCGCGCACCGACTTGCGTCAGGCCGAGCAGATCCTGGAAACCGCGCGCGGCGACCTGGCCCAGCAGAAAACGGCGCTGGCGCAGGACGCCAACGTCATGCGCCTGCTGGTCGGGGCGGAGTTCGACCAGTCCCTGCTGCCTGCCGGCATCGCGCAAGTGAACCAGACGCTTGCCACCCTGCCCGCCGGCACCAGCTCGCAAGTCCTGCTGCGCCGTCCCGACGTGGTCGAGGCCGAGTACCAGCTGCGCGCCGCCAATGCCGACATCGGTGTCGCCCGGGCTCAGCTGTTCCCCTCGATCTCCCTGACGGGGCTGCTCGGCGTGGCGAGCAACGCGCTGGGCTCGCTGTTCAGCGGCGGGGCGTTCAACTGGTCGGCGGGGGCGGATGCCTCGTACTCGCTGTTCAATGCAGGCGGACGCCTGGCCAACGTGGAAGTCAGCCGTGCCCAGCGCGACGCCGCCTTGGCCAGCTACGAGCGCGCGATCCAGGTGGCGTTCCGCGAGGTCTCGGACGCACTTGCCGAACAGGGCACGATCGGCGAGCGCCTGCGCGCCGCCTCCGCCAATACCGCCGCCGCCGCCGACACCGCCAAGCTGACCGAAGCGCGCTACCGTGGCGGGGTCGACAGCTTCCTCGCCAGCCTCGATGCGCAGCGCAGCCTCTATGGCGCGCAGCAGTCCGAAATCGCCACCCGCCTGGCGCAGGCGAACAACCGGATCACGCTGTATCGCGTGCTCGGCGGCGATGCGGCGACTTCCACCGCAGCTTTGCCCCCGCGCAGGTAACGGCGCGCGGGCAAGCCTGCGGCGTTCAGGCGAACACCGGAACGATCTGCGGCAGGTCCACCGTCGTGCGAATGCCCGGCTCGGCGGCGCAGACGGCAGCGATCGCATTGACCGGGCGATGCGCCGTAAGGCCAGGCGTGAAGGCGGCGTAGTCCTCCTCGGGCACCGGAAAGTGGATGTCGACCAGCACCGGGGTGTCGCCTTCGGTCCGGATGCGCCAACCCGAATCGCGCAGGTTCCATCCTGCGTCGGTGATGTCGGTGGTGACGTACCAATTGGCGCGGAAACGCAGCACCGGGCGGCCCTGGTGCTTGCAGGTGATCGTCGTGCGCATGGCGCCGACCGTGCCGGCCATGACCGTACCGGCGGCGATCTGCAGCGTTTCCCTGGTGGCCGAGACTTCGCCGAACGCGTCGATCTCGTCGACAGGCAGGCCGATCGCCTCGCCGATCTGCGAGAGCGAGCTGCCGAAGTCGCCCTTCAGGTGCTCCGCGCGGCGCTGGTCGTAGGGGCCGACGGGCTCCCCAAAGCCCATGATCTTGAACAGCATGTCGGGCGAATTGCGGCTCGATACATCGGCGTATTCGTCGATGGTGATGAGATCGTGCCGGCGCGCGAGCGAGAGCAGCGGGATCGTCAGCGCTTCGGTCACGAAGCCCGGGCTCGATCCCGTGCTATAGATCGACGTCTGCCCCTTCCGGCAGGCCTCTTCCACCCGCGCTCGGTTTTCGGGCGCTATCATCGCCGGATGGTGAAAGTCGCCGCGCGTGGTGACGACGTTCTTGCCTGACGCGAGGATCGCGGTCAGCTCGTCCCAGTCGGTGCCCTGGCGCATGTAGAGCACGCAATCGGCGTCGAGCGCGATGAGATCGGAGGCCGCATTGGTCGCGTGGATCCCAGTGACCTGATCCAGCCCCGCAAGTTCGCCCGCGTCCTTGCCGACTTTGCCATCGGAACTGACCCATAGGCCGACAAGCTCCATCTCGGGATGCTCGATCACGCTGCGCAGGGCACGGCTACCGATGTTGCCGGTTGCCCACTGGATCACGCGATACTTGCGGCGCTCGGTCATGTCAGGCTCTCCTCGACGGCTCTTTGGCCCTGTGCGAAGCGCGGGAACGGCGCAAAGCGCCGGAACGGGCAGTCCCCCTCCGGCGCCGTGCATTGTTGTCGCGAGTCGCTGCGTTCCGGACAATACCCGCCTGGGAACACCGGTTTCCAATCAGAACTTGAAGCCGACCTCGCCGCCGAACGTGGTCGGCTTGCTCCAGTTCGAGCCGATGCCGAAGTTGGAGTATTGCACCTGCGTCAGGTAGCGGCTGTTGGTGACGTTGTCGCCGTAGGCCGCCAGATACCAGCGATCGTCCGGCGCGGTCCACTGTGCGCGCAGCGACAGCGTCTCGTACCCGCCTTGCCTGAACTGGGTACCCGACGGTCCGAAGAAGAAGCTCGACGAGTAGGACAGGTTGCCCGACAGCGCCAGTTCGCCACTTGCCACCTCGGTCGCATAGCGTGCGCCGATGTAGCCGGTGAACTCCGGAGTGCGCTGCATCGTCACGTTGTCGAGATTCTGGCCCAGCACCAGGAACGAGATGCCGTTGGCATTGCACGTCGCCACCGTCGCGGCGCCCAGCGCCGAGCAGGGCGTGTAGATCGGTGCGTTGTTGAAATCCTTGTAGCGCGCATGCACCCAAGAAGCGCCCGCCGACAGCTGAAGCCCCTGCACGGGCCGGACATGCGCCGCGCCCTCCAGTCCGTAGATCTCGGACTGGGCGGCGTTGACGATCCGCGCCGTGCCAGCCTCGAAGATCGAGATCTGCAGATCCTTGTAATCGTAATAGAAACCCGCCGCTTCGAGTGAGAAGCCGGGCTTCTCGTACTTGGCGCCGATTTCGTAGGCGTTGACCGATTCCGGGCTGACCCGGCTGCAAACGAAGGGCGGGTTCTGGCACGAGCCACCCACGTCGACGACCGCCGCCTTGTAGCCACGCGTGAACGAGGCATAGATGCTCGATCGCTCGTCGGGCTTGTAGCGGATCACGGCGCGCGGCGTCAGGCGGCCGCTGTTGGCGAAATCGATCGCGCCCGGATCGCATTCCTTGAGGTAGACGCGCCCGCCATCGGCTGAGCAGAACGTACCGTTGGGAAGCGCGACAGGTGCCGGGTTGAGAAACCGGGTGTTGTAGTAGGCGTCGTCCACCTTGTCGTAGGCGTATCGCACGCCGCCCGTCAGGAAGAGCTTGGGGGTGATTTCGTACGTGGCATCGGCGAAGGCGGCATAGCTGCGCACGGTCGTGCTCGATCCACCGAGGCGGATGCGATTGGCGGTGCCGAAGTTGTCGATGCCGGTGATGTACCGGTCTGTGTTCTCGAAGTAGAACAGGCCGGCAGTCCACTGCAGCCGCGTCCCCGTCTTCGAGGTCAGCAGCAGTTCCTGGCTCCAGGTCTGGTTCCGGTTCGGCAAGCCCAGCTGGAACCCGACCGAGGCTGTCGGCGGGATGCCACGCGCGGCGCGCTGTGCCGCGGTGGCGAGCTCGACACCCGAGTAGTCCAGATCCTGCGAGGCTGAGACCCGCTCGTTGCGATACTGCGTGTAGGAGGTCAGGTTCGCGAAGCCGAGGTCCACCGTGAGCGTCGCCTGCAGCGAGTCGGAGTTGCTCCGGAAGAACTCGGGCACATTACCCGACGCGATCTCGTTCTTGCGCGTGGTGAACGTGCCGGGGATGCCGCCGAAGGGCGCGCCGAGGCCGACGTCATTGCCGACGTAGCTGGACGCCAGCAGCGGCGAGGGATCGTCCACCTCGCCATGCTTGTACCGCAACAGCAGCGAAACATCGTCGGTCAGGTCGGCCTTGAGGCTGACGCGCGCCGACCAGTTCTCGTACTCGCCGACCCGGTCGCCGGTAGAGATATCCCTCTGCCATCCGTCGCCGCGGCGGTACTGCCCTTCGACGCTCAACGCGACCCGGTCCGAGATGACGAAGTTGCCGATGCCCTCCACCCGCGCCTCGTTGTAGCGGCCATAGCTGGCCCGACCCTCGAACGAGTTGGCAGTCGTGTTGGGCTCCCGGGTGGAAACCAGGATCGCGCCGCCGGTGGTATTGCGGCCGAACAGAGTGCCTTGCGGGCCCTTGAGCACCTGGATGCTGCTGACGCTGATCAGGTCGAAGTCCGCCGCCAGCGGGTTGGGCGAATAGAAGCCGTCGATGTAGATGCCGACGTTGCCGCCGCCGCCCGAGGTCGTGACCGCCGTGCCGATGCCCCGGATCGTGGGCTGGAAGAAGCCGCCCGCGAAGTCGAACCGCAGCGCCGGCGTCACCTTGCCGATGTCCGACAGCTGCTGGACGTTGGCCGTGTCCAGCGCCTCGGACGAGAGGGTGGTGATGGAGATCGGCACGTCGACCTGCGCCTCCGCACGACGCTGCGCGGTGACGATGATGACGTCATCGTCGCTGGTGGCGGTTTCCTGTGCCTGTGCCTGTGCCTGTGCGAGCGCCGGAACGGCTACAAAAACGGTGCTAGCCAGAATGGCTCCGAATGCCGTCGACGCGCGAAGCTGCTTTTTCAGCATGTCTCTCTCCCCTGTTTGCATTGTGCTCTTTGGCCACTTTTCTAACGCGCCACGCAGACAAATCCAGCGCCGAGTTGGACGAGTGTCAAAAGTCGTGGATGCCGCAGCGATCGTGCAACACTGCCGTTGTCACGGGCCAATGTATCCGACTGTCTCCTGCTGCGGATCGAGCGAGTCCGCCTTCCAGCGCACCGACCCGAATGGCCGCTCCAAGCGGCGGGTGACCCGGCGCCCGCGCTGCCGGTTGAAGGAATCCGCCTCGGCCTGGATCTGGTACTCCGGCGCGGCGTAGCGGTCGCGCATGCGTAAGTAGTCCCCCCAGGTCGGACAATGGTAGCGCTCGGTCCAAAGGGCCGGATTCTCGATGTCGCGCGCCAGCGACCAGTCGAAGCCGCCGAGCCGCTTGCGCACGCGCTGGAGGTTCATCATCGTGTCGTAGAACTCGCGCGCCTGCCCCGGTTCGACGTCGTACTCGACCTCGACGACGATCGGGCCGGATCGCAACGTCAGCGCCAGCGCCACTTCGGGCTCGTAGCCGATCTCGACCATGGAAGTGTCGCTGTCCTCGTCGGGCAGCGGCAGGACGAAGCCGAGCAGCACCGTCGCCGCCACCGCGACTCCGGAGGTGATGAACGCGAGCGCGACGCCGATCTCACCCGCGATCTCGCCCCAGGCGTAAGCGCCGATGCCGATCCCGGCCGTGATCGCCGAGGAGTAGAGCGACAGCGCCCGCGCCGTCACCCAGCGCGGGGCCGACATCTGCACGGTCACGTTCAGGATCGCCACCGTCAGGATGTTGCTCATGCCGATGACGAAGAAGCCCGCGCACGTCAGCACGGTGTTGGTGCTGAAGCCGATGACGATCAGCGCGAGACCCGTGGCGACGGCGAACAGGCGCACCGCCGACTCGGTGGTCAGCCGCTGCTTGATCTGGGCGACGAACAAGGCGCCGAGCACGGCGCCGACACCCTGCGCCCCCAACAGGATGCCGTAGATCGCGGCGTCGCCGCGCAGCAGTTCCTTGGCGACGAGCGGCGCCAGGCCAGACGCGGTCGCCGTGCACAGGCCGAAGGCGAAGATGCGGGTCAACGCCGTGCGGATACCGGGCGAGTGCAGCGCGTAGCGAGCGCCGCCGATCATCGCCCGGTCGATCCGCTCTGGCGGCAAGCGCGAAGGTACGTGCCGGCGCTTCCACAACACGAACGAGAACAGCAGCGGCAGGTACAGCACCGAAGTCAGGCCGAACACCGCCTGCGCTCCGGCCGCCAGCACGATCACGCCGCCCAGCGCCGGGCCGAAGCTGCGCGCGACGTTGTAGCTGATGGTGCCCAAGGCCACGGCGGCCGGCAGATTCTCGCGCGAGACCTGCTCGGGGATCGAGGCCTGCCACGATGGCGAATAGAGCGCCACGCCCGCGCCGATCAGCGCGCAGAACAGCAGCAGCAGCCAGGGCGTCGTCAGACCCATGAACGCGATCGCCGCCAGCACCGCGGCCATCACGGCGGAGAACGCGAGGCCGGACACGGCGATGCGCCGGCGATCGAACATGTCGGCGATGGCGCCTGCTGGCAACGTCACGAACATCAGCGGCACCATCAGCGCGGTCTGCACCAGCGATACCATGGTCGCCGAGTTGCTGAGCTGCGTCATCTCCCAGGCCGCGCCGACGCCAAGGAACAGCTGCCCGAAGTTGGAAAGAAGGCTGGCGCTCCAGATCCGGCGGAACACCGGTTCGCGCAACGGGGCGAACGCTCCGCCCGGTGCCTCCTGACCGCTGTCCGCCATGCTGCCCAAGCCCTTGTCCCCTGGTCCGTTCTGGCCCCGCCACGCTGTCGACGTAGCGCGGGTTTGCGTCACGCTGGCATGGGCAGTCGCCGGGCACAACCCGCACGCACCCTGAGGCTCTGCATAATCCTTGTGGCGAAGTCGCGTTGCAATATGCTAACCTTTGAAAGCAATCGCATGCGCGATGCCCTGCCCGATTGCAATTTCCCCGCCCACCTCGCATGTCCCGGGCACACTAGAGATCCGCAGGAGACCACCGTGGCAGAGGCCTATATCATCGACGCCGTTCGCACCCCCCGGGGCCTTGGCAAGATGGGCAAGGGAGCGCTCTCGACGATGCATCCGGAGCATCTCGCCGCGACTGTGTTCGCCGCTCTGAAGGAGCGCAACGACCTGGACACCGCCGATGTCGACGACATCATCTGGGGCACCTCGGCCACGCTGGGCCTGCAAGGCGGCGCGATCGGCCGGATGGCGGCGATGGACGCGGGATACGACGTGCGCGCCAGCGGCGTGAACCTCAATCGCTATTGCGGCTCGGGCCTTACCGCCACCAGCCTGGCAGCGGCGCAGATCATGTCCGGCATGGAAGACCTGGTGATCGCCGGCGGTTCCGAGCAGCTCAGCTACGTCAATTACTATAGCGGCAAGATGCGCGAGGCCGGCATGAGCGGCGGCGGCATGGGGGTCGGCAATCCCCGCCTCCAGGCCAAGCACCCGCAGACCAACCAGGGTGTCGCCGCCGACGCCATCGCCGCGATGGAGGGCATCGGCCGCGAGGAGCTGGACGAGCTCGGCGCGGAAAGCCAGCGGCGCGCCGCGATCGCCATCCGCGAGGGACGCTTCGCCAAGTCGACGATCACGGTCAAGGACGACGACGGCAACGTGATCCTCGACCACGAAGAGTATCCGCGCCCCGAGACGACCAAGGAGACGCTGGCGCAGCTCAAGCCCGCGTTCGAGATGTTCTACGACATGCCGAGCGAGAAGGACGGCCCCACTTACGCAGAGCTGATCAAGAAGAAGTACCCCGACCTCGAGTTCGCGCCGCTCCACCATGCGGGTATCTCCTCGGGCGTTGTCGACGGCGCCGCCGGCGTGCTGCTCGCCTCCAAGGAGTACGCCGAGGCGCATGGCCTCAAGCCACGCGCCCGTGTCGTCGCGACCGCCAACGTCGGTGACGATCCGACGCTGATGCTCAACGCACCCGTTCCCGCGGCCAGGAAGGTGCTGGCCAAGGCCGGCCTGACGAAGGACGATATCGACGTCTTCGAGATCAACGAGGCCTTCGCCGTCGTCGTCGAGAAGTTCATCCGCGACCTCGACCTCGACCGCGCCAAAGTGAACCCCAACGGCGGATCGATCGCGCTCGGTCATCCGATCGGCGCAACCGGCGCGATCCTGATCGGCACCGCGCTCGACGAACTCGAGCGCACCGGCGGCCGCTATGCGCTGATCACCATGTGCGCCGCCGGCGGCATGGCACCGGCCATGATCATCGAGCGCGTGTGAGCAACGAGGACAGCAGCACCGTTACGGTGTCGGGCGATCTGACGCCCGGAACCAAGGGACAATCCGCCGAGCCGGCTTGCACCGATTCGGCGCACGAGGCGCGGCGCCATATCGGCCTGCGCTTCACGATCATCGCGCGTCTGCTGCGCAACAACTTCGATCGCCAGGTCGTCAACCTCAACGTGACGCGCTCGCAATGGGCGATGATCGCGGTCGTCTCGCGCGTGCCCGGGGCGACGCAGCGCACGATCGCCGAAGCTCTGGAGATGTCCGAGGCGTCGGCGGGCCGACTGATCGACCGGCTGTGTGCCGACGGGCTGCTGGAACGTCGCGACCGCCACGATGATCGGCGTGCCCGCGCCGTCTACCTCACCCCCGCCGCGGAGCCGCTATTGGAGAAGCTCGCGTCCATCGCCCGTGAGAGCGAGAAGCGCATGTTCAAGGGCTTCAGCGAGGACGATCTCGAAGCGCTGGGCAGCTATCTCGACCGCATCTACGACAACATCAACCGCGGTTGACCTTCGCCACATGGTCGCTGGTCCGAGCAGCGATGTGCTCGACCAAGCCTTAGCAGGTTGGCGGGCGAGCCGGTGCGCTATCCTTTCGCCGAACCCATCCGACCCAGCGGTTCGGTCGGGCTCCGCCGGTCCTGAGCCGACCTGAACGCGCAAGGCCCAGTCGCGAGTGACAGCGTCCCGGTGTGCGCGCCACTCGCAAGGACTGATGCACACAAACGAAAATGGGCGGCGCCCCCCGGCACCGCCCTTTTTTCGAAAACCAGCTTGGGCCGAATTACTTGGCCGAAGCGACTTCCTTCTTGGTGAGCGAGGTGGTGACCTTGCCACCGACCGACGAGATCGTCGAAGCGGGGACGGTCACCAGCTTGCCGCTCAGGATGATCTGCGGGTTGCCTTCGGCATTGACGCGGTAGATCGGAGCAAGACGTGCACCGTTGCTGTAAAGCATCTGGCCGGCGTTCAGCTTGGCAACGGGAGCGGCCTCCTCGGTGACTTCGCGGACCGACTGCGAGGTCTCGGCAAACGCGGCCGGGACGGAGAAGGTGGCGACAGTGGCAACGGCGGCGAGAGCGATGATCTTCTTCATGATGTATTCTCCGATATCAAATCGGGTCTGACCCGGTAGGCTGAAGCTGTCTGCTTGCCTTACTCACCTAGGTTAGGATTGCGACTCACGCAAGTCAATTGCAAATGCTGCAAACGCGAAACAGATTTGCTCAACTACCTTAGTGTGCCCGTGGAACTGGCGTTAAGTACGTATGCAGCTGCGGCATACCTGCGGATCTGCCAAGGTTAGACACTCAGATCATCGTCGCCACGATGGCCAGGAGAGTTGATCGGCTGTGCGATTCCGCGCAAACCCGCCCGATGGGAGCGCGAGCCTCGCCTCGCCCGGGAACAGCAGGGACATGACGAATATGGCGACCAAGGTGATGCAGGGCGTGAAGGTACTGGAAGTCGCCCAGTTCACGTTTACGCCCGCGGCCGGCGCGATCCTCGCCGACTGGGGCGCGGATGTCATCAAGATCGAGCACCCGGTGCGCGGAGACACGCAGCGCGGGTTCCTCAACATGGGTGGCGTCAAGCTGGACCCGCTGCGCCATACCCTGATCGAGCATCCGAACCGCGGCAAGCGCTCCGTCGGCATCGATCTGGCCACTGCAGAGGGCCAGGAACTGCTTTATGAACTTGCCAAGCAGTGCGACGTATTCCTGACCAACTTCCTCCCGCAAGTCCGGCAGAAGAACAAGTTCGACGTCGAGCACATCAAGGCCGTCAACCCCAGCATCATCTACGCACGGGGCAGCGCCTGGGGTGATAAGGGGCCCGAGCGCGAGAAGGGTGGCTTCGATGGCACCGCGTTCTGGTCGCGCAGCGGCATAGCCGACTGCATGACGCCGCCCGAGCTGCCGGGACCGCTCTCGCAGGGCATGCCCGCATTCGGCGATTCGATCGGTGGCATGTTCATCGCCGGTGGCATCTCGGCGGCGCTGTTCCATCGTGAGAAGACTGGCGAAGGCGCCGTCCTGGACGTCTCGCTGATGAGCACTGCAGCCTGGGCCTCCGGCGCCAACATCGCGCAGGCGCTGGAAACCGGCATAGTCACCAGGAACTCGATGCCGACGTCGGGCGGCGCAGGCACCAACCCGTTCATGGGCAACTTCTGGACCTCGGATGGACGCACGATCAACTTGTGCATGGTGAGCCCCACCGGCCTGATCGAGGACACCTTCATCCACATCGGCCGCCCGGAAGCAGCCAAGGATCCGCGCTTCGCCGACGTGCTCAGCCTGATGAAGCACGCCAAGGAAGCCAGCGAGATCCTGGTCGAGGCCTTTGCCGAAAAGCCGTTCGCCTACTGGCGCGAGCACCTCAAGACGCTTAAGGGCCAGTGGGCGCCGATCCTCAACCTGATCGAGCTTGCCAACGACGAGCAGGCGATCGCCAACGACACGATCATCGAGGTCGAAGCGTCCGACGGCGGCGCGCCCATCAAGCTCGTCCGCAATCCGGTCCAATGGAACGGCGAGCCGGTCGAGACCACCCGCGCTCCCCAGGCCAGCGAGCATACCGAGATCGTGCTCATGGAAATGGGTGTCGAATGGGACAAGATCGAGGAGCTCAAAGCCAAGGGCGCGATCGCCTGAGGGCTCTCCTCGTCGGCGGACTGCTTGGTTCTTGCGGCCGTGTCACCGTGAGCTGGGAAGAGCCTCGGTCTTGATCGATCCTGTCGCTTGCCTAAACAGTTTGCCATCAACCGATGAGACCGACGGCCGATCAACCAGGATCGGCCGATCAATCAAGAGGAATGCCCGATGAAGCCCGGTACCCGACTGAAGAGCCAAGCCGACGACACCGAAGTCATGGTGATCCGCACCGGCGGCGGCACGATCGAGTGCGGCGGCGCGCCGATGGCCGAAGCCAAGCCGGCCGAACTCCTGCCGCTCGCGGCCGACTTCTCGGCCGGCACCTTGATGGGCAAGCGCTACGTCGATGCCGATGGGGCCTACGAACTGCTTTGCGTCAAGCCGGGCAAGGGCTCGCTGTCGGTCGACGGCATCGCGCTCGTCACCAAGGACGCCAAGCCGCTTCCCGCGTCCGACTGATCTTCAACCCTCGACCCCTGGGGCCTGCCAAACTGCCATGAACATCGCGCTTCTCCTCGAAATGGCGGCCGAAGCCGCGCCCGATCGCGTCGGTCTCGTCTGCGATGGCAAGCGCTGGACATATGGCGAACTGCTGAGCGCGGCACGCGGCGCATTCGAGCTCATCGTCGAGAGCGATGCGCAATATGTCGCCCTGCTCGACGAGAGCAGCGAGGCGGCGCTGATCGCCGTCTTCGGCGCGGCGCTGGCCGGGGTGCCCTATTGCCCGCTGAACTACCGCCTGCCGGACGCCGATCTGGCTGCCCTGCTCGGCCGTATCGCGCCAGCGCTGGTGATCGGCGACGAGGAACGGGTGATTCGCGTCGCCGGCGATCAGGGCCACACGATCATGGCGCGCGAGGAGTTCGCCCAGAAGGTCCAGGAGATCGTTCCCGGCGAGGACACGCGCGAAACCGATGCGGGTGAAGGCGTGGCGATCCAGCTGTTCACCAGCGGCACGACGGCGGCCCCCAAGGCTGCGATCCTGCGCCACTCCAACCTGCTGGGCTACATTCTGGGCACGGTCGAGTTCGCCAGCGCTGACGAGGACGACGCGGCGCTGGTGGTGGTGCCGCCTTATCACATCGCCGGGATCTCCGCCCTGCTCTCCTCGATCTACGCGCAGCGCAAGATCGTGATGCTGCCAAGCTTCACGCCCGAAGCCTGGCTCGCGCTGGTCGCCGAGGAGCGCATCACCAATGCCTTCGTCGTGCCGACCATGCTGGCGCGGATCGTCGATGCGATCGAGAGGGGCACGCCGGCCCAGGTCTCTTCGCTGCGCGCGGTAGCCTATGGCGGGGGCAAGATGCCGTTGGAGGTGATCCACAAGGCATTGGAGCTGTTCCCGACCAGCGGCTTCACCAACGCCTATGGCCTGACCGAGACGAGCTCCACGGTAGCCCTGCTCGGCCCGGACGAACACCGCGCCGCGCTCGCGTCCGACGATCCCAAGGTCCGCGCGCGCCTCACCTCGGTGGGCAAGCCGATCCCGACCGTCGAGTTGGAGATCCGCGGCGAGGACGGCCAGGTCCTTCCGGTCGGCGAGGCCGGCGAGATCTACGTGCGCGGCGACCAGGTCTCGGGCGAGTACAAGGAGAAGTCGGCGCTGGATGCCGAAGGCTGGTTCCCGACTCGCGACGCGGGCTACATGGACGAGGAAGGCTACCTGTTCCTCTCCGGCCGCGCGGACGACGTGATCGTGCGCGGCGGCGAGAACATGAGCCCAGGCGAGATCGAGGACGTGCTGCTGACCCACCCCGCCATCGCCGACGCCTGTGCCTGCGCGGTGCCCTCGATCGAGTGGGGCGAGGCCGTGGGTGTCGCCGTGGTCACCCGCGAAGGGCACGAGCAGCCGGACGAGGATGAGCTCAAGGAGCTGATCCGCGGCCGCCTGCGTTCGAGCCGCGTGCCCGAGCGGATCGCCTTCGTCGCCGAGCTGCCTTACAACGAGATGGGCAAGCTGCTGCGTCGCAAGGTCAAGGACGTGCTGGCCGCCTGAGGCGCGATGCCCGGCCAACTCGGGGTATGTCATTATCCGCACCCATCACCCTGAACTTGTATCAGGGACCATCTTCCGCCTTGCCCCGCACCTCGACACAGCAGACTGCGCTGCCGGGTGGCGACGCAAGCCAATGGTTGACACTGCGGAACGGACCCTGAAACGAGTTCGGGGTGACGAACGAGCAAACGCAAGCGCGGCGATGCTCAAGAGAGCTCCTTGTGAACCCGCCTGGTGACTACGCCCTCGCGATCCCGCTCGCGCGATGGGCGAACCGCCGGCTGCAATTGCTCGCAGCCGAGACCGGCAGCGCGCGCCTGTCCGAACTCCACGGTACCACTCTGGTCGGCGAGCGCGGTGCGAACAACGGCTACCGGATCAACGGCCGCGTGTCAGCCGGGCTTGGCGGCAGCCGCCTGATGCCGACTCGGGACGGAGGCTGGTTCGCGCTGACCCTGATCCGGCCCGAAGATCGCGAATTGCTCCCCGCCCTGTTCGGCGATGCCGATCTCGCCATCCACGACAACGACGCCATCGCCGCAGCCGCGCTCCGCCATAACTGCGCCGAGCTTGTCGCGCGCGGACGCGATCTTGGCCTGCCGGTCGCCTCGGCCGATGAAGTGCCGGTCAATCCGCCGGTCGAGATCCTGGTTCGTGGCCCCATGCGCCGCCGCGCGCGGGGACAGCGGCTGCTGGTGATCGACATGTCGGCGATCTGGGCCGGTCCGCTCGCCGGGCATCTGTTCTGGCTGGCCGGTGCGCAAGTCGTGAAGGTCGAAAGCCTCACCCGTCCCGACCTCATCCGCCGCGACGATCCGGCCACCTTCGACCTGATCAACCAGGGCAAGGCGAACGTGGTGGTCGACTTCGCGAGCGACCCGCAGAAGGCCGCCCTCGTCGCGCTGATCCGGCGCGCCGATGTGGTGATCGAATCCTCGCGACCCCGCGCGCTCAAGCAGCTGGGGATCGATGCCGAGGCGCTCGTGCGCGAAGTGCCCGGCCTCGTCTGGCTCTCGGTCACCGGGCATGGCGCGAGCGGCGAGGCAGCGAACTGGACCGGCATCGGCAACGACTGTGCCGTCGCCGGCGGCCTAGCCCGCGCGCTGGAGGACGCCAGCGGCGAGATCGGCTATGTCGGCGATGCGATCGCTGACCCGCTCACCGGCATCACGGCCGCTCTGGAAGGCTGGCGGGCGCTCCAGTCCGGCGAGGCGCAGCGCGTCGGCCTGTCGATGAGCGCCATCGTCGCGCAGGCGCTCGCGCAGGAGCGCGCGCACGATGCGGCTGCTCTCGAATCCGAATTGCAAGGCTGGGCGGCGGCGAACGGCAAGCTCTTCCCGAAGTTCGCTCGCCGCACGCTGCTGGCACCGGTGCATGCGATCGGCAGCGACAACGCGCGCTATCTGCCATGCTGATCCGCGAGGGCGAAGTCCGGGGTCATGGCCGCTGCGACGTGCGCATCGCGCGCGGCAGGATCGCCGCCATCGGCCGCCTCGCCCCGGAAGGCCGCGAGCCCGTTATCGACGCCAGCGGTGGCGCCCTGCTGCCCGGATTGCACGACCACCACCTCCACCTGGCCGCGCTCGCCGCCCGCGACGCCTCGATCGCCTGCGGGCCGCCCGAGGTGCGTGACGCGAGCGGCCTTGCAGGGGCCTTGCAGTCCGCGCCGGGTGAAGGCTGGATCCGCGGCATCGGTTATCACGAGAGTGTCCTTGGGCACCTTGCCGACGCGCTGGAATTGGACAGCTTCGTCGCGGCAAGGCCATTGCGCATCCAGCATCGCTCGGGCCGCATGTGGCTGCTGAACAGCCTAGCGCTAGAGCAACTGCTTGCCGTCGCCGAAGCGCCACCCGGTCTGGAGCGCGCGGGCGGCGGCTACACCGGGCGTCTGTTCGATGCCGACTCCTGGCTGCAGACAGCTCTGGCCAGCGCACCGCCGGCGCTGGACCGTGTCAGCACGCAGCTGGCACGCTACGGAGTCACCGGCGTGACCGAGATCTCGCCGCGCAACGATCCGATGATGGCCGCACATTTCGCATTCGAGCGTGGGCGGGGCAGCTTGCGCCAGCGCTGTCTCCTGGCGGGTGCGCTGTCGCTGGCGGATGCGCCGCCTGACGGGTGGTCGATGGGCCCGGCCAAGCTGCACTTGCACGAAGCGGCAATGCCCGATTTCGACGCTGCCGTCGCCTTCGTGCGCGATGCGCACCGGCAGCATCGCCCGGTGGCGGTGCACTGCGTCAGCGAGGTCGAACTGGTCTTCGCGCTCGCCGCGATCGACGAGGCGCGCCCCCTGCCGGGGGATCGCATCGAGCACGTGTCGGTGGCGACGCTCGGCCTGCTCGATCGCATGGCCGAACTCGGCCTGCATGCCTGCGTCCAGCCCAGCTTCGTGCATGAGCGCGGCGATCGCTACCTCGCCGATGTCGAGGCACGCCACCAGGCAGACCTCTATCGCCTGCGCGCTCTGGTGGACCGCGGCATCCCGCTCGCCGGCGGTAGCGACGCGCCCTATGGTAGCGCCGACCCATGGGTCGCGATGCAGGCAGCCGTGTCCCGCCGCACGGCGAGCGGTGCGCCCCTCGGCCTGGAGGAAGCGCTCACCCCTGACGAGGCGCTGGCGCTGTTCCTGGCCGATCCGCTCGATTTCACCGGCAGGCGGCGGCTCGCGGTCGGCGCGCCGGCGGATCTTGTCCTCCTCGATCGCCCGTGGCGCGAGGCGCGGCAACGCCTGACCTCAGCCGATGTCGCCGCCACCTTCATCGACGGCGAGCTCGTCCATGATCGCATCGATCAATCCCCAGGCGAGCGCCTGGCGCGCACCGATCCGGCGACCTGAGAGCATCAGCAAGGCGGCGCGTTGCCGCCCGATGCGACGCGAGACGGACACGCAACCGCCTGCTCCAGGAATGATCCCCATCGTCAGCTCCGGCAGCTGGAACCACGAGCGTGGCGTGGCGACGATCCGCCTGGCGAATGCCGCAAGCTCGAGCCCCGCTCCGACGCATGCACCATCGATGCGTGCCTCGAGTCGATCCGCGCAGGCGATCGCGGCACGGGCGGGAAGCGTCGTCATGCGGATGGCATGCGCCGTCGCGGGATCGTCGGTCGTACCGAATTCATCGAGATCGGCGCCGACACTGAACGCCTTGCCGTGCGCCTCCAGCACCACTTTGCGCAGGCCGGGATCGATCGCCGCGAGTGTAAGCGCCTCGCGCAAGCCATCGCGCATCGGCCGGTCGATCGCATTGGCGGCGTGCGCACGATCCATCGTGATCACAAGGCTGTCGTCCTGGCGTGAAAGCCCGACTCGTCCCGCAGCCGAACCCGGCCCGGCGATGCGGGCATTCTTCCATCGGGCATGACCCGCGCTTCCCTGCAGCATGGCATAAGCCATCGATTCGACGTTCAGGGCATCCATGGCGCTCATCCGTTCGGACACGCGCAGCACTTGCACCAGCGCTGTCGCGGCGTGTGGCTGCGCGAGGATCGCTTGAGCCAGCACGGGCAAATCCGCCCCGATTTCCAGCAGCACGTCGACCTGGTCGGCAAGTGGATGCCGGGATGGCCCCACACCTATCAACGGGCATGCCGGGAGATGGAGGTCGGACGCGGCGGTCGCTTCATCCAGCGCCAGCACCGCCAACGGCTGCATCCATGGCTCCTCCAGCAGCGACAAATGCGCAGGCGTAATCGTCAGCTGCTCCAGATCCATGCCGCCAACCTTGGCGCCTGGCACACGCTTGTCACGCAAATTTGCGAATCACCGAAGTCTCGCCACACCGCACGCCGGCAACGGTTCCGCCGTCCTAGTGCCTCTTGCCCATGATCCCCTCTTGAGCATCGCGCGAGTCAAAGCTAAGCAAGCTAAGGAAAAAACGAAAGGCCCTCGGTTCTCTGTTGACGCGAGATGCCAAGCGAGTGATGCTGGCAATTGACGTCACGGCGATGGCGGGTTGGAGGAGATGTGTATGCCTATGACGATGGCAGGCTCTAACAAGGCGAAGATCGCCCGGCGCGTGATCGAAGTGCTCGAATTCTTCGATGACAGCCACCGTGAAGCGACGGTGATGGACATCGTTCGGCGCTACAATCGCCCGCAGTCCAGCACGTCCGAGCTCCTGTCGAGCCTCGTGGAACTCGGGCTGCTGCACAAGGATCCATATACGCGGTCCTACCGCCTCACCCCGCGTGCTGCGCTGCTCGGCAATGCGGGCCAGTCCGGCGTGGTCCGGGATGGACGCCTTATACGGTTGATGGATCGTCTGAGCGCCCAGACTGGCCTTACGGTCACGCTGATGGGGATGGTCGGGCTGGATTCGCAAGTCATCGTGTGGCGCCATGGCGCCCGCGCGCCAGCCTGCACGCGCGATCTTCATGGCGGCCGCAAGGAACCGCTGGCACGCAACAGCGCCGGGCAGCTGATGCTTTCAACCGTGTCCCCGTCGCGTTGCGAAGGCATGGTGCGCCGCCTCAACGCAGAGGCGGACGCTGCGCACAAGTTCTCGGCGGCCGAGATGCTGGCGCGCATCGAGACGCTGCGTGAGCGGCGCTATGTCTTCGGGCCGGTCGGCTTCGGATCGGAGGCGGAATCGCTCTGCGCGTTGATCCCGCGTCAGCTGGAGGATCACCCGCTCGTCATCTCGCTGGTCTATGGACGCGAGGACAAGGTGAACACCGACGGCTTGCTGCAGTGCGTCAGCGAAGCCATGCGCGCCTGCCTGCCCGACCCGGACACCGACAACGTCGAGACGTTCCAGAAAAGCGCGGCCTGACGATCCTTGCCCAAGCGATCGTACCCTACCCCTCTCCCCTTCAGGGGAGAGGATAGCGCAGCTTGCTCCGTCAGGAGCTAGCGAAGCTTGGAGAGGGGTTCGGCGCACGATAGCGCACATCCCCCTCTCCAACTGCGACTAACCAGCAAGCTGGCAAGCCTCGTATCCTCTCCCCACACAGGGAGAGGTACCCCCCCTTCCCCGCACAGGTTCGTTACTCAAGCGTCGGCCGTGCTCATGCGCGACATGCGGTCACCGTCTTCGTGGCGCATGAACATCTTCATGATGTCGCCCGAAGTCACCGGGCGCACGTCCCCTTCCTCGAGCGGCCGCTCGCCGAGCGAGGACTTGGGGGTGATGTCCACCTTCGCCGCCGCAGCCTTGGCGCGCAGTGCGCCGACCGTCAGGTCCTCACGCGCATAGTGCTGGAATGGATCGAAGCGGAACCAGCGCATCGCGTTGCCATGCGTGATCTTGTCGATCTGCGCCTCGGTCAGGTGGTTGATCGTCGGCCACAGACGCTCGGGCACTTCGGGCCACAGCGTGTCGGAGTGCGGATAGTCGCACTCGTAGGCGATGTTGTCCTCGCCGATGAACCGGATGTTCTGCAGCCCGAACGCGTCATCGATGAAGCAGTTCAGGAAGTGGCGGCGGAACATCTCGCTCGGCTTCTTGTCCTGGAAGCGCGAGTTGGTCCAATACTTGTGGCGCGAGTTCGAGAAGTCCGCGCGCTCGGTGAAATAGGGCACCCAGCCGATCGAGCCCTCGGACAGCGCGATGCGCATGTCGGGGTAGGTGTTGAGCGCATCCAGTTGCAGCCAGTCCGAAGCGGCATAGGCAATTGTCATCGGCATGGTCGAGATCCACGCCTCGATCGGCGTCTCCATCGAGGCATGCGGCGCCGGATTGCCGCCGCCGATGTGGAGGCAGATCGTCATGTCGAGGTCGTTGATCGCCTTGTAGAACGGATCCCAGTATTCGTTGTGGATGCTGGGAAGGCCCTGGCAGGTCGGGTTCTCGCTGATCGAGACGGTGTGGCAGCCCTTGTCGGTCACCCGCTTCAACTCGGCGATCGTTGCATCCATGTCCCAGGTCGGCAGGATGGCGCAGGGGATGAAGCGGCCCGGATAGGCGCCGCACCACTCGTCGATGTGCCAGTCGTTGTAGGCGGCGATGTGGGTGACGGCCAGCTTCTTGTCCGGCACGCGGTGCAGGCGGCCACCGGCAAAATCGAATACCGAGCCGAAGTTGAGCGAGGCGGCGATGCCGTTGACGTCCATGTCCTTCACCCGCTCGTGCACGTCGTAGACACCCTCGCGCAGCTGGTCGAGCGAGGTCGGCTCCATGCCGTACTCCTCGAACGGACGGCCGACGACCGCGTTCAGCGCAACCGATGCGAAGGTCTGCCCCTGGTAATGCCAGACGTCCTTGCCGTTATCGTCCTTGAGCAGCTTGGGCGCGGTCTCCAGCGCTTCGCCGGACAAGTGGTTCTTGAACATGTCAGGCGGCTCACTGATGTGATCGTCGACCGAGATGATCACCATGTCGTTCATTTCCATTGTCGCTCTCCCGTTCGTGTCTTTTGGTGCTTCAATCGACTGCCGCGAGCCCGAGCTCGCGGCTGAAAGTCTGTCCTGGTGTCAGTCCGTCGGCGCTGAAATCGATCACGCGACCCACCCGCTCTGCCAGCGCTGCGCGCTCGGGCTGAAAGGTATAGCAGTTGGGCGGAATGCGAGTGGCATCGCTTTGGTGCGCCAAGGGAATGGTTCGCCCGTGCGCCACGATCCCACCCCACTGCAGCAGCCGTGCCGCTTCCATGCGCTCGGCTGGCATCCCGGCAATCGCTTCGCGCAGGTTGTATAGCGTGCGTCCGGCCAACTCGGGCGGAGCAGCGAGCACTCCGTCCTGCTCGGTCCAGTGCAGCAACGGCGAGCCATCGCGCTGGAGGGTCAGCTCGCGCCGGCCGTCCACGGGATCGCTCACCGCAATGTCATAGAGCGTCGGCGCATCGTCGTGGGCGTGTGTGGCGGCCAGGACGGCAAGGTCGTGCAAGTGCGTGCAATTCGCCTTTCGCGCCAGTCTGGGACCGACCTGGGCCAGCGGCAAGCCCGTGAACGTCTCGATCAGGACCCGGGCGGCGCCGGGGCAAGTGGACCACGGCATCCGATCGAGCAGCGGCTCCACTGCCGTGACAGATCCGCCGTGGTGGCGCAGTCGGACCGCCATCGCGTGGATGTCGTCCTCCAGCAAGGCGAGCACGGCGCCGGGCGCAGGCACGATCCGGATGCGCCGGCGATAGCCAGGCGCCACGGTGGCGAGGTCATGCTTCAGTTCGTCCAGGCTCTCCAATCGCGCCACGTTCTCTCCCGGATCGGCTGCGAGATCGCACAGTATCACCCCCATGATGGCGCACCAATCGTCCTCGCTCAGGATCGCACCCGCGATGGCCCCATATGGGAAGTTGAACCGCCCTGCGGGATATGATCAGGATCGCCGCCAAGGCGGTTGCGTCTGCAATCGCGGCAACGACAACATAACTCCTGGAACGGCACACTCATGAATTTCGATCTCACCGAAGAGCAGACCATGGTGCGCGACACCTTCGCGCGCTTTCTGGACGAGAACTCGACGTCCGCGCGCGTGCGCAAGGCGATGGAAACCAGCGGCTTCGACGCGGAGCTGTGGACCGGTCTGGCCGAGCTGGGCGCCTTCGCCATCCGCGTGCCGGAGGAAGCCGGCGGCATGGGCCTTGGCGTGTTCGATGCCGTCGTGGTGATGGAAGAGGCCGGCCGCACGCTCGCCTCCGGTCCGCTCGCCGAAGCTCTGGTGGCCGCGCGCCTGCTCGGCCAGCTGGGTGGTGCAGAAGAGCTGCTGGAAAGTGCGATCGGCGGTGAAAGCGTCGTCACCATCGCCTTCCACGACTTGGCCGAGCGGCCCAAGCAGTGGGTCGCGGGTGGCACGCATGCCAACGCCGTCGTGGCGCGGCGCGGCGACGACATCGTGGTGGTGACCGTTCCCGAAGGCGCCGCCAAGGCCGAAGAAACCCTCGCCACTACGCCCATCGCCGAGATCGACCTGGCGGCGCTGGATGCGCAAGTCCTCGGTTCCGGCGAAGGCGCGCTGGCGACGTTCGCTGCGGGGCTCGACGAGTGGAAGCTGCTCATGGCCGCGGCGCTCTCCGGCCTTGGTCGCCAGGCGCTGCAGCTGGGCGCAGCCTACGCCTGCGAGCGCAAGGCCTTCGGCCAGCTCATCGGCACCTTCCAGGGCGTGTCGCACCCCCTTGCCGATCGTCTGTGCGAGGTTGACGGCGGCAAGCTGATGGTCTGGCGCACGATCCGCGACATTGCCGACGGTCACAAGGATGCCGCCGGCAATGTCTCGCTGGTCCTGTGGCACTCCGGGACCGCGGCAGCAGCTGCGGTCAGCCAGGCGCTGCAGACCTTCGGCGGCTATGGCCTTACCACCGAGTACGACATCCACCTCTACAACTTGCGCGCCAATGCCTGGGCACTGGTGCGCGGCGACTTGCAGGATCTGCTCGCCGAAGCCGGCCGCCGCTTCTACGGCGAAGAGGCCGCGCACCTGCCCGAAGTGGGCGACCTGCCGATCGAGTTCGACATCGGCGAAGAGGCCCGCTCCGTGGGGGCCGAGGTCGACGCCTTTTTCGAAACCCAGATCACCGACGAGGAGCGCAAGCAGTTCCACTACAGCTGGGAAGGTTGGGTGCCCTCGGTCCACAAGAAACTGGCCGAGGCCAACCTGCTGTTCCTGGGCAACCCGGACATGGGCGGCCGCGCGCTCGGCCCCTATGCCAAGAAATACGCCCGCGAGTGCTTCAACAAGCACGGCTACGCCAACCCCGGCGCCGGCGTGACCGAGATGGTGGGCTACATGATGGTCCACTACGGCACCGACGAGCTGAAGGCCCAGGTTCTCGACCGCCTCAAGCGCGGCGAGTGCATCACCTCGCTCGGCTACTCGGAGCCCAGCTGCGGCTCGGACGTGTTCGCCGCGCAGACTCGCGCCACTCAGGCCGAGGACGGCAGCTGGCGCATCAACGGCACCAAGATGTGGACCAGCGGCGCCAACTTGTCCGAATACGTGCTGATGCTCACCCGCACCAACCCCGACGTGCCCAAGCACAAGGGGCTGACGATGTTCATCGTTCCGCTCAAGGCCGAAGGCGTCGAGGTACAGCCGATCTACACCTTCCAGGACGAGCGCACCAACGTCACCTTCTACGACAACGTCGAAGTGCCCGATACGTGGCGCCTCGGGCCCGTCGATGGCGGCACCAAGGTCATGGCGGCCGCGCTCGAGCTGGAGCATGGCGGCGGCTTCTCCAAGACGATCGAGGAAACGCTGGAGGCCTGTGAAGAAGTGCTGCGCGAAGCCGGTCGCCTGTCCGAGCCGTCGGTCCAGCAGCGCCTCGCCCGCATCCGGGCGCACATCATCACCGCCGAGATGATCGAGTTCAGGGCGATGTGGGCCAGCGTCGAAAAGAAGCCGAACATGGCATACGGTCCGATGGCGAAGATGTACTCGTCCGAGGTCTTCCTGGTCGATGCGCGCGAGATGCTGCAGCTGACCGCGCCCGCTTCGCTGTCGAAGCGCGAAGGGCCGTTGCAGCTCATCAACCAGAGCTACCGCCACGCGCACGGCACGCGCATCTACGGCGGCACCAGCGAAGTGCACCGCTCGATGATCGCGGAGCGCGGCCTTGGCATGCCTCGCACGCGCGGTTGAGGCATCGACGCTGACCGCGCCAAAGTGCTCGTCGTCCCCGCGCAGGCGGGGATGACGAACAAGGCGCGTACGATGCTCCGGGACCCGAAAGGATGACGACATGACCGAAGAAGCCCCCCACCTGCTGACCGAAGTCATCGACGGCACGATCCTCGTCGCCACGCTGAACCGGCCGGACAAGCTCAACGCCATTTCGCGCGAGATGATGGACCTGCTGACCGAAGCAGTCCTGACCTTACGCGATACGCCCGAGCTCAAGGTCATGCTGATCCGCTCGACGGGGCGCTACTTCAGCTCGGGCGCAGATCTGCGCGGCGGCAACCAGAACGTGGTTTCGCCGGTCTACAACAGCTCATCGGCGCGCGGCATTCGCGAGAACCACCGGCTCAACCTCAACAACATGCAGCAGCTGTGGGACGAGATGGAGCACGTCGAAAAGCCCATCGTCGTCGCCCACCAGGCGATGTGCGTCGGCGGCGGGCTGGAGATGAGCCTCTCGTGCGACTTCCGCCTGGCCGCGAAGAGCGCCGGCTACGCCTTCCCCGAGGGCCTGTTCGGCGTGCTGCCGGCGTCCGGCGGCGTCTCGCGCCTGTCGCGTTTGTGCGGTCCGCACTGGGCCCGCTGGCTGATCATGGCCAACAAGAAGGCGGACGCCGACATGGCCTTCACCATGGGCCTCGTCCACCAGGTCTTCCCCGACGAGACCTTCGAGGATGAGGTGATGGACTTCTGCCGCCATCTCGCCAAGCAGAACGGCGAGCAGATGGGCGCGGCGAAAATCGCGATCGAGCTGTGCTCGGAAGTCGGCCGCGAACAGGGCCGGCACGTCGAGCGCATGGCCAATTCGGCGCTGATGCTGAACCCTGACTACATCAAGGGCATGGAAGAGTACCTGAAGGGCGTGGGCGGCAAGAAGGGATAGACCTCAAGGCGCGATCCACTCGCGTGGATGCGGCACCAACGGCGCTGCGTTGGTCGCAGCCGAAACCGGCGGCGTTCTGCTTGGTGGGGCCATATCTGCCAGCGTCTTCCCGGGCTTGACCCGGGCCCGGTTTCAACAGTGACGAACCTTTCCTTCTGGGTCCGGCCCAGGACAACGCTCGATGCGATGCTTTAAGCCGACTTGCCCCGCATGTCCCGGATAGCCATTTCCAAAAGTCGTGCGCTGCAGCTGAGATAGCGTTCTTCGTCGCGGTCGAACGGTAGTCCGGTCAGCTTGGGCAAGCGCTTGTCGGTCGATAACGTGATCGAGCGTTCGATGCCGGTCATCAGCACCGTCGCCATCGAGATCTCGGGCGAACCAGGTTCACGGCCCTGGTCGGACATCTGCCGCACGATCAGCCCGATCAGGGGTCGGGTCGAGTTGATGCGGTGCAGCATCATGCGGACATCGAGTTGGTCCGCCAGGCTGTTGCGCAAGTGCAGCAGGCCGGAATGGCGAGCCCAGAACTCATGATAGGCGCGCACGAAAGCCTGGGTCCGATCGGCGAGTTCCTCGTCAAGCCAGCGGTCCCGCGCCTGCGCCAGGTAGGCAGCCTCCGCCGTGGCCATCACTGGCTCGAGCACGGCCAGCAGCAGCTCGATCTGATCCGAGAAGTAGTTGTAGAGCGAGGACATGCCTAGGCCGGCCCGGCGAGCGACGCCGCTCAGCGTAAAGGCTTCGTCCTCGTTATTCTCGATCAGTTCAAGCGCGGCAGCCAGGATCCGCTCACGCGTCACCCGCCCCTTGCGGCCCAGCTTCTGGCCCGCGAGGTTGTGGCTGACTGCCTCGCAGGACACAGCCACGGCCACGGCAAGCGGCGGCGGGAATGCCGGCTCCTGCTGTCGAGCTGCGGTCGCCGCCCTGGCCATACTTCAGCGCGCGCCGATCAAGCCGGTTCGGCCTGGCGCACGGGCCATGCCAGCATCTTGAGCTCGGTATATTCCTCGATGCCCTCGACGCCCCACTCCCGGCCCACGCCGCTGGCCTTGTAGCCGCCGAACGGAATATCGCCGGCGATGCACATGCCGTTGTTCACGCTGACCGAACCGGTGCGAATGCGCTTGGCCACCCGGATCGCGCGGTCATGATCGCCTGAGCTGACACCGCCCGAAAGACCATAGTTGCTCTCGTTGGCGATGCGGATCGCGTCCTCGTCATCCTCGAAGGGGATGACGACCAGCACAGGGCCGAAGATCTCTTCCTGGGCGATGCGCATGTCGTTGGTGACGTCGACGAACACGGTTGGCTCGATGAACCAGCCACCGCCCTTGTCGGGACGGGCGCTGCCGCCGTGCAGCAACGTGGCGCCTTCCTGCTTGCCGATGTCGATGTAGCTCAGAACGCGCTCCATCTGCCGCTTGGATACGACCGGGCCCATGATGTGCTGCGGATGCTCGGGATCGCCCCAGTTGTCGCCGAACTGGGTGTACGCGCCCTTGAGGATCTGCTTGGCTTCCTCGTAGCGGCTCCTGGGAACCAGCAGGCGGCTCTGCACCGCGCAGCCCTGACCCGCGTGAAAGACCAGCATGGTCATGCCTACGTCCATCGCGAAGTTTGGCGCATCGTCCAGTACGATCTTGGCCGACTTGCCGCCCAGTTCCAGGAACACGCGCTTCAGCGTCTGCGCCCCCTGCTCCATGATGCGCTTGCCGACGCCGGTGGAGCCGGTGAACGAGATCAGGTCTACGCGCGGATCGGTGACCAGCATCTCACCGGCAAGCGCCGGATCCTCGCCGAACACGACGTTCAGCACGCCCTTGGGGATGCCGGCCTCGTTGGCCAGCTCACCGAAGATCGCGCCCATGCCGGGCGTGTTCGGTGCGGGCTTGAGGATCACGGTGCATCCGGCGAGCAGCGCCGCCACGACCTTGCCGATGTTGACGTACAGCGGGACGTTCCAGGGCGTGATCGCACCGACCACGCCGACCGCCTCGCGCACCGCGATCCGCTTGTGGATCGAGCCGAACGCTTCCTTTTCGCCATAATCCTTCTCCCACTCGACGCGGGGGAACACAGCCAGGTAGTCGTCCCAACCATCGAGCGCCATGTTCACATGGGCGCGGAACACCGCGCCCTGCGCCGCGCCGGCTTCGTGAACGGCAAGCTGTGCCAGGCGATCGCGATTGGCCTCGAACAGCGCGCGGTACTTCTTGACGATCTCGAAGCGGTTCTGGCGGTTCTCGTCAGAGGCCCAGTCGGTGTTGTCGAAGGCGTTGCGCGCCGCCGCAATCGCTGCCTCGACATCTTCGCGGGTGGCGTCGGCCGCCTTGCCGACCGTCTCGCCCGTCCACGGACTGGTAAGATCGTAAGTTGCCCCTCCGGTCGCCCCGCGCAGTTCGCCGTCGATGAAGAGCTTGGCTTCGGGAAGTGTGGTCATGGTCGGATCCTTGACGGTTCGCTTAGGGGTGTTTTGGCGCAAACGGAAGAGTGTGGCAGCATCAGGCCTTGCTGGCGCTGACCGATATGTGCGGAAGCTGGACGTCGGGCGGCAAGTCCAGCAGCGCCCGGAATACCCCGGTCACGTTCTCGCAGTTGGAGATCGGCCGCTCACGCAAGTTGACCCCTGCCGCTATCGAGCGCTTGTAGAACTCCTGCGCCGCCGCGGGATCCCAAGCCGGCGCGTCCTTGCCGACCTCGAACATCTGGCCCGCCCGCACGGTGGTGACGCGGATGCCGAGTTCCTCGACCTCGGCGCCTAGCGCCTCGCTGAAGCGCTCCAGCCCGGCCTTGCTGCTCTGGTACAGCGACAGCATGGCGAAGGGCACGACGATGGATTCGCTGCTGACGTTGATGATCTGGCCACCCGCCCCCATCATCGGAATAGCCGAGCGGCAGCAGTAGATCGGGCCGGCGAGGTTGGTCGTGACCGAGGCGGCGATCTGCGCGTCCGTGGCATCGACCACCTTGAACGGTTCGTAGACCGCGGCATTGTTGATCAGCACGTCGATCTTCGCGAAGCGCTCGGCGATGCGGGCAAAGGCCGCGCGCACGGAGTCTGGCGAAGCGACGTCGCACTCGACCGCCAGGTGCCCTTCTCCGAGCTCCTGCGCGAGCGCCTGAACCTTGCCGAAGGTACGACCGAGCAGCACGACAGTTTCGCCCTCGGACGCGAAGCGACGCGCCAGCGCGCGCCCGAGCCCGAGACCTGCTCCGGTGATGACGATCGTCTTGGCCACACACTCTCCCGACATGCTTTGCGCTATGTTCGCGCTCATCATATCGGCAGAACGGGAGAGTGCCTATCGCAACCGCAATCGTTCGGGCGATATCGGGAACGGCGTTCCCCGGCACTGCGGCGAAGGGCGGCTGTCGTCAGCCCGGCGCCGTCGAGCCGGGTTCCGCCGCGCCGTTCATCGCCGATCCGCTACGGACTTCGAGGATCAGGCGCGTCAGCACCTGAGACTTGATACGCCAGCCCTCGGCGGTGCGGACGTAGCGCTCATGATAATGGCCGGTGCCCCATAGATCGAAGCTGTCCTTGATGACGCGATCCTGCATCGCCCACACCACGTCCACCGCATCGGGCCCGTCGAACGTCATCTGCGGCTGATGGACGTGGTGCGTAGTCCTGGCATCGGCCAAGCTGGCACTGACGTATTCGACCATCTGCGCCCTGCCCTCCACCCTGGTGCCGCCGCTGTCGGTCGTGTCGGACACGCAATCGGGAGTGAAAAGCTCTGCCCAGGCGTCCCACTGCTTGGTGTCGAGCAGGCGGCAGTAAGCAGCCTTGACGTTGCAGATCGCAAGCCAGTCGGCGAAGTCAGGAATAGTGGTCGGATGCGTCATGAAAGTCACCGATCTGTCCTAGAGACGTGCGATGGTGAAGGCCGCCTTCCCCGCACATGCGGGTGCCCTCAACCCGCCGTGTCCAGACGTTCCGCCGCGAGCTTGCGCAGTTCGGACGTCTTGATCTTGGCGCTGCCGGTCGTCTCCAGGTCATTCTCGGCCACGAACAGGATGCGCCGGGGCACCTTGTAGCTGGCGAGCTTCTCCTTGGCGAAAGCCTTGATCGCCTCGGCGCTGGGCGACGTGCCGGCGACCGGCACGATACAGGTCACCACCAGCTCGCCCAGCAGCTCGTCCGGAACGCCGACCGTCTGCGAGACCTTCACCTCCGGATGGTCGCGGATCACCGCATCGATCTCCAGCGGGGAGACGTTGGCGCCGCCGGTCTTGATGATGTCGTTCAGCCGCCCTTCCCAGTGCAGCCGTCCACGCTCGTCGATGTATCCGCCGTCGGCAGTGCGCAGGAAGCCTTCGGAGTCCAGCGACTCGTCGAGCGGGATGCCGATGTAGCCCAGCATCAGCGTCGGCCCCTTCACGGCGATCTCGCCGCGTTCGCCGATCGGCACGGTCTTGCCGGTTAGTGGCTCGACGATCTTGATGGTGGAGCCGGCCGTGGGCACGCCGTGGCTGTCGCCGGCGACCTCGGGCGGCGTGCCGGTGGGGAAGACCGAAATCAACGTGAAAGTCTCGGTATTGCCATAGGCTTGGCCCGGCTCCATCCACTCGCTGTGGATGGTGGGGTGCTGCGCGATGGGCATGTGCTTGTCGACGTAGCGCATGGGCGACAGATCGACCTGGAGGTAATTGGGCGCGGCGGCCAGCTGTGGCCACTGGTGTGGCCAGGCGATCGGCAGCGTCGCACGCTCCTTCTCCATGATCTCCAACGCTTCAGCCGGATCGAACCAGCGCTGTAGCAGCAGGGTGCCGCCAGTCGACAGCGTGGTGCCCAGCGCCATGGTGAAGTTGCCCGACCAGAAAAAACCGTTGGCCGACCAGGTGCGCGGCGGGTGCGCCGGGTCGATCGCGTACCACTTGGCCCACCGCCAGATCTGCAGGGTAACGGCCCGGTTGGCGCTGAGGATGCCCTTCGCCTTCCCGGTCGAGCCAGAGGAGAACAGAAGGATGCCGGGATCCGCCGGTGCAACGGTTTCGGCACGTGCCAGCACGGTGGCATCGGCGATGTCGCGGCCTCGCGCCAGGAACGCGCTCCAGCTCTCGATCATGCCGATCGGCTCTCCGCCGTCGATCGTCGCGAGATAGCGCAAGAACGGATAGCGCTCCGACTGCAAGGCGCCAGGCTCGGCCTTAAGCGCCAGCGGCTCCAGCTCGAGCAGCGCTTGCGCGAAGTCCTTCTTGAGGACGTGGCGCTCCAGCAGGAGGCACGAGACCCCAGAGGCCTTGAGCACGACGTCCAGCTCACTCGGCGTGTAGAAGGTGCTGATCGGCGTCGCGACGCCGCCCGCCAGTGCGGCACCGAACGCAGCGGCGAGGAACTCGTGCCGATTGGTCATCAGGATGCCGACGCGGGTGCCCTTGCCGATGCCGAGCGCCACAAGCGACTTGGCGACATCCATCGCGCGGTCGAGCAGGTCCTGGTAGGTCCAGCGGATCACCTGATCGCCCAGGTGCAGGACCGCCGCCTCGCGCGGGCCATAGCGCTCGGCGACCTCACGCACGAAGCCTGCGAGCGTCAGCGCTCCCAGCCCTTCTTCCTCGGCAAGCGGAATGCCGCGCACTTCGGACACGCCGCCGACGATCTCAGCCAATTGCGTCATCGTTTCCCCTTCCCGATCTCGGCCGCGCCGCTTCTTCCAGGCTCATCCGGGAGCAGCCCAGCCGACGAATTCAACCAGCAGTGTCGTCGTTCCCGCCGGAGGCGTGCATCCCACTTCCTTTCCCGCATTGACGGAGGAGCGGGGCGCCGGATCGGCGAGGCCAACGGTCAGAAGCAGAGGGCCGTCCTCCCCTGATGCTGGCTGCGTCGCGGCGCCGCGGATCTTGCGTCCGCTTGCGCCGCTTTGCACCTCAGGCGTTCACATCGACGATGTAACGGCCCTTGACCTCACCAGACATGAACTTCTTCGACGTCTCGATCGCATCACCCAGACCGATGGTCTGCGCGATCGAGTCGAGCTTGGCAGGGTCGAGGTCCTTGGCCAGGCGATCCCAGGCCTTGAGACGCTTGGCCTTGGGTGCGTTGACGCTGTCGATGCCCAGCAGCGAAACCCCGCGCAGGATGAAGGGCATGACCGTCACGGGAAGGTCGAAGCCTTGCGCCAGACCACAAGCGGCCACCGCGCCGCCATAGCGAGTCTGCGCACAGGCGTTCGCCAGGGTGTGGCTGCCCGCAGTGTCGACCACGCCTGCCCAGCGCTCCTTCTGGAGCGGGCGGCCCTTCTCGGAGAACTCGGCACGGTCGATGATGGTCTCGGCGCCCAGATCCTTGAGATAGGCTTCCTCGCTGGTCTTGCCGGTCAGCGCGGCGACCGAGAAGCCCAGCTTCTTGAGCAGGATGATCGCAACCGAGCCGACGCCGCCGGTGGCGCCGGTGACCAGCACCTCGCCTTGCTCGGGCGTCACGCCCCAGTCGACAAGCGCATCGACGCAAAGCGCGGCGGTGTAGCCGGCGGTGCCGATCGCCATCGCCTGTGCAGGGCTGAAGGCGCTAGGCAGCGGGATCAGCCACTCGCTCTTGAGGCGCGCCTTCTGCGCCAGGCCGCCCCAGTGTCCTTCGCCCACGCCCCAGCCGTTGAGCACGACGGTATCGCCGGCCTTGAACTCGGTGCCGCTGCTCTCGCTCACGGTGCCGACGAGGTCGATGCCGGGCACCATCGGATACTTCTTGGCGATCGGCGAACTGCCGGTGATCGCCAGCGCATCCTTGAAGTTCAGCGTGGAGTAGGCAACGTCGATGGTGACGTCGCCTTCGGGCAGCGCGCCCTCGTCCAGCTGCTGGAGTTCAACGGTCTGCGGCCCCTTGGGATCGCCACCGGGCTTATCGATCACGACTGCGGAAAACATCGCATTCTCCTGGCTGGCCGGCGCAGCGCACCGGCGTGATGCCCCCTTGGGGCTATGAACCTATGCGCCCGCACAAGAGCCAAGACCCGCTTCGCGTCAATGACGCGCACGCAGGTCATCGCCCGAGCGAAGGCATTATTCGCCGGTCTGCGGTCGCACCCGCTCGACGATCTCGGGAAACGCCTCTTCCCGCATCGTGCCGAAGAGCGACAGGCGCACGATCTCCTGGCTGAAGCGCCGGCTGAGCTCCAGCCGCTGCTTGTGCGTGTGCGCATGCGCGCGGGCCAGGATCGGCCAGAAGAACACACCCGCCAGATTGACGACCGAGAGCACTTCGACGTCGATGCCCGGCTCGGCCATGCCGGTCCGGGCGAAGCGGCCGAACGAGCCGGCATACTCGCGCCAGAAGGGATCCTGGCGCGGATCGGGCGAGGCGAGCACCTGCTGCAACCAGACCCGGCACATGTCCGGATTTTCCATGGCGAAATCGCACAACCGCTCGACCATGGCGAGCGGATCGACGTCCTCGACGCGGCGCTCGCCCAGAGTGGCAGGATCGCCGAACACCGCGCGAAACAGCCTGTCGGAAACCCACTGCACGGTCGCCTCGATCAGGCGCTCGCGCGTTTCGAAATGCTGATAAGCAGTGCCGCGGTTGACGGCGGCAAGGTGCGCGACTGCCGAAAGGCTGACGCCCTCGGGACCGTCCTTTGCCAGCAGGTTGCTGGCCGCTTCCAGGATCGTTTCGCGCGTGGCGATCGGATCGCGTACACGTCGACGGGTCTTGGCCTCGACGGCGGATGCTGCTGCGCTCATCGGGCGAGCATAGCCGGAGTGTGACTAATCGACAATGTTGATCACGTCTGACTGTCCTCTGGCGTGATAGCTTAGTCCAAGGTCGATCCAGCACCGACCAGGGTACGGTTTCGGCACGTCACCGCCGAGCCGTCGGAACCTTATGGCGCGCTATCGGGCGGCAGGCGTCAGCGCCGCGACTTCGGCCAGGATCCGCGCGGCGTGTTCCTTGCGGCAGATGAGCAGGTCCGGCATGTAGACGTCCGCCTGATTGTACACCAGCGGCGAGCCGTCGATCCGCGACGCATGCAGCCCCCAACCCAGCGCCACCGCGACCGGCGCGCAACTGTCCCACTCGTACTGCCCGCCAGAGTGCAGGTAGATGTCCGCCTCGCCGCGCAGGATCGCCATCGCCTTGGCACCGGCCGAGCCCATCGGCACCAGTTCCGCGCCGAGCTTTTGCGCCACCTCGGTCGCCTCGCGCGCGGGACGGGTGCGGCTGACCACCATGCGCAGGACCTCAGGCGCAGCGGGCACTTCACCGGGCCGATCGGAGCGCAGCACCACGTCGCAACCCGGCAGTGCCACGGCGCCGAGCGCCGGGCGCCCGTCGACCGCCAGCCCTACGTGCACCGCCCAGTCCTGCCGCTCCTCGCCGTACTCCCGAGTGCCGTCGACGGGATCGACGATCCACACCCGGCTCTGGCTCAGGCGCTCGGCATTGTCCTTCTCCTCCTCGGAGAGCAGTCCATCGTTAGGCCGCTGCTCGCGCAAGGCGTGGACCAGGAACTGGTTGGCGGTCTGGTCGCCCGCCTTGCCCAGCGCCTTGCCGCCGAACACGCCCGAGGCGCGGACCTGCAGCAGGATCTTGCCCGCCTGCTCCGCCAGATGCGCCGCGAGATCACCGTCGTTTTGGATTGTCATTGTCTCTCTCCCTGTCCTTCTCCCCTCCCCAGCGGGGAGGGGTCGGGGGTGGGGGAGCGGGACCAAAGGTCACGCGTCCACGCCAGCGTCGGTACACCCACCTCCCAACCTCCTCCCTCGAGGGAGGAGGGGCTTGCTCATATCACGCGTCGCCTAGCAGCCGGTCGATGATCAGGTCGGCCGCCTCTTCCGCGGTGATCGCCTGGGTATCGATGCGCAGTTCCGGATTGCGCGGCGCTTCGTATGGGCTGTCGATCCCGGTGAAGTTCTTGAGCTCGCCCGCTCGCGCCTTCTTGTAGAGGCCCTTCACATCGCGGCTCTCGGCCACGCGCAGCGGGGTGTCGATGAACACCTCGATGAACTCACCCTCCGGCAGCATGCCGCGGACCATGTCGCGCTCGGCCTGGAACGGCGAGATGAACGCGGTGATCACGATCAGGCCGGAGTCCGTCATCAGCTTGGCGACCTCGCCGACGCGGCGGATATTCTCGATCCGATCGGCCTCGGTAAAGCCCAGGTCCTTGTTGAGCCCGTGGCGCACGTTGTCGCCGTCCAGCAGGAAGGTGTGCCGGTTCATCCGGAACAGCTTCTTCTCGACCAGGTTGGCGATCGTCGACTTGCCCGAACCCGACAATCCGGTGAACCACAGCACCGCGGGCTTCTGGTTCTTGAGGTCGGCGCGTTGCTTGCGGCCGATGTCGAGCGCCTGCCAGTGCACGTTCTGCGAACGGCGCAGCGAGAAGTTGATCATGCCCGCCGCGACCGTTGCATTGGTCATCTTGTCGATCAGGATGAACCCACCGAGGGTACGGTTCTGCTCGTAGGGCTCGAACACCACGGCCTTGTCAGTGGTCAGCTCGGCGACGCCGATGGCGTTCAGCTCGAGCGTCTTGGCCGCCATGCGGTCCATGGTGTTGACGTTGACCGTGTACTTGGGCTCCTGCACCGTCGCCGAAACTTGCTGCGTGCCGAGCTTGAGCCAATAGGCGCGGCCCGGCACCATCGCCTCGTCGGCCATCCACACGAAGGTCGCCTCGAACTGGTCGGCGGTCTGCGGCGGATTGTCGGCGGTGGAGATCACCGAGCCGCGTGAGCAGTCGATCTCGTCGGCGAAGGTCACGGTGACGGACTGACCCGCGACCGCCTCGTCGAGATCGCCGTCGAACGTGACCACCTTGCCGATCGTGCTCGTCTTGCCCGAGGGCAGGACGCGGATCTTGTCGCCCGGCTTGACCGAACCAGTCGCGATCAGGCCCGAGAAGCCGCGGAAGTCGAGGTTCGGACGATTGACCCACTGCACCGGCAGGCGGAACGGCTTGTCGGAATCGACCGAGCTCAGGACTTCCACCTTCTCCAGGTGCTCGACCAGCGTCGGGCCCTTGTACCAGGGCGTCTTGGCCGAAAGCGTGGTGATGTTGTCGCCCTTGAAGCCCGAGATCGGCAGCGCGGTGAAGCTGTCGATGCCGATCGAATGCGCGAACTCGGTATAGTCCTTCACGATCGCGTCGAACACGGCCGGATCGTAGTCGACCAGGTCCATCTTGTTCACGGCCAAGACGATGTTCTTGATGCCGATGAGGTGGCACAAGTAAGAATGGCGCCGCGTCTGCACCAGCACGCCCTTGCGCGCATCGATCAGGATCACCGCGAGGTCGGCGGTCGAGGCGCCGGTGACCATGTTGCGGGTGTACTGCTCGTGGCCAGGGCAGTCGGCGACGATGAACTTGCGCTTCTCGGTGTTGAAGAAGCGGTAGGCGACGTCGATGGTGATGCCCTGCTCGCGCTCAGCGGCCAGGCCGTCGACCAGCAGCGCGAAGTCGATCTCCTGCCCTTGCGTGCCGACCTTCTTGGAGTCCGCCTGCAGTGCGTCGAGCTGATCCTCGAAGATCATCTTTGAATCGTACAGCAGCCGTCCGATCAGCGTGGACTTGCCATCGTCCACGCTGCCGCAGGTGATGAAGCGCAGCATGGTCTTGTGTTCGTGGCTCTCGAGGTAGGCGTTGATGTCCTCGGCGATGAGCTTGTCGGTGACGTAGACGGCGTCTTTGGTGTCTTGGTCGGCCATGGGAGTTCTCCCTTGTTCGTCTTGCTGCATCCACAACCCTGTCCCGTCGCCCCCGCGGAGGCGGGGGCCCCGCTTCCTTGCGGGCGCCCGCTGGCCTTCAAGAAGGAAGCGGGGTCCCCGCCTGCGCGGGGACGACGTGCGTAGGATCGATGGCCTAGGAACTGACGACGGTTGTTTGCTTGATGACGGGTTCGAGGCCAATGCCTCAGAAGTAACCCTGCTGCTTCTTCACTTCCATCCCCGCGCCCCCGGCATCCTTGTCGATCACGCGGCCCTGGCGTTCCGACGTAGTGGTGAGCAGCGTCTCCTGGATCACCTCCTCCAGCGTCCTGGCCTCGCTCTCGACCGCGCCGGTCAGCGGGAAACAGCCCAGCGTGCGGAACCGGATCGAGCGCTCGGTGATCTCGGGGCGCTTGCCCAGCACCTTCTCCAGCCGCTCGATGTCGTCGGCCATGAACAGCTGGCCTTCCCACTCGAAAGTCGGCCGCTTGTCCGCGAAGTAGAGCGGCACGATCGGAATGTCGTTGAGGTGAATGTACTGCCAGATGTCGAGCTCGGTCCAGTTCGAGATCGGGAAGACGCGGATCGATTCGCCCTTGTTCTTGCGGGCGTTGTAGAGGTTCCACAGCTCGGGCCGCTGGTTCTTCGGGTCCCAGCCATGCGAGGAGGTGCGGAACGAGAAGATGCGTTCCTTCGCGCGGCTCTTCTCCTCGTCGCGGCGCGCCCCGCCGAAGGCTGCGTCGAAACCGTACTTGTCGAGCGCCTGCTTCAGCCCTTCGGTCTTCCACATGTCGGTGTGCAAGGGGCCGTGGTCGAAAGGATTGATGCCTTTCTCCGTCGCCTCGGGGTTCTGGTAGACCAGCAGCTCCATGCCGGACTCGCGTGCCATCCGGTCGCGCAGCTCGTACATCGCCTTGAACTTCCACGTCGTGTCGACGTGGAGCAGCGGAAACGGCGGCGGCGAAGGATAGAACGCCTTGCGCGCCAGGTGCAGCATCACCGCGCTATCCTTGCCGACCGAGTAGAGCATCACCGGCTTCTCCGCCTCGGCGACGACTTCGCGGAGTATGTGGATCGATTCGGCCTCGAGCCGTTCCAGGTGCGTGAGTGTGGGCAAAGATGCTCTCCGATAGCCGGGTCGCAGCCTCATCGCATTGATGACAGCAGGACAAACCTCCCATATGGGAGGGCATGGCTCTTACCAGCAGGGACGAGACGGATCTGTTGCTGCCGCTGTTTGCCGGCAGCAGCGAAGCCGCGCCTTTCTCGACTTTCCTTGAGCGCTTGCGGCGGAGGGCCGCAGCCACCTTCGTCGCCATCCTGATCCGACCTGCCCATGGCGGCGAACTCACCCAGCTGTTCGTCGGCCCCGACATCCCCCGCCGCGCGCGCGAACTCGGCCTCGACGAGCTGAACCTGGCCGATCGCATCCAGTACGATCGACTGAGGCCCGGCCGCGTCTACAGCGGCGACGAGTTCGACGACCATGATCCGGTGCGCCAGGCCCGCCGCCGCCGCGATATGCGCAAGCTCGGCCTGACGGACGAGCGTGCGGTGCGCCTGCTCGATGATCCGGCGGCAAGTGCCTGGCTGGTGCTGGCGAGCGAGCGCCCGTGCACGGCTGCGGACAGCGCGCTGCTGTCCGCGCTCGCACCCTATGCGGCGCTTGCCGTCCGTGCGTTCGTCGCAGCGGCGCACGGCGCCTTGCTGGACGCAGCCGGGCGCGATGCCTTGGCGCGGGCGGGGTCGGGTTGGCTTGTGCTCGACAAGGCGGCACGGCTGCTGGCCGTGGCGCCCACGACCGAGCGGCTCCTCACGCGGACCTTCGGTCACGCACCTCGCCTGGGCGAACGGGTGCGCGAGTTCGGTCCGGCGGCCGAGCGGACGCTTGCCGAAGCTGCCGACGCTTTCGCGCGGCAGCCTGGCTCGGCCGACCGAGCGATGCTGCTCTTGCCTGAACCGCGCATCGAGGCGCTGCTCGCTCCGGCTTCGCCTGGCAGCAACGGCCTGCTCGGCCGTCCGGCGCTGATCGCGCATCTGCGCCAGCCACGTGCGTCGTCCGCGGCAAGGGCGGAGCATCTGGCGAGACTCCACGACTTGCCGCGGCGCGAGGCGGAACTGGCGGTGCTGCTCGCCCAAGGCCAGTCACTCGCCGAGGCGGGTGCCAGGATGGGGCTGACCCTCGAGACGACGCGCAACTATTCCAAGCGCTTATTCGCCAAACTTGGCGTGCGAGGTCAGGCGGATGCTGTCCGCCTTGTCCACGAAAGTTGCGCCATGCTGGGCTGACCCACCGCTACGCCGCCTCTTTGACCATCGGCTTGAGGTAGCGGCTGTAGAGCCAGCCGACACCGATCAGACTGAAGCCGAGCGCCAGGAACGAGGCGATCCGCAACAGGCCTTCCAATCCGGACGCATCGAGCAGGAAGACCTTCGCCACGGCCACCAGCATCAGTCCAAGCGAGACGAGCCTCCAGTCCCTTCCGCCCCGGCGAATGCCGTGCACCAGGAACCCGACGGCGAGGCCGATCGCCAGCACCGACCACAAGATGCTCTCGCCCTCGCCGATCGAGGCATGGACGAGCACGCTGCCGGCGAACAGCTGCCGCAGGGTGGCGAAGGCGAACAGCAGCACGGTCGCCATGCGCAAGGCATCGGCCGGGCGCCGCAGCCGGATCATCCGCTCGGGTGCGATCCGCTCGGCCAGCACGAGCGCCGCCGGCACCAAGCCAAAGGCGGGGATAAGCCAGTTGACCAAGGGCCAGCGGCCCACGGCCTGCTCGGCCCAGAGCGGATCGTGCAGCACCACGGTATAGGTGACGCCATGTCCGAGCGCAGCGGCGATTAGTGCCAGGGCCGCGCGGCCCTGCTCCAGCCAGCGCCACAAGGCATAGGCAGCAGCGAGCAAGCCGATCTCCCACAAGCACCGCTCTGCCAGGCCATGCTCGACGAAGGCGGTCCTATCGGCCATCGCGAACAGCTGCTTGTAGAGCACATGCACGCTCACCAGCGCGATGGCACCTGCCACAGCCGCGCCGACCTTGAACGTCAGGGTCGGCAGCCGTTCACTCAGGCGCCAGACCGCGAAGAGTGCCGCGATGCCGGGCACAAGCAGCTGGCGCATGGCCATGTCGAGGGCCGGAAGGTCCGTCACCAGCACCGGGTCGGCAGCAAGCGAGAACAGGGCCGCGCCGAGCCAGCGCGCAAGCGGCTCGAGCGTCCAGAGCACGAGCAGCGCAGCAAGCGTCGCCAGTGCCGACTGAAGCCGCAGCATCGGCGTCCGGCGATACGCTTCGGCGAGCAGCAGCAATCCGGCCGCACTCGCGACCGCCAGCCAGGGTGCCGGCACGACTTGCGCCACCAGCCCGTAGCCGAGCAGCACCGCAAGCGGCTGCAGCGCCAATCGCAGCGACGCTCCGGCACTGCGCCATGCGTATCCCGCCGCGACGAGCGCGAGCGCGCCCCATCGCAGCACGGCGTGACCGGGGTGCGGGGCATTGGCGATCTCGAACAAGCGGTCGAGCTCGCCAGCGCCGGTCACCACCAGTGCAAAGACGCTCGCGGCGACAAAGCCGAGACCACCCAGCAGCACGCGCGGATCGCGCGCGGCGATGGACAGGCCCAGCAGGCAAGCCGCGACGGCCGCGATCGCGATCGGTGCGCTCCAGCCTGGCAGCCCGATCAGGCCGGCGACGGCTACCAGCACGCCGGCGCCGCTTGCCAGGAGTGCGAACCGCGCATCGTGGTGGCGGGCCGCCTTGTTCCAGCCGAGCGCCACCCCGCTTGCTGGGACAAGCGCGAACAGTAGGCCGAGCATGGCGAAACGCACGTCCTGCCCGGCCATTCCCTCGTAGAACTGCAGCAGCGATATGGCGTAGCTTCCTAGCCCTGCCGCGCAGAGCAGGCCCACTTCGTCGAACCGCGTGCCCTCACGCCAGAGGTGGCGCAGCGCATAGCCGCCGAAGATCAGTGTGGTTCCGGCGATCACTGCGGCGAACAGGCCCAAGTCGGGCCCGGGCCAGCCGGCGGCGAGGCCGATCGCGGTCAGCAGCGGCACCGCGACCGTGCGCTGCAGCGTGGGCGTGCGGTTCGCCAGCCAGACATAGGCCAGCGAAAGCAGGCCATAGAGCCCCCAGGTGAGCGGGGCGAAGTTGCCGTTCGCCACCAGCACCGCCAGTTGCACGGCGCCGACCACGGCTGCGCCAGCCCGCAGCAGCGGCGCCGCGCGTCCGTCCAGCGTGAGTGCCGGCAAGCCCAGCGCGAGCAGCACGACGAGCAAGCCCATCGACACGGTCGCGCCGGCGTCCAGCCCGCCTATCGCGATGGTGAACAGGCTCCAGCCCGCCCCGCCGACCAGCGCGCTCAGACCAAGCCAGATCCAGCGCTGACGACGCGACAGCAGGGTGATCGCGCCGATCACGAGCGCCAGGTACCCCGCGAGCAGGGGAACGCTCGGCGAGTCCGACTGCACCAGCGCCGGCGCCGCCAGTCCGCCGACGAGACCGAGGACGGCACATGGCGCCCCGAATCGCAAGGCAAGGGCAAGCGCCAGGGCCGTGACCATGGCCAAGCCGACGAACGCCGTTCCGGGTCCCACCAATGCGTAGAGGTTCGCTGCGGCGAGAACCGCCGCATAAAGCGCGCCCACGCCCGCGCCGGCCAGCGCCTGGGCCACGCGCGGGTCCCGGATCGCCGCCTCGCGATGGCGCGCCACTTCGGCCATGACGATCATCGCGCCCCCGAACAACAGGCCCAGCACGACGCGCACACCAGGCGAGAGCAGCCCACTGTCTATCGAGTACTTCACCAGTAATACGGCCGCAACAATCAGCGTAAGGCCGCCGGCCCAGATCGGCAGCTTGCGGCCGAACAGATCCTCGAAGCCGATGCCGGCGAGGCGCGATCGGACTCGCTCTGCCCGTGGAGCAATGGGCTCTACTTTGGGCTCGAGTCGTGGCGGGGTCGGCGCAGCCCGAGGCTCCGGACGCGGGCTGACGAACTCTAGCGGAGGCTCCGGTGGTGCCGGTCGAGGCTGAAGCGCCATCGGCTCCGGCGCCATCGCTGCGGCTTCTTCACGTAAACTGTGAGCCCAGCCCTCCAAGGCCTTGAGCCTCCGCCGTGCATCGTAGAGCAGCGCCCCCATCACCATGGTCGCCAGCATCAGGATTCCCGTCATGACTCGCCTCTCGCTTGCGTCACAGCGAAAGGTAAGCCGAAAATCGAACACTGTACAATAAATAATTAGACAGCGTTCGATTCCGCCGGTAGGAAGGCTGCATCAACCAGGGGGCACCCTCATGACCACATACCTACGCAAGCTCGTCAGAGACCTGGAGGCACCGATTGAGGCGCGAGGCTTCGGCACCGGATGGTTTGCCGGCTTCTTCGCGCTGCTGCTTGCGGTGGTGGGCCTCTGCTTCGTTGCGGCGCTGCGCTGGCCCGACTGGATGGCGATGCCCGAACTCGCGCGCATACTGGCGACATCCGGCTTTCGCGTGATGGTGCATGTCACCCTGCTGAGCGCCTATGCCCTGGCGCTGCTCAGCCTGCTGCTACGCCCGCGCAAGGTCCTTGGACTAACCGCGCTGCTGGTTGCCCTCGTCGGCACGATCCTGGGCGGCGCATCTGTGCAACCGCGCGAGATGCACGATTGGGGCATCTTCTTCGGCGTCGACTTCTTCGCGGTGAACCTCGTCGCCACCGGCCTGATGTTCGCGCCCCTGGAGCGCATTTTCGCTCACCGCGGCGAGCAGCGCCTGTTCCGCACCGAGTGGCGCGAGGACCTGTTCTACTTCCTGATCAGCTCCATGCTGGTGCAGCTGATCACCTTCCTGGCGCTGGCACCGTCGAGCTACCTCAATGCGCACGGCACGGCGCTCGCCGATGTGCGTGCAGCGGTGGGCGGCCTTCCCTGGATCGTGCAGTTCGCCCTCGCCATGCTGCTGACCGACCTGACGCAGTACTGGTTCCATCGCACGTTCCATCGCGTGCCGTTCCTCTGGGGCTTCCACGCGGTGCATCACTCGGCCAAGTCGATGGACTGGCTGGCCGGCGGACGCATGCACTTCATCGAGATCGTGCTGCTGCGCGGAGTCACTTCGCTGCCGCTGCTGACGCTGGGCTTCCTGCCCTCGGTCATGCAGGCCTACATCGGCCTGGTCTACGTCTACTCCTCGCTGGTCCATGCCAACATCCGCGGCGACTTCGATCGGCTCGGCAAGTGGATCGTGGTGCCGCGCTTCCATCACTGGCACCACGCCCTGGAGGCGGAGGGCGTGGACAAGAACTTCGCCATCCACTTCCCCTGGCTCGATCGCCTGTTCGGCACCCACTACTTCCCCAAGGGCAAGTGGCCGCAGGGCTATGGCGTGCCCGAGGCGGTGCCCAGCGGCTACCTCGCGCAGATGCGCTATCCCTTCGTGCGCAAGGCAGACTGAGATGGGACGAAGGTCCGATCATGGGCGCGACGAACTCGAAGCGCTGATCCTCGAAGCCGGGGCCGCGGTCTTGGCGGAAGGCGGCTACGCGCGCTTCTCCGCGCGCGAGGTGGCCAAGCGGATCGGCTACTCCGTCGGGACTGTGATGCACGTGTTCGGCAACGTCGACCGGCTCGTCATGGAGATCAACGCCCGCACCTTCGCAGCCTGGACGCTATGGCTGGAAGAGAGGCTGGCACACGCACAAGGCCGCCAGCGCATCCTGGTGCTGGTCGACGGCTACTTCGCCTTCGCCCGGGAGCATCGCAACTTGTGGTCGGCGATCTACGAGCACCGCCTGCCCGACGCCATGGACTTCGCCGAGACGCTCGTCACCCATCGCCGAAAGCTGACCGGAGTGATCGCGCGGGAAGTTGCGGCGGTACTACCCGAAGCCACGGAGACGACGATCACGACCCTGACCGGCTCGCTGATTGCCACCGTGCATGGGCACTGCGCCTTCCTGCTCGGCGGCACGTTCGCGCTGATCGGTGTCGAGCACCCTCAAGCGCTGGCCGAGACGCGGGTGCTGGAGATCCTGGCGGCAAACGGCGCCGATCTGCCCTGAGTTGCCGTCAGGCGACGCCCAGCGCCTTGCCGACGAACTCCTGCCCGAGCCGCAATCCGACGGGATCGACGGTATGGCCGATCCCCGGTGACACATGCGAGGTCACCTCTACCCCCAGGCGCCTGAGTTCGCTTTCGGCGGCATGGAGCGCGGCCACCGGCACGACCGGATCGGCCGAGCCATGGACGAGCAGCACCGGTGGCTTGGCGCCCTGCCCGTGCCGTAAGTCCGCAGTGCCGGTGAGCATGCCCGAGTAGCCGACGATGCACGCTGGCGGTTGTCGGCGGCGCAGGCCCACTTGCAGCGCCATCATCGTGCCCTGGCTGAAGCCGACGATCGCCAGATCCGCTTCGCTCAACTCGTACTGCGCCAGCTTGCGGTCGATAAAGGCGTCGATCACCGGAGCAGCGCCGCTGGTGCCGGCCGCCAGGGCTTGCGGCGTCAGGTTCGCCAGTCCCCACCACTGATATCCGCCGCCGCCGGTCCGCTCGGGCGCGTGCGGCGCGAGGAACAGAGCGTCGGGGAAGCCGTGCTGCCAGGCGGGCGCGAGCGAGATCATGTCGCTCCCGCTCGAGCCGAAGCCGTGGAGCAGCAGGACGATCTGCTTGGGCGCTCCGCCCGAAAGCGGTTGCAGGCTGGCGCCGTTGACGATCTTGGTCATTCAGGTTCCACAGAATGTCGCGAGCACGCGTTCGTGCTCGAGCGGGGGCTGCGCGTAGTCCGCATGGTCGGGCTGGTCCTCGAACGGCCGTGAAAGTACGGCCAGAAGCTCCTCGAAAGGCGCAAAATCCTCATTGTCCGTGGCAGCGGCGATCACGGCCTCGATCCGGTGGTTTCGAGGAATGAAGGCGGGGTTGATCCCGTCCATGCGAGCGCGGCGACTGTTCGCCTCCTCCGGCTCACGCGCCAGCCGCTCGCGCCAGCGCGCCAACAGCGCATCGGCGGCAGTCGGGTCGACGAAGAGCGAGCGCACCGGCTCGTCCGCCACGCCCGGGTCGATCGCCGCGGAGAGGCGGCGGAAGAACAAAGTGAAGTCGACCTGGTTGCCCGACAGATCCTCGAACATGGCATTGGCAAACTCGGCATCGCCTTCGCCTGTCGAAGCGAGCCCGAACTTGGCCATGACACCGGCGCGGTGGGCCTGCGTGAACTGCGGGCCGAACGCGCTCAGCGCTTCCTGCGCGATCGCGATGGCTTCGTCCTCTTGTGGATGCAGCAGTGGCAGCAGGGTTTCGGCCAGCCGGGTCAGGTTCCACAAGGCGATGTTCGGCTGGTTGGCATAGGCGTAGCGGCCCATGCGATCGATGGAGCTAAAGACCGTCGCCGGATCGTACGTGTCCATGAAGGCGCATGGCCCATAGTCGATCGTCTCGCCGGAGACGGCCATGTTGTCGGTGTTCATGACGCCGTGGATGAAGCCGACCAGCAGCCACCGCGCGACCAGGCTCGCCTGGGCGGCAATGACCGCTTCGAGCAAGGCGCGGTAGGGCTGCTCGGCTTGTGCCGCCTCCGGATAGTGGCGCGCGATCACATGGTCCGCCAATGCGCGAACGCCGTCCGTATCCTGCCGCGCGGCGAAGAACTGGAACGTGCCCACGCGGATGTGGCTCGACGCCACCCGCACCAGCACGGCGCCCGGCAGCATGGTCTCACGATAGACCGGCTCACCCGTCGCGACAGCCGCCAGCGCGCGCGTGGTGGGCACGCCGATCGCGGCCATGAACTCGCTGACGATGTACTCGCGCAGCACCGGCCCGAGCGCCGCGCGCCCGTCGCCCCCGCGCGAGAAAGGCGTTCGCCCTCCGCCCTTCAGCTGGATATCGAAGCGGCGACCGGTGCGATCCAGCACTTCGCCGAGCATCACGGCGCGCCCGTCACCCAGCTGCGGCACGAAGTTGCCGAACTGATGCCCCGCATATGCCATCGCGATCGAGTCCGAGCCCGGCGCGATGACCTGACCCGAGAGGAAGCCCAGTCCCTCGGCACCCGCCAGCCATTCGGGATCGAGTTGCAGGTCCTCGGCAAGCGCGGTGTTGAGCTTGATCAGCCTGGGCGCGGCGAACGGTGCCGGCGCGATGCGGGCAAAAAAGCGGTCCGGCAGGCGGGCATAGCTGTTGTCGAATATCGGACCAGGCGGCACTGCATTTCCCTTCGAAGTCGCACCCCCAAGTAGGTCGGGAGGGCTCCTGCGCAAGGCTCGCGCATCCGGTGACCTATTCGCCCGCGCTGCGTTACAGACACCAACGGCCGATCAAGCGAAGGATACCCACATGACCGAAGCGACCTGGGACAAGAGCAGCACCTCACCCGCCATCGACTGGCGCATGAGCGTGGCGCTGGAGAACGTGCCGCGCGGAGAGGCGGAACTGGCCGAGGTGACCAGCCTGGAGAGCGCGGTGCGTGCCTGGCTGAGCCTGGATGCCGCGCATCAGAACAGCGCGGTGCTCACGATGGAGCACCCGGTCATCATCGACGGTGCGAACCATACGTCCTTTACCGGCGATGGAATCCGACAGCTCGCCGAACGACTGCCGGGCGGCTCCGCCGAGGATAACGACGACGACGGGGTTTGAGGGCACTGTAGATACGTGCGCCTCTAACCCACCATCGTCGCCCCCGCGCAGGCGGGGGCCCCGCTTTTTGCGAACGAGAGCGGCGCGAGGAAGAACAAGCGGGGCCCCCGCCTGCGCGGGGGCGACGATAGTGTGGAGGAAAACGGGACAGCATGGCCCCCCGCCTGTGCGGGGGCGACGATGGTGTGGACGGAGATGGGCCAGCATGCGAACGCTCGGATCATCGAATGCCCGCGTCCACCGCCATGCTCACCGCGCGCCGGCGTAAGTCACGATCTTGACCACGCGGCCAGGCGCGAGCGCACCCTTCGCATCGCCGTTCAGCAGCGCGAACAAGGCGCGCGGGTTGCGGTCGACGGTCTGCCGAGTCAGCGTCTCCACGGTGTCGCCGGCCCGTGTCTGCACAGTCCGGATTACCCGCGGCCGCAGCGATGCCGCCTCCTGTTCGGACAATCGGCGGAAGGAGCCGAACAGCGCCGACAGCGCGGCCGCGTGCGCGTCGGACGGCGGCGAGAGCATGATGAAGTGATAGGCCTGCCCACCCCCTCCGTCGTAAGCCGCGATCGCGAGCGGGACCGTGCCTTGGCGTGCCTGCAACGCCACTTGCACGAGCACGGCGGGCAAGCCGTTGACCCGCGCCGCCTGCGTGCTCAGCACTTGCGCGGGCGCCTCGCCCACGACTTGCGCCACCAGCGCCTCGGCATAGCGCGTCACGCCACCCGCCGGCATCGGGCCGCCACCGAACTCCCCACGCACGCCGTCAGGGCCGTTCAGCCCCACCGCCTGCGGGCTGTTGGTCAGGGTGAATCCCGGCGGTGCCTCGAACGCGATACGCATGATCGGATGCGCGAAGCGGCGGCCCAGCACGAAGCCTTGCTGCGGATCGTCGCCATAGAGCAGGCCGTCCACGCGGCCGTAGTACGCGGCAGCGTTCTCCGGCAAGGCGTCGTCCTGCAGCCCGGTCGCCTCCGCTCGCTCGCGCGCACGCTGGATGCGGTTCTGCGTCAGTGGATGGCTGAGCGCCCATTCCGGAATGCTGCGCGCGGCATCCCGGCCGCCCGTCGCCTGCATGAAGGCCTCCTGCCGTTGCAGGTCGCCCAGCATCTCGGCTGCGGCGTACGGATCATATCCGGCCTTCTCCAGATAGCCGACGCCGAGGTCGTCCGCCTGGTACTCCTGCGAGCGGGAGTAGCGCAGCCCGAAGTACTGCGCGGCCTGGCTGGCGAGTTGGGTGAGGCGCTCCGAGCCGGTCAGGCTGACGGCGATCACTCCCAGGGTGCGCCACACCGAACGACGCTCCTGACGCTGGGAATGCTGCGCGACGACGTGACCGACTTCGTGCCCCAGCACCGATGCGAGTTCCGCTTCGCTGGTCACCACGGCGAACAGCCCGCGCGTCACGTAGATGTAGCAGCCCGGCACGGCGAAGGCGTTGACGACATCGCTGTTGACCATGGTGAAGGTGCATTGTCCCTCCAGTCCCGCCGCCGTCGCCACCCGCTCACCCACAGCCTTCAGGTAGTCGGCCTGGCTGCCGGGATAGGCGCCGCCGAACTCCGCCAGCAGCTGCGGGTGCTGTTGCGCGCCGTAGTCCCGGTCCTCGTCGCTGATCGACGCCGCCGGATCGCCGCCCGGCCCGCCCGAACAGGCGGCCAGCCACAGCGGCACTGCGCAGGCGAATGCGCGCAGCTTCACAGCCACCCCTGGCCTGTTAGATAAGAGAAAGAACATGCGGTCTCCAGGCGTCGCTGAGCGCAACGGCCGAAGCCGCGTTCGGTTCTGAACTCCGGGTGCATTTTCGACCGCTGATCAGCCGACTGTCAATCGGCGAGCTTGGCCTCCACCTCGGCGATCTCGGAGCGCAGCCACATCGTCTCGGAGAGATTGCTTCCGCCCGATGCAGCCAGCAGCGCCTCGCTCGCCGCCTTCTTGACCCGCAGCGATGCCTGGTTACCGGGCTCGGCGCCAAGCGCGATGGCGACGAGGTGCAGGGCTTCGAGCGGCTGACCGGCATCCAGCTTCGCCTTCGCACGCTCGGCCAGGTTGTCCGCGCCGCCGGCGAGCTCGACCAAATCGGCATCGACGCTGGAGCGCGGAACGCCATAGAGTTCGGTGGTGCCGTCCTCGTAGTGGAACCAGCCGGAGTATTCCTCCCAGATCGTCTTCACCGCCCAGCTTGCCTTGCCGTGGAACTCGCCGATCTCGAGGTCCTCTGGCCAGGCGAATTCACGCATCAGCTGGTGAACGGTCTTGCCGGCCTTCATGCCATCGAGCGTATAATCGCGCACATAGCTGACCGCTGCATGCATCTTGTCGAGATCGGCACGGATGCGCTCGGCGCCACGGATCGCATCGCCATGCCCGGTGACCACGATCTCCGCCCCGAGATCGCGCACCTTCTCAAGCGACGTAAGGTACTGGCGCACCGATCGCGGCTTGTCCCCGCGCAGGGTGCACAGAAAGGGCATCGACAGCCAGACCGGCCCAAACAGGTTGCCGGTGAAGGCGATCCTCTCGCGGGGGAGCCAGACAGTGAGCCCGTCGATCGTCTCGCCTTCGGGCGTGTGGATGATCTCGAAGGTGCGCTCGCCCAGTTCGAGCGTCAGCTTGCGGTCGACCAGGATGTCGGGCGTGATCATCGGCGCCGGCTTGGGCGTTGCCCCGCGCTTCAGGGTGGAGCCCCAGAGCTTGCCGCTGCGTGGGCCGAAATAGCTTTGCAGCCCCAGCATGTCGGCATTGGCTTCGACGAAGCCGGGGCCGCCGATGACTTGCGTGCCCTCTTCCACGAACTCGGGCACGCCGCCGAAGTGATCGGCATGGCTCTGCGTCAGCACGATGAAGGCGAGCGGCCCGGTGCGATGCGGCGCCAGCAGCGCCTTGGTGCGCTCGGCATTGTCCATGAAGCCGGTGTTGACCATCACGTCCCCGGCCGAGGTCGTGACCAGGTAGGCGTTCGAGATGTCGTTGGCCTGGAACACGAACGGCGTGATGGCGATCGCATCGGTCTGGGCGTCACCCGAGCGAACCAGGTTTGCGAGCTTGGGATCACTGGCCATTATGCGTCCTCGAAACCGATCATGACTTTGGCGGATTGCGGCGTGGCGGCGATCTGCAGGCCTTCCAGCACGTTGCCGAAGGGCAGCTTGTGGCTGATCATCGCCGCGATCTTGTCCTGCAAACGCGGCATGGCGGCGATCACCTCGGGCATTTCGGTCGGGTAGCCGACAGCAGTGGTGATCGTCATCTCGCTGGTCAGCATGCGGCCGACGGGAAATTCGATCGGCTTCATGTAGGCCGCGGTGATGACCAACCTGGCGTGCAGCTTGGCCATCATGATCACGTCGGTCAGGATCGAGGGCGCACCGGCGGCATCGATATAGGCGTCGGTCCCCACACCCACGCGGCCATAGCTGGGCACTTCGCCGTGGAGCCTGGCGAGTTCCGCGCGGACATCGACTTGCGCCGGATTGAGCGCGGCTTGGACGCCAAGCGCACGCGCGCGCTCCAGGCGTTCCTCGGCAAGATCGAAGGCGACCACGTCCTCGATCCCGCGATCCACCAGCCATAGCAGCATGCCCAGACCGATCGGGCCGCAACCGAACACCACGACCTTGTCGCCGGGCTTCACCTCGGCTCGGTTGACGCCGTGCATGGCGACCGCGAGCGGCTCGCACATGGCCGCGACGTCATAGGAGATGCCTTCCGGGATCGGCAGGATGGAGTCGCCCAGCCGCGCCTCGCGCACCAGCAACTCCTGTGTGAACGCGCCTTCAGGGCCACCCGAGCCGATGTTGCCCGGCGTCATCATCGGGTTGACGATAACCGCATCACCCACTGCGATGCCGGTGACTTCGCCGCCGACCTCGATCACTTCGCCCGCGCCCTCATGACCGAGCGCCGTCTCGACGCCCGGCGGGATACCGCCCATCTTGATGTAGGAAAGGTCGGAGCCGCAGATCCCGACCGACTTCATCTGGACCACGACATCCTTCGGGCCGGCGGCCGGACGCTCGTATTCATCGACGCGTACATCCCCGGCACCGTGGATCTTCAGCAGTTCCATGTTCTCTCTCCCGAACCTTGCCTACGCGTTGGCATGAGCGTGTCCGATGTTCACGGCCGCACCATGTAGCCGCCGTCGATGGTGATCGTCTCGCCGGTCATGAACGACGAGGCGTCGGAACAAAGGTATGCGCCGATGCCTTCGAAGTCCGCCGGAAAGCCGGTGCGCTTCATCGGTATGGTGGGGGCGAAATGCGCCTCGACCTGCCTGGCCTGCTCGCCGCCACCCATCATCGGCGTAATCACCAGCCCGGGCGCGACCACGTTGGCGCGGATGCCGAGCGGGGCCAGCTCGATCGCCAGGCAGCGCACGGCAGCGGCGATCGCCGCCTTGGAACTCGCATACTCTATCTTGCCGGCCAGGCCTTGGAACAGCGAGAGCGAGCCGCACGCCACCAGGCTGCCGCCGCTCCGATCACCTGCCTCCACGCGTGCCTTCATGTGCCTGGCGCCTTCGCGCAGAGTGAAGAATGCGCCGTGAAGGGCCGTCCTCTGGAACTGGTACCAGTGCTCGGTCGGCATATCGAAGACCGAGTTGTAGCGCGGAGATGCACCCGAGTTGGCGAAGACGCAGTCGACCTGGCCGAAGTCGGCCATGACCGTCTCGAAGCCCGTCACGATATTCTGCTCTTCCGACACATCGATCTGATAGGCGATCACCTTGCCTGCGCCGGCTGCTTCCAGATCGGCCTTGGCAGCGGCGCTCTTCTGCGCATTGCGAGCCCAGATCGCGATGTCGCCACCCATCTTGGCTACGCCCATCGCAAAGCCCAGGCCGATGCCGCCATTGCCGCCGGTCACCACCGTCACTTTGCCGGTGCAGTCGAAAAGGCCCGCGGCCATTGCTCTCTCCTCAGATCCCACAGGTGCGCGCGTACCGCACTTCGTCGCCTGGGTGTCGCCCGGCACGCGGTTGCGCCGCAACCCCTTGCCTTGTAGAGATCGGGACGAAATGTACGATCGGGGACACAATGCTGGGCCGCGATTCCGGCCCCGGGCGAGCCGCCGATGACGGACCCAGCGCATGCCACCATGGTGGTCGATGCCGAACTGGCGGTGGCTTCGATGACCGCGCAGATCGTGCGGTTCGACATACCCCAGCCGACCTCGACCATGCACGCGATCGAGGACCGCTATCACCTCAACATGTGCCTGACGCCGCGCCCGCTATCCAGCCGCGGCGGGTACGCCAAGCGCTGGGGGCCGCACCGGCTTGAGCGGCTGGGAGACATCTTCCTGCTGCCACCGGGAGAGTCGCTGTTCGTGAAGGGCGGAAGTGGGCGCCAGGCGTCGCTCATCTGCCATCTCAATCCTGGGTTGGTGCACGGGTTGGCGGGGCAAGCGCTGGCATGGGATGACCAGCACCTCGCCACGACGCTCGACATCGGCAGCGCCCGCATCCGCGCCATCCTGTTCCGCGTGACCGAGGAAGTGCGCCATCCCGGCCTGGGCTGGGATCGCATGCTGGGCTTCCTGGCGGGAGAATTGGCGCTGGAACTGGCCCGGCACTGCCTGGAAGCCGCCGAGCGCCCGATCACCGGCGGCCTCTCCGGCTGGCGCTTGCGACTGATCGACGAGCGGCTTTCCGACGAGAGATGGGCCGAAGACCGGCGCGCGCCGACGCTGCAGGAGCTGGCGGCGCTGTGCAATCTCTCGCCCCGGCAGCTCACCCGCGGCTTTCGCGTCAGCCGCGCCTGCTCGATCGGCGACTACATCGAGCAGCGCCGCATGGAGAGTGCCAAGCGCCTGCTGATGGCGGGCGAAAGCGTGAAGAGCATAGCTTTTGCGATGGGGTTCGCCTCGCCCTCCAGCTTCACCTTCGCCTTCCGCCGCGCCGTCGGTGCGAGCCCCAGCACCTTCCGCCAGCGCCAGGGGCGCGCGATTTGACGCCTTCCTCCTCTCCCCTTGAGGGGAGAGGATAGCGAAGCTTGCCGCGTAAGCGGCTAGTGCAGCTTGGAGAGGGGTTTCCGACGTTCGAGAGCGTACAGACCCCTCTCCAACTACGCCTAGGCAGCAAGCTGCCAAGGCTCTGCATCCTCTCCCGTACGGGAGAGAGGCAAAGTATCCTCACGTCGACGGTACCGTCCCACACTCGACACAGCGTCCCATCCTCGACACGCAACCGCGTTGCCCTTCGCCATCGCGACAGGTCACCTCGCACGTGAGAAGCCGGACCGATGGTCCGGACCGCCACCTTTGGGAAAGGAGCAGCCACGAATGGCCCAGCAACACCTCAACGCCGATGCGCTCGTCGAGAGCGCCACCAAGTCCACCGGCCTCGACCGGTTCGACGCGGATACCTATCGCGAAGGCCTCGAGGTCTTGGTCGACGACGTCAATGCCGGCATCGACAAGGGATGGTTCATCGACAGCGGCATCGAGTCGATCGAGAAGGATTGCGTTCACTACCTGGCGACCCGGCTCAAGATCGCGGACTACCTGCGCCGGAACCCGGAACTGGAAAGCCGCACGATCGAGCGGCCCGTCTTCGTCATGGGCGTGCCGCGCACCGGCACCACGCTGCTGTCGAACCTGCTCGCCGCCGATCCGGCCCGCCGCTCGCCGCTGACCTGGGAGATCGACGATCCGGTGCCGCCTGCGACCAGCCAGACGCTGACCACGGATCCGCGCGCGCTCGCCAGGCTGGAGCAGGAGCGCAAGATGCTCGAGGCGATGCCAGAGATGGGCAAGTATTACCGTTCGTCCGCGATCTATCCGAACGAAGACGTCTTCATCATGGCGGGCGACTTCAAGACGCTGATGATCGAGTCCAAGGGCCGGCTGCCGGGCTACAAGGACTTCATCTTCTCCTGCGACATGACCAGCTCCTATGCCTACCACAAGAAGTTCCTGGCTGTGCTGCAGCACCACGCACCGGGCGTGTGGAACCTGAAGAAGCCCAGCCATGCGCTGTTCCTGGACTATCTGTTCGCCGCCTATCCCGATGCGCGCGTGATCTGGACCCACCGCGATCCCTTTGCCGCGACCGGCTCGCTGTGCTCGATCATCTCGCTTTCGCACAAGCGCCACATGGGCAAGCCCGACATCGATTGGCTGGCGCAGGACTACCCCTGGCAAGCGGCCGAGCACGCCAATCGCATAATGGATTTCCGCGACAGGCACGGCGAGGACAGGATCATCGACGTCCACTACGATGCGATGGTGAACGATCCGCTCGGCACGATGAAGACGCTGTACAAGACGCTCGGCGACGAGTGGACGCCCGAAGCCGAACAGGGCATCTCGGGCTGGCTCGCCGACAACCCGCAGGACAAGTTCGGCCGGCACGAATACAAGCTGGCGCAATACGGGCTCAGCAAGGCTCAGCTCGACCCGTTGTTCGAGCGCTACTTGTCGCGATACGACGTCGCGCGGGAGGGTTAGCCTATCCAACTGACGTGACCGCAACCACCCCCGTCGTCCCCGCGCAGGCGGGGACCCCGCTTCCTTCTTCAGAATCGTGATGCGCTAAGAAGCAGCGGGATCCCCGCCTTCGCGGGGATGACGGGGTCATTTGACGACGAGAGAACAGCTTCCGGAGGAGACAACCGATGCTCGAGGGCTTGCACTATCAGAATGCCTATGTGTGCGACGATCTCGAAGCGGGCATCGACCTGTTCCGCGGACGAGGGCTGGCCAAGGAGCCGATGATCATCCCGGTCGACCAGGACGTCATGACGCCGGATGGTCCAAAGCGGCAGAAGGGCCGGATCTGCTTCATCTGGATCGACAACCTGCAATACGAGCTGATCCAGATGGAGATCGACGAGGTCGGCATCTACGCCAATTGCCTGTCGAACGGTGGCGCCCTGCGCTTCCATCACGTGTGCTACCGGATCGATGACTGGGCCGACTTCCGCCGCCGGGTGGACGAACAGGACCTGCCGATCGCCATGGAACGCGCCGGCGCGGGTGAGGACGAGTTGAAGTTCCTCTACCTCGATGCGCGCAAGGTTTTCGGGCACTACCTGGAATACACCTGGATGCCCGAGCCGACCTGGCAGCACATCAAGGGCATGTGACAAGTCCCAGGTTCTCCCCTGGAAGGGGCGGACCTGGGCGTCACCCAATCATCATCAGACTGGCATTGCCGCCCGCTGCGGTGGTGTTGATCGAAATCGACACCTCCTCCAGCAACCAGTCGCAGGTCCATTGCCCGTCCGCCGCGAGCGCATGCACCGGCACGATGGCGCCCGGCAGGTCCGCCGCGTCGCGCGTGGCGGCGGCAATCCTCTCGGGCCCACCTTCCACCAGCACGCCCGCAAACGGTTCGTCGACGGGAGCAAGGATCGAAGCGACACTGGCCGGCAAGCCTGCGGGCAGCGCCATGCCTTCGACGGCCGCGCGGTTCCCCGTCGCCAGCACCGCGGCGATCTGCGCGAACAGCCCGCGCTCGGTTTCCGGCTTGAGCAGGATGCGCCCGCGCGGGTGAAGCGCGTAGAGGTTGCGCTCACCCACCGGTCCCGGCAGCAGCGTCTCCATACCCAGCGCCGAGCGTCGCCCATACCCGACCGCCTCGCTCGCCGCATCGCGCTCGCCCTTTGCTTCAAGCCAGGCGACGAAATCCTCCAGCGGCGTGACGGCATCACCGCCCGCTACCGGCAGAGCCGACGGCGTGCTCACCAGGCGCTTGAGATAAAGCGGTCCACCGGCCTTCGGACCGGTGCCCGACAGTCCACGCCCGCCGAACGGCTGCACGCCGACGACCGCGCCGATCACGTTGCGGTTCACGTAGAGGTTGCCCGCCCTCACTCGCCGGGTCACTTGCGCCACCATCTCGTCCAGGCGCGTGTGCAGCCCGAAGGTAAGACCAAAGCCCGTCGCGTTGATCGCATCGATCAAGCTGCCAAGCTGATCCCGCTTCCAGCGCAGCACGTGCAACACCGGCCCGAACACCTCGCGCTCCACATCGGCGATCCGGTCGATCTCGATGATCGTGGGCGCGACGAAGGTGCCGTGCGCGGTTTCGGGCTCGAGCGGCAGGCGCTCGATCGAGTGGCCGCGCGCGCGCATGCTCTCGACATGGCGCTCGATGGTGCCACGCGCTTCGGCGGTGATCACCGGCCCGATGTCGATGGCGAGGCGGTCCGTGTTGCCCACCCGCAGTTCGGCTAGCGCGCCCTTCAGCATGGCCAGTGTCCGGTCAGCGCAGTCTTCCTGCAGGCACAGGATGCGCAGTGCCGAACAGCGCTGCCCTGCACTGTCAAAGGCAGACGCGATGACGTCCGCGATCACCTGTTCGGCCAGCGCGGAGGAATCGACGATCATCGTATTCTGCCCACCAGTCTCGGCAACCAACGGGATCGGCGTGCCGGCCGGCGAGAGCCGCCCGGCCAGTTCGCGCTGGATCACCCGCGCGACATCGGTGGAGCCGGTGAACATGACCGCCATCGTCTCAGGCGCCGCGACGAGCGCCGCACCGATTTCGCCATCGCCAGGCAGCAGTTGAAGCGCGTCTTCCGGCACCCCTGCGGCGTGCAGCAGGCGCAAGGCTTCGGCGGCGATCAGCGGCGTTTCCTCGGCCGGCTTGGCGAGCACCGGATTGCCCGCCACCAGCGCCGCTGCAACCTGGCCGGTGAAGATCGCCAAGGGGAAGTTCCATGGGCTGATGCAGGTGACGGGGCCTAGCGGCACTTGCGCCGGCCCCATGGTGGAGCGTGCCTGTGCCGAGTAATAGCGCAGGAAATCGATGGCCTCGCGTACTTCCGACACGGCATTGGCGGCCGACTTGCCCGCTTCGCGCATGGCGAGGCCCATCAGCTGCGGCAGGCGCGCCTGCATCGCATCGGCAGCGCGCTCCAGCATGGCGGCACGCTCGGACACCGGAACCTGGCTCCAGTTCGAAGCCGCGGCGATGCGGGCTGCCTCGCGCGCCTGCTCGGGCGTCGCTTCCACCACATGGCCCACGACGTCGCGGTGATCCGCCGGGTTGCGCACCACGCGCTCGCCTCGAACGGGCTGTGCCGGCGCGGCGCTCCACTGCGTGCGGGCGCTCTCCTGCAGCGCCTCGGAAAGCCGTGCGAGCGCATCCTCGTCGCTGAGATCGAGGCCTGCCGAGTTCGTCCGCTCGGGATAGAGGTCGCGCGGCAGTGCGATCAGGTCGTGCCTCGCGCCGGGCCGCGGCATGGCGCGCACCACCTCGACGGGATCGGCGATCATCTCGTCCACCGGCACCTTGGGATCGGCGATGCGGTTGACGAACGAGGAGTTGGCTCCGTTCTCCAGCAGCCGCCGCACAAGGTAGGCGAGCAGCGTCTCGTGCGTGCCCACCGGCGCATAGATGCGGCAGGGACGATCCAGCTTGTCGGCCCCGACCACTTGTTCGTAGAGCGCCTCGCCCATGCCGTGGAGGCACTGGAACTCGTACTGGCCTTGCCTGAACCCTGGCCCCGCCAAGTGGTAGATCGTCGCCAGCGTCTGCGCATTGTGCGTGGCGAATTGCGGGAACACCGCGTCGCCCGCCGCCAGCAGCAGCCTCGCGCAGGCCACATAGGCGACGTCGGTGTGGACCTTGCGCGTGTAGACCGGAAAGTCGGCGAGCCCATCGACTTGCGCGCGTTTGATCTCGGCGTCCCAGTAGGCGCCCTTCACCAGCCGCACCATGATCCGCCGCTTCCCGCGCCGCGCCAGGTCGACGATCCATTCTATCGTCGCGGGGCAGCGCTTGCCATAAGCCTGCACGACGAAGCCCAGACCGTTCCAGCCGGCCAGCTCGAAATCGAGCGCAAGGCTTTCCAGCAGGTCGAGCGAAAGCTCCAGCCGATCCTGCTCCTCGGCATCGATGTTGAAGCCGATATCGTAGGACTTGGCGAGCAGCGCCAGAGCGCGCACCCGGGGCAGCAGCTCGGCCATCACCCGGCCGGCCTGGCCGCGCACGTACCGGGGGTGCAACGCCGACAGCTTGATCGAGATGCCCGGCCCTCCGTACACGCCGCGACCGGCCGAAGCGCGACCGATGGCATGGATCGCCTGCTCGTAGTCGCGATAGTAGCGGTCGGCATCGCCGGCGGTCATCGCCGCCTCGCCCAGCATGTCGTAGCTGTACTGGAAACCCTTCGCTTCCATCGCCTTGGCACGCTTGAGCGCTTCGCCGATCGTCTCGCCGGTGACGAACTGCTCGCCCATCATCCGCATGGCGAGGTCGACGCCGCGGCGGATCACCGGCTCGCCGGCACGGGCGACCAGCCGTGTCAGGGCAGAGCCCAGGCCCCGATCGTCGACGCTGTTCACCAGCTTGCCGGTGACCACCAGGCCCCACGTCGCCGCATTGACGAACAGCGACTTGCCGCCGCCCAAGTGCGCCGCCCAGTCCCCGTCGGCGATCTTGTCACGTATCAATGCGTCGCGGGTGTCGTTGTCGGGGATGCGCAGCAGCGCCTCGGCGAGGCACATGAGCGCGACGCCCTCCTCGCTGGAGAGCGAATATTCCTGCACCAGCCCTTCGACCGGAGAGCTCCTGCGGTTCGTGCGCAGGGAGGTGACGAGATCGCGGGCCGTCATGCGCACTGCGGTTCGCGTGGCGTCATCGATCGTGGCGGCATCGAGCAGGGGCTGCATCGCCTCGATCTCCGGCCGGCGATAGGCAGCGGTGATCGCGGCGCGCAGCGGGGTGGTCTGCGAAACCGGAGGTGCGAAGCGGGCGAACGGCGTGGTTTGATCCATGCCGGCAATATAGGCCTTGCGCTCGCGACGTTCCGACTTTTCGGCGCCCACAGATGCACCGATCCGCCTTATTGCAGCGGGTCTGCCAATCGGATTAGACTGCCGGAATGACGCAGATAGTCGATTTGGACGATTTCGATCGCAAGATCGTCAATGTGCTGCGTACCGATGGGCGGATTTCCGTCACGGATCTGGCGCAGCGGATCGGGCTTTCCAAGACCCCGTGCCAGGTGCGACTGCGACGGCTGATCGAGGCCGGGGTGATCCGAGGCTTCACCGCGCTCGTCGATCCCGCCAAGCTCGGGCTCGACCATGTCGCCTTTGCCGAAGTGAAGCTTTCCGACACGCGCGAGGCGGCGTTGCGCGAGTTCAACGCAGCGGTCCAGCGCATCCCCGAAGTCGAGGAGTGCCACATGCTCGCCAGCAGCTTCGACTACCTGCTGAAGGTGCGCACGTCCGACATCCGGCGCTATCGGGCCGTTCTGGGTGAGAAGATCTCGGCCTTGCCGCATGTCGCCAGCACTTCGACGTTCGTGGCGATGGAGACGGTGAAGGAGCGCGGCTAGGCGCCGGCCGATCGCTGGATTGCTCCAGGCGCGGCCACACCATATACGGCCAGATACATGACGATGCTCAGCCCCGCGGAATGGGAGGTGATCGGCCTTTCGCTCAAGGTCAGCGCCGTTGCCATCGCCTTCATGCTGCCGGTGGCCTTCGCGCTCGCCTGGGTGCTCGCCCGCACGCGCATGCCTGGCAAGCTGCTGCTCGACGCGCTGATCCACTTGCCGCTGGTGCTGCCGCCGGTGGTGACGGGCTGGCTGCTGCTGCTGGCGTTCGGCACCAATGGCCCGATCGGTGGCCCGCTTGCCCGCTGGCTGGGCGTGAGCCTGATGTTCCGCTGGACCGGCGCCGCGCTGGCCGCCGCGATCATGGCGTTGCCGCTGATGGTACGGGCGATGCGCATCTCGATCGAGAACGTGGACCGGCGGCTGGAGAGCGCCGCACGCACGCTCGGCGCATCGAAGATGCGTGCGTTCGCGAGCGTGACCCTGCCGCTCGCCCTTCCCGGCCTGCTGGCGGGCACGGTACTGGGCTTCGCGCGCTCGATCGGCGAGTTCGGCGCCACGATCACCTTCGTGTCGAACATTCCGGGCGAGACGCGCACGCTGCCTCTGGCGATCTACACGGCGTTGCAGCTGCCGGGGGGCGAAACCGCGGTGACCCGGCTCGCCGTGATTGCCGTGGTGCTGTCGCTGCTGGCGCTTGCCGCGTCGGAATGGCTGGTGCGTCGGTCGCCTCGCAACGCCATCTGATCTAGACGCTTAACCCAGGTTGCATTGCGGAACCGAAGCGTCCTGCCAGCCATTGATCCGCCATAACACATGAGTGGATGCATGGCCGAGACGCTCGAGGAAACCTTTCGCGATGAAGCACTTGGCACGGTCGAGCGCCTCCTTGGCCGTGCCTGCAAGCGCGACCTGTCGATCGCCACGGCGGAGAGCTGCACCGGGGGACTGCTTGCGGCACTGCTGACCGATATCCCCGATTGCAGCCACGCCTTCGAGCGCGGGTTCGTGGTCTACACGCCCGAAGCCAAGAGCGAACTGCTGTCGATCCCGCTGGAGCGGATCGAGCGATATGGCGTGGTCAGTCGCGAGATCGCCGAGGACATGGCGCAAGGCACGCTGAAGGCGTCGCATGCGGACATAGCGCTGTCGGTCACCGGCTTTGCCGGCCCGGGCGCACCGGAAGACGAGGAAGGCCTGGTTCACCTCGCCTGCGCGCGCCGGGGCATGAACATCGATCACCGCGAGAACCACTTCGGCGCGATCGGCCGGGCCGGGATCCGCCGGGCGACGATCGACGTGGCGCTGGACATGCTCGAGCGTGCGGTGGAACTTTGAGATTCGATACGGGCACCCGAAAATAACTCGTTGCCAGAGTAACTCGTCGCCCCCGCGAAGGCGGGGGTCGCGTTGCTTGGTCTAGCCCGACCTGGAAAGAACAAGCGGGCCCCGCCTGCGCGGGGGCGGCATGAGAATGACTGGTAGGCGACTTCGGCCTAGCTGTATCGGCCTCGCCGCTTCAGACTAGAACCTGGACCCCGCCTCGCACATGCTTGCCGACCACGCGAAAGCAGACCCGCAATCCCCTCTTCAGCGCGAAGCGTCGGGATCCGGCTGCTTCGACGTATCGCCGTTCACGCGGGGCGGACGCTTGTCGCTGTTCTTCCAGCGGTCCACATCGTTCGCCGCTTGCCCCGTCACGTTACGGCTGTCGACCGGCTCGTACTCACCACGCTCTGCACGTGGGTCCTCTTCCTCGCGCCATGACTTTTCAGGATCGCCCTTGGTACCGACAACCCGGCGCGAGTCCTTGGGCTCGTATTCTCCGCCACCTGACATGCCTTGCTCCTGTCACTGATCACCTGACGACCAAGCGCTCGTTATGCGTGAAAGTTGCCCGCCCGCGATAGGACGAGCACGCCGCGCGTCGGTTCTCGAGCAGCCACATAAACCTTTGTTAAATCAACTGCTTTGTAGCTTGCGTCGTTGCCGACGAGACGTTCCCTGGCTGCGACTTGAGACATCGCCGAAGGGCAACTTCGCACCCCTCCGCCCGGTTACTTTGGCAACAGCGCCGCGCGCCTCGCTTGGAGGGTCGTGACGCTTACCGATTGAAGGATCGCCCGCATCGGCGGTCCGCACCCCAGCAGGAGCGCACAATGGAAGACGCCAAGAAAGGCCTAGGCGTGGCAGGGCTGGCGGGCTTGATGCTCGCCGCCGGAGCGGGAGCCTATCTCTCCACGCGCAAGGACAAGCGGCACACCTCGCCCGACGATGCCCCGGGCCACACGGCACGGCGTGGGTTCGGCGCGTACGACGTGATCGGCCGCACCGTAACGATCGCCCGCCCGCGCGAGGAACTCTATGCCTTCTGGCGCGACTTCTCCAACCTGGCGACGTTCATGGAGAACATCGTCTCGGTAAAGCCCACCGGCGACAACGGCCGCGCCGTGTGGACCATCCTCGCGCCAGCCGGCCGCACCGTCGAAGTCGAAACCGAGATCGTCAGCGAGCAGCCGGGCGAGCTGATCGCCTGGCGCTCGGTGCCCGGATCGCAGATCGACACCGAGGGCCGCGTCACTTTCGCCGATGCTCCGGGAGAGCGCGGCACCCGTGTCGGCGTGCGCGTCGCCTACAAGCCGCCAGCGGGCGAGCTGGGCCGCGTCGTCGCCAAGCTGTTCATGCGCGAGCCCGAAATCCAGGCGCGCCATGATCTGAAGCGCTTCAAGATGCTGATGGAGGCGGGCGAGATCGCCACTTCCGCGCGCCGCAAGGATCAGACGCGGGCCGCCAAGCAGGAACAATCCCCAGCCTACAAGAACGAGGAGACCGCCTGATGCGCGCGCTTACCTGGCAGGGCACGCAGAACGTGCAGGTCGACACTGTCGACGATCCCGAGATCATCAACCCGCGTGACGCGATCATCAAGATCACCTCGACCGCAATCTGCGGTTCGGACCTTCACCTCTATGACGGCGTGATTCCCGGCGTGCTCCCCGGTGACGTGCTCGGCCACGAGTTCATGGGCGAAGTGGTCGAGACCGGACCCAAGAGCACCTTGCAAAAGGGCCAGCGCGTGGTGGTGCCCTTCACCATCAGCTGCGGCCAGTGCTTTCACTGCAACATCCAGCAATTCTCTTGCTGCGACAACTCGAACCCGGTCGAGAAGCAGGACATGGGGGCCGCGCTCTACGGCCATTCGATGTCCGGCCTGTTCGGCTACTCGCACCTGACCGGCGGCTATTCGGGCGGGCAGGCCGAATACGTGCGCGTACCCTATTCCGATGTCGGCCCCATCGTCATCCCCGACCACCTGGAGGACGAGAAGGTCCTGTTCCTTTCGGACATCCTGCCCACCGGGTGGATGGCGGCGGAGAACGCGGACATTCAGCCCGACGATACCGTCGCCGTGTGGGGCTGCGGTCCGGTCGGGCTGTTCGCCATCCAGTCGGCGCTGGTGATGGGCGCATCGCAGGTCATCGCGATCGACCACTACCCGCATCGCCTGGAACTCGCGCGCAGCCTGGGCGCCAAGGTCATCAACTTCCGCGAAACCAACGTGCAGGAAGCCTTGATGGAGATGTCGGGCGGGATCGGTGTCGATGCCGTGATCGACGCGGTCGGCATGGAGGCGCACGGCTTTGCCATCGACAACATGCTTGACGTCGCGAAGCAGAAGATCGGCATCGGCGCCGATCGTGCCAGCGCGCTGAAGCAGGCGATCATCGCCGTGCGCAAGGGCGGACGCGTGTCGATCCCGGGCGTCTATGGCGGCATGACCGACAAGTTCCCGCTCGGCGCGGTGATGGAAAAGGGCCTGCAAGTGAAGACCGGCCAGACCCACGTGCAGAAGTACCTCAAGGAACTGCTGGCCAAGATCGAGGACGGCACGCTCGATACCACCTTCCTCATCAGCCACCGCCTCCCGCTCGAACAGGCGGCGGAGGGCTACAAGAACTTCAAGCAGCAGCAGGACACCTGGACCAAGGTGGTGCTGAAACCCGGAATGGAGGCCTGATCATGGGCAAGCATAGTGTCGAGGCCCTGTCGGGCTTCGTCGTCGTCACCGGCGCGTCGAGCGGCATCGGTCTGGAACTGGCCAAACTGGCGGCGCAGGATGGCGCCTCGCTCCTGCTTGTGGCGGACCGCGACTTGACCGAAGGCGTGGCCGCCGCCCGCGCCGCGGGTGCACCGGAGGTCGAGAGCCTGCAAGTCGACCTTGCGACCGATGAAGGTGTCGAGCAGGTCATCGCCAGGATCGGCGGCCGCCGGGTCGCGGCGCTGTTCGCCAATGCGGGTCATGGCCTGGGCAAGGGCTTCCTCGACCAGGAATGGGAAGAGGCGCGCCATGTGATCGACACCAACGTCACCGGCACCGTGCACCTGATCCACGCCGTCGCACGCCAGATGCGCGCGCGTAATGAAGGGCGCATCCTGGTGACCGGGTCGATCGCCGGGCACATTCCGGGCACGTTCCAGCTGGTCTACAACTCGACCAAGGCGTTCATCGACGACTTCTGCAACGGGCTGTCCAACGAGCTGAAGGACACCAACGTCGTCATCACCTGCCTTGAGCCCGGCCCGGTCGACACCGAGTTCTTCGAGCGCGCCGGCATGTTGGACACCAATGCCGGCCAAGGCAGCAAGTCGGATCCCGCCAAGGTGGCGCGTGACGGCTACAAGGCCCTGCTGTCCGGCGACCTGCAGATCACCAGCGGCTTCATGAACAAGGTGCAGTCGTTCTTCTCCGACATCCTGCCGGACGAAGTGGTGGCGCAGATGCATCGCCGGATGGCGGAGCCGAAGTCCGGATCGACGCAGCCGGTACACGCAAGCAGCTGAACGCGGGCAGGTGGGAGTGTTGGAGCTCCCACCTGCCGCCCTGATGCTCTCTATCGTGTGTTAGTCGTCATTCCCCGTTTGCGTCGGGCACATGCCGGGCTTCGTGAAGATCGAACGGAGCATGCACATCCTCCTGAAGACTTCGCCTCGACAACCAGTCGCCGAGCGCGATCGATCCGCAAGTCTCTGTCGGATCAGGCGAATTGCGCCGAGGCCAAGGGCAGTGCCCCCCCTTCGCCATTGAGGATGCGCCGGTAGAGCGCGATGTATGCATCTGCCATGCGATCGACATGGAAGCGCGCCGCCACGCTCTCGCGCACCTTGGCACGATCCAGCCGGCCGATAGACTCCACCGCCGCGATCGCTTCCCCGGGGGTTTCCACCAGGAAGCCGTTGACGCCATGTTCGATGATCTCGGCCATCGAGCCGCGCCGCGTGGCGATGACCGGCGTGCCGCACGCCATGGCTTCAACCACCGATAGCCCGAATGGTTCGTCAAAGTCGATCAGATGCAGCAACGCGCGGGCACTGCCGAGCGCACGCAGGCGATCGGCCCCGCCCACCGGCCCGTGGTATCGGGCCAAGTCGCCAAGCCTTGGTGTCACCTCGCGCTCGAAGTAGCCCTGGTCCTGCACGATGCCATAAAGGTCCAGCGAACGCCCCGCGGCGCGTGCCACCTCCAGTGCATGGTGCGCGCCCTTGTCCGGGTGCATTCGGCCGAAGAACAGCAGGTCGTCGCTGCCCACCGGATCGAACGGGAAGCTGTCGATGTCGATGCCGTGGTGGATCGTCGCCGCATAGCGCAGTCGCGGGTGCCGGTCGGCATCACTGATCGCGACGTAGTGCACACGGTCCTGGTAGGGCTCGTACATCGGCAGGATGCGATCCGACGAAAAGCCGTGGATCGTCGTCACCATCGGCGTGGTGACTAGGTTGGCGAAAGCATGTGCCGGGAAGTCCGCCTGGTTGTGGATCAAGTCGAAGCGGTCCGCCTGCCCGAACAGATGCGCCAGGTGGCGATGCTCCCACACCTTGGCATCGATGGACGGATCTTCGCTGTAAGGCGCGGGGACCACCCCGTCGAGCGTGCCGGCGGTGAGGCTGTCCTGCGTGGCGAACAGCGTCACGTCCACGCCCTTGCGCACCAGCGCCTCGGTGAGCAGGCTGGTGACCAGCTCCCAAGGCCCGTAATGCCGCGGCGGCGTGCGCCAGGCGATTGGCGCCAGCATGGCGATGCGCATCAGTGTTCCCCCTCAAGTCGCAAGATCAGGCCCTCATCCGGTTGGACGGTGCCGTCGGATGCTCGGTCGGGCTTGGTAGAGGCGAGCGTCTCGCGCACGACATAACCAGGCGGTAAGGTGTAGCGCCGCTGCTGCGAGCCCAGGTTGAGCACAACCAGCAGCGTCTCGCTGCCAGCCTCGCGCATGTAGGAAAGCACCTCGTCCTCGGCCTCAGTCAGCGCGAAGATGCCGATCGCCAGCGCCGGATGCTCTCGCCGCAACTTCAGCAATGACCGGTAGAACTGCAGCAGCGAGCCCTCGTCCGCCTCCTGCGCGGCGACGTTGCGGGTACGCCAATCGTCGTTGAGCGGCAGCCATGGCTCGACCGTGCTGAACCCGGCGAACGGCGCATCGCTCCACGGCATCGGCGTGCGTGAGCGGTCCCGGCCGATGCCCCGCTCGGGCTCGCGCAAGTGCTGCGGATCACGCATGCGGTCTGACGGGATCGTCACCTCGCCGATACCCAGCTCGTCGCCCTGGTAGAGCGTCGGCGTGCCGCGCAAGGTCAGCAGCAGCATGGCAGCCACCCGCGCCTGCGCCTCGCCGATACGCGCGGCGATCCTGGCGGCGTCGTGGCTGCCGAGCACCCAGTTGGGCCAGCCATGCCCGGGCAGCGATGCTTCGTACTCGCCGATGACCTGCCGCAGCGAGCCCGCGTCCCATTCGTTTTCGACCAGCTGGAAGTTGAACGGCAAGTGCACCTGCGGACGCTCAGGGGTGCCGTACCATCGCGCGTGCCGGTCGTTGGGCAGGAAGATCTCGCCGATCAGCACTCGCTCACCGTAACTGTCCGCGAGAGCGCGCATCTCGGCCGAGAAGGCATGCGCCTCGGGCTGGTCGGTGGAATGGTGCTGCAGCAGCTTGTCCCGCTCGCGTACCTCGGGCGTCCAGGCCGGGTTCACCGGATTGTCGAGCAAGTCGGCGTGCTTGACGATGTGCCACAGGACATCGATGCGAAAGCCGTCCACGCCGCGATCGAACCAGAAGCGCATGACGTCCATCATCGCCGCGCGCAGCGCCGGATTGCGCCAGTTGAGGTCCGGCTGCTCCTTCAGGAAGGCATGCAGGTAGTACTGACCCGTTGCCTCGTCCCACTCCCAGGACGAGCCGCCGAAGTCGCTCACCCAGTTGTTGGGTGGGCCGCCATCGGGTGCCGGATCGCGCCAGATGTACCAGTCGCGCTTGGGATTGTCGCGCGAGGAGCGACTTTCCTTAAACCAGGCATGCTGGTCCGAACTGTGGTTCGGCACGAAGTCGAGCAGCAGCTTCAACCCCCGCGCATGCACCGCCTCCAGCAAAGCGTCGAACGCGGCGAGATCCCCGAAGATCGGCTCGACCCCGCAGTAATCCGCCACGTCGTAGCCGAAGTCCGCCATCGGCGAGGGGAAGATCGGCGACAGCCAGATCGCATCGACGCCCAGCGCCGCCACGTAGTCCAGCCGTGCGGCGATGCCGGCAAGGTCGCCGATGCCGTCGCCGTTGGAGTCCTGGAACGATCGCGGGTAGATCTGGTAGACCACCCCCCGCTCCCACCAGGGCGTGTCGCGTGCCTGTGCCATCAACCGCACGAAAGGCGTGGAGCGCAGGATGGTTCCTTGCAGAGCGCATTACCGTCCGGATGGCGAGTGGCCCACACGAACCACGCCGTCACCCTGAACTTGGCAAGTGTCTCTTCTTCAACCCAGCCAATCGCACATCCTTTTTCCCGCATCCATCGAACCGCCGCGATTCCCGCGCGTTGACCCGGCATCATCGCAGGAGGTGCAGGACGTGCCGGCAAAATCCGCTGCCCAGCAAAAGGCCGCAGGCGCGGCGCTCTCCGCCAAGCGCGGGGACACGCCCAAAAGCAAGCTTCAGGGCGCCTCCAAGTCGATGGCGGAGTCGATGAGCGAGAAGCAGCTGGAAGAGCTTGCCCATACCAAGCGCAAGGGCAAGCCCGAGCATAACGCCAAGAGCTGATGGGCACGCTTCACGACGAATGGATGGAGGCGATCCGCGCGGGAAACCACGAACGCGCATGGGCGCTCAATGCCCGGCAAGCGGCGCTTAGACCGCTGGCCGAGCGTGACAACCCCGCCCTGCCCTATCACTTGCGCTGGGTCTGGGACATGGCGCCAGTGGACGGCTGCGACGTGCTGGTGCGCTGCTACCATGGCCTGGGCGACACCATCCAGTTCCTGCGCTTCCTGCCCGAGCTGCGCCGTCGTGCTCGCTCGGTCACGCTCGAGATCCAGCCACGCCTGATCCCGCTATTGCCCGCGAACATCGCTGACCGCGTCGTGCCCTTCGACCCGGCCCATCCGCTCGCGCCGGCCGAGCGCGACGTCGAAATCATGGAGCTGTCGTTCGCGCTGCGCGTGCCGCCGAGCGAGTGTGCGCCCCCTTATCTCCACGTCAAACCGTCAGACCTGCCTTCGGGCACGATCGGCCTGTGCTGTTCCTCGGGAGACTGGGACGCGCAGCGCTCGATTTCACCCGACCTGCTCGGCCCGCTCCTCACCGGACGCGAGTGCGTGACGCTCGATGCCCAGGCCACCACGCTGCCGGTCCGCAATCCGCAAGGCTGCTCGTTCGACATGGCCGAGACGGCGGCGCTGGTCGCCGGTTGCGCGTTGATCATCACGGTCGACACGATGATCGCGCACTTGGCCGGCGCGCTCGGCAAGCCGGTGTGGCTGCTCCTCAAGCACGCGCCCGATTGGCGCTGGGCGCCCGAAACCGGCCGCAGCGAATGGTACCCGAGCGCGCGCCTCTACGCGCAGCCGGCCCCTGGCGACTGGGCCGGCGCGGTCGCCGCGCTGGCGCATGATCTTGACCTGACGTTCCCCCTGCAACCGGAGTTTGCCCGATGAGCCCGATCGACTGCTGCCCCCGCGTGCCCGTGTCGTGGGGCGAACTCGTCGACAAGATCACCATCCTGCAGATCAAGTCCGAACGCATCGCCGATCGCGACGCCCGCGCCAATGTCGCGCACGAACTCGCCTCGCTGCGCCGGGTGGCGGGCGAGGCCATTGGAGACGTGCCCGGGCTGATCGATCAGTTGCGCGCGGTGAACGAGGAGCTGTGGGAGATCGAGGACAAGATTCGCGAGCGCGAGGCGAAAGGCGACTTCGGCCAGCGCTTCATCCAGCTAGCCCGCGCCGTGTACAAGAAGAATGACCTGCGCGCGGCCATCAAGCGCCGGATCAACGACGCCCTGGGATCGGAGCTGGTAGAAGAGAAAAGCTACGCCAACTGGGCCGCGTCCGGCACTGCGGTGGCGCATAGCCCGGCGGTGTAGGACTGCGTTGTTCCGGCACGTAACCTGAGGGTCATCGCTGCCGCAACCGGTCCCGGATCAACCCCGGCACGACGCAGCCGGCTAATCCGCTACTATCTTGGGGAGACGCCGCGCCTGAAAGAAGGCAAAGTTCACTCCCTCCATCCCCGTCGCCCCCGCGCAGGCGGGAGCCCCGCTATCGTCGAACACGCGCAGTAGCAGGAAGAACAAGCGGGGGGGCCCCGCCTGCGCGGGGCCGACGGTGGATGGGCAATCTTTAGCGGTACAGGGTGAGACAAAGGCCGCAGGCTCTGGCCACAGTCGCCCCGATTGCGGCAACACCTTTCGCTCCGCGACCTTGCAAATCCGCACGCCTCGTCCGGCAGAGAGGCGGCGCCTCGCAGACTTGGCGCCAAGCGCTTGGCAAGGTGATCGTGCGCGACATGACGACGCAGGCCCATTGCAACGGGGATGTTAACTGAAGCGGCACGGATGCGCAGCGTGCCACCGTTGAGCGGCAGCTTGACGACATGCGGCCTGGGCATCCGGTTCTGGAAACCAGCTGAGAGGCTCAAGTTTCGAAGTCGCCAACTTAGCCGCCGCTGGACGCCTCGAGAGGATTAACTCAAAGCTGCGCTCCGTTCATTGGGCTATCGTGAGAAAGCGGCCGATGGCTTTTGCAAGCCGTCGTTCTTCACTCTGCTTTTGAGCGGCAGCGTTGGCATGAGCCGGCGACAGAAATGCGGACCGTGACAAAGAGCGATGAAGCGTGTGCTACCAAGAGGCGTGCACAGCCAGCGATATCCCGATTCACTTATCCGGACGGGACAGAAGGAAGGCGTGGATCAAGCCGCGCCCCCCGCATTACTTCAATCCGTAGCGTGCGTACTCCTGCACGAGGCCGGGCATCACTTTGCGGAAATAGGCAAGGTCCGACTGCGCATCCGATCTGCCCATCGCGTTCGCGATCCACGCTCTAACGTATTGCGTCGAGACCTGCCCCGGCGCAATCTTCAGCGCGGCCTCGGCATCGGCGAGCGCTGCGGCGAGGTTGCCGCTGGCGATCCCGGCCATCGCCCTGCTGTCGAGCACGGCGGGAGCATTGGACGCCCTTTCCACCGCCTGGTTACAGATCTGCATCATGCCATCCACGCCCACGCGGAACCGCGCGCGATACCAGCAAGAAGCGTTGAGCAGCGAGGTATCGCCCGGCTTTTCCTCGATCAGCGCGTCGATCTCCTTGACACCGTCGTCGCCCTTTCCGGCATAGGCCAGCACGTCCGTGCGGACCTGCACCACCGCGCTGTGCTCGTCCCCCATGTCGTCATATTCGGCGAGCAGCTTGAGCGCTTCCTCGCTCTGGCCGGCGTAGCCGAGCGTGTCCGCAAGGGCCATGGCGCTGTCGACCGATGGCGAGAGCTTTAACGCTTCGCGCAAGTCCGCGATCGCGGCGTCCACCCGGCCAAGCTGCCGCTTGAGGTAGCCGCGGCGACTATAGCTTTCCGCATCGGGTTGGATGGCGATGGCCTTGTCGTAATCGGCGATCGCGCCTTCAAGATCATATGTACCGCCGCGAAGGCTCGCTCGCCCGACTAACCCGGCGCCCCGCTCGGCTACTGGAGCACGGGCGATAGCCTGGGCATAAGCCGCCTCGACAGGCGCCAGTCGCGTCTTGAGCGCGGCGGACTGGTAACGCCATGCGCGCGCGGCGGTCACCGGCGCGGTCAGGAACGGCGTGGTGTTCTTCAGGCGAAGCGCCTTGGCCTTCTCGACCGGGATGTCGGCCGAAGGCAGCTCGCCACCAAGTGCCGCATGCTCCTCGGACACGATCAATCGCTGCCCTTCGAGCACGCCCTTTCGCGTCGCGGTCTTACCCGCATAGAACACTTCGTAGTCAGGCTTGCCGCCCAGCTTGAAACCCGGCTCGTCCACCGGCAACAGCACTTCCACTTCCTCGCGCATGCGGCGCGCGGGTCCAAGGTCTACCGGAAGGGTCTTCCAGGTCGCGCGGCTGCGATCGAAATCGAAGGTCTCGTTGGCGCTGGCAAGGGCCGAAAGGTCCATCCGCTTGGTACCGTCGCGATCGCCGAACCGGGTGGATACGATCCCTTTGACGGTGATCGTGGCCATGCCGGTTTCCGGATCGAAGCTCATCTCGCCGTCGGACACCAGTCCGCCGGTCTTTGACAAGGTATTGAATACCGAGCCGGCGAAGGAATCGATCAGTTGCTTCTTCTGCTCGACGCTCGCCTGCCCGAGCACGGCGCCCATGTTGCTGCCGAGCACGCCAGAGAAAGTAGTCGTCGCCGTCACCAGCGCGGGAATGTCGACCCCGCCGCGCTGGTCGATCACCATCTTGACCGTAGCCATCGGCAGTTGCGGTACGCGCGGCGCGATCGCCGTCAGCGACGCGCCGTCGACACGGATCGGCAGGGCATTTCGGAAGGGCGGCACATCGGCCAGCGTGGCCAGCCGCGTGCCGGTGGCAGTGCCATCCAGCCAGTAGGTCTCGCCCGCGATCTGCGCCCGCACGATGACGTGATCGAAAGCCGCGGGCATCGGCAGCAGGTCCGGCAAGGCATCCCCTGCCCGGCTGTTCACCGCGACGACTTCGGCCTCGATCCCGAGCGCTTCCAGCATCGAGAGCAGCAGCAGCGACTTGGCCTTGCAGTCGCCGTAGCGAGAAACCCACGTCTGCGCCGGGGCCTGTGGCACGTAGTTGCCACCGGACATGCCGTTCATCAGGTAGCTCACCTGATCCTGCACCAGACGAGTGGCGAGCGCTGCGCGGGTCAGCGGATCGGGGCTCTTGTCCGCGATCTTCGCCACCTCCTTGGCCAGCGGACTGCCGGGCGCAATCGCACCCTTGATGGAATAGAGGGGCGCGAACACGCGCGACACCTCATCCCAGCTCGCGAACGTGGTCGCTTCGAGCGAAGGCGGGCGCGTGAAGCGCGACGGCACGCCTTGTGGCATCTCCTCACGCTTGGGCAGCGGAAGCGGCACGGAGACGGTGTGCCAGCCGTCCTCGACGGTCTCGCGCGGGCTGCCGGCAGCCGGCCCTGCCCGCCATTTCACGGCCATGCCCTTGGGCCACGATACGGTGGTGCGCGCGAATCCGGCTTCTACCGGGAGGGTCAACAATGTGCTGTTGACCTGCACCTTGCCCTGCAAAGCCTTGTCGCGGATGCTCTGGCTGTAGGCGATGCGCAACACGTCGCCGACCTGGAGGCCGGGTATGGCCAGAGTTGCAGTCAGCATGCCATCGAGCTGGCGCTGTTCCAGCCCGGGTTCGCGCCGCAGCACTTCGTAGCGCGCACCGCCCTTGAGGACGTCGATCACTTGGCCTGCGCGCAGGATTTCCACTCGGTGCACGGTGAGATCGCCCTTGTCGGGCATCCACGAAGCCGTGCTCGTCCCGCTCTGCGTCAGCGACTCCGGACTGGCTAGCTTGAAGGCTTGATCGACATAGATGGACAGCGTCTCCCCCTCGATCCGCTGTTGCACATCCAGAAGCGTGATCGCGGTGTTCGATGCGGTATCGATCTTCGCACGATCGCGATTTTCGACCCATTTCGGGGCTGGACCATAGAGCACTGTTTCGCCGGCAAATGCCGGCGCAGTGGTGGCAAGAAGACCTATGACGAACGACGCGTATCTTGCGACCACAAAACCCCCCGGGAAACCCAGGGAGTAGATGCCTTATGTCGCTTGCGCTGACAATCGCCCTGCTCGCCTGTTGCGCGACCTTACGCGAGACAACACCAGTTCGCCTGCTCCTTCCGAAGAAACCGGCAAGTCATGCATGTAATTGGCGGCTTGATTGCAGACCGACGTCTCATCGCTGCGACTGCAGTGGAGCCAGCGTCGCGCGACAGTAACGGACATTCGTCGATAGCCTTCCAGCGGCGCATCCGAGTGCAGGCCGATGTCCGCTTCATCAAGGATCACTGCCATTGCCTGGCGCCGGCACTGTTTAACGACACCAACCAACTTGGGCCACTTCGATTCACTCACTGCATCTTGCGCAGCTGGACCAGCCAGGAGCGGCTTCTTGTTTCCCAATTTGAAAAAGCGAAAGGACGACGCGTGGAAGAGCCATCGCACCGCCTGGCAGCTCGGACACGCCGGATGGAGTGGTGCGGAACGGCTTGAGGTCGCTCATGCGGCGTAGCGTCCGTCATTGAGGCGGCGCGCCATGCCGAGGCCGGCGAGCGCATCGAGCACAGGGCGCACGGTGGCGGCGCGCTTGCCCTTGAAGCTGCGGGCAATGTCCGCGGCGCCGAGGGGGGCGGGCGCGGCGGCGAGGATCGACTGCACCGCGCCGACCTGCTCGGGCAAGGTCGCGGGCCAGGGGATGACGTTGCTGACCGGCGCCACCGCCGCCTCTCCGAGGTCGAGCGTGGTCGCGACCGGCGCGCGATAGCCGGGGTCCTGGAACTCGGGCCGCAGATAGCGCACCAGCCCGCGCGCCTCCTCCGCCGCTCGTTCCTTGTTGAGCGCGACGAGGCGGGTGAGGATCGTCTCCTCGTCGAGCGTGCCGGCGCGATGATCGTCGCCCCAGCCATAGGCATCCGCCACGCCCTCGTCGATCGCGTCGTGATGCTGGCGGATCAGCGTCACGAGCCCGCGATCGTGAATGTCGCGCTCCTGCGGCGTCAGCGCTCGGCCTTCGCGCAGCACTTGAAGGACGTTATAGAGCTTGGTGAGCGTCAGGTCGGCATGCTCGGCCAGCACGCGCTTGCGGAGCGCGTCGAGGGCTTCGGCTTCACTACTTATGAGATCGTGCTGCCAACAAAGAATGTCTGCCGGAAAAGGGAAAGGATCGAAGCAGGCCGCTTTGAGGTAGCGAGCGTCGTCTCCGACCCCTAAGCGTCCTCCATTAGCTAATGCCCAAATCAAATGGATCGAGCTCGATAGAACCCCGTGATGATAGCTGTCACCAATCCCGATCATGACGCACGTACTATCTGGACGCGTCGTCACGGGTAATCTGACGAAAATCCTATGCTTAGCAGTCAAGGGTGTCACAATCTGTTGGCTGATGCCTTTAAGCGTGGGACGAAAGGTGTTTCTTGCTTCACCGTATATCCACCAGTTATCTCGCACAGACGAACGCGCGTTTGTGTCACGCTCAGGTTTAACAGACGTGTACAGACGCTGAAAGACTGCGCCGCTGGCGTTCTTCAAATCGTCCGCGGTGCGAAAATGGCACGCGTCGATGACCCTGCGATGCTGGGCCTTCTGAACAATCTCGCGTGCGCCAATCAGGTCGTGTATAAACTCCCCTTTCTCAGCATACGTGAGAGCATCCACGAATTCGTCATCAACAATAAATCCACTTCCAGTCAGCTGAAAGCCAACCGAGCATAGCCTGGCGTTTGATTGCAAGCTCATCGCCTGCTGTAGATCGACCCTCGTGCGGAATCCCGCGCTGATTATGCCAAGCTCTTCAGCATATTGAACCTCAAACTCCCCGTTTTCAGCTGGCTTCTCCTGGGCCACAGTCATAAGTCTACCCACGCTTTTCCCCTCGCAGGCAACCGTGAAGGCGACTCTCACCGATGCCCCGTTTGATTCATCGATCCACGGATGATTAGGAATCGCGTACACCAGAGAAATAGGGTTGGGACCGTCCAAGTGGTGAGACATAACTGTGCGGGAAAAGGTCTGCGTTATACTTTTGGTGGTAATGAACCCAAATCTACGAACGCTATTGCGCTGAAGGAGCACGGCCGCTTTGTGCCACCAGAACATGACAAAGTCTGCGTGGTCGGGAATGCTTGGATAACTGATGCGGACTGCCTCGATGTAGCCGCCGTTATTGTTTGAGCGCACCGTACGCGCACCGTGGAATGGAGGATTGCCGAGGATAAAATCCGCCTTCGGCCACGCCGCCGCGCGCGGGTTGACGTAGCGGTAGACCTCCGCCCGCGCCGTCTCGTCGGGCACCGGCTTGCCGGTGACCGGATGGGGCTTCATCGTCTCGCCGTCCCAGCGGGTGACGGGGGCGCCGTTCTCGTCGCGCTCCAGCACACGGTCGTCCCATTCGATCAGCGCGTCGCGGTTCTCGATGGTGCGGATGTCACGCAGGATCGGCTCGGGCGGCGGGCGGTCGGCGCCGTTGACGCGGAAGTGCCACTGGAGATAGCCGATCCACAGCACCAGCTGCGCGATGGCCGCGGCGCGCGGGTTGATCTCGATGCCCAGAAAGTTCTCCGGCGTGATCGTGTGGCCGGTCAGCTCGGCAAGGTACTGGTCGTCGCCGAGGTCTACCAGCAGGTCGAGCACTTCGCCTTCCAGCTCCTTCATCCGCGCCATGGCGACGTAGAGGAAGTTGCCCGTACCGCCGGCGGGATCGAGGACTCGGGTCTGCGCGAGCCGGGTGTGGAAGGTCTCCACCGTGCGGCGCGCGTCCTCGGCCTTGCCCTGGTCGATCAGCTCCGACGCAGCGACGCGCACGCCAGCCCAGTCGGCGCGCAGCGGCTCGATGATCGTCGGCCCGACCAGCCGCTCGACATAGGCGCGCGGCGTGTAGTGCGCGCCCAGCTTGGCGCGCTCCTTGGGGTTGAGCGCCCGCTCCAGCAGCGTGCCGAAGATGGCGGGCTCGACTTCCGTCCAGCGATGCTCGGCTGCCTGGATCAGCACCTCCAGCTCCTCGGCATCGAGCGCGATGGCCGTGCGGTCCTTGAACAGGTAGCCGTTGAACCGCTTGAGCGGCACGCCGAGCGCAGGCGAGAACTCGCCGCGGTCCATCGCCGTCCACAAGGCGGTCAATTGGTGCTCCAGATGCTGCGGCGCCGCGCGCTGGTTCTTGAGCAGGTTGGTGAAGCTCTTCTCCGGGATCAGCCCGCTGTCTTCGGCGAACATCGTGAAGAGCAGGCGCATCAGGAAGCCGCTGGTCCGCTCTGCGGTGTGGCCCTGCTTCTCCAGCCGGCGCGCGACGGTGGCGAGCAGGTCTGCGATCTCGCGGGTGACCCGCGCTGCGCGGGCGGCGGGATCGAGGCTGGCGGGTGCGTCCCAGATCGCCGCCAGCCGCTCGCGCACTTCCGGATCGCGCAGATCGTCGAGCATGATGCGATAGCGCGAGCGGTCCGGGAACTGCGCATAGGCCTTCCCCGTGCCGGAGAAGTCGGCATAGACTTCGATGCAGTAGCCCACGTCCGCGACCAGCAGGAACGGCGGCCAGCCATGGTCCGCGGGCAGGGCCTTGGCATAGCGCTCGGCCTGGCCCTTGGCTTGCACCATTGCCTTCGCCCAGCCCGGCGTGCCGCGCCGCGCGGTGCCGCGCTTCAGCCGCGTGGACGCGGTCTGACCGAACAGGTCGAGATCGTCCTCGCCACGCTCGGCAGCGGCGCGATCGGCATCGCTTCCCTGCTTTGCTTCAAGGATGAACGCGCCGCGCTTGTAGCAGTCGATCCGGCCGAAGCTGACCGTTCCGTCACCATTGTCCTGGAACACGCGACGCTCGAAAACATAATCGTTCAGTGCATCATCGGTACGGCTCCCGTGCGGCGGCTCGACACCGATCAGCCGACAGAGGCCATTGATGAAGCTTTGCGTATTCGCGAGTTCAGATCCACCGGTGTCGCGCCAGTGTGCGATGAAGCGCTCGATGTCAGAATCTTCCCCCATGCAAGCACCTTAGGTCACATACCCATAAACAGGATTCCCAAAGGGGCGGCGATCTGATTCATTCTCCGAGAAGGGGATTGATATGGCGCGGTTTGATTTGACGGA
>NZ_JACHLR010000018.1 GCF_014204535.1 Novosphingobium chloroacetimidivorans
ACCGCATCGCCGACCACCCCAACCGTCAAATCGACGATCTCTTGCCTTGGAACTACCGCGCCGCCTGAGCAGAACCGCTCACCGGACGCTTACGAACCACCAGCGCGCGAGGCGGTTATAGTGTATGGGCAGTTCTGTGCCGTCAGGGGTAGCCTCGGCGATGCGGCGCATCCGGATCTGGATCGCCACCACCGGCAGCCAGCAGGCTCCCACAAGGACGTAGAGCACAATGGCAGCCAGCAGCCATGGCGTTGTCAGTGGGTAACCGGCCAGGTTCGCCAACCAAACTCCCGTTACTGGCTGCACGATTACTGCGGGTGTGGTGAACAGCCAATCAGCGAGTTCCACGTTGCGATTGACCACCCGACGAGCTGCCAGCACGCCCGAGCGATTGGCCATCCAGCCATGGAACGCGGTGCCAAGCCCTGTGCCGAACAACAGGGTGGAGCTAAGGATATGGACCGTCTTGAGGAGCAGATAATCATGCATTGGGTTTCTCCATCGCATGGACGGCCAAAGACAGGCCGAGAACCGCGAGATTTTTGACCAAGGCCCCAAAGGGATCGGCCAAGAGTTCTGGCGCAATGGCGAAGAGGATCAGGCTGTAGACGCTCATCAGCACCACACCTGCCAATGCGGCCCCGCGCCAGTGCAGGAGCAGCGCCAAGCCTATCGCGATATCAGCCAGCGATCCGGCCCAGACGGTGCCCACTGCCCCAGTGCCTGCCAGCCCAAGGCGAGCGAGCAATTGGATGTTCTGGGTCATGGGGGTGAGCAACAGAGGTACCAACCCGCCAGCCAGCCACACTGCCGCGAGCAAGCCCCGCAAAGCAGGTGCAAGTGGTAACAGGCGGGCCGCCAGCGTATCGCTCTGGGTTGCTGGGTGACGGGCCAAAGCTTGCGCGACAGGCTGCGGCGTAAAACCAAGTGTGGCTACCAAAGGATCGACCGGCGCGTAATTGCCCGCCTCCAACATGGTCAAGCTCTCGAGGGTCATCGGCCCAATACCGAGTCTGGCGACCGCGCGAAGTATCCAGCGCGGAACCTGCAAGCTGCGCGTCGGGCCAAGCCCGTGCCAACGTCGTAAAATCCTCGTCAGGTCCACGATCCGCATCTTTTCGGGCCCGACTGCATCCACCACTACAGCCATGGGCAAGGGGCGCTGCAGCAAGCGCCAAACCGCTTCCACAAGATCGTCGATGGCGATGGGAGCGACCGGGCCGCCACCTATATCCGGCAACACCGGCAAGACTGCCAAAGCGCTGAACAGCGTCGTGCTGCCCCCGCCGCGCCCTACCACCAGCGAGGGGCGCACAATCGCCCAGCCCAATCCCAATGTGGTCAGATGTTCGTCTGCAGCGCGCTTGCTGGAATGGTAAGCGGAAGTGCCATCCTTAGCGCCCAAGGCGGAGATCTGAATCACGCGATCCACTCCGGCCTGCGCGGCGCCATCGAACAAGGCCATCGCACCGCGCGAGTGCAAACCGTCGTAATCGGCCCCTGCAGCCAGCACGCCTGCGCAGTTTACCACAGCGTCATAGCCCTGCAGGCGCTCGGCCCATATGGCGGCGTCCTCACGGGTCAGATCGCAGGCGATATCATGTCCGTGCCTCCCGGCGATCTTCACGGCGCAGTCTTCAGCGCGCAGTCGCCCGGCCAGATGTCCGCCGATAAACCCGCCGCCCACGATCATCACACGCATAGCGGCCTCCTCAGTTAATGTTGGGCTGTGGCACGCGGCGCCAAACGGCCAGTCCCATGCCAGCCATCGCCATCAGGATACCCGCCAGGGTAGCCGCCACTGTGCCCTGGATCAGTACGGTGGGATCCGTGGCAATCCGCGCCATCGAGACGAACAGCAGCGGCAGCGCGATCATCATCACCATCGACCACACCGTCCAGAACGACGACCGCTCTTCAGTTCCGCACAGTTCAGACAACAGGATTGAAAGCGGGCGGCGCAACACAAAGGCGGCCAGCCCCGCTAGCGCCAGCGTCACAGCATAGGTGAGCAGCAGGGCGGCAATCGGGATCAACATGGCTTGGCTCCTTTCACAAGGTCGGTCGAGATGACCGCGTCGTGCCACGTGCTTCGCAATCGGCATGCCAATTGCGGAGATTGCTGGAAAACCAAGGTTCCGGGCTGCGAACGGGCCACCTGAATGTTAACGACGTAACAGAAACGCATGATATGCTGTCAACGATGGATACAGCTCTTGGCATAATGGCGTATATCGGCGCGCTGGGCCTGACTGCGCTGGCGAGTTCTTTGCTGGCAGGCTTTGTCGTGGCCAAGGCGCGCGGCCTGCCGGGCGCGTGGACGCTGGTGGTGTTCCTATGCGGGGTTGCATTGTGGAGTTTGGCCATGGCCGCGCCTGCAATGCTGGGCGCAAAAGCGGCCTCCTTCACGCTGACGGTGATCGCGCTGTCACCGTTACCCGCGGCGGCTTTCGTGCATCTGGTCTTTGCATTTGCACTGTGCGGTGCGCTTCGTCCGGTAGCTTGGGCAAGCTATTGCGTGGCCGGTGTGGCCGCGCTTGCGGGCATCTTGCTAGGCGTGGGGCGGATCATGCCTTGGCATGGCTTTGCCGGAGCCTTTGCGCCCTCGTTGGTGGGCTGGGGTGTGTTAGCTGTTGCGGCGGCACTGTCGGTGGCGGGGCACCTGCGCCTGTTCCAAACGTGGCGCCAGCAGAGTGGATTACATCGCGATCAGGCAGGCGCCGTATTCGTTTCCAGCGGGATTGGGCTACTCGCGCTCACTGGGTTTGCCTTCCCCGCGTTAGGGATTGAGGTCTATCCTTGGCCGGTGCTCGCGCTGCCGTTCTACTCGGTGGCGCTGGTTTATGCGGTGCTGCGGCATCGTTTCATGGCGGCGGACATCTGGGCGCGCCGTGGCTTGGTGTGGATACTGCTGCTGGCGGGCGCGGGTGGCGCATCCGCGCTGATCGCCACTTTGCCACTTGCGCTGGCCGGGCGGCCAGAGGGCTTTGTGGCAACATGGGCGGCCTTGGCGGGCACAATGGCACTTGGACTGTTGGTAATGGCGCCGCTCAAACGTCTCGCCGATAAGCTGGTGTTCCCCGAGGCTAAGCTAGATGTGGAACCTTGGCGTGATGCCTTGGCGCAGGCCCCAGACGAGCGGGCGCTGAGCGAACTGGCTAACGCCATGCTGCGCCAGCACCTAGGCCTTGGCGCTGATGGGCCGGGATTGGCGGTTGTGGACGAGGCCGTCACGCTAATTGGATGGGAGGATGCCCCCACAGCCCTGCGTCATACCGCCGCCCGCATCGCCGCGCTGGTCGAGGAAGCCGCCCGCCGCCTCGTTAGCGCTCGCCGCATTGTGGAGGCCGAACGCGAAGCAAGGCTGGCGGAATTGGGTGCGCTGGCCGCGACAATTGCCCATGATCTGCGTAACCCGCTGGGCATTGTGCAAATGGCAGCCACCGGCGCCCCGCCAGAGGTGCGCGCCGAGATTGGGGAGCAGGTGGGGCGCATGAACGCGCTGGTCACCGACATTCTCGATTATGCTCGAGCTTGGACGATCGCGCCGCGCCCCATCGAACTGGCGTCTTATCTGGCCGGATTCGGCGTACCTTTGGACGTGCCCGAGGGCTTGATGCTCAATGTCGATCCCGCAGCCTTGCGCCGCGCCTTGGCCAATCTGGTAGACAATGCCAAGGCGATGGGCGGCGATTGTACGATCATTGCCCATGGCCGCTGCGTCGACATTTGCGACAATGGCCCCGGCATTGCGCCCGAAATCGCAGATAGCCTGTTCAAACCCTTCGTCTCGCGCCGCCCAGGCGGCACTGGCCTTGGTCTTGCAATCGTCCGTCGCATTATGGAGGCGCATGGTGGTACGGCCACCCTTGCGCGGCGCGAGGGTTGGACAACCTGTTTCCGCCTGACTTTTGGGGAAAACCCATGATCCTTCTGGCCGATGATGAGCCCGCCTTTCAGCGCCTGACTGCCGACTGGCTGCGGGCGCAAGGCCATGAGGTGGTCGCAGTAGGCGATGGTGATTCCGCCTATGCCGCCTTTTTGAAGCACAAGCCGAGTGTCGTGCTACTCGACCTTGCCATGCCGCCGCATCATGATCCGCAAGGAGGGATCGCTCTGATTTCCGCGTTTACTCCTGCGCCGGTGGTGGTGATGACTGGTCACGCTGATCAGGCACTGGCGATGCAGGCGATCGAGGCGGGGGCGTGGGATTTCCTCGCCAAGCCGGTCGATCCCGACCTGCTCAAGATTGTCGTCGCCCGTGCGGTGGAAAGGGCAAAGCTGGCGCAAGAACTGGCCGCGCTGCGCGCCCGCGATGAGTCCAGCGAGGACATGGGGCTGATTGGTCAATCCCCGCCGATGGTGGCATTACGTGCGCTGATACGCCGGGTGGCCCCCACCGTTCTGCCAGTTATGGTCCTGGGGCCCAGTGGCTCGGGCAAGGAACTCGTCGCACGTGCTGTCCACGCCGCTTCGCCACGGGCCAAGGGGCCCTTGGTGCCGGTGCACTGCGGAGCAGTTCCAGCAGACTTGTTGGAAAGCGAACTCTTTGGACATCTCAAGGGGAGCTTCACGGGCGCCCATGCAGACCGCGCAGGGCTCGTCGAGACGGCGCATGGCGGAACGCTTTTCCTCGACGAGATCGGCGAAATGCCTCCTGCCATGCAGGTCAAACTGCTACGTTTCCTCGCCGATGGCACCTATCAGCCAGTAGGGGCTCGGGAGATGCGCCATGCCGATGTGCGCATAGTTGCCGCAACCCACCGCGACTTGAGTGCTGCCGTAGCGGAAGGGTCGTTCCGGGAGGACCTCTATTACCGGCTTAAAGGTGTGGTGCTTGCCACAGCAAAGTTGGACGAGAGGGGACAAGATAAGGCTCTATTAGCGCAAATATTTCTGCGGCGTGTGTCCTCGCTTGCCCAATTCTCTCCTGAAGCTCTGGCGTGGATCAAGCAGCGATCTTGGCCCGGCAATGTGCGCGAACTGCGTGCAGCTGTCGAATGCGCGGCAGCCCTGGCCGAGGGGGCAGCCATCGATGTGCGGGATATGGCATTTGCTACGGGAACAAGCGAGCAGATCGATGCCCAGCCTCACCCACAGACGCTGGAAGAAGAAGTTGCAGCTCTGGAGCGCCGACGCATTTTGGAGGCGCTGGATCGCACGGGTAACAATCACACCCACAGTGCGCGCGAACTGGGCTTGTCGCGTGTTGGGCTGCTGAAGAAGATGGACCGGATGGGATTGCGGTAATTGCCGGAGCGCTTCTACCTTTTCGTCTCGCAGGTTAGCGAAGAGCACACCGCTAGCCCCCACGCAACGAATACAGTCACTTCAGTAGCTTATGAACCGCATCGCCTACCTGCTGTGCTGCGTCGAGCAGATGTTCGTCGTCAAGATGCGCGTAGCGGGCCGTCGATTGGTGGTTCGCGTGTCCAAGAAGCCGTCCGATCATGGGCAAGGTCTCCTTGCTCATAGCGGCATGGCTGGCGAAAGTATGGCGCAGATCATGGATGCGCAGCTTGCCCAATGCAGCCCGACCCAGAATCGTCTCCCACAAATGCTGTATGGACTTCATCGGTCTGCGGTACTGGTAGTTCCAGAACAGCCACGGAATTTTTGCATGGCGCGGCAGACTGTCGATGACCTCGCGTGAGGCCGAGCCTAGCCAGACGGTACGGGGGCCGGTTTTGCTGTCGCGCAGCAGCAGACGATTGCCCTTCACATCCTGCCACTGGAGGGTGAGGATTTCGCGGTAGCGACAGCCGGTCAGTAACAGGAGCGTGATGACCGCGCACCCTGATCGGATCGTGAGATTGTCGCTGGCGCGCAGTTCGGCCAGCACGTTGCCAAACCGCGCCAGTTCCTCGGCGGATAAGAACCTCTCGCACTGCCTGCGCTTGTTCGGTCTGACCGACCGACAGGGATTGGTGTTTTCAAGCCGGTATCCCCAGACTTCGGCCTTGTTGAGCATGTTCTTGAGGATCTCGAGCGTGCGGTTCGCCGCGCCGGGACCGGTGCGGTTGTTGAGGGCCGCGAACCACTTGGTCACATGCTCTTCGTTCAGTTCGTCAATGAAAACGCCTTTGAAGGCACCATCGAGATATTGGCGGCGATAGCCATCGTGGGTTGCCAGCGTTGAAGCCTTCCACTGCGGCGACCAGCGGGACCAATATTCCTCCAGAAAATCATCGAATCGTGGCGCGGAGCGGATGCGCTTGCGGTCGGTGGCGGGATCGCGACCGACCTGCGCGTAAGCTATAACGCGCCGCGCCACCATTTGCGCTTGGTGGCGAGTCAGCACCGAGGCCGGGCCGATCGTGACCGTCCGCAGCCTACCCGCCATGCGCGTCTGCACGATGTAGACATTGCGGCCACTGGGATAGTGGCGGATGCCAAAGCCGTGCTCGATCCCCAGCCAGGTGGTGGACCGCGCCTTGCCCTTCGGCACGAGCAGGAAATTGACGTTCGCACCGACTTCGGCGAGCGCCTCCTCGACGATCCGCTTGAGACTGGCGGCGGTCATGGGCGCAGCCCGATCGCCTGCGCCAGCGATCCGGCGATGCGGTTGGCGGCATCGCCAATCACGTCATCGGACAGGTGAGCATATTTGGCGGTCGTCTCCGGCAGGACATGGCCGAGCAGCCTGCCGATGGTCGCAAGCGGTACGTTATCCATGATCGCGGTCGAGGCGAAGCTATGCCGCAGGTCGTGAACGCGGACATCTGGTAAGGCGCAGCGCGCACGGAACGGGAGCCACCAGTTGTCGAAATTGAGCGGCCTTGTCCCGGCGCGGTTCGGGAAGACGAGCGTGGTGCCTTCGTGCCGCTCAATCCTTTCCAGCACTTCAAGCGCCTGGCTGTTGAGCCAGATCGTCTTGGCTCCGGTCTTGCTGTCCGGCAGGAGCAAGCGCGGCGGCTGCACCCAATCCCAGCGCAGATTCAATATCTCGCCCACCCGCGCGCCGGTGAACAGGAGCAGCCGCATGAGCGCAACCTGTGCGGGATAGGCTGCCTCCTGCTCACGCAACGCCACTCCAATCCGTCGATACTCTGCCGGCGTCAGGTATCGCTCTTTCGGTTCGCGCCAGTATCTCGGCATACCTCGACAAGGGTTGGAGCCCTTTCGCCGCAAGCGCAGCGCCTCGGCATATTTGAGCAGCGCTGCCAGGACCGGCAGGGCGCGATTAAACAACCCCTCCTTTGTGCCCGCGCAATCGTCTCGCCAGCGGTGAATATCGGCGGGAAGAATGTCTGCCACGCGCATCGCGCCGAAGGCCGGTGCAATGACAGTCTTCCATGCGTTCCAGTTTCGCTTGGTCGTCGAGGCTTTCCAGACCCGTGACAAGTCATCCCGATAGGTATCGACAAAGTCCGACAGGATCGGCGTCGCCTTGACCACGGCGCGTTTGGGCAGACCATCAAGCGCCATCTCGGCAAGCAATCGCCGAGCCTGTGCCCGGGCCAGCTCTGCCACAAGTTCGTCAGATCGGCCCAATGTAATCCGGCGATGCTTGCCCCGATGGCGCAGCCGAACGAACCAGTAGGTGTTGCCGGTGGGTCTGACACGCAGGCCAAAGCCCGCAAGTTCCGTATCCCAGATGCAGTATTCCGTCTCGCGCAGCGGCAGCTTGCGCCGCGCAAAGTTGCCATCGAGAAGTGCCCGGCGCCCGGGCTTTCGCCGCGTGGGGACCATATGGCCATCGCCCATATCAAGACTGGGGTCGAAAGTCGCGGGATTCCGGTCATTTGCGGGGACCAGATGGCCTTCAACGGCATGCCCGCTGCCGAGCAGCCCCAGCATCTCACGCACTGATTTTACGGCGTTTTTCTCCATGAACACAGCGGTACACTGCGTACGGTGTGCTTAGATTTTCACTGCCCGGCGTGGTCCCAGCCTCCATCCTGAGACGCCTCTTCGATCATGAATCCGGAACCGGGAGGATGCGGCGAAGCGAGGCAAGCGGTTATTGATTTGTTGGGAATCGGCGCATATATCGACCTCAACAAAGCCCGCCACGCCTCTCAACGATGCGCACCATGGCGGGCTACTTTGTTTTTGGACTAGCCTCGCGCATAAGCGGGCAATGCGTCCGTTCACCAAACCATCGAAGTCCGTACCTGACCAAATCGCGCTGCTGCAAGAGCGTGGCATGGAAATTGCCGATGTGGATCGGGCGAAACATGCCCTTGGCCATATCAGCTATTATCGGTTGCGGGCGTACTGGCTCTATTTTGAAGCCGACCCGGAATCGGGTCTTCACACATTCAAGCCCGGCACCACGCTGGAGGCTGTCCTTACTCTTTACGAGTTCGATCGGCACCTCCGTCTCATTCTCATGGACGCCTTGGAGCGCATAGAGGTGGCTGCCCGCGGGTCATGGGCATACCAACTGGCGATGGTTTATGGCCCGCACGGCTATCTCGACGCCGCGCTATACCCTCGCGCTGATCGGTTTCAGGAAAATGTGGATCAGCTCCAATCTGAGTATGACCGATCCCACGACGTATTCGTGGATCATTACAAGCGAAGCTATAATGATCCCCCCTTGCCGCCCGTTTGGATGGCAGCGGAGTTTATGTCGTTTGGTCTGTTGTCCAAATTTTTCTCGGCGCTGGGTGGGCGAGCTGACCGAAAAGCTATCGCCCGCAAAATCGGATTTGATGACCGGGTGTTTCAGGGCCTGATGCATCATCTGGCTACGGTGCGAAACATTTGCGCGCATCATAGTCGTTTGTGGAACCGCCGGTTCACCGTGACATTCCCCATGGCGCAAAATCCGCCAGCCCTCGCGGCAACGATTGATCCGCAGGCTGATCGGAAGCTCTACAACACCCTCTCGATGCTTTTGCACTCGATGGCCGTCGTCGCGCCCGAATCCGATTGGCCCAAAAGGCTGGCGGCGTTGATCGAAGAGAATCCTTCTGGCGACTTCGAAGCGATGGGCTTCCCGCCTGACTGGCGGGAGAGGCCGCTGTGGGCAGCGATCCTATGAGCTAAATCGCCATTCGCGTTCCACACCGTCCAGCTTCGAGCGAACCCGCTATTGGGGAGCGGTTATGGGAGCCGTGACCCTAAGCGGAAAAATATCTAGCAAAATCAACGCGTTATGGCGGAGCGGGAGGGATTCGAACCCTCGATACGCTTTTGGCGTATACTCACTTTCCAGGCGAGCGCCTTCGACCACTCGGCCACCGCTCCGCATGCACTGGATAGGGTGCGGCCCCTAGCGTGCCGCGGGGGGTTACGCAAGCGGTGAGGTCGTGGCATCAGCATGTCATGGCGTGGAAAATCGGAATGGCGGTGCTGGCGCTGGCTGGCAGCGGTTTGGGCATGCGGGATGCGTCGGCGACGGAAGGCGGGTCGGTGGCAGCCGCGCCGCTTCCCGGCGGGAAGAATGCTGGGGTTGCTCATGCTTCACCGTCGCCTGCGCAGATCGTCGCGACGGCTCCCGAGCAAGACTGGGTGGCGATCGCGCCCGAGGACCTGCTGGTGATGGACTTGGCGCCGCGCGAGCCAGCGCAGTCCACCGTGGCGACGCTGCAGCCGCAAGTCGCGTCAGGCCAGCCGACCGAGCCGGCGACCGTCGTGCCGGCACCAGCCGCGGCGGTGGCAGCTCCACGGCCGCGCCGTGTCGTGATCCAGTTGATCGGGCCGCCCTACTCCCAAGGTTGGGTCGCGAACATACGTCTGCTTGCGGCCGAACACTGGTGGGATGGACTGGCGATCGTGCGCGTGCAGGACAACTACGTCGTGCAATGGGGCGACCCGCAGAGTGCCGACCCGGTGCTCGCTCGCCCACTCCCCGGCTTGCTCCAGAAGATGCCGCAGGCGGACTACATCGCCGGCAAGCCCGGCGACTGCGGACGCTTCGCCGCGATCTGTCCGCCGGCATCGCTGGCCTATGTCACCAGTGACGACATACGCGATGCCTATGCCGACAGCGCCGGCTTCGTCGCGGGTTGGCCGGTGGCCATCAAGGGTGCGCGCAGCTGGCCGGTCCATTGCTACGGCACCGTCGGGGTAGGCCGGGACGTCGCGCCGGATACGGGAACGGGCGCCGAGCTCTACGCCGTGATCGGCCATGCGCCGCGCCAGCTGGACCGCAACATCGCCGTCGTGGGTCGGGTCATCGAGGGGATCGAACTGCTGTCGTCCCTGCCCCGCGGCACTGCCGAGCTGGGCTTCTACGCCACGCCCGAAGAGCGCACCGGCATCGTTTTGATCCGCCCTGGCAGCGAAGTGCCGGACCTGCCGCGTTACCAATACCTGTCCACCTCAAGCGGCAGCTTCGCGCAGTATTTGCATGCGCGGGCCAATCGCCAGGACGACTTCTACATCCAGCCGGCAGGCTCGGTCGACATATGCAACGTACCGGTGCCGATCCGCATGGCCAAGCCGATCGCGGAACCGACGACCAGGAAGAAGCGGGTCAGATAGCTCCTTCGCTTACGGTCTGGCGAGCATCTTGCGATCAGCTCTCACCGATATTGGTATGGGGCGACGGAGTGTAGCGCTGCGTCTGCAAGGACGTGCTCGTCGCGGCGGACTTGATCGCGCCTCTAAAGCCGCTGCCGGCTCATACCCTCTGCGCCTCGGCCACCGCTTCGCTGGCGCGCAGCGAGCCGATGATGCGTGTCAGGTGCGCAAGGTCGGTCACGTCCAGGTCAACCTCGTACGTGCCGAAAGGCTCGTCGCGCTGGACCATCTGCAGGTTGACCACGTTGGCGCGATTACGGGCAAGGATGTCGGTCACTTCCGCGAGCGTCCCGGGGCGATTGTATAGCACCAGCCGCAGACGGCCGACCGCGCCCGTGGTCCGCTCACCCCATGACACATCGAGCCAGTCGGCATCGACGCCGCTTGCCAGCGTCAGGCAATCGATCGTGTGGACTTCGACCTTCTGGTCGGGCCGGCGCAATCCGACGATGCGATCGCCGGGGACGGGATGGCAGCACCCGGCGAGGTGAAAGCCCATGCCCGGTGTCAGGCCCTTGATCGAGATCGCCTGCTCCTGGATGGGCCAGTCCTCGTCCTCGGGCAGTTCGGCGGTGCTGCCTGGTGCGAGCGCTTCCATCACCTGGCGATCAGTCAGACGGGCCGAGCCGATCGCAAACATCAGCTCCTCTTCGTCGCGCAGGCCCAGGCGGCCGACCGCGGCGGTAGTGGCCTTCTTGCCGATGCGTCCGGGCAGGCGGGAGGCGATCTCATCCAGCAGCTTGGCGCCGATCGCGGAGATCTCCTGCCGCTCCTTGGCCCGCACCGCGCGGCGGATGGCGGCGCGCGCCTTGCCGGTCACGACGAAGCCCAGCCAGGCCAGCTGCGGCTCGGTCTGCGTACTTTTGACGATCTCGACGACGTCGCCGTTCACCAGCCGCGTGCGCAGTGGCACCAGGCGGCCGTTGATCTTGGCACCGACGGCAGCGTTGCCCAGATTGGTGTGGACCGCGTAGGCGAAGTCTACCGCGGTCGAGCCCTTGGGCAGCTGGTGGAGCGCGCCCTTGGGCGTGAAGGCGAAGATGCGGTCGGCGTAGATCGCCATCTTCGTGTTCTCGAGCAGCTCCTCGGCATCGTGGCTGGCGTCGACGATCTCGATCAAGTCGCGTAGCCAGCCCACTTGCCCGTCCGGCTTGACGTTGCTGCCCGGCTTGCCGCCGCCCTGCTTGTAGGCCCAGTGCGCCGCCAGGCCGAACTCGTTGGTGCGGTGCATGTCGCGGGTGCGGATCTGCACCTCCATGCGCATCGAGTTCTCGTAGATCAGCGCGGTGTGGAGCGACTTGTAGCCGTTGGTCTTGGGCGTCGAGATGTAGTCCTTGAACCGCCCGGGGATCATCTGCCAGGTCTGGTGAAGGACGCCCAATGCGCGATAGCAATCCTCCGGCTTCTCGACGAGGACGCGAAACGCCATGATGTCGGTGATCTGCTCGAACGTGACATGGCGCTCGCTCATCTTGCGCCAGATCGAGTACGGGTGCTTCTCGCGCCCGACGACTTCGACGTTGAGCCCGGATTCCGCGAGCGACTGGCGAATGGCGAACGCGATCGCATCCACCTGCCCGCCTTCTTGGTTGCGGATCTGCGCCAGGCGACCGGTGATGATCGCATAGGCTTCGGGCTCCAGCTGCTCGAAGGCGAGCAGCTGCATCTCGCGCATGTACTCGTACATGCCGACGCGCTCGGCCAGCGGCGCGTAGATCTCCATGGTCTCGCGCGCGATGCGCCGGCGCTTGTCCTCGCTCTTGATGTAGTGGAGCGTGCGCATGTTGTGCAGGCGGTCGGCGAGCTTGACGAGAAGGACGCGCAAGTCCTCGCTCATCGCCAACAGGAACTTGCGCAGGTTTTCCGCCGCCCGCTCGTTCTCGGGCATGGCCTCGATCTTTGAGAGTTTGGTGACGCCATCGACCAGCCGGGCGACGTCCGGCCCGAACTTCTGCTCGATCTCCTCGACGGTGACGAGCGTGTCCTCGACCGTGTCGTGCAGCAGCGCGGTGATGATGGTCTGCTGGTCGAGCTTGAGCTCGGTCATCAGGCCGGCGACTTCGATCGGATGGCTGAAATACGGGTCGCCGCTGGCGCGCTTCTGACTGCCGTGCTTCTGGACGGTGTAGACATAGGCGCGGTTCAGCAGGGCCTCATCGGCCTCTGGCGCGTACTCCAGGACGCGTTCGACGAGTTCGTACTGGCGGAGCATTCGTGCTCCAGCATTTGGAGATTTTCGTCACGGCGGCAAGGGTTAAGTGCGCTCGGCCTCCCCTGATCATCAGGCAGAGCGCACTAACTCCAGTGTCGCAGCGTCAGAACAGCCCGGGCACTTCGCGCTGAGCGGCGTTGCGCTTGTTGCGATCGATCAGCGGCGGTGCGCTGCGCGCGGTCGCTTGCTGGCCGGCGCTGGCAGTGCCCTGAATCGGGGTGCACGAGCGCCCGGCCAGGAAGTTCAGCGCGGTGCGGATCGAGGCTTCCTGCGTATCGCCCAGCGGGCGGAACACGTCGTCGGTCGCCTGGCACGTCACCGCCACCTTGCTCGCCAGGCCGGTGTAATAATCGCCTTCGCGGGCCGAGTTCTCAGTCTTGATCGCCACCGCGCGCAGGCGATCGTCGCACTCTGGTCGGTCCAGCGCGACCTGGCCTACGGGCTTGCCATAAGTGTTGCTGCCGATCAGCGCGACGTTGCCGCCGAGGTACGGGCGTTGCGCATTGATCACCAGCTCGCTGGCGGAAGCCGTCCAGTCCGTGCCGATGAACGCGACCTTCGTCGCCGCGATCGCCTGGGCTTGCGAGCTCACCAGGTTGGTCACGTTGCGCGACGCCTTGGAGGGACGATACGCCTCGTAGCTCAGCACCTGACCGACGCGCTGGGCATTCAGCAGATCGCTGAACAGGTTCGCCACGGAGATGAGTCCGCCACCGTTGTAGCGCAGATCGACGATAACCTCTGTCACCCCTTGCGCCTTGAAGCTGGCGAACGCCTCGCGCAGCGCCCGGTCGGCCGTCACCACGAAGGTGCGCAAGTTGATGTAGCCGACCTTGCGGCCGCCATCGTCGATGATCCTGGTTCCGAACCGCGAGGAGATCGGCGGAATGTCGTAGGAGCGCTTGGTCACCGAAACGGTGCTGACCGTCGAGTTGGGCTGCCGGATCTGGAAGAACACCGTGGTGCCTGCGGTGTCGGGCCCCAGCGCATCGTAGACCGCGTTCCATCCGCCGGCATTCACCAGATCGCGGATGGTGCGCAGGTTTGAGCTGGAGGTGCCGATCGAGAGGATCTCGGTGCCACGGTCGAGCCCTGCCGCGAGGCCCGGCGCACCTTCATAGGAGTCCACGACGACGAGCGCTGGATCGGAGTACGGCTGCAGCTGGACGCCCAGCCCCGCCGACGTGCCGTTCTCGTAGAAGGCGTTTTCCTCGGCGATCGAACTGACATGCGTGAAGTACCGATCGCGCTGCTGCGCGCGGGCCGGCGCGACCAGCGCATCGACATAGTCGTCAAGATTGGAATAGCCTGCCGGGTTCACGTCGGTCGCGAGCAGCTCCGGGAAGAGGTACCACTCGTTCAGCTGCGCCAGCGCCCAATCCTGTCTCGCGCGCAAGGTGCACGCGGTGCTTGAAGTCGGCGTCGGTGCCGGGCTTGCCGTGGGCGAAGGGCTGGGCATCGATGTGCCCCCGCTTGACGTCGAGGAGCCATCCCCGCCGCCGCAGCCCGACAACACGGCAAGCGCCGCGATAATGGATGTGAACTTGCCCCCGCGCATTCTGCCCGCCCTGAAATGCCCCAATCGCGGCAGATGCTTAGTGGCGTTGACAGCTATGTCAAAGGCACTTGTGTGACGGTTGCGACCAGCCGTTTGCACGGCAGCCCATGCGTGCCGATCAGCTCCAGGTCGCCTCGGGCGGCAGGCTCATCAGGATGGCGTCGATGTTGCCGCCGGTCTTGAGCCCGAACAGTGTGCCGCGATCGTATACCAGGTTGAATTCGGCATAGCGGCCACGCCATTCCAGCTGCTGCGCCTTGTCCGCCGCGTTCCACGGCAAGCCAAGGCGGCGCCGGACGATGCGCGGGAACACCGCCAGGAATGCCTCGCCCACGGCCTTGGTAAAGGCAAAGTTCGCCTCCCAGACAGCCTCGTCGGTGCATTCCAGGTGGTCGTAGAAAATCCCTCCGACACCGCGGTGGACGCCGCGATGGGGTATGTAGAAGTACTCGTCCGCCCAGGCCTTGTAGCGCTCGTAGGCGTCGGGCGCGAAGCCGTCGCAGGCGGCCTTGAAGGCGGCGTGGAATTCGGCGGTATCGTCCTCGTAAGGGATCGGCGGGTTGAGGTCGCCGCCGCCGCCGAACCAGGCCTTGGTCGTCGTCAGGAACCGCGTGTTCATGTGCACGGCAGGTACGTGCGGGTTGGCCATGTGCGCCACCAGGCTGATGCCGGTTGCGGTGAAGGCGTTCTGGTCCGCGCTGGCGCCGTTGATGGTGCCGGCGAAATCCTTCGCCAGGCCGCCCGCCACCGTGGACACGTTGACGCCGACCTTCTCGAAGACCTTGCCCTTCATCACCCCGCGCGTGCCGCCACCGGTATCGTCCGCCTCGCCCGGCAGTGCCTCGCGCTTCCACGGCGTGTAGACGAAGCTGGCGTCGCTGCCCGTCTCGCGCTCGATCGCTTCGAACTCGGCGCAGATCGCGTCGCGCAAGTGCTCGAACCAGGTACGGGCGCGCTGCGTGTAGGGTGTCCAGTCGGTCATCAGGGGCGCTTGCCAAATCGAAAGCCCTGGGGCAAGGGCGGCGCATGGTTCCCTTTTCGTTCTGTGGCGATGAGATGCGGCTGGTCTCGGGCACCCCGCCCCGGCTCGGCAGTCGTGCGCCTAGCGGAGGCGCGCTGTTCTGGCCGCGCGAGCAGGCGCTGCTGGTCGCCGACCTTCACCTGGAGAAGGCGAGCTTCTTCGCGCGCGCCGGGCAGATGCTGCCGCCCTACGATAGCCGAGAAACCCTGGAACGCCTGGCGCTCGCCATTCGCGAAACCGGCGCGCGGCGCGTCTTCGCATTGGGCGACAACTTCCACGACGATGGTGGCGTCGCCCGCCTGGAGCCTCATGCCGCCGGCATGCTCGCGGCGCTGACCCGCGCGGTCGAGTGGGTGTGGATCGTCGGCAACCACGATCCCTCGCTCGAGAAGGACGCCGGGGGCGAGGTCGTCGAGGAGACGCAGCTGAACGGCGTGATCCTGCGCCACAAGGCCCGCGCCGGAGAAACCGCGCCCGAACTGTCCGGCCATTTCCATCCCAAGCTGGTGGTCGAAGCGCGCGGCCGGCGCATCTCACGCGCCTGCGCCGTGGCGAGCGAGCGGCGGATCATCCTGCCCGCATTCGGCGCACTGACCGGCGGCATGAACGCCGCCTCGACAGAGATCCTGTCCGCGATGCAGCCCGCCAGCGCGATCGACGCGATCCTGCCGGCACAAGGGCGATTGCTGCAATATCCCCTCTGGCGCGCGGCGGCCTGAATACCCATATCCGCAGCCGGCGGAGTGACGAAACAGTTGCGCGTGTTGTTAAGCGCCATTTCGTACTTTGCTTGTGGGGCCGATTCGCATTATTGGCCGCGCATTCCGTCCATAGCCATGAACGATTCTGGAGAACGCATATAGCACCCCCACCCCGGCGCATGATGACGCCCCCGGTCAAGAGCGGACCGCGCTACAACAATCTGATCCAGTCAGACAAAGTCCGCGTGATCGATGAAAATGGCGAGAACCTGGGCGTGATGTACACGCGCGAGGCGATCGCGCAGGCTGCGGAAGTCGGCCTGGACCTGGTGGAGGTCTCCCCCAACGCTGATCCGCCGGTCTGCAAGTTCCTCGATGTCGGCAAGTTCCGCTACGAAGCGCAGAAGAAGGCCAATCTGGCGCGCAAGTCGCAGAAGACGCAGGAGATCAAGGAGATCAAGATGCGTCCCAACATCGACGACCACGACTACGACGTGAAGATGCGCAATGTCGCGCGCTTCATCGACGATGGCGACAAGGTGAAGGTCACCCTGCGCTTCCGTGGCCGCGAACTGTCGCACCAGCAGTTGGGCATGGACCTGTTGCGGCGAGTGCAGGCCGATGTCGCCGAGGTCGCGAAGGTCGAAGCCTATCCGCGCATGGAAGGCCGCCAGATGCTGATGGTGCTATCGCCGAAGTAACGCCTGTTACCTCTCCCCGGACGGGGAGAGGATACGAAGGCTTGCAAGCTTGCTTGCTAGCCGAAGTTGGAGAGGGGTTGTGCCCTCTCGAGCGTCGGACCGCTCTCCCAGCTACGCTAGTCCCTGATGGGACAAGCTTCGCTATCCTCTCCCCTCCAGGGGAGAGGCGGGTAGCCTTCCCTAAAGCCCACCTACCGAACGCTTAAGCCATTCTGGCTGGCCTTGCCGCGCCCGCGCCGTCATCTGGCGCACCATGCAAGGCCCACACCTCGAGTCCCGCACGGGCACCGTCCACCTGGTCGGCGCCGGTCCGGGCGATCCCGACCTCCTGACCTTACGCGCGGCGCGGCTGATCATGTCGGCCGGGCTGATCGTGCACGACGGCCTGGTTTCGCCCGAGATCATGGCCATGGCTCGTGCCGGAGCCCGCCTGGTTTCCGTCGCCAAGGCTCGCTCAAACCACACCATGAAGCAGGATGCGATCAACGCCCTGCTCGTTCGCGAGGCTCTGGCCGGCCATGACGTGGTGCGCCTGAAGGGCGGCGATCCCTTCATCTTCGGTCGTGGCGGCGAAGAAGCAGAGGCCTGCCGTGCCGCAGGCGTGCCGGTGCAGGTCGTGCCCGGCATCACCTCGGCACTGGGCGCTTCGGCCGCCGCGCAGATCCCCCTCACCCATCGCGACAGTGCCTCGATCGTCACCTTCGTCGCCGGCCAGTGCAAGGGTCTGACCGAGCAGGACTGGGCAGGCCTTGCCGGCAAGGATCGCACGCTGGTGATCTTCATGGGCGTCGCCACCGCAGCGCAGATCGCCGAGAAGCTGATGGCCGATGGCCTCGCGCCCGAGACGCCGCTTGCCGTGATCGAGAACGCCACGCGGTCCGAGATGCGGGTTTTGCGCGGACCGCTTGCGGGATTGCCCGACCTGGTGCAGGGGCAGCGCGTTCGCAGCCCGGCGTTGATCGTCATCGGCCAGGTCACTGCGGAATCAGACACCGCGCTACATGCGATCGCCTTGGAGGCAGCACAGTGAAGATCCTGACCGGCAACGACCTCAAGAGCGGCGCCGTCGTGTGGTGGGACGGCCAGGGCTGGTCGCTCCATGTCGATGACGCGATCGATGTCGCCGATCAGGGCGCGCAGCTGATCGCGCGCGAGGAAGGCGCCCAGAACGTCTTTGCCGCGTATGTCGTCGATGGCGAGAAGACGGCCGAAGGCGTCCGCCCCGCGCACATCAAGGAACGCATCCGCGCTTTGGGCCCCACCGTGCGCCCCGACCTGACGCTCAAGCCCGCCGACCCGGCAGCCCTCAACTGGGTGATCTGATGTCCCCCCTGCCCCCGTTCGTGTCGAGCGAAGTCGAGACACGCCGCCCAACGCCTCTCGACTACGCTCGAGACGAACGGACCGTGAGGTTTGATCATGTATAAGTACGACAACTACGACCAGCAGATGGTCGACACCCGCGTCGAGGAATTCCGCGACCAGGTCCGCCGCCGGCTCACCGGCGAGCTGAGCGAGGAGCAGTTTCGTCCGCTCCGGCTGCAGAACGGCCTCTACCTGCAGCTGCACGCCTACATGCTGCGCGTCGCGGTGCCCTACGGCACGCTGAGCAGCGCGCAGATGCGCATGCTGGGCGACATCGCCGACAAGTACGACCGCGGCTATGGTCACTTCACCACGCGGCAGAACATCCAGTACAACTGGATCAAGCTGGAAGAGACACCGCAGATCCTGGCCGATCTCGCCAGCGTCGAGATGCATGCCATCCAGACCAGCGGCAATTGCATCCGCAACATCAGCTCCGACCAGTACGCCGGCGCCGCCGCCGACGAGCTGATCGACCCGCGCCCTTATGCCGAGCTGCTGCGCCAATGGTCGAGCTTCCACCCCGAGTTCCTGACCTTGCCGCGCAAGTTCAAGATCGCGGTGATCGCCAGCGACACCGATCGCGCGGCGATGCGCCTGCACGACATCGGCATCCAGATGGTGCGCAATGATGCGGGCGAGATCGGCGCCCGGTTCTACGTCGGCGGCGGCATGGGTCGTACCCCGATGATCGGACCGATGGTGCGCGAGTTCGTGCCGCTCGACCAGCTGATCACCTACTCGGAAGCGTGCCTGCGCGTGTACAACCGCTATGGCCGGCGCGACAACAAGTACAAGGCGCGCATCAAGATCCTGGTCCACGAGCTGGGCAAGGACGAGTACACCCGCCAGGTCGAGGAAGAGTTCCAGCACCTGCTGAGCCAGGGCATCGAGCCGCCGATCGCCGAGCTGGAGCGGATCAAGCAGTACTTCGTCGATCCCGCCTTCGAGACCGGCCTGTCCGACGAGCTGGACCTTTCCGATCCCGACTTCCGCCTGTGGGTGGAGCGCAATACGGAGGCGCACAAGCAGGCCGGCTACGTGATCGCCACGGTCAGCCTGAAGCCGGTGGGCGGCATCCCCGGCGACGCCACCGCCGACCAGATCCGCCTCATGGCCGACCTCGCGCGCGACTACTCGTTCGATGAACTGCGGGTCACCCATGCGCAGAACATCGTCTTCCCCCACGTGAAGAAGGCAGACCTCTACACGCTGTGGCAGAAGCTCGACGCGGCAGAGCTCTCGACGGCCAACCTCGACACCATAGGCGACATCATCGCCTGCCCCGGCCTCGACTATTGCAGCCTCGCCAACGCCCGCTCGATCCCGATCGCGCAGAAGATCTCCGAGCGCTTCGTGGCGAAGCAGGAGGAGATCGGCGAGATGAAGCTTAAGATCTCGGGCTGCATCAACGCCTGCGGCCATCACCACGCCGGGCACATCGGCATCCTGGGCGTCGATCGCAAGGGTAAGGAGAACTACCAGCTCCTGCTCGGCGGCTCGGAAGGCGCCGACACCTCGCTCGGCCAGATCACCGGGCCCGGCTTCGACGAAGACGGCATCGTCGATGCGGTGGAGAAGGCTACCGAAGTCTACCTGGCGAAGCGCGAAGGCGACGAGCGGTTCCTCGACACGTATCGCCGGATCGGCATGGCGCCGTTCAAGGAGGCGCTTTATGGTTAAGTGGCCTGATCCCGTACGCCCTACGAAGGTATCGCATGATGTCTGAAGTGCAGTTCCGTTTTCGTGACGATGATCCCGTTTCCGATCCCGCCGTCACGGTCGATGCGTTCGCGGAGCAGACGAATGCCACCGCCGTGCGGGTCGAGCCGGGCGACGATGCGCGCGAACTTCTGCCGCATCTGGACCGCTTGCGCCTGATCGAGGTCAACTTCCCCGCTTTCACCGACGGTCGCGGCTACTCTTCCGCGCGCGTCCTTCGCGAAGCGGGCTTCGATGGCGAGATCCGCGCCGTGGGCGAAGTGACCATCGACATGCTGAGCCACATGCGCCGCTGCGGCATCGACGCCTTCGCGCCGGAAAAGGCGCTGAACGAAGCGGATGCACAGGCCGCCTTCGATCGCTGGGCCGACGTCTACCAGGCCACGGCCGATGGCCGTCAACCGATCTGGGCCAAGCGCCATCCGGCTTGAAGCCGGGCGGTCGTCCTCAGGCGGTAAGCGGCGGGGTCGGTCCTCGCAAGCGAGCGGTATCCCATGACCAGCGTCCCGGTCCGGCCAGCACGATAAAGATCGATTCCATCAGCATCGCGAAATCGGTCCGGGTTTCGTGCGCCATGCTCAGGAATCCATACCGATCCAGATCGCGCACGTTGAAGATGAGCCAGTCGCGCCCGAGAAGAATCGGCACTTTCGTGCTGATGATCGCAACAACCATGATCGCGATCAGCGGCACGGCGGCGAGGCGAGCGTAGAGGCCCACCAGGATCAGAGCCCCGCAGGCCAGTTCGACAACCCCGACAAACGGCCCCATCAAGTCCGGCCACGGTATGCCGATCTTGGCGAAGCGACCAGCGCCCAACTCCCCTGGAAGGATCAGCTTCTGAAAGCCTTCCAGCACGAAAACGAACGCGAGACTGACGCGAATGAAGATAGCCCAGCGGCTATCACCCGGATTATCCCACCACTGCTGCATCGCATTCAGGCTCCCAGGCTGTGTCATTCGTCGTACGGCGATCGCATCTCCTGAAGCCACCCGGCGCCGCCATCGCCGGCCCCGTCGGCCTCATGGCGACAGGGTCTTGGCGACACTATCGGTCATCGAAGATGATTTGAAGGCGGTGCGAGGGTGAATACTCCCGGCTGGACACCTTCTAAATCTCTACCGCGAGTTAGAAGAAAATCACGCTAAACCGCCCGCGCCTTTTTCTTCGTCGACTTCGCACCCGCACAATCCCATCTGAACATGGCACAAGGGATCACTACCATGTTCAAGCCCGTCCAAGAGCTACCAGGCCAAGACCAGACCGCGATCGCACCCGCCGAGCGCACCCGCGATCGCATCGACACGTCCGCCCGCTTCCAGGAAGCCGACGCCGTGCGCCTCAACCGCCTGTTCCGCGGCACCGAGACGGTCGAGATGCTGGAGACGCTGCTGCGCGAGCAGATGGCGGGCGATGTCGCGATCGTGTCGAGCTTCGGCGCCGAAAGCGCGGTGCTGCTGCACCTCGTCAGCCGTATCGATCCCAGCGTGCCCGTGCTGTTCCTCGACACCGGCAAGCACTTCCCCGAGACGCTGGCCTATCGCGACGAGCTGGTCGCGCGCCTGGGCCTGACCAACGTGATCAACCTGACGCCCGACGCCGAGGATCTTGCCAAGCGCGACGACACCGGCCTGCGCTGGTCCTACGATCCGGATGGCTGTTGCGAGATCCGCAAGGTCAAGCCGCTCGCCAAGGCGCTCGCCGGCTACGATGCGACCATTACCGGGCGCAAGGCGTTCCAGGCCTCGACCCGCGCCACGCTGCCGCGCTTCGAGATCGACACCACCGACGCGCAGGGCCGTCTCAAGATCAATCCGCTGATCGACTGGAGCGCCGAGGACCTCGCCGCCTACATCGCCGAGCACGATCTGCCGCCGCACCCGCTTGTGGCTGAAGGCTATCCTTCGATCGGCTGCTCCCCCTGCACCAGCAAGGTCGCGCCGGGCGAGGACCCCCGCTCTGGCCGGTGGAAAGGCTGGGACAAGGTCGAATGCGGCATCCACGTGCCGGGCGGCACCAGCGACATCAGCGACCTGCCTCCGGGGTACGAGCCGGCGTTCTGATCGGGCGCTGGGATGATCCAGCGCTACGTTTGACCACGTCGTCCTCGCGCAGGCGGGGACCGCACTTCCTGGCGTCTTCAAGCCGCGAGGAAGAACAAGCGGGATCCCCGCCTTCGCGGGGATGACGGGATTTATAGCGATGGTGGGTGGCCAACCAGGATAAGGCAGCTACCCTGATCGCCCCGGCGCGAAACCAGCGCCAAACCTTGCTTGCACCTGCATAGCGATGCAGCCTCTCTCCAAAGCCAAAACGGAGAGAGCACATGCCCCACGCCGCTGAGCCGCAAGGCGCCATCATCATAACCGGCGCCGCAGGCGGCATGGGGCGGCCGGCAGCGATCCGCTTCGCCAAGCGGGGTCAACCGTTGATCCTGTGCGACATCTCCGCAGAACGGCTCGACGCGCTCGCCGCAGAGCTGGCGGGGTCTGGCGCGCCGGTGGTCACCCTTGCCGGCGATCTTTCGGCACCTGACTTCCCCGCCAGGCTGCTGGCGCTGGTGGGGGATCAGGAGATTGCTGCGGTGGTGCACACCGCCGGCTTGTCTCCGACCATGGCAGACGGGGATCGCGTGCTGGAGGTGAATTACTTCGCCACCGAACGCCTCGTCGATGCGCTCGCCCCGCGCATGGCGGAAGGCGGCTGCGCGGTGCTGATCTCGTCCAGCTCGGGCTACATGATCCCGGCCCCGGAGATGATCGCGGCGGTGAAGGCGATGGTCGACGGCGGCGGACGCGAGGCTGTCGCCGCGTTCCTGCAATCGCCACAGACTGCCTATCCGATTTCCAAGCTGGGCGTGATGAAGCTGGTGGCCAAGGAGTCGGTCCGCTTCGGCCAACGCGGTGCCCGCATTGTCTCGATCGCGCCCGGCTTCATCGACACCGAGATGAGCCGCGCCGAGGCTCAAGCCAGCGAGATGATGCGCGCCATGATGCAGCGCGTGCCCTTGCAGCGCATGGGCCTGGGCGACGAGATCGCCTCTGTCGCCGAGTTCCTGTGCTCGCCGGCCGCCAGCTACATCAGCGGTTGCGACATCAAGGTCGACGGCGGTTCGCTGGGCGAGATGGGGCTGTAGACAAGCGATCGGTTGGGTTGATCTACGCTCCGTCACCCCCGCGAAGGCGAGCTAATCTCCTCAGATTGCAAGGCGACGTTGAACCTGCCCGCTCTGCCGGTCTATGCGGCTGGGCACCCGAAACGCGAAGGTAAGCCACGTTGGACAGCCCTGCCCTGATCACCACCAGCGCGATCGAGTACCGCGATGCGCTGCCGAACGGGGGCGGGCTGCTGGGTCTGGATCTGGGAACGCAGACGATCGGGACCGCCTTCGCCGACGCCGGTTGGCGCATCGCCTCACCAGGCAAGACGCTGAAGCGCGGCAAGTTCGGCGCCGACAAGGCCGCGCTCGAGGCGCTGATCCGCGAGCGGTCGATCCGCGGCGTGGTGATCGGCCTCCCGCTCAACATGGACGGCAGTTCGGGCCCGCGTGCGCAGTCGAGCCGGGCCTATGCGCGCAATCTGGCGGTGATCGGCCTGCCCATCCTGCTGTGGGACGAGCGCTGGTCCACCAGCGGCGCCAAGCGCGACTTGATCGCGCAGGACATGAGCCGCGCCAAGCGGGCCGAGCGGATCGACTCCGCGGCCGCCGCCGTCATCCTGCAAGGCGCGATCGACGCGCTCGCCGGCGGGATGTTCTGAGGCACGGCGGCTGCGTGGACATTTTGTCCCATCGAACGTTTTCTCGCATCCGTGACCCCAGAGCCAACCTATGGCGTTACGTTCAAGAGCAGCCGCAACAGGAGGGCCGCCGGTGCCTGAGACCGAACTCGAGAACGCAGACAAGTGGCGCTGGATCATCCGCTGCGGGTGGAAGGGTCTGTGTCCCCGCTGCGGCAAGGGACGCATGTTCCGCAAGTGGCTGAAGCTCGCGGACACGTGCAATGTATGCGGGCTCGACTTCCGCTTCGCCTCCCCCGACGACGGTCCGGCGTTCTTCTCGCTTTGCATCATCGCCTTTCCGCTGATCTTCTTCGTGGTCTGGCTGCAGGTGAAGTATGATCCGCCGTTCTGGGTGCACTTGCTGACGTCGTTCCCGCTGCTAGGCATCGGCTGCATCCTGCCGCTGCAGCCGCTGAAAGGCTGGCTGGTCGCCTCGCAATACGTCAACAAGGCGCAGGAGGCGGGCACCGAGGGCTTGTGGTCGAAGCTCAACAAGCGCGATGATCCTTGAGAGCTTCGGATCGGACAAGCCCCCCATGATCTGCTAGGCTAGCTTCGTGCACGCGCCCTACACGCCGCCGACGATCGAGCCCGAGACGCTGATGCTCGCCTATCGCAGCGGGATCTTTCCCATGGCGGACAGCCGCGACGATCCCGAGATCTTCTGGGTCGAGCCGAGGCTGCGCGCGATCCTGCCGCTCGACGGCTTTCACCTGTCGCACTCGCTGGCGCGCACGCTCAGGCGCGGGCGGTTTACCGTGACGTGCGACACTGCCTTTTCCGATGTGCTCGATGCCTGTGCGGCCCCACGCGCGGACGAGGAAGGCAGCTGGATCAGCCATCGCATTCAGGCGAGCTACGAGCGGCTGAACGCGCTTGGCCACGCCCATTCGATCGAGTGCTGGGAATTGGCGCAGGACGGCACGCGCGAGCTTGTCGGCGGCCTTTATGGCGTCGGGTTCGACCGGGTGTTCTGCGGCGAGAGCATGTTCTCGCGCCGCACCGATGCCTCGAAAGTGGCGCTATGCTGGCTGGTGGCGAGCCTGCGCCTGGCAGGCGTGCAGTTGCTCGACTGCCAGTTCATCACCCCGCACCTGGCCTCGTTGGGGGCGGTCGAGATCAGCCAGGAGCGTTACCTCACGCTCCTGCGCCGCGCTCAGTCCGGAGCATTCGCCGCCGGTTCTTCCTCGGGCGTGGGCGTGGCTGTCGGCGAAGGTGTCGGCGCGGGGCGGGCCGAAGCACCGGCACTTGCGCTACCCGAAGCCTTCGGCGCGCTTTTGGCCGAGGCATCGTCCGCCGGGTTTTCCTCCTCGCCCGGGAAGCTCATCGCGCACTTCTTGACCCAGACATCATAGACCGGGTGCTGCACCACGTTGAGCGCGGGTGAGTTCTTGAACAGCCAGCCTGAGAAGATCTTGTGCCAGGCGAGCCTTTCCTGCGCGGTGGCGCGATCCTCGACGAAGACCTGCACGAAGGCGCCTTCGTCCGCCGGCTTTTCCCAAGGCAGCGTCCGCTCGCATGAGGCAAGCTTGATCACGACGTTGCCGATGCGCCGGGTTTCGCCGGGCTTCATCACCACGTCCTGGCTCAGGTTGTTACGCTTGTTGAGCAGGCCGATCGTCGCCACGCGATCCTTCAGCGGCGTGCCGTAATCGTCCTTGCGGGCGATCGGCGCGGCGGGCTTACCGCCGGTCTGCGCGATCGCTTCGGGAACGCCGGTGTCCTGCGGTTCGGGCGCAGGCTCACCCTTGCACCCGCCCAGCAGAACGATCAGGGCCGCCGAGGCGGCGAAGGGAACCGCCTTCAGCAAGAGCGGCTCAGGCGTCCGGCGTCCAGGCTTCGTAGTCGCCGGTCGCGCGCGCGCGCTGGCCACCACGCTCCAGCGCACCTTGGGGGCGGTAGGCGTTGCCGGTGCCCGTCGCGTTCGGCGTATAGTCCACTTCCCAGATACGCGGCGGCGGCAGGTGGCTTTCGGGCAGGCCCTCGACGTTGTGGTGCAACCAGCCGAACCACTCGGCCGGCACGTTGCTGGCGTCGTTGGGCCCAGAGTAGATCACCCAGCGCCGCTCGTACCCCTGCGTCGTCTTCAGCTTGGCCGACCGAAAGTACTTGTTGCCGAAGCTGTCGGTGCCGACGTGCTCGCCGAAACGCGCGCTCCACAGCGAGGTGCCGATGGTCGCGCCGTTCCACCAGGTGAAGATCTTTGCAAGGATGCTCATAGCGGGATCGCGTTAGCCTCGTTCGCGCGGCCTGCCAAGCATCAAGCGACCGGGCTACGCCCAACCTTCGTCATTCCCGCGAAGGCAGGAATCCATCTCCAGCGCCATCGTCTTCGTCGTACCTCAGGGTCAAACTGCACGGTAGCGCCTTGCACAAGGACGCCCAGCACGCCGCAAGCTCAGGAGATGGGTCCCCGCCTTCGCGGGGATGACGAAGTAAGTGTAGGGCCTACTTCGGCAGCTTCCAAGTGACCTTGTCGCCCGGCTTGATGCCCAGTTGCGCGGCGCGCCCGCCGTTCAGTTCGAGCACGGCGATCGCAACGCCCTCGGATGGCAGCGGAGTCAGGTCGTATGGCAGCGCATTGACGATGTTGAGGATGCGGTTGTCGGTGCCGACATAGATGATGTCGAGCGGAATGACCGTGTTCTTCATCCAGAACGAAGGCCGCCGCGGGGTCTCCTCGGGGAACAGCATGCCCTCGTCCGCGCCCATCTCGGTGCGGAACATAAGGCCCTTGGCCTGCTGCTCCTGCGTGGCGGCGACTTCGACGCGAAAGCAGTGGGTCTTTCCCTTAGACTTCACGGCTAGGTCGATCACCGGCAAGCCCGACACCGGGTGCACTGCGGGAGCTGCCGCCTTGGCAGATGCTTCCGCCGCACTTCCATCCAGCACGCCCGAAGAACACGCGCCGAGCGCCAGGAACAGGGCCGACAGGGTCGAAATCACTCGCAATGGCCGTCTCCACGTGCCGACTCGATCCAGTCCTCGATCGCGGCAGGGGCCGTCGCTTCGACGATTTGGCGCGCCATGTCGAGCGTGTGGCCGGCGCGCAGCATTGCCGCGATCTGTTTCTCGCGCAGCAGGCGGTCGGGCAGCGGATCATGCCAGGGCCCGAAGCGCCGCCGCCGCGCCAGCGCAGCGGCCGCGAGACGCGCCTCGGCCAGTTCCGGCGCGACATCGGCACGCAAGGCTTCCTCGACCCCCGCCGCCCGCAGCGCCTCGCCTACGCGGCGGCCGCCGTACCCGCGCCGCAGCAGGCTGTCCGCCTTCATCCGCGCGTAGACAGCATCGTCGACATAGCCGGCCTGCGCGAAGCGTCGCGACAGCGCCGCGGCATCGGGCATCTGCTCACCATCCCAGCCCCGCTCGCGCAGCTTGCGCTGCAGGTAGCCCTCCAGTTTCGCTCGTGTCGTTGCGAAGCGCGCGACGTAGGCCAGCGCCAGCTCTTCGAGCTTGGTGTCGCTCAAGGGCAACGGTTTGCGACGGTCCTGAGGCATGCTGCCCTATTCGTGCCACAGTCCCCATCGATTGAGGAGGCCCTCTTGCATGAGGGAGAGCGCCGCAAGGCCAGGGAGAACTTGTTTCGCATTCGATCAAACCCGGATAAGGGGCCGCGAAACCATGAAGAAAAGTACAACAACACAGGGTCTTGCCAGATGAACGACACCATCAGACTGGTGCCGGAACCGTCGGAGCCGAAGCTGCTCCCCACTCCCAACGCGGACAGCTTGCCTCGCCGCATGGCCGACTTCGCCACATTCGGCGATGCTCTGGACTATGCCGCGCAAGGCGAGCGCGGGTTCAATTTCCACGATCCGCGCGGCACGCTGACCCGCGCCTATCCTTATTCCGACCTCCGCCAGGATTCGCTGCGCGTCGCCCATGCGCTGATCGCACGCGGCATGGTGCCCGGCGACCGGCTGGCGCTGATCGCCGAAACCGGGCCGGACTTTGCCGCGCTGTTTTGCGGCGCGGTCTATGCCGGCGTGTGGCCGGTACCGCTGCCCCTGCCCACCAGCTTCGGCGGCAAGGAGAACTACATCGAGCAGTTGAGCGTCCAGCTCGCCAGCTCCGATCCCAAGCTGCTGGTCGGCCCGGACGAGATCGCCGAGATGACAGCCTCGGCCGCGACGCGCCAGGGTTGCGAGCATGCCACATGGTCTGACTTCGCGCACACCGATGCGCCCGCCGTCGAGCTGCCGCAGTTGAAGACCGACGACATCTGCTATCTGCAGTATTCCTCCGGCTCCACCCGCTTCCCGCATGGCGTGGCGGTGACGCATAGCCAATTGCTCGCCAATCTGTCGGCGCACAGCCACGCAATGGAGCTGGAGGAGCAGGACCGCTGCATCTCGTGGCTGCCTTGGTACCATGACATGGGCCTGGTCGGCTGCTTCCTCTCGCTGATCGCCAACCAGGTTTCGGGCGACTACCTCAAGACCGAGGATTTCGCCCGCCGTCCGCTTGCGTGGCTGGACCTGATCACGCGCAACCAGGGCACCACCGTCTCGTACTCGCCGACCTTCGGCTACGACATCTGCGCCCGCCGCATCTCCAGCCAGACCGCAATCGACCGCTTCGACCTGTCACGCTGGCGCCTGGCCGGCAACGGGGCCGACATGATCCGGCCGGACGTGATGCAAAGCTTCGTCAACGCCTTTGCCGCGTTCGGCTTCGAGGCCAGCGCGTTTTTGCCGAGCTATGGCCTGGCCGAGGCGACGCTGGCCGTCACCGTCATGCCGCCGGGCGAAGGCATCCGCGTCGAGCTGGTCGAGGAAGAGCGCCTGTCGGGTAGCCCTCGCGATCTCAGCCGCCCGGCTCGCTACCGCGCGATCGTGAACTGCGGCAAGCCGGTGAAGGACATGGAAGTCGTGATCCGGGGCGAAACCGGCCAGACGCTCGGCGATCACCAGATCGGCAAGGTCTGGTGTCGCGGCACCAGCGTCATGCACTCCTACTTCCGCGATCCCGAAGCGACCGCCGCGTGCCTGGTCGATGGCTGGCTGGACACCGGCGACATGGGATACATGGCCAAGGGCTACTTGTTCATCGTCGGCCGGGCGAAGGACATGATCATCATCAACGGCAAGAACCACTGGCCCCAGGATATCGAGTGGGCGGTGGAGCAGTTGCCCGGCTTCAACCATGGCGACATCGCCGCCTTCTCGATCGAGATGGAGAACGGCGAAGAGACGCCCGCGGTGCTGGTCCACTGCCGCGTCTCGGACCCGGCGAAGCGGCTGGAACTGCGCGAGCAGATCCGCGACAAGGTGCGCGCGATCACCGGCATGAACTGCGTGATCGAACTGGTTCCGCCCAAGAGCCTGCCGCGCACCAGTTCGGGCAAGCTCAGCCGCGCCAAGGCCAAGAAGCTGTACTTGTCCGGAGAGATCGCGCCGTTCCAGCTGGCGGCGTAGCATCGGCTGTAATTTGCGCGTCCTGCCCTCTGCCCCGCGCGGGGGAGAGGATACGGAGGCTTACCAGCTTGGCTGGTTAGCCGAAGTTGGAGAGGGGCTTGTGCCGCCCCCTCTCCAAGCTTCGCTATCCTCTCCCCTCATGGGGAGAGGGCGAAGTCCGCGCCCTAAGCCACTTGCGCATCCTCGCCGACGCGCGGATCGGTCGGCGCGTCGTCCTTGCGAATGAAGCTGATCTTGCCTTCGGGCTCCAGGATCGCCCAGGCGACCTGGTCGAGCGAGGCGATGCCGGCCAGCCGCAGCTGCGCGCCGAACTCGTCCTTGTCGATGCCTTCCTTGTCCATGTTGGCGCCGAGGAACTGACCGTCGCGCACCAGCACCAGCGGTGGGCTCTGCAGCACGGCGCGCGCCTTGGGGAAGCGATGCGACAACGCGCTCATGATCAGGCTCCACGTGGCGAACGTGACGATCGCCAGGGTCGCTCCGGTCAACGAGAAGTCCTGGTGGGTGACGCCCTGCTGGATGAGATCGCCCGTGACGATCAACGTGACCAGCTCGAACGGCGCCATCTGGCCAAGCTCTCGCTTGCCCATCAGCCGCAGCACGACATAGACGACGAGGAACATCACCGAGGCGCGCGCGACGATATCCATCAGGGCAGCACCGTCAGCTTGATCGGGATCGAGGTGAGCTCACGCTTGTCGTCGCGGACATGGATGGCGCCTTCCTGGCGCCGCGGCAGTCCGGGCTGGATCTGCCCGTCCAGCTTCAGCCGGAAGATCTCGCCGGCTTTGACCTCGCCGAAATGGTAGGTGTATTCGCCGTCGAGCGCCTCCGCGCTCTCGGCATCTGGCGCGACCGTGTCGATGCTCATCCGGCTCCACAGCGGCTGGTCGAAGGCGATGGTCAGATCCTTCACCGTTGCGCTGGCGCGGACCGTCACCAGCGTTTCGTACCAGTTGCCGCTGCGCACGATCGGATCGTAGACCAGCTGCGCCGCCATGCCCGCGCCGCTCGCCGTCTCGACGTGCGAGGCGCCGCCGCCCAGCACCCCGGTCAGAGCCGCCGCGATCGAGCCGCCGAACAGAACCGCCACGGCCAGATTGCGCCAGCGGCTGCGCGAGCCTTCGTGCAGATGCTGGGGTCCGATGGCGAAGGGCAGCGCGGCATGGCTGGCAGGAGAGGACTGGTCGCTTGGCATGGTCTCCGAGGCAATGGCCCCTCGCAAGCTTTTGTTCCCGCCCCGAGCCGAACGATCACTTGGCCGGAGGCGTGAACCAGCGCTGCTGCCAGCCATAGACCGAAGTCACCGGCGAGCCGTTCGAGTCGCGTGCGGGCCGGAACCGGAACCGCTCGGTCGCAAGCCGGCAAGTTATGCGGTCCGCTTCCGGGTCGCGGCTGGCGCGGACGATGCGGCAAGCCGACACACGCCCATCGCTCCCGACCGTGAGCGCGAGAGTGACGGCTGTGCCGAGCCTCAGCGCTCGCGTCGCCGCCGGATAGTCGCGCGCCGATACGATATCGCCGGCGATCTTGATCGCCCTAGCGCCGCCGCCGCCGCCCGCGCCCGATCCGATCCCTCCCGCGCCGGTTCCTTCCCCGCTTCCAGCCGCGCCGGTGCCCACGCCAGTCTGGCGCGCCCCGGAACTGTCCGCGTTGCCGCTGCCGACGATCGGCGGGGCCGGTGCTTGCGCGACAACGATCCTGGGCTTGGGCGCCGTGACTTCGCGCGGGTTGGCCTTCTTGCCCGCCGGCGCGGCCCTGCCCTGTCGAGCGGACACGCGCGGCTGCTTCGCCGGCTGCGGCGGTGGTGATGGCGGCGTTGGTGATGGCAGCGGGGGCGTGACTGCGATGTTGAACGCCGAGGTTACCCGACCCAGGGAAGCCGCCGTCACATTCGGCGCGAACGCACGTATCAGCACGGCGATGGCGGCCAGGTGCAGCACAGCCACCAGCGATCCCACCGCGAAGCGGGCGCGAACTCGCGTTGTTGGCTCGTCACGGACCATCTCGGTCCAGATTATAGGCACGCTTAAGCTCTTTACAGCGGTGCTGATTGTGGATCAGACTGTACAGTAGAACAGGATCGGGGGAGTCTCTGGATGAGCGGTGCGTCGATGACGCCTTATCGGATCGTGCACGGTGACACGACGTTGGATGGTTTCGTCCACGCACCAACACGTCCAGGCCCACATGCCGCGGTGCTCCTGTTTCCGGGCGCGACCGGCCCCGGGCCTACCTTCCGCAAGACGGTGCAGGAGCTCGGCGAACGCGGTTACCTCGCGATCGGCGCCGATATGTATGGGTTGGGCGCAGACCTCGGCACACCGCAGGCAGCGGGGGCCTACTTCGAAAAACTGCTCAACGACCCCGAGCTGCTGCGTGCGCGGGTCGTCGCATGGTTCGATGCGGTCAGTGGGCGCGATGACGTGGACGCCGCGCGGGTGGCCGCGATCGGTTACTGCTTTGGCGGCAAGTGCGTGCTGGAACTGGCGCGCAGCGGCGCCCCGGTAGCCTGTGTCACCAGCTATCACGGATTGCTGAAGACCCATGCGCCTGCGCAGCCAGGCGTGGTGAAAGCCAAGGTCGCGGTCTGGTCGGGCGGCGAAGACCCCTATGCCCCGATCGCAGACTTCGATGCCGTCCGCGCCGAGTTCGACGCTGCGCAAGTCGATTACCAGGCAACGCTCTTCGCCAAAGCCGAGCATTCGTTCACCGACCCCGATCACGACGGCTTGCTTCCCGGCATCGCCTACGATCGGCTGGCGCACCAGGTGTCGTGGGCCGGCACCCTGGCGCTCCTCGAGGCATGCCTGCAAAACTGACGCTGTGTCCATTTTGCCGCACTCGGCCATTCTGTTTGAGGAAATGCGGTTCGTTATTGTGAAGCAGCTTGGGCAGCGATAAGATCTGCGTATACAAACCGACCTCGCGAACGTGAGGCGCTACATCGGGGGAGTGAACACCGGCGCAGGTTGCGACCGACGTACCAGCACAAGCAAAACAGAAACGCCTTTACGGTCGCAATTCATGCGCTTGCCGCGTGAGCATGACTGACACGCAAACGGTATTGGGAGGAACAGGGATGACTGACAGGATTTGGAAGACCGCGCTTGGCGCAGGCGTGGCTATGAGCAGCCTTGCCGTGAGCATGCCTGCCATGGCGCAGGATGCCGGCGGCGACATCGTCGTGACCGCACGTCGCACCGAAGAGCGGCTTCAGGACGTGCCGATCTCGATCACCGTATTCAACCAGGACCAGCTGCAGAAGCGCAACGTCGCCGTGGCATCGGACCTGGCGGTCTATACGCCGTCTCTCCAGGTCAACACGCGGTTCGGCCCTGAAAAGGCTACCTTCGCAATCCGCGGCTTCAACCAGGACGCCGCTTCGGCTCCGACCGTCGGCGTCTACTTCGCCGACGTCGTCGGCGTGCGTGCGCAAGGCGGCACGGCCGGCGGCAACACCGTGGGCGCCGGCGCTTTCACCGATCTGCAGAACGTGCAGGTCCTGAAAGGTCCGCAGGGCACGCTGTTCGGACGCAACACCACTGGCGGTGCAGTCCTGATCGTTCCGACCAAGCCCACCGACAACCTGGAAGGTTACGTCGAGGGAACTTACGGCAACTTCGACCAGAAGCGCGTCCAGGCCGCCCTCAACATCCCGCTGGCCGACACGTTCAAGGTTCGCTTCGCCGTCGATCGCAACAAGCGCGATGGTTACGTGCGCAACCGGTCCGGCATCGGTCCGAAGGACTACAACGACGTCAACTACGGCTACTACCGCCTGAGCGTCCTGGCCGAACTGACGCCCGAGCTCGAGAACTACACGGTCGCCTCGTACAGCCGTTCGCGCACCAATGGGTACGCCAACAAGATCGAGCAGTGCGCCGCCGACGCCGCCGCGCCGTTCAACCCGGTGACCGGCGCGCCGAACATCGACCCGGCGACCGGCCAGGCTGCGGCATCATCGCGTTACTACATCGCGCAGGCCGCCTGCGATCAGATCGCCCGGCAGAACGCACGCGGAGACGGTGCCCTCGACGTGGAGGTCAGCAACCCCAACCCGGGCGTCGCGATCGACATCTGGCAGGTCATCAACACCACCACCTGGCAGGCCAGCGACACGCTGACGATCAAGAACATCGCCAGCTACGGCGAATACCGCGAGCGCTCCGCCTTCAACCTGGAGAGCGACAACTTCTTCATCTCCGACAATCCCATCACGCGGGCTTACGCCCTTCGCGGTGGTCCGCGTCCGGGAACACCGTTCAAGGCGATCCAGCTTGCCAATCAGCCCGGCTACGATGCCGCGGCCGGCTCGACGACGACCGAGGAACTGCAGGTCCAGGGGCGCTCGGCCGATGGCAAGCTGAACTTCGTGATCGGCGGTTATCTGGAATTCAGCCGCCCGCTTGGCTACAACCAGCAACGCACGGGCATCTTCGGCAACTGCGCCGATCCGGGCACGCTGCAGTGCGCCGGCGCCGTCCAGCTGGTCCCGATCGGTCCGGCACTGCTGCCCGGCGCGATCGTCTCGGAATCGCGCACGAAGTACTCGTTCGACAACCACGGCGTCTTCGCGCAGGGTACGTACAACTTCACCGACAAGTTCGGCGTGACGCTCGGCGGTCGTTGGACCTTCGACAAGATCGTCGGTTATGCCGAGAACAACCGCTATGTCTTCGGCACTCTTCCGGGCATCGGGACGATCCCGCTGCAGCGCGTCTGCAACGACAACCTGAACCATCCGGCTCCCGGCGCGCCCAACGCCACGCCGACCAACACGGTCAATCTGCTGACCAACGGCGGCAACACCGGCGCTTGCGGCACGACCATCGTCAACAAGTCCAACAAGCCCACCTGGCTGATCGACTTCGACTTCAAGCCTACACCCGACACGCTGATCTACGCGAAGTATGCGCGTGGCTATCGTCAGGGCGCGATCAACTTCACCAACCCCGGGATCGAGACGGTCGCTCCGGAGAAGCTGGAAGCCTATGAAATCGGCGCCAAGCTGTCATTCCGCGGCAGCGTGCCCGGCTACCTCAACGTAGCGGCCTTCTACAACGACTTCAGCAACCAGCAGATTTTCGGTTCGCTAGTGCCGAAGGCGAACAGCGGACTTTCCGGTGGTGCGGCACTGATCAATGCCGGCAAGTCCACCCTGAAGGGTATCGAGGCGGATGCGGGCGTCACCGCGTTCAACGTTCTGCGGTTGGGTGCGAGCTACACCTACCTGGACACCAAGCTGAAGGAGATCACCGTTCCGGCGCTCGATCCGGCCAGCCCCTTCGCGCAGATCATCCCGCTTGGGAACGTTGGCGGACCGCTGACCTACTCGCCCAAGCACCGCTTGACGGTGTCGGGCGACATCATGGTCCCGGTCGATGACAGCCTTGGCGAAGTGACGCTGGGCGCGGTGTTTACGTACACATCGTCCCAGGCCGTTTCACAGAACGTCAGCATTGCGGGCTACAGCCTGCTCAACCTGAACGCTGCGTGGAACAACATCGGCGGTAGCGGGATCGATCTTGCAGCGTTCGCAACGAACATCACCGACAAGCGCTATCGCTCAAACTACGGAAATGGTTTCGAGAGCTTCGGCTTGCGGGATTTCTCGTACGGCCAGCCGCGGATGTACGGTCTGCGCGTGCGCTACAACTTCGGCTCCTAAGGCATAAAAAGGCCCGCACTCCTCATGGCGTGCGGGCTATCTTCGGCTGCGAAGCCGACTTGAGGCCACGTCCGCAAGGACGTGGCCTTCGTTTATGCGGCTCAGGCCACGCCGAGCAGCTGGTGGCTCTCGTGCCGGGTCACCGCCTTGCCGAGCCGGTCGGTGAACTGCACCATGATCGCAGGATCGACGCGGCGCGTGATCGCCCAAAGGTAGTAGCCGTAAATCACCGCCTCGCGGTATTGAGCCCAGGCGTCCTCGTCCTCCGGCATGTCCAGCCCCCTGCCCCGCGCCATCGCCAGGTATTCGCGCAGGAGCCGCCGCTCCTCGATCTCCGCTACCTCGGTCGGCAGCACCGCGTTCAGATGATAGGCGATATCAAGCGCCCAGCCGCCGCGCTGGAGCAGTTGCCAGTCGATCAGACCGGCACGGCGTTGCCCGCCCTCGCCGACGCGATACGAGTTGCCGGCATGGGCATCTCCATGGATCATGTATTGCGGGCGCTTGCCATCCCGCGCGGCAAGCGCCTTCATCGCGTCTCGCAGCCGTGACGCATTGCGCACCTGCGGCGACAGGTTCACCCCGCGCGGACCGTCCAACAGTTCCTGTATCGTCTCCGTCGTAATGTAGGTCATGCCCGCAAGATCGGCGGCACGCGGACGTATCCACGCCGAGCCGTCGAGGAAGCCGCTGCTGGCGTGCAGCTTGGCGAGTTCGGCAAGGCTCAGCACTGCCTCGTCCGCCGTGAAAGGCTGGAGCGCAGATCCCAGCTGCGCGCCGTCCGCCACGAGATCGCGCATGATGTAGACGGCCTGCTGACCTTCGCGGTCTATGATCGCCGATACGCAGACCGGGACGGTCAGTTCAGGGACGGTCGGCGCGACCTTGCAATAGAAGTCCGCCTCCAGGACGCAGGTCGGGCCGCCCCGCGCGGTCGCCTCATCCACGTCGAGCAGGCCCTTGATGCAGTAGCTCCCCGTCTCGCCGCCCTGGTAGGTCACCTTGAACCGCACCTTGGTGGCGACCGTGCGGATGAACTCCACCTGCTCGACCGCTTCGACCGGCTTCCCGCCGGAAACGTCAGCCAAAGCCTGGGACAGCCACGCCGGATCGAGCGCCGCGACGAGCGTCTTCGGCACGGTAACCAGAGGTTGCGACGGCACGGGCCTCGAGGGCTGCTGAGACATCATTCTCCCTTTCGTTTCGGCGTGAGATCGCTTGACCCAATTCGCCATTTCGTTCCATGCTTCGCAATATAGAATTTCAGCGGTCAGGGAAGCGTCGTTGAAAGCGCGCCGGCCGAAACGAGGATGGACGAGCAATGGGTAAACCCCTGGAGGGCATCAAAGTCGTCGAGGTCGCCATGTGGGCCTTCGTGCCTGCCTGCGGCGGCATGCTGGCGGACCTGGGCGCGGACGTGATCAAGATCGAGCCGCCGACGGGCGATCCGCTGCGTGGCCTGCAGATCGGCAACATGAATTCGGGCTCGGGCCGCAATATCGACTATTCGTGGGAGAGCTACAACCGTGGCAAGCGCTCGATCACGCTGGACCTGAAGCAGGCGGCGGGGCGCGAGGTGCTGATGAAGCTGCTCGAAGACGCCGACGTGTTCCTGACGAACCTGCTGCTGCCGGCGCGTCGATCGATGCAGATCGACGCCGAGGCCATCCGCGCGCGCTTTCCCAAGATCATCTACGCCGTCGGCAGCGCGCTCGGTCCGAACGGACCGGAGATGGAGAAAGGCGGCTACGATTCGATCACCTTCTGGGCACGCGGCGGCATTGCGTCCTCGCTGACCGACGAAGGCGCAGACCATCCGGTCAGCCCTCCCGGTCCGGCGTTCGGCGATACGCTGTCGGGCTCGATGCTGACGGGCGCCATCTGTGCGGCCATCGCCAAGCGGGCAATGACGGGCGAGCCATCCGAAGTCGACGTCTCGCTGCTGGGCACTGCGATGTGGTCGATGCAGCGCTACATCTGCCAGGCGACGGCGGACGGCGTCGACAAGTTTCCCAAGCCTCCCGCCGACAAGCCGAACAACGTGCTGGTCGGCGCCTATCGCACGGCCGACGACCGCTTCGTGTCCTTGTGCATGCTGCAGGCGGACAAATACTGGGCGCCCCTCATGCACGTCGCCGGCCGACCGGACCTTGCCGACGATCCGCGCTTCGTCAACGCCAAGGCGCGGCGCGAGCACGGCGATGCCTGCTACGCGGAAGTGAAAGCCATGTTCGCCAGCAGGACGATCGCCGAATGGCGCGAGATTCTGCGTCAGCAGGACGGCCAATGGGATGTCGTGCAGAACGTCGGCGAGCTCAAGGACGACGTGCAGGCGCAGGCCAACGGCTACGTCAAGCACGTCGACTATGGCGACGGCACCACGATCCCGATGGTGGGCGTGCCGATGCTGTTCGACAAGCAGGCCATGACCTCCACCCGCTCGCCCGAACTCGGCGCCCATAGCGATGCGATCCTGGAAAGCCTGGGCTACGACGAGGACGCGATCATCGACCTCAAGGTACAGGGCGTCGTGTTCTGATGAGCGAGACGGCCCCTCCCCCCGCTCGCAAGCTGCCCTTGCTCGAACCCGACACCGCCTTCTTCTGGACCGCGGGCGAGCAGGGCCGCATGCTGGTCCAGCGCTGCACGGAGTGTGATGTCTGGCAGCATCCTCCTCTCCCGCGCTGCGCCAGGTGCGGCAGCGAAGCCGTAGCGCCGCAGCCGGTTTCCGGTCGCGGCCGCCTGGCGAGCTACACGATCAACCACGAGCGCTGGTTGCCCGGGCTCGAGGTGCCATTCGTGTTCGGGGTGGTAGAGCTGGAGGAGCAATCCGAACTCTACGTCTTCACCAACGTGCTGGCGGCGGTTGATGCCGTACGCATCGGCATGCCGGTCAGCGTCACCTTCGAGCAGCACGAGGACGTCTGGCTGCCGATGTTCGCGCCGTCGGAGCAAGCCGCATGAGTGCCTACCCCGAAAAGCTGTGCGCGATCACCGGCGCCGGCCAGTCCGAGGTGGGCCGGCCTTCCTCCCGAAGCGCGCTGCAACTGACCGCCGATGCCTGTCTGCAAGCGATCTCCGACGCCGGGCTCAAGCCCTCCGACATCGATGGGATCGCCACGTATCCGGGCAAGTCCTCCGAAGGCGGCGGCATTGCGCCGGTCAGCCCATCGGAGGCGGCAGCGGTGCTCGGCATCGATCCCAAGTGGATCCTCGCCTCGGCCGAAGGCTTCAGCCACATGGCGCCGATCTTCAACGCCATCAATGCGATCGCCTGCGGGTTCGCCCGCCACGTCGTGGTGTTCCGTTCGGTGGCGCAGGCGCAGGCAAGACTGCTCTCGCGCGCCTCGACGCTGATGAACGCCGGCCGCAATCGGGTGGACGGCAACCACGCCTGGAGCATTCCCTACAACGCCCTCTCCCCGATCAACACCTTCGCGCTCTACGCCCAGGCCTACTTCGAGAAGTACGGCGCCAACGAGGCGCAGCTCGGCGCCATCGCGGTCAACAACCGCGCCAATGCCACGCACAATCCCAACGCCATCTACCGCAAGCCGCTCAGCCTGGATGACTACCTCGCGGCTCGTGTGATCTCCTCGCCGCTGCGGCTGTTCGACTGCGACTCGCACATCGACGGGTCGACGGCGATCGTGATCTCGCATGTCGATGCCGCCAAGTACCTCAGGAACCCGCCACTTCGTTTCGAGTCCATCGGCATGGGCGTCGGCGGACTGTGGGTCGGCAAGTACGAGGGCGATTTCACCTGCCTGCCTGCCGCGGCGACCGCCGGCGAGATGCTGTGGTCGCGCACCGATCTCACGCCCGCCGACATGGACTGCGCGCAGATCTACGATGGGTTCTCGATCCACGTATGGATGTGGATGGAGGCGCTCGGCCTTGTGCCCAAGGGTGAGGCCTGCCGCTTCGTCGAAGGGGGCAGCCGCATCGCGATCGACGGCGAACTGCCTCTCAACACCGGGGGCGGGCAGCTCTCGGCGGGACGGTTCCACGGCTACGGCCACATCCACGAGGCGACCGTGCAGCTGTGGGGTCGCGGTGGCGGACGCCAGGTGGCGGATGCGCAGACCTGCATCGTCTCGAACGGGGGCTACGGTTACGGCGCGATGATCCTGCGGCGGGAATGAGGGGCGCTTCTGAGACCCTCCCCTGCAAGGGAAGGTGGCAGTCCGCAGGACTGACGGGGGGGTGTCACCGCCAGCGGAGTGCGCAGCCGAGAGGATTACACCCCTCCGTCACGCGCTCCGCGCGCGCCACCTCCCCTTGCAGGGGAGGAACTTACGCCCGTTCACACCACACCAAAGCTTGACGACTCCATTCAGAACTGCGATAATGAATTCACAATAACGAACATGGAGTTTGGGAGATGAGCGAAGCTGATCCGAAATTCGGCAGCGCCCTCAAGAAAGATTGGACCCTTGGTCCGATCTTCGATGCCGACGCCCACATCGATCCGCCCCACGACATGTGGAAGGAATACCTTCCCAATCATCTCAAGGCGCGTGCCCCCGTGATCGAAGCGCGCGAGGATGCCGACTACATCGTGTTCGAGGGCCACAGCCGCCCGGTGATGATGATCAACAACCAGGCCGGCCGCACGGGCAAGGACTTCAAGATGAAGGGCCGCCTGTCCGAGCAGCGCAACACCTACGATCCCCACAAGCGCCTTGCCGACATGGACCTCGACGGCATCGACCAGGCGATCCTGTTCGGCGGCGGCCCGCTCGGCACGCTGGACAACGAGCTTTACCTCGCCAGCTTCGAGGCTTTCTCGAACTGGGTCATGGACTGGGCCGCGAATGCGCCTCACCGCCTGTTCCCCGTCGGACACTCGCCGATGCGCGACATCGACGAGACGATCGAACATGTGAAGCGCCTCGCCAAGATGGGCTTCAAGATGGTCCAACTGCCCGCGTTCCCGCAGAACCCGGAAGCGTGGAAGACCACGTCCGAGATCAAGAACATGAAGGCCGGACAGGTTTCGGCCCAGACCGGCGACCCCAAGGGTGCGCTGCAGTACTACCAGCCGGAGTTCGACAGGCTGTGGAAGGTGCTGAGCGATCTTGGCATGGTGATCACCTTCCACCTCGGCGGCCGCGTCCCCCGCTTCGGCGAAAAGCAGCACTTCCTACCCGACATGCCGATGAGCAAGCTGGCCATGGCCGAGCCGATGGGGATATTCATCTTCAACGGCATCTTCGATCGCTTCCCCGATCTGCGCATCGGCATGATGGAATCGGGCGTGGGCTGGTTCGCCTGGTATGCCGAATACTGCGACCGCACCTGGGAAAAGCAGCGCTACTGGACCGAGAGCGTGATCGACAAGCCGCCAAGCTGGTACATGGACCAGAACGTCTGGGGCTCGTTCATCCAGGATCGTACCGGCATTCTCCTGCGCGACCAGCCGGGCGGCCGCAACATCATGTGGTCGTCGGACTACCCGCACTCCGAGACGACGTTCCCCAACTCGCACGCCATCATCAAGCGCGACTTCGCCGGAGTGCCCGACAAGGACATCCAGGATATCGTCTGTAACAACGCCAAGAAGTTCCTGCGCATCTCCTGATGCGTCGGACACAGCACGCCGGGTACCGGAGCGATCGACTCCGGACCCGGCGACGTTTCAAGCCAGCGGTGGGAGTGGCCTGTGGCGAGCATTGTTGAGCGCGGCGTGACCAGCGGCGCGCGCGCGCCGACGATCGGAATGGCCGCATACTACGCGCTGGGCGTGCTCGCCCTCGCCAACGTCCTGAACTACCTGGACCGGCAGATCGTCTCGATCCTGGCGCAGTCGATCAAGGCTGACCTGAAGCTCGACGATGCGGACCTCGGCTTCCTGCTCGGGACGGCGTTCGCGGTGTTCTACTCGGTCGTCGGGATCGCCATGGGGCGCATCTCCGACGGCTTGCCGCGAAAGAAGGTCATGGCGCTCGGCCTAGCCTTGTGGTCGAGCATGACTGCGCTCGGCGGCGCGGCGGCAAGCTTCGCCACGCTAGGGATCGCGCGCATCGGCGTGGGCGTCGGCGAGGCCGTCGCCAACCCCTGCTCGCACTCTCTGCTGGCCGACATCTTTCCCCCTCAGCGCCGCGCGATCGCCATGTCGATCCTGCTCTCGGGCATATTCGCCGGTGGTGCGCTGGCGCTGTTCCTGGGCGGCTACTTCCTGGAACACTGGGACACCATGTGCACCGGCATGCCGATCGCCGGCGCGTGCGATCTCGCGGCATGGAAGGCGGCGATGTTCACCGTGGCGCTACCGGGCCTTCCCCTTGCCTTCATGATCCTGGCAATCCGCGAGCCGGTCCGCTCCACCGAGGCGCAAGGGTCCAAGCTCGGCTTCGTGCTGGGCGAATTCGCCACCGCGATCCCGCCCTTCACCATGGTCACCGTCTGGCGCCTCGCCGGTCTGCGCGGGCTGGGGTGGAACGCCCTGATCGCGGCATTGCTCGCAGCCGCTGCCGCCATCCTGATCCACCTGACCGGCGATGCAGCGCAATGGGGTGCGTTCGGCCTCGGCGCCTATGCCGTGGTCACGTGGGGCCAGATCCAGAGCTACCGAGACAAGCCGCTCTACCGCCTCACCTTCGGAGACCGTACGTTCCTGCTGGCGACAATCTCCACCGCGCTGGTCGCCTGCGTCGGCGGCGCCGTCCACGTCTGGTCCGCGCCTTATGCGATGCGCACGTTCTCCATACCTGCGCACGAGCTTGGCCTATCGCTCGGCGTGGCCAGCATCGCGGGCGGCGTGCTCGGCGTCCTGCTCGGCGGCTGGGCGACCGACAGGTGGAAGCGCAGCGATCTACGCGCGCCCATCGGCATCACCGCCATCAGCTTGCTGGGCGGCGTACCCTGCATCCTGACGATGCTGCTGGTGAAGGACTTCACCGTGTTCATCGGCGCGGCCTTCACCCTGGGCATCTTCTCCGCGCTGTGGGGCGGCGCGACGGCGGCGATGGTGCAGGACCTGGTGCTGCCCCGCATGCGCGGATCGGCCGCGGCTTCCAACTCGCTGGTGGCGATCGTGATCTCGTCGGGCACCGGCCCCTACTGGGCCGGCAAGGTCAGCGCGCTCACCGGTTCGCTGACGGCGGGCCTGCTCAGCATCATGATCCTGGTGCCGATCGCGCTGTATTTCCTGTGGCGCGTGTCGCGCCGCCTGCCGCACGAGACCGCCGAGGCACGCCTCGCCATCGCGCGGAACGCAGGAGAGCCCGACCATGCTTGACGACGTGCTCGTCGCCGACGACCCGCTCTACGAAGAGCTTTACGATGTCCGCAAGGAAGCCGAGTCCGTCGGCAACTTCATCGATGTCGGCACCGTCATGCCGCGCGTCCACCAGCTTCGTGCGCAAGCACCGGTGCACAAGGGCAAGCTGCGCGAAATCCTTGGCCTGCCCGAGCACGATCGCCACGTCTACGCCAAGGGCCGCCAGCATTACAGCGTGCTGACCTACGAGGCCTGCGAGGCGGCGTTCCGCGATGCGGCCACGTTTTCCAACACCGTCCAGGGCCATCCCAACCCCGCCGGCGAGCGCACCATGGGCATCCTGGAGATGGACCCGCCGATGCACCGCGGTTTTCGTCGTACCATCCAGCCCAAGTTCCTGATGCCCGAGGCCCTCGGCTGGTGGCGCACGCGCACCATCGACGGGATCGTCGAGCGCCTGATCGAGCGCATGGGCAAGAGCGAGCGTGCCGATCTCAATCTCGATTATTGCGCGCGTATCCCGGTCTACACCATCACCACCGCCATCGGTCTCAACGGCGACGAGGCTCTTCGCTTTCGCCACGCCTACCTCAATTCGACCAGCTCCAGCCACAACATCAGCATGGACGAGCGCATCCGCAACGCGCGGATCGTGGAGGAGACCCTGCTCGCCCTGATCGGCGCCCGCCACGCCGAGCCGCAGGACGACCTGATCAGCTTCCTGCTCGGCACCAAGCTGATGCTACCGGGCGAGGAGCCGCGTCCCCTCACCGACCGCGAGATCATGACCCATGCCAAGCTGGTCATGGTCGCGGGCGGCGGCACCTCCTGGCGGCAGATGGGCATCACCCTGTTTGCCCTCCTGACCCACCGCGACCAGCTCGAGGCGGTGAAGCAGGACCGCGCGCTGATCGATGATGCCATCGAGGAAGGCCTGCGCTGGAATCCGACCGCGCCCTACTTCTACCGCATGGTGATGAAGGACACCGAGTTCTACGGCCACCATATCGCCGAAGGCTCGGTGCTGGAACTCGGCCTCGGCCCGGCCAACCGCGACCCGGCGCGCTGGGACCGTCCCGACGCCTTCGACATGAGACGCCCCAAGCTGACCAACATGGCGTTTGGGCTCGGCACCCACCGCTGCCTGGGCATGAACGTCGCGCGGGTGGAGATCGATCGGGCCATCAACGCCCTGCTCGACCACTTCCCGAACCTGCGGCTCGACCCGGCCGCGCCCGCGCCCTTCATGACCGGCGGGCTTGAGCAGCAGGGCGTCTCCGCGCTGCGGGTGTTGCTGCGGTAACCGTCAGGCCGTACCAGACGGCATGGACAGTTTCCCCGGCCCCACCTCGAACCGCTTCGTCTCGCAGCGCCTGCGCCTCAACTATGTCGACTGGGGCAACCCGGACGCGCCGCCGCTCATCCTGCAGCACGGCGGGCGCGACCACTGCCGCAGCTGGGACTGGGTGGCGCAGGAGCTGCGCCATGATTGGCACGTCATCGCGCCCGATTTGCGCGGCCACGGTGACAGCGACTGGTCGCCAGAAGGCCACTACGGCATGGACGCCTTCGTCTACGACTTCGCGCAGCTGGTGCACACCCTTGGCTATGACCAGGTGACGATCGTCAGCCACTCGCTGGGCGGCAACATCGCGACGCGCTTCACAGGGCTCTATCCCGAGAAGGTGCGCAAGCTGGTCAACATCGAGGGCTTGGGACCGACGCCCGAAGTCCAGCGCGAGGTCGAAGGCGGTGGTACGGCCGACCACCTGCGCAAGTGGATCGACGAGAAGCGCCGCGCCGCCGGTCGCAGCCCACGCCGCTACGCCACCTTGCGCGACGCCTACGAACGGATGAAGACGGAGAACAGCTTCCTCACCGACGATCAGGCCCGCCATCTCACCGTTCACGGCGCCACCCGCAACGAGGATGGCACCTGGAGCTGGAAGTTCGACAATTACCTGAACGTGTGGAGCACCGGCGATATCCCCTTCGAGGAGAAGGCCAAGCTGTGGGCCGCGATCACCTGCCCGGTCCTGCTGCTGTGGGGCAAGGACAGCTTCGCCAGCTCGCCGGCGAGCGACGGCCGGCTGGACCATTTCGCCGATGCCGCGCTGAAGGAGTACGAGAACGCCGGCCACTGGCTGCACCACGACCAGTTCGACCGCTTCATGGAAGACGTAAGGGCGTTTCTATAAGGTCGGGGCGATTGGGCGCTGGTGGACAGACGAACTCGGCCTTCGCGATCTTACCTGCAAGCCATGGATGCGGGCCCGCGGTTACGGGGTGAGCCGACGCCGCTACTGCCGACTTCCCGCAAGTCAGTCGGCAAAGGGCCACGCCGCTGACCGATCCGCATGGTCCTGCCCGTTACGCGGCTGCCCTCACCGCGTTGCGACCCGCCGCCTTGGCACGGTACAAGGCGTCGTCCGCCCTGCGCAAAGTGGCCTCGTATCCTTCACCGGATTGCGCGACGGCGACCCCGCAACTCAAGGCGATGGTGATCTGGTTCACGCCATCCGGGGAAAAGGTGCGGCCGCGAAGCTCGTTGAGAATACGAGCGCAGACCGCTTGGCCGCGCGCGATATCCAAGCCGGGCAGCAGCAGCACGAACTCGTCGCCACCCGTGCGGCAGACGACATCGTGAGGCCGCAGGACGGAGCGGAGAACCTCCGCCAGGTGCGAGAGTGCGCGATCACCACCGGCATGCCCCCAACGATCGTTGATCTGCTTGAAGTGGTCCACATCGAGCGCGACAAGACACATCGGTGCTTCTCGGCTCGGAGCGGGCGCCGTCAGCGCATCGAGACCAGAGCGGTTGAGCACACCCGTCAACGGGTCGGTGACTGCGCGCTTCGACAGCTCCCTTTCACGTTCCGCGAGTTGTGCCGTCATGCGGGCACGCGCCGAGACTTCGGCGGCGACCGGCAGGCATGTCAAAAGCATCACTGCGATGAAGAGCTGGAACATATGCGCATGTCCGATCGTGTCGGATTCGAGCATTACGATCGGTCCGTAGCCTTGCATCGTCGCGACGGCGCCGATCAGTGCAACGAGCATGACGGCGACCTTGGTGCCGAGGGGGCCGACGCGGAACGTGACGAACATGACCGGCGCGTAGATCAGGAACAGCAGCGGGCGCTGCGCACCGAAGAACACCAGCGTGGCGATGCTGGCCGTTGCCGCAAGGTGCGCTAATGCTTCCACGTGCCGCAATCGTGATGTCGATCGATACCAGTCGCAGAAATCGCCACGAAACAGCGCCAGGAACACCGGGGTGAAGATCAGCAGTCCCAGCGCGTCGCTCAATACCCATGTTGCGAAAGCGCGCTCCAGCTCCTGCCCGAAAAGCAGGTATGCAGTGGCCGCGCCAACAATGCCGCTGGCAAGCGGCGCCAGCAGACCGGCGACAAGGACGAAGCGCAACAGCGTGCTCGGCGCGCTCAGGATTACCGTGCTGCGACCCTTGCCTCCCACCGCAAGCGAGACGATCAGCACTTCCAGTACGTTCGACAGGCCGTAGAGCAAGGGTCCCGCAACCGATCCCCGCGTCACCAGGTTCGCGGCGGCATTCGCCACGAAGCCAGAGGCGACGATCTGCCACCACTTCGATCGTGGCGACAGCAGCAGCATAGCGGTCAGCACGGCATTCGCAGGCCAGAAGGTCGCGATGTCGCGGCCGTCGCTGCTGAAATGGATCGTCGCAGCAGCGAGCAAGAAGTAAAGCGTGCCGGCGGTGGCCCATGGCCGTGCCGCACCATTTACCTTTCCCTTGCGTTTACCATCCTCGATCATGGAGGAACTGCTAGTCGCAACCTGTATAAGTTAAGTTAATCGACTTGCCATCCACGCACTTCCCCTTGGTGCAACTCCTAATGGATCGATACACCCGATGCTCGGTGGCGCTGTCTCGAAGGAGACCGGTATCGTCGGTGGACCTGGTGGACGTATGTCGAAGCCGGAGAGGCGAGTAGGCGTCCACCATGAAGGCAAATGGGCACAGGCGACCGGTTCGCCGTGCTTAACGCAGCGAAGCGAAGCGCCACATCGCTACACTGGCACGCCAGCCGGCTTCTTCTCGTCAAATCGCACTCAGAGAACGGTCGGCTTCACCGCCTTGCGCGAGTAAACACGCTGCGAAAAGGGCAGCCACCCCAACGCATCCCGCAATTACCGCGTCGCGTTGTACGCAAGCTGGTCGTTATTGAGCTGGAACCCGACCAGCAGCTCGAACGAGGCACGCGCCACGGCTGCGCGAACCTGCGGGTCGGCGAGCGGATCGACGGCAGCGTCGGTGTCCCCGGGCTTGCGCTTGCGGGTGATGCGATCACGGATCTCCTGGGGCAGGGTCGCCGCACCACGGTCGATGTAGGCAGAGGCCGTGCCCTGCGCCTGCGCGCGCTCCTGCCCGGCGGCGAAGTTCACCGTCACCGAGCCCACGCGCTTGCTGGCGACGGTGTTGCCGCCCTGCAGCACCGAGACGAAGAAGGGGATCGTCACCTGGCGCGCAGCCCCGGAGTCCGATCGGCGGGCGAGCACGTCGAAGGTCGCCGTCGCGAAGACCTTGTCGCCTTGCTCCTCGTTGCACTGGGTGCGCACGTTGGTCATCGTCGCGACCACATCGATGTTGGTAGCGGTCTTGTCGCCCGGCGTGCGGAACATAGTGACGTCGCCGGTATAATCCGGGATGCCGACGGCGGGGCAGCGCGAGCGGATCGCGGTGATGCCCACGCCCTCGTCGACGACGATGTCGCCCCGCTTCGCGCAGCCTGCGAGGGTTCCGACCATGAGCGCGCCCACGGTAACGGCGCGCAAGGCGGAAACGGGCAAGCGGCGTGCGATCATGCGAAGCATCCTTGGGTCGGCCATGATGGGCCCAATAGCGACGGACCCAATATGCGCTTGCCCTAGCGAGGCGCGCGGCAAAGCGCTAGAGGCCGCAGGATGAACGCGCCCTTTCCTGCTCCCGCGACCTCGCCCCAAGGCTCGACGCGCCTTGCGCCGCTGCACTTGCTGATCGCCGCCCCGCGCGGCTTCTGCGCCGGAGTCGACCGCGCCATCGAGATCGTCGAACGCGCCATCCAGCGCTACGGCGCGCCGGTCTACGTGCGGCACGAGATCGTACACAACAAGTTCGTGGTGGACAGCCTCAAGGCCAAGGGTGCGGTCTTCGTCGAGGAGATCGACGAAGTGCCCGATGGCGTGCCGGTGATTTTCAGCGCGCATGGCGTACCCAAGTCCGTTCCCGCCGAGGCCACCGCGCGTGGGCTCGACTGGCTGGACGCCACCTGCCCACTGGTCAGCAAGGTCCACCGCCAGGCAGAACGCCAGATCGAGGCCGGCCGGCACATCCTGTTCATCGGCCATGCGGGCCACCCGGAGGTGATCGGCACCTTCGGCCAGGTACCCGAAGGCTCGATGACGCTGGTCGAGACGGTCGAGGATGTCGCGGCGCTTTCGGTCGATCCGAACGTGCCGCTCTCGTACCTGTCGCAGACCACGCTGTCGGTGGATGACACCGCCGCCATCATCGAGGCGATCACGGCGCGCTTCCCGCAGGTGGTTGCCCCCAAGGCGGAGGATATCTGCTACGCCACCTCCAACCGCCAGGCCGCGGTCAAGGAGATCGCGCCGCAGAGCGACATGGTCCTGGTGATCGGTGCGCCCAACAGCTCGAACTCGCTGCGGCTGGTCGAAGTGGCGGAGCGCTGCGGCAAGCCCGCGCACATGATCCAGCGCGCCAGCGAGATCGACCCGGCCTGGCTCGACGGTGTCGCGACCCTGGGCATCACCGCCGGCGCCTCCGCGCCCGAGGCGCTGGTCGAGGAAGTGCTGGCCCGCCTGCGCGAGCTGCGTGACGTCAGCGCCGAGGAGATCGTCACCGCGCGCGAGCGGATGATCTTCAAGCTGCCGCGCCAGCTCGCCGACTGAACGCTCCGGGGAGCAGAGGATGGCAGTCTACACGCGGCTCGGCGCCGAGGAGATGGCGCGCATCATCGCCGCGTTCGATGTCGGCACGCTGGTTTCGGCCAAGGGCATCGCCGAAGGTGTGTCCAACAGCAACTGGCTGATCGAGACGCAATGCTTCGACGCCTCGAAGCGCTTCATCCTGACCATCTACGAGAGCCGGACCGAGATCGGCGACCTGCCCTTCTTCCTCGACCTGCTCGATCACCTCGCCGCGCGCGACTGCCCGGTGCCGCGCACGATCCACGACCGCGAAGGCGCGTCCTATCGCCTGCACCAGGGAAAGGCGCTGGCTCTGATCGAGTTCCTGCCCGGCGTCTCGGTCAGCGAGCCGACGCCCGGTCAGGCACGCGCCGTGGGCGAGGCCCTGGCGCAGGTCCACCTCGCCGGTCGCGACTTTCCCGGCCGGCGCGCCAACGGCATGGGGCGCGATGCCTGGAAGCAGCTGCTCGGCGATTGCGGGCGCGAGGGGCTGGCGGCGCTCGATCCGGGCTTGCCCGAGCTGGTCGAGCGCGAGCTGGCGCTGGTCACCAGCGAGTGGCCTGCGCACCTGCCGCACTCCGTCATCCATGCTGACTTGTTCCCCGACAACGTGCTGATGCTGGGCGACAAGGTCACCGGGTTGATCGACTTCTACTTCGCCTGCGTCGACGTGACCGCCTACGACGTCGCTGTGACTCATGCGGCATGGTGCTTCAGCGCCGATGGGCGGCACTTCCTGCCGCAGCTTTCGGCCGCGCTGCTGGAGGGCTATCAGTCGCTGCGCCCGCTCTCGGCCGACGAGCGCACCGCCCTGCCCCTGCTCGCCCGCGCCGCCTCCCTGCGCTTCCTGGCGACCCGCGCCTACGACTGGGCGAACACGCCGGCAGACGCGTTGGTCACCCCCAAGGACCCGCTCGCCTTCGCCCGCAGGCTTGCCTTCTACGCACAGGACTGCAATGCCGGGCTCTTCGCGTGAGCATGATGGGCCGACCTTGAAGACAGTGGAGATTTTCACCGACGGCGCCTGCAAGGGCAACCCCGGTCCCGGCGGCTGGGGCGCGATCCTGCGCATGGGCAAGCACGAGAAGGAGCTGTCGGGCGGCGAGGCGCAGACCACCAACAACCGCATGGAGATGACCGCGGTGATCCGCGCGCTCAATGCACTGATCGAGCCGTGCGACGTGGTCGTGTGCACCGATAGCCGCTACGTCATCGACGGCATGACCAAGTGGGTGCACGGCTGGCAGAAGAAGGGCTGGATCAACGCCAGCAAGCAGCCGGTGCGCAATGCCGACTTGTGGCACGAGTTGATCGACGCCTGCCTGCGCCACAAGGTCAGCTGGAAATGGGTGCGCGGCCACGACGGCCATGTCGAGAACGAGCGCGCGGACAAGCTCGCCAGCGATGCCGCCCTTGCCGCCGGTGGCCGCTGAAAGCTTCTTGCCGCTCGACCTGAGAGCCCTGCCTCGCCAGCTCGCCGCCGAGGCGCGCGCACTGGTGACGCCCGGCCCGCGCATGGTGGACGAGTGGGCCTGCATCGCCTCCGTCATGCTGGCGATCGTGCTCGCCCACTGGATCGGCGCGCGCATGGTGGCCTGGGCCGCCTTCACCGCCTTCGTGCTGATGAAGGGGGATGCGCGCGAGACGACGCTGCGCGGGGTGCTGCGGATCGTCGGCACCGGGTGCGGCGCCGCACTGGCCCTTGCCCTGGTGCCGCTCGCCGCGCGCTCGCTGCCGATGGCCATGGCGAGCGCCGCCCTGGTGGGAACGGTCAGTCTCTATGGCATGCTGACCGCGCGGCGCGCCTACGCCTGGCTGCTGGTCGGCCTGACATTCGAAATGATTCTGCTCGACAAGCTGGAGCATCCCACGCTCGACACCTACGCGTTCGCGCAGACGCGGCTGCTGGAGGTGGTCGCCGGCACGATCGCCTGCGTCGCCGTCAGCCTCTCCGTGGGCCTGTTCACGCGCGGCATGGCAAGCGCGGCACCGATCGAAACGCCGAGCCGCATGTACTGGCATCCCGCTGCCGCCCGCCATGCGGCTCAGGCGGGGGTTACGCTGGCACTGCTGCCTTTGCTCCACGATCTCGCGGGCATCCCAGAACTGGCGCAAGCCGGCGTGACGATCATGGCGGTGATGATCGTGCCGGTGACCGGCTTGGCCTCGGGCGGGCTGGCGCCGGTGAGCCGCCGCCTCCTCCACCGCGCCATCGGCTGCCTGAGCGGCAGCGCGCTTGCCTTGACGGTGCTGCTCGTCGCCGACGGCTCCGTGCCGGTGCTGGTGGCCGGCACGGTCGCGGGCATACTCATCGGCCGGCACATGGAAAACGGCAGCACCCGCGCGCCCTACATCGGGCTGCAGTTCACCCTGGCGATCCTCGTCGTCCTCGTCCCCGACAGCTACGCCGCCGCCGAGATCCGCCCCGGCGTGCAGCGGCTCGCCAGCATCCTCATCGGCATGGCCCTGCTCGAGCCGGTGCTGCTGGCCTGGCATGCGGTGGGCGGGCGGCGGATTGCGCGCGATGGTTCAATAGGGGAGGTGCGTGGGTCTGAGTGAGAAATAGGCGGTGTTCGGCGTTCCGTCATTCTAGGGTCAGGACCTATTAAATTGCTTGCGCAGGCTGCGATTGGTTGATTCAAGATTGGCGTCGAGGAGGCGCTGGTCATGGATGTTCCGTTTCTGCTGAATGAGGCGCAGATGCGCCGGATCGCACCGTTTTTCCCGCTGTCTCACGGCATTCCGCGGGTCGATGACCGCCGGATCATCTCGGGCATCGTCTACGTCATCAAGCATGGGCTGATGTGGCGGGACGCCCCCAAAGGGTATGGGCCGCACAAGACGATCTACAATCGGTTCGTCCGTTGGAGCAGGCTCGGGGTGTTCAACCGGATATTTGCCGAACTTGCTGGCGGTGCCGGCGAGCCCGACCGGATCATGATCGACGCAACGCACCTCAAGGCCCACCGCACGGCATCCAGCCTCCTAAAAGGGGGGCTCTTTCCCGATGTATCGGGCGCACCAAGGGTGGGCTGAACTCCAAACTGCACACGGTTTGCGATGGGCAGGGGCGGCCCATCGTCATGCTGCTCACCGAAGGGCAGATGAGCGATCACAGGGGCGCGGCCTTGCTGCTGTCGCAGCTGCCCCAGGCGAAGGAATTGCTGGCTGACAAGGGCTACGACAGCGACTGGTTCCGCCAGGCTCTTGTCGTGCGCGGTATCACCCCCTGCATCCCGCCGACTGCCAACCGCAAGGTTCAGCACGCCTACGATAAACAGCTCTACCGCCAGCGCCACAAGATCGAGAACCTGTTTGCCCGCCTCAAGGACTGGCGACGCATCGCCACCCGTTACGACCGCTGCGCGCACACCCTCATGTCCGCCATCACCATCGCCGCTACTTTCTGCTTCTGGCTCTGATCAATGAGTCCTGACCCTAGACTGATCTCACAATCCATCGTGCCGCCGGCTTCCAAGATGACAGATGTAGACTAAGCTTGCGGTTTGCCGCTGACCGGATCGAGCCACTGGCGAAATAGAGCCTGGAACAAGTTCAGGGTGACGTCCGATTTGGGTGAAAACCGGACAGGCGGCTTTTGGAGGAAGTCGGCATCATACCGCCTTGAGTCTGCGCGGATCGTGAATGTTCACCCCCGTTGTAGAAATCAGTTGATTGTGCTGATCTGACGTAATGATACAAATTCGGTTTGGCTTCGTCGTCCTCGCTGGCGCGACGATCTTCATCAAGCAACCCGCTGTTGCTTGCGAACCTGCGGCTTACATCCCCACCGTAGCCCAAGTCGAACAGGGGGCCTTGGACCATTTTCGCGAAGCGGATAGCGTCTATGAAGGCATTCTCCTTGGGAGGCACGACTATGACGGTGGTGGGAAACTGTTAGTATTGAAGGCTTACAAAGGTCGCGCCTCGCTGTTTCAGATTGTAGATTTGCCGGGCGGCTCTAGTTGCTATGGTGACATTACCCCATTTTCTGGGGGCGTTTGGGCTCAAAAAATAACTGAAAAATCCTTTGATGGATTCGAATCAGAGCAGACCGTTAGAATCTGGAAAAAACATGGCCTCGTTGAAGCTGAAGCTGCCAGTCCGATCCGCCAATTCTATTTAGTTTTCGCAGTTTTTGTGAGCACTATCTTCCTCGGCTTCGCTTTGTTATGGCAACGGAGACGAAAGACTTCATACTGAGTCTACCTGTGATCTCCCCCTCGCCGAGAACATGCCAGTTAGAGGTGAACGAACGTCGGCTTTAGACTGGCTCAGTTGTATCAGGCGAGTCCGCAAGTGGGCGCAAGCAGACGGTACGCTTCTGCCAAGACGAGTAGAAATCCGGGACTCAGCCGCCAAACCTCAAAGGCGCGAACGGCACCGGATCCACCTCCCCCCACACTTCCCCCAAGACCAGCCCCGCCGCCAACCGCGCCGCAGCGGGCGCGGTCTGGATGCCGAAGCCGCCTTGGCCGGCGAACCAGAAGAAGCCGGCAACTGCGGGGTCAAAGCCGTAGACCGGCAGCCGGTCGGGCGCGAAGCTGCGCAGGCCGGCCCAGCGGTGTTCGACGTGCTCCACGGTCCAGTCGACCACGCTCTCCAGGCGCTCGATGGCGAGGGCGACGTCGATCTCCTCGGGCGCGGCGTCGCACGGAACGCTGGGAGTTTCGTCGTGTGGGCTGAGCCAGAGGCGGCCGGCGTCGGGCTTGAAGTAGAAGCGCCCGGCGATGTCGAGGACGAGCGGCAGGCTCGCCGGCACGAAGGGCGCGACACGCAGTTGCGCGATAGTGCGGCGCAAGGGGGCGATGCCGAGCGGCCTGGCGCCGGCGAGTTGCGCGACCGGGTCGGCCCAGGCCCCCGCGGCATCGACGAGGACCTCGCATGTCACGGATCGACCGTCGCCCAGCGTCAGCATCCATCCCGAAGCCGCGCGCGTGGCGGCTGCCAGCCCGGCCCGGCACCACAGCTGCGCCCCACCCTCCCGCAAGTTAGCGAGGTAGTGCTGGTGGAGTGCGGCAACGTCTATGTCGCTGCAGCTGGGTTCCAGCACGCCGTGGGTCCACGCCGGCTTGAGGCCGGGAATGCGGGCTTCCAGTTCGGTGCGGTAGAGCCGGTGCACTTCGACGCCGATGCCGGCAAACGTCTCGGCGAAACGCTCGACTTCGGCGATCTGGTCGGAGGTGCCGATCGTCAGCGCCTGGCGCGGGGTCAGCATGCCGAGCGCCTTGAGTGGCGGGCCCGAAGCGGCAGTCAAAGGCTGCACGCCGGGGCCGCCGTAGCTCTCGGTCCAGAACGCGGCCGAGCGGCCGGTGGTGTGGTAACCGGGGCGCTCCTCCGCCTCCAGCACGAGGACACTGGCGCGCGGGGCAAGTTCGGCGGCTAGCGAGGCACCGGCCATGCCGGCTCCGACCACGACGATGTCGAAGCGCTCGGTCATGGCTGCGCCGGCGCCTCGCGGTCGAGGAACTCGGCGATGGCGTTCAGAGCACGCGTGCGCACGGGAAGCGACTCGCGCAGGATCTCGTGCCGCGCCTCGTCGCCGAAGGTCACCAGTTCGGCGCGGGGCAGGCGCGCGGCGGCACGGCGTATGGCGCGCCAGGAGACCAGGCGGTCGGCGGTGCTGCCCAGCAGGAGCACGGGGGTGTCGACGCGCTCCAGCCGGCCGGGCTTCTCCAGCGCGCGGATGGAGGCCAGCGCGGCGACGATCCAGCCCCAGCTCGGGGGACCTAGGGGTAGCTCGGGGCGCTGCTCGTACCACCAGTCCTCATCCTGGAAGCGCACCTCGTCGTGCGTCAGGATCTGCATCCGCATGTTGGAGAGCGGCAAGGGCCCGCGCTGCCACTTCCAGGCAGGCGTCGTCCGTCCGCGCACCCCGGCGATCACCCGACCGAGCGGATGGAGCACGGCGGCAGGCGCCCAGCCAGGATTGAGCCCCAGCATCGGCGCGACCAGCACCGCGGCTTGCGGATGCACGCGCTGCTCGGCAAGTGCGCGCAGCAGGAGATGCCCACCCATCGAATGGCCGATCGCGACATGCGGACCGGGCACGCTGGCGCACCACTCGGCCCAGAACGCCTCGAAGTCGGCGAGCCACGGCGCGAAGTCGTCGACATGGCCGGTCGTCGGATCGGCTCCCAGTCGCCCGGAGAGCGCCTGCCCCCGCCAGTCGAGGGAGGTGACGTGCCAGCCTGCCGCATGCCAGCCGTGCAGCACGGGCAAGTGCTTTTCGTAAAAGTCCGCACGGCCGGGCGCGAACAGGATGGCGCCGCGTGGCCGGCCGGTCTGCGGCCAGTCGATGCGGCGGATGACGTGACCGTCCGGCGCGCGCCAGGTTTCCTCCCGCGCGTGCGCCGGGATCGAGCGGCCGTCGTACTCGGCTGCCGCCTGCGCGGGATCGTCGCGCGTGCTCACCGCGCGGCAACCCGTCGCCAAGGGGGCGAGCGAAATGGCTTGGTTACTGTTCGGTAAGTCATGTTCGCTAATGCGCTGCCCCGTGACCGGGACCTTTATCGATATGGCGGGCGGGCCGATTTCGTACGCACTGCTGGCGGCGTTGGCAACCGCGCTGCTGGTCGCGGCGGCGACCGACTTGCGTCGGCGCGAAATCGACAACTGGCTCAACCTGGCCATCGCGCTCGCCGCGCCGCTGTATTGGCTGGCCGCCGGGCTCGACTGGGCGGCGATCGCCTTCCAGCTGGTGCTGGCGCTGTTCACCTTCGTGGCGGCCTGCGCCCTCTATGCCATGCGCCAGATGGGGGGCGGCGACGTCAAGCTGCTGAGCGCGCTGGCCTTATGGTTCGTGCCCGGCAGCTTCGTGCAGCTGATCGTGATCATGGGCCTGATCGGCGGCGCGGCATCGGTGGCGATGGCAGTCGGCAACATGACCTGCGCCCCGCGCGAGACGGTGCGAAATGCACTCGCGACCCTCGCGGCGAGCGCCTGGGTGCTTGGCGCCTGCGCGGTGACTTTCACGGCCGCGACCGGTCAGCCACTGGTCGCCTTGGACACGCTCGGCAAGGTTACCGCGCCTTTGCCCGGAGTGCTGCTGGCGATCGTCGGCCTGTTGGCCCTGGCGCTGTTCGCCACCGGCCTCAGCCACATCTTCCGCCGCCAACGTGGCGCGATTCCGATACCTTACGGCGTCGCGATCTCTGCCGCGGGGCTCTGGGTCCTGTTTCAAGGCATGATCTCGAGCCCGATCGTGACGGCACTGTAAGAATAAGAGCCACAGTGAACCCGATCTTTACCAATTTGCCCCAAGTAGCACGGATCAACTCGGGGATCTTCAGGGGGCTGCCAAGCCATGGATAAGAAGAAGCTGCTGCTGCTCGTCGCAGCGCTGCTCATCGCAGTGACCACCGCCTTCGCGGCCCGGTCCGTCTTCTCGGGCGGCGGTGTTGCGCCCACTGCGGAAGCGGTGCCGGTGGCGCCGGTCGGTCCCAAGGTCCTGGTGGCACAGCGTGCGCTGCCGACGGGCACGATCATCACCGCTGATTCGGTCTCGTTCCAGGACTGGCCCAAGGAGCTGGTGCAGGACGCCTACTTCCTCAACGGCCAGGCCGACATGAGCAAGCTGCTGGGCACCGTGGTCCGCTATCCCGTCCCCGCCGGCCAGCCGCTGACGCAGGGTGCGCTCGTCGCTCCCGGTGACCGCGGCTTCCTCGCCGCCGCGCTCGGGCCGGGCATGCGCGCGATCACCATCCCCGTGTCCGATACCTCGGGCGTGGGCGGCTTCGTGTTCCCGGGCGACCGGGTCGATCTCATGCTCACGCAGTCGGTCAAGAGCGGCGCCGATCAGGAGCTGAAGGCGGCCGAGACGATCCTGCGCAACGTGCGCGTCCTTGCCACCGACCAGGCCACCGCGAGCGAGATCGTCGAGGGCAAGAGCGTGGTGAAGACCTCGCGCACCGTCACTCTCGAAGTCACCCCGCGCATTGCCGAGAAGATTTCCGTTGCCGAGACGGTCGGCCAGCTGAGCCTCAGCCTGCGTCCGCTGGCGGACAACCAGGCCGACTTCGAGCGGGTGCTCGCCAGCGGCGACCTGAAGGTGCCCGAAGGCGCCACGAAGGAGCAGGAAGACCAGCTCATGCGTCAGGCGATGAACCACCCGATCGAAGGCAGCACGACGTTCGTGACCGGCGGCGATGTCTCGCGCTTCCAACCCTCGCGCTACGTGCCGCCTTCGTCGGCAGCACCTGCGGCGGCGCCGATGATGGCGGCTCCGGCTGCACCCGGCGCACCTGCGGCTGCTTATGTCCCGCGTCCGTCCGGTCCCATGGTGCGCGTCACCCGTGGCAAGACCACCACTGCCGAAGCGGCGGGCAAGTAAATGCGCCGCCTCAACCAGCCTCATTCCGCCCAGAAGGGTAACGCCATGACCTTCCGTCTTCTCAGGACCGCGCTGTTCGCCGCATGTGCCGCCGCGCCCCTGGCGCTGTTGCCCGCCGCTCCCGCCGCCGCGCAGGCTTTGATCCGCCCGGCGCAGGACATCACTTTGTCGATCGGCTCTGGCCAGCTCGTCAGCCTGCCCGGCAACATGGCCGACGTGTTCGTCTCCAACGATGCCGTTGCCGACGTGCAGGTGAAGTCGCAGCGCCAGCTCTACGTGTTCGGCAAGGGCGGCGGCCTCACCACCGTCTACGCCAGCAACGCCAAGGGCGATGTGGTGTGGTCGGCCAACGTGCGGGTCGGCTCCAACCTCGACAGCGTCGATTCGATGCTGCGCCTGGCCATGCCGGATGCGAAGATCGGCGTCTCGACGATGGGCTCCAACACCTTCCTGCTGACGGGCACGGTCAAGTCGCCCGAGGATGGTGCGGAAGCCGAGCGCCTGGTTCAGGCCTATGTCGGCAAGGACGCCAACGTCATCAGCCGCGTACGCACCGCGACGCCGCTGCAGGTGAACCTGCAGGTGCGCTTCGCCGAGGTGAGCCGCTCGCTGGTCAAGCAGCTGAATTCAAACCTGTCGACCCTGGATGGCACCGGCGGGTTCAAGTTCGGCATCGGGCAAGGCCGCCCGACTGGCCCTTTCAACGCTGAGCGTTTCTCCGCTCTGGGCATGGGCCAAACTGTCACGACTACTATACGAGATCCTGCCACCGGCCAGATCGTCACGACCATACCGGGCACAGCGGTGAGCCGCGTTGAAGGCCTCACGTCGATTGCAGGTTTGGGCAAGCTGTTCGGCCTCAACATTCTGGGCACGCTCGATGCGGGTGAGAACATTGGCCTCGTCACCACGCTCGCGCAGCCTAATCTGACCGCCCTTTCCGGCGAGACCGCCGACTTCCTGGCAGGCGGCGAATACCCGATCCCGATTTCTCAGGGCCTGGGCGCCACATCGGTAGAATTCAAGAAGTACGGCGTCAGCCTCGCCTACACGCCCACCGTGCTGTCCAACGGCCGCATTTCGCTGCGCGTCCGCCCCGAAGTCTCGGAGCTGACCACGCAAGGCTCGGTGGTGCTGAACGGCTACTCAATCCCGGGCATCACCGTGCGCCGCACCGAGACGACCGTGGAACTGGGTTCGGGCCAAAGCTTCATGATCGCCGGACTGCTGAGCAACAATTCGCAGAACACCATCCAGAAGCTGCCCGGCGCGGGCGACCTGCCGATCCTGGGCTCGCTGTTCCGCTCCACCAGCTATCGCCGCGGCGAGACCGAGCTGGTGATCGTGGTGACGCCGTACCTGGTGAACCCGGTGGACGGCAATCAGATCGCCCTGCCGACCGACGGCTTCAACGCGCCCAACGATCTGCAGCGCATCCTGGGCAACATGGAAACCGACGGTTCGGTGGGCAGCAAGGCCGACCGTTCGCGACCCACCGCTGCTCCGGTGTCGACAGGTCCTGACCTCGGCGCCGCCAGTTCCTTGCCCGCCGCCGAGGGCAAGAAGGGCAAGTCAGGCAAGCGCTCCGCCGCAGCCGATGCCGCCCCCGGCTTCGCCACCAAGTTCTGAAGGGATCGACGATGAAGCACCGCATCCTCTCCATCGCCGCCCTCGCACTCGGCGCCTCGCTCGCCGGCTGCACCGGCATGCCCACCAACAGCTCGATGAACTCGGTCCACGAACCCGTGGTCGAGCGGGTGAACTACACTCTCGATCTCGCCACCGGCAACGGCGGCCTCTCCTACCCCGAGCAGCAGCGCCTTGCCGGCTGGTTCGAGGAACTGGGTCTTCGCTATGGCGATGCGATCTCGGTCCAGGACCCGATGCAAAGCCCCGAGACGCGCGGCACGATCGCAGCGCTGGCGGCACGCTACAGCCTGGACCTGAGCGACACGGTTCCAGTCAGCACCGGCTTCGTCGAAGCGGGCACCACCCGTGTCGTCGTCACCCGCGGCAAGGCGGTGGTCCATGGCTGCCCCGACTGGAGCGGGCACTCAGACGCGAACTTCAAGAACGGTCTCTCGCGTAACTACGGCTGCGCCACCAACAGCAACCTGGCCGCGATGATCGCCAATCCCGAGCATCTGGTGAAGGGCGACGGGTCGCAGGGCGACACCACGATCATGAGCTCGAACAAGGCGATCAGTGCCTATCGTGCCAAGACGCCGACCGGATCGGCGGACCTCAAGTCCAGCAGCACCAAGGGGAACTGAGCATGAACGCACCCTGGAAAGCCGGCGCGCGTGATCCCTTCGCCGCATACCTGTGCGACGATGCCTCGCTCGACGTGCTGCGCCCGATCGCCATGGAGCTGGGCTGGCAACCGGAGAAGTGCGGCAAGGGCGGCCTGCGCAGCGCCGTGCAGTCGCTCTCCATCGCCGCGAGCCCCAACATCCTGATGGTCGATCTGTCGGAAAGCGGCGATCCGCTGAACGACATCAATGCGCTGGCCGAGGTGTGCGAGCCCGGCACGGTGGTGCTTGCGGTCGGTCAGGTCAACGACGTGCGCCTGTATCGCGACCTCATCTCCAGCGGCATCCATGACTATCTGCTCAAGCCGCTGTCGCCGGCCGCCGTTCGCGACGCGCTGATCGAGGCGCAGACGGCGTTCTCCACACCCAAGGTCGTCGACACCGGCGGCGAGAAGCGCCACGTCTCGACGGCAGTGGTCGGCACCCGCGGCGGCGTCGGCGCCTCGACCATCGCGACTTCGCTGGCCTGGCTGTTCAGCGCCGAGGACAAGCTCTCAACCGCGCTGCTCGACCTCGACATTCACTTCGGCACCGGCGCGCTCAGCCTGGACCTGGAGCCTGGCCGCGGCCTCACCGACGCGATCGAGAACCCCAGCCGCATCGACGGCCTGTTCATCGAGCGCGCGATGATCCGCGCCAACGACAACCTCGCGCTGCTCTCGGCCGAGGCGCCGATCCACACCCCGCTCCTGACGGACGGCGGCGCCTTCCTGCAGCTGGAAGAGGAGTTCCGCTCCGCCTTCGACATGACAGTGATCGACCTGCCGCGCTCGATGCTGGTCAACTTTCCGATGCTGCTTGCCGACGTGAACGTGGTGGTGCTGGCGACCGAAATGACGCTCGCCTCGGCGCGTGATTCGATCCGCCTGCTCTCCTGGCTCAAGTCGAACGCGCCGCATGCGCAAGTGATCGTCGCCGCCAACAAGGTCCAGGCCGCATTCTCCGAGATCACCCGCGCCGACTTCGAGGCCTCGATCGAGCGCAAGCTGAACCTCTCGATCCCCTATGACATCAAGGCGTCGAGCAACGCCGCGAAGCTGGGGCAGACTTTCGTCCACGCCAACCGCGCCAGCAAGGCGGGCACCGCGATGCGCGAACTGGCGCAGCTGGTGGTCGGCGCGAGCGAGAACACCGACAAGGCCGCACCCAAGAAAGCGCTGCTCAGCAAGTTCGATTTCAAGACCATGCTGGGCAAGAAGGACAAGGCGGATGCCGCACCCAAGCCCAAGGCCAAGGCCAAGGCCGGCCGCTGAGCCCCGTCGACGCGCACCCGACCTGAACTGAAAGGCGAACCTGCCCATGAACCTCCTCCAGCTCCTGCTGATCGTGCTCGGCCTGACCGGCGCGGTGGCGATGGTGTGGGCGGCGTTCGCAGGCCCCTCGCCCAAGAAGGAGTCGACGCGCCGGCTGAAGCAGGTCCGCTTCCGCCATTCGGACAATGCGGTCGAGCGGGTCGAGATGCAGATGCGCAAGGCCGTCGCCGCGCGCCGGCCCAGGACCTACCAGGTCGCAGGATCGAGCTCGCGCATCGAGGCGCTGGCGTTGCGCCTGCATCGTACCGGCAAGGGCTGGACGCTGCAGCAGTATGTCTGGACGTCCTTCGGCCTGTTCGCGCTGGTCGGTCTGCTGGTGTTCCTGAAGTCGGGCGCGCCGTTGCTGGCGCTGGTGGTCGGCGTCTTCGCCGGTGCCGGCTTGCCGCACGTCGTGGTCAACTACCTCATCAAGAAGCGCAACACCCAGTTCACCGTCAAGTTCGCGGACGCCATCGACCTGCTGGTGCGCGGGCTGAGGTCCGGCCTGCCGGTTTCCGAAACGCTGGGCATCGTCGCCAACGAAGTGCCTGGCCCGGTCGGCGAGGAGTTCAAGCTCATCACCGAGCGAATCAAGATCGGCAAGTCGATGGAGGACGCGCTCCAGGACACCGCCAACCGGCTCGACATGGCCGAATTCAGCTTCTTCTGCATCACGCTCGCCATTCAGCGCGAAACCGGCGGCAACCTGGCCGAGACGCTGGCGAACCTGTCCGACGTGCTGCGCAAGCGCGCGCAGATGAAGCTGAAGATCCGCGCGATGAGCTCTGAATCGAAGGCTTCCGCCTACATCGTCGGCTCACTGCCCTTCATCGTCTTCGCCATGATCTACTGGGTCAACTCGGGCTACATCGGCAAGTTCTTCCTGGACGAGCGGCTGATGGTCGCGGGACTGGGTGGCCTGGTGTGGATGAGCATCGGCGCCTTCATCATGGCCAAGATGGTCAGCTTCGAGATCTGAGCGGGAAAGTCACCACGCCATGCTAGCCCAACCCGCCGGTCCCACTATCCTCGGCTTCGACGTGCTGTTCGTCGGCACGATCCTGGTCGCTGTCGCCGCCGGCGCGGTGATCCTGGCGATCTACGCCGCGATCACGGTGCGCGATCCGATGAGCAAGCGGGTCAAGGCGCTTACCGAGCGGCGCGAGCAGCTCAAGGCCGGCATCGCCGTCGCCCCGCGCAAACGGCAGAGCGTGGTGCGCCGCAACCAGCACACCGACAACCTGACGCAGGTGCTGGGCAAGTTCCGCATGCTGCAGGACAGCCAGATCAAGGCGGTGCAGCAGAAGCTGTTCCAGGCCGGCGTGCGCAAGAAGGAATACGCGGTCGCCGTCATCTTCGCGCGGCTGGTAGCGCCCATCGTGCTGGGCACGATCGTCGGCGCATTGGTTTATTGGGTCGAGTACTGGCCCGAGTGGAGCAGCTTCAAGCGCTTCATGGCCTTCGCCGCGGCCGTGGGCCTGGGCTACAAGGGCCCCGACATCTTCCTGCAAAACATGATCTCCAAGCGCACCGACGCGATCCGCAAGGGCCTGCCCGACGCGCTCGACCTGCTGGTGATTTGCGCCGAGGCGGGCCTCACCGTCGATGCCGCGTTCGAGCGCGTCGCCCGCGAGCTGGGCCGCGCCTATCCCGAACTGGGCGACGAGTTTTCGCTTACCTCGATCGAGCTGGCGTTCCTGACAGACCGCCGCACCGCATTCGAGAACCTCGCCTATCGTGTCGACCTCGACTCCGTGCGCGGCGTGGTCACCACCATGATCCAGACCGAGCGCTACGGCACGCCGCTGGCGTCCGCCCTGCGCGTGCTCTCGGCCGAATTCCGCAACGAGCGCATGATGCGCGCCGAGGAAAAGGCTGCGCGCCTTCCCGCGATCATGACCGTGCCGCTGATCCTGTTCATCCTGCCGGTGCTGTTCGTGGTCATCCTCGGCCCGGCGGCCTGCTCGATCGCCGATGCCTTCTCCGGCGGCGGACCGGCGGGGAACTGAGGCTCCTTCTCCCCTCCCCCGGCACAACCCAAGCCTTCGACATCCCCGCGAAAGCGGGGATGTCGAAGTTGTTGGTCCCAGCTGCAGAAGACGGCCCGCCGTTTCAGCGCGCCAATATACCCGCCATGATGATGTCGATCGTATGCTCGCGATATCGGTCGCGCAGTTCCTCGGTCAGGGTGTCCTGGTCGAAGCAGTACTTCATCACCAGGCGCGTCGAGAAGAAGCGGTCCACCGCGCCGGTTACCGTGAAGTAGAACAGCTGCGGATCGACGGAGCGGAACACCCCCGCCCGCACGCCCTCGCCGATCAGGTCTTCGTAGGCGCGATAGATCGGCGAGAGGTAGCAGTCGGCGATCCGCCGTGCCTCGGCATCGTCGCTTTCGCGCACCATGCGCATGGTCAGGCGGTTGAGGTAGGGGACCGCGTAGAAGGTATCGATGACCTTCGAGATATGCCGCCGCAGCTTCGCCTCCGGGTCCATGTCCCCCTTGGCGACCAGTGCGTCGACGCTGCGCACGATCGCCTGCCAGTCGCGGTCGAGCAACGCCTTCAGCAGACCGGCCTTGTTGCCGAAGTAGTATTTGACCAGGGCCGAGTTCAGCCCCGACCGCAGCGACAGCTCCGACAACGAAATGTCGACGATGTCGCCGTCGCGCATGATGGCGCTGGCAGTGTCGAGCAAGTGCTCGCGCGCGCCGGGCGGCACGGCCAGAGCGACATCCTCGACACCGATCCGCTTCATGGCGTGCTTACTTGGGGCCCAGGCGGATCGCGCCGTCGAGACGGACGGATTCGCCATTGAGGTAGTCGTGCTCGAGCATGAACAGCGCGAGCTTGGCATACTCCTCGGCCTTGCCCAGGCGCTTGGGAAACGGCACCATCGCGGCAAGCGCGTCCTGCACCTGCTGCGGCATGCTGGCCATCATCGGCGTTTCGAAGATGCCGGGCAGGATGGTGTTCACGCGGATGCCGTCGTTCATCAGGTCGCGCGCGACCGGCAGCGTCATCGCCAGCACGCCGCCCTTGGACGCCGCGTAGGCCGCCTGGCCGATCTGCCCGTCCTGCGCCGCCACGGACGCGGTGTTGACGATCGCGCCGCGCGAACCGGCTTCGTCGACCGGATCGAGCGTGACGATACCGGCCGCCGCCTTGGAGATGCAGCGGAACGTGCCGACCAGGTTGATCGCGATGGCCTTCTCGAACAGCGCCATGTCGTGAGCCCTGGGAGCGCCGGTCTCGCGGTTCTTACCGACGGTCTTGGCGGCAGGCGCGATGCCGGCGCAGTTCACCAGTACCCGCTCCTGCCCATGCGCGGCGCGCGCCTTCTCGAACCCGGCGTCGACACTGGCTTCGTCGGTCACGTTGACTTCGCAGAATACGCCGCCGATCTCGGCTGCGATCGCCTCGCCCGCCTCGGCGTTAAGATCGAACAAGGCGACCTTGACGCCCTTGGCGGCCAGAGCCCGCGCCGTCGCCGCGCCCAAGCCCGATGCGCCGCCCGTGACCACCGCCGCTACGCTGCTGTCGAGAATCATGCCTGTCACCCCTTGCTGTATGGCTGGCGCACGGACACGTCGTCACGCCCGCTCGCCTCTTAATCGCTCGATTAAGCCGCACCACAAGCAGGGTCAATCTGCGAAAGGACCGCCGTGCGCCGCACTCGCGATCACCAACCGCGATCACCAGCCGCGTCACCAGTCCGGCGGCAAGGGCGGCATGAAGTCGCGCTGGCGCCACAAGGGCTGCGGCGGCTCCTCGGGATCGCGCTCGGCGAAATCGACGTAGCCGAAGAACGTCGCGATCAGCCGCTCGCCGGGCTCGGTGATTGCGGTGCGCCCATGCATGAAGCGCGTGTTGTCGAGCATCAGCACGTCACCCTTGCGCCAGGCGATGGCCACCCCGACGCGCTCGGCCGTCGCGCGGATCGCCTGGAGCCAGGCCTCCAGCACCGGGCGGCCATCATCTAGCAGGGGGAAATCGGGACGGCGGTTGTTGAAGCGCGCGAACAGCAGGAAGTTGCCGAACGCAGGCTGGTCGGTGAACATCGGCCGATGCAGCGCCGGCCGCGTGAACAGGCGGACGATCTCGCCATGCAGCTTGCGGAAGAAATAAGGACAGTTTTCGGGCGGCGACAGCAGTTGCGCATCGGTCGGATCGGGTGTGCCGAGCCAGAACTCAAGCAGCCCCGGCCAGGTCGGCTTGATGTAGAGCAATCGTCGACCTTCGAGCCCTTGCCGCACTTCGGCAGGCAGCGCGCGGACCAGCTCGACCCCGTCGCAGATCGTGGTCGCCCCGCCAGCCAGCGGAGCCGAGAGGCAACCGAAGAAGGCCGCGTCCGGCTTCCACGGCTCGCGCGACAATTCCGGGTGGAAGTTGAACGCGCCGGTCCCGCCATCCACCGTGAGCACGTTGCGCTCCGCATCGAGCATGCGACGGCCGGGACTCTCGTTGACGACGGACGTCGCACAGAACTGCCGCGCAAACCGGCCGAACGCTTCCACGTCGGTGGCGAAGCCGCGCAGCAGCAGCGCACCGTGTTCCTTGTAGAGCGAAACGATCTCGTCACGCTCCAAGGCAAGCACGTCACGCGTGCCATCCGCTTCGATCAGGACATAAGGGCGCCCCGGCGCTGGCAGGCTTACGGTCGGCATAGTGGCAGCAGGTAGCCGCTGATGGCCCCGCATGCTATACCCAAGCGCGATGGCCCTGACACTTGCTGACCTCCTCGCCTCGCCGGACCATTACCTGCACTCCTTCGAAGACGCGGCGGCGGTGTTCGTGCCGATGGACCGCGCAGCCTATCACCGGTCGATCTTCCTCGACGGGCGCATCTCGCCGGCAGGCTCCGGTTCGATGCGGGTCCCGCTCTCGACGTTCGCCGGCCGAGTGCCACAGGCAGCCGAAACAGGCTGGATCTTCCACGTCGCCCATTGCGGATCGACGCTGCTCGCACGCGCGCTCGACACGCCGGACACCAACCTTGTCCTGCGCGAGCCCCTCGCCTTGCGCCAGGCCGCGATCGCCGGCGATGGCGGCGTGCTCGCCCTGGCGGCGGCGAGCGTATCCAAGCGCTACCGGGCCGACCTGCCGACGCTGGTCAAGGCGAACGTACCGGTGAACTTCGTCCTGCCGCAGCTGCGCGGGCTCTATCCGCAAGCACCCGCATTGTTTCTCTACCTGAACTTAAGCGACTATCTGCTGGCGATCCTGCGCAGCGACGATCACCGCGCCTGGCTGCGCCGGGTCACGCAGCAGCTCGCCAGCCACCTGGGCGACTTGACCGCCCTGCAGGACGGCGAGCGCGCCGCCGCTCTGTGGCTGGCGCAAATGCGCGCCTATGCCGCCAGCATCGAGCAGCATCCACGCAGCCGCAGTCTCGACGCGGAACTGTTCTTCCAGGATCCTCAACCCGTGCTGCGTGCCGCGGCGACGCTGTTCTCGATCCCGCTCGACGACGGGACGATCGCGCAGATGACGCGCGGACCGCTGTTCACACGCTACTCGAAGAACCCGGAGCAAGCGTTCGATAGCGCGGCGCGGCGAGCACGCAGCGAGGCACTGTTGCCCCGGCTTGCCGGTGAGATTGCCAGTGCCGAAGCCTGGATCGCGGCGCATGGGTCCGACGCGCCGTCGGTTCTACGCGTCCTCGCCGGCGCCGCCCTGCTCGCCTGAGTTGCGGGTCAGCGCAGGCGCATGCCCCGCACCGAGCGCTGGCCGTCCACCGCGATGAAATAGTTGCCCAGCGATCCGCTGCGGATGCGCACCTTGTCTCCGGGCTTGGGCGGGAACGGCATCGGATCGGTCGTCACCCACACCGCGCCACCATCCGCCAGGCGCAACTCGACGCGGCCATTGGCGACGACCCGTGCCGAAGCGATCGTGGTGTTGAGTTCCTTGATGTCCTCGAACTCGGACTTGGCCGAGCCATCGCGCGCCTCCTCGCGATCGCCGCCGCCGAACAGACCGATGCGTGGCAGGGTGAAGCCGAACAGCGAGCGCCGGGCCGAGCGGATCTCCTGTCGATCCACGATCGTCACGTCCTTGGCCTTCACCGCCGCTTCCAGCTCACGCGCCGATGTGTCGAAGCAAGCGGCCCGCGCCTCGGCCACGGCGATCGCGCGGCACTTGGCGAACGAGTCCAGCAAGCGCGCGCTGGCGGTTTGCTGCTGGGCGTGGGCTTCGCAGGAGCACAAACCCAATGCCAACGCCGCCGCGATAGTCCGCCGTTTCATCTGCCCCTCCGATGTGTGTGGCCAAAGAGCTACGCGGCATAGGCCAGATCGGCAAGTCTCTACATGGACCTGTGGCATCTGTGTGACATGCCGCAAGAATATTGCATCGCTTGGGTGATCTCGTTTGCGATGCGGCGAAAGTGAATTAGCCTCATTCCCATTGGGTCAAGGTTCAGCATCGCAGGTCCGGCGAAAAGACCTGCGCATTGCATGAGCAAGACCCCAATAGGGGACATGCACATATGAACACTCGTTATCGCGCGCGCCTGCTCAACTCCTCGTTGCTGGTCAGCGCCGCCCTCATCGCCACGCCCGCACTGGCGCAGACCGCCGATCCCGACAGCCAGCCCAAGACCGGCGTCCAGAGCAGCGATCCTGCCGCTCCCGCGGCCGGCACCTCCAGCGCCGACGCCGCACCGCCGGCCGGTGAGAACAGCACCGGCGAGATCATCGTCACCGGCTCGCTGATCCGCAACCCGAACATCGTCGCGTCCAGCCCCGTCAGCGTCATCGGTCAGGAAGAGCTCAACCTGCGGCAGGTGAACACCGCCGAGCAGGTCCTGCGCGACCTGCCGGGCGCGGTCCCCAGCATCGGCTCGGCCGTGAACAACGGCAACGGCGGCGCGGCGTTCGCCGACCTTCGCGGCCTCGGCAACTTCCGCAACGTGGTGCTGCTCGACGGCAACCGCATCGCTCCTTCGGGCGTGGTCGGCCGCGTCGACCTCAACAACATCCCGCTCGCACTGATCGAGCGCGTCGACACCCTCACGGGTGGCGCTGCGACGACGTACGGCGCCGACGCAGTCTCGGGCGTGATCAACTTCATCACCCGCTCTGACTTCACTGGCGTCGAACTGAACGCTTCGGAGCAGATCACCGAGCGCGGCGATGGCGAAACCTCGCGTATCGACCTGACCATCGGCGGCAACTTCGACGATGACCGCGGTAACGCGGTGCTGTCGGTCGGCTACCAGAACGCCGATCCGGTCTACCAGGGTCAGCGCAAGTATTCGCTGAACAACTACACCTCCACGTCGGGTGGCCGTGGCGGTTCCGGCACGACCGTACCGGGCCGCTTCACGCTCGGCACCGCCTTCAACAGCATCGTGCCTGCGACCGGCTCGTTGCGGCCTTATCTGGCCTCGCGCGACGGCTACAACTTCAATCCGTTCAACGTCTTCCAGGTCCCGTTCGAGCGCTTCAACATCTACGGCGCGGCGCACTACGACGTTGCCGACAACATCAAGCTGTACACGCGCGGCCTGTTCTCGAAGAACCAGGTCAGCACGATCATCGCGCCGTCGGGTCTGTTCAGCTCCGGCGTCGTCGTACCGCTGAGCAACCCTTACCTGCCCGCCGCCGCGCGCCAGCAGTTCTGTAATGCCGGCAACGTCTTCCTGGCAGGCCAGGATCCGATCAACAACCTGTTCAACGCCAATTTCAATCCGGGCGGCGTGTCACCGCAAGGCCCCCTTTCGGCGGCGGCATGCTCTGCCGCAGCGGCTGCCACCAACCCCGCAGACCCGAACTTCCGCACGGTGCTGACAACGGTTGGTCGCCGCTTCGTCGAGGCCGGCCCGCGCCAGTCCGACTACACCACGCAGATCTTCGACTACCGCGCCGGCCTTAAGATCGACATCACCGAGACGATCAACCTCGACCTCTCGGGTTCGTACGGTGAATCGTCGAACCGCCAGACGCAGACCGGATACGTGCTGACCTCGCGTGCCCGCGCCGCGGCCTATGCAACCAACACCACGACCTGCCTTGGCGGCGCACCTGCGGGCTCCTCGGCCGCCGGTTGCGTTCCGGTGAACCTGTTCGGAGAGGCCGGATCGATCACGGCCGCGCAGCTGCCGTACCTGACCCAGTCGGCAACAACCGAAGAGAAGACCTCGCTGGCACAGGCCCGCGCACTGCTCAGCGGCGACTTCGGCGGCGCCAGCTCGCCCTGGGCCGATGAGCCGATCGGTTTTGCCTTGGGTGGCGAGTTCCGCAAGTATCGCGCGGAGCAAATCGCGGACTCGCTGTCGCAAACGGCAGGCGAACTCGGTGGCGCTGGCGGCGCCGTGCCGAACTTCCGTGGCGGCTACCAGGTCTACGAAGCGTTCGGCGAAGTCATCGCTCCGCTCGTCGTCGATCGGCCCTTCTTCAAGAGCCTGACCGTCGAAGGCGGCCTGCGCTACTCGCACTACAACGTGCAGGGCGGCAGTGGTTACAACACCACGACCTACAAGGGCGCCGGCACCTGGGAGCCCGTCGAAGGCCTGAAGCTGCGCGGCAACTACCAGCGCGCGGTTCGTGCACCAAACATCAACGAACTGTTCGCTCCGTCGAACACCGGGCTGACCAACCTTGCTTCGGATCCGTGCTCGGGCACCCGGCCGATCACCAATCCGGCGCTGGCTCCCGTCTGCATCGCGCAGGGCGCTCCGCCGGCAGCAATCGGGCTGATCCTCAACCCGACTTCGGCACAGGCGAACGGTACGACTTCGGGCAGCCTCAACATCCGTCCGGAAAAGGCGGACTCGTACACCCTCGGCGTCGTATTCCAGCCGACCTTCGTGCCCGGCCTGTCGATCACCGTCGACTACTACCACATTCGCATCAAGAACGCGATTTCGCAGCCGACCGTGGGTGACATCGTCGGTGGGTGCTTCGATGCGCCCAGCGTCTCCAACCCGCTCTGCCAGTTGATCCGGCGCAACCCGGTCACCGGCGGCCTGGACGGCGACCCATCGACCACGCAGGGCATCATCTTCCCGCTCTCAAACTCGGGTCGTATCCTGACCGACGGTATCGATGTCAGCGTCAACTACCGCCGCGACCTCGGCTTCGCCAAGTTGAACCTGAGCTTCATGGGCAACTGGACGAACCGTTCCGAGTTCACCGCAATCGTTCCGGGCTCGCTCATCCCCGCGGGCTTCCCGGGCGCCGGTGGTGCCCTGCCGGCTTCGGATGCGCGCGAGTGCGTGGGTCTCTATGGCCAGAACTGCGGCTCGCCGGGTTCGGCCGGCCCGAACTCGGCTCCGGGTTCGCTCCAGCCGGAGTTCACCTGGAACCAGCGCACCACGCTCACCTTCGGTTCCGTCGACGTGTCTCTGCTGTGGCGCCACATCGACTCCATGAAGGTCGAGCCAGGTGTGGTCGCGTTCGAGGGCACGATCGCCTCTGGCGCGCTGGCGGGCAAGGAAGTGAACTTCGGGCGTATCAAGGCCGCCAACTACTTCGACCTGTCGGGCCGGATCGGCGTCAGCGACAACCTCGACATGACGCTGACCGTGATGAACCTGTTCGACAAGCAGCCCCCGCTCGTCGGCGGCACCATCGGGTCGACGTCGTTCAACAGCGGCAACACCTATCCGTCGACCTACGACGCGCTGGGTCGTCGCTTTGCAGTGGGTGCTCGCTTCAAGTTCTGAGGCGGCGCACTTCGCAAACCGAAGAAGGGGTGGGCTTCGGCCCGCCCCTTTTTTGTTGGTGGATTAACGACCCTCCCCTGCAAGCCTGTCCCGAGCGTGTCGAAGGGCGGAGTTGCCAGATGCGTCAGCGGCTGACGAAGGGGTGTAACCGCCTCCGGATCAATCGACCGAGAGGGTTACACCGCCTCCACCACTCGCTTCGCGAGGGCTCCCTTGCAGTGGAGGATCTTACAGCTGTTCAAACCCGAAGCGCTCGATCCAGGGTTGCAGGATCGGCAGCGCCGGAGCGAGGTGCGCGGCATAGCGATGCCACTGGCCGCGGCCGTCATAGAGGCCGCGCCGTACCTGGGTGGCGCTGGCGGTCTGCACGCCGCGGGTCTGCGCGGTACGATCGAAGCGGCGGAAGTCCTCGGTCCATTCCAGGCCGATGAACCCGGCCATGGCACGCACCGTCTCTTCGAAGTCAGTCACGAGCCTGTCGTAGCGTACTTCGTGGAACGCCAGCGGCAGGTGCTCGCGGCAACGCTCGGTCAAGTCCATCAGCGCGCCATAGTGCCGCGCCGCGTCCTCCAGGTCGCTGAAGGCCCAGGCAGCAGGGCTCGGCGTGAAGTTGATGCGAAAACAGCTGAGCACGATGTCGCGCGGATCACGCCGCATGACCAGCACGCGTGCATCGGGGAAAAGCCGCGCGATGATCGGCAGCCGGGTGCCGCCCAGCGGGTTCATATCGACGAACAGCTTGCCCGCGACTTCGCCGCCGTAGCCACGCACGCGGCCCCAGTACGCGGCCCGCAAGCGCACGATCTCTTCCGGATCAAGGCTGCCCAGGTCCGCCATGACACCGTCGTTGTCGACCAGCACGTCATCGGTATCGGCCAGCGTGTCGCGCTCCTCCAACGCGACTACGCCGGGCGCGCTCGCCAGGATGTTCTCGACCAGTGTCGTGCCTGAGCGCGGATAGCCGATCAGGAAAACGTGCCCGGCCGCCTCGCCTGCAACCGGGGCAACCTCTTGCCCGGCCGGTGCGACGGTCACCTGATCCGCGATCCTCTCGATGTACGCACGATGCGAGGGGCGGCCCGGAGCAGGTGCCAGCACATCGCCGTAGACTTTGCGGAAGTTCGCCTGCGCCTGCGCGTAGCTGGCGAAGGCCTCGTCCACGCGACCCTGGCGATCCAGCGCATCGCCGAGCAGGGTGAGCGCACGTGTCCGATCGTCGCCGTTCGGGTCCGCCGCCAGCAGCGCGCGCAAGTCCGCTTCCGCGGCCGCACCGTCGCGCGCCTCGATCGCCAGCGTCGACAGTGCGAAGATGGCGGCGGGATCCCGCGGCTGGATCGCCAGAGCGCGCCGCGCGAGTTCGCGCGCGACCTGCGTCTCCCCGCGCCGCGCCGCGATGTCGGCCAGCCGCCCCAGCGCGGGCGCAAGATGCGGATCGATGGCCAGCGCGCGACGATAGCTGTCGCTCGCAGCCGCCGTCTCGCGCAGCGCCTCGAGCGTATAGCCACGCTCCAGCCAGGCGGCGGCATGGCGCGGCTCGGCGGCGATGACGCGGTCGAGCACGGCGAGCGCCTCGGGCAACTGCCCCTCCTTGCGCAGCACGGCCCCGATTGCGCCGAGCACCATCACGTCGCCTGGAGCAAGCGTCAGGGCCTCGCGCAGCAGGCGGTGCGCGCCTGCGTAGTCGCCGGTCTCTTCGCGCCGCCATGCCGCCAGGTTCAACAGCATCGCCTCGCGCTCGCCGGCGCGCAGCAGCGCCTCGGCCAGTTCCGCCGCGAGGGCGATGTCGCCCCCGGCCAGCGCCTGCTCGAGCTGCGCCCAGGCCTTTACGCGCTTGCCCTTCGACAGGGTCGCCGATGTCTTGCTTGGCATAACGCGGACGGCTCTCGTCGATCTTTACCCGGGCCGCAACCTGTCATAGAAATTGCCTTCTTGAGAAGGGCCCGACGATGATGCAACTCCTGGCAGCAGCCGCCGTCCTCCTGGCCAGCGCCGCGACGCCCGCCGAACCACCCAAGCGCGACGAAGCCGAGAAGTCGGCGGACAGTGCCGACAAGAAGATCTGCAAGCGCTTCATCGAGACCGGTTCGCTGGTGAAAGGCTATCGCACTTGCAAGACCAAGCGCGAGTGGGAGCGTGAGCGCGATGCACTGCGGGCGAACAATGGCAACATCAATTCGTGCGCGAGCATGGGCCAGACCGGCAGCTGCTGACATCCGACCGTCCGGCTAAGCTCCGGCCTGGTCCTCTGCCGTGATGCCGTAGGCGCCGATCGCCTCGTAGAGAGCGGTCAGCCCTTCGCGCTCAGCGGGGCTGAGGTCCGGGCGCCAGACCTCGAACAGCAGCACGACGCGGGTTTGCTCGCTCTCGTTCCAGGCCTCATGCTCGATGGTGTCGTCGAAGATCATCGTCCGCCCTTGCTCGACCACGCGCTTGTGGTTGCCCACCCGCAAGTGGCAGCGCGGCGGCACGATCAGCGGCAAGTGGCAGATCAGCCGCGTGTTGATCATGCCGTGGTGCGGCGGGATATGCGTGCCGGGCCGCAACACGGAAAACAGCGCCATGGGCGAGCGGCCGGCGATGTGCGGGATCGGCAAGTCCGCCAGCGCCGCCATCGTCGCAGGGAAACGGGAGGCATTTTCCGGCACCAGCACGCCGCCGCGATAGAGGTGAAACGCGCTCCAGCGCGGATCGGCGAGCAGCGCGTGACGCTTGGCCGGCCGGTTCGCCTCCGCCGCGACATAAGGCGCGAGCACCTCGTCGCTGGCGAGCAGCGCCTCCAGTTCGTCGCGGATCGCTGCCGTCGCCGCCTCCAACGCCGGCACCCAGGCGAACTCCTCGCGCTCGAAGAAGGCGCGCTGCGACAGGCCGGGGTAATAGAAGCTCGTGGGCTGCTGCAGCTGGACTTGCGCCCTGCCCGCCAGGATCTCCAGCGCCTCGCTGAACCGCGCATCGGTGCGTTCGGGCGCGACGCCGCTCGCTTGCAGGTGCCGACGTAGATGCTCCTCGAACGCGGCTCCAGCACGTGCGACCGCGCTCTCTGCCCGCCGCAGCATGTCGAGCAGGTCTTGCGGAAGGCGCCCGGCGAGCGGAGCGTGTCTCAACGCGGCCTCGTACCAGCTGACCGCAGCGCGCGGATCGTCGGCCGCGGCGAGCAAGTCGCCCCGCATGATCAGGGCGTAGAGATTGGCCGGCTCCGCTGCGAGCACGCTTTCCAGCGCGCGATGCGCGGCCGCGGCATCCCCCAGCATCGCGCAAGCCTGCGCAAGGAGGATCCGCATCTGCGCCGTTGCCTGCCCTGCGCGCTCGACGGGATCGAGGACTGCGCGTGCCGCTTGTCCATCGCCACGGCGCAAAGCGGCCAGAGCCACGTGCTGCGGCGTGGCGGGATCCGTCACGCCTGCGACCCGTCGAGCAAGGGCGCGGGAGGCACGAGCGCGATCCCCGCCGCTTGCGCCACCGCCTCGGCCCACTGGGCGACCTTGTCGATCTCGTCGCCATGGGTCTGCGCGGCCGCGCTGTGCTCCGCTTCGCGCTCGGAGGCGGCGAACTGCGTGTCGGACTTGGAATGACGGGTGAAGGCTGGGCCCGCCACCATCCGCGCCGCCTCTCCCGGCTGAAGCGGCAGGCCGAACAGCGCCGCCAGGCGCGTCATCGCCGCCGCAGGATCGCGCATCAGGTCGGCACTGCTCAGCGTGCGCACGCGGGTATCGCCGAACTGCGACACGAGCCGCGCGAACAGCGCCTGCTGCGCCAGCCAGCCCACCGCGGCAACTTGCAGGTCGCTGTGGCCAAGGTGGTCGCGCGGGGAGAAGCCCATGTCGATCAGCCGGTCGTCCAGCAGCCCCAGCAGCAAGGTGCGTACCCAGAGACGACCGTCCAACCCCTTCTTGGCGATCGAGGCCAGGTAGGTGCGCAGCGGCGCGTAGAGCAGGACCGCGCGGCTCTGCGGCCGCAGCGCCAGGATCGGCGCGGCAATGACACTCGCGATGTTGGAAGGCTTCACGATCACCGCCTCGCCCGGCGTGAACGGGCGCGCCAGCAGGGTCAGCGCGTCGTCCAGCACGGAGGCCATGTCCGGTCCCTGCCCGCCCCGCCGCTTCCAGCCGACGAGGTCGTTGAAGATCACCGGCTCCTTCAGCCCCATCGCCCAGTCCGGCCGATCGAAGGCGCGCGCCAGCAGCGTCGAGCAGCAGTAAGCCGAGTGGAAGACGAAGTGCAACGGCGCAGTGCGAGGCACCATCGCCATCGCATCGGCGCGGCGCACCACCAGCGGCTCCAATCCTGGCGGCAAGTGCTCGTCGGTGAGGAACGTCGCCGTCCGATGCGCCTCGCGCGGGACGCGAACGAAGTGCACGGCATCATGCCCGGGATCATAGCGATGCGCGAGCCACGTCGCATCCGCCAGCAGGGGCGCCGTGGTCGAAGACAGGGTCAAGCGGCACCGCCGGGCATCCGCGATGGTTTGCAGGCTCGCCCCGATTTGTCCAGCGGCGGTCTGCGCGATATAGCCAGCGCCATGAACCAGATCGAAGTCGAGCAGGCGTTGCGCGCTGCGGCAGGTGCGCGGCAGGCCGGGCAGATCGACCGTGCGGCGCGGCTCTATGGCGACGTGCTGACGAAGGCCGGCGAGCATCCGGTCGCGCTGAACGCGCTGGGCGTCATGGCGCTCGCCGCAGGCTCCTTCGCGCAAGCTGCGATCCTGTTCCGCAGGGCACTGGCGGTGGACGCTGCGGCAATCGACTTGTGGCTCAATCTTGCCACTGCCCACCGCCACCAGGACGACGCGCCGGGCGAGCGATCGGCGCTGGCCGGCGCGCTCCGCCTCGATCAGCGGCACTTCATGGCAAACGTGCGCTTGGCCGAATTGTGCGAGCGGAGCGGCGACGCCAGCGGCGCGGCGGAGCGGTGGCGCGGCGTGCTGGCGATGGCGCCGCTGATCGAGGAGCCGACGCCGGCGATGGCGGCCATGTTCGCGCATGCCCGCAGCTTTGTGGAGCAGCAGCAGGCCGGTTTCGCCGCTGCGGTCGACGCCGATCTCGCCCCTGTCCGCGCCAGCCACTCGGTCGGCGCGCGCCGGAGGTTCGACGCGTCGATCGACCATCTGCTCGGCCGCCGCCAGATCTATCCCAACGTCTGCGCCGGGCTGCACATGCCCTTCCTGCCGGCAGACGAGTTCTTCGAGCGGCGGCACTTTCCCTGGCTGGATCAGCTGGAGCAAGCGACCGAGGCGATCACAGCCGAGTACCTCGCCCTGCGAGGTCGCCACGAAGGCGAGTTCAAGCCCTACGTCGCCATGGCCCCCGGCACGCCCGCCAACAAATGGAGCCCGCTGGACAACAAGCTCGACTGGGGCGCCTATCACTTGTGGCGGAATGGCGAGCGCGACGACGAGGCCTGCGCGCGCTGCCCGCGGACAACCGAGCTGGTCGAAGCGCTGCCTCTCGCGCGCATCCCCGGCCGCGCGCCGACGGTGTTCTTCTCGGTGCTGGAGCCTGGCGCGCACCTGCCTGCGCATACCGGCGTCAGCAACGTGCGCGCGATCATCCACCTGCCGCTCATAGTGCCGGATGGCTGCACCTTTCGCGTCGGCGGCGACACGCGCACCTGGCGCAAAGGGCAAGCCTGGGCCTTCGACGACACCATCGAGCACGAGGCATGGAACCGCTCGACCGAGCAGCGCGCGATCCTCATCTTCGACGTCTGGAACCCGCACCTGACCACCGCCGAGCAGGAGCTGCTGGCCGAGTTCTACCCGATCGCCGACCGCCACGGCTACGCCGCCCCCGATGATGCGGGCAGTTAAGGCACACTAAGAACGCCTCGCAAGCTGTTCGTTAAGTTTCGTTAAAACTTCCGGTGTGTCCTCTACGCCACAGCCCGGATACCAAGTTTCACGCTTCAACCTTAGTGATTGTCACAGCGTGCCAAGCTTGCAACACAACGTCTCATAGCGGGACGCTCATCGCGTCCTAAGCTGATTCCGGCCCGACCTGATAGGCGAAATCAGGCGTCGGCTGGGTTGCATGAAGGGACACACAACAAGTGGCATCATCTTTCACCAAGGCTGCGCTGCGTGGCGCAACCAGCCTCACCGTCTTCGCGGTGCTAGGCTCGACGGCTGCGTTCGCGCAGGCGACGGATGCCGGCACGAGCACCACGGCTGCCGATGAGGCACCTGCCGACACCGGTGCGATCATCGTGACCGGTTCGCGCATCCGCTCGGCCAACCTCGAATCGACCAATCCAGTCACGGTCGTCTCGGGTGAGCAGTTCTTCCAGACGGGCCAGGTCTCGGTGGGCGACGTGCTCAACGAACTGCCGCAGCTGCGCAACACCTTCAGCCAGCAGAACTCGACCCGCTTCCTCGGCACCCGTGGCCTGAACCTGGTCGACCTGCGTGGTCTTGGCACCTCGCGCACGCTGGTGCTGGTCAACGGCCGTCGTCATGTCGCCGGCGACATCCTGTCCACAGGTGTTTCGGTCGACACCAACACGATCCCGACCGACCTGATCCAGAGCGTCGAAGTCCTCACCGGCGGCGCTTCGGCTGTGTACGGTTCGGACGCGATCGCCGGCGTCGTGAACTTCAAGCTGAAGACCGACTACGAAGGCGTCCAGGTCCGCGGCAACGCGGGCATTTCGAAATACAACGACGCAGGCAACCAGTACATCTCGCTGCTCGCCGGCAAGAACTTCGCTGACGGCCGAGGCAACATCGCGCTGAACCTCGAGTTCGCACACCAGTCCCAGTACGATGCAACCGGCCGTCCGCTCGCGCGTAACAACGGCTTCGTGACCACCGACACTGATCCGGCCAGCGCACCCAGCGACGGCATATCGGATCGTCAGTTCTTCCGCGATATCCGCAGCGGCACGATCTCTCTGGGCGGCCTGACCGCGTTCCGGTATGGTGGCGCAACCGGCCCGTGCGGTGGAGGCGGTGGGTCGGCCTTCACCTGCAACTCGCTGTTCGCGCCTGGTGGCGGTCTGATCGCGCAAACCGGCGATCGTGTCGGCATTGGCCCAACGGGTGCTTTCATCGGCGGCAACGGATCGACCAGCCGCGAAGGCCAGCTGCTGACCTTCACCCCCGACCTGAAGCGCTACTCGGTCAATTTGCTGGGTCACTTTGAGGTCAGCCCCGCGTTCGTGCCGTTCTTCGAAGCGAAGTACGTGCGCACCGAAGCACAGGGTTCGCAGAGCGGTCCGTTCTTCTCGCAGGGCACCACGTTGGGTCGGTTCGGCTCGACTGCCGGCGCGGGTACCGGCGCAAGCTCCATCGGCGGCTTCGCCGGCGGCGCCGACCGCTCGTTCATCAACGGAACCTACACCACGGCAGGCGTTCCCGTGAACTCGGGCGTCAATCGCGAAGGCATCCGCCTCGACAACCCGTATCTGTCGGCCACGGCGCGCGCTACGCTCGCCGCGCAGCTCACCGCCGCGATCAACTCGGGCGTCAATCCAAACACCGGCATCGCCTTTACCTCGGGCGGTGTGACGGCGGAGCAGGCCGCCGCCAATCGGGATGCCTCCCTGGCCCAGGTCGCAGCAGGTACCTACCGCTTTGGCCTTCGCCGCAACTGGGTCGATCTCGGCATCCGTGACGAGCAGATCAAGCGCGAAACCTATCGCGCCGTGATCGGCGTGCGTGGCGACTTCAACGAGGATTGGAACTACGAAGTTGCCGTCAACTACGGCGAGTTTCGCGAGAAGAACCTGATCCAGGGCAATATCAACGCACAGCGCTTCCTGCTCGCACAGGACACCGTGCGCGATGCCTCGGGGACAATCCGCTGCCGTGCGCAGGTCGACGGCCGCTACGGCGGCACGGACGTCGGCGGCAATCCGGCGCAGCTGGCTTCCGACATCGCGGCATGCGTTCCGCTCAACCCGTTCGGCCAGGGCTCGGTCAGCGACGCGGCGCGCAACTACCTGCTTGTCCCCTCGCGGGCTTCGGGCAAGATCACACAGCTGGACATCAACGCCTTCGTTTCAGGCGACTCCAGCCAGCTGTTTGAACTACCCGGCGGCCCAATCGGTTTCTCGGTGGGCGGTGAATACCGCCGCGAGACCAACCGTTATGACCTCGATGACTTCACCCAGGCTGGGTACGCTTTTTACAACGCCATTCCGTCCCTGACGGCGCCGTCGTTCGAAGTGAAGGAAGTCTACGGCGAACTGCGCGTGCCGATCCTGAAGGACGTGCCGTTCTTCCAGGAACTGACGCTGACCGGCAACGGCCGTATAGCCGACTACAAGGGCGCGACCGGCACGGTCTACGCCTACGGTGGTGGCATCGATTGGCGTCCGATCCAGGACGTGCGCTTCCGCGGGACGTACTCTCGTTCGGTGCGCGCACCTAACCTGACCGAGCTGTATTCGGCACAGGGCCAGAACTTCGCCCCCAGCTTCGTGGATCCTTGTTCCGCGCGCAACATCGGCACCGGTTCCGCCAACCGCGCCGCCAACTGCGCCGCAGCGGGCGTGCCGACCAGCTACGACTATGTCTACCTGTCGTCGCTGGAGACGGTTTCGGGCGGCAATCCGCTGCTCGGCGCCGAGAAGTCGGACTCCTACACCGCTGGTGTGGTGTTCACTCCGACCTTCGTTCCGGGTCTGTCGATCTCGGTCGATTACTTCGACATCACGGTCAACAACGTGATCGCGTCGGTTAACGCCCAGCAAGTCGCGAACCTGTGCTACGACTCGTCTTCGCTTAGCAATCAGTTCTGCAGCCTCTTCCAGCGCGCCGGCGCTTCGGGTGGTCCGAACGGCGAGCAGGCGTTCCAGATCCTGCAGGGCAGCCTGCTGGAATCGACCGCTAACTTCGCCAAGCTGAAGGCGCGCGGTATCGACACCAAGATCGAGTATCGTCACAGCTTCGACTGGGGTCAGCTGAACCTGGGCGTGAACTACACCCGCACGCTGCAGCGCGACGACTTCACCAATCCGGACGATCCGGACTTCAAGGATCGCATCCTGGGTGAGCTCGGCGATCCGAAGAACGAGGTTAACCTGAACAGCAGCCTCAAGGTCGGTCGCGTCACGTTCGGTTACCAGCTGCGCTGGATCGACAAGATGTACCTCAACACCTACGAGGACTATAACGAGCTGAACGGTCTGCCGCCGCAGAATACGGACTTCTACTCCCAGGCCAAGTACCCGGACGTGTTCTACCACGACCTGCGTCTCGACTATGAAGTCTCCGATCAGTACAACCTGACGCTGGGCATCGACAACGTCGGCAACAAGATGCCGCCATTCGGCCTCACCGGCGTCGGCAACGGCCTCAACACCGCTGCGGACGGTGGCGCCGGTATCTACGACGTGCGAGGCCGCTACATGTATGCAGCGTTCCTCGCCAAGTTCTGATCTTTCTACCAAGGAACTGCGCGAAGGGGTCGGAACCGGTGTTCCGGCCCCTTTTCGTTTGCTAGCACAGCCTTATGACCCGGGGCACGCACAACACCATTGCCGATGAAGCCGGCGCACTCGCACTGCGCGGCTCGGTGACGCAGGCCTATCGCCTGCTCGAACAGGGCGTGGCGGCGAACGACGGCATCGCGGCGGCAACGTTGGCTGATTGGCGCCTGTCGGGTCAGATCATCCGGCGCGACCTTGCTCTCGCGCGCGACCTCTACGGCCGGGCAGCCGCGCTTGGCGTCGATAATGTAGCGCCCATCCATATTGCCATGCTTGCCAACGGCGCCGGGGGGACACCGCGCAAGTGGCAGCAAGCGCTTGCCCTGCTTCGGTCTCGCACTACCCTGGACACAGCGGCGGCTCGCCAGCTTCGAGTGCTCGATGCCATGGCGCTGACTGAAGATGGCGATCCCACAAGCACGCCGCACGTCACGCCCGCGCACCAATCGCCGCCCATAGGGACCCTTGCCGGCTTCCTCACCGCCGCCGAGTGCACATACCTCATCGATTGCGCCGCATCGTCGATGCAGCCTTCGGTGGTGATCCACCCGCAGACGGGTGCGTTCGTGCGCGATCCGGTGCGCACGGCAAAGTCGGCCGGCTTTCCTTTCGTGCTGGAAGACCCCGTGCTGCACGCCATCAACCGCCGCATCGCAGCAGCGACGGGCACGACATACGAGCAAGGCGAGCCGCTGCAGGTCCTGCGCTACGATGCAGGAGACGAATACAAGCTCCACAGCGACGCGCTGCCGCCGGGCCAAAACCAGCGCACCACTACCTTCCTGGTCGCGCTGAACGACGCGTACGACGGCGGCGAAACCGATTTCCCGCGAGTGCCATACCGCTGGCGGGGCAAGCCGGGCGACGCGCTCTGTTTCGCCAACGTCGATGCCGCTGGCGGGCCGGACCCAATGGCCTGGCATAGCGGCAACCCGGTCACTCGTGGTACCAAGTTCCTGCTGTCGAAGTGGATCCGCCAGCACCCGCTGGACCTCAGCGGGCCGCCGGGCCGGCCGTTCTGACCGGCCCGGGAGACCTTACCCCACCCTGATCGAGAGCGCGCCATCGCCCTCGTCGATGTGCACCGCGCTGCCGTCCGGGATCTCGCCGCCAAGGAGCTTCTCGGCGAGAGGATCCTGCACATAGCGCTGCACCGCGCGCTTGAGCGGCCTTGCGCCATAGACCGGATCGTAGCCCACTCGGCCGAGCCAGCGCTTGGCGGCGTCGGTCAGGTCGAGCACGATCTTGCGGTCCTTCAGCAGCTTCTGCACGCGGCCGACCTGGATCTCGACGATCGGGCCCATCTCGCCCTGGCCCAGGCGGTGGAACAGGATCACCTCGTCCAGCCGGTTCAGGAACTCGGGCCGGAAGTGGCCGCGCACGATTTCCATCACCTGCGGCTCGACGGTCGAAACATCCTGCCCTTCGTCGAGGTTGGCGAGGTACTGGCTGCCCAGGTTGCTGGTCAGGATAATCAGCGTGTTGGTGAAATCCACCACGCGCCCTTGCCCGTCGGTCAGGCGGCCGTCATCGAGCACTTGCAGCAGCACGTTGAAGACGTCGGGGTGCGCCTTCTCGACCTCGTCGAACAGCACGACCTGATAGGGCCGGCGCCGCACCGCTTCGGTCAGTACTCCGCCTTCGTCGTAGCCGACATAGCCCGGAGGCGCGCCGATCAGGCGGCTGACGGCGTGCTTCTCCATGAATTCGCTCATGTCGATGCGCACCATGGCGTTGTCGTCGTCGAACAGGAACGAGGCGAGCGCCTTGGTCAGCTCGGTCTTGCCGACGCCCGTGGGGCCGAGGAACAGGAACGAGCCCATCGGCCGGTTGGGGTCCTGCAAGCCGGCCCGCGCACGGCGCACCGCCTTGGACACGGCGGTCACGGCCGCGGACTGGCCGATCACGCGCGCGCCGATCGCCGCTTCCATGTTCAGCAGCTTCTCGCGCTCGCCCTGCAGCATGCGGTCGACAGGCACACCGGTCCAGCGGCTGACGACGCCAGCGATGTCGTCCTCGGTCACTTCCTCGCGCAGCATGGCATTGCTCGCCTGGGCTTCGGCCTCGGCCAGCTGGCGCTCCAGCGCGGGGATGGTGCCGTAGGACAGCTCACCGGCCTTGGCCAAATCACCCTGGCGCTGCGCCTGCTCCAGCTCGAGCCGGGCGGCATCGAGCTGTTCCTTCAGCTTGCCTTCCGCGGCGATCTTGTCACGCTCGTTCTGCCAGCGGGTCGTCAGCTCGCTCGACTGCTGTTCGAGGTTGCCAAGCTCGGCGCGCAGTGTTTCCAGTCGATCCTTCGAGGCGGTGTCGCTCTCCTTGGAAAGCGCCATCTCTTCGATCTTGAGCTGGATGATGCGCCGGTCGAGCTTCTCGATCTCCTCGGGCTTGCTCTCCACTTCCATGCGGATGCGGCTGGCGGCCTCGTCCATCAGGTCGATCGCCTTGTCGGGAAGGAAGCGGTTGGTGATGTAGCGGTTGGACAGCGTCGCCGCCGCCACGATCGCGCCATCGGTGATGCGCACGCCGTGGTGCAGCTCGTACTTTTCCTTCAATCCGCGCAGGATCGAGATCGTGTCCTCGACCGTCGGCTCGTCGACGAAAACGGGCTGGAAGCGGCGCTGCAGGGCAGCGTCCTTCTCGACGTACTTCTGGTACTCGTCGAGCGTCGTCGCGCCGATGCAATGCAGTTCGCCACGCGCCAGCGCCGGCTTCAGCAGGTTGCCGGCATCCATCGAGCCTTCGGACGCGCCGGCGCCGATCAGCGTGTGCATCTCGTCGATGAACAGGATGATCTGGCCGTCCGCGCCCTTCACCTCGTCGAGCACGGCCTTTAGGCGCTCCTCGAACTCGCCACGATACTTCGCGCCGGCGATCAGGCTGCCCATGTCGAGCGCCATCAGCGTGCGGTCCTTGAGGCTGTCGGGCACGTCGCCGTTGGCGATGCGCAGCGCGAGCCCTTCGGCGATGGCGGTCTTGCCGACACCGGGGTCACCGATCAGGACGGGGTTGTTCTTGGTCCGGCGAGCGAGGATCTGCACCGTGCGGCGGATCTCCTCGTCGCGGCCGATCACCGGATCGAGCTTGCCCGCTCGCGCCGCCTCGGTGAGGTCGCGGGCATACTTCTTCATCGCATCGTAGGCGTTCTCGGCCGAAGCGTTGTCGGCGGTACGACCGCCGCGCAGCTCGGTGATCGCGGCTTCGAGCGCGGGCGCGGTAAGGTTCGCTGCGGCGAGCGCCTTGCCCGCAGCGGTGGTCTGGGCCAGCGTCAGCGCCAGCAGCATGCGCTCGACAGTGACGTAGGCGTCCTGCGACTTGGTCGCGAGCTGCTCGGCCTGGTCGAGCACGCGCACCGCATCATTGTCGAGGCCGGGCGTGGTCTGCGCGCCCGAGCCGCTGACGGCCGGGATCTTCTCCAGCGCGGCATTGACGCCGTCGAGCGCGAACTTGGGATTGCCCCCGGCGCGCTGGATCAGCCCGGCGGCCATGCCCTCGCTGTCGTCGAGCAACGCCTTCAGGATGTGCTCGGGCGTGATGCGCTGGTGGTTGAGCCGAATCGCGGTGGTCTGCGCGGCCTGCAGAAACCCCTTGGCGCGGTCGGTGAACTTTTCGAGATTCATGGTGGGACGTATCCTCCTGTTGCCGCAGATGTGGTGTGGCCTAATGGCAACACAAGAGTGCGGCGCCGGAAATTTGCTCTGCGATCGCGTGATAGCGCTCCGCCATGCTGAAGCTGCCTCCGTATGACGGGTGTGGGAAGCGCTAGGGTCTGCTACCCTCCGCCGATGTACCAGCTCGACGCCGTGCACGTATCCTTCGGTGGGGTGGAAGCCCTTGCGCCGACCAGCCTGAGCATCGCGAAAGGCGAAACGCTGGTGCTGCTCGGGCCTTCGGGGTCGGGCAAGTCGACGCTGCTGCGCTGCCTGATCGGCCTTTCCCCTTACGATGGCACGATCCGCTTGGATGGCGCGCCGGTGCGTGACTGGCGCGCGGTGCGGCGGCGCCTGGGCTACGTGATACAGGAGGGCGGGCTATTCCCACACCTGTCGGCACGCGGCAACGTGGTGCTGGCGGCGCGCGAGTTCGGCTGGGAAACCAGCCGGATCGAAGCGCGCGTGATGGAACTGGCGCAGCTGGTCGGCCTGGACGACGAGCAGCTCGCGCGCTTCCCTGCGCAACTCTCGGGTGGGCAACGCCAGAGGGTGGCGATGATGCGCGCGCTGATGCTGGGGCCCGACGCCTTGCTGCTGGACGAGCCACTCTCCGCGCTCGACCCGGTGACGCGGCTGCGGCTCGCCGGAGAGCTGCGCGACATCTTCGCGCGGTTGGGGATGACAGTGGTTATGGTCACGCACTCGCTGCGCGAGGCGCGCTTCTTCGGTGGTCGCGCAATACTGATGCGGGATGGGCGGATCGTGCAGCAAGGCCCCGTCGCCGAGTTGGAGAGCGCGCCGGCCGACGAGTTCGTCGCCGAGTTCCTGGCTGCGGAGTCGGCGTTGTGAATGGCCGCGGTATTCTGGTTCCTGGTCCCTCGGGGACACCACCGAACCCACCTTCGTCAATCCCGGGCGTCGCCAAGCGTTCGGGCTGGTGGATGCTGTGCGCACTTCTTCTCCTCGCCATTCCCACACTCTCGCATGCCAAGCCCGTAACCATCGGCTCAAAAAAGTTCACCGAGAGCGTGATCCTGGCCGAGATGGCGCGTCTCGCGCTGGAGCAGGCAAAGATCCCTGCCCAGCACCGTCGCGAGCTTGGCGGCAGCCGCATCCTCTACGACGCGGTCGAGGCGGGCGACATCTCAGCCTATCCCGAGTACACCGGCACGCTGCGGTTCGAGATCCTTGCCGACCGCAAGCTGCCGGACGACGCGGCGCTCGGCTCGGTGTTGGCGCGGCGGGGGCTGGCGCTGTCACGACCGCTCGGCTTCAGCGACGGCTATGCCCTGGCCATCCGCGCGGACACCGCCAGGCGCTACGGCATCGCCAGGCTCTCGGACCTGGCTCGCCATCCGGAGTTGACGGTCGCGGTCTCCAACGAGTTCGTCGACCGCGCCGACGGTTGGCGCGCCCTATCCGCAGCATACGGCCTGGGCGCGATCAAGGTGCGCGGGATCGACCACGACCTCGCCTATCGCGCGCTTTCCGGCGGACAGATCGACGTCACCGACGTCTACACCACCGACGCCGAGATCGCCGCCTACGACCTCGTGGTGCTGAAGGACGATCGCGCCTTCTTCCCGCGATACGACGCAGCCTTCCTCTATCGCCGCGACCTCGATCCGCGCGCAGTGGCAGTGTTGAACGGGCTTGCGGGGCGTCTGGACGAGGCGAAGATGCGCGAGCTCAACCGGAAAGTCCGCATCGACGGAATGAGCGAGACGGACGCCGCACGCGAGGCGCTCGGCCTGGCTGCGCAGGCCGGCCAGGAAGACAGCCGCTGGCGACGCCTGCTCGACCGCACGCGCGAGCACTTCGCGCTGGTCGCCGTGGCCCTCGGGCTGGCGCTGGTCATCGCCCTGCCGCTCGGGATCGCATCGGCGCGCCTGCCGAGGCTCGGATCGCTCGTGCTGCCGCTGACCGGGCTGCTCCAAACGATCCCCAGCCTCGCGCTGTTCGTCATGCTGATCCCGCTGCTCGGCATCGGCGCGGCACCGACGATCGCGGCGCTGTTCCTCTATTCGTTGCTGCCGATCGTCAGGAACACCCATGCCGGGCTGACCGGCATAGCACCGCCTCTTCTGGACAGCGCCGAGGCGCTCGGCCTGTCGCGCCGGACCCGCCTGCTGCGCATCGAACTGCCGCTTGCGTTGCCGACGATCCTTGCGGGTGTGCGTACCGCCGCGGTCATCGCGGTCGGCCTGGCGACGCTGGGCGCGATCATCGGCGCGGGTGGGTATGGCCAACCTATCCTCACCGGCATCCGTCTCGCCAACAACGGCCTGATCCTCGAAGGCGCGGTGCCCGCAGCCGTATTCGCGCTGGTGATCGAAGGGGCATTCCATCTGTTTGAGCGCGCCATCACGCCACGAGGGCTCAGGCCATCGGCGCGGCGCTGATCGACACCACTGTCGATTACGGCCTTGGCGCGGCGCGCTCCAGCATCTAGCGTCGCGTTCAAACCAGCAACGAGGACGAGGAAGACCGTGGCAAAATTCACCCCCGAGCAGGCTGCAGACGTGCTGGCGATCAAGCAGGTCATCTATGAGTGGGGCGACGAGCTCGACATCAACAACGGCCTCCAGATCCTGCAACGCGACATCCTGGCGGATGACGTGCGCTACTTCGTCAACGGCGAGTGGCGGGAGGGCAAGGATGCGGTCGCGGCCTTCTACAACGGTCGCCGTGAACAGTTGGGCGCCAATGCCCCCGTCATGCGCCACATCATCACGTCCCTGCGCGTATCGTTCGAGAGCGCCGATCACGCCAAAATCGGCTATCTTCTGGTATTCTTCGCCAAGGCCGGCACGCCGCCGTTCGAAGGCTATTGCGATCCGCTGGCCGTCGCCGACGTGAAGATGGAATGCACCCGCGACGCCGCTGGCGAGTGGCGGATCTCGCTGTTCGACAGCGGGCAGATCTTCAAGCGCTGAGCCCAATAATATCCGTCGCCCCCGCGAAAGCGGGGGCGACGCTTCTTGCGCCGCGCATTTGCTCCATGAAGAATAAGCGGGATTCCCGCCTTCGCGGGGATGACGACATGTAGAGGCTGGCGACCCACGTAGAGCAGGCAAGAGGCTGGCCCTGCCCGCCCAAGCTGCTACACCTTCCCCATGCGTCACCTCACGACTGCGGCCCTGCCCGCTCTTGCCGCCGCCCTTGCCCTCTCGGCCTGCGCTCAGACCACCGCTTCTTCGCCGGCCAGCACCCCGCCTCCGGCAGCGCAAGCAGCGTTGCCCAAGGACCTCGTCGCCGCCGTCGACATTCCGTTCGAGAAGTTCACACTCGCGAACGGCCTCACCGTCATCGTCCATACCGACCGCAAGGCACCGGTGGTGGGCGTCACCACCTACTACCGCGTCGGCTCCAAGCACGAGCCGCGCGGCAAGACCGGGTTCGCGCACCTTTACGAGCACTTGTTCTTCGGCGGTTCGGCGAACGTACCCAGCTTCGACATCCCGCTCGAAGCCGCAGGCTCCACGCCCACCAACGGCTCGACCTGGTACGACCGCACCAACTACGTCGAGACAGTACCCACCGGCGCGCTCCCGCTGGCGCTGTTCATGGAAGCCGACCGCATGGGGCACCTGCTGCCCGCAGTGACGCAGGACAAGCTCGATAAGCAGCGCGGCGTCGTCCAGAACGAGAAGCGCCAAGGCGACAACGAGCCGTACGGCCTGATGAGCTATGCCGTTGGCGAAGGCCTGTTCCCGGTCGGCCACCCCTATCGCCACGAGACGATCGGCTCGATGGCCGACCTCGATGCCGCGACGCTGGGCGACGTACGCAAGTGGTTTACGGACCACTACGGCCCCAACAACGTCGTCCTCGCGCTCAGCGGCGACATCGATGCGGCCACGGCACGGCCGATGGTGGAGAAGTACTTCGGCGCGATCCCGCGCGGGCCCGAAGTGCGCCCGGTGCAGGCCGCGCCGGTTACCCTCACCGCGCCAAGCTCGCGCGAGATGACCGACCGGGTGCCGGTCACCCGCATCACGCGCAATTGGAGCGGCCCCGGCCTGAACGATGCGGACGCGCCGGCGCTGGAGATCGGCCTGCACGTCCTGGGCGGACTTGCCAGTTCCCGGCTCGACAATGCGCTGGTCCGCGGCAAGGAAGTGGCCGTCTCCGTCACCGCCAGCGCGCAGACGTTCGAGCAGGTCAGCTTCCTGCAAGCGACCATGGACGTGAAACCCGGCGTCGATCGCAAGCAGGCCGAAGCCGCCTTCGACCAGGTCATTGCCGATTACGTGCAGCAAGGTCCCAACGAGGACGAGGTGCGCCGCGCTGTCATGAGCGTGATCAGCGGTGAGATCGGCGGCCTGGAAGTGGTCGGCGGCATGGGCGGCAAGGGTGCGACCCTGGCCGAAGGCGAACTCTACTCGAACGATCCGGCCAAGTACAAGCAGGACCTGGCGCGCATGGCCGCGCTGACCCCGGCCGACGTGCGCACCGCGCTGCAGCGCTGGCTCTCGCGTCCGGTCGTCTCCGTCGCCGTCGTGCCCGGCGAGCGCACCGAATCGGGGGAGACGAAGGGCGGCTGGGGTGACGAGGACAGCACCAGGCCGCCACCGGCCGACCCCAAGGCCCCCGCCGCCAAGCTGCCGCCTGCACCCAAGCTCAGCGAGCCGCCGGTCGCGCCGATCGCGGACCTGGACTTCCCCACGGTGGAGCATGCCACCCTGTCGAACGGCATCCCGGTCGCGCTGGCCCGCCGGACCGCTATTCCCAAGGTGGCGCTCTCGATCGCCTTCGACGCGGGCTTCGCCGCCGATTCGCTCGATACGCCCGGCACCCAGGCGCTGATGCTCGCGGCGCTGGAGGAAGGCACGACCACGCGCGATGCGACGGCCATCGCCGAGGAGCAGGAACGCCTCGGCGCTTCCATCAGCTCCGGCGGCAGCCAGGATCGCAGCAACGTGGGCCTGTCCGCGCTGACCGCCAATCTGGCGCCTTCGCTGGCGCTGCTGGCCGACGTGGTGCTGCATCCCGCCTTCCGCCCCGCCGACGTGGCGCGGGTGCGCAACCAGCAGCTCACCGCGCTGCAGCAGGTGCAGGCCTCGCCCCAGGCGCTGGCGCAGCGCACGCTCGACGGACTGGTCTACGGCGCACACCCCTATGCGCTGCCTTCCGATGGCCTCGGCACGCCCGCCGCGGTCGCTGCCTTGACGCCCGAGGCACTGCGCGCGGCCCATGCCAAGTGGCTGCGCCCCGACCTGGCGCGCATCACCGTGGTCGGCGACATCACGATGGCCCAGCTCAAGCCCATGCTGGAGGCAACGTTCAGCGGCTGGAAGGCGCCGGCGGCCCCCGCGCCTCGCAAGGCACTCGATGCGCCACTCCCGGTACAGCAGGCACGCATCGTGGTGCTGGACCGTCCCGCCTCGCCGCAGTCCTTCATCGCCGCCGGACGCGCGCTGCCGATCAAGGGCACGACGCAGGGGACCGAAGCGCTGAACCTTGCCAACGACGTGCTGGGCGGCGGTTTCCTCTCGCGCCTGAACGGCGACCTGCGCGAGGACAAGGGCTGGAGCTATGGCGTCTACAGCGCCGTCTCGCGCCCCGTCGGCCCACGCACGCTGCTGGTCAGCGCGCCGGTGCAGACCGACAAGACCGGTGCATCGGTGAAGGCGATCCTGGCCGACATGGCCGCCTTCCCCGCCAAGGCGCCGCCCACTCCGGTCGAGCTCCAGCGCGTCACCGAAGGCGCGATTCGCGGCATGCCCAACTCGTTCCAGACCAACGGCAGCGTGCTGCAGGCGATCGAGAACAACGAGCGGCTCGGCCGCCCCGACGATTATTACGAAACGCTCGCCAGCACCTATCGCACGATCGGCTCGCCGGCGATCGAGGCAGCCGCGCGCCAGTACTTGCAGCCCGACGGCATGACGATCGTTATCGTCGGCGACCGCAAGGCCGTCGAGCCACAGCTCAAGGGCCTGCCGATGCCGATCGAATACCATGCCGCGCCGGCCCTCGCCGGTGAGAGCGCGGCCGCAACAGAAACGAAGGACACATCGCAATGAGCGCCGCTGGAACCTGGGACATCCGCATCAAGACGCCGATCGGCGACCAGACCGCGCGGCTTTCGGTCGTGCCCGACCACGTCGGCGGCTTCACCGGCACCGTCAGCGGCGATCCGGGATCGCTGGACATCGCCGGCAAGGTCGATGGCGATCGGCTTACCTGGACCATGAAGACCACCAAGCCGATGCCGCTGGATCTAGACTGCAATGCGCTGGTCCAGGGCGACACACTCGAAGGCGGGGTCAAGGCCGGCATGTTCGGCACCATGGCGCTGACCGGCACGCGAGTGGGTTGATAATCGGCCCGGCTGGCCGCTTTCCCTTGCTTGCGGGTTGCCAAAGGCCGGCACCTCTGGTAGCCGCGCGCCGTTGTCGCCAGTCCTGTTCGGGACTCAAGCGGCGTTCGTCTTTTGGATTTCATGGGTTGTCCCGCCACAGGCAGTGCGGGACGGCCTCGTTTCGCATTTTGTGAGGTTAGTCGGTTTATGCAAATTCTCGTACGGGACAACAACGTCGATCAGGCCCTTCGCGCGCTCAAGAAGAAGCTGCAGCGCGAAGGCGTGTACCGTGAGATGAAGCTGCGCCGTCACTACGAGAAGCCGTCCGAGAAGCGCGCTCGCGAAAAGGCTGCCGCCGTTCGCCGCGCCCGCAAGCTGGAGCGCAAGCGCCTGGAGCGTGACGGCGCGAAGTAGGATTTGCGCGGTTTTCGCGGGAGGCATCCGGCTTCCCGCTTGATGACCGCACTGTCCTGAGCCATGAGGGCGCGGAGGCGATCCGCGCCCTTTGCACATCGCCTTCCCCTTCGTATTCAGATACTTCGTATTCAGCCCCATCGCGTTCACTTGTACGAGGCCCCAAGCTCCCATGACCGAGATCACCCGCGTCCCGCTCCAGCCGATCGCCCGTGGCAGCCTCACCAAGCTGTGGATCGGCATTGCCGCTGTTGCGCTGCTCGCCGGTGGCGTCGCCTGGGCGGCCATGCCCGCGTCGGTCGATGTGGACACGATCAAGGCCGGTTCCGGCGAATCGCCCACGCGCGAAGACGTGGCCCTGGTGAACTACAAGGGCACCCTGCCCGACGGTAAGGTCTTCGACGAGGGCAAGCAGGCCGTGCTGCCGCTGGCCGAAGTCGTCCCCGGCTTCACCAAGGCGCTGGAGCAGATGCAGCGCGGCGGCAAATACAAGGTCCATATCCCCAGCGAGCTGGCCTACGGCGAGAAGGGTGCAGGCCCCATCCCGGCGAACACCGACCTGGACTTCGAGATCGAGCTGCTGGACTTCAAGAGCCGCGCCGAGATCGAGCAGCAGCAGCGCATCATGCAACAGCTGCAGCAGATGCAGGGCGCGGGCGGCATGCCGGGCGCTGGCATTCCTGGCGCCCCCGCCGGTGCTCCTGGCGCCGCTCCGCAGGGCGTGCCGCCGACTCAGTAAGTGTGGGCGGCGGCAGGCACACACCCGCACGCCATGCTTGAGGCTTTCGGAGGCGGGTGCTAGCTGCCCGCCTTCACGCTTTTTCAGACATGAGGACGAACCATGTCCGTCGATACCGCAACCGTGGCGAAGATCGCCTCGCTCGCCCGCATCAAGCTCGGCGCCGCCGAAGTCGAAGCGATGGTGCCTGAGCTGAACGGCATCCTCGCCTGGGTCGAGCAGCTGGGCGAAGTCGACGTGACCGGCGTCGAGCCGATGACCGCCGTCATCCCCAACACGCTGCGCCTGCGCGACGATGTGATCGACGCCGACCCGCTCACCGGCGGCGGCATCCGCGACAAGGTCCTCGCCAATGCGCCTGCAGCGGAGCATGGTTTCTACGGCGTGCCCAAGGTGATCGAGTGAGCGCGCCAATCCGCCTGACTTCGAACCCAATCCTCGTCGTTCCCGCGAAGGCGGAGACCCCCCTTCTGTTCTGCAACGTTGAAAAGGCAAGCGGAACCCCTGCCTTCGCGGGGGCGACGAAGAGTTTAAAGGGCGACCTGACATGACCGACTTAACCGACCTTGGCGTCGCCGCCATCCGCTCGGGCGTGGCCTCGGGCGAGTTCACCGCCGTGGAAGTGGCCGAAGCCTTCAACGCCAACGTCGCCGCTGCGCAGGACGCGCTCAACGCCTTCATCGTCGCCACGCCGGAAAAGGCGATCGAAGCCGCACAAGCCGTCGACGCCATGCGCGCCAGGGGCGAGCCGCTGGGCAAGATGGGCGGCGTGCCGATCGGCATGAAGGACCTGTTCGCCACCGCCGGCGTCCAGACCACCGCCGCCAGCCACATGCTCGAAGGCTTCGTGCCGCAGTACGAGAGCACCGTCAGCGCCAAGCTGTGGGAAGCAGGCGCCGGCATGCTCGGCAAGCTCAACCTCGACCAGTTCGCGATGGGCTCGTCGAACGAGACCAGCTTTTTCGGCAACGTCGTGAGCCCCTGGAAGCGCAACGACGGCGGGAATGCCGCGCTCGCTCCGGGCGGCTCCTCGGGCGGTTCCTCCGCCGCGATCGCCGCGCGCCTGTGCCCGGCTGCGACCGGCACCGACACCGGTGGCTCGATCCGCCAGCCGGCCGCATTCACCGGCATAACCGGCATCAAGCCGACCTATGGCCGCTGCTCGCGCTGGGGCGTCGTCGCCTTCGCCAGCTCGCTCGATCAGGCCGGTCCGATGGCCCGCGATGTCACCGATTGCGCGATCATGCTCGAAGCCATGGCCGGGTTCGATCCCAAGGATTCGACCAGCCTCGACCTGCCCGTGCCCGAATGGGAGGCCGGCCTTAACGCCGACCTCACCGGCAAGACCGTCGGTATCCCGCGCGAGTACCGCATGGACGGCATGGACGCCGACGTCCTGAAGTCGTGGGAAGACGGGATCGCCTGGCTCAAGGATGCCGGCGCCAAGATCGTCGACATCTCGCTGCCGCACACCAGGTATGCGCTTCCGGCCTACTACATCATCGCGCCCGCGGAGGCTTCATCCAACCTCGCCCGCTACGATGGCGTGCGCTACGGCTTGCGCGACTTGCCCGAGGGCGCGGGCCTGCAGGATATGTACGCCGCCACGCGGGAGGCTGGCTTCGGCGCCGAAGTGAAGCGCCGCATCCTGATCGGCACCTATGTGCTCTCGGCCGGCTACTACGACGCCTACTACACGCAGGCGCAGAAGGTTCGCACCCTGATCGCGCGCGACTTCGAGGCTGCCTTCGAGCAGTGCGACGTGATCGTGGCACCCACCGCACCATCCGCAGCCTTCGCGCTCGGTGAGAACATCGACGATCCATTGTCGATGTACCTCAACGACGTGTTCGCCGTCCCCGCGAGCCTTGCCGGCCTGCCCGCGATGTCGGTGCCGGCGGGTCTCAACCGCGAGGGCCTGCCGCTCGGCCTGCAGGTCATCGGCCGGGCTTTCGACGAGCAAGGCGTGCTGAACGCCGGTCTTGCGATCGAACAGCGGGCTGGCTTCACGGCGCGTCCGGCAAAGTGGTGGTAAGCGCAAGCTGACGCCTGCGACTGCTGACCCAGTCCAAGTCCGCCACCACACGCCCATACCGAGGAACATCCGCAACGGATGCAAGTAATCGGTGGCGACGTTTACACCTCGTGTGTGCCCGAATACTCTTGCACCCATGCAGAGTGCCCGTGTCGACTGGCTGGACGTAGCGCGTGGTATCGGCATCGTGCTGGTGGTCGGCGGCCACGCCGAGCGCGGCGTGATCGCCGCTTCGATGAGCGGCCCGCCTCGCTTCGGTGTGGGCGACCTTGCGCTCTACACGTTCCACATGCCTCTGTTCATGCTGCTGGCGGGGATCAACGTGCCCGCGTCGCTGAGCAAGGGCACTCGCCCGTTCCTGCAGGCCAAGCTCTGGACGGTGGCCTACCCTTATGTCTTGTGGTCGCTGATCCAGGGTACGCTGCTGATCGCGCTCTCGGGCATGACCAACACGCAGGCCCGCTGGACCGATCTCGCCGCGATCGCCTGGCAGCCCCTCTCCCCGTTCTGGTTCCTCTACGCGCTGTTTGCGTTCATGGTACTGACCGCCCTGGTGCGCAGCGCCGCTGTGCTCGTCGCGCTGGCACTCGGCGCTCTGTGGATCAGCGGGCTGATGGAGCGCGAGAGCCTGCTGCACCAGATGGCGTACATGCTGCCCTTCTTCGTCATCGGCATGCTCGGTTCCCGACGGATCAAGGCACTCTCCTTGCCGTGGCCGGCCGGGCTGGCGCTTGCCGGCGTGTGGTTGGTAGCATTCCAGATCGTGCCGAGAACCGACACCATGCCTTACCTTACGCCCTGGTCGTTTCCGGCGGCGCTGGCGGGCATCGGCGTGGTCTTTGCCATGGCGCAGGCAATCGGCGGTGCGGCCAAGGGCGTCCTTGTTGCCCTGGGGGAGGCGTCGATGAGCATCTACGTCATGCATATCCCGGCCAACGCCGGCGCGCGCATCGCCTTGATGAAGCTGGACCTGCCTTTGCCGCAGTGGGCACTTATCTGTGCTTGCGCGACAATCGGCGTGCTGGGTCCCTTCGCCGTGCACCATGCGCTCCGCTCGCTGGGTCTGCTGCCTGTGTTCGGGCTGGCGCGACCGGCGAGTAACAGACCTGATCAGGGCATCGGCGCGACCCCGCCCCAAGCGCTGCAGCACTAATCCACCCCGTTCGTGTCGAGCCTGATCGAGATCTGACGTCGCTGCATCAACGTGTCTCGACTACGCCCGACACGAACGGACAGTGACGCTTGCGCACGCATTGGACCGCGAGACCACTGCAAATCCCACTTTGCGTCCAGGGGCGAGCCTTTGTATAGCGCGCGCATGTCAGACAGCACATACCGCATCCAGGGCGCCACCGGTGAGTGGGAGGTCGTCATCGGCCTCGAAGTCCACGCACAGGTCACTTCCAACTCGAAGCTGTTCTCGGGCGCGGCGACGCAGTTCGGGGCGGAGCCCAATGCGCAAGTGAGCCTGGTCGACGCGGCCATGCCGGGCATGCTCCCGGTCCTCAACAAGGAGTGCATCCGCCAGGCGGTGCGCACCGGCATGGCGATCGACGCGCAGATCAACACGTGGTCGCGCTTCGATCGCAAGAACTACTTCTACGCCGACCTGCCGCAGGGCTACCAGATCAGCCAGCTCTACCACCCGCTGGTCGGCGAGGGATCGCTGACCGTCGACGCGGACGAGAAGGCCGGCATCCCCGAGGCCAAGGTGATCGGCATCGAGCGCATCCACGTCGAGCAGGACGCGGGCAAGCTGATGCACGACCAGCATCCCACGATGTCCTATGTCGACCTCAACCGCTCGGGCGTGGCGCTGATGGAGATCGTCAGCCGGCCGGACATGCGTTCTCCTGCGGAAGCGGGTGCTTACGTCGCCAAGCTGCGGCAGATCCTGCGCTATGTCGGCTCGTGCGACGGCAACATGGACCAGGGCTCGATGCGCTGTGACGTCAACGTATCCGTGCGCAAGCCGGGCGACGAGTTCGGCACGCGAACCGAAACCAAGAACGTCAACTCGGTCCGCTTCGTCATGGCGACGATCGAGCACGAGGCCTCGCGCCAGGTCGACGTGCTCGAAAGCGGCGGCAAGATCGTACAGGAAACCCGCCTGTTCGACCCCACCACCGGCACCACGCGGTCGATGCGTTCGAAGGAAGACGCGCACGACTACCGCTACTTCCCCGATCCCGACCTGCTGCCGCTGGTGCTGGACGGCGCGTTCCTGGAAGACTGCCGCAACTCGCTGCCCGAGCTGCCCGACGCCAAGCGCGCGCGCTACGAAGGCGAACTGGGCCTTTCCGCCTACAATGCCGCGGTGCTCACCGCCGATGTCGAGACCGCCCGCTGGTTCGAACTGCTGCTGGGCGAGACTGCGACAGCGCAGGGCAAGCAGCCGGCCGATGTCGCCAAACAGGCGGCCAACTGGCTGATCTCCGAACTGTTCGGCGCGCTGAACAAGCTGGGCAAGGACCTCGAAACCTCACCCGTCTCCCCCTCGGCCGGCGCCGAACTGCTGGCGCTTGTCGGCAAGGGCACGATCTCCGGCTCGATCGCCAAGCAGGTGCTGGAGAAGATGCTGGAAACCGGCGACGGCGCCGCCGCTATCGTCGAGCGTGAGGGCCTCAAGCAGGAGAGCGACACCGGCGCGATCGAGGCCAAGGTGGACGATATCCTCGCCGCCAACGCCGACAAGGTGGAGCAGTACCGCGGTGGCAAGGAAGCGCTGTTCGGGTTCTTCGTCGGTCAAACGATGAAGGCCATGCAGGGCAAGGCCAATCCGCAAGTCGTAAACGAGATTCTAAAGGTGAAGCTGGGCTGATCCTCCCTCTCCCCGTGCGGGGAGAGGGTACGAAGGCTTGCCAATCCTGAGCTTGTCGAAGGACTGGTTAGCCGCAGTTGGAGAGGGGTTTGCGCGCTCTCAGGCGTCAACACCCCCTCTCCCAGCTCCGCTAACCGCTCACGCGGTAAGCTGCGCTACCTCTCCCACCTGGGAGAGGAGAAGGCAATTGGCTTGTCGCCGCGCCCGGTCTATGGGCCGGACAATGCCACAGCCGCCGCAACCCTCGTTCCTGACAGCCTCGCTGCTCGTCGCCTCTGGCGGCGCGGTGGGATCGTGGCTGCGCTTCTGCGTTGGCCGCGCCTGGGTCATCGCCGTCGGCCCGGTTCGGGCGAGTGCATTCCCTTGGGGCACCCTGACCGTGAACGTCGTCGGGAGCCTCGCCATGGGCCTGCTCGTCGGCTGGCTCGCACGTTACGGCACCGCCAGCGAAGCCACACGGCTGCTGCTGGCCGTGGGAGTCCTTGGCGGGTTCACCACTTTCTCCTCTTTCAGCCTTGAGGTCGTTTCGCTGATCCAACGTGCACAGCCGGCCCTGGCCGCACTTTATCTCGCCGCGTCGCTCGGCGCCGGCCTGCTTGGCCTCACCGCTGGCCTTATGTTGATGCGGGGGCCGGCATGAGCAAGGGGCCCGCGCACAGCGACAACGTGCGCCAGTTCAAGGTCGGCTCCGACGACGACGGCGTGCGGCTGGATCGCTGGTTCAAACGCCATTTGCCGCAAGTCGGCTTCGCCACCGTCTCGCGCTGGGCGCGCACCGGGCAGATCCGCGTCGACGGCGGCCGCGCCAAGGTGGACACGCACCTCGTCGCCGGCCAGACCCTGCGCGTGCCGCCTGGCGGAGACAAGGATGCCGGTCGCCCGGCCCGCCGCGAGCTGACCGAAGCCGAGCTGGAACTCGCCGACTCGATGGTGCTGACGCAGGACCGCGCGGCGATCGTGCTCAACAAGCCGCCCGGCCTTGCCACGCAAGGCGGCAAGGGCATGACCGAGCACGTCGACGGCCTGCTCGACGCCTTTGCCGGCGACGGGCCGCGCCCCAGGCTGGTGCACCGGCTGGACAAGGACACCTCCGGCGTCCTGCTGATCGCGCGCACGCCGGGCACCGCGGCGTTCTTCTCCAAGCGCTTCTCCGGTCGCTCGGCGCGCAAGATCTACTGGGCGCTGGTCGCCGGCGTGCCTTCGATCGAGGACGGCATGATCGAGCTGCCGCTGAGCAAGCAGCCCGGCACCGGCGGCGAGAAGATGCACGTCGATGTCGAGGGCGGCCAGTCGGCACGCACCCGCTATCGCGTACTCGACCGCGCGGGCAACGCCGCGGCCTGGGTGGAGCTGCACCCGCTCACCGGCCGCACGCACCAGCTGCGCGTGCACATGGCGGCGATCGGCCATCCGATCGTGGGCGACGGCAAGTACGGCGGCCAGGACGCGTTCCTCACCGGCTCGATCAGCCGGAAGATGCACCTGCACGCGCGACGGCTGATCATCGACCATCCCGACGGCACCCCGCTCGACGTCACCGCCCCCCTGCCCGAGCATTTCGCGATGGGCATGGAGCAGCTCGGCTTCGACGAGGCCGACGGCGCCGACATCCCGGAACCTCGGGCAGAGGATACGCGCGAGGAGAAGAAGCGCCTCGCCAAGGCCCACGCCAAGCAGTTCCGCAAGGAACGGCGCGGCGAGCGCCGCTCGCGTGGTGGCGATGCACCGGCGCGTTCCGGGCCGGGCAAGCCGAGCACGGGTAAGGCCGCGACCGGCAAGGCGGCGACAGCCAAGCCTCGGGGCGGCGGGAAACCGGTTGCAGGCAAGCCCGACGGCAAGGCGCCCCCGCGCGGTGCCACGGGTCCGCGCGGGCCTGGCGCAAAGCCGAAGACCGGCGCGACACCGCGTCGTCCTGCAGGGGGCGCGCCGACTGGCGGAACGCCGGGAAGGCCGTCCGCACCGCGGGGCAAGCGCTGATGCATCCCGATCCGCACTTCCAGCCGGACGACCGCGCCTTGTGCGAGGCGCTGGTGGAGGAAGTCGGCTTCGCGATGATCTTCGCCGCCACGTCACAAGGTCCACGCGTGGTGCATGCGCCCTTGGTTTCCACCCGGGATGGCGCCGTGCAGTTCCACGTCTCGCGCCGCAACGCCATCGCGGCTCACCTCGACGGCGCGACGGCCCTGTGTGTCGTCAACGGGCCGGACGCCTACATCTCGCCACGCTGGTATTCGCAGGCCGCGCAAGTGCCGACCTGGAACTACGTCAGCGTCGAGCTGGAAGGGCGCGTGCGGCGCATGGATGCCGATGGTTTGCACGGGCAACTCGAAGCACTCACCGCACGGCACGAGAGCCGCATCGCGCAAGGGCAACCATGGACGCTCGACAAGACTCCTGCCGCGGTGATCGAGGCCATGCTCAAGGGCATCGTCGGCTTCGAGCTGGAGGTGCAGCAATGGCGCCCCACCTTCAAGCTGTCGCAGAACAAGCCCGCGTCCGAGCGTGAGCGCGTGATTGCCGGGCTCGAGGAGGCCGGATCGCCCGGCGTGGCGCAGCTGATGCGGAGCCTGGCCGCGTGAAGCTGGCCGTGTTCGATTGCGACGGCACCCTGGTCGATGGCCAGGCGCCGATCTGCGAGGCGATGGAAGCCGCCTTCGCCGCGCAAGGGCTGGCCGCGCCGGAGAGGCCGGCAATTCGGCGCGCCGTCGGCCTCTCGCTACCGCAAGCCATGCGCTCGCTCCTGCCCGGTCGCGACGACGCGCTGCATCACGCATTGGCGGAGAACTACAAGGTTGCCTTCCGCACCGCGCGGAGCGATGGCCGCGTATCGCAGCCGCTGTTCCCCGGCATTGCGCAAGTGCTCCACGGACTGGTCGAAGCCGGCTGGACGCTCGGTGTGGCGACCGGCATGTCGGACCGTGGCCTCGCGCACTGCCTCGCCGACAACGGCATCGCCGAGCTTTTTGTCACGCTGCAGACCGCCGACCGCCATCCGTCCAAGCCCCATCCGGCCATGCTGGAGGCCGCGCTGTTCGAGGCCGGCGCGCAGGCCAGCGAAGCGGTGATGATCGGCGACACGTCCTACGACATGGCCATGGCGCGCGACGCCGGGGTGCGCGGGATCGGCGTCGACTGGGGCTACCACCTGCCGCACGAATTGCGCGCGTCGGGTGCGGAGACGGTCGTAGAGAGCCCGGCTGCGCTGTCCGCCCTGCTCCTTGCATGATGCCCGATCAGGACGTCGATCCGGCGCGCGGGCGCTTCTTTACGATCCAGGCGGTGCGTCTCGCCGGCGTCGCCTTCGTGGTGACCGGCATGCTGATCGTCTCGGGTCGGCTCATCCTGCCCGACTGGCTGCCCTTGTGGGTCGGCTACCTTTTGATCGCCAATGGGCTGATCGACGTCTTCGTGATCCCCACAAGGCTGGTGCGCAAATGGAGAACGCCTGAGTGAAGCGCTTTTACAAGGCCGTGACCGCGGAAGCTCAGGACGGGGGCTGGCGCGTGCTGCTGGATGGGCGCGGAATCAAGACCGCCGCCGGTAGCCCACAAGCGGTGCCGTCGCAGGCGCTCGCCGAGGCCATGGCAGAGGAATGGGCGGCACAGGGCGAAGAGCTCGATACCACGCGCTTCCCTATGCGCGACCTGGCGGACTACGCCATCGACGTCGTCATGCACGAGCGGGATGAGCTCATCGCCGGCATGCTGCCCTACGGCGAGACCGACACCATGTGCTATCGCGCCGATCCGGACGAGCCGCTGCATCGGCGCCAGCTGCAGATCTGGGAGCCGGTCCTCGCGCGTGCCGAAGCACGGTATGGCGTCCATTTCACGCGCGTTTCGGGCATCGTCCACAAGCCGCAACCAGCCGACACGCTCGCGCGCCTGCGCCAGGTCCTCGAGGCCAAGCCCCCGTTCGCGCTGGCAGCGCTGCAGATGCTGGCGAGCCTTGCCGCCTCGCTCACGATCGCCTTGCTGGCGCAGGAGCCGGACGAGGACGTCGACGCCCTGTGGGATGCCGCCAGCCTGGAAGAGGAATGGCAGGCCGATCTGTGGGGGCGCGAGGCCGAGGCGGAGGAACGCAGGGCCCAGCGGCGCGCATCCTTCGCGCTCGCGGCCCGGTTCGCGGCACTTTCGCAGCGGGTATGATCGGCTGAAGCGCGGCCCTTGCGTTCGCCAGGGTGCGGGGCACTATCCCGCGCGAAGCTGCTAGAGCATTTTCGGTTTAGTCGAATGCATACCCGGAGTTCTGGAGATAGTTTAGGCACTCTTCTGGGCTGAAGGCATCGAGCGAGGTGCCGATGGTGGTCCAGAGCGCGTCTCTTGTTCTCGCGGC
>NZ_JACHLR010000019.1 GCF_014204535.1 Novosphingobium chloroacetimidivorans
CTGCTCTTCGCTGAACCTGCTGCGCTTCATTCCGTCCGACTCCTTCGCATCGGACTCTACTCAAAATCGGTCACATTTCAGGGGAGCACGTCACCCGGTTGGGACGCGCATCGACCAAGATTACATCATGCGACGACCAATCTGAGCCTACGCCGAAAGCACGCAGTCCACCCGTTCAGGTCTTTTAGGCGCTCTTGCTCTTTCGCTAAAAGGGTCGTGTCTCCGGTTATGGTGTAGTTGAGGGTGGCCATCGGAGATCTTCGGACAGGTTCGGTTTGCGAAATCCAACCAACGGAGACTCCGATGACCGACGAAGCTAACGGAGATCAACCATTGCGACACAGTTGATCAGCAGAACTGAGAGAATATCAGCATCTGTATCAATCGTCCGATGATTTTATACAAAGAAACGGTCGCAGAATTCCTCCCATACTCTCCTGAAATCAAGGGCTTCATCACGAAGCCAAAGCCGCTGCAGGCCGTTCCAGAATGCATCTAGTTCTACTGCCGCAGTTTGGGGGCAGGGTTTCCAGCACAATGCAGTCTCGTGAAACTTGCGGATGGTCCTCGCACGTTGTTGAAAGAATTCGTATGCCCCGTGCGAAGGGGACAGTGATTCCGCCTCTAGTACGTGAAAGAGGCGGACGAGCTGACGCTCGCTGAAGCTGTGCTCCATAATCCGTGACAAGGAGGTTCGGGACGTCTGAGCGTCTACCATCGAGACTGCGCTCATCCCGATTTGCGTGTAAGCCCTCTGGTCGAGTGCCGCGAGAATTTCCGCCAGAAGGTTTGAGACCGAGGGGAAGTAGTGGAGCACTAAAGACTTCGCGACCCCACATGCGCTTGCGATATCTGCTACCGAGACTGCATTAAAACCGTTCTCGGCGATCAGGCGCTCTGCCGTCGCAATGATTTGTGCATGCCGTTCGGCAGGGGGCAACCGCTTGCCGCGAGGCCGCGAGGCCGCGTCGTTCATCGCCAATATGGTTCGTCTTTCTATCGTTCTAGTTCGTTTAGCGGCCATAACATACGAGCAGTGACTGAAAAACCTTGACCTCGAATTGCTGAAATGGTTGTTGACCGAACGAACAACAGTTTGGGCATAGGATGATGATTAGTAGGCGAGATGTGATGATCGCAGGTGCCGCTTCCGCCGTGGCCGGAGCTGCAAATGCGGCCGTTCAACGTCCAAGCTCTCCTTTTCCAAAAGGTTTTCTGTGGGGTGCGGCGACGGCCGGTCATCAGATCGAAGGCAACAATGTTGCTTCCGATATGTGGTTCGTAGAAAACCTCAAACCAACATTTTATCCCGAACGGTCCGGTGATGCATGCAACAGCTTTGATCTGTGGCCCACTGATCTAGACCTAGTGAAGCATATTGGGCTCAACTCATATCGCTTCAGCCTCGAGTGGGCCCGCATCGAGCCCGAGCAGGGTCAGTTCTCAGTCGCCATGCTTGATCATTACAAAACGATTATTGACGGTTGTCGGGCGCGCGACATCCATCCTTTTGTCACCTTCAATCATTACTCGGCTCCGCGGTGGTTCGCTGCACAGGGCGGATGGACCAATACGCAGGCACCAGGGCTATTTGCGCGCTACTGCGAAAAGGCGGCACGTCATTTGGCCGGCGGCATTGGTCATGCAGCGACGCTGAACGAGCCAAACATGCCGCTTTTGATAAAGGATTTGCTTCCCGCGAGCGCAAGTGCCGGCATTCGCGCGATCTACCGAGCAGCAGGCGATGCGCTTGGTTCCAGCAAGTTTACCTTGTCGCAAATTATCCTGCCCGACGATGTTCCTACAGCGATTGCCAACCTCATTGCCGCGCACAAGGGTGGCCGAGCGGCAATCAAGGCAGTTCGGCCGGAACTGCCTGTGGGCGCATGCTTGTCCATGGCCGATGATCAGGCGGTGGGCGCCGATAGTCTTCGCGACAACAAGCGGAAAGACTACTACGGCGCTTGGCTCGAGGCCGTGACCGGCGACGACTTCGTTGGCGTACAGAATTATCACCGGACCTTGTGGAATGCACGTGGCAAGATGCCTGCCCCCAAGGATGGACCACGCAACATCGATGGGACGGAGGTTTATGCACCATCGCTCGCGAACGCGGTACGGTATGCTCATCAGCAGACACGGTGTCCGATCATCGTATCGGAACACGGTGTTGATACGCCCGACGATTCAATCCGTGCTTGGCTCATTCCCGCAGCGCTGAAGGAGCTTTCCCAAGCGATAGGCGACGGTGTACCGGTCCTCGGCTATTATCATTGGTCGTTGATGGACAATTTCGAGTGGTCGCTTGGATATAGTCATCGTTATGGTCTGGCATCAGTCGATCGCACCACGTTCAAGCGATCACTGAAGCCAAGCGCAGCGGCCTACCGATCAATTGCCCAGCGAAATATGTTATAGTCTCTCGAAGTATAAAGCTTTAGCAAAGTAAAAACATTCATGTAAAAGGCGCTTAGTAGATTCTGCTGCTAGGGTTGTACTAACCGCCAGCTTTTACAACTGAGGCCGCACGTTGGTCTCGGAGGTCCACCGTCTGCAATAGCCGTCTCATTGAGATCCATGACGACGTCGTGCGTGATCGCACCGCCTGTTTGGGGCCGATACCACGCAATGATGCGCTCGAAGGATGAAACTCGCCTCGATCCATGGCTTGCTACAGCTGCCAAGACTAAGCTTGCTGCATTCGCCGCCGGCGTCGATGCGGACCGGGATGCCGTGGCCGCAGCCATCTCGACGCCATGGTCAAGTGGTCAGGCCGAGGGCACCATCTGCCGCCTCAAATCCATCAAGCGCCAGATGTACGGCCGCGCCAAGCTCAATCTGCTGAAGGCAAGGATTATGATGCCGGCATGACCCAATCTGCACGGAATTTGAGTCAGAGCCCCTTTTGCGCGCCGATTGACATCTATGTCCGCGACGAGCGCGGTCACGGCGGTACCACCCCACCTGCCGCGCTGTTCCGTTATGCGCCCGATCGAAAGGGCGAGCGCCCGGTCGCGCATCTCAGCAGCTTTGTCGGTCATGTCCATGCCGATGGCTATGCCGGGTTCAACAAGCTGTACGGGAACCGCATTGCCGAGGTCGCCTGCATGGCGCACGTCCGGCGCAAGTTCTTCGACATCCACGCCGCCAACGGCTCCGCAGTCGGCGCCCTGCTTAAGAATGAACGCCTTCTGGGCGTCGGAAAACTTCGATGCCTTAATCGTCCTTCGCTCCTCCCAGCCAGGGAGATTACCGCGAAAAACCCTAGCTCAAAACGATCCAGTTTTCCGGGATCAGATCAAACACCGGCCGGACACGGAATTTCGTCCGGTCAGTCCATGTCGAGGATCCGACCTGGGTTCAGTAAGTTTTGCGGATCCAGGCAAAACTTCAGACGCTGCATCAAGGCCAGTTCGCTCGGATTGCGAGTCAGCGACAGCGACGCTTTCTTGTCGAGGCCGATACCGTGCTCGGCCGAAATCGAGCCGCCGATCGCACCGAGCGGCAGATAGATGATATCCTTGATCCGCTGCCTCTCTTCTGGGGTGAACGATCCGGCGCGGACGGTCATGAGGTGAAGGTTGTTATCGGCCACATGCCCGAAGATAAACAGGGAACATTCGTTGATCGCTGCCTGTAATTCCCCCTCCACCTTCTCAAGATAGGTAGGCATCGTTCGAAGCGGAACGCTGACGTCGAAATCGAGCCGATCGCCGAGCCGCATGAGAACGTCCACATCCTCGCGGATCGCCCAGAGCGCGTTTCTCTCCGCCTCGGACTTAGCGATCACGCCGCTTGCGACGAGCCCTTGCTCGAACGCGTCCTCGAGCACTTCCAGAAATGCCGGTCCGTCCCTTTCGGAATCGCTGCCCTCCGCTTCCGCAAGTACGTAGAGGGTCGCCTCGGTATCGATGCCCGTTACCGCGCCGCGGTGCGCCGTCATCGCCTTGAAGAACGGGCGCCACATCACTTCGAAGGCGCTCAACGTCCCTGCCAGGCGCGCTTCGATCCAGCGGAAGAAAACGATGACCTGCTCGAAGCTGTCGAATGCTAGCAGCGCGGTGTTGCGGGAGGTCGTGATCGGGCGCAGCCGCAGGACCGCGCGGGTCACGATACCTAGGGTACCTTCCGATCCCACGAACAGCTGTTTGAGATCGTAACCACTGTTATCCTTGATAATTTCTTTCAGGCTGTCCACGATCGTGCCGTCAGCCAGCACGACCTCGATGCCCAGGATGTGATCGCGCATCATACCATATCGAAATACGCGGTGACCGCCCGCGTTCGTAGCGATCGCCCCGCCTAGCATCGCAGAGCCGCGCGCACCGAAATCGACCGCGAACAAGGATCCCTTCGCCCGCGCCGCTTCCTGAACCTCATGGATGGTCGCGCCGGCACCGGCCAGCATCGTCCGGCCCACCGGGTCGAGCGCTTCGATGCGGTTCAGCTTTTCCAACGATAGGACCAAATCGTTATCCCGCGACACGGTGGCCCCCGCCATGCCGGTGCGTCCGCCGTGTACGACGATCTTCTGGCCGGAGGCATTGCAGGCAAGCACGATGGCCGCGACCTGCTGTGTGTCGGTAGGAGTTACAAGAAGCCGGCAGCGGCAGGATTCGCCCGTTCCCCAGCGCACCTCGCGCATCGCGGCAGCGGGGGGCTCGAGCACGTTCGCCTCGCCGACGATGGCGACCAGGGCTTCGCGACTTGGCATGGTTGTCAGGGCACCTTGCAGAGGGCCGAACCGCCATCGATCAGCATGTGGGTTCCAGTGACATAGGAGGACGCGCTCGACCCATAAAACAGAGCCAGTCCGACGATCTCGTCGGGCATCGCCGTGCGGCCCAGCGCCGAGGTGCTCGCGAAAAGCGCTTTCACCGCATCGTCGCTCATGCCACCGTCTCCGATGTTGGTCACGAAGTTGGCAGGCGCGATCGCGTTCACCAGGATACCGTACGGCGCAAGTTCGAGAGCGACTTGTCGCGATAGATGCGCCACCGCCGCCTTCGTGGCATGGTACGCGGTCGATACGAACACGACGTTGACGAGAGCCGCTGCGGATGAAGTGACGATGATCCGGCCGCCGCGACCCCGCCGTTTCATGATCCGTGCCGCCGCGCCCAGTGTGTTACGCACTCCCATGAGGTTGACCGCGACGACAGCATCCCAGTCGCCTGTCGATGGATCGTCGATCGCGCCTTGCGGGTTGGGATTGCCATCAGGGCGTGCGAAGCCCGGCCCGCCGCCGATGCCCGCGTTCGCGAAGATCACATCGATGCCGCCGCGATCGCCATCGATTCGATCGAATGCCGCGTCGAGCGCGGCGCGATCGGTGATGTCGGCGACCAGCCCCTGAGCCTGTTTGCCCAGCGCGCCGATGGCGTTGTCGATCGCGCTTTGGTCACGGTCCACGATCGTGACGATTGCGCCGTTCGCAGCGTAACCGCGTGCGATCGCCAGCCCCAGTCCCGAGGCCCCGCCGGTAACGACGACGGACTTTCCCGCTACGCTGAAGATATGCGCCACGTCCAGGGACGACATGTCGTCCGCCGTCTCGCCAGTCATGCGGGTTCCCTTTCAGCACAAGCCGCTTCGGCGGCAATGAGTTTTGAGAGGCGCCGACGAACCCGCACCGATCCTTCGTCGGTCCGAAGCAGCGCCGGCCCCAGCGCGTTGAAGTCCGTGCTTCCCACGCGACTTTGCTGCGCCTCCAGCATTGGCTTGTCCTCACCTGCAAAGGCGGCCTGCAGCATGACCGCCACCATCGCTGTAAGATCGGCGTCCTCGACCAGACAGTTGCGACCCGCCCAGTAGAAATAATGCGTCTTGCCGGCGTCACTCGGCGTCATCACGTGGATGCCCCAAGTCTCCGGATTGCCGCGTTCGCGGTGCCCCGCCGGGTATCCGCCCAGCGTGACCGCCATGACCGACGGCGCGTACCAGATCGCGCGCAGGTAGACGTCGGCGGGGTTGTTCGGCTCAGGCAGCAACGCGTCCAGCGCGGGAGGGGCCACATCGGACGGTGCGAACCAGTTGAGTTCGATACGGTCGGGATGCTCTTTCACCGTGAATTGCGCCCGCGTCGTCGCCCCGCCGCCAAGGCTTGTGGGATGCAGACTATCTGCATGACTGAGATCTAGGATATTATCAGTACAAAGCTGATAGTTCGCGGCTATCTGCTCGTAACCGTGAAGCCCTGCGGAGGCTGGCGTGCGCGTTATCAAGTCCAGCGGCGGGATCGTTGCCGGATCGGCCAGAGCCTGTTCGCCAATCCAGACCCAGATACCGGTGTGGCCGACAGCCGCGGCGAAACTGGGTACTGTCAGTGCCGAGATCGCCGCTCCGTGCGGGTTATCGAGGCAGCGGCCATCGGCCGCGAAGGTGATCGCGTGATAGCCGCACGTGATCTGCCCGTCGGTGATTTTGCCGCATGACAGTGGCGCAAAGCGGTGCGGACAGCGATCGAGCAATGCCGAGACGCCCCCCTCGACGGTGCGCATGATCAATAGCGGCACCTCGGCGATCGTCCGTGCGAACCAGCCCACTTCATCAAGCTCTTTGACCCAACCCACCAGATACCAGCAGTTACGCAGATACGTCATCGGCTTCCCTCGCCTCCCTCACGCGACCAAGTCATACTAAGGCCGTTTCGACCGCGAGTTCGGACGAGGGTAAAATCCGGGCTTGCGTTCAGGCGGGCACGACCATTCCGTTCAAAAACGTCTTGATAGGTACTGTCGTCGTCTCGGACGGAGACGCCCAGGATCGCAGGCCCGCAGCCGATCGCATCGAGTTTCAACTTCTTCCGCCTTTCGCGCCAAATATTGGTTTCTTATGAAACCATTTATCGCCTTGTTTTGAGAGATGTCAATCGGTTGATGATGCCGTTGCCGGATCCGCCGACTTGGACGTGGCCGCCAACCGCTTGTACAGCAGCAACGCCGCATCGGATCGCACCGCCAAGGCGCGAGGGAAAGAGAACCGCGCCCGATTGGCATGTTGCGCCTCGACGATCCGCCGATCTTGATCGAACCCCATTTCCAGCCCGTCCATGATCGTCGCTAAACGCGCCGAGGCACCTTCGTCCGCCGGGATCGACCATTGTAGCAGGATCAGGGCACTGTCCGGCGCAACCGGTACGGCGGCAATGACCGCGCGACTTTTCGCTACGGGTGCAAGTGGCTCTTCGCCGCTGCGCGCCGCGGAAGCGCCGCCCGGCGGATGATCGTCAAGCGCTATCACTACGATGCCGGGTGGGTAGACGTGGGTTACGGCATGCTGATCCACAAGATCCCCCGCCGCCAGATCCTCCGCCCACCAATCTATTTCGATGGCCCTTTCCCCCCGCGTGACAAACGGACGATGCGCCAGCCACCAATCCGGCTTGAAGCCCCCGCCGTGGACATAGCCGAAGTGCGACGTGTCTAGCAGGTTCTCGACGATCAATTCGGCAGGGGCGGCGACTTCAAACCTGCGGCGCGCGGATATCCAGCGTTGTTCGCCAGCCGCGAATATCCGGGCCGCCACCATGCCCGGCCCGTCTTCGGATTGCGATGCCGTGCTGACCCAGGACCAGCCCTGCTCCTCGTGAACCGCATAGGCACGGACGCGCAGCAAATCGGGAATGCGGTCTTGGCCCGGCACGTTGATGCAGAGGCCAGCGCTTGAGAAAGCAAGGCCGTGATATGGGCAGCGTACGGCATTTCCGTCGCACTGTCCCATAGACAATGGCATGTGGCGGTGGGCACACCGGTCTTCGATCGCCGCAAGCGTGCCGTCATCCAGCCGCCAGAAGACAATCGGATGACCGTCGATTACCCGTCCGACCGGCTGCTGTGCAAACTCATCGCTCCAACCCGCTAGGTGCCACATGCCGCGCCCTCAGAAGCGGTAACGGGCAGTGACGCCAAGTTCCCGAGGCCGGCCATAGCCCGCCACCGAATAGCCCTGAACCTTCACGTTCTGCCCATAGCTGATGTAGTGACGATCGAAGAGGTTGGTCGCGAAAAGCTGGAAGTCGACCCCCTTGATCGCGTCCGGCACGATACTGAGACGCACGTTGGTAAGCCAGTATCCGGGTTGCGTAATCGCCGGACTGTTGAGCCCGTCGCGATAGGTCTTGGATCGGTAGGCAACATCGACACGCGGCGTGACGGTGCCGAAGCCAAGTAACTCGACATGGTAGTCGCCCCCGGCGGCGAAGCTCCAACGCGGCGCATCGGGCAGCTTGTCCGACAATTGCACGTCCGTGCCGAAGTTGAGTTCGGTATACTTGTTGGTCAGATAGCCACCGCTGATCTGGATACTGGCTTCGGGGACCGGGCGCGCCACAAGCTCCACTTCCGCACCCCACAGCCGCGAGCGGCCGGCGTTGCGCGTGTCGCTGATTAGTGCGCCACTTGCATCCGTGGTGAGAGCCTGAAGCTGGATGTCGGAATAGATGCTGTGGAAGGCGGCGACATTCAGCGTCAGGCGACGATCGAACCACTGCGTTTTCGCACCCAATTCGTAGGTCTGGATCTTCTCCGGACCGAACGGCGTGGTTCCCGTGTTCGCGCCGATCGGGCGTGGGTTCCAACCGCCGCTTTTGAAGCCCTTGGCATAACTGCCATAGATGAGGATGTCCTCGCTAGCTTTCCAGTCGATGCCGAACTTGGGAGTGAATGCGTTCCATGACTTGTACAGATCCTGCTGCGGAATGAAGACGTCACCGCCCTCGATATGCGTAAACTTGCGAGAGAACCGCTTGCTTTCGTAGTTCTGACGGAAGCCGGCAGTCAGCTTCAGCCGATCGGTCAGCTTGTAGCTGAATTGACCGAACCCGGCATAGTTGTTGACGTTCAAGCCAAGATCCGCCCGCTGGCTGATCTCGAATCCGAACACGTCAAGCGTTCCCGGCAAAATTGGCACGAAGTTGCGACTACGCCCGATTTCCTTGAAATAGTATCCGCCGAGCAGAAAATCCAATTTTCCATCCAGTAATGTCCCGTAGATTTGCACTTCCTGGCTGTACTGCTCCTGATGCTGCGTATCATCGGTCTGGATTACGCTGTACGGTGAAAGATCCAGATCATTGGAGATGCGCGCCTCCAGCGCACGTGCGGCGGTAATCGTCTTGAAAGTAACGTTGTCGGTGACATTCCAGGTCAGCGTCAATGAGGCCCCACCCGCATCGAGGTTATCTCGCATCGGCGCGGTGCCGTAATTATCGTACCGGCTCGGGCTCGCCCACCGGCCATCGAACCGCGAAGCCGCAGGCAGACCCAGCTGCGCGTTCTGGACGGGAGCCAGCACCGGATTGAACAGGTTCTCGATCAGCCCCGCAGAAGACGGGAAATCGGGAATGAAGAACAACGCCCCGCCGTTCTGGCGCTGGTTGGTGTAGTCGATCGAAAAGTCGATGGTCACGTCGTTGGACGGCGTTCCACGCAATGCCAGCCTCACGATCTTGCGGTTCTCGATGCCCAGTTCCAGGCCGGTCGGAATTTGCTCGCCGATACCATCGGCCCGGATATAGCCCGCGCTCATCCGCGCCGCGAGTTTGCCGTCGATCAGCGGCACATTGGCAGCAAGCTTGGCCTCGACACGATTGTAGGAGCCGTAAGTAAGGCTGGCGACGCCCTCCGCTTCGTTTGTCGGCGCCTTGCTGGTAATGTTGATCGCGCCGCCGATCGTGTTGCGGCCGAACAGGGTGCCCTGTGGGCCGCGCAACACCTCGATCCGATCGATGTCCAGCACGCTCAACAAACCGCCCAGGCTTCGCGCCAGGTATACGCCATCGATGTAGGTGCCTACGCCGGGATCGTTGGGAAACTGGAAGTCATTCTGGCCAACGCCGCGGATCGTGGCAGCCGCAGCCGATCCGCCGCCATCTGGGCGGCCATTGTTCAGTTGCAAGTTTGGAACCGTCGCGTCCAGACTGGCGAAGTTGCGGATGCCGCGCGATTCGAGGCCGGCAGCCGAAATCGCGGTAACCGAGATCGGAACGTCCTGAAGCCGACTTTCGCGCCGCTCGGCGGTAACCACGATGTCTTCGACACCGACATTCGCCGGCCCTGCCCCTGCCGCCTTCTCCGGCGGCACAACCTGCGCACTCACCATTGCCGGAAGTGACACCCCCAAAAGAGTCATGGCACTTGCCAGCATCGTGGGAATTGCGTGCATCGTAATTTCTCCCCTTCAGCGACGCGTCATACCGCGCGTCGTCCTCCTCACCAGTTATTTTTAGTTTCACGTGAAACTTACTTTATGAGGCCGAGGTGTCAAGTGCCAGTGTCAATTTCCTTTGCTGAGCGTCGCGATCGCGTGCATTTTGCGCGCCACGAGCGGCGTAAGACGAGTTTTGTCGAATTCGCACAGCACTGGACACCACAGTTTGGATGCGTATGAAAACAATATGGTCGCCAGTTCCAGCATTGATCGCCAATCGGATGTCGCCGAGCTGCCCGTGCGACGCGTCAGGGCTCGTTGATGCCTCCCAAAACCCGGCCGGATGCCGTCGCCAGCCCGCCCAGCTCGAAGCTGTTCCTGAACGATTACCTGCCGTACAACATGGTCGTGTCGGCATCGGCGATCTCGCAACAGATTGCCCGGATTTATTCAGACCGCTTCGGTCTGACCTTGCCGCAGTGGCGCCTGATCATCAATCTGGGTAGTCGCGGCCCGATGGCCCAGCTTCAGATCGTCGAACATTCGGCGCTGGACAAGATTGCCGTCAGCCGCGCTGCCGCCGCGCTGCGAGCGCGCGGGTTCGTTACCATGGAGTTTGGGCGCAGCGACAAGCGCTTCAGATTGCTCGAATTGACGCCGACGGGTCGCACGATTTACCGCGAGGGCGCGACACTGGCGTTGGAAATCGAGCAGCTGCTTGTCAGCACTGCGAATATCAGCGATCCGTTGTCCTTGCGCGAACAGTTGATCCAGCTTCAGAAAGCCGCGCGCGCTCTCGAAGAATTTTAGTCCACCCGCCGCCGGTGCGAAGGCCCAAGCGCGGCCGGGCAGGCACGCACTCGCCCCCGGCGCTAGATTGCATATGCATATTCACGCCGGAGCCGCGGTCGATCTCCGTCAACCAAAGCGGGCGCTCTCGAAAATCGCAGCCAACCCCTGCCCTCCCCCTATGCACATGGTTTCGAGACCGTAGCGCGCGTCACGGCGGCGCAGTTCGTGGATCATCGATGTCGCGATCCGAACGCCGGTGACGCCTATCGGGTGGCCGAGCGAAATGCCCGATCCGTTGACGTTCAGCTGCTCCAGCCGAGGATCATCCTGGCTCCAACCCCATGCCTTCAGGACTGCAAGGACTTGCGGTGCGAACGCTTCGTTCAGTTCGATCAGGTCGATATCGTGCCATGACAAACCCGTACGATCGAACAGGCGCTTCACTGCGGGAACCGGGCCGATGCCCATGCGCGATGGGTCGCAGCCCACGGCCGCCCACCCGCCGAACCATGCCAACGGCTCAAGGCCAAGCCGCTCCAGATGGTCTTCCGCCACGACCAGGCACGCCGCCGCCGCATCGTTCTGCTGACTGGCGTTGCCCGCCGTGACGACGCCGCCTTCCAACGGCTTCAGCGCGCCGAGCGACGCGGCAGTGGCATCGGCGCGGTACCCCTCGTCGTGCGCGAAGATGACCGGATCACCTCGCTTCTGCGGAACGGTTACGGGAACGACTTCATCGTCGAAGCGACCCTCCCGCCAGGCCATAGCTGCGCGCTGATGCGAGCGCGCCGCATAGATGTCCGATTGCTCGCGAGTAATGCCATAGTCGCGCGCAAGGTTCTCTGCCGTCTCGATCATGCCGGAGATCACGCCGTACCGGGCGATCGGTTGTGACATCAGGCGCGCGCGGGTGAGCCGATCATGCAGTTCGATACCGCCCATCCGCACGCCGCCCCGCAGCGCGGTCGAATAGTGCTCGACATTGGACATGCTCTCGGCACCGCCGGCGACCACCACGTCGGCAGCGCCGGTCTGGACCATCATGGCCGCTTCGATGATAGCCTGGAGGCCCGAACCGCATCGCCGATCGAGCTGAAACCCGGGCACGCTTTCCGGCATTCCTGCCGCCAGCCACGACCAGCGCCCGATGCCGGGGGCCTCCCCGCTGGGATAGCCCTGACCGAATACGACATCGTCCACACGCGCTGGATCGATCTTGCTGCGCTCGATCAGAGCCTTGATGATGATCGCGCCCAATTCACCGGCGGTGAAGGACGAAAGGCCGCCGCCGAACTTGCCGACGGCGGTACGAAGGGGCGATACGATCGCCACGCGGCGAAGGGTCATGGGTCAGGCTCCCGGTCTGTCGAAGGAATGGTTCAAATGGCGCGCTCCAACTGCCGCGCCGCAGCGCGCAGTTCGGGCAGGTAGGTGTCGATGAGTTCCTGGCGATCGTGCGCATCGGAAAACGTCGCCACGTTGAGCGCCGCGACCACGGCGCCGTCGCCGTTGCGCACCGGAACCGCGAGCGAACGCAACTGCGGTTCGAGTTCCTCTTCGACGAGGCTCCACCGCTGCTGCAACACCAGCGCCAATTCCGTGCGAAGGGCATCATGATCGATGATGGTGCGAGCGGTGCGGGCCTCAAGCTGGGTGCCGGACAACCACCCATCGAGTTGGTCCGGGTCGGTTTGCGCCAGCAAGACGCGGCCCATCGACGTGCAGTGGCTGGGCAAGGTACTTCCCACCATGAGCGGCGCGGCGATGATCTGGTGCCGCTCGGCACGGGCGATGTAGATGATGCGTCCCATGTCCGCCGGGTCCAGCGTTCCCACGGACACCGTCTCGTGCAGTCGATCGCGCAGGGCGTTCACGATGGCCTGGCTCGCGCTGGCAAGCGGAGTGGACGTCAGATAGCCACAGGCGAGCGGCAATAATCCGGGGGTCAGAGCATAGCGACCTTCCTTTTCGATGACGTAGCCCAGGCGAGCTAGCGTGTAGAGGCATCGCCCTGCGCTGGGCCGGCTGACATTGCTGATCCTCGCCGCTTCGCCGACCGTCAGCGTGCCCCGTCCTTCGAACGCACGAAGAACCCCCAGCCCGCGCGCGAGCGACAGCATGAAATCGGGATCAGGGGTTTTGCTTTCAGCCGACATCTTGACTCCCGTCTCTACGCGCCTAAAACTTATCCGGTCAATATGACCGATAATCGGACAATATGAGTTTTCATGCCCAAGCACAAGGTTCATTCGGATACGCAAAGCGCACTGGCCGATGTCGTGTTCGATGGAATGACGATCATGTCCGGCGGGTTCGGCTTGTCCGGAAATCCCGAGAAACTGATCGCGGGGCTGCTCGCCATCGGCGTCAAAGACCTGACGGTGATCTCGAATAACTGCGGGGCGGACGGTTTCGGTCTGTGGACGCTGCTGAACAACGGTCAGATCCGGAAGATGATCTCATCCTATATCGGCGAGAACAAGCTGTTTGCTGACCTGTATCTCGCCGGCAAGCTGGAACTTGAGCTCAATCCCCAAGGTACGCTTGCCGAACGCATCCGCGCGGGCGGTGCCGGGATCCCGGCGTTCTACACGAAGACCGGTGTCGGCACGGTGGTGGCGGAAGGCAAGCCGGTGGAGCAGTTCGACGGCGAATCCTACGTCCGGGAGACCTGGCTTCGCGCGGACCTGTCCATCGTCAAGGCATGGAAAGCGGATCCGGAAGGTAACCTCGTCTACCGACGCACGGCACGCAATTTCAACCCGAACATGGCGACGGCCGGCAGGATCACGATCGCCGAAGTCGAGGAGATCGTCCCGGCGGGCGCACTCGATCCCGATCATGTGCACACGCCCGGTATCTATGTCGACCGGGTCATCCAGGGCTCTGCGTACGAGAAGCGCATCGAGTTCCGCACGACACGAGTGCGTGGGGAGGCGCAAGGCTGATGGTCTGGACCCGCGAGGAAATCGCCGCACAAGCCGCTCAGGAGCTTCGAGACGGCTACTACGTCAATCTGGGGATCGGCATCCCGACGCTGGTCGCCAACTACGTTCCCGATGGCATCGAGGTCGTCCTGCAATCCGAGAACGGCATGCTGGGCATCGGCCCCTTCCCGTTCGACGACGAGGTCGACCCCGACCTGATCAATGCCGGCAAGCAGACCGTCACCGCCCTGCCGACATCGAGCTTCTTCAGTTCGGCGGACAGCTTCGCGATGATCCGGGGCGGCCATATCGACTTGGCGATCCTGGGCGCGATGGAAGTCGCCGGAAACGGCGATCTGGCTAACTGGACGGTACCGGGAAAGATGATCAAGGGCATGGGCGGCGCCATGGATCTGGTCGCGGGCGTGCGCCGCGTCGTCGTCGTGATGACCCACACCGACAAGGCGGGCAGCCCCAAGATCGTGGCGCGTTGCAGCCTTCCGCTGACCGGAGCCGGTGTGGTCGATGCGATCGTCACCGAACTGGGGCGCTTCGACCTCGATCAGGAAAACGAGCAACTGATCGCGATAGACCTCGCCGCTGGAGTCACGCCTGAAACGGTGCGGGAACGCACTGGCATTCCGGTCGTGATGGCCTAACGCAAGGGCCAGAGTTTTGAGGGAAAGACGTTCGATGCGCGACTTCATCTATACGGCCAATCCGGCGCGTATCGTCTTCCGCCCCGGAGCCCTGTCGAGCGTACAGGAAGAAGCGCAGAGGCTCGGAATGAAGCGCGCCCTTGTGCTCTCGACGCCGCAGCAAGCGGGATCTGCCGAGGCCGTAGCGGATATCCTGGGTCCGTTGAGTGCGGGCATCTTTTCCGGCGCGACGATGCACACACCGGTTTCGGTCACGGATACGGCGCTCACCGTCGTAGCGGAGCGCCGGGTCGACGGCGTGATCGCCATCGGTGGCGGTTCTACCATCGGCCTTGGCAAAGCCCTCGCGCTGCGGACAGACTTGCCGCAGATCGTAATCCCGACCACGTACGCCGGCTCAGAAGTCACCCCGATCATCGGTGAAACCCAGGACGGCATTAAGAAGACCCAGACGACCGCCAAGGTGTTGCCCGAGGTCGTGATCTACGATGTCGAGCTGACGCTGACCTTGCCGGTCGGCTTGTCGGCCACCAGCGGCATGAACGCGATCGCCCATGCGGTCGAAGCGCTTTACGCGAAGGACCGCAACCCCATCGTGTCGATGATGGCCATCGACGGGGTGCGATCGATCGCCCGTGGCCTGCCGGCCATCGCCCGCGACCCGGGCGACATCGAGGCGCGATCCGATGTGCAATACGGAGCCTGGCTTTGTGGCACATGCCTGGGCGCGGTCGGCATGGCATTGCACCACAAGCTTTGCCACACGCTGGGCGGAACCTTCGACCTACCCCATGCCGAGACGCACACCGTCGTCCTGCCGCATGCGCTGCGTTACAACGCATCGGCGGCGCCCGAAGCCATGGCGGCACTTGCCGACGCCCTTGGTCATCCCGATCCCGCCATCGCCCTGTTCGACCTTGCCGGGACGCTTGGCGCGCCGCGGGCGCTATGGGATCTGGGGATGCCGGAAGCGGGCATCGACCGCGCGACCGACCTGGCGCTGGCCAATCCATACTGGAACCCGCGCCCTCTGGAACGCGAGGCGATACGCGCCCTGATCGCTGCGGCATGGGCAGGCGAGCCACCCGCAAGTCTGTGAACAGAGCGCGACCCGTACCGCGCCATGGAGAGTGAATGATGACCGCCATCGACGAGCCCGACACCCGCGACCTTGCCTTCTTCGACGCGTCTCGTTCCGCCGATGTCGTCAACGCACGCATGGGCGCCGACATCTCGCCTCGCTTTCGCGAGATCATGACGATCCTGGTCGAGCATCTGCATGCGGCGGTCAAGGAAGCCCGCCTCACGTCCGAGGAATGGATGGCGGGGATCGAGTTCCTGACCAGGACCGGTCAGATGTGTTCGGACTGGCGACAGGAATTCATCTTGCTGTCCGACGTGCTCGGCGTGTCGATGCTCGTCGACGCTCTCAACCATGATCGACCTGCCGGATCGACGGAGAACACGGTGCTGGGCCCATTCTATGTGCCCGGTGCTCCGCATTTCGAGAACGGCACGAACATCTGCCTCGACGGCAAGGGCGAACCCTTGATCGTACGGGGACGCGTGACCGATAACGACGGCAAGCCCGTCGCGGGTGCGACCCTCGATGTCTGGTCGACCAACGATGACGGCTTCTATGACGTGCAGCAGCGCGACCTTCAGCCTGAGAACAATCTGCGCGGCGTCTTCACCACGGATCATGACGGTCGCTACTGGTTTCGCACAGTGAAGCCGCGCTTCTATCCCATCCCGGACGACGGCACCGTGGGCAAGATGCTCGCCGCCCTGGGCCGGCATCCGAACCGGGCTGCCCATCTGCACTTCATCGTCGCCGCCCCCGGCTTCGACACGGTCGTCACTCATATCTTCACGCCGGATTGCCGGTATCTTGGCGAAGACGCGGTCTTCGGGGTCAAGACTTCGCTGATCGCCGATTTCCAGCATGTCGACGATCTTGCGCAGGCCGAAGCTGCGGGCGTGGCCAATCCCTTCTGGACCGTCGAATGGAACTTCGTGCTGGCCAGCAAGGACGAAGTCGAGCGCAAGCGGGCGGAAAAGACAAGCTGAGCCGCACTCACGCGCCGGGTACGAAAAGCTATTGCGGCCTCTCGGTCTCGATGGCGACGCGTCTTCCTATTGCACGGAGAAAGCCGCCACCCGTGCGCGGGTTCGCGGAACGGCAAGGGTCACGGCGATCATCGCACCGAAGGTCACCAACGTCAGCATGAGCGACGCGTGTTGTAGACCGGCCAGGGACAGATAGATCGGGGCTCCGAGCATCGTTCCAACGGCGGCGAACTGGTAGAGCAGTCCGGTCGCGGCAGGCAGATTGTCGGGATTGCGCAAGACGGTCGGCAACATGGCGAACAGCAAGCCGGTGATCGCACCTGCCGCCACTTGCCAGAAGACCATCCCGACAATCGCAATGGTCAGCCCGGTGATCGCGCCGAAGACGATCAGTGCGCTGGCCAGCGCGGTGGGAACGATGAAGCCCAGCAAACGGGTCGCGCTCCAGCCCCGGCCCAGGGCCGCGCCCACCGCCAAGCTGCCAACGACACCGGCAAGCAAAGCGAGCGACGAGAGAGAGCCGATCCGACCAGGTGTGGTGTCATGAACCAACGCCAGATAGGTCGGCCATGAACTGACGGAGCCATTGATCGCGGTCACCGCGAAGCCCACCGCAAGGCTTACGCGAAACGCCCCGATCTCGTCCCCGAGGCCACCACCGCCGGCTCCCTCCATAACCGCGGGAGCGAGAGGATTTGCAGGGAGGACCACGCTCGGCAGCAGCAGCGCTGCAGCAAGCCCGCCCAGCGCCAGAAACGCTGTGGGCCAACCGGCGGTATCCGCGAACTGCGACGCAAGCAAAAGACCGAAGGCGAGCCCGATCAGCGGCGCCGTCGCCCATGTCGCGATCAAACGTGAGCGGCTCTCATCCGTGGCAATGGCCGCCGCGCCGATCTGGCCAGCCACGACCGTGATCAGCATCCCGAGACCCTGCACGATGTTGCTCAGCACGAAGACCCCGAGCGAGGGAGCGCCCCAGTTCGCCACCGAGGTCAAGGCAATGATGAGCAGGCCGACTTGCGAAGCGCGCCGCACGCCAAAGCGCGCGACCAGTTTACCAACCGCGCTGCCACCAAGGAGATAGGCGATGAACTGGGCCGACATGATCATGCCCACCACGTTCGGTCCGACGCCGAACTTCTGCCCGAGCGGCAGCACCAGAGGCGCTTGGAAACTCGCGCACATGTTGGCGATGACGCCCAGGATATAAAGCATCGCAAAGGATTGCCGGCTGCCGGTCATCGTCCGCTCCATTCTGTTCGTTTCTGGTTCTTGGGATCGGCGTTTGGCACATTATCTTGTGAAGCCGGCTTCACACGAGGAAACCAGCTTCACCATTCCGGGGTGTCAGAACTTGTAAGTGCCCTGCACACCGAATTCGCGCGGGCGCCCATAATAGCCGACGATAAGGCCAAGGGATGATGCATCGAATCCCGATGCGAGATACTTCTTGTCGAACAGGTTGTTGCCGTAGACCTGGACCGAAAACGTGTCGCTTGGCGATGTCCACGTTACGCGTCCCGAAACCAGCCAGAAGCCCGGCTGGCTGATCAGCGGCGTGTTCACCGCGTCCTTGAACACGCGTGAGCGATAAGCGGCATCGGCGCGCATGGTCAGGTTGCCGGCCTGGCCAAGATCGAAGCGATAATCCGCGCCGAGGTTGAGCGTGTGGGTGGGCGCGTCAGGCAAGCGATCGGACGCTGTGATCGATGCTCCCGGTACGATGGAGACGTACTTGTTGTGGAAGTACCCATAGCCGATCTGGATGCTCGAATTCGGGATCGGCCGCGCCACCAGTTCCGCTTCGATGCCCTTGATTTCCGATTCGCCCGCATTCTGCGTTTCGATCACCAGCGTGCCGTCCGGCAGACCATAGGCGACCGGGAACTGTATGTTCTTGTAGCGGCTGTAGAAGCCGGCCACGTTGAACGTCAGGCGCCGGTCGAACCACTGTGTCTTGGCGCCAATCTCGAACGTCTTGATCTTTTCGGGTTCGAAGGGCTTCACGCCGGAGGCGGCCGACGTCGGCCTTGGCGTCCAGCCGCCGCCTTTGAAGCCCGCTGCGTAATTGGCATAAAGCATCACATCGGGAGTGGCTTTCCAATTGACACCCAGGCGCGGCGTAAACGAATTCCAGCCTTTCTGCAGGACCTGATACGGGATGAAGACGTCTCCGCCCTGCAAGTGCGTGAACTGGCGAGTGAAGCGCTTTTCTTCGTGGTTCTGGCGGACGCCCACGGTGACCGTGAGGTTATCGAGCAGATCGTAGTCGATCTGTCCGAACGCGGCGTAGTTCGTCGCGTTCAGGCCAAGATCGCCGATCTGGGCAATCTCGAACCCGGCCACCGGCAAGGTGTTCGGAACGATCGCGACCCTGTTGTAATCGCGGGCGATCTCCTTGAAATAATAAAGTCCCGCCAGATAGTGCAGCTTGCCATCTATCGCGGTTCCGAACGCCTGAAGCTCCTGGCTGTACTGTTCCTGATGCTGGCGATCATCAGTGCTGATGATCGAATAGGGCGAGTAGTCTTGGTCCAACGCGATATGCGCCTTGTAGGCACGTCCTGCGGTGATCGACTTGATCGTCAGCGCGTCCGACGCCTTCCAAGTCACGGTCAGCGCCGCGCCACCCGCGTTGAGGTTGTCTGCTAGCGGGGCGGTGCCGAAATTGTCGTACCGCCCTCTGGTGACAAAGCGGTTGTCGAACCTGGAACCGGCGGGAAGGCCCGCGGCCGGGTTCTCGATGCCGGCGATGACGGGGTTGAACAGGCCTTCGATCAGCCCGGTGGTCGAAGGCACCGTTGTGATGATCGTCCCCGATGCCGGGTTCTGGCGCTGCCGGGTGTAGTCGGCGACAAGATCTATGGTCACGTCATCGGACGGCGTGGCTCGCAAGGCAAGGCGGATGCTCTTGCGGTTTTCATTGCTCAGCGAGCGCCCGGTCGTCAGCTGTTCGCCCAGCCCGTCCGCACGCGTGAAGCCCGCCGACACGCGCAGCGCCAGTTTGTCCTCGATCAAGGGCGCATTGATCGAAGCCTTGGCCTCGAACCGGTTGTACGAGCCATATAGCAAGCTTACGTGACCGCCGAAGTCCTGCGAAGGCGGAGTGGTGACGATATTGACAGCGCCGCCGATCGTGTTGCGCCCGAACAGCGTGCCCTGCGGACCACGTAGGACTTCGATGCGTTCGATGTCGAGAAGGCCGATCAGTCCGCCATAGGACCGCGCCGAGTAGACGCCGTCGACATAGAGCCCCACGCCGGGGTCGTTGGGGAACTGCGCGTCGTTCTGTCCGACGCCGCGGATGGTTATGGCAGCCGTCGAACCGCCGCCATCCGGCCGTCCCTGGTTGATCTGGAGATTGGGGACGAAGTTCTCCAGATTGCCGATGTTCTTGACGCCGCGCGCATCAAGCGCCGCGCTGGAAAGCGCAGTGATCGCGATCGGGGTGTCCTGAAGGTTCGTCTCACGGCGTTGCGCGGTGACGACGATTTCCTCGACCTGATTGTCGGATCGCGTGGCCTGCTGGGGCACGGCCTCGCTTGATGCGTCACCTGGTGCCGGCTGCGCCGCCATGGCGACCGACGAAGCGCACAGTGCCGAAACGATGGCGCCAATCGACGTCCAATTTTGTATTCTCATGATCCCTCTCCCTTTTTTATGAGTTTTCGGCGGTGGGTTCGACCGACCGCCATCGGTTTTGCTGGCATCAGGGCGGTGCGATCTTTAGATCGCCGACGCGCACAGCCCCGGTGAGCGCCATGGCATTGGCGATTTGCGCCTGAAGATCGGTCAGAAACTGCGACAGACCTGCCTTGCCGCCCGCTGCCAGGGCGAAGGTCCAGGCCCTGCCCAACAGGCACATGTCCGCGCCCACGGTCAGCGCGCGAACCACATCGAGCCCCGAGCGGATGCCCCCGTCGAACAGGACGGGCACTTTCCCGTCGACCTCGCTCACGATGTTCTGCAGCACGGTGATGCTGGACGACACGCCATCAAGCTGCCTGCCGCCATGGTTCGAGACGACGATGCCGCTGGCCCCCGCATCGAGCGCTTTGCGGGCATCGTGACGAGACATGATGCCCTTGACGATCACCGGCCCCTGCCAGCTTTCGCAAACCGCAGCGACTGCCTCGAGATCGAGAGTGGGGTCGAAGTTGCGGGACAACCAGCCCCAGAAATCGCCCAGCTTGGTTGCGCTCGGCACCGACCTGGCGATGCTTCCGAATACCAGCGGCCGCCCGTTCATCGCCACGTCCCAGCACCAGCGCGGTCGGCTCAGGACTTGCGGCGCATGGTCCCAGATCGTGCCTGTCAGACCGTGCCTCCGGTCCCGATGCCGGATGCCCGATACCGGGACATCGACCGTCAGAACCAGCACCCGCACACCCGCTTCCCTGGTGCGCGAGAGCAGCTCGGCCATCACATGCTTGTCGCGGAAATGATAAAGCTGAAACCAGGGCGCCTCTCCGGCAGCCTCGGACACTTCCTCCAGCGAGCAGACGCCCAGTGTCGAGAGACAGAAGGGGATCCCGGCCTCTCGCGCCGCCGCGAAAGCCTGCACTTCGCCGCGACGGGCCATCAACCCGGCCAGGCCGACCGGCCCAAGGCCCACCGGCATTTTCATGGCCTGCCCCAGAACGGTCGTCTCGGTCGAAACCGAACCGACGTTGATCATCGTGCGCTGCCGCAGTTCGACATTAGCGAGGTCGGAGAGGTTGGCCCGCGCCGTCCGTTCGTCGCCAGCGGCGCCATCGACATAATGGAAAAGGAACGACGGCAGCCGCTTGCGTGCGAGCTGGCGATAGTCGTCCACCGTGGCGGCCCGGCTAAGCCGTCTCGCGCCCCCACGGTCCATCGCGTCCATCATCCCTGCCGGCCTGCGATCAGCGACCCGCCATCGACCGGAATCTCGAGGCCCGTCAGATAGCTGGAAGCATCGGATGCAAACAGAAGCGCGACGCCGACGACCTCGTCCAACCGCGCCATGCGCCCGAGCAACGATGTGCGCGCGAAGATATTCTGGACGTTGCCATCCTGCATCGAGCCATCGCCAATGCCGGTCACGAAATTCGCAGGCGAGATCATGTTGACGTGGATGCCGAAGGGCGCGAGCTCGATCGCCACCTGACGCCCCATGTGCGAAACCGCCGCCTTTGACGCGTGATAGACCGTCGACACGAAAGGCACGTTCATCAGGGCCGCGCACGACGACGTGATAACGATCTTGCCGCCCCGCCCGTGCCGCTTCATCGCCCGTGCCGCCGAGGCCAGCGTATTGCGGACTCCCATGACATTCACATCGAGGACTTGTTTCCACTCCGCGTCCGATCCCCCGTCGATCGTACCGGCGGCGTTCTGGCCTTCCGGCGCCGCGCCGAAACCGGGGTTTCCGCCGACTCCGGCGTTTGCGAAGACGATGTCGATCCCGCCGCATTCCTCATCGATGGCGGCAAAGGCTTCGTCGAGGGAAGCGCGATCGACCACGTTCGCGACCACGCCGGATGCCTGTGTGCCCAGTTGAGCCACGGCGGCGTCAATCGCGGACGGATTCAGATCGATCAGGCGGACCCGCGCGCCATTCGCGACAAGAGCCTTCGCGATAATCAGTCCGATGCCCGAAGCGCCTCCGGTGATCGCCGCGACCTTGCCCTCGACGCTGAACAGCTTGTCGATCTTCAGAACATCTTCCATCAACTCGGAATCCTTGATTTCAGCTTTATCGCTATCGTCGTCGATGCTTCGCTCACGCCGACCACACGGGCGTCCGAAGCGGTCCGCCTCGAAGTCAGGCCACTTCCGCATTCTGAGAGTGCGCCTGCACGCGCCCTTCCAGGCCGGCGATCAAGTCGTCGACAAGCTGTGCCGCTGCGCCCAGCTCGCCTACCGTTCCGAACAGGTAGAAGTCCGGGCGAGCGAGGAGAGCCGCCAACCCGTTCTTCTCGAAATAGGCGCCATAGACACCGTCGTGGTCTTCGAATTCGGGATCGTCCAGCGCGACCAGATGGCAGCCGATCGCAGCCAGACGCCGCAATCGCTCCGGCCCCAGAACCGCGCCCAGCGCGCTGGTCGACATAAGCACGAAGCCGTTCCCGATCACCGTGTCGAAGCGGCCCGAAGCCCCGCGATACGTTACCTCGGCTTGCGGCCAGAGCTTGCCGGCAAGCGGCGTACGCTGCTCTGCCAGCAAGCCATCGAGCAAGTCCGGAGTTTGTGGCTGCTCGGGGGGCGTGTTGCGCAACATTTCGTCCCGCGCACGGGCCTTCACCGGATCGTGCTCATTCGCGATTTCGCCCAGCATGATGGCGTTGAGAGTAATCGTCGTGACGTGGGGCTTGCGCTCCACCTCATACGTATCGAGCAATCGCTCGTCCGCCTCTCCGCGCAACACAAGGTCGAGTTTCCAGCCCAGGTTGAGCCCGTCACGCATCCCGGAGCAAGCGCCTTGCCCTAGGTAGGGCGGCATGGTGTGCGCCGCGTCGCCGCCCAGGAACACGCGTCCGTGCCGCCAGTTCTCGGCGATCCGCGCTTCGAAGGTGTAGACGATGTGCCGGATGATCTTCACGTCGGACGGCCCGACGCCGTAGCGCTCACCGATCCATTTCCAGGCGAACTCGCCCGTCAGGAACTGCTCGGGCTCCTCTCCGGGAAGCAAGGCAAGTTCGAAGCGGGTACGCCTCGTACCGATCGCCATGTGCATGTGCCCGCGCGCAGGATCGCAATATTGCACGGTGGCGTCGAACTTTGCCGGCAGCGGGCGCAGCTTTTCGACGTCGATCGTGCACCAGCTTTCGTTGAAGCCGTAGTCCTTGCGACCAATGCCCACGGCGTCCCGGATAAAACTGCGCGAGCCATCACAGCCGACCAGATACCGCCCGCGCAAGACCAGGTTGGACGGACCATCCCCGGCTTCGTCGCGGCGAATGATCTGAACGGTCGCGCCCTCATCGTCCTGCTCCAGGCCGACCGCCTCGTACCCCATGAAGCGGGTGACGTTGGGACAGCTGCGCACGGTCTTGTCGATTTCGGCATCGATATCCGGCTGGTAGATCGAGATATCGCGGACGAACCCGCAAGTGCTCATCGAAGACGAGCCGATGCGCACGAGCACTTCGTTGTCGCCATTGTAGAACGTGTAGCCGTTGATGGGATCGGCATCGCGAAGGGCGTGATCGACATCGCCGACAGACTGGACGATCCGGGCTCCCTCGTCGTCGATATGGGTCAGGCGCGGCAATCCGAACAAGCTCGGCCAACGTTCAATTACGGCCACACGGTGCCCGGCCTTGCCAAGTACCGCAGCCAAGACTTCGCCGGTAGGCCCATAGCCGACGATGACGACATCGAAGTTCTGCATCTCAGTATTCCATTTTCCGGCGGAAGCAGTCGGACATCCATGATGCAATCAGAGCGTCGCGTTCGGCGGAGTGGTTGTAGAGCGTGTGAAGACCGTCCTCCCAAAACCGGGGGTCCGCAGCCGGGTGTCCGTCCCCCACGAAGCCGCGCCAGGTGCCTGCCGCAACCAGCGGATCAGCGCCGCCCTCCAGCGACAGGACCGGACAGCGGATGATTTCGGTGTCACTATCGAAGTTGAAATCCTTGACGCGTTCGAGCAGCGCGTCGCCCTCGCCACCGAAGGCCGCGCCGAACAACTCTCGCTCGACGGGGTGGTTCAGTGCCTCAATCGCGACGGGAGAACCATTGGTGCATAGCGCCGCGATCGTCGGCACGGCGGCAGCGACATGTGCGGCAATGAGCCCCCCGAAGCTGAACCCCACGAGGCCGACAGGCTTGCCATCGTCAGCGATGAATTCGATCAGCCGCGAGGCATGCCCGATCGTCTCGCGAGACAAATGCAAGCCGGAAATGAGCCGCGTCTCGCCTTGCCCCGGAGCCTCGGCAAGCACCGTCGCGATGCGCTGCCGGCCCAGTGCCCGCGCGAGCCGGATAAAGCTGGCGCCCCATCCGTTGAGGCCGCCGAACATGATCACGTGACCGAAGGCATCGGGCACCCGGAAATGCCATCCGAACAGACTGCCCTCGGTTCCCAGAGGCACGTTTATCCGCCGATAGTCGCAACCCGGACGCCCGGCGTTCTCCTCGAGACAGGCCGTAGCCCGGCCATACAGCCGTCGCTTCGTCTCGTTGTCGGAATTGATTGCCAACTGGCCGATGTTGAAGGCAGCCGAAGCGTACTCGCGCTCGAGGACTGCCATCGCATGGTTGCCCGAGGCGGCTTGGCGATCGGCGTCGAACAAATGGCGCTCGCCCAAGTCCTCGGCTGCGTCCCACCACTCTTTTTCGCTATCGACGGATAGCGATTGCAGAAAATCCGCATCCCGCGCCGGAAGACCATAATCGATCATCCGCGCTCGCGGAATTGATCGCTGCGCTATTATCAGTCGCTCAGAAAATTGCGCATCGGCTTTGTTGCCGACGTCGACGTCGTCCGCCATCCCAGATCCCTCCAGGCCGGCATCTCACAGATGCTGGCTCTTGAAAGAGGGAATAACAAAACTCGGAAATGCTCTCTAATGAATAAATGATAAGGATGTTATTCAAGAATGAATGAAGCTCTATCCGCCGGGCGCGCCGAAAAGCACTTCGTGGATCGTGCGTTCGATCAGGTCACGCATCCATTGATGGCCCGCGTCGAAATCGAACCGGCGGTGCCACGCGATCCGCCCCATCACCGGCTCGAACGGCAAAGGCAGCTTGCAGCGTTTCACCAGCGAACGTTCCGGAAGGCGATCGAGGAGCGACTCCACGACCACCGCCAGCATGTCGGTGCCGACCACGGCGCTTGGAACCGCCAGGAAGTGCGGCACGGTGAGCGCGATGCGCCGCTGATACCCCAGTGTTTCGATAGCGATGTCGATGGGGGTGCCATGCTGGCCCTCCATCGAAACCGCGACATGCGGCAGGCTTAGAAACAGATCCAGATCAAGCACGCACGACTGTAAAAAGGGGTTCGCCTCATCCGCGATGCAGATTTCCTGCAAGGGCTGGAGGTTCAGTGTCTTGATGGTCGAAGGCACATAATCGAAGGTGCCAACCGCGAATTCCACCGTTCCGCTTTCGGCCATCTCCAGCGCCTTTTGGGGCGACGCGTTGCGAACCTCGATATCTATGGAAGGCGCCAGTCGACGCAGCGCCCGCATGACCGGAGGCACGACCAGATAGGAAGCCATGTCGGTCATCGCGAATACGAAGCGCCGTTTCACGAAAGCCGGATCGAACGCGCTTTTCTGACCGATCGCCCGTTCGATGACTTCCAGCCCCGGCCTGATCAGTCGATCGAGATCACGCGCGCGCGGTGTGGGGCGTATGCCTTCCTTGGTACGTTCGAACAGAACGTCGCCGAATATCTCACGCAGGCTTTGCAAGGACCGGCTCATGGTCGGCTGGCTGATGCCGATACGGGCCGCCGCTCTCGAGACGTGGTTTTCCACCATCATGGCGTCGAAGGCGACGAGCAGGTTCAGATCGATATTGAGCAGATTGGGCTTTATCGGCATCTTGCGACATCTACTTCGATTATCTCAAAGCTCTATCTGATTTTGAACGAACTATGGCGCCGCGGTGCGGATCGCCAAATGCCAGCCACCAAAAGCTATATTTGAAGGACCAGTGTGGATCTTCGTGGTATTCTGATGCCAAGCGAAGCTGCCGTCCCGACACGTTCGATGCGGGACGGCTGCTCATATCCCCTAAAAGTCGGCGCGCAGGCGCACGCCATAGGTCCGCGGTGGCCGTGTCGTCGCAAGGATCAACCCGTCGGGATCGGCCAGCGGGTTCGCCGGACTTACATAAGGCGAACGGAAGGCCTGGCTATAAACCTGCTCATTCCAGATATTTCGCATGAAGGCGGAGACCGAAAAGCGGTCCCTCGTGCGATAGGTCAGGTCGAAATTGCCGACGGCGTAGGATTTCTGCCGTCCGGCATCGAGAAAGTCTACCGACAAAAACGCCGAACTCGCGAATTGCACATCGACGCCGGCGGTAACGGATCCGCTCTCACCAAGATCGAACGTATGGTTATAACCCGCCGTACCCGACCATAGCGGTGCCCGGACCAGCGATTTGCCACTGCAATCGACCGTCTGGTTTCCATTCTGCAGCGGCCCCACCGCGCAGCCCGTTACGGGCGGCCCGAAGACGGCAGTCAGATTCTGGAAGCTGAAGGTGTCGTACTTCGACTTGTTGTACTGGACCTTCAGGCTGAGTTCGTCCGAAGCCGTCGGATGGAAGATAATATCGGCATCCGCGCCATAGCTTTTCGCGCGGCCGGCATTGGTCGTCAGGAAGGCGTAGATACCGGGTATGGACGTGGGGCCAATGAACGATTCTTGGTGATCCTTGTAGTTCCAGTAAAATGCCTCGAGATTGACTTGCAGCCGATTGTCTAGGAACCGGTTCTTGATGCCCGCCTCATAGGCCGTCAGCTTTTCTGGTCGGTACGTGTTCGGCGGCGCCGCGGCGAAAAAGCCGCCCGACTTGAAGCCGGTGCTCACCGTCGCGAACGCCATCGATTGCGGCCCGGCATCATATTCGATGCCGCCCTTCCAGGTAACGCTATTGAACGACAGCCGCGTCTTGAGCGGAAGGGTAAGCTGGCAAAACAGTGGCAACGCGACGGTCACGGGAGTGAAAGCACCCACGTTGCAAAGAGGCGGCGGGGTCCGGTTCGGGAGCGTATAAGTCACGAGAGTTTCGTCGTCGGTTTTCCGCTCGTAGGTGTAGCGTATACCTCCCGTTAAGCGGACCCGGTCCGACACACTGTAGGTTGCTTGGCCGAATGCTGCATAGCTGCGTGTATCGACACGCTGGCGCGTAGTAATCTGAGCATTTACACCTTGCAGAATTTCCAGGATCGGATCGCGATTGCGATTTTTTGTTTTTTCATCGAAGTAATACCCGCCGATGACCCATTTTAGCGAGCCTGTGTCATTGCCCAATCGTGCTTCCAAGCTCGATTGCCTGTTGTCCTCGTTGTTTCGCACGGAAAAGCCTGGTGAATATTGCAGGCCCTCCTGCGTCGAGTGACGATATGCAGGTAATAGCGTCAAGGTGGCGAAGCCCAGGTTCCAGTTCGCCTCGGCGGCAAGCGATCGAACAGAGACGTCGAAGAACCCGTCCTTCTGCGGTACGACGTTCAGCGGACCCAGCCCCGGCTGCGCGCGCAGGATGCCTTCCACCAAAGGATTGTCCGTCGCGCCATAGAACTTCTTGCCGGACGATGGCTTTGTCAGGACGCCGCCCCCCACGCCTTTGCCGTGAGCGTGCTGATAATTGCCGCTCACACGAAGCGTGAAGTCTGGTGTCGGCTCCCATAGCACTTGAAGGCGTGCGGATTCCGTCTTGTCGTCATCATACCCGTCCGACAGATATCCGTTGCGACTGATGATCTGGCCGGAGGCCCGTATCGCAACCTTGTCCCCGATCGGGATGTTGGCTGCCGCGGTGGCTTGAACAAGGTCGTAGTTTCCACCCTGCAGTTCGACAAATCCGCCGTAATGGCCAAGCTGGGGCTTGGCGGTAATCACGTTGATGGCGCCGCCGGATGCGTTGCGGCCGTAAAGTGTTCCCTGCGGCCCCTTGAGCACCTCGACACGATCGAGATCGAAGAACATGCCGCGTGTAGCCCAGCCACGTGAAATATAAACCCCATCCAGATTGAACGCGACCGGACTTTCCGCGAAAACGTTCGTCCCGAAGCTGCCGACGCCACGAACATAGACTTGCGCGGTCGGGCCAGCGGAACCGATCTGCACGCCCGGTGCGATCGCGGTCAAATCTTCCGGTCGCGCGACGTTAGCCCGAGCGAGCACCTCGGAAGAAAGCGCCTGGATCGAGAGCGCTGCCTTCTGCACGTTCTCTGCGCGGCGCGAGGCCGTCACGATGATATCGTGGATACCGGCGCTGGGCGGCGGACTGCTGGCCGTATCTGCTGCCTGTTCGTCCGACTGGCTCGATTGCTCCGACGAAGCCGCCGCATTCCTGGCACCTGCATCTTGGGCCGATGCTGTCGAAATCCACATGGCACTCAGGCAAACAGATGTCATTAGATACTTGTGCATGCTATCATCCCCAAACTTCGAGTTGTTATTATTTGTTCGATATATTATTCATTTCTTTTGCCGACTTTTACAGGTACTTGCCGTTTGCAGCGGGTTCGGATCAATCGATTTCCGTGCTCTATTCAAGCCCCGGCACGAACCGGGACTACAAATCCGAGGCGATCGGCGGAACGTTCGTGATGCCGGGTAACCAAGCATCTGAGAGATCGCCGCCACGTTCGCCGCGCGCGAACGCGATCTCCAATAGGGAGAAGCGTTCCGACATCAGCAGCACACCGCGAACAGATAATGGCTGTGCATCCAACCAGGCGAAATCACCTCACCATCACCCGGAACCCTAGCGTCAGAAGGCAATACAACTTGCTGATCGCGGATGTCAGTAAGCCCAACCCGGTATGTTCGTTTTGCATCCCCAATCCCCATCCTCTTCGCCTTATTAGACGATCGAGCCGCACGTTCGTGCCGTGTCGGCTTGGCACTCCCCGACCTTATGGTCGTAAGGTACCCTTTCCGGTATAACGCGTGTTTCGACCATGTGAAGATGGAATCAGACATTCTACCTTCCTATACTGAATTCCGATGGCTGGTCCTGAAGTCGCCGGCGTTTGACGACGATCTAAACAGGCCGTGACGCATGTCGCCATCCCGCTTAGCCGCGTCGCCTGCGCGGCGCCGCCCGCCAACTGAGCCGACGTCGCGGCCCTGACGTCCCGCCGGCTATCGAGCCGAGCGATGATATCGACAGCCGCTCATGCTGATGAACCATGATCATTCGAACACATTCTGTTTTGGTGAGGCGTGTCCTATGTCAAAGCCGCCCGTGCAGGTTGCCAAGGTAAAGGAAGCTTACTTGACATTCTCGGATGCCAGTTCGTAGGATGACGACACGTTTATATGCCCGCCCAAAGTCGCGAAGTCGCTTCGAAGCCATTCGTGCGCTCCGCGGTGGCGGCTTGTTAGTGCGCTGCGGCGTGGAACGGAGAGTGGTTTGAAAGTTGTCAGTTCGATAATCGGCGCTGAGGCGGAACCGCGATCAGGTGACCGTTTCTTCGACCGGATCGATGTCATGACGGGCGATATTGCGACACGCGCGCAAGCAACCGATGACGCGGACATCCAACGTGCCTGCGACACCGCCAGCGCCGCCTTCCCCGGCTGGGCGGCATTGGGGCCCGGAGATCGTCGGCTGCTGCTGCTTGATGCCGCCGCCGCGATGGCGGAACGCACGGACGAATTCATTGCCACGATGATGGCGGAGATCGGCGCGACCCGCGCCTGGGCTGGCTTCAACGTACGTCTGGCGATAGGCATGCTGCGCGAAGCCGCGGCGCTGACGACGCAAGTCTGCGGTGAGACGATGCCCTCGGATCGACCGGGCTGCTTTGCCATGTCCGTCCGCAAGCCCGTCGGGGTCGTGCTTGGGATCGCGCCCTGGAACGGGCCGTTGATCTTGGGGGTTCGCGCCATCGCGACGCCCCTCGCTTGCGGCAATACCGTCATACTGAAGGGGTCCGAGATCTCGCCGGGTACGCATCATCTCATCGGTGAGGTGTTCCGCGATGCCGGCTTTCCACCTGGCGTGGTCAATGTCGTATTGAACGCACCGGGCGATGCACCCGATCTGGTGGCCAAGATGATCGCTCACCCCGCTGTGCGAAGGATAAACTTCACCGGTTCGACCCATACCGGTCGTATCATCGCCCGATTGTGCGCTGAGCATCTGAAACCGGTGGTGCTCGAGCTGGGCGGCAAGGCACCGATGATCGTATTCGAGGATGCCGACCTCGACGAGGCTGTGGCGGCGGCAGCGTTCGGCGCTTTCATGAACTCGGGCCAGATCTGCATGTCGACGGAGCGCCTGATCGTCCACGAATCGGTCGCCGCCACCTTTGTCGATAAGCTTGCCCGGAAAGCGAAGCAGCTACATGCCGGCGATCCGCGAGACGAGCCGCCCGCCCCGCTTGGCCCTTTAGTCGATGTCGAGGCGGCGGCAAATGTAGGGGGTCTGATTGCCGATGCCGTGCAACGCGGAGCTCAGTTGCACGGTGCGGCAACACACGACGCCGCGGTCATGTCTGCGCGGTTCCTGACCGGCGTGACGGCCGACATGCGGATCTACCATGAGGAGAGCTTCGGACCGATTACGGCTGTTGTCACCTTCAAGAGCGAGGCCGAGGCAGTGCGGATCGCCAACGATACCGAGTTTGGCCTGACAGCCGCCGTGTTCACTCAAAATATAGCGCGAGGCCTGCGTGTCGCGGACCAGTTGGACACCGGGATGTGTCACATCAACGGCCCGACCGTCCATGATGAGGCGCACATGCCGTTCGGCGGGGTCAAGGCATCAGGATATGGCCGTTTCGGCGGCGCCGCGGGCATCGTCGAATTCACTGACCTGCGATGGATCACGATCGACACCCAGCCCGCTCATTATCCGATCTAAAGGCCGGGCACCCTGCAGTCGGCACGCGTGTCGCGCTGCACGTCTGGAGCGCATGACAGGGTGCCGGGCTTCATCAGCCAAACGACCCTTTTCGCACGACGGCGCCCCCGCTAAGGTCAGACGATGCCCCGACGAAAGATAGAAGCCGGCCCGAGCGGTGAAGCGATCAGCCCTTCGCAATCGCCGATCAGGACCCCCTCGCAAAACGAAGATACGGAGGCGTGGCGGCACTCCAACATGGGCCGTATCCTCAATAACGCGGTGAATCGCTTCGAGCGGCGGGTTGCCGAGATTCTCGAAGATCACGGACACGGCGAAGCGCGCCAGTCGCATTTTCACCTTACCCGCAACCTTGATCGCGCCGGCACAATAACCACCGAACTGGCTCGACGGGCGGGAATGACCAAGCAGGCGATGGGCCAGATCGTCGAGCAATGCGAATTGATCGGCTTGGTTGAACGTGTTCGGGACAAGCGCGACGGTCGCGCAAAAGTGGTCCGGTTTACGCCCGCCGGCCTCGAATGGCTCGACGCGTTCAGAAGCGCGGTCGAAACCGCGGAGCAGGAAATGCGAAGCGAGCTTGGTTTTCTACGCACCGATGCCGTCGCCGCGGCGCTGCAAACTTATGGCAAGGATTTCGACGAGCTCGGCGAAGGTAACTCGCGCAACGAGCTTTAGCGTTAACGCCGCTGAATCCATCAGCGTCCGCGCTCAGCCCACGGCAGCCCCCCTATCCGCGACCGTATAACGACGCGCTCCCTAGTTCTTATCGCAGCAACTCGACATTGAGGTTTACCGCCCTGCCTGTCGAGCGGTCGCATTTGCGAGATTTTTCAAGCTCCTATCTCTAGCGTCATGGACGCGTATTCCGAACCAGCAGAATATTTGGACAGTTATATTGACTATCTCTAGACCCGAGGTAAAGAGTCTGGGGATGGAGGGGCCGGTGCAGATCGCGTCAAAAACACAAGTTCTTATCGTCGGTGGAGGACCGTGCGGGCTGATGCTCTCAATGGAACTGGCGCGCCGAGGAGTCGCATCGGTTCTGGTCGACGCCAAACTGCGGACCGCGATCAACCCGCAAGCCAACGCCACCCAGGCGCGGACGATGGAGTATTTTCGGCGGCTGGGTTTTGCCGACGAGATCAGGGCGCTCGGGCTTCCGGCGGATTATCCGACCGACATCGCCTATTTCACCCGCTACACCGAACGCGAGCTTGCCAGGTTCGAGCTTCCCACGTCGGCCGAGGCGGCCTCGACGGCGCGCGATCAATTGGGCGGCTGGAATGCCGCGGAACTGCCGCACCGCGTGTCACAGAAGTTCGTCGAGGAAGTCTTGCGCCGCCATGCCGATGCGGAGGAGCTGACGTCGATCCACTACGGCGTGCGCCTGACAGGCTTCGAGGAACGAGACACCGATGTTATCGCCACGGTCGAGGATGTCGCTACCGGTGAGACCCAGACGATCGAGGCCGGGTATCTTGTCGGTGCCGACGGAGCGCGAAGCTTCGTGCGCCGGGCACTTGGTATTTCCTACACAGGCGAAACCGGGGTCAGTCGCGATTTCTTCGGCGGCAAGATGGCTGCGATCTATTTTCGGTCCAGTGAGTTCTACGATAAGGTACCCCACCGCCGCGCATGGATGTATTGGGCTTTCAATCCCGATCGACGGGCCTGGTGCGCCGCCGTCAACGGCCGTGACGAGTTCGCCTTCCATACTCAATTGAAGCCGGACGAGAGTGAGGACGTCAGTCCAGAACGTGCCAAGGAGATGCTGGCGCAGGCGTTTGGCGCGAAGCTCGAAGTAGAGCTTCTGTCCGTCGACACCTGGATCGCCGGCCACGCGCTCGTTGCCGAAAGCCTCGGCGGCGGACGCGTCTATATCGGCGGCGATGCGGCGCATCTGTTCACGCCGGCGGGCGGTCTGGGTTACAACACCGCGGTCGAGGATGCGGTGAACCTCGGATGGAAGCTCGCCGCAACGGTCAAGGGGCTCGCGGGCCCGGCACTTTTGCCGAGTTACGCGTGGGAGCGGCGGCACCTTGCCACTCGCAACACCGCCTACGCCCGGCAACTCGCGGAATCGATCGGCAACTATGTCCCTGATCCACTGATCGAGGCCGATGGCGATGCCGCGGATGCGATCCGGCGGGAAGCCGGTGAGTACCTCGACGGCCATGCCCGGCGCGAGTTTGCCATTCCGGGCATCACTTTCGGCGGGCGCTATGATGGCTCGCCGATGATCAAACCAGACGGCACGCCGCCGCCGCCCGATGCAATGAACATCTATGTTCCCAGCGCGTCTCCCGGTGGGCGGCTTCCCCATATCTGGCTGGACGATGGGCAAAGCCTTTTCGACGCAATCGGGCTGGACTGGTCCTTGCTCGTCACCGATCCGGCGAACAACTCGGCGGCTCGGTTCCGCGTCGCCGCGGCCGAGTTGGGTCTCGGGCTGATAGTGGTCGAACTGGCCCGTCCTGATGCGGTCGAACTCTACGGCTCGGGATTGATCCTCGTGCGTCCCGATCAGATCGTGGCCTGGCGCGGCACGGCGAACGAGATCGATCCTCTCGGTCTGTTGCGCGAACTGATGGGGCATGCGGCAGCCGCCCCCGGCAAGACGCCTCATGCGTCGTCCGGGCAAAATGATGCAGAGACGCTGCTGCGGGGATGACTGCCACACTGCCTAAATCAGCAAGCGACGCCTGTGGCGTAGATCAGGTTGGCCCGCCATCCGCAACGAATGGCGATCAGTTCGTGTCCGTCAATTCCAGATAAGGACAAGGTAGGATAATGCCAGGAGAGTACGATATCGTCGTGATGGGCGGCGGGCAGAATACGCTCGGCGCCGCGGCCTACATGGCGAAGGCTGGCAAGAAAGTCGTCGTTCTGGAACGCAACGATGTGATCGGCGGTGGCGCCGTCACGATCGAGCGCGACGCGCCAGGTTTCGCGTACGACAAGCATTCGGTCGTTCATGCCATGGCGCAGGCCAACCCGATGATCGTCAATGACGAACTCGGCCTACTTTCCAAGTTCGGCCTGCAGTATTTCAAGCCGCCCGCGATGGCGACGACGGTGCTCGACGATTACCGCACCCTTCACCATCTCCTCGATCTTGACGCGATGTGCGGACAGATCGCGGCGTTCTCAGCCAAGGATGCGGAGGCCTACCGTGCCTTCGTGACGTGGGGCATGCGCGTTCTGCCGATGATCGTGGCAGGCATGTTCAACGTGCCTCTGCCGATGTCCGTTTTCCTCGGCATTTTGGAGCAGAGCGAGGACGGGCGCCGGCTGATCGACTTCATGCTGCGCAGCCCGTTGCAGATCGTGAACGAGTTGTTCGAGAGCGACCTGCTTAAGATTCACCTGCTGCGCCTGACGTCCGAAGGCTTCCCGCAGTTTCCGGACGACATGGGCACCGGCATCGCACTGGTGATGACACCGGCGTTCGTACACACATATGGCGTCGGCATTCCGATCGGCGGTAGTGGCATGCTGTCGACCGCCCTTGCACGCTGCATCGAACATCACGGCGGCACCGTGCTTACCGAAGTCGAGGTGACCAAGGTCATTACCCGGGGCGGTCGCGCCGCTGGCGTCGAAACCGCGACGGGTGAACAATATCTGGCAAAGGACGCGGTGATCGCGGCGATCCATCCACGCCATCTGGATCGCTTCGTGGACGGTGTTGAGCCGAACGCGCTGGCCCGTGCCAAGCGCACGCTTTCGGCCCCCTTCTCACTCGTCAAGATCGATGCCGCACTCGATCGGCCGCTGAAGTTGCGCGGACCGGGCGGCAGTGAAGGCACCGATGGGTTCGGCGAGATGGTGTCGGCCAACACGCTGACCGAATATCTCGAATCCTTCGATCCCCTGCGCCACGGCCGCACCTCGTTGGACAACCCACTGCTCAGCGGCGGCGTGATGGAGATGCCGGGCCGCCATCCGCCCGGCAAGGCGCTGCTCTACCTCTTGTCGTTCCAACCCTACGACCTGGCCGATGGCGGTCCCGAAAGGTGGGATGAGATCAAGGAAGGAGTGGCCGACCGGCTGATCGCGCGGCTCGATCATTTCATTCCCGGCGTGCAGGACAACATCATCCAGCGTACCGTCGATTCACCGGTGGACATGACCCGCTGGTCTCCCAACAGCATGTTGAACGGCGATGCCGGCGGGGTCGGGTCGCAGTTCTTCCATCTCAGTGGCTATCGGCCCACGCCGGAGCTGGCCCAGTTTGCGGTGCCCGGCATCGAGCGGCTGTATCTGTGCGGTCCGTTCATGCATCCGGGTGGCGGCGTGTTCGGGATCGGCCGGCCCACGGCGGTGAAGGTTCTCGACGATCTCGGCATTAACTTCGACAAGGTGATCGCACGATGACGGCGAAGATATTCGACTCCAACAAGGGCGAGCTGATGGCAATCGCCGAGCTGGAGCGTGAGGGCAACGATCTCGTCATTCGCGGCAAGATCTATGGCGCGATGCCGATGACGGCTCGGTTGCGCCCGGAGGAAGTCCGCCATCTACTCAAGCTGTTGAGCCCGCGGATCCTGTTGTTCCTGCTGACGATGCCATTCCGCGGGTCGCAGACGAAAGGCTGACCGCGCGCGACTAGCGGGGCTGACACTTGGTCGCCCCGCCGGTCCTCATATTTTGCCTGCCCATGGCTCCCACGCGGGAAGACCCGTGCGACGCCGCTAGCGGTGCGGCACGTTTCCGCTCTGCGGTCCTGTCGATAGTGTCAGCCCGCTCGTGACAGACACTGCCGAGCTTCTGACCTACGGCTCAGTCGCCGCCTACAGGCGCTTTCTACGCCTTGCGTTCGCCTACGATGCCGAAGATTCAAGCGGTCGAGGCGCCCACCTTGCCAGCCTGCGCCGCGACGAGCCGGTCGAGCGTGCGCCGCGCCAGCACTGCAGCCTTGTCGATCGCCAGCAGTCCGGGCCGAAGGTCCATGATGTCATCATCGCCCAGCATCGCCTGTTGCGCGTCGATCATAGCCTTGTCCTCGCTGACGAAAGCCCGGCCCAGCGCGTCGAGGAAAGCGGTCGTCAATTCCTGCGTTGCACTGTCGCGGAGCATCGAGGCAACGTAGAAATAGTGAGTGCTATGCTGCGTTTCCGGCGTGAACAGGTGCAGCGTGCTGCTGCCCCGCACCCACTCGCCCGATCCGTCGGTCGGCTCGATCGTGACCGTCAGCAGCATGTTGGCGGGCGCCTGCCAGGTGACCTGCATGGTGCGGTTCACGACGGTATCCCCGCTCTGGTACACATGGGCAAGCCGAGGCGGCAACACTTCGCCGATCATGCGCCGCGTCGTCACGACGCTGTCCCCATTGCTGGCGACTTCGACCTTGGCGCGGCTCACCGCGTCGGTTCCGAGCGCCGGGTGCAGGAATTCGATATGGCTGAGATCGAGGATATTGTCGCTCATCAACTCGTAGTGAGCGTTGCCGTGCAGATAGCCGGTGCCCATGAAGAAGCGCTGAGGATCCAGTGAATCATAGCGTGGGAGCAAAGCCTCGTCGGCGGTATCGGGCGTCCCCATCCATATCCACAGCAGCTCGCCATGCTCGACCAGCCGATAGGTGGGCACCGACAAGGTGCTGGTCGCGGCGAGCGAGCCATGGGGGTTGAGGACGCAATGCCCCGTGCGATCGAACCCGAGACCGTGATAGCCGCAGCGCACGATCCCGCTCTCCAGCCGCCCCTTGTGCAGCGGCGCGAAACGGTGGGGGCAGCGATCCCCGATCGCTACCGCTGTGCCATCCTCGTCGCGGTATAACAGGATAGGGTCGTCGAGAATACGCCGGCCAACCAGCGCCCCCCCGGACAGCTCCGACGCGAAGCCGGCCGCATACCAGGCATCGCGCAGGAAAGGTCGCTTTTCCGACGGCTGCGCGGGAAGATGTGTCTCGGCCTGAGTTCGAATACTGGTCATGCTCTATCTAACCTCGGCAAAACAAGGCGATGTGATCGCCGCCCTCACACAGGAAGCCGTCATCGACAGAAATTCGGACGACACTTTCCGGCCACGCAGCCGAAACGAATTGGATGGGTTCACCTGCTCGGAGTAGACCCGGCGCCCTGCGCGTGCCCCGGCTCTGCTCGAATGGGCGGTGGCCCTCACCCCGCACTCGCTTCGGCTTCGAACGCGTGCCCCAACACCCTGGCGAGCCCGTCGATCAGCCCACCAAGATCGTCGCGGCACGTCCCGAAGACATAGAAGTCGGGCCGCACCAGCACAGCCCCAGCACCTCGCGTGGCCAGCCAGGCACCCACGCTGCCGCCGTCCCCAAGGCTTCCGGTCGCGAACAATCCGACCGGAAACGGCAGTCTGGCCTGCATGAGCAACTCCTGGGCCCTGCCGAACAGCGTGTCATCCACGAACAGCCGCCACCCCGTGCCGGTCAGGTCATCGAGCAACGGCGCCCCCGCCGCCTCGCCCAGCCGGGGCTGGATGAAGCGCTCACCCGCACCCGGCGTCCCGGGAGCGATGGCCCCATCAGCGAGCGGCGGGATCAGATCGGCGGCGGTCACGTGCTTCGCGCTCTTCGCCGCCTCTCGTATCCGCGTATCACGGGCTGCGGCTTCGGCAGGATCGAGGATGCAGATGTAGCGCCCGACCTCCACTGCCGCCGCAATGACCGCTCGGACGTGCGGATCGCGCTCTACCTGGTAAGTGTCGAGAAGGCTGTCGGGGGCTGAGCCGCGGACCACCAGCGCCAGCTTCCAGGCAAGGTTGGCGACGTCGCGCAGCCCGTGGCACATTCCCTGCCCGAAAAACGGCGGCGTCTGATGGGCCGCGTCGCCGGCCAGGAACACGCGACCGCTTCGCCACTGCTCCGCGATCAGACCGTGGAAACGGTAAGTCGCCGCGCGTGTAATACGATGTGGTACTCCCTCCAGCCAGGGGCTGACCAGCTGGGCGACCATGTCGGGCTGCATCATGTCCGCATCGTTTTCGCCCGGAAGCAGCATGAATTCCCAACGCCGGTGCGAACCACGCCCCGGGACGATGGTGGCGGGGCGCGCCGGATCGCACATCATCACCGAAAGCTTTTGCAGATCGGCCTCGGGGGGAACATCGGCGAGCGTCGGAAACCGCACTGGTCCGTCTACTTCCGCATCGACCACCAGCCATGGCTCCTCGAAGTCGAGATCGTCCAGCTTGATCCCGAGTGCCTTGCGGGTCGCACTATGGGCGCCGTCACATGCAATCACCCAACGCGCATGAGCGACTTCTTCCTCTTCATCCACTCGCAGGGTGAGTGACACGGAGCCGACGTCCTGATGGATAGCCATCAATTCCCGGCCCAATCGCAGTTCCACGGACGGCAGATCGGACAGGGCATCCCTCAGCCCCGCTTCCAGTTCCGGTTGGTAGAAGAAGTAATCGTTCGACCAACCGAAAGGACGTGGCAAGCCAACGGTGCCCATGAAGCGGATCACCCCATGATCCGCGCCGACATGAAGGTGCCCTTCGGTGTCGCGCATGCCGTCAGCCAGTCGATCCAGCAGTCCGGCCGACTGGAACAGGCGCATCATCTCGTGATCGAGGTGGACGGCACGCGGCAACGGGTAAGGCTCGACCGCACGCTCGATCACGAGCACCTTGAGCCCTGCCTGTCCCAGCAAATTGGCCGCCATGGCGCCCACCGGGCCGCACCCGATGACGGCAACGTCAAACGTAGTCGACGTCATACGGCAAACCGCTTGGCGAACGGCGCCGACAGGCGGACCCGCACTTCTGCCCTAGCGCTGCTGTGGCTCATCATCCCAATCCATTTCTGAGACCGCTCCCTGTAATCCGGGGCGCGAGCTGACACTGACGATCCGGAGGGTAGGCTGTCTAGTTCTAAGATTGGCCCACCTGATAGCCGGAGGTTATGCTTTTCCCATCATCATGACCGGCAGCCAGTTCCACCCGTCGCTCGCGAGACAGGATGGACCGACCATCGCCATGACAGCGCCCGAACGGGTCGTCAGCGCAGGACCGCACCGCCATTGATATCCAGCGACGCACCCGTGATGTAGGCGGCCTCCGGCGACACGAGATATGCGACACTCCCGCTGACCTCTTCGGGAAGTCCGAGACGCTTGAGAATGGTGATCGATGCGATCGAGGCACGGATCTGATCGTTGGTCTGCCGTATGAACTCCGGCGTGCCGACAGGGCCTGGCGATACGACGTTGACGGTGATGTTCGCGCCAGCCAGTTCGTAGGCAGCCTGCCGCACCAGCCCGAACACCGCCGCCTTCGACGAGACATAGGCGATGTCGGTGCCGGTACCCGCCGCCTGCCCCACCGAAGAACCTATGATGACGATGCGCGACTGCTCCAACGGATGGGCGAGGCGCAACTGCGCGAACTTGCGCACGCAGCAGAACACGCCGTTCAGGTTGAAGTCGACTGTGCGTTTCCAGTCGTCCATCGTCATCGTCGCAACATTGACGCGCTGGACGAGACTGACCACCGGCCCGCCCGATGCCACGACGAGGATGCTCGCCGGACCCGTCGCCTCGATCGCGTCGAAGGCGGCGTCCACGGTCTCTCCGCGCGTCACGTCCAGTTCGACAGCCTCGTGACCGTTCCCATCGAGGGCATCGCAAACCTCACGCGCTCGAGCCACATTATAATCGGCGACGACAACGCGGTAGCCATCGGCCGCCAGCCTCTTGCTGATCGCGCTGCCGATGCCGCCGGCGCCTCCCACGATGATGGCACGACGAGTTTCGGTCATATTGCTTCCCTACACTACTGGAAAATCGAGAATGGTGGCGGCGAGGACTTCGGATGGCGACGGTTTCAGAGATGCCGCTTGAAGAACCGCAGCAGCCGTGGCGCGATGAAGCCGGAATGGCTTCCAGGCTCCTCGATGGGCTCGTCGCTGAACCAGAAGTGGCCTGCTCCCACCACCGGGCACTCGGCCACCGGAAAGCCGGCTTGCTTGAGCGCACGACGAAACGCCTCGGATTGCGTCGACGGGGAAACCACGTGGTCCGCGGTTCCATAAGCGAGGAAAACCGCGAGCTTGTTGGCGGCGCGACGGACATGACTGATCGGAGAAGCGTCGAAATACAACTGCCGGTCTTCATAGGGCGGCACCCCGATGAAGCATTCCGATCTACGCTCGCCCGCCTTCCCAAAATCCGTAATCTCATGCTGCCAATGTGCAAACATGTCGTAGACGCCATAGATGCCGGCGAAAGCCTTCACGCTGGTCTCTATCCCGGTATGGCCACCTACCGGCTGTCTATCCTGGAAGCGCGGTGAATCCCCTGCCAGCGCGGCGAGCGCCGTGACATGCGCCCCCGCGGAGGAACCCATCAGCCCGATCCGCTCGGGATCGATCGCGAACCTTGCCGCCGAAGCGCGAACGAACTGTATCGCGGCAAGCACGTCGCACACCGCGCCGGGGAATGTCTTCTCCGCAAGGGCGGCGCGGTACTGGACCGCGAAGACGGCGATGCCCTGCCGCGCGAGATGAAGGCCCCAGGATTTCAGCCCGCGTGGATCGGAGACGAACCAGCCGCCGCCGGGGGCGGCCACCACGACGGGGAACGGGCCGGCGCCGGAGGGCCGATAGAAATCGCCACGAAGCTCGATGCCGTCGTGGACGGCGTAGACAATATCGCTCTCGATCGATCCGATTGCGGTGTCAGCTTCAGCTGTCTTGTTTTCTGTCATGTCGACTGCTTTCTCTAGTCAATCCGTGAGACTGTTGCGGGCACGCCTGCGCGCGGCCTCGGCCGGTAAGCGCCATGCGCGCCGTGGGCCATGTCCGACGTCGCCGCGGGAATCCCATCAACCTGCACACCGCCAAAGCGGCGGATGCATTGCATCAGGAGGAAGATCGCCGCGAACGTTCCGATGATCATCGGGACCGCGGCGACGGTGAACAAGCGCTGGCGTGGCAGATCGAGGGAATAGACGAGGGATCCGAAGAACGGCCCGACGATTGCGCCGACGCGCCCCGCGGCGACCCCCCAGCCGATGCCGCTGGCGCGGATCCGCGTAGGGTAGAGCGTACCGACGACAGTCATCATCGCCACTTGCACACCGCCGCAGGCCAGGCCTGCGACCAGCACGCACAGGATGATGCCGGGACGGCCCAGGTCGAGCACGGCGAAGCTCAGGAGCGACGGCACCGCGATGGCGAAAAGCGCCGGCAACAGCACGACGCCTGCCCGCGAGATAAGCGCGGCCACGACCAGGCCGCCGATCATTCCCACCCCCGAGAAGGCGGCGGCCACCTGCCCGGCTTCACTCGCGCTCATGCCGAGGTCACGCAGAGTCAGCGGAAGCCAGCTTGTGATCAGGTAGAGCGCCACCGCGTTCACGAAGAACAGGGACCAGATCAGCAGGGTGATCGACCTCAGCCCCTCTTGGAACAATTCGCGGATCGCCCCCCGTTCCGACGAACTGGGAGGCACGAAAGCGGCGCCGTCATGCCAGCTTCGATCGGGGTCAAGCCAACGTAGCAGCTTCGTGAGCCTGGCCTGAAACGCCGGTCGAAGGGCCAGGTACTTCAGCGATTCAGGCAGGGCCCAGAAGAGGATGATCGCGAGCAGGATTGGCAGAATTCCGCCGACGATCGCCAGTACGCGCCAACCGTAATCCGGCACAAGGGTTGCGGTCAGCACGCCCGGGATGATCGCTCCCACCGGCACGGACGTACCGACAAGTGCCATCACGCGGCTCCGCATCTGTCCCGGCGCGAACTCCGCGCAGAGGGCGATGGCGGAAGTCAGCGCAACTCCAAGCCCAATACCCACGACAAACCGACAGGCTGCCAGTTGCACGATGGTCGTGGCTGCAAGCATCAAAAGCGTGGCGCAACCGAAGAGGCAGCAGCTAACCACTGCCGGCAACTTGCGGCCGTAACGATCGCCTATCCATCCGCCCAGGGGCGCACCCAGCGCCATCCCGACCAGACTCGCCGAGAACACGGCACCCAGAGAAGCAGCCGAAAACCCGAACTCCTTGACCAACTCCGGCGCCATCAGCGCGATGACCGTCAGATCGTAGCCGTCCAGCATCAGCACCGCAGCGCACATCAGCCACACAGCCACGAGCCGGCGATTGGGCCGCATCCCGTCCAGCAGGGCCGACACGTTCTGGCTGCCGTTCATGATCTTCCCCCAATCCGGACGCTCGGCGCCATGCCTCGCGACGGGCGAGCGTCCGGGCTGCGTTATGCTTCGACGTGCCTCGGCGAGCGGCTCGATTGCGGCAGATCGCTCGGGCAACTCACCGATGCCCAAGCGCCTGCGGCGACGTCGCTCAAAGGTAGACCTGCAGGATGGTGTCGTGAATGCCATCGCAGTCGATCAGGTCCACGCGCTGACGCTGGATCCTCACCGCATCCGGCGAACCAACCAGATGATGCGTATAGGCACCGGCATAGAATTTCAGGGTATCGCGCCTAAACTGCGTGACGTGAAACCGCGAGCGGACGATCAGCTCGCCATCGCCGTTTGTGCCGAGGACCTGTACGTTACTGACGACATGGCTGCTTCTGGTCGGCGGCAGTTGGCCCATGGTCCGCGGATCGAGCAACCGTTCGCAACGCGCCATCATCATCGGCACGTCATCGAACATGAAGGACATCTGCGTCTCGGGATCAGTATCGGTAGGCCGATGCGGTATCCAGTAGGAGCCGTCGTCGGTAAACAGGTCAAGCCAGGCGTTGAAATCGCGACTGTCCAAATATTCCGCCTGACGGAAGAGGAGATCTTCCGCCTCGCTGCGGGTAAGTTTTAGCGTCTGCTCGATGGTCGACATTGTCTGGTTCCTTTGCTTGGTGCCGGTGATGCCGATCACTGCGCCGTCATGTAGTCTCGCCAAGCGTGGAACATGTTGCGCATGCAGACTTCCGAGTTTCCATCGCCACCCTTGATGCTCGATCCCTGGGGGACATCCTGGCGCGCGCCACGGTGCAGCAGCACCCAATCGGTCTGCGGGCTCTCAAGTCCGGCATGGACCCGATAGTAAGACTCGAAGTCGTCCGCAGCGACGACGTTGGAAGGCGAGTTGCCGACGTTGCCGCCGGTCACCGCGCGGCGCACGAAGCTTTCCGGCGCGCCTTTGAGACAAAACACCCAGATTTCCAGCAGCGTCTTGTTGGCGGAGATGGGGCGGATGACGCGCATCTGCTGCAGCGATTGCTGCATGACCAATGTCGGGAACATCAGGACGCTGTGATAGCTTTCCTTCAGGATAGCCTCGGCCCGTTCCTTTCCGTGGAAAGCCTCCATCGATGCCTTGTATTGGTCCGCATCCGGGCCGGACGGCGGCGGCGCGAAGGCGACCATGTCGAAATGACCGCCAGGATGCGCGACAAGGTCCATTCGCGCCATTTGCTCGGGTTCGCCGGCCAACATGGCCGCCACGTCAAGCCCGCCGGGACGTCGCACCGCGGTACGAGCGATGGTCTTCTGCGCGGCCTTGGCCATCTGGTTGTGCACGAACGAGGTGTGCATCCCATCGCTCATGTTATCGAGAAAGATCTTCCAGTTGTTGTTCTGGACGGTGCGATAGCAGTCGCCGATTACTTCGACCTCGCCGGCGGGCGCGCGATCGACCAGGTTGTCGAGGCCGCGAAGCCCCTTGCCGGCCCATGTCTTGAAGTCCGGTCCGTCGGCCGCGAGCGATGCGAAGATGAAGCCACGATGGTTCTGGACACGCGGCAACTGCTTCAGGCCGTTGGCGGGGTCCTTCGGATCGAACGATGTTCCCTCGTAGCCCGACCGCGCCGGCACCGACCTGAGCGCTCCGTCACCATCGAAGCTCCAGCCGTGATACATGCAGACGAACGGGCGCGAATGGCCAGCCCGCTCGGGGCAGACAAGCGCACCCTTATGCGGGCAGCGATTTTCGAGAACGTAGATCTGGCCATCGGTATGGCGCGTCATGATGACCGGCTGGCGTCCGACCTGGGTCGTGAAATAATCGCCCGCTTGCGGGATCTGGCTCTCATGACCGACGTAGATCCAGGAGCGACCGAAGATCAGGTCCATCTCCAGCTCGAATATCTCCGGGTCGACGTAGGCGCGGCGATGCACACGCTCCGCTTCGACAAGGCTGGCGGGGTCCAGATCCGCACCCGATGCATCTCTCGCTGACGTAGCGACGGTCATGACAAACTCTCCCGAATCTTTAATTCAAACGTTCGTTTTGACTTATGGTCGCGTGAAGGTGATCGTGTCAAGCGCCCTGAAGCCAGGAACCTATTTTACCGAAACCGCGCCGATGCCCGTCACAAGCGCCCGAATGCGTCAGCAGGCTCAATCGCGCAGCGCGTCGACCAGCTTGAGCGCACGGTCCCAGGACGCGCGGGCAGCGTCCGGGTCGTAATGCCCCCGATCCGTGGGCACCATGTAGCCGTGCCCTGCGCCCGGGTGGATGATGAACTCGCTGCCGGTATCCTCGGCAACCTTCCTGACTGCAGCCAGCTCCTCTGGCGGCGCAAAGTCATCCTTGTCACCGTAGTGCAAGGACACCGGGCAGGAGGGCTGATCGCCGGGCTTCATAGCCGAGGAAACGTTCGTACCGTGAAACGAAACACCAGCGCCGATGCCAAGCCCGTCGCACGCAGCGCGCCAGGCGAATGGGCCGCCGAAGCAAAAGCCGAGCAAGGCAACCTTGCCATTGCAGCCGGGCTGGCTGCGTGCAGCTTCGATCGCGAAGCGAAGGTCGCCCATCCCCTGAGCAAAGTCGTAACGCATCACGCGCTTCACGGCACGTTCCATATCCTGCGGCAGCGCCATCGCGTCAGGATCCTCGTCACGCCAGAACATGTTCGGCGCCACTGCGACGTAGCCGCGCTCGGCCAAATCATCGCACATGCCCTTCATATTATCATCGATCCCGAATATCGTCGAGATCAGCAGCACAGCCGGAGCCGTGTCCCCGGCGGGCGAGGCAACATACGCGCCCATGGCTCCGGAATTCGTGGCGATCTGAATCATAGTGGAAGTCAATTTACGCTCCTGTCCCGGTATCTGGCATTGTGGCCTTTCGACGGTATTCCGGGGGATCAGCGCCTAACCGGCTCTACGGCCGCCCTCAGCGATGCTCGCCCGCCCGACTGGTCATGCTCATTTTCAAACGTTCGATTGAAGTGTCATCAGCGTGCATGCTTGTCAAGGCGCGTCGACGCGGTTAGTCGGCAAAAGGGCAGGAAAGCATACGATGAGTAGAAAGCGCAATCTGGAAGGGGACGCCAAAAGCCGTATCCTCGAGATATCCGCCCGTTTGTTCGCGGAACACGGGTTCAACGCGATATCAGTTCGCGACATCACCAGTGAGGCTGGTGTAAATATCGGGGCGGTAAACTACTATTTCCAATCAAAAGAGCAGCTGTTTCACGAGATTTTCGAAACGCTGCTTCGCCCGTTGCAACGCGAGCGGATAGCACTTCTCGATCAGATCGAAGCTGAAGCGGTCGACGCATCTCCCGATCCGGAGCGAATACTGCGGGCACTCATAGAGCCGACCATACGCAGCTCTGTCGGCAAGGACGCACTGTCGCCCTATCTTCCGCGGCTGATGTTCCAGACTTACGCCGTCGCCCGCCAGTCCATTGGCGATGACGTCGCGGTTGAGAACGACGCGGTGGCAACACGCTTCATAAAAGCGCTCGCTCGCGCAATCCCGCATGTCTCGTATGAAGATATCTGCTGGCGGTATTACATGGTCCTTGGCGGCTTCCTTCTCGTTTGCACGGACGCACAAGGTGCCCAGCGTCTGGAACGCCTTTCGGACGGACGTTGCGACACCAACGATGGCCCTCGTATCATCGAGCAGATGATCGCCTTCTTCCTCAGCGGCATCACAGGCCCGGCACCGTCCAAGCCGCGTCGGCGCGCCGCCAAAGCACTTCCGGTAAACGTGCCGTCGGCAGACCCCGCACCCACCCCGCCAGCCCGCCGTCGGCGATCTAACCCTGACCCGTCGCCGCAATAGCGAGAAATTCCCGCTCGATAGCTTGCGTCGTTTCCCGAACGCTCTCGATGAATTGCGTGGCCATCGGAGACAGGCTGAGATCGGCACGGTGGCGCACGCCGATCGACCGAACTGGCGCATCGGCCAGCCGAACGATCTTGAACGGCGGCGTTCGATCGATGAACTGCGCAGGTGTAACGAAACATAGGCGACCGGTGCGAGTGACCAGTTGCTCCTGCAGCACAAGGCTATTCATGTGGAATGCGTTGGCCGGCAGCCTCTGGTCCGCTGTCCGGAACAGGGCTTCGACGATACGATAGAAGCTGCTGCCCTTGATGGGCAATATCCAGGGCTCATCCGACAATTCGCTGACATGAAGCTCGTCGCGCTCGCTGAGGCGATGACCATGGGGAACGGCAAGCAGCAGCGGTTCCTGAGCCACCGTGTTCTGCACGATCCGGTCGCTCGCTGGACGAAGGGAATCGATCGGACCGACCAACAGCTCGATCTCGCCTTTGTCGAGCGCTTCGAGCAGGAGATCGTCGAGACCATCCCTGATGATGATAGACGCGTTCGGACAGGCCTTCCCCAAAAAGCTCAACGCGCGGGGCAGAAGACCAAACAGCATGCTCGGCGTCGTGCCAATCACGAGCGGACCGACCAGATTGTGGGCGCTTGCGCGGATTTCCTCCTGAGCATGTCGCATTGCCCAATCGATGTTGGTGGCACTGCGCGCCGCGATGAGCCCCGCCGCGGTTGGCGTGCTCCCCTGCTTCCCCCGTTCGAACAACCGTGCACCCAACGAACGCTCGAGTTGGGCGATCGCCTTTGATATCGCTGGCTGCGACACTGACAGGGCTTCCGCCGCGCGATTGAACGTCCCATGCTCGATCACCGCAAGGAGAACACGAAAGTGGCGTGGTTCGATCAGCATTCTGCATCCTTTCGCGCTGCCGGTGTCAGCTGTAGCCGCGACCTGGCGATATAACCAAAGGTTACTGCCATGCGAGCTTTAAGAACTAGACACGATATCAGACTTGCAGTGTAGTCACTGCATCCTGGACAGGGAGAGCCGGCCGAGGCTGTCCAGGACCTGACTGTCGTGCACGGGTAAAATCGCTCGAGGAGATGATCGTGAACTACGCTGAGGCCCGTGCGATCATCGCCGGCGCACTGGAGCACGGACGTTCTCGCGACGCGCAGCCGCTAGCCGTTGCAGTCCTGGATGCCGGCGGTCATCTGGTTGCATCTGGACGAGAAGATGGCGCATCGCCTTTCCGCCATGACATAGCGCGAGCAAAGGCTTCGGGCGCGATCGGCATGGGGATGGACTCTCGTGTCCTGGCTGAACGCGCAAAAGGCAATCCAGGTTTTTTCCAGAGCGTTGCGGTCACTGTAAGCGGAGCAATGGCCTTCTCGCCAGGCGGGGTCCTTGTGAGGTCGGGCGCCACGATCATCGGCGCGGTCGGGATCAGCGGCGATACGGGCGATTGCGACGAGGCATGCGCGTTCGCTGGAATAGGCGCGGCAGGGCTGGACAGGGAGAACGTGGCATGAAGTTACGCAGCGTTGAGCTTGGGCTGCCCGATCCGGAAGCAGCGACAGAGTTCATGGTCGACATCTGGGGCGCGGCGCTCGCCGAGCGACGCGGCGACACCTTTTATCTGCGCGGCTCAGGCAGCTTCCCCTACCTTCTCTCTCTGGAGAAGGCGGACGGTGAGTTTGTCCGCTCCACGACGTTCGTCTGCGATGAGGCGGAGCTTGTCACCGTGCGTAAGCGGTCGACGGCTGCAGTGCGCCCGGTACGCGACGTCGTATCGAGCGATCCCGGCGGCGGACGCGGCGTAATCGTCGAACTGCCCGAAGGCGAACTATGGCGCTTCCTGGTGGATGCCACCGAAGTCGCTCCCATCGAAGGGCGCGATCTGCCGGTGAAGCTCACCCATGTCGTCTTCAATTCGATCGACGCGGAAGCCTCCGGCCATGCCGTGGAAGATCTGCTGAACTTTCGCGTGTCCGATCGCACCAAGGGCATGGTCTTCGTGCGATGCAACGACAGTCACCATTCCGTCGCGTTCGCCCGCGCGGGATTCGCCTCGCTCAATCACATCGCTTTCGAAATGAAGGACATTGATGCGGTCATGCGCGGGATCGGCCGCATGAGGGACGCTGGGCAGCCTCCCGCCTGGGGCCCGGGACGCCACGGCCCCGGCGCGAACGTCTACGCCTATTACGTCTCCCCTTTCGGACCCGTCATCGAGTTTTCGACCGCGGTGGACAAGGTGGCCGACGACCACAAGGTCGGTGCGCCATCGGACTGGACGTGGCCGTCCAACCGCATCGATCAATGGGGCGTTTCGGACAAGGATTTCGACAGCCTGCGCGCCGCCGAGGAGCGCTTCCGTTTCCTGCGCGACGAAGTGGCGGACCCGGTCCAGACGTAACGCGGGGACTAGCGACTTCGTCATCAAAACAGCGGTTTGGGAAGAGTGAAGAATGGCACGTTACATGAGTTTTCGCAGGCCGGATGGTACCGCGAGCTTCGGACGAGTGGAAGGCGAGCTTGTCGTCGATCTCGGCCGCGCGGATAAGGCCGACAATCTGGCCGATTGTCTGGACGGTGATCTGACCGCTCTGCCGGCCATCGCGTCGTATCCCATCGTTTCGGTGGAACTGCTCCCGGTGATTCCCAATCCGGGCAAGATCCTGTGCATCGGGCTGAACTACGCGACCCATGTCGCTGAAACCGGGCGCGAGCAAAAGGAATATCCGGCGGTCTTCACGCGATGGGCGGACACGCTGGTCGCGGCGGGGCAACCACTGGTGCGTCCCCGCGAAAGCACGAAGTTCGACTATGAAGGAGAGCTTGCCCTGGTGATCGGCAAGCCCGGACGGCGGATTTCCCGCGATGACGCCATGGCGCACATCGCAGGCTATGCGGTCTTCAACGACGGGTCCGTTCGCGATTGGCAGCAGCACAACATCCAGTTCACGCCCGGCAAGAACTTCCCCGACACGGGCGGGTTCGGTCCGGAACTGGTCACGCCCGACGAGGTGGACGACGTTACGGCGCTGCGGGTGCAGACGCGCCTCAACGGGCAACTCGTCCAGGACCAGCCAATCAGCGACCTGATCTGGGATATTCCGTTCCTGGTCTCTTACTGTTCCACCTTCACGCATCTGGACCCAGGCGACGTGATCCTGACCGGCACGCCCGGCGGTGTGGGCGCAAAGCGCAAGCCTCCGCTTTTCATGAAGGAAGGGGACACCGTGGTGGTGACCATCGACACGATCGGCAGCCTTACCAACCCGATCGTGGACGAACCGGCCTGACACCGTGACGAACCCGGCGAGCACGCCCCACCAGAGAAGATCCCAATGGAAATAACTGCCGCGGTCTCACGCGAAGATCAGCCCTCACCTCGCCTCGAAACGGTGGAACTCGGCGGACCGCGCGCGGGCGAAATATTGGTCAGGGTCGTCGCGACGGGGATCTGCCATTCGGACCTGATGTTTCATGGCCAGTTCGGCGCGATGTTCGCGCCCAAGCCAATCGTTCTTGGCCATGAAGGGTCCGGCATCGTCGAGGCCGTCGGCATCGGTGTCACGGCACTCGAGCCAGGCGATCACGTTGTCCTAAGCGGAAACTCCTGCGGCCACTGCCCGAACTGCCATTCAGGCCGCACGGTCTATTGCGATCATATGGTCAAGCTGTGCTGGAGCGGCGGTCGGGCCGATGGGACGTCCCCGATCAGCCAATGCGGCCATCAGGTATCGGGCGTGTTCTTTGGCCAATCTTCGTTTGCCACACACGTGATCGCGCCGGAGCGATCGGCAGTCAAAGTGCCGCGGGACGTGCCGCTGCACCTGCTCGGTCCGCTAGGTTGCGCCATGGTGACCGGCGCGGGATCCGTCCTGGAGGCGCTAAGCGTCCGCCCGGGCCAGTCGATCGCGATATTCGGCACCGGCTCCGTCGGGCTGGCTGCCGTGATGGCGGCGAAGATCGCGGGCGCATCGCGGATCGTCGCTGTCGATGTGAACAAAGAGAGGCTGGAACTGGCGAAATCGCTGGGCGCCAGCGACGTCATCCATTCGGATGCGGAAACCGGTGGTGCCCTGAGGCAGCTGGAGCCGCGCGGTTTCGACTTCAGCTTCATAACGGCATCGGCGCCGCAGGTCTTCGACGCAGCCACTGCCTGCCTGGGCGTAGGAGGCACGGCGGGCTATGTCATCTTCCCGCGAGAGCCATGGGTGCCGAACCTCGAGCGATTGATGACGGGCGGTTGCAAGCTGCAGGGGATCATCGGCGGCTTTGCCAATCCCCAGACGGGCATCCCGCTGCTCATCGATTACTGGCGCAAGGGGATGTTCCCCTTCGAGCGACTCATCACCGAATATCGTTTCGACCAGATCGATCAGGCCTGGGAGCAATATCGCAGCGGACAGGTCATCAAGCCCGTGCTGCGAATGTAGAAAAGCGTCCCTTCGACCCGAGGACGAGAGGAGAGAGCGCGTGCCGTTTATCGAGAACCAATGGTACGGGGCGGTTTGGGCCAAGGATCTGGGCACGGAGCCCAAAGGTCTGCGCATCCTGGACAAGCCCATCCTCCTTTTCCGCACGGAAAGCGGCGTGGCGGTAATGGACGATCTCTGTCCGCACCGGTTCGTACCGTTGCATCTGGGCAAGGTGATCGACGGCAATCGAGTCCGCTGCGCCTATCACGGGCTGGAGTTCGACGGGACCGGCACCTGCGTGCACAATCCGCATACCAGTGGCCGTATTCCGCCAGCCGCCAAGGTAAAGAGCTATCGCGCGATCGAGCGGCACGGCATGGTGTGGGTGTGGCTGGGGGAGCGCGAGGCTGATCCCGCGCTTATCCCCGACTTGTCGCCGCTGGAGAGCGATGGACGCCCACCAGCCAGCGGGCCGCACTACGTACAGACCGGCGCGCAGTTCTCCCTCGTGATGAAGGCGAATTACGCTTTGATCGGCGATAACCTGCTCGATCTCAGTCATGCTTGCGTCCTGCACGACACACTGCTCGGCAATCTCGAGATGGCGGATGCCGAAATCGGGATCGAAGATACAAACAGCGGCTTCATCGTGCGCCGCCTGGCGGTCGATACCAAGTTGCCCGCGTTGTTCCACCTGATGTCGAAAGGCGCGCTCGAACAAGGCGATACGTGGACCGACATGGAACTGATCGGGACGACATGCTTCGCCAATCACATCGGCGTGAACGATGCGGGCAAGGGTCGCTCCGGCGGCACCGGCCTGCTGGGCATCAACATCCTTACCCCGATCGACGAGGAGACCACGCTTTATCATGTCGACGGCGTGCTGGTGGATCCACCGCACCGTTCGCCCGAAGATCACGCGCGGATCGGACAACAGATGGGCGAACTGGCCAACTTCGCATTCACCGCGCAGGACAAGGTCACTTTGGAAGCGCAGCAGGCCGCGATATCCGACCCTGCACTCGCCACGTCGCGGCCAGCCATGTTCGATATCGATATTGGCTCGGCCCGTTATGCCAGACATCTCAAGAGCCTGCTGGACGCGGACAAGACGACCGAGCTCATGCCTGGTTGATACAGCGGTCCACAATCTGCTCGCCATGAAGCACGGTGGCTGCCGTAGCCATCTGGCCGAACGCCACCGCCGCGATACGGAACCTAGCCGGGAGTGCGGTCGAGCGGATCGAAATAATAGCGAACCGGAGTAGAATTCTCATGCATCGGAACATCGATCCCGAACATTCGCCAGCGCCGGATCCTGCGCCGCTTGCAAGCGGCATGAGCGTGCGGGAAGCTACTTATGCCTTCCTCCGCTCAGTTGGAATCAACAAGATATTCGGCAATCCGGGCTCGACCGAACTGGCGATGTTCCGCGATTTTCCCGATGACTTTGAGTACGTTCTGGGCCTGCACGAAGGCGCTGTCGTCGCCATGGCCGATGGCTATGCGGTGGCATCCGACAATGCGACGGTCGTCAACCTACATTCTGCGGCTGGCGTGGGCAATGCGATGGGCAGCGTGTTCACTGCATTCAGGAACCAGGCTCCGATCATCATCATCGCGGGCCAGCAATCCCGTGCGCTCCTGCCGGTCGAGCCGTTCCTCTATTCGGAGCGGGCAACCGAACTTCCGCGCCCTTACGTCAAGTGGAGCATCGAGCCGGCCCGCGCCGAAGATGTGCCAGCCGCCATCGCGCGGGCCTATTACATCGCAATGCAGGAGCCTCGCGGCCCGACGTTCGTGTCGGTCCCCGCCGACGATTGGGATCGGCCGGGCGAGCCTGTTGCCCCGCGACAAGTCAGCCGCCTCGTCCGTCCCGACCCCGCCATGATCGCGGAGCTACGCACCGCTCTCGCCGAAGCGAGCAATCCGGTGTTCGTCGTGGGGCAAGCCAATGCCAATGCCGGGGCCTGGGATGAGACGATCGCCCTGGCGGAACTACACCAGGCGCCGGTCTATGCTGGACCTCACGCCGCGCGCAACAGCTTCCCGGAAACGCATCCGTTGTTCGCCGGACACCTTTTGTGGGATCGCGCTCCGCTCGTGAAGACGCTGACCGGGCATGATCTTATCGTAGTACTGGGCGCGCCCGCATTCATCTATCACGTCGAGGGAACCGGCCCCTTCATCCCGGAAGGCGCGACCCTGTGGCAGGTCATCGACGATCCCTCGATCGCCTCCTGGAGTCCAGTCGGCAACGCGATCGTCGGCAACATGAAGCTGGCCATCAACGATCTGCTGGACAGTGCCCCGCTCACCTCGCGGACACCGCCGCCGCCGCGCGTTCGCCTTCCTGCCCCGGCGCCGGACAGGTTGACGGACGCCTATCTGATGAGCCGCATCGAAGCGATCTGTCCCGATGATCGGGTCATCGTGTGCGAAGCGCCGAGCAGCCTCGATGTGATGCGCGCGCATCTACCGATGAAAGAACCGGCAAGCTATTACGCCCATGCCAGCGGCGGGCTCGGCTATGGCCTGGCGAGTGCGATCGGCATCGCCATGGCAGAGCCACGACGCAGAGTGATCGCTCTGATCGGCGATGGTTCCAGTATGTATGCGATACAGGCCCTGTGGACGGCCGTGAAGCTGGGCACGCCCGTGGTCTTCGTGATCGTCAACAACCAGGCCTATCAAGCGCTCGTCGGCTTCGGCAGACTGCTGGGGATGGGCGTGCCGGTCGGCACCGTTATCGACGGCCTCGATTTCGTGAAGCTCGCCGAAGGCATGTCCATGAAGGGTGAGGCCATAACGGAGGCGTCCGCGCTCGACGCGGCACTCCATCGTGCGTTCGCGTTCGCCGGCCCATATCTACTGGAGGTGCGAACGCAGGCCGCCTGACAGATTGCCTCGCGCCATCGTTACTAACCCGGAACTTTGAAGCGATTGTTAGGCGGCGATGATTGAACCCAACTGACGCGAACAGGGCATCTCCTTAGAGTCCGTTTGAGAATGGATCAGGCGCTGGCGTGACGGCTGTAGATGAGGGTGCGGTTTGTCGCGAAAGGCGGGAGGATGGCCGTATCGCGCCA
>NZ_JACHLR010000020.1 GCF_014204535.1 Novosphingobium chloroacetimidivorans
TTGCACCGACCCTCAAGCCCGGCGACGTCGTGGTGCTCGACAACCTGCCCGCGCACAAGGTCGCCGGCATGCGCGAGGCGATCGCCGACCGCCGTGGCCAGATCTTCTACCTGCCGCCCCCGGCCTTCGCCGGGGCAGGCTCTACAGCCCAGACATGAACCCGATCGAGATGGCCTTCTCCAAGCTCAAGGCGCTCCTACGGCAGGAGCCGGCGCGAACTGTCGACGGCCTCGTCGAACGTAACGGCAGCCTACTCGATCGCTTCCTGCCCAACGAGCGCCAACTTCTTCCATGCCTCGGCCTATCAAAGGTCATGGTGAAAGTGCTCTAAACGTCCAATCAGATTAGCACCGGCGCCTTGAACTCATTAGAGTTAGCTTGGTGACAAGAGAATGCAAACGGGGGACTTTGCCGCGCATGACCGAGGCCGTTGCGCGCGAGATAATTGTAAACCGATCTTCGCACTGGCAGCCTCGGTCAGGCTATCAAGAACCAGCAAACCGCATCACCAGCACGCCTGCTCAGCGCGACATCCTCGCCGAGTTCTGGGCGGCTCACGACAGTGTGCCGCTGTCGGCCATCGCTAATGCGCAACGACGCGCAAGCGCTGCTCCGCAGATCTTGCAGCGAACCAGAAGGCGTGGCTGATTAACGTTGCCTGCGCCCGTCGCGCAACAGGCGATAGCCAGTTCAGCAGCGCCTTCCACTTGCTACAGTAGCGTTCAAACGGCTGCCAATAATTGCGAGCTTCTTTCTCGCTCGTTTAACCAGGTCGAGCTTTGCATCGGCTTGTTGATGCGGGTCGCTTAGGCTGATCGAGCGATCCGGGCTGATGATCGTACCGATGCCGGCTGAGATCGAGACGATCGACTGCTTGATCTCGAAGGCTGCTCGATGACATTCCTGATCCTCCAGCGAGGGAGTGTCGCGGTCGCGCTCACCCGAAGCTAATTTTCGGTAGCCGATCCTGTGACATCTTGCGGGCGCCGCCACCGCGGGTCTGCCACGGGTTGGGCGGTCCCTAGTCGCTTGCGTCTGCGCATCTAAGCGAGTGCAGTGAAAGCCCGCTCTGGTCTCTGATCTGAGTCATGGCTTGCGTCGGAAAGACCAAACCAGGGCAGAGATGCTGGTAACCAGCGTAGATAAGGCAACAATGTAGGCAGGAACTATGGTCATCATCGGACGACTCCTCTCTGCCACCCTCATAACCGTTCTGGTTCTCTGTAGGAAAGTTTTATCTCTCGTGGGCGGTTTAGCGCAGCTGCAGAGCATGCGGCTTTAATCGCGATGGCGGCAAGCTGTAGCTGCGCTCCAATCAATGAGAGCTTACGTGCGAATTTATCCGGATAGCTCATTGCCGTAAACATCGCCTAAATTGGCGGGGTGAGCCGTCATCCCGCAGCCAAACCCAAAAACCTGCCGGTGTCGATGCCGCACGGTCGCGGCCGCCATTTGATTACACTGTACGAGGCGCAGATCCGCCGGCTTGCCACCCGACAGGTACATCGCCGAGCTTCGGTGATGGACTTCATCCGGCTTGTTCAGAAGATAGCGACTGAGCTGCCAATGTGTCCGGCAGCCGAGCCGTCTGCCGCCACTATCCAGCTCCAGGCCAGGCTCGAGCAGCTGCAAGAGGCTGCAGCAAAGGCTAACACGACAGACAACGATCGAGCTGTTGTGAGTTTCTTCGAGATGCTGCTCGGCATGCTCGGGTCCAGCGAGCGCCGCTGACAGCACACGCGTGCTCTCTTTCATCATCAGGTGAGGGTAACAGGTCGGCCTTGATTATCGCCCGACAACTCACTGATCTCTTGATCAGAACTAGCGTAAAACAGGATCCTTCCAAAGTCCCGATGTTGCAGGCCTGCTACCCGCGCTATGCAGGCCTGCGCGTCGCGTGCAGATCGGGGTTATCAACGTGTGAGCCGCCTGCTCTTGTTCCACGGTAAGCCCTTCCGCAGAGTAACCCGAGCAGCGGAAAATAGCCGTTTGCAGACCTAACACAATCGCAGCACCAGCAAAAATTAGGCCGGAGAAACTGCTCTCTGCGCCGAATGGTACTGCGCCATGGGGAGCGGAGAAAATAGCAGAGATAAAGTTGCGATTGGCGTAAGGCTGACGCTCTGCAGTACCAGTCGAGACTGACAAGGCCCCATTCTGCGCCAAAATTCAGCGCGACAGCGAATCGAGTCAATGGGTTAGACAAGCTGGCGGTGAGTGAGCGCGTGGCCGAGCTCGAGCGCTTGCCGGGCGCAAGCCTGATGCAGCGAACCACGCGCAAACTGACGCTGACCGTGGAAGGGGAGCTGTTCCTCGAACGCGGGCGCAGGATCCTGGGCGAGGCGGCCGAGGCGCGCGCCGAGATCGCCGAGCGTCGCGGGTCGCTGTCCGGTCCGCTCCGCGTGGCCGGGCCGATCGGGTTCGGCACGCTTCACCTCGGCCGCATCCTGAGCGAGTTCCTGAAGGCACATCCCGGGATCGAACTCACCGTCGATCTCGATGACAGGTTCATCGACGTCGCGGCGGACGGATACGACGCTGTCATCCGTCATGGTCCGGTCGAGGACTCGCGCCTGATCGCCAAGCCGCTTGCGTCCAGTCGCCGCCTGCTCGTGGCGGCGCCTTCGTACCTGGGGGAACACGGGACGCCGTCATCGCTGAGAGAGCTGGGCGACGCCTGCGCCATCCTCTACTCGAACCGGGCGGCGGACTGGCGCTTCCGGTCCCGCGAAGGAGAGACGATCCTGCGTCCCCGCGCCTGCTTGCGCGTCAACAACGGCATCATGATGCGAGAGGCAGCCATTGCAGGCCTGGGCATCGCCCTCCTGCCGACGTTCTTCATCGACGCGGAACTGGCGAGCGGCAGCTTGCGCGTAGTCGACGTCGGTGCGGAAGCGGAAGGCGCGCAGCTGTTCGTGGCCTATCCACGCAATCGCAGCACCTCGGCCAAGGTCACCGCGCTGTTAGCCCACCTGAAGCACGCCATCGGATCGCCGCCCCTTTGGGGATGAAGGTATCGGTGCTCGGCGAAGCTCCTGAAGGGCGGCCAAGAAGCATCCTTTGTCATACGTACCGCGGTACCGGTCCGAGCTGCGGAGGCTCGGTCCGGCAAATCGACTACGGCCTCGTCTACGTAGCACCATCCCCCAGCCTTCCCACCATCCCCAGCGTTCTGGAGGGTCATGACTTCCGATGATTTCCGCGCTCCGCCGGTGCTCCGCGCCCACGCATGCTTGCAGGTTTCGGAGGCGGATTTCGGAAGACTCCCTCATAATTTCGGCCGTCGGGCGACGGCCCGTGTCTCGAGCGGTACCGGCCACACTGGGTACAGCCTTGAAGATTGCAATATGTGTGAGAGCGTCGGCTTTAGCTTCTTCGAGCAGCGGCCAGCATCGCGGTAAGCGGCCGCAACTGTGGAGGGGTTGCAATCGGCAGCCAGCGTCGTATTCACGGCGGGAGAAGGGTCGCGATCACCGTTCGTAAGCTGCAGGGTTTGATCGTGTATAATACAGATGAAACCGCCTGTTACGGCGATTGTTCAGCCGTTGTTCTAACCGAACGCGATAGGCTCAGGCGCATCGCACGCTTGATCGAACTTCGAGAGCTATATCGCCTTCGAGCCCGTCGAAACTCTCTTGCTCAGCTCGAGAAGATCATAGCGCTTGAAGCGACGCCCTCTGGGTTTAAGATCGCGGCTGACTAAGCGGGAGCCCTGCCAAGCCACTAAGCGCCTAGTAAAAGAGGCGCTTCAGCCGAAACTGGAGCGCCTGCAAGGTGGTTTCGCAGATTTAGAACTTGCTGCTCTGCTGCTTGTTCCGTGCTCTGTCGCGCTTACGCAATGTTAACATGGATCAGGCAATCAGGCCCGCCATGGACTACGCAGAAGCATCGTTCTTCGAGGGTGCTTACTTCGCACATATAGCTGCTTGGCAGAAGCACAAGCGCCTTCGAGCGCTCAATCGCCAGCGCCTAGCCTATCTGAAACGAAAAGGCCGTCCCAGCCGAAGGTGGGGCGGCCTCTAAACCTTGTCATCAGGGTTGATCCGGAGCAGCGCTATCTACAACCTCAATTACTGGTCAGGCAAAGTTGGTTTGGTGCTTGCCCATCGACACTCGCTTCTGCCGAAGAGACCAGCCGACTGCGCCCATACCGAGGATCATCATCGCCCATGTGCTCGGCTCGGGAACGCCGGAGACAGGCGAGCCGAAGAAAGTCAAGTGAGACAAGTTCTGCGATTGGCCGGCATTCGGTCCGTTAAGGATGCCAGGAAGGTCGAAGGTATCCCATGTGCCGGAGCTTGCTGGCGCACTGAGCGCATATAGAACGAAGTTATTGCCAGCCTTGACCGCGAAGTAGCTCGCTATAAAGTTATCAAGCATCCAAGTTCCGCTGGTGGCGCCCGCCCCGGTGGTGCTGCCAAACGAATCGAAATTCGGATCATCGCTGGAAACGATCGGCGTCAGAGTGATGTCGGGGTTAGCGCTCGGATGCGTGTTGTTATAAAGATTATAGGCGCTTTGAGCGTTAAGGTAGCTGTTATTACCGTTCGCAGCAGTATTGATGTTTCCCTTGAAAAGGCAGCCGCTAGAAGCGGTTACAGAGCTGCAGGAGCCGTCGACGACCGTCGTCGCCGCTTGACTGACCGCCGGGACCGACAGAACTGAGAACAGCCCGATTGCTGCGAGCTTGACCAGTAACGCACGCATGGAAACCTCCTCCCGAAGACGACTCGATCATTGTTAACAACAAAGTAACTACACCATTTTCGCGGGACTAGATTAGCGAAAATGAGTCCCTGATCGGGACGTTGCTGTACAGGAGGCGGAACTGCACGACCCTTCCTGAAGTACCGACGCGACCAACATGATAAAGATTTCAGTGGCTTGCTCTCGAGTTTCGAGATCTTTAGCTGAGGCGCTCAGCCGAGCGCCAGGGAGGGGGGTAAAGCGTCCACCCTGGGCAGCCGTGCGAGACGAAATACTATCCGCGTCGATCGCCGTGGTAGATCAAGACACCCCGCCTCCACTAGGGTTCCAGTTTCCGGAAGCTCCTAGCTAACCCGAATATTTGACCTAGCCGTCTTATTACGCCGGCTTCAACCATCGATCGGCGTGTAAGTAGATCGGCCGCATGGGCGATTGTGCAGATCTAAACTGGCGCTCAAAGTCACCCCGTCATGCGACAGATCGATCCAGAACGGTGCAATGCGCCCTACGTCGAAAGTTTTATGGTTGGTTGGTTAATAATGTGTTAGCCTGAAGTACGGTCGCCACATAGATCAAGAAAAATCTAACGTTGTCTTAGTCTTAAAGGGGGCTCTCATGAAATTTGCAAAAAGGTTGATCCTTTGTTCTATCTTAACGGGGTGGATGGTATCCCCCTCCACGGCAATTGCAGCCACGTGCATTGGCAACTGTGGAAAGGTCGAAGGTTCGTTCAGCGGGAGCGTCACGCCCGCGCCAACCAACTCCGGATCGTACGATTGGGTCTCGACGACAAACGGTCAGTCCGGGGCCGCAAGGATACCCGGCTTCACCGGTTCTGCAACAACCGGTTCTGAACTGATCTCTGACTCATTCTTCGGCGCTATCGGGCAGAAGGTGAGCTTCTACTTCAACTACATCACATCTGATGGTTCTGGATTCGCAGACTACGGCTTCGCACAGCTGATCAACAGCACGACGGGCTCTGTAGCCAATCTGTTCACTGCCCGCACGCAGCCCAGCGGGACGATCGCGCCAGGACTCAACCTTCCCCCTGTCGAAGCGACGCTTACGCCGGCCAGCGTCCCGATTATCCCGGGCTCGCCCGTCTGGCAGCCGCTCGGCGGATCATCTGGTACGTGTTACAGCGCGGGCTGCGGTTATACAGGCTGGATCCAATCTGAGTATGAGATCGCTGAAGCTGGCACATACCAATTGCGGTTTGGAGCAGCTAACTGGAGCGATACAGCCTATCAATCAGGCCTAGCGTTTTCCGGGCTTGTACTTGATGGCAACGTAATTGGCGATGGAAGCTCATTTGAGAGCCCACTACTGCCTTCGGAGATTGATCCGGAAACCGGCGCCTTCGAGTTTGAGTTTATCGCATCTCCTAACATCCCAGTTGTCGTCGATCCTGATGTCGCAACTGGGTATGATTTCAGCTCATCCTTGGGAATTCTGACAGCCGAATTTGAGTTCCTTGGAGACAACGAGTATTCTCTGTCGTTTCTCGACGGTCTCGGTGTCCTTCAAAACACCACCTTTGCGCCTGCCGTCGGCAAGATATTTGATTTTTCGCAGTACAGTCCACTGGGAGTAACCGACTTCACTGTGACGGGCATCGACACGTCTTTGATGCTCGATCCTACGGACACAACGGCATTCAAGACAAAACTGACCTTCGCCGCGCAGAGCGCCACGCCAGTCAATTTGACTCAAACGCCACTGACTACTTTCGTCGATCCTGTAGCCGCAGTGCCTGAAACTTCGACCTGGGTCATGATGATTATGGGTATCGGCTTCGTCGGCTTCACCATGCGGCGTAGAGCCGGCCAGGTCATGAGCCCTACTGTCGCCTGATCGAAGAACAAGGGGCCGCTTGGATCTGCGGCCCCTTTTCTACTTGCAGCAGTCGCTCAGAACGGCACGAGCCTAGTCGCGTGACCGGCGAATACGTGATAGCTGAAGATATGGATCCAGCTCTGCCGATATCTTCCAAGCGATTTGCCTTGGCGAAACGATGCGGTACGGCTGCTCTGATCCTACTGGCCCTAGCGAACTGTGACCAAGTGAGCAGAGGCGACCTAGCCGCGAACGAGTATGCGCATTTACCGAGAGGGGCGGGCACCGCCGCAAGCGTCGAGCGGTGCCGTGTTGCACGTAACGCTGCAGAGGCCTTCTTGGCCGAACGCAACGGCAACGAATACGAGTTCTGGCTTATTCGAGTGAAGAACGACTGCTCCGAAGCCGCACGCTTGCGTCAGCGATTATAGCGCGAGCCTCCTTGACGTTGTTGCGAGGTTCGCCCGTCCAACCGAGCGGCCCTTAATCTCGGCAGCCCAACATGACGGCGCAAGCGAAGATCGCCACGACCACCGGGCTGAACGTCACCACCCGCAGCCGCGCCTTGCAGGACGTCGTGTGGTCTACCGCGGTCCAGCATGGGCCGTCGTCGGGCCTGATCTCCGGCGTAATCGGCGAGCTCGGTCTGGCGCCGACCCACGCCGCGTTCGACAAGGCGCTGATCATGGCAGTCTACGGCGAGCGCGGTCGGCGCGGCGCCGACGGCAAGCTGCATTACTTCCGCAAGAGCAGCGACACGTTTCAGGACGGGGTCGCCAAGCGCTTCGGCAGAGAGGTCAAGGACGCGCTCGACATCCTGGCGGCCGAGCAGGCCCTAAGCTCGGCGTCAAAAGCCTTGCCGCAGCCGGCGACGGCGGAAACCGCAACGGTCGTTGATATTGCGCCGCCGGCTGCGGTTGCCCCCGTTGTAGCCGATGGAGCGGTGGCGGCGGTCAAGCGGGCGAAGATCAAGCTTTCCGACGACGACGTGCGCCGGACCATTGAGAAATACGGCGATGCCGAGGCGAACGCCGAATTTCTGGGCCGCAGGAAGGTGCTGATCGTGCTTCGTCAGAACACCATTACCCGGCAATACCGGAAGGGTTGCTACGATCTGTTGTTGATCGTGCATCGCCAGGCGGACGGCTCGGTCAAGCCCTCCCGCATGCCAATCAACACCGAGCCCGCCGGCGAGTACGCATTCGACTTGGGCAACAAGAACCGCGCGAAGTATGGGTGCGACACCGATCGCGAAGGTCGCCAGGATCTCGGCCGTCTCGTCGCCGGCACCTATGATTACACGCGGCAGGCGAGCAATTTCCTAATGCTCCCTATACCAAGGCGGGCGACATCTAGGTGACGGAGCGCGACACCAACCAGGACGGCGACTTCACGCCGGGGACCGGAGACAACCTCGACCTCACCAGCGCGCAGCGGTCGATGTACATCCACCGCGGCGGGGCGGAGGGTGTCGCCACCTGGTCTGCCGGCTGCCAGACCGTCCCCAAGAACCGTTACTCCGCGTTCCTTTCGGCACTGAAGGGGCAGGACAAGCTGAGCTACATCCTGATCGATGCGCGCTAGCTTTCCGTCATGGGCCGTGCTGGCGCTGGTCGCGTGCCGGGAAAGCGCATCCGTGCCGACAGCCTCCGCTTCGCTGCAAGCCGATGCCGCAGCGCAGCAAACCTCCGCGCCGGCGGCCCCTGTCGGTGTGGTTCCACGGGAATCCAGGAAGAAGTCCAATTCGAGAGCCTCGCCGGAATCTGGCGGGTGACGGGGTCCTTCCGGGACAGGAGACGGGCTTCGAGCTCAACGATCCGCGGATCGTCGGCGCGCTGATGGACGCCTTTCCCGAAGGGTTACGGTGGAGCTACACGCCTGGCCGGACTTCGCGCCGCGCGAGATGTGCCTCGGCCCGGTGTCGGGGCTCATCGCCAGCGCCGAAATCGCCGAAGAGGCACGACCTGCGCTGCGACGCGCGCTGCTGCGCGTGGCGACCGCAACCAAGCGCCTGTCGCGTCCCCACCAATGGCTGTGCGGCGACGGCGGCAGTTGGGGGGACGATGCCGAATTCCAAGTCGTCGGCGAGGACCGGATGGTCATGCGCTGGCCCGGCGATCTGACGCTGACGCTCGAACGGGTCAGGCGTATTCGGTGACCGCGTCCGCCGGCCGTATGGGGATGTGCCGGATCGCCATTCCCGACACTCCGGCAAGCCCGGCGAAATCGGCGGTGTGGTCAAAGGTGCTCGCCTTGGGGCCGTCCCACACGACCAGCGCCAGCGCGGGTTCGGGCGCCGCAGTTACCGTTGCCAGTTCGAGCAGCCGTCGCGTCACAGCCCGGTAAAGCGCATCGTAGCTTCCTGCCGACACGGTCTCGATAGCGCTCGAGGATACGACCCGGTCGAACAGCCATTGCCACTCAGGCGCCACCGACCTCGCGCGAAAATCATCGACATCGCCCGCCAGCACGATGTGGCGGGCGATGTCGAGTTCCATGGCCAAGTCGATCGCGATCAGATCCGCACGTCGGCCCTCGAGCATATCAGGCTCTCCACACGGTCCTCGACCAGGACCCGGCGCAAGCGCGCGCGGACGTCGGGCACCCGCGACCGCGGGAAGGCGCCCGCATCGGCGCTGACACGCCGGCCGGCCAGAACCGCGACGCGCATCAGGCCGGAGAGGTCTGGAAGTCGAAATGATCGGGTTTGATTTTGTGTTTGCCGACCATCCGGCTGACTTTAAGCAAGCTGTAGATCGAGCCCACCGCATCGAGCGCCTGAACCTTCTTAGGAACGACGCCTCTGCAACCGATCTCCCGCAGCCCGGCTTCGGTCAGTTCGGCGTTAACCCACATAGCGGAACAGCTTCCCGGTCAGGGGGCCGCGCAACCCGATCAGCGTGTCGACCTCCCGGTAGATCGGATCGCCCGACACGCACTCGCGGAGAATGCGGCACAACGGATCCTGCTCGTTGAGGGCCAAGAACATCAGCTGCGAAGGGATGTTCTTGGCGTTGAAAAGAAGGTGCATGTCGTTCTCGTCGAGATCGTCGCTCACGCCCGGTGCCGTTCCCGTCCCGACCGACATCAACAGCATCCTGTCGGCGCCGGCCGGCCAGGGCTGAACCTGCGCGGTCTTGCCTTTCCAGTAGCGGTCGAGCGTCATCATCGCGCGCCCCTGCTTCGCGTAACCGCGCCTGACATCCCAGACTGCATCGGTTCTTATAATGGCCCTCCTCGCACCATCACGCCGCCGCCCGCGGTCACTGCGTGTTCGGAGTGAGCGCCGCGCGCAGCGCCGCCTCGAACATGCGCGCCCGCTCGGCGATCTTTTCGGCATTGTTGAGCCCGCCGCCCACGACGCGCCTGGCGCCTACGTAATCGTTGGTTTTGGGCGTAATGTATCTGGTCACACCTCTACCCGTGAACGAATCGTCCAACACCACCGCCAGAGCGATCTCGAGCGCGATGGCCGGTTCGAGCGCGCGCTCGGGCTCCTCTTCTAAATCGATGCCGAGGAGCTTGCCGACACGTGCGTAGTTGTCCCGGCCGACGATCTGCACATACCCCCTGCCGCGAAAGAGCGATGCGTCGCCCTCTTTCACATTGCGCAGGCTCCTACGCCTGGCTCCGGAAGCTCCATACATTGTTGCGAGCGCCTGATCGGAACCCAGTTCCGTAGTAGGCACGAATTGCCCTGCGGTTTCCTGATCGATCGTTGCCAGGAGATAAGCCGAAAGCCGGATCGTCCAGTCGGCATCCTGCGACGTCGCCGATCCTTCCGCCGTCAGGTTCCGCGCCGCAATCCGGCTGACGATGTCAGACGCAAGATTGGGCAAAGCCTGAAGTGCCGTTCCGTTGATCACCTGCTTGCCACGCCCGGCGCGGTAGCGCGCCATGAACTTGCCGGCGTCGAAGCAGGCTCTTTCAATGCATGCGCGGGTCGGGGGAGGGCTGCCGCAATCCGGGCCCGTGCATACTCCCGCGGTCTTCACGGGCGCCGATTGCGCGGTCGTATTAGGGGCGGGCTTGGCCGCGGCGGAGGCTCCTCTTCGCGATGGCGCAGCCTCCTGGGAGTTTGGCGGCACTATCGGCGAGGTCGCCGCGACCGCCTCGCGGTCCCGCCACGGGGGCATGTCGCCCAGCTTCAGTTCGGGCATAGCGGCCACGCTGCGGGTACTGTAGCCGGTCTGGCAGTCGAGCGTCAGGTGCGCGGCGGTGCCGTCATCGGCGACGAGGAGGAAGCGGTTGGTGTCGCCCGTGCCCCCCATCGGCCGGATCAGGCGTGCGCCGCCGGCGAGCCGCTCCTGCCGCCAGCCGGGGTGGGGCGGAAGCCAGATGCCCGTGATCACGCCGGCACGGCGCTCGACCCGCAGCGCGCCGACCGCGCCGTTCGCCAGCGTCCACACGAAGCAGCCGGTGCCCGCCGGCGCAGCGGCGGTCATGCGCGGCGCGTCGGGCAGGTGCAGCGTGTAGGCCGTCTTCGCCGCCATGTCGGTGAGCGTGATGTCGATCCGATCGTCGAACTTGCGCGCCGCCAGGATCGTGCCTTGCGCGTTCACCGCCAGTACCGGGGCCGCGAGCAGCGCACCGCGGCGGGCTGCGGCGACGACCAGCTTGGGCGGCAGGGCGCCGTCGACGGCGACGACCGCGCCTGTCGACGAGCTCGCCACCAGCTTGGGCCGTCCGTCGGCACCGCCATCGGTGAGCGCCATCGCGGCAATGCGGAAGGGCTCGGCGGCGCCGGTACTTGATTGGATGCCGGACCGACTGGCGGGGCGGAACACGATATGACGCAGGGCTTGCGCCGGGTCGGCGGCTGAGGTGACGATCACGCCGTCCTCGCCGGCCTCCGTGGTCGCCAGCAGGCCGTGGTCGGTCGCGGCGACAAGCCTGTCCGCCGAGGCGCCGCCGGGCAGCGTCTCGCGCGCCGCGTCGGTTGCTTCCGCCAGCCACAAGCACCCGGCGAGCAGCACTACGCCGAGCGCGAAGGGCGCGCGTCGGGCGAGCGGCCTGGCGCGATGGAGGCGAGTGAGGTCGGGCTGCGCCTTTGCCGGGGTCTTCGCCGGCAGCCGCGCGCAGCCCCAGGCGAGGAGCGGTCCGCCGACGACCGACACCGCAAGCGCATAAGGCGCGGCACCGCCAAGCGAGGAGGCGAACGCGGTAATTCCGACCGCCAGCGCGCCGCCCGCCACCGCCTGCAACGCCAGCTTGAGAATGGCACCGACGCGCGGTTGCGGGCTCCAGTCGTCGCGCGCGAAGCGGCCGAAGGTCCACCAGCAGACCGGCCAGCCGACGATCGCGATCACCAAGCCGACGAGGATGCCCGCTTTCGCGCTGCCGGCCCCCGCGCCCCATCCGAGCCGCGCCGCCAGCGCGTTGGCTGCGACCAGCGCGGTGACGAGGCCGCCCGTGGCGAACTGCCATGCCATCGCGCGCAGCCGCAGCCAGGCGCTGGCCGGGCGCAGCGCCAGGACCGTCACCGCCGCGCTCAGCCCCAGCGCCACCAGCGGCAGCCAGGCGAGCGGGTCGTCCGGCCGCTCGTCCCGGCCGGGGGTCGCCAGCCAGGCGGCGATCGCATAGCCCCACACCATGACCACCGCGCCCAGCCGCAGCCAGTCGATCTCGCGCAGCTGCTTCTGCCAGCTCGCCGGCCTTGCCTCGGGTAGGTCGACCGCCAGCTCGTCGACTTCGCCCGCGCGCATGAAGTCGACGAAGACCTCGTCCTCGTAGAGGCGCTCGGGTGGCGGGCCGGCGCTCGCCTCTTCGCGGGCATAGGCGGCGCGCGAGGCTTCGGGCTGGGCGCCTTGCGCGTCGGCTTCCTCGATCAGGCGCTGGATGAGGCCGCGTACTTCGCGGCTGCGCTCGGGCGAGAGGCGCGCGGCGAGGCGGCGGCGGATCGCGTCGGGAATGCGCCCGACGCGCAGCCACTCGAGCCGGGTGAGCGCGGCCAGCCGGGCGGGGGTGAACAGCGCCGCGCCGGTGCTACCGGCGCTCTGCAGCCGCATCTGCGTGCCCAGGTACAGCGCCAGGTCGTAGGTCGCGGCCGGGTAGACCGCGAGGGCGCAGAGCCACTCGAAGCCCGGCCCGTCGGGATACCAGCTGAGGTCCGCGACCAGCCGGTCGAGCGCGGCTTCGTTACCCTGGGCGATCCACTCGGGCACTTGCAGCAGCGCGCGGGCGAGGTCGCGCGGCATCGGCGGCACTTCGCCCAGCGGTGCGTCCAGAGGGTCGGCGGGCGCGCCGCTGTCGCGCACCTCCTGTGGCAGCTGGCGGGCCAGCGTCAGCACGCCGCTGTCGGACAGCTGCGCCAGCGGGCCGCCGATGCCGCGCGCGATCAGCAGCTCCTCGCGCGCCCATTCGGTGCGCGGCACGGGCGTGAGCATCCCACGCCGACGCCAGTGGCCGAGCATCGCATAGCCGCCGCGCAGCCGCCCGGTGAACAGGTCGAGCATGCGCGCGCCATCGGCGATCAGCAGCAGCCGGTGGTTGGGATAGCGCGCCATCAGCTCCTGGATGGTCACCCGCCGCCCGTCGCGCTCGGCGCGGGTGAACGAGGGATCGCCTTCGAAGAAGTAGACGTCGAGGCCGATGGCGCCAGTGCGCAGCGGCGCGATCATCGCCAACGCGCGCTGAGTCTCCAGATCGGTGCGCCCACGCTGCTCCATCAGCACGAGGTAGTCGGGGCGCGCCTGGAGCACGGCGGCGCGCACGTGCGGCAGGCCGCCGTCGCGGATCGTCGCGCGGATGCTGCCGCGCAAGTCGACCGCGCGGGTCATGCGCGGCATGCGCCGCTGCAGCGCGCGGTGGGCGTCGCGCAGCAGCTCGGCCCGGCCGAGCGGACGGTCGGCGGCCTCGTGCACCAGCGCGGTGCGGTGGGGCGGCAAGCGCGGCGGCCGCAGCCGCAGGAACCCGCGCCGCGGGTCGAGGAACGGCAGCAGCGCGCCGGTCAGCATCATCATCGTGAGCAAGGCGATCGGCCAGGGCACCCAGCCGGGCAGCGTCGCGCGCTCGGATGCCTGTGGTCGCCACAGCGCGTCTGGAGGGGTCCAGTCCGGGCGCTCGGCCGCAACGGCGCGGGCGATGTGATCGTCGTCCCACCGCGCAGGCTCGCCGCCGATCGCCACCAGCCGCTGCCGCACCTGCGGCACGACCTGCGCGGCCGGGTTCGTGCCGCCGGGGGGGATCAGGTCGCTCGCGGCGAGCGACGACGTGACGCGCCGCACCTCGGCCGAGTCCTTCCAATCGGAGCTGGTGAAGGATGGCAGCACGTCGGCGAGCCGCGGCTGCCGGCCCGGTGTCTCGATCTGGGCGATGGCCCAGGCGAGGCGATCCTCGTCGACCGCCTGCCGGCCCAGGACCCAGGGCGAGGAGCGCATCGCCAGCGGCCGGTCCGAAGGCTCCGCGATCAGTGCGCGCAGCCGCCGCAGGTACTCGTCCGGTTCGATCCGGAACGGCACTGACCCGGCCCGCTCGCGCGCGATCTCGCGCAGTGTCGGTGCGCCGTCGTAGCGGGTGACGATGTCCTGGAGTGCGGACCAGCTGTCGGTATCGCCAGCCGTGGCCGGTGCGCTCGGCATGGCGGTGGGCGTCTGCGTCGCAGCAGGCCGCCCGCTGCCGCCGGCCGCGTCCTCTGCCTGCGCCGGCTGCTGCGTCTGCTGCGCCGTGATGCCACCGACGCCCAAACCCACGGCGACAGCGAGCAGCCCCAGCAGACCCAGCAGCAGGACCGCGGCGACGCTGCGCGGCAGGCTTGTGGGCAGCCTTTCGCGCAGCCGGTCGAACCAGGTGGAAGGCTCGGGTTCGTCCGGCTCGATGACCCTGTCCGGCGCGCTGTCGGTGCGTGGCGGGGCGTCCTGTGCCACCGGCTCGATCCCGGCGACGATCGTCTCGAACGCGCTCCGCTCATCGCCGGTGCGGGTCAGCAGCGGGGCAAGATAGGGTCCCAGCGCCGCGATGCCCGCGCCGCCCAGTCCGCGTGCCATCAGCGCACGGGTGAGGCGGTGCGCGTCAACGCTCTCGCGCGGGGTCACGGCGAAGACCGGCATGCGGCAGGTGTCGAGCCGCTCGAGCAGCAGCTCCAGCTGCTCGATCAGGCCCAGCCGCCGGCCCAAGCGTCAGTCCTCCAGCATCAGGCCGAAGCTGTCGCGCAGGAGCTGCTTGAGCCGCTGCGTGGCCTCGGTCGACTTGGCGATCGCCGGGATCGAGCGCTCCAACAGCGCCGCCTGCGGTGCGAGGGGTTGGTTCGGATCGTAGCGGGCGAACAGCAGCATCTGGATCCAGTCGAGCAGTTCGGCCGTCGACACGCTCTCGCCGCTCCCCATGCCGCCCGACTGGCGGAAGCGGACGAACAGGTCGACGAGCTCGCCCAGCCCCTCGGGCAGCATCGCTTCGTGGTCCCGCTCGAGCTGGGTGGCGAGCCGGCGGGCGACGATGGCCTTGAGCTGGTCGGGCTCGGGGTACTTGATCTCGAAGCGCAGGCAGCGGCGCAGGAACGCCGGCGGCAGTCCGCGCTCGTCGTTGGAGGTGATGATCACGACCGGCATGTACTCGGCCGGGATCGGATCGTGCTTGCCGCCCGGCGAGAGTGCGTTGCGCAGCTCGGGCACGCGGAAGTACAGCCGCTCGATCTCGTTGAGCAGGTCGTTGGGAAAGTCGCGCGGGGCCTTGTCGATCTCGTCGATCAGCACGACGGTGCGGCGCTGCGGGCGGTTTACTTGCGCGGTTGCCTCGGCAGGTCCGAGCAGGTTCGCCACGCGCTCGTTGTCGGCGGGAAAGGCGTCGAGGATCGCCTTGCCGAGCGCCTGGTAGGTGATGAAGTCGTGCAGGTCGAGCCCATCCGCGCCGTCTCCCTGCGGGCGGCTGGCGCGGAAGGCGGAAAGCGCGTCGAAGGAGTAGAACAGGTCGCGCGCCTCGCTGGTGGATTTGGTGTCGAAGGTCTCGATTCCCCAGCCGAACCAGTCGGCGATGGCGAAGGCGAGGTCGGACTTGCCGGTCCCCGGAGGGCCCATCAGCAGCAGCGGCCGTCCTAAAATGAGCGCGCTGTCGACCGCCTCGCGCAGGCCCGGCGGCGGCAGGTAGTCGCGCGGGTCGTCGTGCCGGCGCAGCGTCTTGATCATCGTGCCGAGTCCCGAACCGGGCTGGTCCACGCCGAGCCGGAAGTAGCCTGGAACCTGTGTCATGCCGCCCTCCCGAGCGTCTGGAAGAAGGCGCGGACCCGGTCGGCGAAGACGGCGTGGTTGACCCCGTCGTCCCGCTCGGCGCGCGTGGGATAGATCGTGCTGGTGATGGCGGCCTCCAGCCGGTCGCGCTCGGTGCTGGCGAGCACGTTGGACCGGATGTCGCGCGTCCAGCCCAGCGCGTGGTCGAGCGCGATCGGCCGCAGCAGCGAGGGGAAGGCGAAGACCGGTGTCTGCGCCGCGCCCGCCGCCTCCTTCGTCAGCCACTCGCACAACGCCTTGTTGCGCTTGTAGCTGGAGCGGTCGAGCTTCTGGCGCGGCGGATAGTCGGGCCAGCCGGGCGCCGCCTCACCGAGCAGCACGGTGAGCACCGGGATCACCGGGGTGCGCGGGAAGTCGGCGGCGAAGCGGGTCCAGAACGCGATCCAGTCGGCCAGCGGCAGGCTGGTGGGCGGCGAGCGGACGGTGACTATCGAGACGACGATGGTCGGCGTCCCGCCGCGCAGGTGATCGGCAACTGCACCCAGGTGCACGTCGTAGGAATCGTGCAGGAACTCCTCGATCAGCGAGAAGGCGAAGTCCTGCTGGAACGCGTCCCCGCGCGAGGACGGCAGCTCGACGTGGCGCACGTTGACGGGCTCGGCCATGCCGCTGCCGTCGTCGGCGAGCGGCAGCGCCTCGAAGAAACGCGGCGGCAGCTCGTTGTCCGGAGTGGCAAGCACGATCGGCGGCGTAGTTCCGGTCTCGGCCAGACGCCGGCGGGCATGGGCGATGACGCGGCGCTGCTCGCGCCGGCCGACGCACAGAGGCAGGAGGTCGAGCAGGCTGCGGAACTGCTCCACGCGCGGCCCGCGGATGGCGGCGGCGACAGCGGGCTCGATCCGGGTGCTGCGCAGGATCGCGAGGTTGTTGGCAAGCTTGGCCGGATCGAGCGTGGCCGACACGTCGATCGCGTCCATCAACCGCACGTAGGAGGGCAGCACTGCCGAATCGAACGAGCCGATCTTGGCGAAGACCAGCTTCTGCAAGGCGTGGCCCCACATGATCTCGGCCTTCCACTCGACGCGGTGATGGGTGTTCTCCGCCGCCAGCCGCTGGTCGTCCTCCTCGGCAAGGCCGGGCAGGGTGAGCGCGTCGGAGGCGATCACCAGCACGCAGTCGCATTCGCGCAGCGCGCATTGGAGGCGCGCCGACCAGTTGGTCTCGCCTGCGGCCGACCACAGCGTCTCGATGCCGTGGTCGGCGCAGTAATCAGGCGTGAAGCGTGGGCCGATGCCCTCGGGATGGTCGATGAACAGGCGGTAGCCGGCGGCGATCAGATCGTCGACGATATGGCCGATGCGCGGCTTGTCGCGGCTGGCGTGGCTGACGAAGACATAGGGCGCGTCAGGCATGGCCTGCCCTCCCGCTTTTTGCGCTGTCCGCGTCAGCCACCGAATAACCCCTAGTATTCTTACCCTATTGCTTCGCCGTAGCGGCGCAATCATCCGACAATGCGCCATGATCTTGCGACGATCAACTATTTGGACGATTGTAAGCTGGTGGTAGCGCGCGGCTTTGACGGATCCGACCAGATCGAACCGCCCCGCAGCGGTGGGGATGGAGCGAGCGCGGTGTTCGCTGCGGCGGGTGACGCGCTGAACCGCTGGTGGGAGCGCCTTGTCGCCATGGCGCGCACGGACCGGTCCAGGCCACCCGAATCCGTCGTTCAGGCCGAGGCGCGGCGGGGGCGGGCGTTGTTGCTGTGGGTCCTTGCAATCGGGGCTGTCGCGCTGGCGTGCCACCTCGTCGCCCAGTCTGCGCTAGACGGCCTCTACGGCCAGCTCTACGACCGATCCGCCAAGCCGGGCCTCTTTTCGCCCGCCGACCGCGACGTGCGGCGCGCGCAGTCGTTGGGCGCTTACCTCCTGCTCGAGCATGAGGATGGTCAGGCCACGGTGCTGCGGCGCGGCTTGAGGACGGGGGAGAATGGCACCGGCAGTGCCATCTCCGCATGGTGGCGCGGTTCGGTGCTGCAGCCGTTGGTTTCCGCCGGGTTCCTGCAGGCGATGTTCAAGGTCGATCCCTGGCTGAGCTTCGCGCGCCTCGCGCCTCGGCGCGCGGGCGTCGTGCGCGATTGCAGCGATTGTCCGCAGATGGTGCTGCTGAGCGCCGGCCTCATTGGTGGCGATCAGGTCTGGTGGTCCGAGGGCAGCCCCACCGTCGACGTGCCGGCGCTGGCGATCGCGCGCGAGCCGCTGCGCGCGGTGCCATGCCAGTGGCAAGGCGCGGGGTGCGTGGCGCAGGGTGCGAACGCGAGGGCGGCGCCTGTCGGGTTCCGCAATCCGCTGCAGGACGCGCGACTGGTCCGTGCTTTCCGGCAGGGATACCGGCTCCTCACGCCCGAGGAGTACGTTGGGCTGCGCCGGTTGGCAGCGGCAGACCCGAGTGCCGGCTTGGGCTCGCTCCTGGTGCGTCGCGACGAGTGGGTGTGCCGTGACATGAGCGATCCTGCGACCTGCTGGGTTTTTGAGGGTGGCGAACCGAAGCTCCCCTTCAAGACAGGCGCGATCCGCCTGGTGCGTGATGCCGATCGGCGGGCCACCAGCGCAGCCAAGGTCGCCACGGATGCAGCCGAGCCGACGCCGCATCCGCAACGCGTCTACATTCAGTTCGCCGGCGCGCTCACGCGCCCGCAGATCACGGCGGCCAACGGCATGCTGCGGGCTGCCGGCTGGCAGGTGCAGAGCGCCAGCGGCGAGCGCATCGCCAGCGCGGCCGGGCAGAACCAGGTGCGCTACGGCGGCGACAATGCCGCAGCCGCGCGCGAGCTGGCGCAGGCGGTCGATGCGCTCGGACTTGCAAGCCGGCCGGTGACGAGCCGCTATTACGCGCCGGTCGGGGCTGACGTGCTCGAGATATGGATCTCGAACTGATCAGGTGCGCGGCGTCGCCCCGTGGGTCAGGGTGATCGCGAACAGCCGGCTGCTGGTCTGCGTGTCGACACTGCCGCCAAGACTTGCGAAGGCGTCCTCCCCCGGCGAGCGGGCGGTCCATGTCGGCCATTAGGCGCAGGAACGCCAGCATCGCCGGGTTGAACCCCGCCTTAAACCAGAACACGAACTTCTGATTGAGCCGCAGCCACTTGCGCGCGGCCTCGGCCATGTCCTCCTCGGCCTGGGCGTAGCGACGCTCGTCCCATTGCGAACCGGCCACCGCCGCGCCGACAGGGATCGCATCGTAGATCTGCGCCACCACTGTCAGCAGCCGGGCAAATGCCATGGCGCGCGGGATCAGGCGCAGGAAGGCGCTGTAGGTGTGCCCGCCCTGGCTGTGCGGCCCACCCGCCGGCACCAGGCTGGTCTTGCGCATGGCATAGGCGACCCGCCACGGGTCGGCCTCGGCCTTGAGGCTGCCGAACTTGCGCCGGGCCTCGCGGCAATCGGCGTCGAGATCGACGGCCTCGAGCCCGCCGCTCGCCATCAGTGCCTTGCCAACGTGGGCGAACAGCTCGAACTCGCGCGTCTCTGCCTGGCGGCCGAGCGCAACCATGCGCGCGACCGCCAGCCCGGTGAGCGCCATGCGCACGTCGATCCGGCCCTTCACCCGCTTGCCCGCCGGCAGCGCGGTGCGCCAGGCCTGGTACGTCTCCAGCGCCTGGTCGACGCGCGCCTGCTTCACCAGCCGCTGCTGCGCCAGGTTGCCGAGGAAGCCGGAGACCTCTTCCGGCTCGAGCTTGCTGTCGGTGTGATCGAACGCGAGCGTCACGCTCATGCGCCGCTCGCCGATGTCGGCGTTGTGCAGAGCCAGGTCCCAGGCGCTGACGAAGCTGGCGCCCGGCCCTCGTCGAAGCCGTCGACTTCGCGCGAGGCAGAGCCTTGCGCGGTGACTGCCACGTCGCCGCCGGCGGAAAGGGTGATCGAGGCCTTGCCCTCGACGATCGAGCGGATCGAGACCGCCATCCTCAGCACCACGACCTCGAGCGAGAAGCCATGGTGCCGGCCGGCGGAACGCGCCAGGCTGGAGGCGGGATCGAGGCGCAGCCCCGCCGGGGCACGCGCGGGATCGGCCAGCACGCGCTGGAACGGCTCCAGCCGTCCTGTCACGAGCGCGCGCCACAGCGCCTGGCAGTCCGCGCCCGCATCGGTGACCGTGCCGGCAAGCTCGTATTGCGAGCCCGAGCGCACGCCCCCGCTCCAGGCGAACCGCGCCTGCAGCTTAGGGTCCTTGCCTTCGGCGGTGCGGGCGAGCATTTCGCGCGAGAAGGCATCCAAGCGTTCGACCAGTGCGCGCAGGCCGGCGAGCCGCTCGTCGAGCGCCTGCGGCCGAAGACACCTCGATGCCGACCGCCTTGAGCGCCTGCGCCACGTCCTCGGTGCGCCCGACCTCCTGCAGCACCGCTTCGAACTGCGCCTGAGCGCCCAGGACCGCCTGCTCGATGCGGCTCAGCAGGTCCGTCGCGATGTTTGGCGCGCCCAGGCCCGGGAAAACGCCGGCCAGCCGCTCGCCGATCGCCTGTGCCCAGGCCCTGGCATCGGAGAGGATGCCGCCCGCGTTATCGGCGGCGAAGTCGGCGATGCGGGTGCGCAGCAGCGTTGCAAGCGCGAGTTCGGTCTGCTGTCCGGTGCCGAGCAGCAGGCCCGCATCCTGCAGGATCGCCGCCTTGAGCTGCGGTTCGCCGATGATCGAGGAGACCGCCTCGTCCAGCAGCGCGGGCGCGTGCTCCGCCAGCCAGGTGCCGAGCTGAGGAACGGGCGCACCTTGACGAGCACGCCCTGCGCCAGCCGTCGGCCTGCGGGAGCGCATCGTGCACCTTGCGCGCAAGGCCGGAGTAGTCGGCATGAATGTCGAGCCCCACCGACCAGTCGCGATCGCGCGAGGCAGTGCGGCTCAGCACGAAGGCGAGCCCGTCCTCGCTCTTGCGCAGCGACAGCAGCCAGCGCGCGCTGCGCTTGAACTGCACGTCGGCGACGAGGCCGGCATCGAGCGTGGCAAGCCCGCTGATGTCGGCGGACGTGCCCAGCGTGGCGCCGAGCCCGGCTGACACCGCGTCCTCGCCGACGAGCAGGAGCCCTTCCAACCCGGCACCCTCGACTGCCCGCCCGATCGCTACGAGGTCGAGCGGATCGGGCACGCCAGCCAGCGCCGGCAGCAGCGCCTCGGCGAAGGCGCGGTCCGGATCCTCGGGGCGGAAGAACAGGTCGAGGCGGGTGGTGGCGTTGGCCGAGATGTCGGCCTGCCCTTTGCCCACCTTGCCGAACGGGAGGGCGACGCCAGCGCTCGCCGTGGCGGTGCCGTCCGCGCCGATGCGCAGCAGGCCGGGCGCGACCGCGTCACCGCGAAATGGTCAAACGGCGCCCGCCTCACACTCCAGCTCCGCCGCGGCGCCGATGGCGAACGACAGGGTGGCCTTTCCCAGCACCGGCGCCGCGTCTTCCGCCAGCTTTGACAGCGGGGAACTAACGAGGCCCGGATTGTCGCCATCGTCCAGACCGGCGCCGCCTGCGGGCGTCGCGCCGTAGCTTTCGAGGAAGGCGCTGGCGGGCTGCAGCAGCTTGGCCCACGGCGCGTCCGGGCTTGCCAGCTCGCCGCCGAGGTCCGCCAGCTTTGCGTGCAGTTCGTCGAGGCCAAGTGTTGCGAAGACCTGGCCGATCGCCGGACCGCCGACGTGGGTTGCAAGGTAGCCCGCCAGCAGCCCCGGACTGTCCACCGGGGCGCCTGCTGCCAGCTTGGCCACCTCGGCACCGATCGCGCGCCAGTGCTGCACGAAGGCCGTGAGGGCCTCGAGCTGGGGCACGAGCGCGGTGAGATCGCCCAGGCCATGGTCGATGGTGATCCAGTTCAGCAACGTCACGGTTTGGATCATGCCGGCACCTCCTCTCTCTACGGATTCAGGCGGCGAATGTCGCGAAGTCGAAGTGCTCCTTGCGCAGCTTGGTCTCGCCCACGGCGCGGCCGATGCGCAGCAGGTCGTCGATCGCCTTGACCGAATCGAGCTGCTGCACGCTGGGTGGGTCGATCTCCACGAAGCCGAGCGACAGCAGGCCGCCCGCGGTGAGATCGGCGTTGTAGCGGGCGTAGCGGAACAGCTTGTCCGCCATCGGCCCTTTGGCACCGATCATGGTGTCGAGAGAGCGATCGATGCGATCGCCCGCCACACATTCGCCGAAGACGCGGCACAGCGTATCCTGCTCGTTGAGCGCGCCCAGCATCAGCACCGAGGCGATGCCCTTGGCATTGAACAGCAGGTGCATGTCGGGGGCGCTGAGCCCCTGGTTCTCGCCGCTGACGGTGCCGGTGCCGACCGACATCAGCAGCAGCTTGTCGGTGCCGACAGCCCAGGGCCGCACCTGCGCCGGATCGGCGGCGCGCCAATAGCGATCGAGCGTCATCATCAGGAAGAGCTGGAAGGCGGGGTTGTTGTACATGGTGACGCCGCCGTCCACGAACAGGAACTTGCGGGCGCCAAGCGGGATTTCCTCGGGCGGAAAGTACACGGGCGCGGCGGTGCTGGCGCGGATCAGGCGCCAGAGCGGCAGGCGCAGGTTGCAGTCGGGATGGGCTGGCTGGTTGTAGTGCTCGAATGGATTGTTGGTGATCTGCCAGGGAGAATCGGTGGTGGCGTTGCGCATCACCATCATCAGCACTGTGCGCAGCTCCTGCGAACCAAGCCGCAGATCGCCGAAGGCATCAGCCTGACGCAGCTTTTGCGCGAGCGCCTTTTTCTCGTACTTGTACCAGACACGCCGAACCAGCGAGGACTTGCGGAACATCTCCTTGCCGCTCTCGACGTAGAAGGCGATCAGCGACTGCACGGTCATGCCCTTGGCGAGGCCCGCTGCGACGATCGCGCCGGTGCTGGTGCCGGCGATCGCGTCGAAGTAGTCGGCCAGCACCAGGTCGGGCCGGCCGCTCTCCTCGCGCAGGATCACCTCCATCCGCTCAAGCACGCCGAGAGCAAGGACGCCGCGGATGCCGCCCCCATCGATAGTGAGCATCTTCTTGGGCCCGGGCGCGGTGACACGGGCGCACAGGGCGGTTTGCTGCAGGTCGTCCGTCATGCCGCCGACCTAAGGGAGGCAGCGGGCTTGCGCCGGGCGAAATCAAGATCGAGCGCGTGGTCGGACATGGAACGAAGCGAAACCCCCTTTCGCCTGCACCACCTTTAGGATCGATACCGCGGCGCACAGGCGCTGTTGGTCGTGACGGTCCAAGTGGTGAGCCGCCGCAAAGCTGACCCGAATACGGCATCGGGTCAAGCTACTTAGGGCCTTGCCGTCAGGCATATCGGCATACGTCATCAGCGCCGGGGCGTGCCGCTCCCGCTGCCTCGGACGGAATGCTCACGGTGTTCCGAAACTGCGGGTTCAAGCGGGCAGAATGGTTGATCAAGTAGGCAAAGACAGATTTCTGAAAGCGTTGACGCAGCTTGGCGGATCTGCCGGCAAAATGCGTCGGTGCGAAACTTGTCAGTGGGAAGAAGAAATCTACGTCAGCATCAAGGAGGCGCTCGTTAATTTAGGCGCAATCCTGACCGGCCGTGGTCGTGGCGGTTCCGTATTGTTGGCGTCCGGTGGGACCGGTTCATTCCTACGATGACATCGGGCCGGCGGAAGGTGCACTGACGAGACCGTCCCCCGATCTGTGCGTGCGGTCGACGGTCAACTAGCGCATTCAATGATAACCAGTCATGGCTGGGGGCACCTTCCATCGAAGTCGGATCAGAAGGCAAGGAAGGCACAGCATCGGTCACAGCCTCCCGACCTAACTCGTTGAATGATCGGCAGGTCACAGGCGTGCGCGAAATCAGCCTGAACGCCGAAATTAGAGCGCGTTGCAGCCAAGCGGCTCCGCACTAAGAGAATGGCCCGTTCTGGCGAAAGCTGCCGGCGAGGTTAACGTGCCAAATGTCTCGAATTGGTCGGCAGCTGCTGCCCTGCCCTTCTCCGGCGGTGACCCAGTTGTCGTCATTCAGCACCCTTGGTGAGGCTCCCAAATTTGGACACTTGTTCATGTGAGTGTCTCGCCTGATCCGGGAAGACCGGGCGAGCCTTAGCGACCAGCATGACCAGTGCTCTAGGTTCGTGTGAGAAGCGATGTCGCTGCGCGCGAGGGTGGCTAAGCCGCGAAGCCGCCACCGTCCGGCATGCTGCGCGCAGCTTCGACGGCAGCGTGGTAAGGCGCGCGCACGTTGATATCGATCATTCGGTCGATCTGGTCGGCATCCAGCTCCAGCGGGTTGCCGAGCACCAGGGCGCCGGCGTTGACGACCAGGATGTCGATCGGGCCGGCTCCTGCCACCAGCGCGATCACGGCGTTGCGGTCGGCAGCATCCGAGCGGACGGCCGCGGCACCGGTCTGGTCGGCGAGGACAGAAGCGGCATCGGGCGATCCCGCGTAGGAGAAGGTCACCGCGGCACCGTCAGCTGCCAGGCGGCGCACGATGGCAGCACCTATGCCGCGGCTACCGCCGATGACGAGGGCGTTCTTGCCTGAGAAGTCGGTCATTTCCGATGGTCCCCTTGCTCGGTGTAGTGGGTGTCGGACGGGCCCAGGCCCGTGATGTGAACGGTCGCGCCTTCAGGGCCCGTCCAGGCGAAATGCGGCTCGCGAGCCGGTTCGGTGTAGTAACTGCCGATCGGCAACGGCACCGACTTGTCCTGCGCGGCCGCCGTGCCGTAGCCGAAGTGCCAGACCCCGGCCACCACCACGGCGGAGCGTGCGTCCTTGTGCGTGTGTGCGGCAATACGGACGTTTGGAGGGACGCGGATCGAGATGGTGTACGGCCCGGCCTTGGTCGGGTCGCCCGAGAGCACGCGCGTTTCGATTTGCCGCAATCCGGAGGTCCCTGCGCCAGCGGCGACCACCGGCAGGCTGTCGATCGCGGCTGGCGTCAGGCGCTCCTGACGGTCCTGAGCAGTTGCGCCATTCGCCAGGCCGACGGCCGTCGATGCCGCCAGCGCTGCGATCGTGACACGATACCTGTGCGCGATCACCGGCGTGCATCCAGGAAGCGGCGCACCGCGGCAATGGTAGCGGTCGGCTGCTCCTCCATCAGCCAGTGTCCGGCATCGGGGATCGTCGCCTCCGTCACGTCGTCGGCGGCAAAGCGCATCACCGTCGCCATCATCGGCCCGAACGACTTCGCGCCGCCGATCGCCAGCACCGGCATCGTCAGCTTGCCCGCAGCGACGAACTGCCGGTCATCGGCCGCATCCTGGTCGAAGGCCGCGAACTGCGCAAAGCCCGCATGCATCGCCCCTGGCTGTGCATAAAGCGTGGCATAGTGCACTCGCGATGCCTCGCTGAAGCGCTCGGGCCTGGCGGAGAATTCGTTCCAGAACCGGTCGAGGTAGATGCGCTCGCGGCCCGCGACCAGGCGCTCCATGTCCGGGCCGCCGAAGCGGAAGTGCCAGAGCAAGGGGTTCTTCAGGATCTCGTCCCAGGGGCCGACACCCGGCAACGGTGCGTCCATGAGCACGAAGCGCGTCACGCGCGCGCGGTTCTGCGCGGCAAAGGCATAGCCCACCATGTTGCCGATATCGTGCGTGACCAGATCGACCTTGCCGACCTTCAGCACATCCAGGAGTCCCGCGATGTCCTGCCCCTGCGTCTTCTTGTCGTAGCCCGCAGGCGGCTTTGCGGACAGGCCCATGCCGCGTAGATCCGGTACGATCACTAGGTGATCGCGTGCGAGATCGGCGGCGAGCGGCGCCCACATGTCCCCGGTCTCACCATAGCCGTGCAGCAGGACGACGGCGGGACCTTTGCCGCCGACGCGGGTGTGGATGGTGGTGCCGTTGGTGCCGATCTCCTGCGTGCTGAAGCCGGCAGGAAAGCTTCCCACTTCCGCGGCAGCGGAGCCGGCGGTCACGATGGCGGAAAGCGCGAGTACGCTGGCGAGAATGCGAGTGATCATGACCGTTCTCCTTGCTTGCGCTCCCCTCGCGCAGCCTCGACGCCAAGATGATTTACAGCCATCGTGCGCACTAGCCGCCAAATGCCGGAACCGCCTTTCGGGAGTGCCGAACAATGATGAAGCTCGACGGCGTGGCGGCGTTTGTCACGGTGGCCGAAGCCGGGTCGATCAGCGAAGCGGCGCGCCGTCTGGGCATGGCCAAGTCGGTGGTGCTGTCAGTCTAACGCGTGGCGCAGCTCGAGCGCTTGCTGGGCGCAAGCCTGATGCAGCGCACGACGCGCAAGTTGACGCTGACCGTGGAAGGCGAACTGTTCCTCGAACGCGGGCGCAGGATCCTGGGCGAGGCGGCAGAGGCGCGTGCCGAGATCGCCGAGCGCCGTGGATCGCTGTCCGGTCCACTGCGCGTGGCGGGACCGATCGGGTTCGGCACTCTCCACCTTGGCCGCATGCTGAGCGCCTTCCTCAAGGCGCATCCTGGCATCGAACTCACCGTCGATCTCGACGACAGGTTCATCGACGTCGCGGCGGTCGGCTACGACGCGGTCATCCGCCACGGTCCCGTCGAGGACTCCCGCCTGATCGCCAAGCCGCTTACGTCCAGTCGCCGCCTACTCGTGGCAGCGCCATCGTACCTGGAGGAACATGGGACGCCATCATCGTTGGCGAAACTGAGCGGCGCATGTGCCATCCTCTATTCGAACCGAGCGGCCGACTGGCGCTTCTGGTCGAGCAATGGGGAGACGATCCTGCGCCCCCGCGCCTGCCTGCGCGTCAACAACGGCATCATGATGCGAGAAGCCGCGCTGGCGGGTCTTGGGATCGCCCTGCTGCCGACCTTCTTCATCCACGCGGAGCTGGCGAGCGGCACCTTGCGCGTCGTCGACGTAGGTGCCGAGGCCGAAGGCGCGCAGTTGTTCGTAGCCTATCCGAGCAATCGCAGCACGTCTGCCAAAGTCACCGCGCTGGTCGCCTCGCTGAAGCAGGCCATCGGATCGCCGCCCTACTGGGACTGATGCCCTGGTGGGCAAGCGAAGGATGTCCTGCCCTACACGTAGCGCGGTATCGGTCCGAGCTGGCGCGTCTGGTCGGGGAGGTCGACGACGACCTCGTCGACGTAGCACCATCCCCAGCCTTCCGGAGGGTCGTAGCCTTCGATCATAGGATGGGCGGTGGCGCGGAAATGCGCCGTCGCGTGACGATGGGGAGAGTCGTCGCAGCAACCGACATGACCGCACGTCCGGCACAACCGGAGGTGCACCCATGGACTGCCCAACGCCAGGCACTCCTCACATCCCCTGGCGCTCGGCGTGACTTGCCTGATCGTCGATGTATGGCTGCAATCGGTCATGCTTGCACTTCCGGTGGCGGTTTCAAGCCGAGCAGGACAGTGGGGATCAGCTCCGAAACCGTCGGGTGGATGGGGACCGCCCAGCGCAGCGTCTCGATCGGCTGGTCAGCGTTCATCATGTCGAGGATGCCATGGATCGCCTCGTCGCCGCTTGTGCCCAGGATCGCCGCACCGAGGATGCGCTGCGTTTCGGCGTCGGCGACGATCTTCATGAAGCCCTTGGTCTCGCCTTTCTCCACCGCGCGGCCGACGCGAGTCATCGGCCGCTTGGAGACTAGGAGCGACCGACCGCTCTTGCGCGCCTCGCTCTCGCTCAGGCCCACCCGGCCGAGCGGCGGATCGGTGTAGAGCGCGTAGCCCACCATCCTCTGGCTCACTCTGCGATCCTCGCCATCGAGCAGGTTCGCAGCGACGATCTCAAAGTCGTTATACGCCGTGTGCGTGAAGGCGCCGCGGCCATTGCAGTCGCCCAGTGCCCAGATGCCGGGAACATTGGTCTGCAGCTTGTCGTCGACTTTATATAGCCGCGCGCATCGGTCGCGATCGCGGCGACTTCCAACCCGAGGTCATCGGTGTTCAGCTGGCGTCCGACCGCGAGGAGCACGTGGCTGCCCGTTAGCGTCGGCTCGCCCGAGCTGCAGTCGACCGAGACCTCCAGGCCCTGCGGATCGCGCGAAAAGCCGATGCAGTTGGCGCCGGTGCGCACGAAGGCTTCTGCCAGGCCGTTCAATTGCGGAGAGCTGACCGGCGTGGTGCGGGGCACGAGGCCGATGTCGTGGGCGAAGCGGCGAGTGTCTTTAGCGACATAAGGGCTGCCGTTGTCGCTGAGCCACTCGATAGGTGAGGCCAAGCGGTTCAGCGTGCCAAAGCCATTCTCGACAGTCGCGACCATCAGATCACGGATGTCCTCTGCGGTGATACCGCCGGTGGTAGCAACGTGCCCCATGGCTTTACGATCACAGCAGTCGAGTGCGAAGGCGACGCGCACCTTCTCGCCATTGTCGCAGGCGATCTCCAGCGCGTCAGAGCACCAGCGGGTGTTGCGCCGATCGACGGCAACGCGGCCATCATGGCGCCGCTCCTCCCGGCTGCCGCTGTGGCGTTGAAGCAGCAGCCCGTGCACCTTCATGACCCGGTAAACCCGCTCGGGATTGGGCGCTGTGCGCCCGGTCCTGGCAGCCTGACGGCGCAGCAGGGCATGGACGCGGCGGTAGCCATAGGTGGGCAGGTCGGCGATCAGCGCCCGGGTCGCCGATCAGTTCGGTGTCCGGCAAAGGCGGTCGACCTCGCCGACGCGCAGGTGATCGGTTGTACATGGCCGACAGGTGTTGGCGGCTGATGCCCAACGCCTCGGCCACCGCGCTCACCGGTCGTCCCCTGGCAACGAGATCGAGCGCAAGAGAAGTTTTTTTGGGCCTGCGGCCCGGGACACGGCCTCACGCAGTATCTCGGCTTCCATGGTCTTCTTGCCGAGCAGGCGCTGCAGCTCGGCGACCTGGTTCTGCAGCGTCCGGTACTCGGAGGCGGGCACGACCTCCTCGCCGCACCGGCTGCGGTCAGCGCGCCCTGCGCCACCAGCCTGCGCCAGGTAAAGATCTGGCTGCCACTGATGCCATGCTGCCGAGCTACCAGCGACACGCTCACGCCCGGTAGGTACGTCTCCTCGACGATCCGGACCTTTTCCTCCGGGGTCCAGCGCCTCCGGCGCTGAACCCCGGAGAGGACCTCGCCGCCATTGTAGCGCCTAGTCGTATGCTCAGTCATATGCCTTACATGAGGGACCTTAGGTCAAGTGCTGATCATGATGCATCCTTTTCGAGTGCAATCCAGGATCTGAACCCGTCTTTGAATACCGGCCCGGATCCGAGCCTGTACCACCTTACATCCGGTCGCCGCTCTCAGCGGCTGCACCATAATCCCGCATCCGGCGGGCAAGGGTTCAGGAAAACGGGACCATTCTCAACGAGCGGCAATGAAAGCCAGAGGCATATTCGGGCCGTCTTACCCGGGTGCTAAGAGCAGTTACTGCTCCGCGAGGTTTAGCAGCATGGGTCAGGCGCGGCTTAGGACCGCCCCCTCGATTACCACACCGCGGGTGGCGTATTTCCACAAGGCAACAAGCAATTTGCGCGCTAGAGCAACTATGGCGACCTTCTTGCCCCGGCCATCGTTGCAGCGAACCCGTTCATGGAACCAGCGCGCTAGAGCTGTGTCCGGCTGATACCGCAGCCATAGCCAAGCTACCTGGATCATAGCTGTTCGCAGCCGTGGATTTCCAGCCTTTGACACGCCTTGCTCTCGATCGATGGTTCCGCTTTGCCATGGGCTGGCTGCCAGCCCGGCGTAGGCTGCGACCTGTCGCCGGTTTTCGAAGGATCGGAACAAGCCTTCACTCGTCAACACGTTGGCAAACTCGGGGCCGATCCCTCTCAGAGCGCCAAGCATGGTCTGCGGCGCTGTCTCACTCGCATCCGCGATCAGAGCATCGCGTTCACTTTCGACCGCCTCAATCTGATCGCTTATCAGGTCAAGGCGGTCCAGTTCCCGCACGAGTCTTGCCTTCAGATGAGGCGGCATGGGTTGCCCATCTTCGGTTCGGAGTTCTTCAAGCCTCTCTCGACAGTCTCGGCGCAGCGGCCGGTAGTCGCGAACGCCAATGCTGAAGAGCAACCCCTTGATCCGGTTGGTGTGGCAGGTCCGCTCATCAATCAGTGTCCTGCACTCTCTGCTGATGCGGCGTCGATCTTCATCTTCGACAGCAGGTACCCGCACCATCGAACAAACACGGGGTTCGCCTCGGACCCACGCCATCAATGTGCGGACTAGCGTCTCGCCATCGATCCGATCCGTCTTGGCCCGACGGCTCCGGCGTGGGACTGAGATGGACGCGGCGTCCACCACGTGACTTGTGATATTCTTCTCCGCCTCCAGCGCCCGATGGATCCAGAAGCCATCCAGTCCCGCCTCTTGCACGACGATCAGCGGATACAGTTTACCCTCGCGTGCGTGAGCCTTGTCCTGCAAACCTGAAAAGCAATGTAGTAGCGCGGGTAGATCGCCACCGGGTACCGAATGGCGCGTCATCTTCGCACTGCCTGGCGACAACGCCGTCACCAGCCAGCTCGACTTGCTCAACTCCAGCGAGATAAAAATGGCGCTGAGATCAACGCGGATTGCGGCAACTGCAGCGGGTTGATTGGATGTGCGATCCACCTTGTGTCTCCTGAGGGGCGTTTCAGCGACCCACTGTGTCACAGCGCAGCCGCTAATCATCCCTCATGGCATCTCACTCTTATCTAAGAGCGAGAATCTGTCAGGTCAGTTCGGGGGCCAACTCACCGCCCGTTTGTGGAGACAGGAACCACCAATCACAGCATGGGCATCATGGGTGACGCGCAGCTAAGAGTGTGCGGCACCAGTAGTGCCGACGATTAAAGATGCATTTGCACCTAAGCGGAGTCCGATACCGATCGTGCCGCCGTGTGGGACACCGCCATCGATCTGGGCGGATCCGCCCGCTCCGACGTTGACGCTGGAGGCGCCAGGAAAGAAGTTGGTGATCAGGCTAGTGTCCCGCGTTACTAGCCTGCCGCCCGTGTACAATGTGACCGTGTCAAAGGTTCTGGGCACTGAAGCTCCGGCGTAGGGATCATCAAGCTGCTTCACCTGTGCGCCGGGCAGCAGGACGATATCAAAGCCGGCGATCGGATCCGATGGATTTGAGCGGCTTGTATCGCATACCACAGCACCGCTCGTGTTCAAACAAGCTGCTAACGCGGCGTTGGCGTGAAAAAGCGCAATCACGCTTACGCAAGTCGTGCCAAGCCACTTCGCTACGCTTAGCGCGCATCTCACATCAACCATGTATTCCCCCCTGAGCCTCAGGCGCCCACCGTCTGCGCGGCTCTGCACGAGGACTGCGACAAACCGCAACGCATAACTAGCCGGGCTCTAAGTTTGGACGGGATGTTGGCCTTAAAACCACGGCGCCTGCACCGAGGCGCTTAGATTCTATCTCGCTCTCTTCATCTGCGATCCTGATCCGCAGCAACTCTGTTCCTGAGACGTCTTGTAAACAACGGCATGAAGCCGCAGTCCAGCTCGACTGCTGCGAGGTATCGCAGTACCTTGATACAGCACAGTGGAGGTTACATGCGCGAGCACATCATCCCCACCCCGTTACCTTCTGGGCAGGCGATAGGCCTACCGCGGCCATCTACGAAGGGGCGCGGGAAAGAGCACGAGAACGGCGGCTCATGAGGATCAGCGTGGGCCGGGGCAGGTGTGCCATGACGGTGCTGATCGCAGTGTCATCGTGGCGAAGATCTTCGCAGGCGGGAAAAAAGGTTCGAGGAACGGTGCCGACGCTTCTCGAGTTCGTTGACCTGCAGGCTCGTGGCCGGCGCAAGCTGGGCGAAGAGGAGCCCGCTTCCGGCGATCGGTTCCATCTCAACGTCTTCGGACGTAGCTTGCGCCAGGATCACCGCCTGCGCTGCCAGGTTCACCGGCGTCGAGACCTGCTGCCACGCAATCTGCTCTTCGTTGCCAACGGTCTGCGTCGGCAATGTCTGAAGCAGTGCGTGGCGAGCCGATGTCAGTGAAGGCAGAGCGCGCAGCAAGGACCGCAGGTGACGATCCAGGCCGCGCTCAAGGAGTTCGACGCTGCCCCGCTGCGTTCAGGCACCCGTGGCGTCGGAAGCGCCGCGCACTTAAGTCATCACCTTGGTGAGCAGTTTACGATCGATCACTCCGGCAGCGATGGCATCGGCGATCTTACCCTCCCTGATGTCAACGGCAGCGAGGACTAAAGAAAAGGTCAGCCAGGGAGATCTCCTGATGCTTCCGGTCATTCGGATCACGCCATCCCCTCCCCTTTTCTCACAGACCCTCAGACCTCCATCGGAATCGCTCCCCAGTCCTCATGCGAGTGCGGGCTGTGCCTCCCCACCTTGAAGCCCTGCTCGCGGTAGACCTCGACGGCTCGCCCCACCCTGACGTCGCCTTCGGAATCGTTATCCTGAGCGATCACGATAGTCCGGACGTGCTTGGGGGTGTCGATGAGGTGCAACCGCGCGTTTCGCAGCGCAGCCCAAGCCGGTACGCCCTTGACGCGGGTGTAGCAGGCAGCGTCCTCGAAGCTCTCGGCACCTGCGTAGAAGAAGCGACCGAAAGGTGAGATCGGCACGATAGTCTCAAAGCCGATGTCGGGCCCTTGGTTCGTGAAGTTCCTGACGCCCGCATAGAAGGCGAAGGTGTCTCCCAAATCGTACCGCATCCGAATATCGTGTCGCTATTCTCGCGCACGCGGCGCGTCGACTTGATCGCAGCCGATTGGGGTCACCTGAAGCACATAGATGCTCAAGCATTGCGTGCTGATCTCGATCGCCTGCTTGACCACGACGACGAAAACCGGGACGCGCATCTTCGAGCCGCACCACCGATCGCTTGCACAGAGCATAGGTCACCATGTATCCTCGATCGGCAAGCGGAGCTGGCTGGTCGAAGCACGATAGCGCGCGAGCGCTGTTAACATAACTCGATGTTTACTTCGTAAAATCGCACACCCTTAACACGACCTCGGCAAACAAGAGCTGCGTACGCGAAGGGCTTGAGGAGGCGGGTAAAATGCAGTTCTCTTACGAGCGAGCAGCGTTGGAGGATCGCTGCGCTCCACGCGTCTGCCTGTCTATTCTCGCAACTCTTAGCGCGGGAGGTGAGCAACTGCAGGTCTGGATCACGGACCTATCAATCGCGGGCTTCTCGGCAAAGACCCAGGCGCCTCTTTTGGTCGGGGAGCGATGCCGATTGAAGCTGCCTAGCATCATGCCACTGAGCGCGACTGTAACGAGGTCCGAGGATCTCGACATAGGCTGCTCCTTCACCCGACTGTTCGAGCCGAGGATCTTTGATCAGCTTCTTGCTGGGTGGAGAAACCATGATCCGCTCAGTTGCTGACCAGCTGCGGGCGCCCACACAGACGCAGGCGTCATTTAGGAAATCCGGCAAGTAGTCGGCTGCTGCCATCTACCTGGCCCTCATACGGCACTGGAGGCCCTGAGCCTGTGCGGGATTTCGTGGACCAGAACCACTTCACCTGCAGCGTGCTTCTGGCACATTGGTTAGCATTGGTTCTTCCGGGCCTGTCTCGGCGATATACGAAGTGAATGTGGTAGCTTCCGACATGGACGCCTCCTCCATGTGGTGGTTCAACACCTCCACTATGGCACTTCGATGCCGCCGGGTCAGCAACCCCGTCACTCACAGCCCGCTGCTGGTGCAACCAAAGGCCGCATGGCACATAATCGGCGCCTTTCCCCCCATATCGGACTTGCCGACGTGTTGCGAGCCGGGTGAATGACGGCACGGTTGGCCTCTTCAGCGGCTTACTTGCGCTCGCGCGATTCAAGCGCGCGGCTGCCACGGTCTGAGCCTTTTCAGGGTCCTGTCCGTTCAATGCGAGCAACATGCTAAAGCACTGGTCAAGATTGATCATGTGGTGTCGCATGGTCGAAAGCTTGGCATCGTGTTGCGCGTCCTTGGCGGCGATGTTGCCGAATGCGCTGCGGCTTGCCGGTCTGATCAATCTTAGCAAAGTCGTGATGCGGGCAAGCATGTTCTCGATGTCTGCTCCACGTTCGTAGCGCGCGATGACCTTTCATCGGTTTGCGCTATGACAGCCTGCCGTAAGGCCGGCGCGGCAGTGGCGAGTTCAGCGAACTTCGCGGCATTGCATAAAGCAATCTCGACCTTCCGCCACGCTACAAGCGCTGTGCCAGGTGGGCACCGCTGATCGACCTCGGCGCCTATCTCAGCCGCGAGATCCGGCCGCTCTTGCCAGTGGCTACTGACTCGGCGTTCAGGAACACGGTGTTGCTGATGTTGCCCGCAAGCACGCGGCATGCCAAACTGCAGTCATCGCATGCTCAACGACGATGCTGTCCCTCGGCGCAGCGTTCATACTCTTGAGATCTGCTCCTTCATCCGAGCCTGCGAAGATCGAAGGCTTGCGCTTTCTGCTCTCCGGAAGCGGGCTCTACAAGTTGAGCTAAGCCGAAATCGAGAACCTACTATGTTGTACGATGATAAGCTTTTCATTTACGCGTTTGTTTATGGAGATCTTTAGCCGGAGCCGCGAGACTTGTCGTAGATTGGCCAACTATGCGACGGCGTCGCTCAGCAGACGCGAACATGCTTGTTCATCTTTTCTCATAATGAGGCTTGCGAGTGGCAAACCATTGATACTCAAGGTGAGTGCAGCTGGTTGACGCTTGAGAACTCCACCAACGCTCTGCCCGCAACCCACGAACGATCGCCGATGAACGAGCTGGCTGCGACGCTCGGCGGTGTAGTCACGCGTAAGGTAAACAGAACCGTAGCAATCTGCACAGCGCAAAAAGGGATCAAGCAGCAGCACAGCATCCTCTACGCGCAGCGCATGCCAAGTACTCTCAAGGTTGATCTCAACTCGGGTCGTAGGCTTCTCAGAATGTGAGCCTACCGCGGATTGATTAACGAGGCCTTAGGCCTATGTTCGTCCGACCAAAGCCCTACACCTCCTGCCTTTGCAGACCATTTTCCACCATCTGCGCTATGACGATATGCGGGACTGCGTAGGCTAGCGCCCTTCAGCACCGCGCGGTCAATAACTATTCACCGGCGGTACCGAACGTGTATAGTTGCGGTGCGACCCGCACTAACCCTTGTCGAGCCCTAACAACCATGCGGTAACCTTCTGCTACATTAGACGTCGCCCCGTCCTTACCTGGATGTCCCAATCACATTGGTCGGCGAAGATAATGAGACAAGCTGTCCCGCAAGGTCCATGGCTCATGAGCAACAGTAGAAAGTCGTTCACCGCAGCTCGTGCACAAGACCTTGTCTCCGCCTCCAGTTTTCAGGTTGTGTACAGGTTTACCCTGCACGCTGACGGCATGACGTTATTGAACCGATCGAAATCACCCGCCGTCATGTGCCCTGAGTGCGGGCATCGTGCAACTGGCACTCTCACCGGCGTACTGGCTGCGCACTGGCGTGAGAACCACATAGACGTGATGCCGTGGCATCTGGCTTGGCCGTTGCTCCGGGACGGGATCTACGTGCCCCTTCATTTTGGCCGATTAAAGCGAAAAAAACGCCCGCTCACTATGCGGCGGCGGCATGCGGGACGTGAAGAGGCTGCGACCTAGAATTGTACTTACGGTCCGCACATGGAGAGATGGAGGAATAACAAAGGGTAGCGGTGGTAAGGGTGGCCCACCCGGTAGGCACCAAGCCAACCGCTACGTCACGCTGCTTCTGGCAGCGAGCCAACTGAGCCGGTCGCTTGAATAGATGAACAGGGCGGTGACCTCAAGCTACTCGGCTAACCCTCTCTCTTCGGGTTCGAGCGTCATACGCATCGCGCGCGAACACCCCGATTTCCCCAGCCTCGATCGGTAAGCCTTCGTTGCGCAGAGCAAGCTCCTGCTCCCAAAGACTTTGTGCGATGGTGTCGGGCAGATCACTGCTCGGCGATTGCTCGATGATCGTCGTGATGAGTGTTCGTAGCACTGATGCAGCTGTCGTACTCATTCTTACTTCCTCGATCATGGTCCTACGCCGCTGCTAGTACCCGTAGCAAGTTAACAGCGACTATCTGAGGAGGATGCTCCAGTCGCCAAAGGTCACGATCCCATACCGGCCGCGCACGCCGTACGCTGTACCCACCCCGCCTTCGCCTACACCCGACAGGCAAGAGCCCGGCGGCGTGTAGGCGACGCGTGCGTAAGTTTATTCCCCTTCATTGGAAACCAAACGAGGGCTTCGCGGTTGTGCCGGCATAACGCCCGTTTGAGTGATGGTTTGCCTTGCCGGCGCACAAGATGAACGTACGTTCCTGAAGCGCGGCTATATAACCTTACATGTTTTGATCTTGTGTGTCTCAAATACATCCTCGATTTTATCTTCTCGACAGTATTAACCCTGGTTCCGTTAACTACCTCTGACATAAACTCGTCAAGAATCTGAGCCCGTACACTTCTCAGGAGCCGTGGGAGCGGCGCTCCTCGGAGATCGAATATGTTGAACGTTGACAATCAGATCGTCCACGAAGTCATCGGTCCGCTTGGCGAAAGGTTGACGTTGGATAAGCTGCCCGACCCTGGCACGTCCCGCTGGGTCGCACGGCGCAAGGCCGAGGTGGTCGCTGCCGTTGAAGGTGGGTTGTTGAGCAAGCCGCAGGCGTGTGCCCGTTATGAGCTTTCGTTGGAAGAGCTCGTCTCATGGCAGCGCACGGTCGAACGTGACGGCATGTCTGGCCTATGCGCGTCCAAAGTCCAACAGAACCGTCAGCGGCATGAACGGCTGAATCGCCGTCAGACCGCCTGAGCTGAAGCGCGAAGGTTGCCGGCGCTGACGAGGCGATCTTGTTGTCCGTTCTGTGGCCTTGCGCACGAGCCCACGAGACGCTGCTCCATCGCGGCACTTGGTATTGCCAGGGCAAACGTATAAGCCGCGTTCGCCGCGAGATCTTCACTCGCTTGTTCCAACGCGCGTTAATCATGATCCATGCGGCCGCCCGGGCATTCCGACGGACAAGCTGCGCCAAATCTAATCGTTATGCTTGATCTAGGCAAAGCAGCATTAGTCGACGATGTCGTAACCGAGTTGCATAGTTCGGTTCGTCAGCCGGGTCTCGTGCATGAACTTCCAGATATTCTCGCTGGGTTGAGCTCCGGGTACCCCGGCCGCAGCGTCAATAGCTTGATATTGAGTGGCACGATCAACTGGGTTGATGCGTGCCAGCCAGCGTAATCAAGCAGCACGACGGCATGTACGCGGGTGGCAACATGAAGTTGAAAATTCTTGAGGTGCATGCTCGTTGTCTCACTATTGCAACGGAGCATAACAAGCTGGCCGCCTTGCCTTCGACGGAACAGATTTCGCCGAATAACTTTGTCGAGAATCGCCGCTGGTCCTCGGGAGCCGAGCGCCGGGTGCGACGCCTGGCCTTGCGCCAGATAAGCGTGGCCTGCTGGTCAACGTGGGCTTAGTCCTGCCACCACAGCTCTAGCGACGTTTCTCCTGGGTGTCTCCGCTTGATCTTTGCGAGGCAGGCAGCGAAGCTACCAAAGATTAGGGAATACCACCCTCTGTTGGCTAAGATCGCAGCCGGCGCCAAGAGCTTGCGGCAGACCGCCGTCCGCAGCTTGAGCGTGTGGCCTGTGACGGAGAACTCGAACTCGCCCCAAGTTTACTGCGCCAGATCAGCAAGCAATCAACGCACCACGCTGTTTGCTGCCGGAATCGCCGCAGCCTTGACTACTGCCGCAAGCTAGGCCGGTCGTTCAGGACGGAAGATAGACCTGACCAGTCAGCATGCAAGCGGTATCACCTTCGGGAGCAAGTTGAGCGAGTCCGCTGGACCGACAGCGCAAGCGACATGCTCAGTCCCGTTTGAAAATGTTCAGCGATGTACGATCCGGCGCATCATGAGGCTGCTGAGTGCCACATGGATCGTGGCCTCGAAGATGTCGAGGCGCTGCTCGTGATCACGAACGAGGCGCTTCCATCCGGTCATCCCCCCGAAGGTGCCCCCGACGAACCAGCGCCTTGGTACGACGTTGAATCCGGCGTTTTAGTCGGTGCGACGGACCATCTTCAGCACGAAGTCACGATACGCGGCAGCGTCCATGAGCCGGGTGCGACCGTAGGCCCCATCGGCGAACAGATGCTGAGCTACGGCCAAAGCTTCCGGACGGCCGCCACGATCACCTGCGCGCCGGCACTGTCGATGATGTCAGCTTTGGTGAGATCGAGCATCAGCAGCCTGCCATTGGTATGGACTGCCATGTGGCGCTTGCGGCCGACGACCTTCTTACGGGCATCGAGCCCGCGCATTTGCTGCCGCTGGCGCCCTGATCGACTGGCTATCGACAACGGCGGCAGCAGGGCTTTGCTCGCGCCCTTCACGCTCGCGATCGAGCATCAGCGTGACGTCGTGGATCGTGCGGAACAGCAACCGGTGCACAAAGCGGCGGAACCACCAATATACCGTCTGTTAGGGCGGAAAGTCGATCGGCAACATCCGCCAGCCACCGCCCGGCCGGGCAAGTTAGCACGCAATGCGTCAAGCACATCGCGAAGGTCTGTCTTCGGGTTGCGCCCGGGTTTCGGAACTGGTTGCAGGAACGGCTGTATGAACCGCCGCTCCTCATCCGTGAGATCGGTCGGATAGCGCTTCGTTCACTGCTCAGATCCAGCCATTCGGCATCGGCTCTCTTGCATCCACATCTCGAGCTTGCGCCACGCTCGAGCCGACGAATAAACCTATTCTCCAAGCGCTTTAGCGGCGTAGCCTTAGGTTTAACGCACCTGGTTCGGGCATACAGCCGCCCTACACCGCGATGTCGATACGCCCATCGAGTTTGCCGTTGACGTTAACAACACCATCGTCGAGGACTTTGACGGTGACGCTCTGGCCCCGGCAGCTTCAATCCAGCGCACAAATATCGTTCAGGAACTCGTTCGCCCCATAGTTGCGGCGAAATTTAGCCATTCCGTTAGCGGAACGGCTGGGCTGCTGGCTGGTTGACGTGATCACGTGTCCAGTCCGAAGGGCGACAGGTGCTGGGTAGACGGGGGCCGTCGAAGCGGGGGCCGGAGTGGGTGTGGGTGCAGGCACGCTGACGCCGCTCCCCGCGCTTCCGGGCACGGGTGAATTGCGGGTGAATTCACATTGCCCGATCCGCCGCCACCTTCGCAGGCGCTGAGCGATGCTGGAGCAAAAGCTGGCGATCGTTACGGCGTCAGATCGATGCGACAACATGGCTGCGCTTGCGCGGCGGCAGGATCCCGACGTCTCAGCTTTACCAGGCCGCACCCGGCGTCATGGTGATGTTTCGATTGAGCGATCCCGCACGCTAGCGCTTAGCGGTGTCTCCGATCGGTAAGTGGACCCGCCTCTAAATTGTTCAGCTTCCGGTACAAAGTCGAGCGGCCGATCCGTAGCCTGCGCGCAATCTCGGTCATGCGGCCGCTATACCGACCGATCGCCAATTGAATAACGTCGGCTTCGATCTGCTCAAGTGTTCGCAGATGACCGTCTGCTCCATAGATTTCGACACCAGCCTCATCAGGAACGCGGCGCGTTACGAGATCCCCGGGCGAGGTACGGATGGTCCATTCGTTCAAAGCCGGGAAATGGTCGGCAGTAAGTGCATCACCGTCGCACAGTGCTGAGGCTCGCAGCAGAACGGAACGCAGTTGGCGGATGTTTCCCGGCCAGTCATAGGAGCAAAGTCGATCATACGCTCCATCATTGATGGTCACCTCGCGTGTACGTGAGCGTTGTTGGAAGATGCTCAAGAAGAAACGGGAGAGCGCTGGGATGTCACCAACGCGTTCGCGAAGAGGGGGCATTTCAAGGCGTGTGGCACCTAGAGCTTTCGAGAGGTCGGCGCAAAAGCTATTCGCTTGGAATATCTCGTTCAGTGGCTGGTTGCTAGTTGCCAAGATACGCACGTTTAGATCGAAGCTGTGACTCGCGCCGAGCGGCCGTAACCGCCCGTCGCTGAGCGCCGCGGCTAGTCGCTGTTGCACGCTCGCAGGCATGCGATTGACTTCCTGCAGCACCAACGTTCCACCGTAACAATGCTGCAGCGCGCCGACGTGCTTGGCGAACGCACCTGGGAATGCTCCCTTCTCGTGACCGAACAGGGCAGAGGTAAGGGCGCTCTCGCTGTAGCTGCGCATGTTCACGATCTTCAGTGGACTGTCCGCTCGCGATGAGGCAGCATGGAGCGCCCGCAGCAGCGTGGTTCGACCCGCTCCCCCTTCACCTTCGACCAGTACGTGCCCTGACGCTCGCGCCGTCAGAGCAGCGCGCGCGACTGCCGCCCGGAACTTGATATCCGCGCCAACCATGTCTTCGAAACCGAGCGGAAGATCAAAGCAATGCGAGAGAGGCCGTAGCTCGCCGCGTAAACTACCGTGCGAGTTTGCCATCCGCAGCGCGCCTAGAAGGCGGTCCGGAGAGAAAGGTCTTACGAGGTAGTCGGTAGCTCCCAACCGCATCGCTTCTATTGCGTGTAAGATGTCAGAACTTGAAGATAAGACAAGAACGGGGAGGTCCCGAAAATGCCGTCGTAGTTCAGCAATCGCTTCGGGCCCGGCTTTGCCCACTGGCCAGCCATCAATAACGGCGATGAGGTTATCGGCAGCTCGCAGACCATCAAGGATGGTCGACGCCTGTTGCGGTGTTGGGGAGCAAACTGTTCGCCACCCGTGTCTGCATACCGACGAGGCAACTAGTCGCGCTTGGCCTGCATCGCTCCCGACCAATACAAGCAAGCCTTCATTAGTGGCTAAGTCGACCATCGATAACGGCTACCCAGATTTCGCACTTGGCTTTCGCGTTGCGTGCATCGCGTGACCGACTCAGCATCGGCTTAAAAGGTTAACGACAGCCCTACGCCGCCTGACAAAAGCAACCTCGCCACCGCCGGTGATCTGATCCCGAGAGCTTGGATCATCTTGACTTCTAGTGTTTTGCCGTGCTCTCTTCGCCTAGCCGGAGCGATGGACCATGAAGGCATTCTGATTAGCGGATGCGCAGAAGGCGTTTATTCTGAGCAGGAAGCGGTTCGAATCCGTTAGCGTCCGCGCTCGCGGCGTAATTTCCTGGTGTAGATAACGGTGTATGCCGGGGCGGCCGCCAGGCTCATCGGTTAAGTTGGAAGTATCGAGCTTCACCAGCACCCGAGGATTCTTTCCCCGATGACCGACGACAGACTACCGCTTGCCGAGCTGATGGCGAAGACCGGAGATTGCGATTTCCTGCGCAGCGTTGCCGAAAGCGTGCTGCAGATCATCATGAAGGCCGATGTTGATGGCCTCATTGGTGCCGGCCGCCACGAGAGATCCGGCGAGCGCAGCACTTGGCGCAACGGCTACCGCGACCGCAGCCTGGATACGCGGCTCGGCACGCTCAACCTGAAGATACCCAAGCTGCGCACCGGCGCCTACTTTCCCGGGTTCCTGGAACCGAGGAAGACGATCGAAAAAGCGCTGGTCAGCGTCATCCAGGAGGCATGGATCGCCGGCGTCAGCACCCGCGTGTCGACGATCTGGTGCAGGCCACGGGAATGAGCGGCATCTCGACGTCGAGCGTATCCAAGTTGTGCGAGGACATAAACGAGCGCGTGAACGCCTTCCTGAAGCGACCGCTTGCCGGCGATTGGCCGTACTTCTGGCTCGACGCCACCTACCTCAAGGTGCGCGAGGGCGGACGCATCGTCAGCGTTGCCGCCATGATCGCCGTGGCCGTGACCACCGAGGGCAAGCGCGAGATCGTCAGCCTGCACATCGGCCCTAGCGAGGCCGAGCCGTTCTGGACCACCTTCCTCAAGGATCTCGTCTGGCGCGGCCTGAAGGGCGGGAGGCGCGTCATCTCCGATGCCCAGGAAGGCCTCAAGACCGCCATCACCCGCGTCGCCGGTGCTACCTGGCAGCGCTGCCGCGTCCACTTCATGCGCAACGCGTTGGCGTACGTCCCCAAGGGCCAGAACACCCGGTCGCCGCGGCAATCCGGCAGGTCTTCCGGCAACCCGATCACGCCGCCGCCAACCAGACCTGGCGCCATGTCGCCGACCAACTGCGCGCCGGCTGGCCGAAACTCGGCACCTGCATGGACAACGCCGAGCACGACGTCCTTACCTACATGACCTTCCCCGACCAGCATGTGGTCAAGCTCCATTCGACCAACCCGCTCGAGCGGCTCAACAAGGAGGTGAAGCGCCGCGCCGACGTCGTCGGCATCTTCCCCAACGAAGACAGCATCATTCGGCTCATCGGCGCCGTGCTCCTTGAGCAGAACGACGAGTACCAGCTCCAGAAACGATACATGCAGATCGAGGGCATGGCCGCTCTCGCCACACCACAGATCGAGGAGAACCAAACCCTACGGATTACACCCAAGGCTGCCTGATCGATGCAGGCCTAGGGCCAGGACTTAAATTACACCAAGTTGACGGGCACGACCTGAGGGTCCGGTTGCGACCTGCCCCAAGGCCGGAACTGCCCGGCGGCTTTGCGTTCAACACCAAACAATCGAAGCTACGCGGGACATCCAAGACGGTACAGCACCGCACGGTGAACGACCGTTCATCGGCGGTGCAGTTCCGCTTATAGCTACGGTGAGGTTCGAAGAATTTGTAAGAGTCTTCTCAACTTTGCCTTCGTGATCATCATACCCGGATTGCCGCCGTCCTTCTTGACACGTTCGTCACTCCGCAATCACGAAGGGGCAAGTTGCCTCTCATGATAGTAGGACGTGGCCATGCCCGCTGAACTGACATGACCAAGTCAGCGGGGCGCGCTATCTAGACAACTGCTAGCAAACAGGACCATCCGCTGGGCTGGTCCATCCTCATTATCGACATACAGCCATAATCAGCATCGACGCTTTTTCAAGGCAACAGTCTGCGCTGGGTGACGGTCCCACGCAGCTCTGGATTTCTACGTGGGAGAGGTCCGATCGGCGCGGCTCGCTCGTAACTCCCATGTATGCTGTGCCATGTGCAGCTCTTCAGCGGTAGCTTGTTTGTGTCCACCTCTCGAGAGCCTATGCAACGAGTAAATTGCGCCCAAGCCAGTTTCTCCTCGGGCCGCACGTGTGGCAGCGATTTCCGGATAAAAATTCGGGTATCGCAGCCGCCCGTGTGACGCCATTGCTGCAACCATGAAGCAGGGTCATTTCACCATCAAGCCTAGTGCTCACAAGCTTGCGCGGAGGGCTTTCAGCGCGAACAATGCTGGCCTCATCCTGTTGTACGCAGTCGGCTTTGCGGTAGCGAACTGGGCGGCGCGGCCGTGGGCAGGCGCGGGCTTTTTCTCGCTGTGGTACCCACCAGCAGGGCTGCGCTTCGCGGTGCTTTGGAGCCGAGGCGCGAGACTCACGCCGTGGCTGGTGCTGATTGAAATCATTGCCGACATCGTAGTTGGCACAATCTCGCTGACTCACGGCTCAGCCCTTCAGGAGATCACCGGCGCGGCGCGGCCAGGTCTGAGCTACGGAACCGCCATGGGGCTGGTGCGCCATCTCTCGCGCGGTCGATCAGGCACGCTTGGCCTGCCACCCATGATCTTCGGCATGGTCGCTATCGCTGCGCCAGCGCTGAATGCCATTCTGGTCATTCCCTTCGAAGCATGGCTACCTGCCGAGTCAGATCGCTATCGCAGCGGTGTCGACGCGGCAATTTCGCTTACTGGCTTAGCTGTCGGCGATCTTCTAGGCATTCTTGTTTTGGCTCCGCCTCTGCTTTGGCTAAGTACCATCGCACGGCTAAAACATCCGTTGCCCTGGCGATGGCCAAGCCTTCGGCCCGTGCTGGAGGACGGCCTTGTGATGAGCGGCTGTTTAGGGCTCACCATCGCCTTGTGGCGCGCTGGGTTGGGCGCGCAAACGACTCCCAGCTTGCTGGCTGGCGCTTGGATCGGCTTGCGTCATGGCCGGACTGCTGCCTGGTTCGCGATCCTGTCACAAACGCTGGTCTTCCTGCCTTACTCCGCCGGCGCTCTCGACGATCCGTTACGGCTGGAACTGCATCTGGGCATCGCCTCCTCCGTCCTAGTTACATGGCTTGCTGGCAGCTTTTCTGATGCTCAGCAGAAGGCGCAGGCCGCGCTCGATCGGCGCAACCGCATGCTTTACCAGGCTCAACGGCTCAAGACTTTGCGCGCGATGTCCGTGGCAGTGATCCACGAGATCAGCCAACCGCTCAGTACGCTTGCAATAGAAGCCGCGCACTTGCGATCAGCGACCCTGGGTCTGGGACACGATATCGCCGAAAGTGCTGCACTCGTAAATCGCAAGGCTGTCGCGCTCTCGGACATGGTTCGCCGCCTTCGTCGCTTTGGGGGGCGCGAAGTGGATGAGCCGTCCGCGTTGCCCGTCGCCATGCTGATCCAAAGCGCTTGCCAGATCGTCAGCTTCGAAGTGCGCGATCAAAGCAAAAATCTGCACTGCGGGCCGATCTCACCCGATTTGGTCGTGCATGCACAGGAGATCGAATTGACTCAAGCACTCGTCAACTTGCTGCGCAATGCGCTTGCGGCCGGTCAAGGGCAAGTTGTTAGCCTGCTCGCGTGCGCTCATGGCGAAGCTGTAAGGATCATCGTGAACAATCCAACGAGTCTGGTGACAGCGACGCGCGAGGGTACTGGGATGGGCATCGGCCTGGCAATTGCACGCACCATCGTGGAGGCACACGGAGGTCAGCTCCTGCGCGAGGACAAATCAAATAGCGTCCGCTTCGTGATTTCCTTACCGCTTTTCAAGGGACCTGCGAGGCTTGAAGGAGGAGCAAGATGATTGATCCAGTGCCAGCTCGCGCCTCGTCGGTGGCAGTACTCGACGACGATGCTGATCTTGCCGCGACTGTCTCCCGGCTACTGGCACGCCATGAGATTACGGCATTGCCATTCACCGACCCACATGACCTGCTCAACGCCTGGCCCACTCGTCACTTCGCATGTGTGGTCAGCGACATTCAGATGGGCGACATGGACGGGTTTGCCTTCGCCGATGCTTTGCGTAAGCACGACCCGGCGGTGGCAATGGTGTTCATGACTGCTTGGCCTACCACCACGCATGCCGTCGATGCCGTGCGGCGCCATGGGGGGTTAGACTACCTTGAGAAGCCGATTGATGAGGCTCGGCTGATCGCCGCTGTGGGTGACGGTGTCGCCTGGTCAGCGCGGCAGCGCCGGATTGCGGCGCTCACCGCCGCTTTCACTAAGCGTGAGCGGGAGGTCTTCGACCTGCTGGTGCGCGGTCATTCCAACAAAGAAATTGCCCAGCGGCTTGGCATTTCCGCTCGAACGGTCGAAGACCATCGCGCTGCAATTACCGCGAAGACGCGCACGAACGGTCTTGCCCAGCTGATCGCGCTTAGCCGCGGCGATGTGCTCCGACCTTTGCCTGCCAACCCCGGAAATTTCCCGGATAGTTTGTGGGAGCCGGCTAAGTGATAGGATCCGCAAGTTCCGGGGCGAACACATCTTTCACGAGGCGACCCGAGGCCTCTTCGCTGAGCGAAGAGGCTTCAACTTGACCGGCGGGAACTGCAAAGCTCCCGCCGGCTCTCTTAGCGCGGAGCGATCGCAGTGCTAGCCAGATCGGAGGTTTCTGTCAGCTAAGACACGAGCTCAGACCAGATGACGCGAACCACCTGTTGAACGGCGATCATAATGCAGCGCCGCCACCACCCTAGGGCTTGTTCTCTGGAGAACCCAGAAGCCGCCATTCAGGTCGGCCACTGCGCTGCCCAACTCCGGTCCGTCGTTCGCGCTAAACGCGCAACGCTGGCAGCAATCCTTTCAGTCGGCCTGTGTTGGACGCAGCGGCCGTTCTCGCCGTCTTCAGACGCGGCTGTTGGTGCTCCCGGCGAGTTTTCATCGTCTGCGATAAGATTTGCGGCTACGGTCAGCCGCATGGGTACTGTGCACAATTTCAAGCGTTCGCCGGCGAACGACGGACAGTTCAGGGGCTATCAGCCAAAATCAGCCAGCGGGGCTTCCCATGCTGCGGCAGCCAAGTCGCGACTGCGGCCATGGCAGCGAAGTCTGCTCGCCTGGTCGTCACTTGCGATGTTCGCTACGGGAGTATGGGCCGCTGGAAAGCTCCTTGGTGCCTGATGCGGCCAGCACGGCAAATCTGAGCCGTTACATGATGCTACGGCCTGCCGGCCGTTGCGACCGACACGGGAGGCTTAGAACTCCGGTGGAAGGTCGGCTTCGAAGATAGGCACCAGCACCAGCATCGCTGCTGTCATGCAGACCCGATCCCGCACGGTGGAAATGCTCAGCGGCCTGCGTTTGCCGTTGGTTTTCGGTATATGTGCCCGTCTGATCGGTTCCGGTCGGTACGGCTTCCCTCTGAGCGCAAGCGCCAGTTCCGCTAGCCATTGCTCGACGTTGTACGCCTCGATGTCCGCAAAAAATTCTGACCATCCACACCCGGTGCCCCGCTGGCGGAGCGGCACTTGGCGTTAGCATGAGCCAGAATGTCATTGCGGCTGATCTTGTCGTACTGTGCATAGAATCAGTAACCAGCTTTCGCCTTCGCTTTCGCGTGTAAAGCCATCTGCGGTTTTTGGACGCTCCTCGGAATTGAGAGGTTTCCCAATCTCCTGTCCCTTCCCGCTTGCTGCGTTCGCCTTGAACTAAGACGCCTCCCCTCCACCGCCATCACTCGGCTTCACCGGTACTACTACGGGCGCCTCGGCCACCCCACCGCGCCCGTTCCTCCCTCGCGGGTGTCCGGTTTTCATCCCTGAGCACGTCACCGGACTTCCTGTGTTGTGTGCGCTTTCCTTGTGTACATGCTGCCGCCATTACATTGGTGAAGCAGACGGGCTTCAAACGTCGCTCAAACTCACCCATCCATATCAGCCTTCCCCGAGATGGGTGTCGCGCCGGCCTACACATCATCGTTTTCGAGGATTGCTCAGCGTTCACTCACGTTGCGGCCCGCACACTCACCTACGTGACCGTCATCAAAGGCTTCAGATATCTCGTCACCTCCATGCCTGCCCCGGTTGCTTCCGGCGGGAGAGGCATTCGTCGGGTGAGACTTGCACCCACTAGAAAGCGCCGCCTTTGCACGGCCTACCCCACTTACACCCATTCGGAACCCGCCCGTCGCTTTCCAACGTTTACCGCTCGTCCATGGCATTATGACGCAGCAGTCGGAAAGCAGAGGGAGCCATCTGCTCAGTTTAATAGTGGTATTGCAAGTCCGCAGCCCTTGGAACAACATCGGTCGTGAGAATGGCTGAGCGCAACGAAGGAGCGCAGAATGCAACGAGCGCTTAGCAAGATGATCGCCGCGGCGTTGGGCGTAACACCTGTAGCGGCCGCACAAGCGTCACCCTCCCGGACCCCAGCTCCGATTTTGATCGTGCAAGCGCAGGTGGACGCCTTCAACAAGGGCGACTTGGACGCGTTCGCTTCTTTTTATGCTGAGGATGTAGAACTCTTCGATCTTGGACCTGAAGCCAAGCCGAACCTCTCTGGTCGAGCGGCCCTAATTGAGCGCTACAAGCCGATCCTGACGAAATACCATCCGAAAGCGACGATCCTCTCGCGCATGGAAGCAGACGGCTTCGTTATCGACAAGGAACGGACTGAGGCCAGCGGTAAATCAAGCGAGGGCGTTGCCATCTATCAGGTCGAGTTCGGCAAAATAAGGAGGATTTGGTTCACTCCCTGATCACGAAGCCCACCGGTGATCCTCTCGACTTCGTCTGCCTTCAAGGCGCAATCGCCGGCCCTACCGGGGCGCTACGATCCAGTTGTCGCCATTCAGACCGCCCTGACCTGCCACGGGTAATTTCCTCCATTTAAGATTAGAGTCTGGCCTTCACGAGGACGGACGAGATGAAGCGCAAGAGGTTTACGGAAGAGCAGATCATCGGGGTGCTGAAGGAAGCGGAGGCGGGTGCGAAGACCGCCGACCTGGCCCGGCGGCACGGCATATCCGAAGCGACGATCTACAACTGGAAGGCCAAGTACGGCGGCATGGAAGTGTCGGAGGCGAAGCGGCTGCGTTCGCTTGAGGACGAGAACGCCAAGCTGAAGCGACTGCTGGCGGATACGATGCTGGACAACGCCGCGCTGAAGGATCTTCTATCAAAAAATTGGTAACGCCCGCTGCCAGGCGCAGAGCAGTCGTTCATCTCGGGGATCATCACGGGATGAGCGAGCGGCGGGCGTGCCGTGTCATCGATGCTGACCGCACGAGCGTGCGCTACCAGTCCCGGCGACCGCCCGAGACGGAGTTGCGCGCCCGCTTGCGCGAACTTGCCAACGAGCGCCGCCGGTTCGGCTACCGTCGGCTGCACATCCTGCTGCGGCGAGAAGGAGAACCTTCGGGCATCAACCGCGTCTATCGGCTCTATCGGGAAGAAGGTCTTGGTGTTCGCAAGCGTCGGGCACGGCGCAGGGCGGTCGGCACACGGGCTCCGATCCTGGTCGAGGCTCGGCCCAATGCCCGTTGGAGCCTGGACTTCGTCCATGACCAGTTCGCCTGCGGCCGGCGGTTCCGTGTGCTCAACATCGTCGATGACGTGACCAGGGAATGCCTGGCCGCGATTCCTGACACGTCGATCTCGGGACGCCGAGTGGCGCGCGAACTGACTGATATCATCGCATGGCGCGGCAAGCCGGGGTTGATCGTCAGCGACAACGGGACCGAGTTCACCGCCAATGCGATCCTGGCCTGGTGCAAGGATCACGAGATCGAGTGGCACTACATCGCGCCCGGCAAGCCGATGCAGAACGGCTACGTGGAATCCTTCAACGGGCGGATGCGGGACGAGCTGTTGAACGAGACGTTGTTCCACGGCCTTGACCATGCCCGTGCCGTGATCCGGGAGTGGGCGGAGGATTACAACACCTGCCGCCCTCACTCCTCGATCGGATACCAGACCCCGGCCAGCTACGCGGAAATGATTTTTGCAATGGGGTCAGGCATGCCTGACCCCATTGCAAACAAAGCGCCGAAAAGCATAACCACAACCGCCGCGGCTCTAATCAGAGCTGGATGAAAGTCCCGTGGCAGGTCAGCCCTCCTCCTCGCTTACAAGTCTTGCCATACTTCCATTTGGACAACTGACCGCTTCGGATGAGCCAAGTTCGCTCCTGCGGGCACTCAGACGGCGGAACAGTTGCACCCTCCCTATGAACAGCTTCAGCAGTCTCAGACCGCCCTGCGGCAACCCGGGCGGTTGGACGCTGGCTCAGCGCGTATCCAGATGGAACGCAGTTTTACTTGTCTACGCTGAAACGCGTAGCTTGACCTTGGCTGCGCTGCCGATAGCAAAGAGCTGGGTAATGAGGGGGGAACATCGTGATTCGCATATTCTTTTCTGCTTTGGCAGCTGCAGCTGCATGCTTTGCTGTCTCTTTATTCGCCGCCGCGCCGGTGCCTGAAGGTGCGGTGGTCAACCAAGATTTCGGGGTTCCAGTATTCCCGTACGACGTCACCGACCGGCCTTATACAGTGCTGGGCGAAGTCAAGGCCGGTGTGCGCAAGGCCACGATCTTCAGCAAGGCGCCCGACCAGGGCAAGGTCTACCGTGAGCTATGGGAGCGTGCCCACAAGCTCGGTGCCGATGCCGTTGTCAAAGCGCAGTACGGAGATCCGCATGTCACTGCGTTCAGCTGGGGCTCGGTTGGCGCCACTGGGCTTGCCGTGAAGTTCACCGGGCCGGCGGCTGCAACAACGGCCACGGTTGCTTCGCCGAGCACGCCAGCCGCACCGGTGTCAGCCGCACCAGTTGAAGCTACATCGTCACCTGCGCAGTGAGCCTGGCAATCGCTATGCTTGCTGCCGCAAGCTCGGTTGCGCTGGCAGGTGGCAATTCCGCAGCCGAGCCTTCGGAAACTGCCCCCACCATTGCCGCGCAGTTGGCTGCACCTGTACCGGCACAGCAGCTACTACCGGTCGGAACTCCGGTCCGGCTCATGGTCTTGCGTGAGATCACCAGTAGGAATGCGCATCCCGGTGATCGCTTCGAGCTGCGGGTCGACGAACCCATTTTCATCAACGGGCAAGTTGCGGTCCCTGTTGGTACCCGCGCATGGGGTGAGGTTATCTCGGTCAAGGCGAACGGAGCTGTCGGCAACGCTGGGCGCCTCGCCGCTCGCCCTATGTACCTCGACCTTCCTCAAGGGCGGGTTGCACTTAGAGGTTCGCTCTCCGAGCATGGTCAGGGTTATGGACCCGGCGTGGCGATGGCCGTGGTGGGCTTCGGCATCTTCGGCCTGCTCACAGCAGGAGACAGCGCGCGTTTGAAGGGTGGCCAGTCTTTCACAGCATATGTCGATGCCGCGCCGGGCACCTGAGAGTGCCGACACGGCGGAGGCTCGCCAGTGACGGCTGCGTCGCTACCCATCTTCGGCCCGAGAGCGAAGCTAAATACCGCTTCTAAGCTCAGAGAGGGCACTCGAGCCGTGGACACGATCATTCCAGCAAGCGTCTCAGTGCACGTTAGATCGAGATTTTTACCGGCGAGTACATCAATTGCATGATGCGGTGTCCGCGAGCTTGCAGCAGGGCGGAACTGCGACCCGAAGGCCGGCTATGCCGACCTTTTCAACTGGGCCTGAGGTTTCGGCCTCAGGCCTCTTTGCTTCACTGGACGCGAACGCCTTCAGCCCTGATCATGACACCGGGATCGCGGGACTAAACTGCCAGCCATGAACCAGGAGAACGTCAGCAGGCTGGTAGATCGGATCTATGATTCGGTGGTAGCTCCCGAAGAGCACAATCGTGTCTTACACGAGGTTCTGGAGGCCACCCGGTCACACTTCATGCTGGTGACCGGCTTCCGCCCTGGCGAACAAGCCCCAATCGCTCCAAACTTCATCGGCGAATTGAGCAGCCGTCGGCTTGACGGCATAGCTGATTACGAGGCCGGAGCAGCAGCAGACGATCTTACCGTCGCTTTCGTGAACGCGAACCCGAGGGGCGGCCTGTTCGAGACAGATGTCTTCCTGGATTGTGAAGCGCACGCTGCACACCCGTACATCAAGTGGAACCGGCACTACGTGGGCAACGCCCACTGGCTAGCGCAATTCCATGCAAAAGACGGAGCGGTCTTCGGTGCGTCACTTCATCCCTCGTCGCGAGAGGAACCGCATGCTGCATGCGACCGGCGCGTTTTCAACACATTGTTCGAGCACATGTCACGAGCGTGGACGCTGGCGACACGCCCGGCTGACCTATCCAGCCACAGGGAGGCCGTCGCTGTCGTGAACTGTGCTGGCCACGCCGTGGCGATGTCGCCCGCAGCAGAAGCGCTTGTGGATGCAGAAGATGGAGTGGTGATCCACCACGGCGAACTGCTTCCGAGTGACCGCCGGATGTGGACGCGCTGGCGAGATGCAATACGATGCGTCGGGTTCGAGCGTTGGCGAGATGATGAGGCGATGCTGCTGCCCCGTCGAAGTGGAGCTAGGTCGCACCTAGTGTCGATCGGCGCTACGCCTCTTCAACCTGGCTTCGGTGGATATGCGCGGGACGTCTTGATCCGGATCGTCAACCGTGACGCGGTGCCAAACGATTTAACGGTCAGGTCGATGCGTCTTTGGAAGCTAACTCCGGCCGAGGCCCGGCTGCTGCAGGTACTCGTGCAGAACGACTTCGCTTTACGAGATGCAGCCGAGCGGTTCGGCGTCACCTACGCCACGGTACGTACGCAGCTTGCGAGCGTGTTCGCCAAGACAGAAACGGGCGGCCAACCCGAGCTCATGCGCCTTGTGACGCGTCTCTCGGGTTAGCCGTCCGACTCGGATTAGAAGCGGAAACGCACGCCAGCGGTGAAAGCGTTCGTGCGGATCTTGCCGACGCGTACGCCAGCGTCCTCGAAGTCCTCGTCGACGATCGCGGCACCCTTCGCCTGACGGTGGCGATAGTCGAGGGTGATTGCAGCGGATGGCGAGACGTTGAACGCAACGCCAGCGCCCAGCTGCCATGCGAAGCGTGCCTTGCCCTCACCATCGAGCTCAAAGCCGGCAACACCTAGGCCGCCGCCAACATATGGCGTCACCGCGGAACCGGTCGGGATGTCGACCCAGACATTGCCCAGGGCACTGAGCTGACGGAGCTTGCTGCCGTCGAACTGGAACGTGTTGCCAGAGCCGGCGCAGGTATCAACCTCCAGGTAGTCGCAGACGTCTGCGCGATCTGCGGCGGTGAGGGTGGCCGGCGTGCCGTTGATGCCCTCTACCTTGAGAGCCTTGATCTTGTTACGCGAGTAGGCAACTTCGATGTCGGCACGGATCAGACCGAAGTCATAGCCGATCGCGCCCGACACGTTGAAGGCGCTTTTCAGATCAGCCTCGAACTCAGCTGTGTCCTGCACTCCGGTGCCCCCGAATGCGCCGCCCTCGTCGAAGTAGTCGACGTCAACATCGTTGACCTTGGCAACACCGGCGTGAAGCGAGACATAGACACCCTGCTTATTCTGGTCCGCAGTCTGCGCGAACGCTGCTTGTGCAGAAGACATGGCGACAAGCGCGCCGGCGATCATCACAAATTTCGAAGTCATACTTCCCCTGTAGGCTGCTGCTTGTCGGGTGCTCCCGTGCAAGCGGGCCGAGCATGGCAGGTTCTGCGAAGAGGCCGCATCAGCCAGTTGATGTATGAAGCCGCATCTAACGACGTAAGTGGCTCAAGCGTCACACTGAAGTGGTGCTCTCGTGGATGTCGGAGATGACCAACCCTAGAGCGCTTTCACCATGACCGTTGATAGCCTGGGGCATGGAAGAAGTTGGCGCATTCGTTGGGCAGGAAGCGATCGAGTAGGCTGCCGTTACGTTCGACGAGGCCGTCGACAGTTCGCGCGGGCTCCTGCCGTAGGAGCGCCTTGAGTTTGGAGAAGGCCATCTCGATCGGGTTCATGTCTGGGCTGTAGAGCCTGCCCCGGCGAAGGCCGGGGGCGGCAGGTAGAAGATCTGGCCACGGCGG
>NZ_JACHLR010000021.1 GCF_014204535.1 Novosphingobium chloroacetimidivorans
CAACCGCATCGCCGACCACCCCAACCGTCAAATCGACGATCTCTTGCCTTGGAACTACCGCGCCGCCTGAGCAGAACCGCTCACCGGACGCTTACCCCGCAGGGGGGCCTAAGATGGGTTATGCGGACTTCGCGGGTGAGTTCGTAATCCCGGCTGGTGTAGTTGCCGCGCGGCCTTGGCTGGTCTGCGATGGTCCCAACGATGCGACCGATTTGGCAGTGAATTGGCGGCGCATCCGGGTAGAGGATATAACCAGCGAGCGGGCTGCGAAGGACTACGCAGACGCAGCCAGCACCAGCTACACCAATGCTAATATCGCCAAGGGGCAGGCCGAAGGCTTCGCTTCCGCTGCCAGCGGTAGCGCGAACACGGCTGGATTGCGAGCCGGTGACGCTGCCACGAGCGCAAGTGCAGCGTCCGGGTCGGCAGCTACAGCCACAGCAAAGGCTTCTGAAGCGGCTACCAGCGCCACACTATCGGCACGCTATGCCAATGGATCGAGCAACCGTGTCACCAGTGACTTTGCCGCTGGCAAGTCTGGGTGGAATATCGCGGGTAATGCTATCCATCGACAGCAATGGAATGCTAATAACGCAGACTTCCAATTTGCAAACGAGAATTATTTCGGGATTCTCGGTTTAGACAAGAACGGCGATCATTACACGGATGTCTATTCGTCATGGGCAGCGTGTAATGGCGGTGAGTGGTGGCAAGCTTCCGCATGGCTAGCTTCGCGCGAATGCGTCACCTTTGTTTACCTACAGTATGCTGATGCAAATGCCACCTACTTGTCGGACAGCAATCAAAGTCCTTCGATGTATAACAACCCGCGCGGCTGGTCGAACCTAGAGAACTTCTCGCGAGTTTTCGTCAAGCAGCAGACACCGGCTAACGCTCGATATGTTCGATTGGTGTGGCGTAAGGGCGGCTGGATCAACAACGGTACCCCTGATCTATCTTGGGCCTTCATGATGCGTCCGATGTTGGCACCGGCAACTGCTGATCAAACCGACCCGAGCCCGTACGTTCCGCGCGGCGGCGGTGACGGCCTCAAAGATGCGAGCGCGCGGATCGAGGAAGTCTCCACCGTCGCGGCAACGGCCAACACCGCAGTTGCTCAAATTAAAAGCACTCTACAGGTTGATGTTAACGGCGCGAGCGCGCGCCTCAACACCGTTGAGCAGGTTGCCGCCGTGGCATTCGACAGAACCACGGGCGCGCGCTGGAGCAAAGAGGCCATATCGCCTGCCGGGCGCGCACAATTGACGGTCTACTCACTAGACCAGAATGGCACCCCTCAAGCTGGCGTAGACATCATCGGCGACTTATCGGTCCGGGGGGATATATTCGTCGATGGCACTGTTTACACCAGCAAGATTGCACCCAACGCGGCAACTCAGGTCTGGTACACTTCACGTAGTGACGTGATCCAGTATCCGACTGGGATCATCTCGACGCTATCGACCGGATTCGCCAAGTATGCGGGCTCCGAGTCCGTAGTGCAGTATGACGTACAGGTCCCGCTGTTCGGAACGGATGCGGTCAAGATCAACGCTTGGTTGGATGTGTGGCAGGGCGGCACGCTGATACAGAACCGTGGCATTCGCATGGAAGTGGACGGAAATAACGAGACTTATCTCCCGTTCGTCTACCAGCACTGTTTCTTCAATCTGCCCGCAGGCAACTATGAGGCTCGTTTCAGCATCGAACGGACGAGCGGACATAATTGCTCTACCAACGGGCTTTATCATATGATTGTTCGCGAATTTAAGAGGTAACACATGGAGTACTATTTTGTTTACAGCCGGGCGACTGGCGAGATTCTGGCACGCAACTCCGGACCTGAGGGCGCATCGCTACTTGGCTCGAACAACGAGGAGCGCGGCAACTTCGTTGTGCCCTATAGCATTTGGGACAGCTACCCGGTTGATCTCGATGGTATCAAGGCGGTGGCTGCCGCAAGGTTGGACCAAGCGGCAGAAGCCTTTCGCCTCCAGTTCATCACGCCCGGCGCGGCACAGGCCATGACCTACCAGACCAAGGCTGCCGAGGCTGTGGCGTATCTGGCGGATGATACAGCGCCCGTTCCGTTCCTCAGCGCGGAAGCGCAGGCGTGCGGAATGACGGTTGCCGACCTCGCGCTTGAGGTGAGTGCGCGTGCCGCCTCTTGGACCGTCATCGGTGCCCAGATCGAGGCCCTGCGGATGTCACGCAAGCTGACGATCCAGCAGGCAGCCAACCTCGCAGAGATCGCACAGGCCATGGTGGTGGATTGGTCGGCGGCAGTACCCGATGTAGCCAACTGACCCGGCGTAACGGACACACCGGGTCAGTCGCAAGTCCGGCTACCCGGCGAAATATCCTGTTCAAAAAGCGGCACGTCACGATACCGGCCATTTACGAACTGAACGTAGCGTTCGCCTCGAAACTTAGCCAACGCGCGAGCGGTATGAAGCATGATCTCCGACCCGTCGCGTAGGCGAAAACCTACAACTCGGCGGGCTTGCTCGGGTCCCTCCCGCATCACAGTACAAACCTCATTGGTCATTTGAAGTAGACTCCGTGGCCGCAGATACGGCGGCTTGCTGCATGGCAGCCGGAGTACGTAGGTTGACGGCAGGGCATCCAATCGCACAGTATGCGACTTGCAGAGGGTGACCCAAGCCGTGTCGAACCACGTACCCGGCTGGTGATCTCTGAAAGGCCGATTCCAAGTGATTGGGGTCGGCCTTTCTTTGCTCACACCCTCATAGTGCCGGTTTGGACTTCGGACGCAAGGGGGCCGGGGAAAGCTTCCATCCTGCGTTTGACAAACAGAATTTAACCAGATCGTCCGCAACGCGCCGGAAGTCCTAAGGTTTGAGGAAGCGCAAGGAGGAAAACCACGACTCAGCAGATTTCTTTTTCCACATTATCGGGCGGTGAGAATCCCAGTTGCGTCAGATCGAGCACCGAGACGGGCTATTGAGGCAGCAGCCTAAATACCCACATGTCCATGATGAAGTCCTTGGCGCGATCTGTCGCCTACCTCAAAGCCCGTTTCGATGAGCGCTCCACATGGGCCGCGATCAGCGCTGGCATCATCGGCGCATCGGCGCTTGCAGAGCCATGGTCCTACGTCGCGGCTGCGGTAGGCGTGCTCGGCGCGGTCATTCCCACCAGCGGTGGCTCCGATGCCTGACAATCTGCCGAGCGGCATACCGCACGAAATGTACGCCATCTTGATCAGGATTGAGGCCGGTGGCGTCCGGACTGAGGAGAAGGTCGATTCTCTGCGTTCTGACATGGTTCGAGTGGTCCTAACGCAGGATGATCACGAAGGCCGCATCCGTAAGATCGAAACATGGATGGCGAAGGCCGATGCGAAGGTCAGCTTGATCGGCCTACTTGCCAAGGTCATATGCGGCCTATTCTCAGCCCAGATCGCCGGATTTGTGATCTACCTTGCGGCTGGTTACGCCGGTTCTTGATGCCCCGCATCTCGATCCAGAGTGCAAAGGCAAAAGGCCGTCGCCTCCAGCAGGCCGTGCGCGATCTCCTCTTGAGTATCCGCCCCCAGCTTGAGCCCGATGACGTGAGATCGTGCCCCATGGGCTCCCAAGGCGCTGACATCATCTTGAGCCCAGCGGGCAAGCGCGCCCTTCCCTACTCTGTCGAGTGTAAAGCCAAGGCGAACGGGTTCACTCCAGTCTACGCCGCGCTTGAGCAGGCCGAACGCGGCGACGGGCTCACCCCAGTCGCATTTATGAAGCAGGACCGCAGGCCGATAGTCGTCGCAATGTATGCAGACGACTGGCTCAAGCTGATCACCTGAAAGATCGCCGCATGCTAAATACAGCATGTTCCAGATCGCCAAATCCCTCAAGCAGATGTCGCTTAGCGCATCTGAAGCCGCTATTCTCAGCTACGTCCCGACAGACGCCGATGGCGTTCGTGAGGACCTGACAGGACGCAAGTTCGTCTTTGTCATCTACACGGGTAATCAGGTGCACTATGGTGAGCCGGGCATCCATGAAACCAGCGGCTCTGATGTCGCGGTCTACTGGCGTTTGTCCGGTCTCATCACGGCTGGGCTCGTGGGCAAAGCCAATTTGCTTTGGGAGTTGTCGGAAGCACTGGACGACTCTCGCGAGGTTATCGCGCAAGGCTCGTTCGTGGTCGGCGCTTCCGCGCCAGCATCAGCGGTCCCTGACAACAACGCGGTCCAGATCGCCCGGACTCAGGCGCGCATTACGCGTAAGAATAATCCGTTGACGCTGATCAGCCCAGAATTCCTTGTCGATTATCTCCCCTACCCGCTGGCTGGGGTTGTCGCCCCGGCACCGTCCTTCTCCGTCGCCCCAAGCGTCACAGGCGTTGCCACGGTCGGCAACCTGCTGACCGGCCATGACGGCACGTACGCAAACGGCACGGTTTCGGCTCGCGCATGGCTCAAGGCTGGTGTTGTCATCAGCGGTGCGACCTCGGCCACCTACACGCCGAATGAGGCTGGGAGCTATACCTACCGCGTCATCCTTACGGGCGCTGGCGGCACCACCACACAGACCAGCGCAGCATTCGTGGTTGCGCCGGTTTCGATCACCCTTAACCCGCTCTTGCTCAACGGCACACTCTACACTGGCGTTCCAGCGAGCGGAGTATCGCTCTCGGGCTACACGGCTGGTTCCACAGCAACGATCAACATCCCCGGTCTTTCGGTCGATAGCGCGGGCAACATCACCGGCACTCCCACGGCGACCGGCATCGTATCCGTTACCGAGACCAATGCAGCGGCTTCGAACTCACCGCGCACCAGCGACGGCATCTACACGGTCACCGCCCCTGCCCCGGTCAACATCGCTCTGCCGACCATCACTGGCACTGCGCAGGAAGGACAGACGCTTACCGTCTCGAACGGCACATGGTCCGGCTCACCGACCAGCTACACCTACCAGTGGCTTCGCGATGGTGTTGCGATCTCGGGCTCGATCAACTCGACCCGCATCCTCACCTCGGTGGACATCGGCGCTACAATCACAGCGAGGGTCACCGCCAACAACGAGACTGGATCGACAAGCGCCACCAGCGCCGCCTCGGCAGTCGTCATCGCCGCGACGGTCGCGCTGCCTGTCAACAGCGTCGCGCCGGTAGTCACCGGTACGGCTGCCGTGGGCTCAACGCTCACCACCAATAATGGCACTTGGTCGGGTAATCCCACCTACACCTACCAGTGGCGGGTTGACGGCGTAAACATTACGGGAGCGACCGCGTCCACCTACGTGGTTCAGGCCAGCGATGCTGGCAAAGCGATTACATCCCGCGTCACTGCTACGAACGCGGGCGGCTCCGCACCCGCTATCTCGAACGAAATCGCCATCGCCTCATCGGGTGGCGTCCAGTGGGTTGCTGAAGGTGACTCGATCACTCAGGGTATGGGTGCGGACAACGGCACGTTGTCGTATCCGCATCAGACGCTCGCTCTGTTGAGCAACAAGGACGACGTAACCAACTTCCGCAACAACGGTTCGAGCGGCATTTCGCTTCTGCTCAACGGCATTCTGGCCAACCAGCAGACGCGCGTTCTCGATCGTCTGGATATGACCAAGAGCGTGCGCCTCGCCAGTCTGCTGGCAGGCACTAACGACGGCGCAGGTCGCGATCAGGGCGCAATTTATGGCGGTTACCGTACGTGGGTCCGTAAGTGCCGCGCGGCTGGCTACAACCGCACGGTTGTGTCCACAAACGTGGCCTTCCGCGACAACTACGAAGGCGCGGATATCGTAACTAACCAGATGATCCGGTCATTCTGGAACAGCGATTTGGACTCAGATGGTCTGTTCGACTTCGGTGCGCCAAGCTGCTTGGGTGTGTTTGATCAGGCGTACTTCTGGGACGATCGCCACCCCAATACCGCAGGCTACGCCAAGATGGCAGCCGTTGCCGACCCTGTAGTCGAGACAGTTACTCAGACGACACCGGGACGCATCCTGCCCCCGACCACGTGGCACGCGTATGACGTGGCGGCGGTACTCAAGACGAATGGTGGTCGCACGCTTCAGAACAACTACATCAACAATAGTACGACCGGTGCCATGGGCTTTCGTTCGGTCACCTCTGGAAAGTGGTACTTCGAAGTCGCAATCGATGCGATCGGCACTGCCAGCAAGATCATGATCGGTCTCGCCACCCGCGAATTCGAGACAGTCCTCGCGAGCGCTCTCCACCAACGAGCGGGTATGGCCATGGGCTATGTGCCTTCGACTGGTGCGGTTCTCCATGGGTCAAGCACCGCAATCATCAACGCGGGCACATCCACGACGGGTGATGTGATCGGGGTTGCGTTCGATGCTACTGCGAAGCGCGTGTGGTTCCGCAAAAATGGTGGTCAGTGGAACGGCAGCGCCACTGCTAACCCGTCAACCGGCGCAGAAGGCGTGGACTTCTCGTTTCTTACCGACCCGAACATCTCTGCGGCGGTTAGCATCGTGGGTGCCAACAACGGCTCGCAGGTCACGTCGCGCTTCGCCGGGTCTCAGATGACTGGTGCGCTGCCTTCCGGCTTTAGCCCCATCGGTGGACAGACTGTCATCCCGCTGCCCGCTACCCTACCGCTCCCGGTAATTACTTCCGCGCCGGTCATCACTGGCAGCGGTGCGGTGAGCACGTCGCATACCGTTGGTGCGAAAGCGCGGGATGCCACGAGATACCTGTTCCATTGGAAACGCGATGGTGCCACCGTGAATGTCGGAAGTGGCGTCTGGAATGCGGCCGGTGCAAACTTCACTGCCAGCTACACGCCTTCGGCGGCTGGCCAGTATGTTGTAGAACTATACGTCTTGGGTGCCGCAGGTTACGTGCAAGCGACCAGCAACACGATCACCGTTGCGTAAGCGGTGCCGCTGGCAGACCCGTTAGTCTGCTAAATACCCGATGAAGAACTTCGTGATTTCAGGCGATGGCTGCTGATGTGCACCGCGCTGTGGCTTTGGGCGGCGATCAACTGGTCGCCACCGCCCTACCCTCATCCTCGCATCTGGTGCGGTTTCACCCTGCTGGACTCGACTATGATCGATTGATCGTGGTCACCGAACTGGATGAGGGCCGGAAGCTTTACCTCTCAGGGTGGATCGGGAAGCCGCTCACCTTGGGCCAGTGGCGCGATGCAGCGGCGCTGCTGTTCCCTCAGGCCGAGTTCGTCTCGTGGGAGCGTAAACGCGGGGATGGCACCTTTCGGCTGATCACTCTGCCGATCGGATAAGCGCTCTGAGATCATCGGTGGTCTGGACCTCGGCCACGGGCTCATCGCGTAAGATCGCAGTGAGATCGTCGGCCTCATCCATCATCTCCAACGCCGCGATCTTGAAGCGGTATTTCGAGGCGGCGCTGTGGTTCTGCTCATGCTCTGCAAGCGCCAGCCACATTCGTGCCTCATCCAAGGCGAACCGACGAAGGCGGCGCTGATCAGCCTCACGCTCGGCAGCTTGCCGGAAGTGCCAGTCGGATGCGCCGAGTTCGTACCGCTCATCGTCGGTCATCGTTATGAGGGTGTCTAGGATCGCATCGCGATCGATCTCGATGGGGGTCCACTCTGCCCCCGGTCCGGTGAATAGGTTGCTCATCACGTATTTAGCCGCAAGTGTGCAGCAGGTTGCAGACGAGGTACCACCCTGCACCATCTCGTTGTCGAAGTCGGTGATAACTCATGCCACCGCTGCCTCGAAAAGGATCGACCCGGCTTGAAGCGCTACGGATTGTGAGGCAGAAAAAATGGAGAACGGTGAGCGGCGGGATCAACCTTGTGGAAGGGTTGACCGGGTTTACGAGGCCAATCGCTCACCGTTCTCCACCTTCGAGTTTGGACCTCGACGGGTGCCCCCATTGTTACTGCTTTCGGAGCGAATTGGGAGGGGTCCGGGCAGGCACTATCGGCTTGTCCACAGGCGCGCCAGCAGCATATCTAGCGAAGCGGCCCGTGATGTTCGTTCAATGTTCCGGTTGATGCGTTCAGCACCCAGCTTGCTGTTCCGGGTTCAGCATCTCGCTAACGAGATCGAAATCCTCTGAGACGGTCTGGGTACCACCACCGACGAACAGTAGGAGCGTCCCTTCGTCAGACGGTATCCATGCCGCAAGGTGCGCCACCACCACCTGAATAGGCTTGCCGTCTGCTAGGGTGAGAGTGATAGTCTGAAGCTCGATCATTGGACTAGCTTACCGGATCGTCTCAGGGCAGCAAGCCACCTCGGCTGTTAGAAACATAGTGTGCAGCCAAGAGGCGGTCACCAGTACCCACCCACCTTGGTAGCCGCAGCTACGATGCCACTTCCACCGATCGCCCCGCATATGAGGGGTAGCCGTAAGATCAATAGCGCCACAAGCGTGTGGCGAGCGCCACCCTTCTCTGTAATCTTGTTCAGCACTGACGCTTGATACCGGTCCATACACAACCCTTCTTCGCCCGATACTAATCGAAGGGCTGGGGCCGTCTTACCGCCGTCAGGAGTTCAATTCCTTCGGAATGGCTGCCCCGAATCGGGCAGATGGTCAAGGTTGTGGTGCGCGTTTTCCGATAACGGTCGGCGCACTTACATAAAGAAATCAGCGGTTTAAAAATTTTCTATCCACATTCTGGGAACGGCCCCGGCACCAAAGCCTTGAAATAAGTTCCGGTTTTGTTCTAAACCGCTGGAACGGAGATTCAGTCATGCTCATCAACCCTGAAACCCTTGCCGATGCTCTTGAAACAGCGCCCTCATGGGCGAAGGTTGCTCTTACCATGCCTAGTCAGCGGCTGAGAGAAGATGCGCGGCTTGAGATAGGGAAGCACCTCTATGAGGTCATCTACCAACCCGGAGAGGATGACCAGCAACTGGCGCTTCCGCTTTGATCCATGGTTCAAGCTCCGCGTGATCTCAACGACATCTGCCGCAAGGGTGGCTCAATCAAGGTAACCTGCCGTCAGTGTGATCGGGTCGGGATATTCGATCCGCAAGAGATTCGTAGTCACTGGACGAAGAAGGGCTGGGATCGTTCATGGCCAAACTTCGCGAGGCATATCCGGTGCGATCCCCCAAGGGGCTGTGGTTCGAGGAATCCATATGTTCAGTGGATGCCAACGCCACCACCACCACCGCCTGATGATCCGCCACCCCGCGCCAGATTCACACGTGCATCAGCGCCGATGGGTGTGGATCAAGGTGAGTGGGACCGGGCGCGCGATGACCGTGCACGGAGAAGGCTCATCCGGCAGGCTAGAGGCTAGGAACTGATATCTATTTTGCGGCGTTGCTAGGTCGATCCTCGCAAGGATCAATTGGACCCACCTTTTTGCCCCGGCGCGCTCTTTCCGTCCACACTCTCGCACGCCGGGGCACCGTTTTCGGGAACCAAAGACGCGCGCACGACGTTGACGGATTGTGGCTCTGCATGAGCCGCATCCCTGATGACAAGCGACTGTTGCGGCTCGACGCTCCCCCACCCTGCGTCGAGCCGCACCCGGTCTCAGGAGCGCCGTAGAGCGATCTCGAATAGTCGGGTCAATCCATTGCGGCAGGATGTCGATTCCGGTCCTCGTACTCGCCACCGTGGCAACCATCCCATCGCCGCTTGTGATTTACCCGCGATGGTTTTGAGGTGACATGGCTCCGGGACACGTATGCTTCACCGCGACACGACAAGCATCGCATAGGATTGCCGTCGTACCGCCATCCATCAGCAAGAAGTATACGCTGCCAAGTGCCTTCGATCAGAACTTCGATCTCCGTCACAGCCCACCCCCGTTTTGCCTCTTTATTCGCTTGGTTAACACATTCTTAGGGATATGGTCGAGCAAGGTGTTGGGCGCGGCGCGACCCATACGATGGTGGTTGACCCGGTACGCGCGAGGCTAACCGGTTAAGCCAGACGATGAACGGTTGTTCAGCCTCAAACCAAACTAAGCTCACCAGAGTTATTCAAGTGCACGCTTCCTCCGCATGGGTGGCGTGCGCCTTCAGGTGCATATCGTTTGAGCCCACAGTGATACCCCACTGTGGGCTCATTCGTACCAAAGATGTTGCTCGTCAAATCGGGCGCGGAACTCATCGGGTTGTCATGATCTTGGAGCATGGGCTCGCAAGAGCCCTGCTTGAACCAAAACTCCGCGCCTCGATCCACACTATTCCTTCACTCTGATCGAGGCGCTTTCTTTCATTCCACCGTTTGGCGAGCTTTGATCCGGTCTAAGATCAGCGCGGTGCTCGCGCGATCCATTTCCTCTCGCTCGGGTGAGTCATCATCCTCGATGTGGCCTAAGAGCGCGCTATCGATGAGATTGCCGCCGCGATCGAAAGTTAGAGCGAATTCGTCTGTAACCAGCGTGGCTTCCTGTGACTCATAGAAGCGGAACGACGACACCAAGCGCGCCAGTGCAGCGTTTGTCTTTATACGGGCAAGCTGGCGTGCCTCATCATCAGCACCGGTTACCGTGCGCCATAACGCCTCGATCGCTTGTAGCTGGCTCATACGCGATCCTTCGGCACGTTCCTGCTCAAGCTCCTTCGTGAGCCTTTCACGGTCTGCCGTGACGGCATCAATCTCGACTTCTAGGGACGCGATCTTCTGGCCGATGGTTCGCGACGGTGCGAGTTCAAGCGTCTCGATGTAGTTGGCCATGGCGGTTTCCAGATGGGTAAGCTTGCGAGACGCTTCAGCCAGTTCGTTCTCCAAGGCTACCATCCGATTGTTCACCGCGAAGTTCGTATCGTCATGGGCGAACGAAAAGGTCCAGTGCAGCACCGCAGCTTCGAGGGTGTCATACGGGTACTGCGTCTTGTTCTGACATCCTGCGGCGCGGCGTGCGCGGTCGCATTGGAGGTACGAGGCAAGCTTGCGTTCGTAGTGGCGAACCGTCCCGTCCTTTGCGGTGTAACCGGCAGTAGGTCCCTTCCGGATGTAGTGCATTCGCGAGCCACATTCGCCGCACGTCGCTATCGAGCGGAAGAGATTGCCACCCGCGTATGTCGTTGCGCCACCCGTACCAGCCTTGGACTTACGGGCGCGAACCGCTTGGGCACGGTCGAACTTCGCCGCTATGACGGCTTGCGGGTAGAAGTCGCTGGCCAAAAGCTCGCCACCGTTGTTGCGCGCGGACCACTTCTCACCAACGGCGGCGCGGTTCTTGAGCAGCTTGTGGAGGTAGGTCTCTGCCCATCCCTTGCCTCCAGTTCGGTACTCGACACCCCACGTGGGTTCGCCACGTTCGTTCAATAGCTTGGCTATCCGGTTCACGCCTATGCCATCGCCATACAGGTCGAAAATCTCGTTTAGGACTTGGCAGCGCTGATCGTTGAGCGACATTGTGAGATCATCAGCAACATCGATCCAAGCAGGGACATTGCCAGCCACGGCCTTCTTCAGCCCGCTCCGGATGCCCTCGCGCACCCTCTCCCAGTAAGCGTTAGAGCGCTTGCTTTTGGTGGCGCTCTCCTCATGTGCGCGCTCTGCCGTGAGCGCGATCCTGACGAGATCGAATGCCGCGCTCTTTGCGGTGGGCTCATAAACCTCTCGGTCGTGAGTGCTCGCGACCGTCACACCCTGCTCTTGTAGGGACCAGACGAGCTTAAGGGCGGCAATCGGACCCTGACGACTCAGGCGGTCGATGTTCTCGAAGACGAGCACCGAGCCAACACGCTTTCCCTCACGCGCGGCGGCTTCAAATGCAGCTAGAGCCGAGCCGTCCTTGCGGTTGTGCCCCTTGAACGCTGACTTCGCCTCATCGATCAGTATGCGACTGTCATCCACTTCCCAACCATGCTCTCTGGCAAAGTCTGTGCCGAGCTTGACCTGCCTCTCGATGGAGTCGAACGATTGTTTGTCGTCGCTATACCGCGCGTAGATGTAGGCCAGCGTCATGGAAACTCCTGCATTGCCAGACACCTACCGCATCAATCTTGTGGTTACAACCCTCTACTACTGCTCTACCCGGTGCTGCTCCCACAAGCCGCCTTCGGCGCGGAAGGTGTCGATCCCGCTCTCGGCGCTGATGCCGGCTCCGGTGAGGATCACGATGTTGCGGATGTCCTTCATCGCCGCCATGAGACACGCCCGAAGGGAACAGTGCAATGACAAGTTCTGGGACAAGAATCGGCATCATCGGCAGCGCCGGACGCATGGGGCAGGCGATCGCGGCGGCCATTGCCGAAGCGGGCGAGACGCTGGCCGGCGGTATCGACAAGGATGGCGATGTCGCCGCGCTCGCCGCGCAGAGCGACGTGCTGGTGGACTTCTCCTCGCCCGGTGCGCTGGAAGGCAACCTCGACGCGGCAGTCGCGGCCGGGGTGCCGGTGGTGATCGGCACCACCGGGCTGGAGGAGCGGCACCACTTCCTCATCGACCATGCCGCCGAGAGCATCCCCGTGCTCCAGACCGGCAACACTTCGCTGGGCGTGACGCTGCTGGCGCATCTGGTGCGCGAGGCTTCGGCCCGGCTCGGCGAGGATTGGGATATCGAGATCGTCGAAACCCATCACCGCATGAAGGTCGACGCGCCATCGGGCACCGCGCTGCTGCTGGGCGAGGCTGCCGCAGGGGGCCGCGGGATCGACCTTGCGGCGCACAGCGAGCGGGGACGCGACGGCATCACCGGCAGGCGTGGCACCGGCACCATCGGCTTCGCGGCGCTGCGCGGCGGCTCCGTGGCGGGCGATCATTCGGTGCTGTTCCTGGGCGATGGCGAGCGGGTGGCGCTCTCGCACCTGGCGGAAAACCGCAAGATCTTCGCCAAGGGCGCGGTGCGGGCGTGCCAGTGGCTGGTCGGAAAGCCCGTCGGGCGGTACTCGATGCCCGAGGTGCTGGGGCTCGAGGTGCCTGGGTTGTGAGGGGCCGGCCCCTGCACACGTACCCGTCGCCCCCGCGCAGGCGGGGGCCCCGCTCGATCTTTCGACATCGCGCTTGGGCAGAAGGAAGCGGGGTCCCCGCCTGCGCGGGGACGACGAGGGTTTGTGTGATCGAGCTCTGCGCATGAACAAGGCCACCATCTTCGAGTTCTTCCGCCGCCTGGCCGAGCTCAATCCCGATCCGGTCACCGAGCTGGAATATGGCAACGACTACCAGCTGCTGGTCGCGGTGGTGCTCTCCGCCCAGTCCACCGACGTGGGCGTCAACAAGGCGACGCGGGCGCTGTTTCGCGAAGTCACCCGCCCCGACCAGATGCTGGCTTTGGGCGAAGATGGCCTGAAGGAGCACATCAAGACGATCGGCCTGTTCAACTCCAAGGCCAAGCACGTGATCGGCCTGTCGGAGATCCTGGTGCGCGAGCATGGCGGCGAGGTGCCGGCCGATCGCGAGGCGCTGACCGCCCTGCCCGGCGTCGGCCGCAAGACCGCCAACGTGGTGCTGAACTCGGCGCACGGGGCTGAGACTTTCGCGGTCGACACCCACATTTTCCGCGTCTGCAACCGCACCGGCCTCGCCAAGGGCAAGACACCGCTGGCGGTCGAAATGGGGCTGGAGAAGAACGTCCCCGGCCCGTTTCGCGTCGGCGCACATCACTGGCTGATCCTGCACGGCCGCTACACCTGTAAGGCACGCACGCCCGAGTGCTGGCGCTGTCCGGTTGTGGACTTGTGTGCGTTCAAGGCGAAGGTGTTGGCGAAGCCGGGGCGGAAGTAAAGGTTCACGCGGAGGCGCGGAAACGCGGAGGAAGGAAGAAGAAGAGATTTGCGCGCGCAGAGGCGCAGAGCCGCAGAGAGAAAAAGGGAGAAGATCAATCCGGGCCGTCCGGCCCCTTATCACTCGTGAGCGTTTGATCGCTGGCTACGAATGACAAGGCGGCTTCGCCGCAAGAGCAACTCCTCTCTTCTTCTCTCCGCGCCTCTGCGCCTCTGCGCGCGTCAAACCTTCTTTTCTTCCTCCGCGCCTTCGCGCCTCCGCGTGAACCCTAGTCCTCCCTACTCACCGCCGAGATCACCGTCGCCGCCACCAGATCGCCCACCACGTTCAGCGTCGTGCGGCACATGTCGAGGAAGCGGTCGACGCCCAGGATCAGGCCGATCCCCTCCGGCGGCACGCCGACCTCAGCCAGGATCAGCGCGATCACCGGCAGCGAGCCGGCCGGCACGCCCGCGGTGCCTACGCCGGCAAGAATGCACACCAGCATGACGAAGACCTGCTGGCCGAGGTTCAGGTCGACACCGAAGAACTGCGCCAGGAACAGCACGGTCACGCCCTCGAACATGGCGGTGCCGTTCTGGTTGGCGGTCGCTCCGATCGTCAGCACGAAGCGCGCGACCTTGGCCGGCAGCTTCAGCTCCTCCTCCGCGATGCGCAGCGAGGTCGGCAGCGTCGCGTTCGAGCTGGCGGTGGAAAACGCCATGACGCTCGCCTCGCGCGTCTGGCGGAAGAAGGCGAGCGGGCTCTTCTTCGCCACGAACTTGAGCAGCAGCGAGAATACGCCGAACATCTGCAGGCCCAAAGCCAGCAGCACCACGCCCACGTAGGCGGCGAGCTTGAACAGCAGGTCCCAGCCGAACTGCGCGGCGAGGTTGAACATGAAGCAGAAGATCGCGAACGGCGCCAACTGGATGACGATGCCGATCAGCTTCATCGCGACTTCGAAGATCCCCTCGATCGAGTCCTTCAGCACCTCGGTCTTGGGAGACTGCACCAGCAGGATGCCGATGCCGAAGAACAGCGCGAAGAACATCACCGCCAGGATGTCGTTCTGGCTCATGGCCGTCACGACGTTGGTCGGCACCAGGCTGAGCACCGCCTCGACCCCGCTCTTGGCGTCCCGTGAGGCGGCGACGATGCCCGAGGCCGCCTTGCCGCCTTGCGCCAACAGCGCCTGCGCCGCCTCCCGGTCGACACCGGCCCCCGGGCGCAGCACGTTGACCAGCAGCAGCGACAGCGCGACGGCGATCCCGGACACGACGATGGTATAGGCCAGTGTGGCGAGGCCCACACGGCGCAGCGCGCGGATCTCGCCCATCTCGGCGATGCCGATCACAAGCGCGGAGAACAGCAGCGGCAGCACCAGCATGAACAGCAGACGCAGGAACACCTGGCCGATCGGCCCGGTGACGTAAGTCACCACGCTCGTCACCCACGGCGCACCGGCGGCAAAGGTGTAGACCAGCAGGCCAGCGACCAACCCGGCGACGAAGCCGATCAGGATGCGCCACTGCAAGCCTTTAGCATGCGTCTCGACCGGAGTGTGGGATACGGCGGCGTCGGTCATGCAGTAAGGCTCTCCGGAATGCTGGGGAAGAGCGAAGCAATCTCGCACTCATAAGGCAAGGCCGCAGTTGCGGGGCAGAGCGGCGCATACCTCGCTTAGAAGGAGCCGCGCTCCATTCACCGCGCCCCGCCCTCAGCCCGTCCCTCAGGAACCTACTTAGGTCATCCGGCGTTCACTTGCGCACCGACACCGACGGCACCGGGCGCGTCAGGACACCGACGGGCCGTCATAAAGGGAGGTAAGCACGATGCGAATTCGTTACTTGTTGCTCGCGGGACTTGGGGCGACAACGCTCGCCGCCTGCGCCGAGAAGACGCCCCCGCCTCCGCCGCCACCGCCCCCGCCCGGTTCCGTGATCGGCAGCACCGCGGCCGACCGTGACGGCGATGGCATCGTCGACGGCTACTATACCTCGGACGGCATCTATCATCCCTCCGCGCCGCCGCCTCCGCCGCCTCCGCCACCGCCGCCGAGGCGCATGGGGGAAAAGGGCTGAAACTCCGTTTCGCGACCCTTCTACTCACACTGAGCACTCCCGTCGCCGTTCTGGCGGCGGGAGCCTTGGTGGCGAGCGAAGCCACGGCGAAGGCGCCTGCGAAGCGCGGCAAGGCCAAGGCCAAGCGCGCCAGCCCGAAGCGAACCGCCAAGCCGAAGCCCAAGCCCGCACCTGTCGATCCTGCCCTGCTCGCCGCCATTCGCGAGGAAGCGGGCGGCGACGTGAAGCGCTTCTACGCCGAGCGCGGCTATCACCCGCTATGGACAGTCGGCAACCGCATCGGCCCGACCGCCGGCATTTTCATCGACTATCTCGTTACCGCCGAGCAAGACGGGCTCAATCCCTCGCGCTACGATCCCGAAAAGCTGCGCGAAGCCATCGCGCAGGCGCTCAGCGGCTCGTTCACGGATATCGCGCGGGCCGAGGTGCTGCTTTCGAAAGCCTTCGCCCGCTATGTGGCCGACCAGAAGCGGTCCAACGTGCGGATCATCTGGGCCGATCCCAAGCTCAAGCCCGACAAGCTGCGGCCCGACGAGGCGCTGCGTGCCGCCGCCTTCCCGGACTCCTTCGGCGACTACGTGGCGCAGATGGGCTGGATGAGCCCGCAGTACGTGCGGCTGCGCAAGCTGGCCGGCCAGGCGCTCCACGCGTCCGACGATACCTGGGACCGGCTGGCACTGAACCTCGACCGTGCGCGGCTGCTGCCCGGGCCTTACGTGCGGCACATCGAGGTCGATGCCTCCTCCGGCCAGCTGTGGTTCTACGAGGCCGGGCGTCAGGTCGGCACCATGCGCGTGGTGGTCGGCGCCCGGGAAACGCAGACGCCGATGATGGCCGGCTCGTTGCAGTGGGCGATCCTCAATCCCTACTGGAACGTGCCCACCTACCTGGCGCGCAACTCGATCGCGCCCAAGGTGCTGGCAGGACGCTCGCTGGCGTCCCTGCGCATGGAAGCGCTGACCGACTGGAGCGCGAACGCCCGCGTCGTGCCCGAAAGCGCGATCGACTGGCAGGCGGTTGCCGCCGGCACCCAGGAAGTGCGCCTGCGCGAACTTCCGGGCACGGCGAACTCGATGGGCCGCGTCAAGTTCCTGTTCCCCAACGACGAGGGCATCTACCTCCACGACACGCCGCGACGCGACTTGCTCGCCAAGCCGGACCGACACTTCAGCAACGGCTGCATCCGGCTTGAGAACGCCGGCCTGCTTGGCCGCTGGCTGCTGCAAAGGCCGGTGCCCACCGCCACCAGGCAGCGCGAGCAGGCCGTGCCGCTGCCGCTGCAGGTGCCGGTGTACCTGACCTATCTGACGGCAACCGGCGACAAGACGGGCTTGGCGTTCCGGCCTGATGTTTATGGAAGGGACGGGTAAGTCGCCCAGATCCCCCCCTGCAAGGGGAGGTGGCGCGCACGTAGTGCGTGACTTAGGAGTGTCACCGCCCGAGTAGCGCCCGACCGAGAGGGTTACACCCCTCCACCACCAGCTGCGCTGGCGGTGCCCCTCCCCTTCCAGGGGAGGATCTAGGTCAGGCGCCGTTGGCCTCCCCGATCCGGGGTGGCCACATCACCCCGCCAGCGCCGCCTCGGCGATCCGCCGATAGATACGCGCCAGCGCCTCGAGGTCCGCCACCGCCACGGCCTCGTCCAGCTTGTGCATCGTCGCGTTGCACAGCCCGAACTCGATCACCGGCGACAGGTCCTTCAGGAACCGAGCATCGGATGTGCCGCCGCTCGTCGACAGCTCTGCCGTCACCCCGGTCTCTGCCGCGATCGCGCCCGACACCATGTCCGAGAACGCGCCGGGCGGCGTCAGGAACGCCTCGCCCGAGATCAGCGGCCGGGCGGTGCCGCCATGACGCGCGGCCACTTCGGCGACCCGCTCGGCCAGGCCCGCGCCGGTATGCCGGTCGTTGAAGCGGATCGAGATGCGCGCGCTCGCCTTGGCGGGGATTACGTTATGCGCCGGATTGCCGACGGTGAGGTCCGTCACTTCGAGGTTGGAGGCCTGGAACCAGTCCGTCCCATCGTCCAGCGGCATGGCCTTGAGCTCGGCGAGCATGGCCACCAGGCGCGTGATCGGATTGTCGGCAAGGTGCGGATAGGCGACGTGGCCCTGCACGCCCTCGACATCGAGGAACACGTTGATCGACCCACGCCGGCCGATCTTCACGGTGTCGCCCAGACGGTTGACCGAGGTCGGCTCGCCGACCAGGCACAAGTCCGGAATAGCGCCGAGCTCGCGCATTCGCTCGATCAGGGCGAGCGTGCCGAAGCGGGCCGGGCCCTCCTCGTCTCCGGTGATCACGAAACTGAGCGTACCCGCCTCGACCGGGATCTCGCGCGCGGCGGCTGCCATCGCGGCGATCGAGCCCTTCATGTCGACGGCGCCGCGACCGTAGAGCAGCTCGCCGCGGACCTCGGGCGCGAACGGAGCGCTGGTCCAGCCCTCGCCGGGTGGCACCACGTCGAGGTGGCCGGCGAAGGCGAAGTGGCGCGAACCCTCCGGCCCGCGCCGGATCGCCAGCATGTTCTCGACCGGACCGTCGGGCGCCTCGCCGGCCAGGAAGCGGATCACCTCGAAGCCGAGCGGGGCGAGTTGGCCCTCCAGGCAGTCGAACACCGCACCGGTCGCCGGCGTCACGCTGGGGCAAGCCATGAGTGCCTGCGCCATCTGCGCAACGGTCGGGGCGGGTGAGGTCGCAGCGGTCTGGCTCATGCCGGTCCCATCGCATATGCGTGTCACCCCACACAAGTGCGCGAGGACCCATGCCCAGGCTCGACCCCGAAGCGATCGCCGCCACCAACCGCACCGGCTACCCCGCGCCCTTCGACGCGCCGGTGGCGGGCCGCTGGTACCGCCGGATCGGCCCCGCGTTCGGCCTCACCGCGCTCGGCGCCAGCCATGTCACGCTGGAACCGGGCGCCTGGTCCAGCCAGCGCCACTGGCACGACGACGAGGACGAACTGCTGGTGATGATCACAGGGCAAGCCGTGCTCATCGAGGGACCGGAGGGCGAGCCGCCGACTCGCACGCGGCTGGGGCCGGGCGATACGTGCGTGTGGGCGGCCGGCGATGGCATCTCGCACCATCTGGTGAACGAAAGCGACGCGCCCTGCACCTTCGTGGCGGTCAGCGCCGGCAACCCGTATGGGAGCGGCGGCTACGCGGACATCGACATGATGTTCGCCGGCGAGAACTACCTGCACAAGGATGGGACATTGTACCCGAAGGCCTAGCTCCGGACGCTGGCTCGCCAACTGCATGCGCGCGCTGCACGGGTTGTGAGCGATAGGCGGTGGTAGAAGGGCCTGCGCGCTCGCCTCACCCTCACGCCAAAGCCGCATCCAGCATTCGCGCCAGGCGCAACCCGGCTTGCTCGATGCGCTGCTCGACGATCGGCAGGCTCGCTTCGATTGCCGGCTCGGGCCAGGTCACCTGCCTGGGCTCCTCGCCCTTGCCGTCCTGCGCGCACGGCAGCTTGCCCCCGAATGCCAGCGGATAGAGAAAGTCGCGTGCGATCTGCCAGCTCTCGCGCAGCCAGTCCTCGGGCGTTCCTCCGCCCAGCCTGGTGCGCTCGGCCGCATCGTAGCGGCGCACCAGCGGCGGGCGCGCGGACGAGATCGCCCGCTCGGTCATCACCGTGTCCCAGATCGAATGGAGGTTCTTGCCCGGCACGATGCCGTAGCTGGACTTCACTGCATTGCCGCCCTGGTCGTGGTTGTCGGCGCCGTGGAGCGGCTGGTGGATGTCGCCGACGAAGTGCGCCAGGAACGCCAGCGCCTCCAGCCGCTGCGCCTGCGGCAGCGTGCGGTCGGTCAAGATGCGGCGGTTGCGCTCTATCTGGGCGGTCACGCAGTTGCCGTTGGCGCAGTCGCGCTTGATGTCGAACGTGCCGCACACCGGCTCATCCTGATAGTGCCAGGGCGAGGCATAGCCCCAGCGCCAGCCCTCGCCCTTGATGCAATCGGGCCAGACCGCTGCGTCCTCAAGACTGCGCACGCGGCACTTGGGCGTGCCGAGCTGGCGCTCCTGCCGCAGCAGCACGGCGATCCGCGCACGGGTCGCCGGCTTGACGTTCTCCAGCGCGATCGCCGCGACGGTGCGGTGGCCGTAAGCGCCCCAGGCCAGCACCGGCGCCGTCCACAGGCTCGCGCATGCCGCCAGCAGCAAGGCAAGCCGGCGCATCATTGGCCGGCGCATCATTGGCCGGCCGGCACTTCGTACTGCTCGATCACCCATTGCTCGGCTTCGGCGGCGGCCACCCACTGGCGCATCCATTCGTGCTCCCAAACCGCCTGCATGTAGGATGCGGCGAACCCCGGCACGCCGACGCCGTAAGTGCGGAAGCGGCTCACCACCGGCGCGTAGATCACGTCGGCGGCGCAGAACGTGCCGAAGAGGAACGGGCCGCCCTTGCCGAAGCGTGCGCGCGCCTCGGCCCAGAGCGTCAGGATGCGCACGATGTCGGCGCGCACGTCGCCGTCGATCTCCAGCCCACTCACTTGCCCGCGCACGTTCATCGGGCAGGTGCGGCGCAGCGGGAGGTAGCTGGAGTGCATTTCCGCCACCATCGAGCGAGCCATGGCCCGCGGCGCGTCATCCTTGGGCCAGAACCGATCGCGCCCGACTTTGTCGGCCAGGTATTCGATGATGGCGAGACTGTCCCACACCACCGCGTCGCCGTCCCACAGCACGGGAACCTTGCCCGACGAGGGCGCGAGTTCCTCGGCGCTGCGCTTGCGCTCCTCCCAATCCTCCCCGAGGATGGGCACGGTCAGTTCCTCGAAGCCCAGCCCCGATTGCTTCACGGCGAGCCAGGCCCTGAGGCTCCAGCTCGAATAGTTCTTGTTGCCGATGATCAGCTTCATGGGCGGCGTCCCTCTTGCTGCATGGCCGCGCCTAGAGGTTCAGCCACGGCGTGTCGAGGATGAACGGCAGTCGTTGCCCCGCTGACTCCCCTGCGCGAGAGGATCAGGCCCGCGGCGCCTGCCGGCGATAGCTCAGCGCCTCGGCCACGTGAATGCGGCCGACCCGTTCCGCACCGGCCAGATCGGCGATCGTGCGCGCGACGCGCAGGATCCGCGTGTAGCCCCGGGCCGAGAGGCGCATGGCCTCGGCCGCCTGGATGAGCAGCTTGCGGCCGGCCTCGTCGGGGGTCGCATGGCTGTCGAGGGCCTCGCCGTCGAGCTCGGCATTGGTGCGCGCGGGGGTGCCCTCGAGCCGCGCGGTCTGGATCGCGCGGGCGCGGGCGACGCGGGCGGCGACGTGCTCGCTGCCCTCGGCCGGTGGCGGGAGCGAGAGGTCGGCAGCGCTGACGGGGTCGACTTCGATGTGCAAGTCGATGCGGTCGAGCAGAGGTCCCGACACCTTGCCCTGGTAGTCGGCGGCGCAGCGGGGCGCACGGCTGCAGCCCAGCGCCGGGTCGCCCAGGTGCCCGCAGCGGCACGGGTTCATCGCGGCGACGAGCTGCACCCGCGCCGGGTAGGTGACATGCGCGTTGGCGCGCGCGACGGAGACTTCGCCGGTTTCCAGCGGCTGGCGCAGCGAATCGAGCACGGCACGCTGGAACTCGGGCAGTTCGTCGAGGAACAGCACGCCCAGATGCGCCATCGACACCTCACCCGGCTTCACCCGCAAGCCGCCGCCGGTCAGCGCCGCCATGGAGGCGGAGTGATGCGGCGCGCGGTATGGGCGCGCACGGCTGATGCGACCGTCTTCCAGCGTGCCCGCGACACTCGCCACCATCGAGGTTTCCAGCGCCTCGGCTGGGGTGAGCGGCGGCAGGATGCCGGGCAGGCAGCTTGCCAGCAGCGACTTGCCCGAGCCGGGCGGGCCGATCAGCAGGAGGTTGTGCGATCCTGCGGCGGCGATCTCCAGCGCCCGCTTGGCGGTTTCCTGGCCCTTGACCTGCCGCAAGTCCGGGCCGCGTGTGGGCGGATCGGCATGACCGGGCTCGGGTGTCGGCAGCACTTGCGTGCCCTTGAGGTGGTTCAGGAGGCTGATGAGGTTGGGCGCGGCGACCACCGGCACTCCGCTCGCCCAACGCGCCTCGGAGCCTTGCGCGGCCGGGCAGATCAGCCCCTTGTCGGCGGCGCTGGCATGGAGCGCGGCGAGCAACACACCGGGCGACGGGATCACCCGTCCATCGAGCGCCAGCTCGCCCACCGCGACGAAGTCAGCCAGTTGCTCGGCATCGGCCACGCCCATCGCGGCGAGCAGCGCCAGCGCGATCGGCAGGTCGTAATGCGAGCCCTCCTTGGGCAAGTCGGCGGGTGAGAGATTGATGGTGATGCGCTTGGGCGGCAGCGCCAAACCCATGGCGGAGAGCGCGGCGGTGACGCGCTGGCGGCTCTCGCCCACCGCCTTGTCGGGCAGGCCGACGACGTGGAAGGCCGGCATGCCCGGCGCGACCTGGCACTGCACCTCGACGCTACGCGCCTCCAGGCCGAGGTAGGCCACCGTCGATACCAGCGCGACCATCCGGCTTGCCCTCCCCTGCGCCGGGCGACTGTGCGAGGGCGGCGGGGAGGTGTCGAGTTACAACTTTGTAAGTGGGGCGACATTGTCCTCCCCGGCACGGGGAGGGGGACCGCTCGCGCAGCGAGTGGTGGAGGGGACTCACGTCCGCAAGCAGACAGTTGGCGCGCATTCAAGTACCCTTCCGCATGACGAGACTCCCCTCCACCATGCTGCGCATAGTCCCCCTCCCCGTGCCGGGGAGGACAGCGTCACCTTGACTCGAATCGCCACCTCATCTAACCGCGCCAGCCTGATCACGGTCGCTCGCAAGGGCGGCCCTTTTGTTCGTCCCGTTTGCATGCGCCGCGATGGCGCCCATTTTGAGGTTTCGTCATGAAGCGCACGTTCCAGCCCAGCCGCCTCGTCCGCGCCCGCCGTCACGGCTTCCGTGCTCGTCTGGCGACCCCCGGCGGCCGCAAGGTGCTGCGCGCGCGTCGTGCACGCGGCCGCAAGAAGCTGTCGGCCTGATTCAGGCTCGCGCCGGGGCGTGATGCCCCTGCTTGGCGGCGCCGCATCTCGCCTCCGTTGGCCTCGTGATGGGGCGCGGGGGCGAGGTGCGGTGCCGCTTTGTTTGGTGCAGAACGCGCGGCGGCAAGCGGCAGGCTCGTGGCTGCACCTTTCATCATGATGACGCGGCGGGCCGACTTCGTGGCCGCAAACGCCGGCTTGCGCGTGGCGCGGCCGGGCTTCGTGCTGCTGGCGCGTGGCAACCAGGGCCAGGGCCGGCGCCTGGGCATTACCGTCACCAAGAAGATCGGCAACGCCGTGGTGCGCAACCGCATGAAGCGCCGCTTCCGGGCGCTCGCGCGCGAGGTATTGCCGCTCCATGGCCTTGCCGACACCGATCACGTGCTGATCGGCCGCGATGGCGGGGTCGAGCGGGACTACGCGCTGCTCCGTGACGAACTCGTGGCCGCCCTTACCCGCGCCCAGGCCGGCAAAGGCGATTTACCGCGGCCGAGAAGAGGCAAGCGCAAGTGAAGCTGTCGGACCTGCCCCGCCGCACGCTGATCCTGGTCGCGCGGGCATGGCAATTGGGACCGTCCGCAATCATGCCGCCGACCTGCCGCTTCGCGCCCTCGTGCTCGCAGTACGCGATCGAGGCGCTGGGAAAGCACGGTGCGATTAAGGGTGGCTGGCTGGCGATCAAGCGTATATTGCGCTGCCACCCATGGGGTGGGCACGGGCCGGATCCGGTTCCTTAGGCCATAGGCCCTGAACCTCGTGCCCTGTCGCCATCTGGCGGCCGCAAGTAACGGAAAAAAGCAGGCTTCGTGGAAAATCAGCGTAACATCATCCTGGCGGTCCTGCTCACCGCGCTCGTCCTGTTCGGATGGGACGCAGGCGTCGGCTACTTCTACCCGCAGAGCAAGACGCCCACGCAAGTGGTCCAGAACGGCGGCGCCGACAAGGCAGTTAGCCCATTGAAGCCGAGCCGCGAAGGCGGCTTGCGCGATGCGGCCGAAGTGCAGCTGGAGGCGCAGGACCTCAAGACCGCGCTCACCTCCGCGAGCCGGGTGCCGATCGCGGCGCCGGGCGTCTCGGGCTCGATCAACCTCAAGGGCGCGATTCTCGACGACCTGGTTCTCAACCGCCATCGCGAGACGGTGAAGAAGGACTCGGGTCCGGTCCGCATCTACTCACCCGCGGGCACTCCGGCGCAGCAGTTCGCGCAGTTCGGCTGGGTCGGCGATGGCGTCGCCACGCCCAACGCCAACACCGTCTGGACCGCGCCGGCCGGCGCGAAGCTGACCCCGCAATCGCCAGTGACACTGACCGCGCAGAACGGCGCCGGGCAGACGTTCGCGATCACGTTCGCAATCGACAACGATTATCTGATCACCGCCACGCAGCGCGTCGCCAACGCCGGCCAGGAGCCGGTCACCGTGCAGCCTTTCGGCCTGATCAACCGCACCGACCAGACCGCCAGCCTCGACACCTGGAACGTCCACTCGGGCCCGATCGGCGCCTTCGACGGATCGGTGGCGTTCAACACCAACTACTCCGATGTGCTCGAGAGCGGCACCGTGGCGAAACCCGGCCGCACCGACTGGATCGGCTTCACCGACGTCTACTGGATGTCGGCACTCGCCCCCGTCGGCAACACGGCGGCGGGCACGTTCCGATCGCTCGGCAACTCGCTGTTCCGATCCGATCTGGTCTATGACAAGGCGGTGGTGCAGCCCGGCCAGCAGCTGGCGCGCACCACCAAGCTGTTCGCCGGCGCCAAGGAACACCTGGTGCTCGACCGCTATGAGGAAGGTGGCATCACCAACTTCGGCCTGTCGATCGACTGGGGCTGGTTCCGCTGGTTCGAGAAGCCGATCTTCTGGCTGCTCACCTCGCTGTTCCGCCTGACCGGCAACTTCGGCGTCGCCATCATCCTGCTGACCTGCATCGTGCGCGGGATCATGTTCCCGGTCGCCCAGCGCCAGTTCGCCTCCATGGCCGCCATGAAGGCGATCCAGCCCAAGATGAAGGCGATCCAGGACCGCTACAAGGACGACAAGCCAACGCAGCAGCAGAAGATCATGGAGCTGTACAAGCAGGAGAAGGTGAACCCGCTCGCCGGCTGCCTGCCCATCTTCCTGCAGATCCCGATCTTCTTCGCGCTCTACAAGACGCTGATGTTGGCGATCGAAATGCGCCACCAGCCGTTCGTGCTGTGGATCAAGGACCTGTCGGCGCCCGATCCGCTGCACATCCTCAACCTGTTCGGCCTGCTGCCGTTCACGCCGCCCAGCTTCCTGGCGATCGGCGTGCTGGCGGTGATCCTGGGCATCACCATGTTCCTGCAGTTCAAGCTGAACCCCGCGACGGGCGATCCGGCCCAGCAGCAGGTCATGATGCTGATGCCGTGGCTGATGATGTTCATCATGGCCCCATTCGCGGCGGGCCTGCTGATCTACTGGTGCACGTCGAACTTGCTGACGATCGCGCAGCAGCAGTTCCTCTACAGCCGCAATCCGGCATTGCGGGCGCAGGCGGAAAAGGAAGCGGCCGACAAGAAGCGGGCGGCGGCGAAGGGGTGACGCCGGGCCTTGCTGGATTGCAGCTGCTCGGGACGCCCGTGCCGGCCTTAGTTGGAGCTCCTGATCTTTGTCGCCGCCGCGCAGGCGGGGACCCCGCTTGTTCCTTCTTGCGAGCGGCATGCCAACAAGAAGCGGGACCCCCGCCTGCGCGGGGGCGACGATACATTTGCCCGCGTATCATATGCGAGTCGGAGCTTCATTCATGACCGACGAAACCGAACACCTCGAACGCGCCCGCAAGCTGTTTGCCGGTCCGGTCGAGTTCCTGCTCAGCGCCCCGCAGCTCAAGTTCCTGCCCGAGCCGGAGAGCCCGGAGATCGCGCTATGCGGTCGCTCGAACGTGGGCAAGTCCTCGCTGCTGAACGCGCTGACCAACCGCAAGGCGATCGCGCGCACTTCAGTGACGCCGGGCCGCACGCAAGAGCTGAACTTCTTTGACGTGGGCGAGCCGCGTGTGTTCCGGCTGGTCGACATGCCCGGCTATGGCTTCGCCAAGGCCCCGACCGCGGTAGTCGAGCAGTGGCGCCGCCTGGTGCGCGACTATTTGCGCGGGCGCGTGGTGCTGAAGCGCACGCTGCTGCTGGTCGACGCGCGCCACGGCGTGAAGTCGGTCGATGCCGAGATGATGGAGATGCTTGACCAGGCCGCGGTCGGCTATCGCATCGTCCTCACCAAGGCGGACAAGATCAAGGCCAGCGAGCTCGAAGAGGTCACCGCGCGCACGCAGGTCGAGGCGCGTAAGCACTCGGCCGCGTTCCCGATGGTGCATGTCACCTCCTCGGAAAAGGGCCTGGGGATCGCCGAACTGCGCGCTGCGGTGCTCAGCGATATCGATACCTGAGCGTCAGGGAAGCACGTTCTTCAGGTCGGCGCTCTCGATGTGCCAGCGCAACTCCGCCGGAGTCGCGCCGTCGACATCGTTGACCCGCCGCAGCACGACATCGCCCTGCAGCAGATAGGCGCGTCCCCGCAGGTCGACTCCGCTTATAGTGGCGGGCGCGGTGTAGTAGCTTGAACCCGCCGCCCCCTCCATCTCGCCAGGCCCTGTCGTGACGCGGATCGTGCGATAGCGACGCCACCAGCGGGCGAAGGCGTCGCGGGCCGCTGGCGGGTGGCTGAACTGGACCCAGGCCCGCCCGAAATCGTGGGTTTCCAGCGCCTGCGCCCACGTTGCCAGGATCGCCTGCGCACCCACCACCCCCTTCTGGGTCGATGCGATCGGTGCGGACCGTTGACGTGGGGCGGGCTGTGTCGACCGGACCGCCACGGGTTCCGGCATGGGTGCGGGCGAGACTTGCGCCTCGCCGGGCAACTCGCCCGCATTGGTGGTTGCCGAACTGCCGCAGCCGGCAAGCACCAGGCCGGCGAGGATCACTGGGATCGTCCGCTTGTGCATCGCTACCATCTCGTGGACCGGCCCGACTGTTCGCAGCGCCTCAGTATGCCGAGGCACGCGCCTGCGAGGCATTGTGCCCGCCGTTGCGGTAGAGCACCTGCCGCACCTGCTCGGAGTCCGCGCCGGTGTCCTCGACCGTGACGACCACCGCGCCGTTCTTCAGGCGATCGTTGTAGTAGCCCGCATCCTCTTCGCTGACGCCGTGCTTGGTGAGCGTCTCGTTGAGCGTGCCGCCGATCGCGCCGATCAGGGCGCCGAGGCCGACCGCTTCGGGAACCGCCGAGGCCGCGATCGCGCCCGCGGCAGCCAGCGGGCCGACACCCGGAATGGCAAGCGCCGCGACGCCGAGGCCCGCGCCCAGAGCGCCGCCGCCGAGGATACCGCGCAGGACGTTGCGGTGGTGCTCATCGGTGATCTCGCCATCGCCGGAGCGCGCGGTGGTAGTGCCACCATGGTGCGCGATGACCGAGAGGTCGGTGTCGTTGATGCCCAGCCCACGCAGCTCGGAAACGGCGCGTTCGGCCTCGGCATGGGTGTCGAAGATCGCGGATGCCTTGGTCATGGATCGTCTCCCTTATCGTTCGGCTGGAGCAGCCGAGGCTTTTAACCGGGAGGCGAGTCCGATCGTTCCGGGAGATGAGGCGGACCGTTGGTATGTGCGACGAAACGTTTGGGTAAGCGCGAGAAACGCTGGGACAGTGCGAGCCACGAAACGCCCCTTATCGGGTCCGGAACGAACCGCTCCTGCGCGGCAGCGTCAGACCCGATCGAGCTGCCGCACGATCTCCGCGCTGACTTCGGGCGCGGAGGCGAACCCCAGATGGGTGCAGCGCAGCGCCACCGCCTGGTCGCGCTCATCCGGCCAGCCGGCCGCGGAGCGTGGGTGCACGACGCCGTCGCGCGGGCTCCACAAGGCGATGGTCGGCACCGGTGGCTTGCCGCGCAGCTCGCACTCGACCGGCGGCGCATCCACGGAGTGCCCGGTGATCACCTGATAGGCGCGCCAGGCATTGTTGGCGCGCAGGCTGCCCGAAAACGGCGTCCCCATGGTGATGACGCAGGACACGGAATCGGGCTGCCGCCGCGCGATCTCGCGCGCGAACAGGCCGCCGAGACTCCAGCCGACCAGCGCGACAGGCGCCTGGTGCTGGCGCGCCAGCATGCCGACGCGGCGCATGAGGAAGGCGAAGTTCTGCTCGGACGGGCCCAAGTTGAAGCCCAGGCCCCATTCGTGCACCTCGTGCCCTGCGGCGCGCAGCGCATCGGCAAGCGGCCGCATGCGCGCAGGGTGCGCGCCGAAGCCGGGCAGAAGCATGACGGGCTGCGGTCGCAGAGCCAGGGCGGGTTGACTCGTTCCCCTGCGCCCAGCTCCGCGCCGCAGCGATGCCAGTTCGCCCCACAGGAAGCGCAACGGCGGTGCGCGCACGCCTTCGGGTCGCGGCTCGCGCGCCAAGGCCGAACGCCGCGCGATTTCCCCGCGCGCACGGACCGCCCGCTCGCCTGCCAGTCTCCAGAAATCGTTCGCGGTTATCGCCACTTGCCTGCCTGCTCACCGTCGGTACATGCCAACCGCCAGCCAACGCCGAGCGGGGATCGAAGGTTTCCGCTATCGCATGGCGTGAGCAACGTCACCTGAACCAGACGAGTGTAATCAAACTGTCATCCAAGTGTGGGCGCGGCGCCCAAAGGCTCTTTTGCCGCCAGGTAGTAGCCGTCGAACCGCACCTTGGGATCCTTGCACATGCCGCAACCGGCCAACGCCATAGCGGCGGCGACCGGGAACAGCAGGCAGGTACGACGCACGGCGATCATGACGGTTCCTTCCCTTTGCGCGACCCGTGCATGACGTGCGATCCCGGCGCCTCCCTCTTGTTCCTGGGAAGGTCGTCGCGATCGAATAGGTGATAGCCTGTCGCCGGCACCGCGTGAATGGAAGATGACTGCCGAGGCGATGCCGCGGCCACATTGCAGCCGCCGTCCACATACCCCATATGTTCCGCCATGTCAGAACTCGTCATTCGCCGCGGTCTCGAAGAACCGGATACCTCTGGCAACTTCGTGCCGCACAAGCCGCAGCGGCCCGAGAAGTCGCTGCCGGGCAAGCGGTTCGTCATCCAGTCGGACTACGAACCCGCGGGCGACCAGCCGACGGCGATCGCCGATCTCGTCGCCGCGGCGCTAGAAGGCGAGAAAACGCAGACGCTGCTGGGCGTCACCGGCTCGGGCAAGACCTTCACCATGGCCAAGGTGATCGAGGAACTGCAGCGCCCTGCCCTGATCCTGGCGCCCAACAAGATCCTGGCCGCGCAGCTCTATGCCGAGTTCCGCGACTTCTTCCCGGACAATGCGGTCGAGTACTTCGTCTCGTACTACGACTATTACCAGCCCGAAGCCTACGTGCCGCGGTCGGACACCTACATCGAGAAGGAAAGCTCGGTGAACGAGGCGATCGACCGCATGCGCCACTCGGCGACGCGGGCTTTGCTGGAACGGGACGACGTCATCATCGTCGCCTCCGTTTCGTGCCTCTACGGCATCGGCTCGGTCGAGACCTACTCGGCGATGATCTTCGACCTCAAGAAAGGCGGCACTGCCGACCAGAGCGAGACGATCCGCAAGCTGGTGGCGCTGCAGTACAAGCGCAACGACGTCGCCTTCGCGCGCGGTAACTTCCGCGTGCGGGGCGACAGCCTGGAGATCTTCCCCTCGCACCTGGAGGACACCGCCTGGCGCATCAGCTTCTTCGGAGACGAGATCGAGGACATCGCCGAGTTCGATCCGCTGACAGGCAAGAAGGGCCAGAGCCTGAGCTCCGTGCGCGTCTATGCCAACTCGCACTACGTCACGCCCGGGCCGACGATGAAGCAGGCGGCTGACGCCATCCAGTTCGAGCTGACCGAGCGACTGAAGGAGCTGGAGGCCGAAGGCCGCCTGCTTGAGGCGCAACGTTTGGAGCAGCGCACCAACTTCGATCTGGAGATGATCGCCGCCACCGGATCGTGCAACGGCATCGAGAACTACAGCCGCTTCCTCACCGGCCGCCTGCCGGGCGAGCCGCCGCCGACGCTGTTCGAGTACCTGCCCGACAACGCCCTGCTGTTCGTGGACGAGAGCCACCAGACCGTGCCGCAAGTCGGCGCGATGGCCAGGGGCGACCACCGGCGCAAGATCACGCTGGCCGAGTACGGCTTCCGGCTGCCCAGCTGTATCGACAACCGCCCCCTGCGGTTCAACGAATGGGACGCGATGCGCCCGCAGACAATCGCCGTTTCGGCCACGCCCGGCGGCTGGGAGATCGAGCAATCGGGCGGCGTCTTCGCCGAGCAGGTGATCCGCCCGACCGGCCTGATCGATCCACCGGTGGAGATCCGTCCGGTCGAGGACCAGGTGCAGGACTGCATCGAGGAGTGCAAGAAGACCGCGAAGGAAGGCTTCCGCACGCTCGTCACCACCCTGACCAAGCGCATGGCCGAGGACCTGACCGAGTTCATGCACGAGCAGGGCGTGCGCGTGCGCTACATGCACTCCGACGTCGAGACGCTGGAGCGTATCGAGCTGATCCGCGACCTGCGCCTCGGCGTCTACGACGTGCTGATCGGCATCAACCTGCTGCGCGAAGGTCTCGACATCCCCGAATGCGGCCTGGTCTGCATCCTCGATGCCGACAAGGAAGGCTTCCTGCGCTCCGAAACCTCGCTGATCCAGACCATCGGCCGCGCCGCGCGCAACGTGGAAGGCCGCGTGATCCTATACGCCGACCGCATGACCGGCTCCATGGAGCGCGCGATCGCCGAGACCGACCGCCGCCGCGCCCGGCAGCAGGAGTTCAACGAGGCCAACGGCATCACCCCGCAGACGATCAAGCGCCGCATCGCCGACATCGTCGCCGACACCGCCAGCCGCGACGGCGTGCTCATCGACATCGATGCGGAAGGCCAGAACAACTTGGTCGGCCACAACCTGCGCGGCTACATCGAGGAACTCGAAAAGAAGATGCGCGCCGCCGCCGCCGACCTCGAGTTCGAGGAAGCCGGCCGCCTGCGCGACGAGATCCGCAAGCTGGAAGGCGAGGAGCTGGGCCTGCCCGACAAGGACAAGAAGGCGCCGCTTGTTGGTCGGAGCAACGAGGGCAAGCCGGGCACCCGCAAGATGCGATACGGCAAGACGCAACGGAAGTTCGGGAAGTGAGTACTCAGCTGTGGAAAAAAGTTCCGGCACCCTCACCCAAATGGCACAACCGTTCAGACGTTCGGAACTCCTCGGAAGCCTAAGAACGTATTAAGAGGTTAAGGGGCGTCACGGATCGGGAGATCCAGCCGTTTGCCGCAGTTTGACATAGCAACTCCGGTCCAGTTTGATCGCGTCATATCCCTTCGCGAGGCAACATGGTCAGACCCGCCAAACTTTATGAGCTGCTTTTACAATCGACTTCTCGATCAGTAGCCTTCCGAGACTTTATTGCTTTGATCGAGGCTTTCGGCTTTGAGGAGGCGCGACAACGCGGCAGTCATCGCTGCTTTGCACACCCCGATTGCACCAAGCTCCTCGTCGTTCAACCGAAGGGTGCTGACGCAAAACGCTATCAGGTTCGGGAATTACTCGATATGATCGAGGAGTTCGGACTGACACTGAAGGACCGATGAGCCACCACTATCACATAAATGTATTCTGGGCCGCAGATGACGGGTGCTGGATTGCCGATGTTCCCGACCTGAAGCCCTGCTCGGCGCATGGTGACACCGCAGCAGAGGCAGTCGCGGAAGCGGAGGTTGCGGTAGCCTTGTGGCTTGAGATCGCCGCAGAGCGGGGCCTGCCGATCCCCGAAGCGCGATACCGGCCCGCGATCTACGCTGCAGCCTGACCTTGTCCTAACCTCACCGCTCCAGCGCTTCCCCACTCCACCCGCCACCCAGCGCACGATAGAGCGTCACCCTTGCCGTGAGCGCATCGGCGCGGGTCTGCACCAGCGCCAGCTCGGCGGCGAGCAGCCCGCGCTGGGCGTCGAGTTCTTCCAGAAAGGGCGAATAGCCCGCACGATAGCGGTTGCGGGCGAGGCGGTAGCTTTCGGCGAGCGCAGCGCGCTGGGCGGTGCCAATGCGCAACTGGGCATCGGCGCTGATGACGCCGGCGAGTGCGTCGTCCACTTCGCGAAAAGCTGTCAGCGCGGTGCGGCGGTAGCTCTCGGCCGCCTGATCGCGCTGAGCGGCAGCGCCCTCCACGCCCGCGCGCAGCCGGCCGCCTTGGAACAGGGGCGCGAGCACGCTGCCGCCGATCGACCAGATCGTGACCGGATCGTCCAGCAAGGACGAGATTGCCGCGCCCGCAGCGCCGGTCAGCCGCACTGTCGGCAGGAAGCGCTTGCGCGCGGCGGATAGCGACCGATCGGCGGCGACCAGCGTCTGCTCCGCCTGCGCCACGTCGGGGCGACGGGCGAGGAGCTGCGACGGCAGCCCTTCGGGAATCGGAGCGGTGACCAGGGTGCTCAGCGAGGCGCCGCGATCGACCGGCCCCGGCAAGTCACCGGTCAGAAGCCGCAACGCATTCTCCTGGCGCGTGATCGCCTCTCGCGCCGCCGGCACCAGCTTGGCGGCGGCCTGATAATCGGCCTCGGCCTGCTCCAGTTCCAGCTTGGGTGAGTACCCTTCTTCCACACGCCGACGAATCAGGCGCAAGGAGTCGGTACGTGCCTCCAGGGTCTCACGCGTAACGGTCAAACGTGCGTCGAGCGCCAGCAGCGTCAGGTACCCGCTGGCCGCCGTGGAGGCGATCGATAGGCGCACGGCATCGCGCGCGGCCTGGCTGGCGATCCACTGCGCACGCGCCGCGGCCCGGCCATCGGCCAGGCGACCGAATGCGTCGATTTCCCAGGCAGCTTGAAATTGTGGCTGTGCGCCGGTCGCCTCGGTGGGCAGGCCGAACGCATTGACGGAGCGCGCCTGGCTGACTCCGCCAGACGCCTCCACGGTCGGTAACAAGGCACTGCGTGCGTTCAGCTCGGCCGCGCGCGCTTCCCGCACTCGCCCGATGGCGATAGCGATGTCCGGATTGCGCTCCAGCGCACGCTCGACCACGGCTGCGAGCTGCGGATCGCCGAAGCCGCGCCACCATCGTGCTTCGATCGGAGCCTCGGCCGCAATCCGGGTGCGCCAGTCCGCCGGTGGAGTGACCGGCTCCACTTCCGCCGTCTGCACCCGTGGCCCGGCGCAAGCCGCAGCCAGTAGTGCCAGGCTCAGGCTTGCGAACGCCCGCCTCATCCCCCGGTCGCCACGCGCACTTCGACCGACATGCCCGGCCGCAGGCGCTGCGCCAGGGCCTGATCCGGATCGATGCGGATGCGCACGGCGATGCGTTGCGCCACCTTGACGAAGTTGCCGGTGGCGTTGTCCGCCTTCAGCACCGCGAACTCGGAACCGGCGGCGGGCGCGATATTCTCTATCCGGCCGCGCAGGCGCTGACCGCCGAGCGCGTCGACACGGAACGTCACCGCCTGGCCCAGCCGCATGGTGTGCGTCTGCGCCTCCTTGAAGTTGGCGATGACCCACAGATCGTGCGGTACCAGGAACATCAGCTGCGTGCCCGCCGTGACGTAGGCACCGCGCCGCACGCCCACTTCGGACAAGCGACCGTCGACCGGCGCGCGGATGCGGGTGTTGTCGAGGTCGATCTGCGCCAGCCGCAGCGCCGCGCGGGCGTTCTCGACTCCTGCCTCCAGCCCGCCGCGACCGACGACGACCGAGCGCACGTCCTGCTCGCCCACGCCCTGCTGCGCCTGCGCCTGGCGCACAGCGGCCTGCGCCGCCAGCAGCGCGGCGCGGGTCTGATCGAACTCGCGCGCGGAGATCGAGCCGTCGGACACCAGCGCCTGGGCGCGGCGCATGTCGGCCTCGGCCCGGACCTCCTGCGCCCGCGCGCTCGCCACCCCGGCCGCCCGACCGGCCAGGGCGGCCTGGCGCGAACGCTCGGACTGCTGCGAGTTCGCCAGCGAAGCCAGCTGCGCCGCGACGTTCGCCTTGGCCTGGGCGACCCGCGCGGCGTAGATCCGGTCATCGATCGTGGCGAGGATCTGGCCTTGCCGAACCTGCTGGAAGTCCTGCACCGGTACGCTGGTGATGTATCCGTTCACCTGCGGACTGATCACCGTGACTCTGCCGCGCACATAGGCATTGTCGGTTTCCTGCGCCCACCCGGCAAAAGGCGGCAATTGCCAGGCGTAGAGGATCGCCAGCACCGCGGCGATGCCGATGACGACGATGGCGACGATCGTCAGGGGGCCCTTCGCAGGCGGACGCCAGCCATGGTGCTGGACCTCGGGCGGCAACTGCTCGGCCACCGGCGCGGCTTGCTCGGCCCGCTCTGGCCCGGGTGCGGGTCGCTCGGATTGCTTGGTCTGGTCCATCATGTCTCCGCGGCCGCCCGTGTACCTTGCGCGCGCTGCTGCAATTCGAGGACCGGCGACAGCTCGTGCCTGCGCCGGATCGCCGATCTGATCGACAGGCTCCACACGAAGGTCAAGGTGGCAAGTACGCCGATCAGCAGGAACACGTCGTTGTAGGCCAGGATGTTCGCCTCACGCGCAACGGTGCGGGCGAGCAGCGCGGCCCCTTCGGCACTGGTCAGCGTCGGATCGCCGATCACGCTCGCCACGCTGGCGCCGGTGCCCCGCACCCGCGCGGCGACTTGCGGATCGGTGAGGACGATCGATTGCACCAGCTCGTGCGAATGGAACTTCTCGCGCGCGATCTGGAAAGTGCCGAGCAGGGCGCTGCCGAGGAGGCCGCCCAGGCTCTGGCTGAGCCCGAACAGCACGATGAAGCTGACGAAGTGCTTGGGCCCTGCGAGCAGCGTGCGCGAGATGCCGATCACCATGGCATGCGCCAGGAACAGCAGCGAGGCGAACCCGATCAGCGCCTGGCTGAGATAGAGGTTGGCCGGGCGCGTGAGGTTGGTGGTGTTGGCGTCCATGAAGGAGCCCAGCACGATCAGCAGCACCGCTAGCGGGATGGCGCGGCTGGGATCGGCCGGGTCGAACAGCTTCACCGCCGCGACGATCCCGGCGACGGAGGCTACCACGACGATCAGGTTGAGGCCGATCATCTGGTCGTTGATCATGCCCAGCGTGGTCAGCAGCCCGATCGAGCCGAACGCCTGCTCGGACAGGAGCACGCGGACGGCCACCGCGGTCAGGATCAGCCGCCCCATCTCGCGCGTGCCCAGCCATCGCGTGTGGATCAGCGGGTTTTCTCGCTTGTGTTCCAGCACCAGGGCGGTGCCGATCATGATCACCGAGGCGGCAAGGCTCCAGCCCATCCACGGCCGCTCGGTCCACCATTCGATCCGCCCCTCGGTCAGCACCGCGATCAGCAGCCACAGACCCGGAGCCAGGAGCATGACGGTTATGAAGTCGCCCTTCTCGAAAGCCTCGGTCCGCTCGCTGGGCGGCAGCGGGAGCGACATCACCGCCGCAAGGGTCGCGAGCGCGAGGCCCAGCTCGCACCAGTAGAGCATGTGCCAGTCGCCGCTGACCAACAGCCCCGGCGAGATCGCGCGGGCAAGCGGCGTCGCCAGCTGCGGGATCGAGATGCCCATCATGATCCCCGCGAGACGCTTGGCCGCGGGCATCCCCTGCATGATGTAGAGCAGCGTCAGCGTCGACAGCGCCGAAGCGGCGAACCCGCTGGCCGCCCTCACGGCCAGCGATGACCAGAAGCCGTGCAACGCCAGGTGCAGCACGGTCGTCGCGGCGTAGATCGGCAGCATATAGCGGATGAACGGCTGCAGGCCGAACTGCTGGCGGTACTTGACCAGCAGCAGGTTGGCGGTGGTGTTGGTCATCAGGTAGACCGCGGTCAGCATGGCCGCCTGGTCGCTGTCGAGGCCTAGGGTCCCTTGCGCGAAGTTGAGGTTGACGCTGACCAGCGCATTGCCGAGGCCGCCGGTCAGACCGATCAGGATGCCGATGGCGAAGTAGGCGTAGCGCCGCCAGGTCGGATGCTCGGGATTGGCAGGCGAGCCGGGCATCGTCGGCCGCTCGTGCGGCTTGAACTCGTACTGAGGAACGACGGCCGAGCGCCGGGAAAGCCACCGCGCCACCTCAGCTCTCCACTGCGCCGAACACCGGCACGGGGCGGTGGCTCGGCCCGGATGGCCACGCGTCGAACGGTCGGCAGGTCACGTCTATCATCGTGCGAGGGCGGGCTCGGTGGCGAGGCAATTTCAAGATCACGTTCATCGATTGCCAGAACCGCGCCGTCTTGCACATCGTCGGCAGTACGGCGCCGGCGCCAACCAGGCGAGGCTGGTGCACAACTGCCGCCGGGCAGCGACGTTGCACCGGACTCCTGCCAGGCCTTGCTGCCGGTAACGGACCTTTCTTCCGGATGTTCCCGGGATACCGCGACACAGCCCGCGCGATGCAGGGACGGAAGACCTGGGCAGGCCGCGCGCGATGACATTGCGGGCAAGACGCGAACCACGCCTGCGTCCCACTCGTTCCCCTGCCATGGAAGCGCTGTCCGAACGCACCCGCACGCAAGCGGCCACCTGGCGTCCACGCCGCGTGCTGGCCACGCGCTCGGCCCGCGCCTTTGCGCACGGCCGCGCGATCCTGGAGCGCGCCGCCGCACGAGGCATCGAGATCGTCGAACTGCCGGGCGATCGGCTGAACCTCGCCTTCCCTGACGATCCCCGCCGCGCCTATGCCGAAGCGAAGTCGACGCTCGCCGTGGTCGTAGCACCGCCTTCCAAGCGCCGCCTGCAGCCGATCGCACCCAGCGCCGATTGGCGCGTCGACCTTGCCGAAGGATGCCCGGCCCATTGCAGCTACTGCTATCTCGCCGGATCGCTGAAGGGACCGCCGATCACGCGCGTCTACGCCAACCTCGACGAGATCCTCGGCGTGACGCCCGACTATCTCGGCCAGGGCACCATCACTTCGCGCAATGCCGCCCGCAGCAGCGAAGGAACGACGTTCGAGGCGTCGTGCTACACCGACCCACTGGCGCTGGAGGCGCTGACCGGCTCGCTCTCGGCCGCGATCGCATGGTTCGGTCGCTGGAACGCCGAGGCGCAGCTGCGCTTCACCAGCAAGTTCGCCGATGTCGAGCCGCTGCTCGGCCTGCGGCACAATGGGCGCACCCGCATGCGCGCCTCTGTGAACCCGCGTGCCTACGCCCGCTTCGAAGGCGGCACCGCACCCGTCGCGCAACGGCTGCAAGCCCTGCGCAAGATGGCGATCGCCGGCTATCCCATCGGCCTGACCATCGCCCCGATCATCGCCGCCGAAGGTTGGCAGGACGCCTATGGCGCGCTGCTGGACGATGCAGGCTCGGCCTTGTCTGGCCTGGCCGAACTGGATCTCACGGTCGAGTTGATCACCCATCGCTACAATGCCGGCTCCAAGGCGGTGCTGGACAGCTGGTATCCGGGCTCGTCGCTGGACATGACCGAAACCAACCGCGTCACCAAGCGCACCAAGTTCGGCACCGAAAAGCAAGTCTACGACACCGCCACGATGCGCGCGCTGCGCACGTTCCTGGAGGACCGGATCGCGCAGACACTGCCCACGGCGCGGATCCTCTACTGGACTTAGCGCGCCCTGACGTAGCCTGGGGTCAGCGCTGCGGCGGCAGTTCGATCGCCAGGATCTCGATCGCGTCGGGCCTCCCGGCGAAGGCGACACGCTCGCCCACTTCGGCATCCATGATCGCCCGGCAAAGCGGGGCCGAGAACGCCAGCAGTCCGGCCTGCGGCTCGGCCTCGTCGTCTCCGACGATGCTGATGTCCTGCTCCCGGCCGTTCATCCTGATGCGCACGCGGCATCCGAACGCCACGTGCGTGCCATCGGGCGCCTCGGCAAGCCGGGCAGTGGCCAGCCGGGTTCGCCAGTAGCGCAATTCGCGGCGGAGCTTGGCGACCTGCGCCTCTTCGCCAGAGGAAGGCAGGGCGGCTTCGAATTCGACGACCCTGGCCTCGATCATGGCAAGGCCCCGCGCAGTGACCAGGTTGGGGCCGGGCGGAATGGGGATCTCGAACTTGGGCTCGAGATGCTCGTCATCACTTTCCCGTCGAAATGCAACGCTCATGGATTTGACTCGTATGCGATCAGCTTGGCAGCCACGTAAACCATCTCGATGGTAGCACGACCGTCATGTTTGCCTGGCCATCTATCTGAAGGGATCATGGCCGTGAACCCTGCCATGCCGGTTCCATGTGCCAGCGAACATCGCGCCCCGGCCCGTGTTCCCATAAAGGCACGGTCACGGAGAATGTAGCATGTCTGTTGGGGTCTGGACCCGGGACCTGTCCCATCTGTTAGATGACCGCAAGCAAGCACCCTACTGATCTGCTTCAGCCATCTACGGTGGGACTTCGTGTTCCAGCGCCAGCAGCATCTAATGACCCGACCGGCGAAGGCCTGTAACGGCCTGATATCTAAATCCCGCAGCGGTCCTGAAGGCTACCGTCGCGGCGACGCAGTCGCGCCCGATCGCTTCGGCGTCTCGAATACCAGCTCGGCGCGCAAACCGGGGTGGGTATTGGTGAGCTGCAATTGCGCGCCAAGGCGCTGCGCGGCGGAATGCGCGATCGCCAGCCCCAGGCCACTGCCCTCGGTGATACCCGATGTGGTCAGCCGAACGAAGCGCTCCCCCGCCCGCGCCAGGTCCGCGTCCGACAGGCCGGGGCCGTCATCGGCGACGGCAAGGATGGTGTGTCGATCGCCCGACGTGATGGTGAGCGCGACCATGCGTCCTGTGTGATTGTAGCGAATCGCATTATCGACCAGGTTCGACAGGATCTCGAACAGCAGCGTGCGGTGGCTGGCGATGAGCACGCCCTCCTCGGGCGCGGACAGGGTGATCTCGATGCCGGCATCGATGGCCTGGGCGATGCGGCGGTTGATGACCGCGACCGCCACTTCCCGCAGGTCCACTTCCTCGACCGGGGGCGAGGTACCCGCTTCTTCCGCCCTCGCCAGGGCGAGCAGCTGGGTGACGAGATGCTCGAGCCGATCGGCGACATCGGCGATCTCACCCAAGGCATGCGGATCGCCGCGCCGGGCCAGGGCGACCTGCACCTTGAGCACGGCGAGCGGCGTGCGCATCTGGTGGGAAGCGTCGGCGGTGAAGCGCCGCACACCCGCAGTGGCGCGCTCAAGTCGCGCCAGCAGGTTATCGAATGAGCTGGCGAGCGGGCGCAACTCCACCGGCAGCGGCCCGGGTTTCAGTGGCGACAAGTCCGGCGTGGCATGCGTGTCGCGGGCAGCGACGGCGTCGCGCAGACGGTCGAGAGGCCGCAGGCTCCAGGCAAGCGCGGGTCGGACCAGCAGCACCGCGACGCCGACCAGCACCACCTCGCCGATCAGCAGCGCCAGCACCAGCCGGCGCCACAGGACGTTGCGCCCCTCCAGCGTCTCGGCCACCTGCACCACCACCGGCTGTTCGATCCGCGGCAGGGAGCGGCGCACTTCGGCGATGCGGATGCCCTGTCCACGAAACCTCGCGAAGCGGAAGCGCGGCTCGTCCAGGCTCAGCTCATTGATGCGCGGCGCCGGCAAGTCGGCATAGCCCGTCAACAGTTCGCTGCCGACGGCGATGCGATAGTAGACGTTGTCGCGCTCGGTGTTCTCCAACATGCCGAAAGCGGCGGGCGGCAGGTCCAGCGTCACTTCGCCCCGCTCCACCTGCACCGTTTCCGAGATCGCGCCGAGCGCACCGCCCAGCACGCGGTCGTTGGTGCGGCGCACCACGTCGGCGATCAGCGTCGCCCCAGCGAGGCCGAGCACGATCGCGATCGTCAGCAGGGGCGCTATCAAGGTCGCCAGCAGCCGCGTGCGCAGCGCCAGCGCGCGCTCCGACGGTTCAGCGGCCATCGAGCAGGTAGCCCACTCCGCGCACCGTGCGGATCGCGGGCCCGTCGGGCGCCAGCTTGCCGCGCACCCGGGTGATGTTCACCTCGATCGCATTGGGACCGACCGGCTCGTCGTAGCCGAAGACTTCGGCCTGCAGTGTCTCTCGCGAGACGATCTGACCCGCCCGAGTGGCGAGCGCATCGAGAACGGCCCACTCGCGCCGGCGCAGTTCCAGCGGACGTTCGCCGACCCGCGCCTCGCCAGTGGAACGGTTTAGCACCAGCGCGCCCACCGTCAGCTCCGGCGTGGGATCGCCACCGCGGCGCCGGCCAAGGGCGCGGATGCGGGCCTCCAGCTCCTCAGGCGCGAAGGGCTTGCGCAAGTAGTCGTCGGCACCCAGGTCCAGCCCGCGCACGCGATCGTCCAGGGCATCGCGCGCCGTCAGCATCAGCACCGCCACCTTCTCGCCGCGCCGGCGAAGCGTGGACAGCACCTCGAAGCCGTCAATCCCGGGCAGGCCGACGTCCAGCACGATCAATCCATACGGCTCGTCCGGCACGACCATCAGTGCGTCCTCGCCGGTGGCGACGTGGTCCACCGCATGACCGGCACCCCGCAGCAAGGCGACGATGCTGCGCGCGAGAGCCGCGTCATCCTCGACGATCAGGATCCGCATGGCATGCCGGGTGCGTGAAAGGTTGATGACAGGTTGGTGCGATAGCCCATGACTGCGAGCTTACCCGATCGCAGAGCCGGGAAGCCAGAGGAGCTTGCAAGAGATGCGTAACCTGATCGTCATGCTGTCGATAGCGGTGCTTGCCGTGCCGGCGGCCGCGCAGCGCCCGTCGGGGTACCCGCGCTTCTACGAAAGCCTGATCGCGACCGCGCGGGCAGAACGGGTCGTGTGCGTCTACGGCAATGCCGATGCCGGCACGATGGCGCCGCTGATCGCCGCCTTTCACCGCACCTTCCCCGGCGTGCAGGTGCAGTACAGCGACCTGGGCTCGACCGCCCTCTATCGCCGCTTCGTCACAGAGAAGCGGGATCGTCGGCCCAGCGCCGACCTCGTCTGGTCGTCCGCGATGGATCTGCAAGCCAAGCTCATCAACGACGGCTACGCGCAGGCATACCAGAGCCCGGAAAAGCCCGCCCTGCCCGCGACCGCGGTGTGGAAGAACATGGGCTATGGCGTTACCGCCGAACCCGTCGCGATAATCTACAACAAGCGGCTCGTCCCCCCTGCCCAGGTGCCGCGCACGCACGAGGCGTTCGAACGCCTGCTGCGTAACCGGCGCGCCGCGCTCACCGGCAAGATCGCCACCTACGATCCGGCCCTCTCCGACGTCGGCTACCAGTATCTGGTCGAGGACTACGCGATCACCCGCGACACGAGATCGTTGCTGCAGGCAATGGCGGCCACGCGCCCGCTGCTGGCGCGCACCACCAAGCCGATGCTCGATGCGGTGGCGCAAGGGCGTGCGGCGATCGCCTACAACGTGGTCGGCCCTTATGCGATCCGGGTTGCCCGCCGCGACGCGCGCGTTGGCGTCGTCTTCCCGCGTGACTACACGATCGTCGCCTCGCGTATCGCCTTCATCGCCCGCGATGCGACACATCCGGCGGCCGCCAAGCTGTTTCTCGATTTTCTGCTGTCTCGCACCGGTCAATCGCTGCTCGCGCGCCAGTGGCTGCTGCCGGTGCGCGGCGACGTCAGCTCGCCCCGTCTGGCTCCCGGCAAGGCCCGACCGATCCGGGTCGGCCCACAGCTTCTCGTTCACCTCGACACCATCAAGCGCCGGCGGTTCCTGGCCGACTGGAGCGCGATCCTTAGCGAAGGGGCCAAGCTGAAATGAAGTTCGTACCCGTCGGCTGCGCGCTGTTCGCGCTCGTGGCCGCAACCCCCGCCCTCGCCCAAGCGCCCAGTGACGACGATCTTGCCGCGCTGGTTCGCGCACAGGCGGCCGAGATCGCGTCGCTCAAGGCGCGTCTGGACAAGCTGGAGGCGCGCGAGGCCCCTGCCGCCGCGCCGGTGCTTGCCGCCGCCGCGCCCAGCAGCCCTCCAGCGGCTCCTGCATCTCCGGGCGGACGCCTCCCGCGCGCGGTTGCCGTCACCACGCCGTACGCACCCCAGATCGTCCCCCCTGGACCGGCCGAACGCGACATCGGCCGCGCGCAGGAGGCCAATACCGCCGGCGTCACCACCGAGTGGGGCGCGGGACTGCCGGTGTTCCACTCCGCCGACGGCAACTTCACCTTCAAGCCGCGCGGCCGCATCCTGGCCGATGTCAGCTCCACCTTCGGCTCGCGCTACGACGATCGCAACCTGACGATCACCGGCATGCGCGCGCTGCGCATGGGCGTGGAGGGCGGCGTCGGCACGCACTTCTTCTACCAGTTCGAAACCGACTTTTCCGAGAACGAAGTGGACATCGTCACCGCCTTCATCGGCTGGCGCGACCGCATCGCGCCCGGCCTCGACTATGACGTGCGCGCCGGCCACTTGTTCAACGACCGCGCCTTCGAAGGCTCTACCGGCTCGGACTCGACGCCGTTCCTGGAGCGCGGCACCGTCTCCACCGCGATCATCCCGCAGCGCGGCTTCTACGGGATCGGCATCATGCCGCGCCTGTTCTGGAAGACCGGCCACGCCTCGCTCACCGTCACCGGCGACCGGGTCGACGGCAACCAGACCACCAGCGACAGCCGCACCGTACTCGCCCGCGCACACTGGAACCCGGTCAAGACCGACCGCGGCGTGCTGCACCTGGGGCTCTGGGGCTTCGACGAGCACTTGTCCGACGCTGCCACCACGCTGACGCGCAACACCGTGATCGGCGGCCGCTTCAACGGCGCGCTGCGCGTGTCGAGCGGCACCCTGACCGGCGGCACCGGCACCACCGGCTACGGCGCCGAGCTTGGCGGATATGTCGGCCCGCTCTGGATCATGGCCGAGGCCGGCCAGCGCCATGCCCGGCTCGACAACGACCGGCCCGACTTCGTCAGCAAGGCCTGGAGCGTGTCGGGCGGGTGGTTCGTCACCGGCGACCTGCCGCCTTACAACCCGCGTCTGGGCAGCTTCGGCCAGCCCACCGTGCTCTCGCCGATCTTCGACGGCGGCCCCGGCGCGATCGAGCTGACCGCGCGCTACGAAAGCCTGGACTACACCGACATTCTCACCGGAGGACAAGGCTGGGCGGCGACCATCGGCGCCAACTGGTACCTCAACAGCTTCACCCGCATCCAGCTGAACGCCATCCACTGGAACACCGACAATCGCGCCGGCGCCTTCGTGGGCTCCGACAACGGCCAGACCGTCAGCACGCGCATCGGCGTGACGTTCTGACCACTGCCACCTGACCACACACACCGGGATACTCGCGATGAACCTCGCTCTCTACGGCTTCCTCATGGTGGCCACCTTCATGACCCTGATCATGACCAAGCGCATGACGCCGCTGGTCGCGCTGATCGTGGTGCCGACCGTCTTCGCACTGATCGCCGGCTTCTCCACGGGGCTTGGCGACATGATGATCGACGGCATCAAGAACCTGGCGCCGACTGGCGTCATGCTGCTGTTCGCGATCCTGTTCTTCTCGATCATGACCGACACCGGCCTGTTCGATCCGCTGGTCAATCGCCTGCTGCGCATCGTTCACGGCGATCCGATGAAGATCCTGATCGGCACCGTCGTGCTCTGCGCGCTGGTCAGCCTCGACGGCGACGGCTCGACGACCTACATCATCACCATCGCCGCGCTGCTGCCGCTCTACAAGCGGTTCGACATGAACCGCCTTTACTTGTGCTGCCTGCTGATGGTCACCAGCGCGGTCATGAACCTGACGCCGTGGGGCGGCCCGACCGCGCGCGCCGCCAGTGCCCTCAAGCTCGATCCGGCGGAGGTGTTCCTGCCGCTGATCCCGGGCATGATCGCCGGCATCGCCTTCCTGATCGGCCTCGCCGCCTGGTTCGGCCGCAAGGAGCGTCATCGCCTGGGCCACGTGCCCACCAACGAGCCCACCGCGTTCACCGGCATGGCGGTCTCGCAGTTTCCCGAGGCGCGCCGCCCCAAGCTGCGCTGGATCAATGCACTGCTGACGATCGCGCTGCTGTCGGGCCTGGTGCTGGGCGTGCTGCCCCTTTCCATCCTGATGATGCTTGCCTTCGCGATCGCCATGATCATCAACTACCCGCAAGTCGCCGAGCAGAAGGAGCGCATCGCCGCGCACGCCGGCAACGTGCTGGCGGTCGTCTCGCTGATCTTCGCCGCCGGTATCTTCACCGGCATCCTCTCGGGCTCCGGCATGGTCGAGGCGATGAGCCGCGAGGTCGTCGGCTTCATCCCTCCGGTCCTGGGGCCGTACATGGCGCCGATCACCGCCGCGCTCAGCCTGCCGTTCACGTTCTTCATCTCCAACGACGCGTTCTACTTCGGCATGCTGCCGATCCTGGCGGAAGCCGGCGCGCACTACGGCATCGAGCCGATGGCGATCGCCCGCGCCTCGCTGATGGGCCAGCCGGTCCACATGATGAGCCCGCTGGTGCCCTCGACCTACCTGCTCGTCAGCCTGGCCGGCATCGACCTGGCCGACCACCAGCGCTTCACCCTGATCCCGGCGACGCTGGTCTGCGTGGTGATGACGATCGTGGGCATGCTCGTCCTCGCCTTCCCGCTGGTGGGATGAACGGATGAACGCAGCCCCGACCGAGAGACAAGAGGGCGACAGCGCCCGCATCGTCCTGCGCTTCGCCGCGGCAGTGGCGGTGGGCGCGACCGGCGGCGCGCTGTTCGCGGCCGTGCACGCGCCCCTGCCCTGGGTGCTCGGCTCGATGGCGGTTTGCGCGGTGGCGAGCATCGCCGGGCTTCCCATCGCCGCCGGACCCGCCACCCGTCGGCCGATGGCGGCGGTGATCGGTGTCGTGCTGGGCTGCGCGTTTCATCCGGGCCTTGCCGGACTGGTGCGCGACTGGTGGTTGCCACTCATCATGTTGCCCGTCTTCCTGGCGATCGCGGCGCTGCTGTGCGTCACCTGGTTCCGCCGCGTCGCCGGTTTCGACCCTGCGACCGCCTACTTCGCCGGCATGCCTGGCGGGATCGCCGAGATGGTGCTGATGGGCGGCGAACGCGGCGCCGACGAGCGCACTGTCGGCCTGATCCATGCCGCGCGCATCTTCCTGGTGGTGTTCGCCCTGCCCTTCGTCATCCGCCACTTGCACGCGCCCGCCAGGTCGGCACCCATCGCCGTCACCGCGCCCGAAGCCTGGCCCGATGCCTCGCTGCTGCTGTGGGGTGGCGGCAGCTGGATCCTCGGCCTGGCGCTCGGCCGCGCCTTGCGCCTGCCGGCGTGGCACCTCATGGGGCCGCTTGCGGTCAGCGCCGCGCTGCACTTGTCCGGCCTCACCGACTTTCGCGTGCCCGCCTGGCTGCTCTCGGCCGCGCAAGTGGGGCTTGGCGCCACGATCGGCTGCCGCTTCGCCGGGCTGACGCTCCCGGCCTTTGCCCGCATCCTGGCGCTCGCGGCCGGTTCGACCCTGATCCTCCTGGCGCTGACCTTCGCCTTTGCCGTGACGATCGGCCGGTTGATGGGGCTCGACTTCGCGCTGCTCGCGCTCGCCTACTCGCCAGGCGGCTTGCCGGAGATGAGCATGGTGGCGCTCAGCCTCGCGCTCGAACCCGGCGTCGTTGTCGTTCACCACCTTGCGCGCGTGGTCTTCGTGCTCGTCGCCGCGCCGCTCGCCTTTCGCCCGGAGACCCGACAATGACCCGCAAGCCCGTTCCCCTCGTCCTGCTTCCCGCGATGGGGTGCGACGGCCAGCTCTGGGCGCGCCAGGTGGTCGACCTTGCCGACATCGCTCATCCCGAGCTGGGCGATCTCACCGTCGACGACACGCTCGCCGCCATGGCCGCGCGGGTGCTCGCCCATGCGCCCCCGCGCATCGCGGTGGCAGGAGTGAGCCTGGGCGGCTACGTCGCCCTCGAGATGATCCGCCAGGCGCCAGATCGGATCGAGCGCATCGCCCTGTTCGCCACTCGCGCTTCGATGCAGACCCGGCCGCGGACAGTTGCCGAGCAGGGCACGCTGGCAACCGCTCCGGCATCCGACCCGATGCTCTCGGCCAACATCAGCGGACCGGTGCAGGCCATGGCCGAGCGCGTCGGCGCCGCAGTGTTCGCCCGACAGCAGCGCGCTCTGCTGGCTCGTCCGGACATCGGACCCGCCATCCAGGCTGTCGCCGTGCCCACGGTCGTCGCGGTAGGAGACCGCGATCGCGTGTGCCTGCCCGACGATGCCCGCGCCCTTGCCGATCAGATCCCGCGAGCACGCTTTCAAGTCCTGTCAGGTTGCGGCCACCTTGCGCCGATGGAGCGCCCCGGCGAGGTGACGGCGCTGTTGCGGGCATGGCTCCTCGACAGTCCCTCCCGCCCGGCGAAGCCTTCCTTTCCCCTCCGCAGAGCCCGCAACTGAGCGCACGCGCAGCTGTGACCTGCAGTCGCGTCATCTGGCGAGCGTGCCACCGCCATCGAACCGTCACCAGAACGCGCGAACGATCGGTCTGGCGACCCGACCTCATCCGACCCAGCCGGGCGACACGGAAACGGCGACATTGCTCATCCGCGGTATGCCGGTGATCGGATCGTACTCGTGGTCTGCGGCGATCAGGCGGCCGACGTTGCTGCCGTGGAGCGCGTAGGCGTCATCCTCTTCGACGAGGCCTCCGAAGCAATGATACATGGCCACCACGTGACGCCTCAAGGTTTCGTCCGGTTCGACGATGCCGGGGATGCGGTCGTGGCGCGAGGCGATGGTTATGGCGTCGCCTGATCGCAGGCCGAGATGCGCCATGTCCTCGGGATGCATGAAGAGCGGGTTATACGGTTTTCCCCGCGTGAGCCTGACCCCCGGCAGGGTACGGCCGGCAGAGTTGAGGAACTGGTTGGACCTTCGCGAGATCAGCCGCATGGGATAGTCTTCGCCCGATTGCTCGGAATTGAAATCGAAGCTCCGCACCTCAGCCAGTTCCGCCATCATGGGCACATTGCCGACGTCCAGCCGCTCGGTGCAGCCCGGCTCCTTGCCTGCGACCACCTCGTCCACGTCGAAGACGCGCCCGTGCGGGAAGCCACGCACCTCGTCGAGCGTGAGGCGGCCGCCCGCGCAGATCTTCTCGTAGAGGCCCTCGGTGGTCAGGTCGTCGCTTTGCGCCATGTCGATCACCGTGGGCGGCGCCTCATCATAGCGGCCGAAGCCGTACTTGACGCCCATCGTCAGGTTCAGCCCCAAACGCCTGGCGATGCCATGGTAGAATTGCCACTCCTCGATTAGGTCCGATCCTGCGGGCGGGTCGACCACTCGCGGGCTATATTGCGCATACGGAACCGGGTAGCCGATGCCGATGGTATAGTACTTTAAAGCCTCCACTCGTTGGGTCATGCCGGGCGTCTCGAGCGTCATCTTCGTTGCGATCACGTAATCCGCCAGTCTGGCGGTCAGAGCCATCTCGACATCGACACAGACGAGCAGATCCAGCTTTTCCATCGCCTGCTGCGTGCGGCGCTGGTCGGGCCAGGCGGCCATAGGGTTGGAGCCGTTGCAGATGAGGGCGCGGACCTGCCCTTCCCCCTCCAGCAGGATCTCGTCGGCCAGCGCTGCCGTCGGCAGCCCGCAAGCGGCATCGCCCAGATCGCGCACGCGCAGCCTGGTGCCGTAGCCCCAGCCTTGGAACGGCCCGCTGGCCTGCGCCCGCGCGGTGTAGGCAGGCAGCAGGACATTGGGCCGGTGTACCTTGTCGCCGGCGCGCGGCCAGCGCCCGCAGATGGTGGCGAGGCAAAGCGCCAGGTACTCGGTCAGATTGCCATGCTGCGAGAAGTTGGGACCGGTTCCACAATTCGCCATGCCACCGCGCCGCGTCGCGAACAGGCGCGCGGCAGCGACGATCTGCTCGGGCGGCACCTGCGCGCGGGCTCCCACGTATTCGGGCGTGAACTGCGCGACCTGCCTCGCCAGCGCGTCGAAGCCATCGACATCGCTGGCGATGAACGCGTGATCGACCAGTCCTTCGGCCACGATGACGTGGATCAGGCCGGCCAGGATCGTCGGATCCTCGCCCGGCCGGGGTTGGATGTGGATGGTGGCTCGCTTCGCCGTCTCAGTGCGGCGCGGATCGACGACGATCAGTTTCATGCCGCGCGCCACTTCGTCCTTCAATCTTTGCGCGGGGTTGTTGAAGGGCACGCCGTTGGCTTTTGAGAGGACAGGGTTCAGACCCACCAGCAGCCAGGTATCCGCGCCGCTGAACGGCAGATCGCCAGCGAGCCAGTTGCCGTGCGCGGAGGCGGCGATCTGCTTTCCGGGCGAATCGATCGGGTTCGGGGTGAAGAACATGGGCGATCCGATCGCCTGGAGCAGCGCCGCCGCCATGTTCGCGCCGCCGGGATAGGCCTGGCCGCTCGTCCCCGTGTAGACAGCGATGCTGCGCCCGCCGTGTTCGGCGACGATCCCCCGCAGCCTGTCTGCGATCTCGTCCATCGCCTGCTCGATCGGGATGGGGGCGAACGATCCGTCCAGCTGCCGCTTCTGGCTGTGCAGCAAGCGCGATGGACTGTTGTGCAGTTCAGGCAGCGCACGGCCCTTGGGACACGTATAGCCCTTGAACAAGGGGTTCTCGGGATCGCCTTTGACTTCCACCAACACGCCGCTCTGGACGGTGGCCAGGACACCGCAATGCGCCGGACAGAGCCGGCAGATCGTCGGCACCGTAACGCCGGCCTGCTCGGGCACGACCTGAAGCGCGGGGGCATTCTGCGCTTCCGCGTCTACCGGCCGATCCACATGCCGCGTCACGATGCGAGTGCGATCTCGACGGGAATGGCCGACATCATGACCGGCTGCCCGGTCGCCGGATCGATTTCGCTGCTGACCAGTTCGCACGCGTTCCGGCCAAGCGCGCCATGAGTGAGGTGCAGCGTGCCGCGCAGGAGGCTGTGGTCGATCCGTACGGTGCCGGACAGACTGCCGCGATCGCCCTTCACGGTCACCGCGTCGCCCTGGCTCACGCCTTGGCGAGCGGCATCCTCGGGATGTATTCCGATCGTCGGCAGATCGTTGGCATCGAACCGCTTGTGGCCGTACCTGCCGTAAGCCATGCGATTGTGGTTGTGCAACTCGCGCCCGCTGACAAGACGCAAGCTGTCGGGTCGCTCGACCGGCTTCAGCAAGTCCGGAAGCCGATCGATCAGCGCGTCAGGCGCGATCTGCCACTTGCCACCGGGGAGCACACGGTCGTGGACCCAGCCGTATATCCGGGGCAGGATGATGCCGCGGGGACCGGCGGCGAACAGGTCCTCCGCCGGCTGGCGCCCATTCGCGGCAATGGCCATCAGGACGTCGTCGTCCGTCGATGTATCGGGATCGATACCATCCATCACGCCAAAGCCGAGCCGGCGACCGAGTTCCGCGAACATCCACCAGGTCTTGCGCCGATCTGCGCCAATCGGCACGACTTGCGCGGTGTAGGCCATGTGTTGGGACCACCCGCCGGGCAAGTCGCTGCGCTCCAGCATCGCCGCCGCCGGAAGCACATGCGTCGCGATCTCGGTCAGCTCGTTCGCCATGACGTCGATTACCACGAGCAGTTCGAGCGAGCGCAGCGCCTTGCGGAGCCGCTCGGGTTCCGGAAACGCGGTCAAGGGGCTGCCACCGTTGATGAAGAGCGCCTTGAGGTGCCCGTTCTCGATCTGGTCGACCATCGCGCCGCAGGGCACCTCGCCCAGCCACATGGGCAGGTCCGGCCTGCTGCGTGGCGTCTTGGGCTCCGGAGCGGCTTGCGACACCGAGCGCCGCTCGCGCTTCTCGAGCTGGTCGTACCATCCGACGTTGACCCACATGCCGCCTTCGCGATCCACCGAGCCGGTGATCACCAGGATCACCCAACGCAGCAACTGCGTCAGCAACGCATCGGGCGTGAAGTTCAGGCCGGTTCCCAGAGTGATCACAAGCTTGCCGGCGCGCCGGATCGCGGCGAGAAGGTCGTCGATCTGCGATCCCTCCAGGCCGGTCCGGGTCGCCGCGAGTTCCAGGTCGAACGGTCCCAGGGCGTGGCGCAGAGTGGCGAGATCGGCGGCGGCGACATGATGGTCCAGCTCGCTCTGGTTCGCACCGTCCTTCAACAGTTCACGGCACAGGTAGGCAAGCAGGTGCGCGTCGCTGCCAGGTCGGATGGCCATGTGGTGATCGGCGAAGCGAGCGGTTTCGGTGCGTCGCGGGTCGACCACCCACAATTCGCCGCCGAGCGCCTGATAGTCGCGGATCCAGCGCACCGGATCCGACAGCATCATACCCAGCTGCGCATGCGACACCACCGGGTTGCTGCCGATGGTCACGGCAAGCTTGGGCGCCTGATCGTCGGGGAACCATTCAGGCGTGATCTCGGCGCTTCCGCCGGTGACGATCTGCTGGGCACGCATGCCGGGCGCACAGTCCACCGTCACCGCCGAATAGCGCTGACTGGATCCGAGCTTGCGAAAGAACGTCCCGATGGAGGCGCGACCGGCGGTGTCGTATGCGCCGCCGCTGGCGGTGTAGTATCCGATCGCCTCCGCCCCATCGCGCGCGACGATGGCTTTCATCCGCGAAGCGAGATCGTCCAAGGTCACATCCCAGGCCGAGCGGACGCCATCGACCATCGCGTGGTCGAGCCGCTGCGGATGGTGGTGGAAGGCGCCGACGTTGCGGCCCTTGGGACAGAGGTAGCCGCGCGAGATCGGATGAAGCGGGTCCCCCTTGGCGGCGACGACGGTATCTCCGTCCAGCTCCACTTTCATGCCGCAGAACGCGGGGCAGAGCCGGCATGTCGTCAGGTGTTCCGAAATCATCACGCACTCTCCCGCGTCACCGATTTCCTCGGCCTATCGCTGCACCATCCGCAATTTCGCAACGATGCGAATGGATTGGCGCACTGGAGCATGGAAGCCTGCGCCAGGTCAACGCGCTTCGCCGTAGCCGCGCCGCTCGACCCATCCCCGGCCGCGCATCCCGTGCAGCGCGTTGATGCAAGCAGGGTCATCACGTTCATGCCGAACCGCGGCAGGTCGCAAGTCGCGAAAAGCAGGCACTGGATCATGCACGGCCGGTAGCCTGGCTTGCGGGTCGACGCTCGAAGCGAACCTTCTCAGGCCTCGCAGGTCTCAGCGTCCGGCTTAGTGCCGGCAGGAAATGTCCTGCCACGTGCTTCTCGCTCGCCGCTTGCAGTCGCGGGGGTGGCTGAGGCTTTGGGCTGACAGGCCCTACCCTCATTCCCAGTGCCGACTGGCCTTGCGGACCCGGCAACGCCGTACGGGTACCAGCCAGACGGCGGAGCGCCTCCCGCGTCAAGCGAAATGCCGGGGCGGTCCGACCGCCCGCCGCGCACGTGACGGCTTGCCGCTGCCACTGACGCGGCGTACGAGGCTGGTGTCCGCGTCGGCTTTGGTCGAGGTGGACACAGATCGCGCCGGTGCCTCGCAAGAGGCTTCAATGGGAATGCGGTGAGAGGGTTCGCTCTCGATTCCGCGGCTGTCCCTGCAACTGTAAGCGGCGAGCGCGATGCACACGTCCTGCCGCAAGGAGGACAGCCACTGGGTCGACCGCCTCCATCGAGGCGGCACCTGGGAAGGCGTGCATCAAGCCTTGACCCGCGAGCCAGGAGACCTGCCGGCGTCTGGTCGCTCTTGCCGTGGCCCAGGGGATGGCCAAGGCACGGTGTCTTTCCGTCTGAGCGACGTCATGCATGCGGCCCGGGCCGCATCGGCACGCTTCGCGTCGGGCGCTTGCTTGCGCCCGCCCGCCGCACGTGTGTCGCTCGCCGGCGTGCGCCTTCGCGCCTCCCGGCCGGCCCGGTCCGACTGGTCGGCGGCGCGGCAGGAGAGTGAACATGATCGAACGCACCGAGGAACGCCACACAGAGAAGATGAAGAAGAAGCAAGCCGCGCATGGCAAGATCATGGCCGGCAAGACGGCCGAGAAAGGCCTGCTGATCGTCCACACCGGCAAGGGCAAGGGCAAGACCACCGCGGCTCTGGGCATGGTGGTGCGCGCGATCGGCCATGGCAAGAAGGTGGGCGTTGTCCAGTTCGTGAAAGGCGCGATGACGACCGGCGAGAAGGCGGTGTTCGATGCGTTCCCCGCTCATGTCGAGTTCAAGCCGATGGGCGAAGGCTTTACCTGGGACACTCAGGACCGTGCCCGCGACATCGCGGTGGCGCGGGAGGCATGGGAGGAGGTAAAGCGCATGGTCGCCGATCCCGCCTACGACATGGTGCTGGCCGACGAGCTCAACATCGTGTTGCGCTACGACTACCTGTCGCTCGACGAAGTGCTGCCGGTGCTGACCGGGCGCGCGGCCATGAAGCACGTCATCGTCACCGGCCGCAACGCGCCCGAAGCACTGGTCGCCGCCGCCGATCTCGTCACCGAGATGACGCTGGTCAAGCACCCGTTCCGCGAACAGGGCGTGAAGGCCCAGGCGGGCATCGAGTACTGAGCATGGCGCCGCATTAGGCCACCGACTCATTATGTCGCAGCCAAATCCGTATGGATGCAAGTTGGACTGACGCGAGGAAGTTATCATCTCGCTTGTCGTAGCGGGTGGC
>NZ_JACHLR010000022.1 GCF_014204535.1 Novosphingobium chloroacetimidivorans
ATCCTGGGACAATGGTGCCGTCATCACAGCCTCGATGCTCAATCAGCATCCTCGAATCAGAACTCGTGAATCCGTGCAACCTCAAACTGCTCTAGGTGCGTCGAGCGAGGTCGCACGAGGACGCGAGTCCCCACCACCACTCGCTATGCGAGCGGTCCCCCTCCCCGTGCCGGGGAGGACAGCTGCAACCTCAATCCCGTGCCAGCAGCAGCGCCGCCGCGAGCGGTCCACCGCCCGAGCTCGCCACCGCCACCTTCGGATCGCCGGGAATCTGCCGCTCGCCGCCTTGGCCACGCAGCTGCGTGACGGCCTCGTGCGCGAAGCCGAAGCCGTGGAGGCGGCCGGCGCCAAGCTGCCCACCCGCGGTATTCATCGGCAACTCGCCGTCGCGCGCGATCCGGTGACCGCCTTCGATGAACTTGTGCCCTTCGCCCTTGCCGACGAAACCCAGACCTTCCAGCCAGGTGATCGGCAGGAAGGCGAAACCATCGTAGAATTGCACCGTGTCGACATCCTCCACGGTGTAGTCGGTACGCTTCCACAAGTCGGGTCCGGCGTCGTACGCGGCCGGCCACTCGGCCTGGTCCCACGAATAGCGGTCCACCGAGCCGGAACTCGCGGCGATGCGGATCGGGGTCGCCTTGATCTCGTCCAGCGCGTCGCCGGCCGAGACGATGATCACTGTCGACGCATCGGAGAACCGGTCGCAGTCGTAGAGGCACAGCGGCGTCGAGATCAGCCGCGCGCTCATGTACTTGTCGAGAGTCAGCTCCTCCTTGGTGATCGCCCGGGCGCGCGGATTGAGCATCGCGTTCTTCGAGCCGTTGATCGCGATCTGCCCCAGCTGCTCGCGGGTCATGCCGTAGCGGTGGACATGGCGGTTCGCGTATTGCGCCGTCCAGCATGCCGCGGAGGTCGCCCAGAACGGCGAGGTCCACTGCGAAGCGCCCGAAACCGTGTCCTGCTTCATGCCGGCCATGTAGGTTGCCGGATCGGCCATGCCGCCTGCCTCGTAGACCGTGCGGAAGCACAGCACGTGGCGGCAGATGCCTTCCTTCACGGCCCATGCGGCCATGGCGATCGCGGCGAGCTGCGCGGGTTGCTCCATCGCGCCCATCTGCCACTTGGACTTGATGCCCAGCGCCTCGATCACGTCGTCGGTCCCGACCGGCGAGAAGGCGAGGTAGCCCGCCGCCTTGCCGGGGAAGGAGAACACGCCGTCGATCTGGTCGAACGTCAGGCCCGCGTCGGTCACGGCTTCGCGTGCGGCGTCGAGCGTCAGCAGCAGCGGATGGCGCGGCAGGCGCACGCCGACTTCGGATTGGCCGATGCCGGTGATGTAAGCTTCGCGTGCCATCGTCAGGCTACTCCCTCGGCGGTGCTGGGAACGTGCTTTTCGAACAGCGGATAGAACACGCCGTCCTGCTCCTCGAAGACCACGCGGACCGGATCGTCGAAGTGCACCTCGTCCACGGGTGAGCCGACGATGTTGGTGGTCAGATAGACGCCGGGCACGCCATCGAGGCTGACGCGGGCGATCACGTAGGGCACCTCCAGGTCCTTGGCCCAGGGCTGGTGGTTGACCGTCATCGTATCGATGCGACCGGTGCCGGCGACTGGTTCAGGGGCGATGTTCTCGGACTGGCAATGGCGGCACAGCACGCGGGGCGGATGCGTCCATTGCCCGCAATCATGGCAATGCACGATCAGCAGCTTGCCTTCGGCGCCACCGGTCCAGAACGCACGGTTCTCCTGGTCGAGCTTGGGCCGGGGCCGGGGTGGGTTCATGGCGATCGTCTCTCCCTTGTATGCGCGCGACACTCGCGGCAGGGCAGGGCGCGCGTCAAGATCACGCTGCCGACGGGCGGAAATGATCGTCCCTGCGGAACATGGTGGATCCTGCGCGGGCGTTGTGACGACCGCTGCGCCTGGAATGATCACACCGGACGCGCTTAGCGAATGATCTTGCCAGGGCGATTGCCCATAAGTGCAAGCACGCCTAACGATGTCGTGAGCACAAGGCACACAGCGGGGTAGCGTGACGGACGGAATTGCGAAGGCGCGGACGGGGATCGAAGGTTTCGACGATCTTACCCTCGGCGGCTTGCCGCGTGGGCGTCCGACGCTCGTGTGCGGCTCGGCCGGCTGCGGCAAGACGCTGTTCGCATCCACCTTCCTCGTCAACGGCGCACGCGACGAGGGTGAGCCGGGCGTCTTCGTCACCTTCGAGGAACGCCCGGTCGACATTGTCGACAACGTCGCTTCGCTCGGGTTCGGCCTCGATGACCTGATCGCCCGCAAGCTGCTCCACATCGAGCACATTGCGATCGATCCTTCCGAACTGGCGGAAGTCGGCGACTACGACCTGGAGGGCCTGTTCCTGCGGCTCGAACTGGCGGTGGCGGAAGTCGGTGCCAAGCGCATCGTGCTCGATACCATCGAAAGCCTGTTCTCCGCGTTCCAGAACCCCGCGATCCTGCGCGCCGAGATCCGCCGCCTGTTCGACTGGCTCAAGGAAAAGGGCCTCACCGCCGTGATCACCGGCGAGCGCGGCGACGGCACGCTGACGCGCCAGGGCCTGGAGGAATACGTCTCCGACTGCGTGATCCTGCTCGACCACCGTGTTCACCGTCAGGTGTCTACGCGCCGTCTGCGGATCGTGAAGTATCGCGGCACCGCGCACGGTACGAACGAGTACCCGTTCCTGATCGGCGAGGACGGCTTCAGCGTGCTCCCGGTCAGCTCGCTGGGCCTCGGGCATCAGGTGCACGAGGATCGGGTGAGCACCGGGATCGCCGACCTCGACGCGATGCTGAGCGGCGATGGTTTCCACCGCGGCAGTTCGATTTTGCTCAGCGGCGTCGCCGGCTCGGGCAAGAGTTCGATCGCAGCCGCCTTCGTCGCGGCGACATGCGCGCGGGGCGAGCGGGCGCTCTACTTCTCCTTTGAGGAGTCCGAGGCGCAGACCGTACGCAACATGCGCTCGATCGGCATCGACCTGCAGTCCTGTATCGACGCCGGCCTGCTGCGCACCGTGGCTACGCGGCCTACGTTCTACAGCCTGGAAATGCACCTGGCGATCATGCTGCGCGAAGTGCAGAAGTACAAACCCGCGCTGGTCGTGCTCGATCCGATCTCGGCCTTCCTCGACAGCGGCGAGCAGCTCGAAGTGCAGGCCATGCTGCTGCGCATGATCGACTACCTCAAGGCGCACGGCATCACCGGCGTGTTTACGCACCTAGCCCATGACCAGCGCGTTACCGAAACCGATGCGGGCCTGTCGTCGCTCATGGACGCCTGGATCCTGCTGCTCAATCGCGAGGTCAATGGCGAGTTCAACCGCGAGCTGTACCTGCTCAAGGCGCGCGGCATCGCCCACTCCAACCAGGTGCGCGAGTTCGTGATGAGCGATAACGGCATCTCGCTGGTCGAGCCATATCTGGGTGAGGACGGTGCCCTGACCGGCTCGGCGCGCCGCGCGGCGGAAGCCCGGATGCGGCGCGACGAGGCGGCGCGACGGGGCGAGTTCTCTCGGCTGCAGGACAAGATCGACCAGCGCCGGCGCCGCACGCAGGCGCAGATCGAAGCTCTGCGCGCAGAGCTGGAGGCCGACGAGATCGAACTGCGCAGCCTTGGCGAGCACGAGGCCGACTTCGCCGCACAAGTCTTGAGCGACCGTGAAGCGATGGCGGCGCACCGCGGGGGCAGCAGCTCGTGAACGAGGACCAGGGCACAGCCGGGGTGGGCAAGACGATGAAGCTGACGCTGTACGTTGCCGGCCAGACACCCAAATCCGTCGCGGCGATCCGTAACCTCGAGCGTATCGTGGCAGAGCATCTGGAGGGGCTATACGAGGTCGAGGTCATCGACTTGCGTGAGCATCCCCAGCTTGCCCGTGAGCACAACATCGTCGCGATTCCGACCCTGGTGCGCTCGCTTCCTGTCCCCGTGCAGAAGATCATCGGCGACTTGTCGGACGAGGAGAAGGTCCTCGTTCACCTCCAGGTCGACAACTGAGGTGGCCGGAGCCGAGGACGTGCCCGAGAGCGAAGCCGAGCTGCGTCGGCGCCTTGAGGAGGCCGAAAGCACCTTGCGCGCCATCCGCGAAGGCGAAGTCGATGCGCTGGTGGTACGCGGCGCGGAGCAGGACGAAGTCTTCGCACTCGGCGGCCAGGACAGCTATCGCGCCTTCATGGAAGCCATGGAGATCGGCGCCGCCGCGCTAGATGGCCAAGGCAAGCTGATCTACGCCAATGCCGCACTCTGCATGCTCTTCGGGCGCAGCGCGAAGGATCTGCAGAAAGACGGCTTCTTCGGCGCTCTGGGTGAGAGTGCAGGCTTCACCGTGCGCCAGCTGCTGCAAGACGCCGCGCAGTCCCGCAGCAGCACCCAGATCGCGCTTCCGTGCGTCGGCGGCTATCGGCACGTCGAGGTCGGCGTCGCTCCCCTGGCGCTCGGGTTCGGGCAGGGCCACGCCCTGACTTTCACCGACGTGACCGAACGGATCGAAGCGGCCGCCGCGCATGAAAGCGATCGCATCGGACGCGCGATCATGGCCTCGTCGAATGAAGCGGTGCTGGTGTGCAACCAGGAAGGCCGGATCACCCATGCCAACACCGGCGTGCGAAATTTTTTCAATGGCAGTGCGGTCGGCCGCCTGTTCGATGAGGCGTTCACCCTCGGCTTTGCGCTGAGCTCGGGGTTGATGGCGGGCGGCGACCTGATCGGCGTGGCGCTGGCCGGCTCCGCCGTGCGCGGTGTGGAGGCAACGCTCACCACGGTCGGGCGCACCCGCGACGTGCTGTTGAGCGCGGCACCGCTGCGCCAGTCGGGCGATACGATCTTCGGCTGCATCGTCACTATTGCGGATGTGACCGAGCGTCGCGCCACCGAGAAGCGCCAGGCGCTGCTGATGGACGAGCTGACGCATCGCGTGAAGAACACGCTTACGTTGGTCATGGCGATCGCGCACCGCACGATTGCCGCTTCCAAGGACATGGGCGAGTTCCGGACCGCCTTCGGCCGTCGCCTCGAAGCGCTCGCCGCCACGCACTCGCTGCTGGCAAGCGACGTGTGGAACGGCCTGACCCTCGAGGAGCTGATTGCCGTCGAGCTGGCGCCGTTCGTCACGGTGGGCAGTGAGCGGGTGAAGCTGACGGGCGTCGACGTACGGGTGGTGCCGGATGCCGCCGTGGCGCTCGGCTTGATCTTCCACGAACTGGTCACCAACGCGGTCAAGTATGGCGCGCTCTCGGGGGAGAACGGCCGCATCGCGATCAGCGCCGCGCAGCAGGACGACCGCATCGAGATCGTATGGAGGGAGCACGGTGGTCCGCCGGTGATGCAACCCGAGAAGATGGGCTTCGGCCAGACCCTGATCTCACGTGGCCTCGGCCAGCATGGCGAACAGGCGACCAAGGTCGAATTCCATCCCGAAGGGCTCGTCTGCCGCATGTACATCGCCGCCACTCAGACGGCTGCGGCGTAGAATTTCAGTGCGGTCGCCTCATCGGACGGCGGGCATGATCTCTTCCGCGATCCACTGCGTGTAATCGTAGTAGCCCTCGACACTGGACAGTGGAGGGATGGGCACCGAACTCCACGTCACGCCCTGCGCTGCAAGCCAGCCCAGCCGGTCCACGATCTCCTGCTTCGTCTGTCCTGCTCGGGCCGTCGGATCGTCGATCACGACATGCCCTTCGCCAACCCGCGACGTTGCCAGACCGTAGTACACGTCTGACAGCTGGCCGTTGTAATCTGCCTGCGAGCGGATGAAGTCGATGCGCTGGGCGATCAGTTCGGGCTTGGTGAGGAACGGCCACCAGCCTTGCGCATAGCGCGCGACGCGGCGCAGCACCGGATCGGCGTCGCCGCCGAACCAGATCGGCAGGTGCGGCTTTTGCACCGGCTTTGGCTCGAATGCGACATCGCGGAACGAGACGTACTTGCCTTCGTACTCGGGATTGTCCTGCGTCCAGAGTGCGATGATGGCCTGGATGTACTCCTCTGCCATCGCACCGCGCTTTTGGAACGGAATGCCGAGCAGCGTGAACTCCTCCTCCAGCCAACCGACCGCGAAGGTGATCGTCACGCGTCCGCTCGACAGCCAGTCCATCGTCGAGAGCGCCTTGGCGGTGACGATCGGGTGCTGCGCGGGCAGGATCGCGATGCACGAATTGACGCGGATCTTCTCGGTGGCGCCGGCGAAGTGCGCCATCGCGGTATAGGCATTGAAGTAGAACGGCCCTGACAGCTCGATGTGCTTACGGGGAATGACATGGTGCTCGGGCACCGCGATCATCTCGTAGCCCAGCGATTCCGCCCATTTGGCGAGGCGGGTCTGGTCGGCTCCCGTGACCTTCGCCTCCCATGGCTGCATCGTCGCCTTGAGCTTCAGCATGTGTGGCATGGCAAAACCAAGCTTCATCGATCTCTCCCGCGCGTTCTCTTGGTGGGCCGAGGGTTCGACGGGGCGCGGCTCGGGTCAAGCTCCAGCTGCATCTGCCGCTTTGCAAATCGCCCCGGCGTGCGTCATTGGAGAACAGCAGTTCGCTTGAGCGAACGACGAGGGGAGGAAGCAGGTGGGCAAGCTGAAGGTCACGATGACCGGCGTCGATGGCATCGTGCACACGTTCGAGGATGTCGAGGAAGGAACCAGCCTCATGGAGCTGGGCCGGCAGAACGGCGTAGCGGGAATTCTGGGCGATTGCGGGGGTGGCTGCGCTTGTGCCACCTGCCACGTCTACGTCGCGCAGGAGTGGTACGCGCGGGCAGGCCAGCCCGATGAGATCGAACACGCCATGCTCGACATCGTAGCCGACGTGATGGAGCCCACCAGTCGTCTCGGATGCCAGGTGAGGATGCGCCCCGAACTGGACGGGCTGGAGGTCACGGTCGCGCCGGCTAGCGCGTACTAGCCCCGCAGGAATGATGCGATTGCCTCGGCGATCGCGTCCGGTGCCTCGAGTGTAAGCAGGTGCCCGCACCGGGGATCGTCGATGCGGGTGACGTTCGGCACGGCGGCTTCGATCAGGTCGGCCATGAGGCGGAAGTCCGGCAGGTCCCGGGCACCGGTCAGCAGCAGCGTTGCGGCATCCACGACGTGGAGACGCTCGACCATCGGCACTTCGGCGCGCTGATCGTCTCGGATCCACTGCCGTCCCGCGAATGCTTCGATGCTCGTGCGCAGCGCGTCGCCGTGCCCGAGCGCACGCGTGGTTCCAAACAGCGGATGTTCGAACCATAGCGTGCGCGCTCGCGCCATGTTGCCGCCACGCGCTGCCTGGCCGATCGCCTTCCACTGCTCGACCCAGTCGTCGCTCCACGACCAGGCGGCAAGCATGGGGCTGACGAGCGCCAGGCGATGAACGCGCGCTGGGTTCAGGATCGCAGCCCCCAGGACAGTCGCCCCGCCAAGCGACAGGCCGCACAGGTTGGCGAGGGGCAGGTCGAGTGCATCCAGCAGTGCCAGGAGATCCTCGGCGTGCGAAAAGGCCACCCCCGGCTCGGAGGTGGACGACCCGAAGCCGCGCTGATCGTAGACGACCACCGGCATATCGGGCGGCAGCGCGGCGAGCACGGGCTCCCAGTCGTGCCGAGCTCCGCCGAAACCATGTGCCAGGACGAGCGGCGGACCTTCGCCGTCCCTCCGCTCCCCGGCAAGCTGCGCGCCTTCTACGTCGACTGAAAAGGCGCGCATGGTCGGCCGATCAAAGCACTTCGGCGAAGCCGCCGTACTTGCCGCGGTGGAACAGCATGGGATCCTCGTCCCGCGTCGATTCCATGCGCAGCACCTCTCCCATCACGAACCAGTGATCGCCGGCCTCGGTGACCGAGTAGAGCCGGCATTCGATGCAGGCGAGGGAGTTCGCGATGATCGGCAGGTTGTGCTCGGACAGGGTATATTCCACGCCGACGAACTTCTGGTCGCCCTTGGCGCCGATGGCCCGACACACGTCCTGCTGGTCGCTGCCCATGACGTTCACGCAGAAATGGCCTGCGTTTTCGATCAGCGGCCAGGACGTCGATTTCTTGTCCGGGAAGAAACCGACGAGCGGCGGATCGAGCGACACCGAGGTGAAGCTGCCGACGACCATGCCCGCAGGCTTGTTGTCGCCATCCAGCGCGGTGACGACACAAACGCCGGTCGGATAGCTGCCGAGAACCTTGCGAAAGTCCGCTGCATCGATCGTAGTCTGCGTCACGTCCGTGTCTCCACCCGCGTAGTCGGCTCGTCCATGAGGCAAGGCGTTCGCCATGTCGACCCCTGGTAGCTGCCATCAGGAGGGTGCGGGTTGAACGGCGACGACGTGTGTACCAGATGAAACCGGCACGGCGTTTTTTGCAAATGCAGCAGTTTAAGCGCGCGGTTAAGAAGACGGTTGCGACCGGCTGCCGAAAGGTGCAGTGCAAGGCGTGAAGGTACATTTTGGGAGCGGGAACCGCACAGTGGCGTATCGCTCTGCGGCCCCCAAGCCTCGAAGGGATGACGAACATGGCAACCGTTGAAAAGATCGCCGAGAGCACCGGACCGTCCGTCGCCGACGAAGTCGCCGTGCTGATCGCCCGCTCGCGCGCCGCGCAGCAGCAGATCGAGAATGCCACCCAGGAGCAGGTCGACACCTGGATCCGCGGCATGGTCTACGCCGTCGCCAAGCCCGGCATGGACGAGGAGATCGCGCGCGAGACGGTCGAGGAAACGCAGCTCGGCAACTACGAGGGCAAGTTCAAGAAGATTTCGGGCAAGACCCGCGCCGCGCTGATGGACATCATCGACGACAAGTCGGTCGGCGTGATCGAGGAAATCCCTGAGCGTAACATCGTCAAGATCGCCAAGCCGGTCGGCGTGATCGGCGCGCTCTCGCCCTCGACCAACCCAGAGGCGACGCCGGTGATCAAGGCGATCAACGCGGTCAAGGGACGCAACTCGATCATCATCTGCCCGCACCCGCGCGCCAAGTTCGTCAACGCCAAGATCTGCAACCTGATGCGCGATGCGCTGGTGAAGCTGGGTGCGCCCGCCGATCTGGTGATCCCGATCGAGCAGCCTTCGGTCGAGCGCACCAACGAAGTGATGAAGCAGTGCGACCGTATCCTCGCCACCGGCGGCACGCCGATGGTCAAGGCGGCCTACTCGTCCGGCACTCCGGCGCTCGGCGTTGGCGTCGGCAACGCGGTGATCACCGTCGACGATACCGCCGATCTGGACGATGCGGCCGAGAAGATCCTGATTTCCAAGACCCTCGACTACGCGGCCTCGTGCTCTTCGGACAACTCGGTGATCCTGCTCGACGCGATCTACGACACCATGCTCGAGAAGCTGAAGGCAAAGGGCGGCTTCATCATCGAGGGTGAGAACAAGACCAAGCTGCAGAACGCGATCTGGGAAGACGGCGAGCACATCAATGCCAAGGTCGTCGCGCAGAGCCCCAAGTTCATCGCCGATTACGCCGGCTTCGAGATCCCGGAGAACACCGCGTTCTTCATCGTGCCCGAGACCGGCTATGGCCCGGACTACAAGTTCTCTGGCGAGAAGATGACGGTGACCATGGCGCTCTATCGCGCCAAGGACATCGACGCGGCGATCGCGTTGACCAACAATATCCAGTCCTATCAGGGGCAGGGCCATTCCTGCGGCATCTACTCGACCTCGGACGAGAACATCCGCAAGCTGGCCGAGGGCACCAAGACTAGCCGCGTGATGGTCAACCAGCCGCAGTCGGCTTCCAACTCGGGCAACCTGTGGAACGGCATGCGCCAGACCTTCTCGCTGGGCTGTGGCTCGTGGGGCGGCAACGCGACGAACAACAACGTCTCGTGGCGCGACCTGATCAACGAGACCTGGGTCTCCAAGCCGCTCGCCACGCCCAAGACGCTGCCGAGCGACGAGGCGCTGTTCGGCAAGGATATCATCGCAGCGGTGGGGTGAGGCGAACGCCTTCAACCGAACCTTCGTCATTCCCGCGAAGGCGGGAATCCAACTCCAGGTGGTTCCATTTACGCAAGGTCAGGAGATGGACCCCCGCCTTCGCGGGGGTGACGAGAGAGGGAGGTAAGGTGATGAAAGAAACACTGCCGCTGATTGCCTTGGTAGGTGCCCTCGCGCTGTCCGCCTGCTCTAAGAGCCCGGAGCAGCCCGCCGCGCAACCGAGCAGCAGCGAGGAAACGCAGCCGGTCCGGCCATCGCCCACGCCTCCGTCCGAGGCTGCCGAAGCGCTGCCCACCTCCCTTGGTGCCACCGAGGCATCGGCGGAGCCGAGCCCAACGCCTTCAGCCTCCGCGACCACTGCCGTCAACGAAATCCCGCGAGCCATCCGCGGTCGCTGGGGGCTCGTACCCAAGGACTGCACCAGCAAGCTCGGCGACGCCAAGGGCCTGCTGACCGTATCGGCCAACCAGCTGAAATTCTACGAAGCCGTGGCCAAGCTCGGCAAGGTGAAGGATGCGCAGGCGGACAGCCTGCGCGCCACGTACGCCTTCTCGGGCGAAGGGCAGGCCTGGACGCTCGACGTCGCGCTCGACGTCCAGAACGGCGGCAAGACGCTGATCCGCCGCGATACCGGCAAGGACGCCTTGCCCGGGCCACTCAAGTACACCCGCTGCACCTGACGGCAGCCCGAGGGGGATAAGATGACTGACCAGTTCGCACTCACCGAGGACCAGCTCGCGATCCAAGAGACCGCGCGCAAGTTCACCGAAGACAGGATCACGCCGTTCGCGGCCGAGTGGGACGAGAAGAACCACTATCCGGTCGACGTGTGGAAGGCCGCCGGCGAGCTCGGCTTCGGCGCGATCTACGTCTCGGAGGAGAGCGGCGGCATCGGCCTTGGCCGTTTGGAAGCGGCGCTGATCATGGAGGCGATGAGCTATGGCTGTCCCGCCACCAGCGCCTATATCTCGATCCACAACATGGCCGCGTGGATGATCGACACATATGGCAGCCAGGACCTCAAGGACCGCTACCTGCCCGAGCTGGTCACGATGGAGAAGATCGCCAGCTACTGCCTGACCGAGCCCGGCTCCGGCTCCGACGCGGCGGCGCTCAAGACGACCGCTCGCCTGGACGGCGATCACTACGTGTTGAACGGCACCAAGCAGTTCATCTCGGGCGGCGGGTACAATGACGTCTATGTCGTCATGGTGCGCACCGGCGATCACAAGTCCAAGGGCATCACCTGCCTGGTGGTCGACAAGGACACCCCCGGCGTCAGCTTCGGCGCGCCGGAGAAGAAGCTGGGCTGGAATGCTTCGCCGACCGCGCAGGTGATCTTCGAGGACGCGCGGGTGCCAGTCGCCAACCTGGTCGGCAAGGAGGGCGAGGGCTTCCGCTTCGCCATGGCCGGGCTCGACGGTGGCCGCATCAACATCGGCGCGTGCTCGCTGGGCGGGGCGCAGCGCTGCCTCGACGAGGCGATCCAGTACGTGAAGGATCGCAAGCAGTTCGACCAGTCGATCGGTGACTTCCAGAACACTCAGTTCATGCTCGCCGACATGGCGACCGACCTGGAAGCAGCGCGCGCGCTGCTCTACATGGCGGCGGCCAAGATCACCGCGAACGCGCCCGACAAGTCGCGCTTTTCGGCGATGGCCAAGCGCCTGGCGACCGACAGCGGCTCGGCCATTGTTAACGATGCGCTGCAGCTGTTCGGCGGCTATGGCTACTTGCGCGATTACCCGATCGAGCGCTTCTGGCGCGACCTTCGCGTGCACTCGATCCTGGAGGGTACCAACCAGGTCATGCGCATGATCGTCGGCCGCGATCTGCTGCGCCAGTAAGCAAAAGGTGAGCTAGAAAATCGATGGCAAATCCGCTTCTGGTGAGCGCGGCCCGTTCCGCACCCGTGGTTCTGGCGGGGGTGGCGGCGGTGCCGGCAGTGGCAAGCCTCGCGGCCGTCGCGACGATCTGTTTGTGCAGCATCATGGTGGTGCGCCACCGCACGCAGTCTCACGTCAGCTTGCGATACAGGAAGGGGCAGGGCTTGATGTTCGATCTGATGAAGGAAGCCGACGACGCATCGTCGCTGGTGACTATCCACGATGCAGGCGGCCCGCGCGATGTCTGACGAACTTCTGACCCGCCGCGAAGGCGTGGCCGGATACCTCTCGCTCAACCGGCCCAAGGCGATCCACGCTCTGACGCAGGGCATGTGCCTGGCCATGATCGAGGCGCTGCTCATGTGGCGCGACGCGCCCGAGGTGAAGGCCGTGATCCTGGAGCACAGCGAGGGCCGCGGCTTTTGCTCTGGCGGCGACATCAACCTGCTGCGCCAGTCGGCGCTGACCGACGAAGGCGCGGCGGGCCGGGCGTTCTTCTTCGACGAATACCGCCTCAACCACTTGCTGTTCACGTACGAGAAGCCGGTGGTCGCTTTCATGGACGGCATCACCATGGGTGGCGGGGTCGGCATTTCGCAACCGGCCAAGTACCGCGTCGCGACCGAGAACACCCGCTTCGCCATGCCCGAGACCGGGATCGGCCTGTTTCCCGATGTCGGTGGTGGTTGGTATCTTTCGCGCCTGGATGGTCGCCTGGGTCAGTTCCTCGCGCTAACGGGCGCGCGCCTCGATGGCGCCGAGTGCCTGTGGGTCGGGCTTGCGACCCACTATCTGCCATCCAGTGCGATCTCCGAGGCCAAGCAACGGATCGCTGCGGGTCACGAGATCGGTGGCGTGCTCTCCGCTCTTGCGATCACCCCTCCCGAGCCGAAGATCGAGAGCCAGGCGGCGCTCGTTCGCAAGCACTTCGCATCGGACACGCTGGAGGACATCCTCGCCAGCCTGGAAGCCGATGACGGCGAATGGGCTGCAAAGGAACTCGCGACCTTGCGCGCCAAGAGCCCGCAGGCCTGCAAGGTCTCGCTGCGCCAGTTGGCCGAGTCCGCGAAGATGACCGACTTCGCCGAAAACATGGCGATGGAATACCGCATCGGCGCCCGCGTGCTGGTGCTGCCCGACTTCGCCGAGGGCGTGCGCGCGGTGATCGTCGACAAGGATCACGCGCCCAGATGGAACCCACCGACGCCCGAAGGCGTCACCCCCGGCCAGCTGGACGCGATCTTCGCTCCGCTGCCTGCATCCGAGGAATGGAAACCGCTATGAGCACCTATGAGACGATCCTGGTCGAGCAGAAGGGTGCGGTCACCCTGATCACGCTCAACCGTCCCAAGGCGCTCAATGCGCTGAACTCGACCGTGCTGGCCGAACTGATCGACGCCTTCGCCAAGTTCGAGGCCGACAAGTCGCAGGGCTGCGCGGTGATCACCGGCTCGGGCGACAAGGCCTTCGCCGCCGGCGCCGACATCAAGGAGATGGTCGACAAGCCCGGAGCGGAATTCTTCTCGGAAGATTTCTTTGCCGGCTGGTCCTCCCAGCTGGTCAAGGCGGTGCGCAAGCCTTGGATCGCGGCGGTCAACGGCTTCGCGCTCGGTGGCGGGTGCGAGCTGGCGATGATGGCGGATTTCATCATCGCGTCCGATACCGCCAAGTTCGGCCAGCCTGAGATCAAGCTGGCAGTCGCGCCGGGCATGGGCGGCTCGCAGCGCCTGGCGCGCGCCGTGGGCAAGGCCAAGGCGATGGACATGTGCCTCACCGGCCGCAACATGAACGCCGAGGAAGCCGAGCGCTCCGGCCTCGTCAGCCGCGTGGTCCCGCTCGACCAGCTACTCGATGTGGCGCTCAAGGCGGCCGCGGACATCGCGGCGATGCCGCCGCTCGCCGCGCTGATCAACAAGGAGATGGTCAACATCGCCTTCGAGACGACGCTCGACACCGGCCTGCTGATGGAACGCCGCATGTTCCAGATCCTCACCGCGACCGAGGACAAGAAGGAAGGCATGACCGCGTTCGTCGAGAAGCGGGCCGGCGTCTGGCAGGGCCGCTGATTCTTCCTCGCCTCTTCCAAGTGGGAGGTAGCGTAACTTACCGCGCGGCGGCTAGCGTAGCTGGGATAAGGGGTTCGACGCCCGGGAGCGCACCAACCCCTTTCCAACCTTGGCTGGCGAGCAAGCTCGCAAGCCTTCGTATCCTCTTACCGTTCGGGGAGAGGACAGGAGACATCGCATGAAGATCGCGTTCATCGGCCTGGGCAACATGGGCGGCGGCATGGCCGCCAACCTGGTCAAGGCGGGCCACGAGGTTTCCGCCTTCGACTTGTCGCAAGATGCGCTCGCCCGCGCCAAAGAGAACGGCTGCGCGACGTTCACCGCGGTGCCCGATGCCGTCGCGCAGGCCGAGGCTGTCGTCACCATGCTGCCCAACGGTGGGATCGTGAAGGCGGTCTATACCAGCGACGTGATCGGCAAGGCCCCGGCAGGCGCGTTGTTCCTCGATTGCTCGACGATCGACCTTGCCACCGCGCGCGAAGTCGCCGGGCTCGCGGAAGCGGCGGGCTACGAAATGGTCGATGCGCCGGTCTCGGGCGGCATCGCGGCGGCGAACGGCGGCACGCTGACGTTCATGGTGGGCGGAACGGACGCCGCGTTCGCCAAGGCAAGCCAGGTGCTCGAGCCGATGGCGAAGGCGGTGATCCACGCCGGCGCGATCGGCAGCGGTCAGGTTGCCAAGATGTGCAACAACATGCTGCTGGCGATCCACATGATCGGCACGTGCGAGGCCCTCGCCCTGGCCGAGAAGGCGGGCCTCGATCCGCAGAAGTTCTATGAGATCAGCTCGAAGTCGACCGGCTACAACTGGTCGTTGAACGACTACACGCCGGCTCCGGGCATCGGCGCCAAGAGCCCGGCGGACAACGACTACCAGGGCGGTTTCGCCTCGGCGCTGATGCTGAAGGACTTGCGCCTGGCGATGGCCGGGGCGGATACCGCCGGCGCGACCGTGCCGCTGGGCGAACATGCGACCAGGATCTACGAAGCGTTCGTGGATGCCGGCAACGGCGGCAAGGATTTCGGCGCGATCTTCACCACCTTGTAAGGCTTCGCAGGACGGCGCGATCCCGAGCTTGATCCCGGGAGCCGTTTCGGCATTCCCCGAGATCTCCGATCGGCTCCTTGAAAACTGGGACTTGGCGGAACCGGCCCCGGGTCAAGCCCGGGACGACGCTATCGTGCTCGCGCGAATGCGGGCACACGCATGCCCTTGGTGCGGCTGGTCAGGTGATACCGGCGGCACAATTCGCACCGATAGGGCCGCAAGGTGACGTCCGCCGCCTCCGCCACATCCAGTGCTTCCGCCTCGGTGGCGAACCGCCGCTTGCGGGCGCAAATTGCCGGCTCGGTCCTCAGCCCAGGATACCCGGCCCAAGCAGGGTGAGGATCTTGACGTCGATGGCGAACCCCTCAACCCGCCAGCGTTCGACCGCGTTGCCGATTTGCGCCAGTGGCACGCGATGCACGGTGATGTCCTCGCTCTCCACGCCGCCGCCTTCGCCGACCTTCACCAGGTCATGCGCCCGTAACAGGGTGAAGCTTTCGCTAACCATGCCGGGCGAGGAGAAGAACTCTCCGATCACTTCCATGCGGCCGGGGCGATAGCCCGTCTCCTCCTCCAGTTCGCGAGCCCCGGCGACAGCGACATCTTCGCCTCGATTGTCGTCGTGGTCGCCGACCAGACCGGCCGGCAGTTCCACGCAGCGACGCCCTAGCGGCACACGATACTGGTCGACGAGGATCACCTGGCCCTCGTCATCGATCGCCAGGATGACGGCGGCGCGGATGCCACGTGCCCGCCCGACGTATTCCCAACGGCCACGCCGACGCGTGGTGATGAACTTGCCCTGCCAGACGATCTCCTCGGGCGCGTCGGCGTCGTCGATGCTCATACTTCGATCAACCTGTCCGGCAATTCATTTACGTCATCAGGCAGCCGAGGCAGATGGCTGGCAAGCACCGCTCCGACTCTGTCGACCGCAGCGCAGATGCCACCTGCGACGTCGCCGCGACGCACTTCGCTCAGCAGCGCTTCCAAGGCATCGGCCCAGACCTCTGCTTCGACCTTGGAGGCGATCGCGGCGTCGGCCAGGATCTCGGCGCGATGCTCTCGCATGGACAGGTAGATCAGGATGCCCGTGCGTCCGGAGGTGCGCTGTTCCGCGCCGACGCGAAAGGCCCGCAAGGCCCGATCGTGCACGCGCTTGGCCTTGATCGGCCCGGGGATCAGGAAGAAGCGCAAGGCCGGGATCAGCTGAAGCAGGACCATCGCGGCAAATTTCAGCGTCGCCACGATTGCGGCGAGGGTGAAGAGCTCGCGCGGTGTCCAGTCGTGTACCCAGCCGCCGGAAAACCACTCCGCCATGCCGATGTAGAAACCAGGCGCGATGGCCAGCGCCACGAGCGAGACGAGCGCGACCAGCGCTGCCCAGGCGAGGGCGACATCGGAATAGCCATCTGAACGGTCGGCCAGCACGGTGACGACTTCGCCAGCCGTGCTGCCTTCCGCATGGGCCACGGCCTCGCTGATGCGCCGGTGATCGGCCTCGGAAAGATACGATGCCTGCTTCATCTCACCAGCTCCCGCTCGCGCCGCCGCCGCCGAAGCTGCCGCCGCCGCCCGAGAAACCACCGCCGCCGCCCAAGCCACCGCCGCCTCCGCCTCCGCCGAAGCCGCCGGGGATCCACACGATCGGTGCGCCCCATCCGCCGCGCCGCCGGCCGCCGTGGCCGAACATGGCGCGCAGGATGGGCAGCACGAAGAAGAACAGGATGAACAGCAGGAAGAAGATGGTGCCGATCGGAATGCCTTGGTCACGCTGGCGGCTCTGCTGCACGGCCTGCGAGGCGATCTTCTGCGCCTGATCGGCAGGCAGGGTGAGCTGCTTGATGATCGCGTCGGCGCCGGCTTCAATTCCGCCGGGCATGTCGCCGGCCTTGAACTTGGGCAGGATATCGTTGTTGATGATCAGGAAGCCCATACCGTCGGGCAGGACACCTTCGAGGCCATAGCCCGTCTCGATGCGCAGCTTGCGTTCGTTCGGTGCCACGATCAGCAGCACGCCGTCGTTGTTCGCCTTCGTGCCGATGCCCCAGGCCCGGCCAAGCTGGTAGCCGTAGTCGGAGATCTCGTAGCCCTGGAGGCTCGGCAGGGTAGCGATGACGAACTGACGCCGCGACTGCTGCTCCAGCCCCTCCAGCTTCTGCGTCAGCCGCTGCTCGACATCGGGCGGCAGGATGTTCGCATCATCGACGACGCGGCCGGTCAGCTTGGGGAACTGAGGCTCGGCCCAAGCCGATGGCGCAAGCAGCGCGCCGATGCACAGCAGCAACGCGCCGAGAAGTGCTCTCATGTCAGGCGACCTATGCCGGCCGCCTTACAGCTTGCCTTCGAGGCTTGGCGCGACTTCGGCGCCCGGGGTCACGGCCTGGTAAGGAACCATCGGAGTAGCGCCACGCAGCTTCGCCCCGATCATCGACGGGAACGTGCGCACCTCTGTGTTATAGTCCTGCACCGCGGCGTTGTAGTCGCGAAGCGCCACGCGGACGCGGTTCTCCTGTCCTTCGACCTGGGTCTGCAGCATCTGGTAGTTCAGGATCGACTTCAAGTCGGGGTACTGTTCGACGCTCACCAGGAGGCGGCCGAGGCTCTGCCCGAATTGCTCCTGCGCCTGCTGGAACTGCTGCATCTTGGCGGGATTGCTGAGGTCGCCGGCTTCGGGATTGATCTGTACGCTGGTCGCCTTGGCCCGCGCCTCGACCACGCCGGTCAAAATCGCCTTCTCCTGCTCGGCCGCGCCCTTGGCTACGGCGGCGAGATTGGGAACCAGGTTAGCGCGCTCCTGGAACACGGTCTGCACGTCGGCCCACTTGGCCTTGGCGGCCTCCTGCTTGGTCGGCACCGAGTTGAAGCCGCAAGCGGCCAGGCTCAGGGCAGCGACGGCCACCACGACCGCACGGATCGAACGCGTCATCGAGGTACGAGCAACGGACTGCGACATCGAACAGGCATCCCTTGGTTGAAGGCCCGCGCGATGCGTGCCCCTCCTGGTGGAGTTAGATAGCGTGCGCCAGCCCGCACGCAAGCGCCGCTGCTCAAACCGTTGCGCTTGTCTTGCGCGCAAGAGTGCGGCACCGTGCGATGGTCGAACAGCCGAAGGGATGGCCCATGACCCTCATGAACGAATTCAAGAAGTTCATTGCGCGCGGGAATGTCCTCGACCTGGCGGTCGGCGTGATCATCGGTGCGGCGTTCGGCAAGATTGTGACATCGCTGACCGAGAACGTGATCATGCCGGTGATTGGGTGGCTGTTCGGAGACATCGACTTTTCCAATTACTTCATTCGCTTGGGCGCGGTTCCTGCCACGTACAAGGGCAACCTCAGCGACTATGTCGCGCTCAAGGCGGCTGGCGTGCCGATGATCGGCTATGGCACCTTCATCACCCAGATCATCAACTTCCTGATCGTTGCCGCAGTGCTGTTCATGCTCCTGCGCTCGGTGAACCGGGTGATCGACAAGCTGGAGCGCGAGAAGAAGCTAGCGGCCGACACGGCGAGCGAAAACGCAGTGGCGACGGACCCGCAACTCGATATCCTCAAGGAAATCCTGGTCGAATTGAAGCGTCGCGACCTGCCGCAAGTCTGATCGCGCCATGAAGGCTTCACAATCCGCTGAGGCCGCCCTATATCGCTCTTTGCCGGTTTCGACCGGCTATGGTGATAAATTGCGGCGTGCAATAGGCACAGCGGACCCGGGGGCGGTACCCGGCGGCTCCACCACTCCTCTCGTTTCGGCTTCGGTCGAGCGGGAGAAATGACGGGGCCGAACTAGGATCGACGTGTGTTCAAAAGCGCTGTTTTTGCCCGGGCTGAGTAACCCGTTCAAGGCTCAAAACCCAATAAGTGCCAACGATAACGAAGCACTTGCTCTCGCGGCGTAATTCTAGGGGCTAACGCCCTGAAGTTACAAAGTTAGAACACGGTCGGGCCCACCGGGTAACAGAAGGGATTCCAGCGGTACGGAGCGCACCGGGCAACAGAAGCGCTCCACCTTTCTGCATCGAACCTGCCTATATCATGGGCATTGGCCGAGCTGGTGCGACCTCGCCGTTCAGGCCTGCTTGCGGTCGTCCAAGTCGATCGCAACGGTGGCCGAATTGTCGTTGACGGCCGGCCCTACCGCGGCGGCGAGCGTCTGTTCGTGGCGCAGGCAATCGAGGATCTTCGCACCGGCCATGAACACCGCTCCGGTGCATGCCAAGAACAGCAGCTTGCCACCGATCCCGGGAAAGCGCGTGAGGTACACGCTGCCTCGCTCCACCGCGCCGAGCGCGAGACCGTAGATGATCAGGAACGCCTCCCACCGGGTCTTGATGACGAAAAGGCGTCCGATCTTGTTGAGCATCGCGGTCCTCATATTCGGCAGCAACTTAGCAACGAGTGTGCCAAGCGACCGTTCCCGCCGCTCGCGTCGGTTAAGGCCGACTTACCTGTAACGGTTTCCGACAAGTTACGAACCCATCCTGTGCGGCGAAGCTCCGGCAAGTCGCTGCGCAGTTGCCAAGCCCTGGACCATGCGTCATAGCCCGCTGGTTCCTTCCCCAGGATAGCATCGGTGTTCCACAAGGCTGCCGCCTCTTGGCGCGCGGCGAGTATGGTTGCGAGGACGAATGACGGACAGGATTGAGCGTAGCGGACTGCAGGTCGATGCCAAGCTGGCGCAGTTCATCGACATCGAGGTTCTGGGGCCGATCGGCAAGGATCCGCAGGCGTTCTGGTCCGGCTTTGCGGCTCTGGTGGCCGAGTTCGCCCCGCGCAATCGCGCGCTGCTCGCCAAACGCGACGAGCTGCAGGCGCAGATCGATGCCTGGCATGGCGAGCGTGCCGGCAAGCCGCTGGATCAGCGCGAATACCAGGCCTTCCTCAAGGGAATCGGCTACCTCGTTCCCGAGCCTGGCGACTTCCTCGTCACGACCGAGAAAGTCGATCCCGAAATCGCCGAGATGGCAGGCCCGCAGCTGGTGGTGCCGGTTCTCAATGCCCGTTTCCTCCTCAATGCCGCCAACGCGCGCTGGGGCAGCCTCTACGACGCTTACTACGGCACCGATGCACTCGATGCCGAACCGGCGCGGGGCAAAGGCTATGATGCGGTGCGCGGCGCGGCCGTGATCGCAGCCGGGCGCGCGTTTCTCGACGAGGCCTTGCCGCTGGCGAGCGGATCGTGGGCCGATATCGAGGACGTGGCGACCGTCGAACTCGCCACGCCGGCGCAGTACCGCGGAACGACGGAGAAGGGCCGGCTCTATCGCAGCAACGGCCTCGCCATCGAGATCGTGATCGATCGGGAGCACGCGGTCGGCAGCACGGACAAGGCAGGCATCGCCGACATCGTCCTCGAAGCCGCGCTCACCACCATCGTGGACCTGGAAGATTCGATCGCCGCCGTCGACGCCGAGGACAAGTTGCTTGCCTATGCCAACTGGCTGGGCGTGATCCGTGGCGACCTGACCGACACGTTCGAGAAGGGCGGGCAGACGATGACCCGCGCGCTTGCCGCCGACAAGACGCTCACCACGCTCGAAGGCGAGACGCTGTCGCTGCCTGGGCGCAGCCTCCTGTTCGTGCGCAACGTGGGTCACCTGATGACCAATCCGGCGATCCTGCTGCCCGACGGCTCGGAGATCCCCGAGGGCGTCATGGATGCGGTTATCACCAGTGCCATCTCGACGCAGGATGTGAGGGGGCTCGCCCGCTCCACCAACAGCCGGCAGGGCAGCATCTACGTCGTCAAGCCGAAGATGCACGGGCCTGAGGAATGCGCCTTTACCAACGACTTGTTCGATGCGGTGGAGGATCTGCTCGAACTTCCGCGCCACACCGTCAAGGTCGGCGTCATGGACGAGGAGCGCCGCACTTCGGCAAACCTCGCCGCCTGCATCCATGCGGTGAAGGATCGTATCGTCTTCATCAACACCGGCTTCCTGGATCGGACCGGCGACGAGATCCACACCTCGATGCGGGCCGGGCCGATGATCCGCAAGGGCGCGATCAAGGCCAGCGGCTGGATCCAGGCGTACGAGAAGCGCAACGTGGCGATCGGCCTCAAGCACGGGCTCTCGGGCAAGGCGCAGATCGGCAAGGGCATGTGGGCCGCACCCGATCGCATGGCGGCGATGATGGTGGAGAAGATCGGACATCCCAGGACCGGTGCCAACACCGCCTGGGTGCCGTCGCCGACCGCCGCGACGCTGCATGCCATGCACTACCACGAGGTCGACGTGTTCGGCGTCCAGGGCGAGAAGGCCGCCGAGACCATCCCAGGGCTCGACGAACTGCTGGCGATCCCGCTTGCCGATGGCACCAACTGGTCGGAAGACGAAGTGCGCGAGGAACTCGACAACAATGCGCAGGGCCTGCTGGGCTACGTGGTGCGCTGGATCGATCAGGGCGTCGGCTGTTCCAAGGTGCCCGACATCAACGACATCGGCCTGATGGAAGATCGTGCCACGCTGCGCATTTCCAGCCAGCACATGGCGAATTGGCTGCTGCATGGCGTCTGCAGCGAGGAGCAAGTCATGGACTCGCTCAAGCGCATGGCTGCCAAGGTGGACGCGCAGAACGCGGGCGATCCGCTCTACGAGCCTATGGCCGGCAACTGGGACCACTCGCTGGCCTTCAAGGCCGCGTGCGATCTCGTATTCAAGGGCGTCGAGCAGCCCAACGGCTATACGGAGCCGCTGCTGCATGCCTGGCGGCTCAAGAAGAAGGCGGCGCTGGTCGGCGCGTGAGTCGTTAACCCGGCTCTAACCTTTGTCACCCCATGCTGCGCCAAAGCCGCAGCATGGGGTGAGCTACCATGATCTTTCACAGGCAAAGAGGCGATGAACGCACGCGCATCGCCGTCGAGGCGCGCATGTGCATCGGCGAGTTCGAGTGCGAAGCGATGCTGCTCAATGCGTCTTCGCATGGGGTGCTCGCCGCCGTTGCCAAGCCGCCTGTGCGTGGCACTCGAGTCAGGCTGGTGGTCGGCGAGATGGAACTGGTCGGTCAGGTGCGTTGGCGCGGCAAGGATTGCTGCGGCATCGCTTTGCGCAATCCGATCAGCGTCTCGGACCTGCTGGATGGCCACGCGGTTCCCGTTGCTTTCATCCCCGAGCCGCGCGCGCTGCGGGGCTTGAGCGGCATGTTACGGGCGCTCGTGGGAGAACGAAGGGCGGTGCGCTTTAACTAGGGTGCGTCCGGTGTTGCCTCAGAGCCTCCCCTGCAAGGGGAGGGGGACCGCTCACGAAGTGAGTGGTGGAGGGGTGTAACCCTCTCAGTTGTGCACTCCGCTGGCGGTGACACCCGTCCGTCAGCTGCTACGCGCCTGCCACCTCCCCTTAGAGGGGAGGATCGAGCCGCAGTTTCAGCTCAGCAGCCGGGCCACTGCTACGAATTCAGCGACACTCAGCGTCTCCGCGCGCCGCTGTGGATCGATGCCGAGCGTCTCCAGCGCCGCGATGGCGCCGCTTACGCCTTTGAGGCTCTGCCGCAGCATCTTGCGCCTTTGCCCGAACGCGGCTTCGGTCACGCGCTCGAGCACCCGCATCGACACGCCGTCGGGCGCTTCGGCAGGTTCGACATGGACGATCGCCGACATGACCTTGGGCGGGGGCGTGAAGGCACTGCGATGCACCTTCATCGCCAGCCTCGCCCGCGAGCGCCACTGCGCGAGCACCGCAAGGCGACCGTATGCACCCGTGTCCGGCTCGGCGACGATGCGGCGGGCGACTTCCTCCTGGAACATCAACGTCAGGGACGACCATTGCGGCGGCCAGCTCTCTCCGGTGAGCCACCCGGTGAAAAGCGCCGTTCCGACGTTGTAAGGCAGGTTCGCGACGATCGCATAAGGCCCATCGAACAAGCTTGCCGGATCGATCTTCAGCGCGTCGCCCTGGATCACCGTCAGCTTGCCCGGAAATGCAGCTTCCACTTCGGCAAGGGCCGGCAGGCAGCGTCGGTCCATTTCGATGGCGGTGACTTGCGCGCCGGCGCGCAGCAGCGCGCGGGTAAGACCTCCAGGGCCCGGGCCGACCTCGAGCACCTGGTGACCATCGAGAGATCCGGGCACCGCGGCGATGCGGTCGAGCAATTGCTCGTCGAACAGGAAATTCTGACCGAGCGCCTTGCTGGCCGACAAGCCATGGCGCGCGATCACGTCGCGCAAGGGGGGGAGCTCGGGGTTCACCGGGTCTCCCTAGGCCGCAGCGTCATGCAAAGTCGAGAGGGACGCAGATCAGCCGGCCAGAACGCGCGCACGGCGTTCGGCACATTCGCCCGCCATGCGAATCGCCGCGATCGTCGCGCCCGCGCTTGCCGTTCCGGTGCCGGCGATGGCGAAGGCGGTGCCGTGGTCGGGCGAGGTGCGCACGACCGGCAGCCCAAGCGTGACGTTGACGCCCTGGTCGAAGTCCAGGGTCTTGATCGGGATCAATGCCTGGTCGTGATACATGCAGACTGCAACATCGTAGCGCCCGCGCTCGTGCGCGGCGAACAGCGCATCCGCGGGATGGGGGCCGGTCACGGCCAGACCGGACGCGCGCAAGATGTCGAGGGCAGGGGCGATGACGTCGCGCTCCTCGAGGCCCATGCGTCCGTCCTCGCCCGCATGGGGGTTGAGGCCGGTCACCGCGATGCGCGGCTCGGGCAAGCCGAAGTCGCGCGCCAGCGAGGCGGCGACGACGCGCACGCGCCGCACGATGAGGTCGACGCTCAGGAGGCTAGGCACCTGGGCCAGCGCGGTGTGTACCGTCAGCGGCACAGTGCGCAGCGATGGCCCCGCCAGCATCATGACCGCGTCCTCCCGCGGCGTACCGCTGGCATCGGCCACGAACTCGGTCTGCCCCGGCTGGGTGAAGCCGTGGCGAGCCAGGTGCGACTTGGCGATCGGTCCGGTCACGATGGCGCTCGCCTCGCCGGCGACCGAGAGTGCCGCGGCCTGGGTCAGAGAGGCGATCGCGAGCAGAGCGCCTTGTTCGTCGGGCATCCCCGGTCGGTACTCGGCATCGTGCTCGCCCAGGATCGGGAGTCCTTGCGCGAACGCGGCTGTCGCCTCCGACGCATCGGCAATCGCGATCAGCGGCACCGACAAGCCACGACGCCGCGCGGCGGCCTCGATCACGGACCTGCCGCCCGAGACGATGAACGGGAGCAGGCGCTCCACGTCGCGCCGCACCCAGGCCTCGGCGATCAGTTCCGGACCGACGCCGGCCGGATCGCCCAGCGAGACGGCGAGCGGCGGCAGCGCGGTCATGTCGGAGGTCAGTTGTACTCGATTACCGCATCGCGGCGAAGGTCGCGCAAGTACATCTGCGCGCGCTTGTTGATGCGATCGTCTTCCATCTGGCTCATCAGCTGGTCGAAGTTCGGGCCGGACGCATTGGGAGCATCGTCGCGACCGCACAGCATGAGGACGCGGACGCCCTCGCTGATCGAGCCGAACGGCGGGGAAGTCTCGCCCACGTTGAGCGAGAGCACCGCGTTCTGCAGCGGTCCGGGCAGGTCGCGCGCGCGAACCTGGTCGTTGGCGACGACTTGCGCGCCGAGCTTGCCCGCGACCTCGTCCACGGCGCCGCAGCCCTTGGCGCTCTGCATGGCGGTGGCGAAGGTCTTGGCCCGCGCGGTCGCCTGCGCCTCGGTCGTGCCGGAGGGGAAGTTGATCGAGATCTGCTTGAGCGCCAGCACCGCGTCGCGCGGGTCGGCGGTGAGGACCTGGCGCTTGTCGATCAGGTAGATGATCGAATAGCCGCCGGGGATCCTGATCGGTCCGACGAGTTGGCCCGGCTGCACTTCGCTTGCGGCCGTGGCCAGTTCGGCAGGCAGCTGCGCCAGCTTGATCCAGCCGAGATCGCCACCGACTGCCGCAGTCGACGCTTGCGAGTACTGCCGCGCGTAGGCGACGAAGCTGCCGCCCTGCTTCAGCTGCTCGACGATCTTGCGTGCGTTTCCGGCGACCTGGGCGTCGTCCTCGTCGGTCGATGCCAGATAGATTTCGCCGATGCGGTACTCGTCGGTGCCCTTCGCGGCCTCAAGGCGGTTCATGACCTCCTTGACCTCGTCGTCGGAGACATTGACGAACGGCGCTACGTTGCGGCTCAGCAGGCGCTGCCAGGACAACTCGCCCCGGATCTGCCGCTTCAGCGATGCGGGCGAGGAGCCTACCCGGCCGAGATAGGCATCCATCGCGCCCGGGTTCTGACCGAAGTTCTGCGTCGCGACGCGGGCGTAGGTCTGGTTGACCTCTTCGTCCTTGATGGTGATGTCGGCCGCCTTGGCAGCCTGGATCTGCAGCGTCTCGTCGATGAGGTTGCGCAGCACCTGCAAGCGCAGGCGGGTCTTCTCCTCCTCGCTCGGCTTGTTGTCGTTGGCTGCCAGGATCAGGGCGAGCCGCTGGTCCACGTCGGTGCCGGTGATGACGTCGCCGTTCACGACGGCGGTGGCGCGGCGCAGGTTGGGATTGTTCTGGGTGAAGATCCGCACATTCTCGGGGATCGTGATGTTGCCTTGCGCATCGGCCGGTTGGCCCGCGTCCTGCTGATCCGCTCCCTCCTGGCCTTGCTGCTGCTGACGCGCTTGCTGCTGGGCGGCCGACTGCCGGGCCGCCGACTGCTGAGCCGCAGCCAGTGGGGCCACGAGCGCGCTCGCAAGCCCGGCGATCGCAAGCGAACCGGTCTTCAAGCCATTACGAAAGCTGGTTTTCACCTTGTCTTCTATCCCGTATCTGGCCGGAGGAGCCGGCCTGGTCTGCGTGCCTCGCTCATGAAGAGACGACCCCGCACGCTTGTCTCGCGCCTTGCAGGGGCGCGGCTTAACTGAAAATGAGCACCACCGATAGCGCGATTGCGGCGTGCTCACAACGAGAGGTCTGGGGAAGGCGGGTGCCGGGCCGCAGCTTACTTGAAGCCGATGTTCTTGAGCGCGAAGCGAAGCTGGAACGAGTTGCCCTTCCGCGCGTCGCCGGTCGCCTGATAATCGCGCCGCCAGGTGAGCGAAACCTGCAGGCAGTCATCCTCGTAAGCGGCGCCGATGCGGGTACGCAGTGGCTGGAATCCGTCGGAGCCGTAGACCGGATCCTCGCTGCGATCGGTCAGGTTGACCACTGCCGATCCGAACACCGACCAGTAGTTCAGGAATGCCGCGCGTCCGGCGAAGCGCAGTTCCTCGCGATCGCGAAGATCCTCGACCTCGTCGATGTCGCGGTTGAGCTTGGTGTAGCCGATCTCCGCATACGTCTGGCTGTTGCCGAGCGTCGCGTCGATTTCATTGCGGCGGACCGCGAAGCTGTCCTTGTCGACGCGGTAGCGGTGCGTGAACGTGATCCAGTCACGATAGCGCACTTCGGTACGCCCCACGATATCCGAGGTCTTGTTCGCCAGCCCGGTGCCGTCGGGCAGGATCGACTCGCGGTTGCTCAATCGCACGGATTGGCCGACGTTGGCCTTCACGCGCCAGCGCGGTCGTTCGAATTGCCAGTCGACCCCATAGGTGAAGCGAACGCCGTCCTCGATCCGGTCGTAGCCGGGGAAGCGGTTGAGCGCGAACAGATTGCTGTCCTCCAGGTCGATCGCCCGTGCATCCTCGTTGGGGATCGAGAGATTGGCGGTCTTGGGCGTCGCGACCAGCTGCACGCGCGGCGTCAGCACCTGCGTGCCGCCGAACACTTCGCCGATCAAGGGCCAGCGCACGTCGACCGCCGCGGTGGCGACGCCGCGCGTCTTCCAGCCGGCCTCTCCGCGATAGAGATCGGTCAGCGTGAGGTCGTTGTCGCTCGAGTGATAGACGTCGCCGCGCACCAGACCGGTGAACGTCACTTCCTGACCCATGCCGGTCAGCTTGCGCAAGGACCACTGGGCCTTGGCAAAGGCGCGTTGTGTGTCCTGGCCGTCCTTGCGGCTGATGGCGAGCGTGTTGACTTGCGCCTCGATCCTGCCGCCGAGCAGCGGATCGTCGAAGCGACGGCGATAGTCGATCAGCGGCAAGGCGAGGGGGACCTGACCCTGGTCCACGCCGCGGCGCAGCGTCTGGGTCGCCCAGCCGGAGATCGACAGGTAGCTGTTGGGATCGATCCGCTCTACATCCACCATCGAGCGCAGCCGGTCGTCACGGCTGATGTCGTAGCGGCGCAAGAACGTGCGATCGGTGGTCCGGCGGATCGAGGCGGTCACGCTCCAGTTCGGATCGAGCTGGAAGCGGCCGTTGGCGAAGACGTAGCCGCGGAAGCTGCGATCAGATGTCGCGTTGCCGCCGCTGATCGGGATGCGGCTGCTGGAGGTTGCATAGCCGGTGATCTGGTAGGCACCGTGTTCGGTCAGCGCGCGATATTGCCCGCTGACCATCGGGGCTACCTTCGAGAAGACGTGGAGCGTGCCGGTCAGGTCGCGGTTCTTGGCGATCTGCCAGTAGTAGGAGTCGCTCACCTCGATGCCGTTCGACGGCGAGACCCGGAAATCGGGAACCAGGAAGCCGCCGACCGAGCCGCCGCTGGTCGATATGCGCAGGCCCGGCAGAGGCAGCTTGATCAGGTTGAACAGCTCCAGCCGCGCGTTCTTGAAGGTGATCCGGTCCCCCGCCTCGTCGTAGACGACCTGGTTGGCGGTGACGCGCCAGCTCGGTTCCTTGGGGCAGCCGTCGGTGTCTTCCACGGCGCAGCCGGTGTAGGCGGCCTTGGTCAGGATGACGTTGCCGTTCTCGATGCGCTGGCCCTGCAGGGCAGCGAGGCGGCCGCCCTGGCGCAAGGCGATCAGCAGGTTCTCCATCGCGCCGGTCTTGAGCTCGTCGGTCAGCTCGACCCGGTCGGTGAACAGCTGGTTGCCGTTCTCGTCGATCAGGCGGACGTTGCCGGTGGCGACGATCTGGCCGCTCTGCTGGTTCCAGGTCACTTTGTCCGCGCGCACCGACTGATCGTCGCGCCGCAGGACGACGTTGCCGGTCGCGGTCACATCCTGCGAGTTCTGCGCGTACTCGACCTTGTCGGCCGCGAAGGCGACCGGAACCTCGTTGGCGTTGGTCGCCGGCGGGGCGGCGGGCGGCAAGGGCGAGATCGGCTGGTCCGGCAGCGGTTTGGTGAGGTCCTGAGCCCATGCCGCCGGTGCTGCCAGCGCAACCAGTCCCGCCGCCAAGGCGCCCAGGGACAAGGAGCGCAGGGACAAGGAGCGCAAGCAGCGGGGCCGCAAGAGACAGTTCCGGGCTTGCGGCGAGTGCGGCTGGGCGGGGGGCATGGCTTGCCTATCGCATCGCCCGCGCCTAACTGCAATCCGCCGCTGAGGCGAAGGCGCGTCCTTTGCGACAGCCCGTCGCCGCCGGCTCGATCCCGGTCGCCCGACAAGACGAATTCCCTGAGGAGAATGCATGAAGATTCAGTTCCTTGACGCCGGTGCGAAGTCGGACGCAGGCATCCTCGTGCATCTCGTCAACCAGGATGCGGTGCCGGCACAGCTTGAGGCGGTGCTGGTCGAAGCGGCGAGCCAGTCACGGTTCACCGGCAAGACCGGCCAGCTGTTCGAGGGTTTCGCCGAGCGCGACGGCCGCGTGCGTCGCGTCGTGCTGGCGGGGCTGGGCGAGGCTGGCGTTGGCGATCGCGTTGTCGCAGCCGAGAAGGCCGGCGTGGCCTTGGTCGCCAAATACCTGACTTCGGGTGAAACTGTGCTGGCGATCGACCTGGACGGTGCCGGTTTGTCGCAGGAAGAAACCACCGCGCTGCTGCTCGGCGCGCGACTGCGGGCGTGGCGCTTCGATGCCTATCGCACCAAGCAGAGCGACGACAGCAAACCCAGCCTGCAGCAGATCGACGTGCTCGGCGCGCCCGAGGGCATCCAGGCACACTGGGGCGATGCCGAAGCTTTGGCGCGAGGCGTCGAGTTCACGCGCGAGCTGGTGACCGAGCCCGCTAACGTCATCTACCCCGAGAGCTTCGTCGAGCGCGCCCGCGCGCGCTACGAAGGCACGGGCCTTGAAGTGCGCGTGCTGGACGAGAACGAGATGGCCGATCTCGGCATGGGCTCGCTGCTGGGCGTGGCGCAGGGCTCGGCACGGCCGGCTCGCCTGCTCGTGATCGAGTGGAAGGGCGGCGAGGCCGGCACCAAGCCGATCGCCTTCGTCGGCAAGGGCGTGACCTTCGACACCGGCGGCATCAGCATCAAGCCGGCGGCCGGCATGGAGGACATGAAGTGGGACATGGGCGGCGCCGGTGCGGTCGCGGGCACCATGCTCGCGTTGGCGTTGCGCAAGGCCAAGGCCAATGTCGTTGCCGTCTGCGGTCTGGTCGAGAACATGCCCGACGGCAAGGCGCAGCGCCCGGGAGACGTGGTGACGTCCCTGTCGGGCCAGACGATCGAGGTTATCAACACCGATGCCGAAGGCCGCCTGGTGCTGTGCGACGCTCTGACCTGGGTGCAGCGCGAGTTCGCGCCGACCCGCATCGTCGACCTGGCGACGCTGACCGGTGCGATCATCGGCTCTCTGGCGCATGAGTATGCGGGTCTGTTCTCGAACGACGATGTGCTTGCCGCCGACCTGACCGCGGCGGGTGCGGCGACCGGCGAGCCGCTTTGGCGCTTCCCGATGGGCCCGGCGTACGACAAGATGATCGACAGCCCCATCGCCGACATGAAGAACGTCGGCAGCCGCTTTGGCGGGTCGATCACCGCGGCACAGTTCCTCAAGCGCTTCATCGAGAACGACACGCCCTGGGCGCACCTCGACATCGCCGGGACCGTATGGGCCGACAAGCCCGGCGCCACCTGGGACAAGGGCGCGACCGGCTTCGGCGTGCGCCTGCTCGACCGCTTCGTGCGCAATACCATCGAGGGCTGAGGCTAAGCCCCGAGGCAGGCATGAACACCGTCTCCCCCAACCTCGTCATCCCCGCGCAGGGGGGGATCCCGCTTCTTGCGGTCGAACGCCCGGCTCCAGAAGACGAGCGGAGCCCACGCCTGCGCGGGGGTGACGAGGGAGGGGCGTCGTAGTGCGCGTCGACTTCTACCAGCTCTCGCGCGATCCGGTGGAGGCGGCCCTGCCGCTGCTCGCCCGCGCGACGTTGAAGGCAGGCGAACGTATGCTGGTCGTCTCGGGCGATCCGGCGCAGTTGACCCGCATCGGCGAAGGGCTCTGGGCTCTGCCCGACAGCTTCCTCGCCAACGGCCGCGCGAGTGACCCGCACGCGAAGCGCCAACCCGTGCTCCTGTCCGACCAACCCGAGCCGGCGAACGATGCCCGCTTCCTCGCGCTCGCCGACGGAGTCTGGCGCGAGGAGGCGACTCAATTCGCGCGGACCTTCCTGCTGTTCGATCAGGCCACGCTCGAGGGTGCCCGCGGCGTGTGGCGGCAGCTGCGCGGCCGCGAAGGGACCGAGCGGCACTTCTGGAAGCAGGAAGGCGGACGCTGGATCGAGGCGGCCTGAGGCACTCGCCTCCCTGCGCCTTGCTTCGCTGCGCCGACCCGGCTAGGGGCGCGCGCAACCCGATAACAGCTCTTCTACAAGGAATTCCGCATGGCCGTGACCCGCACCTTCTCGATCATCAAGCCCGACGCCACGCGCCGCAACCTGACCGGCGCCGTCACCAAGATGCTGGAGGAGGCCGGCCTGCGCGTCGTCGCGTCCAAGCGCATCCAGATGAGCAAGGAGCAGGCAGAGGGCTTCTACGCCGTCCACAAGGAGCGTCCGTTCTTCAACGACCTCGTCAGCTTCATGATCTCCGGCCCGGTCGTCGTGCAGGTGCTTGAGGGCGAGGACGCGGTAAAGCGCAACCGCGACATCATGGGCGCCACCAACCCGGAGAACGCGGACGCCGGCACCATCCGCAAGGAACTGGCCGAGAGCATCGAGGCGAACTCGGTCCACGGGTCGGACTCGGAAGAGAACGCCAAGATCGAGATCGACTACTTCTTCAAGCCCGAAGAGATCGTCGGCTGATCGGTCAGCGCCTGAGCTGAGCAGTTGAAGGCCGCTCCATTCGGGGCGGCCTTTTACATTTGATCCACTGCGGCTCATTGCGGTATCAAGGCGCCTGAAGGAGAGTTCCGATGCAAGGCATGGGTGACACGGGCGAGGCTTGCCCGTTCGAGTTCAATTTCGATCCCGCCAGCTTCAAGGTGGGCGATACCGTCAGCTATCGAGTGACCGGCAGCCTCGACGGCTTTCCGTTCGTAGGCACGTTGTTGGAAGTGCACGAGGATCATGTCGTCATCGCCGGCGATGCGAACGATCCCGAAGCGCGCTACAAAGGCACGCGCGAGAGCCGACCGCTGGTGGAGTACTCCGAGGTCTGAGGCACCAGCTGCTCTCGTTCGACGCAAGATTGAACGAAGATATCACCGTCGCCCCCGCGCAGGCGGGGGCCCCGCTTCTGAGACAGGCCTTACAGACGGAAGAACAAGCGGGGCCCCCGCCTGCGCGGGGGCGACGGGTGAGGTAGCGGTGTCGCTAGCCGACGCGCGTACGCGCGAGCTCCGTGCGCCCCGCCAGGTCCCTCGCCGCATCCGCGTACTGCGCGGCCATCCGCTCCACCCGCGACGCGACTGGCTCGACAGCGTCGATGGCGCCGATGCCTTGTCCCGAGCCCCAGATGTCACGCCAGGCCTTCGCCGCGGTGTTGCCGCCCGAACCGAAGTTCATGGTGCTTACGTCACCCTCGGGCAGGTTGTCCGGGTCCATGCCAGCCGCAGCGATCGAGGCGCGCAAGTAGTTGCCGTGCACGCCGGTGAACAGGTTCGAGTTGACGATATCCTTGGCGCGCCCCGAAACGATGGCCTGCTTGTAGCCCTCCACCGCGTTGGCTTCGGTCGTCGCGATCCAGGGTGAGCCGATATAGGCGAAGTCGGCGCCCAGCGCCTGTGCCGCCAGGATCGAGCGGCCGTTGGCGATCGCACCGGACAAGGCGACCAGCCCGTCGAACCAGCTGCGGATCTCCTGCATCAGGGCGAAGGGAGATTGCGATCCGGCATGACCCCCGGCGCCCGCCGCCACGGCGACGAGCCCATCGGCGCCCTTGTCGATCGCCTTGCGGGCAAAGGCGTCGTCGATGACGTCGTGCAAGACGATCCCGCCCCAACCATGCACCGCCGCGTTCACGTCCTCGCGCGCGCCCAGCGAGGTGATGACCAGCGGCACGCGCCACTTGGCGCAGATCGCCAGGTCTTCCTCCAGGCGATTGTTGGTCTTGTGCACAATGAGGTTGACCGCGAACGGAGCGGCGCAGCCGGCCGTTGCCTCGGTGATTGCGTGCAGCCACTCGTCCAGCTGGCTGGCCGGCCGGGCGTTCAACGCCGGAAAGCTGCCGACGATGCCGGCGCGCACTTGCGCAATCACCAGCTCGGGGTTCGACACGATGAACATCGGCGCGGCGATCACAGGCAGGCGTAGCTGCGAGAAAGGCGCGGGCAGGGGCATCAGGAGCTCCGTTTAATCGTGCGGTTAATTGCTGGCATAATGCGCTCGTGCATATGTGTCGAGCCGCAGGCGCGATGGTCGGAGGCCACCGGCCGGTTAGGGCGTGACCTCGCACTCGTGGCATGTAATAGACAGCACTGTCGATTACACTCGCGGCCGGAGAGGGAGAACATCATGGCGACGCAGACGCTCGATACATCGGATCTTGATCAGTACATCGGCAAGGTCATCGACTACTCGACCTTGCGCGAGCCGATCGCCAACAACGACATCCGCCGTTGGGTGCATGCGATGCACTACGCCAACCTCCTGCATTACGATCCGGACTATGCGGCGGAAAGCCGTTGGGGCAAGCTGGTGGCGCCGCAGAGCTTCGCCATCGCTACCGATGACGGCCATGGCGCGGCACCTGCCTGCTTCGGGCGCATCCCGGATTCGCACCTGCTGTTCGGTGGCGACGAGTGGTGGTTCTACGACACCAAGATTTCTGCCGGCGATATCGTCACCAACACGCGCATTCCTTTCGACTATGTCGTCAAGGAAACCGGGTTCGGGCCGACCTGCTTCCAGCGCGGCGACAACAACTACGCCAACCAGCATGGCGAGCCGATCGCCAAGCAGCGCTCGACGGGTATCCGATACTCGGCGGCTGCAGGTGGCGAGGGCGTCAAGGAAGCCGACTTCGACGAGCCGGAGTGGAGCGACGAGGAACTGAACGCGCTCGAGGATCGCAAGTTCGCGTGGATCCAGATGCTCCACGATCTGGGCCACAAGGAGCGTTGGTGGGACGACGTGCAGGTGGGTGACGAGCTTCCCGAGCGCGTGTTCGGTCCGCACTCGATCGCCAGCTTCACCACCGAGTGGCGCGCATACATCGTGAACAACTGGGGCACGATGAACTTGCGCAAGAACGACCTGGAAGCGCTGGGATTCACCCGCGAGATGGCCGGTTACGAGAACGATCCCGACATGATGCGGGTTAATCCGTTTCTCACCGACGGCGCGTACTACGGCCCTTCGCGCGGGCACCTGTTCCCCAAGTTCGCGCGCCGGATCGGCATGCCCCGCGGTTATGGCTATGGCGCCTCGATGGGCAGTTGGGTGACCGACTTCCTCTCGGGCTGGGCCGGCGAGCATGGCGGCGTGGTCCACTCCACCGCCAACTACCGTGGCCCGGCGCTGACCGGCGACGTGACCATCCAGACGGCCGAAGTGGTCGACAAGACGGTGGACGAGGAGGGACGCAACCTGATCCACGTGCGCCACAAGATGGTGAACCAGCGCGGTGTGACGATGTGCACCGGCACGGCCGAGATCAAGCTGCCGAAGAAGGGGTAAGGCTAAGTTCCCCTCCCCGGCGGGGAGGGGGAGCGATGCCGGAGCAGCGCGTCCACGCTGGCGTGCAGCCCCCCATCCACCCTTCGCTAGCTCCTTGCAGGAGCAAGCTGCGGTATCCTTCCCCCGACCCGGGGGAAGGTGTCGCGTCAGAGATCAAGCCGCGTTGGCGGCGCTCAGCACAGCGCGCACGCTGGCGGTGGCGACGTCTTCATCGATGCCGACACCCCACACCGTGCGACCGTCCGGCAGCACGCACTCGACATAAGCCGCCGCTCGCGCATCCGAGCTCTGGCCCATCGAGTGCTCGGCGTAGTCCTTGACCTCGAGCTCGACGCCGAAGCTGTCCTTGAGCGTCGCCGTCACCGACGAGATCAGGCCGTTGCCGCGCCCCGAGACGGTCTGCTCGCGGCCGTCGACACCGATCTTGCCCGAGAACAAACGCGTGCCGTCAGCGCCGCGACCTTCGTCCCAGTCGATCAGTTGATAGCGCTGCGCGCCATCCAGCCGGTAGGTGCGCTGGAACACGTCCCAGATGTCGACCGCCTGCAACTCGCGACCGAGCTCGTCCGCCAGCTCCTGCACGTGGCGCGAGAAGTGGGCCTGCATGCGCTTGGGCAGCTTGAGGCCCTGGTCCTGCTCGATCACCCAGGCAAAGCCGCCCTTGCCCGATTGCGAATTGACGCGGATCACCGCCTCGTAGCTGCGCCCCAGGTCTGCCGGATCGATCGGCAGGTAGGGCACCGCCCACAGCTGGTCGTTGCGCGTCTCCTGCGCTGCAAAGCCCTTCTTGATCGCGTCCTGGTGACTGCCGGAGAAAGCAGTGAACACCAGCTCGCCACCATAAGGATGCCGCTCGGGCACCTTGAGCTGGTTGCAGTACTCGACCGTCTGGATCACCTCGTCGATGTCCGAAAAGTCGAGCCCGGGATCGACACCTTGCGTGTAGAGATTGAGGCCGACCGTCACCAGGCAGCAGTTGCCGGTGCGTTCGCCGTTGCCGAACAGGCAGCCCTCGACGCGGTCGGCGCCGGCCATCAGGCCCAGTTCCGCCGCCGCAACGCCGGTGCCCCGGTCGTTGTGGGTGTGCAGGCTGATGACCGCGCTCTCGCGGTTGGGCAGGTTGCGGCAGAAATACTCGATCTGGTCGGCATAGATGTTGGGCGTCGCCGCCTCGACCGTCGCCGGCAGGTTGAGGATGATCGGGTGCTCGGGGGTGGGCTGCAGGATGCCCATCACCGCCTCGCAGCACTCCAGCGAGAAATCGAGCTCGGCGGTGGAGAACGTCTCCGGGCTGTACTCGAAGTGCCACCGGGTCTGCGGGTACTTGGCAGCCTGGTCGCGCAGGACCTTGGCGCCATTCTCGGCGATGGCGCGGATCTCATGGCGCTCCATGCCGAACACGACCTGGCGCCACAGCGGCGACACCGCGTTGTAGAGGTGTACGATCGCGGCATGCACGCCGGCGAGGCTCTGGAACGAGGTTTCGATCAGGTCCTGGCGGCTCTGCGTCAGCACCTGGATCAGCACGTCCTCGGGCACACGGCCGCTATCGACCAGCCCGCGAATGAAGTCGAACTCGGTCGAGCCGGCAGCGGGGAACCCGACCTCGATCTCCTTGAGGCCCACCTTCACCAGCAGGTCGAAGAAGCGCGTCTTCTTCTCCGCGCCCATCGGGTCGATCAGGGCCTGGTTGCCATCGCGCAAGTCGGTGGAGAGCCAGCGCGGTGCCTGCGTGATCGTGCGGCCCGGCCACTGGCGATCGGGCAAGTCGACTTGCGGGAACGGGCGGTACTTGACCGCGGGGTCTTTCAGCATGGTCATGGAGAAGTCTCGCTCGGGTATTCTGCGTGTCGCGGTGTGGCTTCGATCCCCTGGGCGCCGAGCGCGCCGGTCAGCCGACGCGCGGTCTCACGCCCAAGGGCGGATAAGTCGCAGAATAAGGCCGAGCTGGAGGGACATGGCGCTGCCTATGGCTTTGGAGAGTGCAAAAGTAAAGGCTCAAGTCGAGCCGTTCCATTTGCAAAGCCTCGCCGTCGTCCACTCGTAGGCGGGGACCCCGCTTGTTCTTCTGGGTTTGCTCTGAAAGAAGAAGCGGGACTCCCGCCTTCGCGGGGGTGACGAGATGGTTTGAAGGACTTTCGCGCCCTTAAACGCAGCGCAGTGTCTTGATGCGGCCGCTCTCGTCGGTGGTGATGGTCAGGCGGTCCTCGCGAAAGTCCATCGTCATGGCATCGTTCGGCCCTACCACGCGCAGCGCCTGGGCGCCCGAGGCGGACTTGATCTTGGCGATCACTTCGTCGGTGCGCTGGGTGCCGATGTAGCTTGTCACCTTCGCTGCGCCACATGCGTCGGCCGCAGCCGGCGCAGGGGTGGTAGCGGGCGGAGCATCACCCTGGGCGGTGCAGCCTGCGAGCATGGCAACGGTGGCCATGCTCGCGAGAGATACGATGCGGCTCATTTCTTGGTGAACGCCGCGGCGATCTTCAGCTTCACCTCGTCCGAGAGCATCGGCACCATGTTGCCGAAATTGAACTCGCTGCGCTTGATCGTGGTGGTCGCCTCGAAGCCGACGTTCTCGGCTCCACCCATCTGCGCGGGCATCTTGCCGGCGCCGTAGAAGGTGGTGGCGAGGGTCACCGGCTTGGTCACCCCGTTGAAGGTCAGGTTGCCGGTGACGTTCGCCTTGCCGGCACCAGTTGGCTTGACCGAGGTCGAGACGAAAGTGGCGTCCGCGGGCGAGGGGCCGAAGAAGTCGGGCTTGCCGCCCGCATCCTTGGGTGCGCGCAGCAGGTGGTCGGTGAGGCCCTTGCTGGCCGTTGTCACCTTGCTGATCGGGATCGTGACCGAAACCTTGGCGTTCTGCGGTGCCTTGGGATCGAGCTGCAGCGTCCCGGTGACATCGCCGAAGAGGCCGAAGTATGGCGAGAAGCCGAGATGATTCAGCTCCCACTCGACCAGCGTGTGATTGGGATCGGCTTGGTAGGTGCCGCCGGTGATCAGCGCGGCGTTCTTTTGGCCGGGCGCGGACGCCATGCCTTGTGCAACCAATGGAGCGGCGGCGACGATCGCCAGGGCCGTGGCGGCGGGAACGAGATAACGGCGCATGCGATAGCCTCCCAGTGCGGTTCTTGCCGCACGGGTGTGCCCCAGCCTTGTTACATGATCAAGTAGCGCGATCAGCCGCAGCGGAAGTCGCGAACGACGCTGCCGGTGTCGAGCATGACGTTAAGCCGCCCAGGCTGTTCGCCGGCGTTCACCTTGTTGCCCGCCCGAACAAACCGGATGCCGCCTGGAGCCTGGTTCGCCGCGGTGACCTGCTGGCGCAGGGCCGGACTGTCCTGCTGGCCCAGGAAGCGCGACATCGCGACCGCGCGGCATGGCTCGGCGGCCTTGGCGTCGGACTGAACGCTCGGAGGTACGACGAGGTCGGCGTAGGGCCCTTTGACGGCGCTCTCCGACTGTTCGTCGCTCTGGACCGCTCCGGCCTTTTCGGCCCGCTCGCGCTCGGCGGCGACCTGCTTGGGATCGAGTTGGGGCACCATGGGTGCGGGCTGGCCATTGGCGGCCGGCGTCGCGGCGATGCGTTCGGCGAAGTCGTCGGTCTGCCGAGGAGCTTCGCGATTGCACCCCGCCATCAGCAGGGCCGGACCGAGCAGTGCGCAAGGAAGAATGGCGGCCTTGGAAACCGAGATCATCAATGCTCTCCGACGTCACCGCCCCACCGTGCTGGCGGGGCGGCGTTCCGTTAGCGTCAGTTCTTGGCCTTGTCGACCAGGGCGTTGGCCTTGATCCAGGGCATCATCGCGCGCAGCTTGGCGCCGGTTTCCTCGATCGGGTGATGCTTGGCAGCATAGCGAGCGGCCTTCAGCTCGGGCTGGCCGGCGCGGTTGTCGAGCACGAAGGACTTCACGAAGCGGCCCGACTGGATGTCGGCGAGGACGCGCTTCATTTCCTTCTTGGTCTCATCGGTGATGATGCGCGGGCCGATGGTGATGTCGCCGTACTCGGCGGTGTTCGAGATCGAGTAGCGCATGTTGGCGATGCCGCCCTCGTACATCAGATCGACAATCAGCTTTAGTTCGTGCAGGCATTCAAAATACGCCATCTCGGGAGCGTAGCCCGCCTCGACCAGCGTCTCGAACCCGGCCTGCACCAGCGCGGTGGCGCCGCCGCAGAGCACCGCCTGCTCGCCGAACAGGTCGGTCTCGCACTCTTCGCGGAAGTTGGTTTCGATGATCCCCGAACGGCCGCCGCCGACGCCCGATGCATAGGCGAGGGCGACGTCATGCGCGTTGCCGGTCGCGTCCTGCGCGATGGCGATCAGGCAGGGCACGCCGCCGCCGCGCTGGAATTCCGAGCGCACCGTGTGGCCCGGGCCCTTGGGCGCGATCATGATCACGTCGATGTCGTTACGCGGCTCGATCAGGCCGAAGTGGATGTTGAGGCCATGCGCGAAGGCGAGCGCGGCGCCCGGCTTCATGTTGGCGTGCAGGTCCTCGGCATAGATCGCAGCCTGGTGCTCGTCGGGCGCCAGGATCATCAGGATATCGGCCCACTTGGCGGCCTCGGCGTTGGACAGCACCTTGAAGCCGGCATCTTGCGCCTTCTTGGCGGTCGCCGAACCTTCGCGAAGTGCGATCGCCACGTCCTTGACGCCGCTGTCACGCAGGTTCTGCGCATGCGCGTGGCCCTGGCTGCCGTAACCGAGCACCGCGATCTTCTTGTCGGTGATCAGGTTCAGGTCGGCATCGGCGTCGTAATAGACTTTCATCTCATCGGTTCCTTGCGTCGACCCGGGCTCGACCCGGGTCCGGTTTCGTAAGTGCGTGAGGTTCCGTCGTGGCGGAACCGGTCCCGGATCAAGTCCGGGACGACGAATTGCAGCTAGGCCTCGGTCGCGCCGCGGATCATGCCGACGATGCCGGTGCGGCCGACCTCGACGAGGCCGAGATCGCGCATCAGCGCCACGAAGCTGTCGATCTTGTCCGGCGCGCCGGTCAGTTCGAACACGAAGCTCTCGGTCGTGGTGTCGACCGGGCGGGCACGGAAGATTTCCGCCACCCGCAGCGCCTCGACCCGCTTCTCGCCGGTGCCGGCCACCTTGATCAGCGCCAGCTCGCGCTCGACGTAAGGACCATTCTCGGTGAGATCGACGACCTTGTGCACGGGCACCAGGCGTTCGAGCTGGTAGCGCACCTGATCGACCACGCTTTGCGGCCCGTGCGTGACGATGGTGATCCGGCTGACCGAGTGGTTTTCGGTGATGTCGGCCACGGTCAGGCTGTCGATGTTGTAGCCGCGCGCGGTGAACATGCCGGCGATGCGGGCGAGGATGCCCGCTTCGTTGTCGACGGTCACGGTGAGGACGTGCCGCTCCTCGGCGGCCTTGTGGATTTTCATGCGATGAGTTCCGGGGCGAAAGCGGCTAGCGCAGCTTGGAGAGGGGTGCGCGAGGTCGAGAGGGCACAAACCCCTCTCCAACTCCGGCTAGTACCCGCGGCGCGGGCACAAGCCTGCGTATCCTCTCCCCGTCCGGGGAGAGGGAAAAGCCGAACAGCCATCACACCAGCGCCTTGGCTTCGTCGCTGACGGTGCCCACCACTTCGTCGCCGTGGAGCAGCATCTCGGTGTGCGCCGCGCCGCTGGGGATCATCGGAAAGCAGTTGGTGTCCTTGGCCACCAGGCAGTCGACGATGACCGGGCCATCATGGTCGATCATCGCCTGGATACCGGCGTCCAGCTGGCTCTCGTCCTCGATGCGGATGCCCTTCCAGCCATACGCCTCGGCCAGCTTCACGAAGTCGGGAAGGCTGTCCGAGTACGAGTTGGAATAGCGGCTCTCGTACGTCAGCTCTTGCCACTGGCGAACCATGCCCATCCACTCGTTGTTGAGGATGAACACCTTGACCGGCAGGCGGTACTGCGTTGCCGTGCCCATCTCCTGGATGTTCATCTGGATCGAGGCGTCGCCGGCGATGTCGATGACCAGCTTGTCGGGGGCGCCGCACTGCGCGCCGATCGCGGCGGGCAGGCCGTAGCCCATCGTGCCCAGGCCACCGGAGGTCAGCCAGCGGTTCGGCGCGAAGAAGTGGAAGTGCTGCGCCGCCCACATCTGGTGCTGGCCGACTTCGGTCGAGATGATCGGATCGCGATCCCGCGTCATCTCGAACAGGCGCTGCACGGCGTATTGCGGCGCGATTCCCTGCGTGTTGCGTGGGTAGGCGAGGCTGTTGCGCGCGCGCCATTCGTCGACCTTGGCGTGCCAGGCGCTCAGGTCCTGGCCGTTGCGGCCGTTCCAGAGCGTCAGGATCTGCTCCAGAACCTGCGCGCAATCACCCACCAGCGGCAGATCGACTTCGACGGTCTTGTTGATCGAAGAGCGATCGATATCGATGTGGATCTTCTGTGAGTTCGGCGCGAACGCATCCAGTCGCCCGGTCACCCGGTCATCGAAGCGAGCGCCGACGCACAGGATCAGGTCGGCCTCGTTCATTGCCATGTTGGCTTCGAACGTGCCGTGCATGCCCAGCATGCCGAGCCAGTCCTTGCTGTCGGCGGGGAAAGCGCCCAGGCCCATCAGCGTTGAGGTGACCGGCGCGCCGATTTTATCCTGCAACTCGCGCAGCAGTTCGGAGGCGCGCGGGCCGGAGTTGATCACGCCGCCGCCGGTGTAGAACACCGGGCGCTCGGCCTTGGCCAGCATCTCGACCGCAAGCGCGATGTCGGCCGCAGGTGCCTCGGTCTTGGGCGAGTAGCGGTTGCGGCGCTGCGGCGCACCCTCGTGCCACAGGGCCGAAGCGATCTGAACGTCTTTGGGAATGTCGATCAGCACCGGACCGGGGCGGCCGGTGGTGGCGATCTGGAACGCCTCGTCGATCGTCGCGGCAAGCTCCGCCGGATCGCGGACCAGGTAGTTGTGCTTGGTGCAGTGGCGCGACATGCCGATGGTGTCGGCTTCCTGGAACGCGTCCGAGCCGATCAGCGCGGTCGGGACCTGGCCGGTGATGACGACCAGCGGGATCGAATCGAGGAACGCGTCGGCGACACCGGTCATGGCATTGGTCGCGCCCGGGCCCGAGGTGACGAGCACGACGCCGGGCTTGCCGGTGGAGCGGGCATAACCTTCGGCCGCATGCGCAGCGCCGGCTTCGTGACGCACCAGAATGTGGCGAATGCGCTCGTCCTGGAACAAAGCATCATAGATCGGAAGTACCGCACCGCCCGGGTAGCCGAATACGAATTCGACGCCCTGCCGGACGAGACTTTCGACCAGGATGTTCGCGCCGCTGCGCTCTTCACTCACAACACATGTCCTTACTGTTGAGATGCATGTTCTGTTCTGCACCCTCGAAGCCCGAAGGCTGATCGGGCTCATAATGAAATGGACCCGGCACCACAATGGCGGCCGGGTCGCATCCTCTCCCATCCCGCTTCTTTGATCCGAGCAGGTGAGTGGCGCCTAAGCGATCAAAAATGTCACGTCAAGCCATATGACCGCAAGAAAATTTCTTGCACCGACGTAGGCCTGAAATCTTCGTAGGAGATGCGCGGCCAATGCGGAGGCGGTTGGTGTCGCAACCAGGTATATTGCCGCTTGGCATAGTTCCTCGTTGCCTGAGCACCGCGGTCCCGAGCGACCTCGAGAGACATGCTCCCACCGAGATATTCGACGAGTTCCGGAACTCCGATCGCCCGCATGACCGGCAGATCGGGATCGAGGCGGCGTTCCCGCAATCGTGCGACTTCGGCCACGGCGCCACGCGCGATCATGCGGTCGAACCGAGCGTCGCAGCGGGCGTAGAGTGCCGCGCGCTCGGGCAGCAGGATCGCGGCCTGGACCTGCACCCGATCTCCGATGCCGCCCTCCACCTGCGCCTGCCAGTCCGCCAGCGTCCGGCCCGTGGAGCGGACCACCTCGAGGGCTCGTGCGATCCGTGCCTGGTCGTTCGCACCCAGCTTCTCGGCACGCGGGGGATCTTCCTGCAGGAGAGCGGCATAGGCCTCCGCGACGGGCAGGGCTCGCACCTGGGCGCGGATGGCTTCGTCTATGGGTGGGACCGGAGCGATGCCGTCCAGCAGGGTGCGGATATAGAGGCCGGTGCCCCCAACCAGGATCGGCACGCCGCCTTGTGCATGCACCGCGTCGACCTCACCACGCGCGGCCGCGGCCCAATCGGCAGCCGAGCAGGGCCGGGCGCCGTCCCAGGTGCCGAACAGCCGGTGCTCGATCCCGCCCATCTCCTCGGGCGTCGGTCGTGCGCTGAGCACTTCGAGATCGGCATAGACCTGGGCGCTATCGGCATTGATCACCACGGCGCGCTGGCCTCGCGCTTCCAGCGCCTGCCCCAGGGCGACGGCACAATCGCTCTTGCCGCTCGCGGTCGGCCCTGCGATGAGCGCCAGCGGCGGCCGGGACGGGTCGGGTCGCACGAACCAATCAGAGGTGTTTACGGTGCTCATTGCCCGGCTGATAGCAGAGACCGAAGGCTTGTCGGCAAGGATCGATGCCGCCCGTGCCGATCTGGAGTCGCGAGGCGTGCGCGTGGCCGGCATCGCCATGCTCGATCATTGCGGCGAGACTCTGGAGATCACCTCGCCCGACGACGATCGCGCCGCGATGCTCGAAGTGCTCGACCAGCACTTCGCGCCCGCCGACATGCTGGTCGCCAACGATGACATCGTCTTCCCCCGGGTGTTCGTGTCGGACATGGATTCCACCATGATCGGGCAGGAGTGCATCGACGAGCTGGCCGACTTCGCCGGTCTGAAGGACAAGGTGGCCGCGATCACCGAGCGCGCGATGCAGGGCGAGCTCAACTTCGAGGCTGCGCTGCGCGAGCGCGTTCGCTTGCTGGGCGGCTTGCCGACGAGCGCCATCAAGGAATGCCTCGCCAGCCGGATCGCTCCGATGAGCGGCGCCAGGACCCTGGTTTCGACGCTCAAGGCGCGCGGTTGCCGGACAGTGCTGGTCACCGGTGGATTTCACCAGTTCGCCGACCCCGTGGCCGAGCAACTCGGCTTCGACTATGTTGTCGGCAACCGGCTCGAGGTAAACACCGACAAGCTCAGCGGTGGCCTCGAAGGCGCGATCGTCGATAGCGCGGTCAAGAAGGCAACCCTTCTCGCCGAAGCGCAGGCGCTTGGCGACGACGTGGTCACCTTGGCGATCGGCGATGGTGCGAACGACATTCCGATGATCGAGGCGGCGACATATGGCTTCGCCTACCACGCGAAGCCCAAGGCCCGCGCCGCTGCCAATGGCCGCATCGACCGGGGCGACCTGACGAAAGTGCTCAAGCTGCTCGGCGTGCCGATGCGCGACTGGGTGAGCTGACGTGGCCGATGGCGGGGGAGGCTTGGCGCGCCTGGGCGCGGGCCATCCTCGCTACCGCCTGTTCCTCGTCGTGCTTGTCCTTACCTCGGTGCTCCTGAGCCTGATGGCCAAGATCGACATCGCCATCCTCCTCGGCTTCGATCTTGCCGCCCTGGTCTTCATCCTGTCCTGCGTGAACCTTTGGCGCGGCGGCAAGCCGGACGAGATGCGCATGGAAGCCAAGCGCGACGATGCCGGGCAGTTCCTGCTGCTGGTGCTCACTGCGGTCATCAGCACGGTCGTGCTGACGGCGCTCGGCATCCTGCTCCTCGACAAGCAGGGGCTGGACGCTCTACACATCGTGCTGCTGGTCGCGACCTTACTGGCGAGCTGGACCTTCGCGAACCTGGTCTACGCCTTCCACTATGCGCGACTGTTCTACTCGCGAGGCAGCGGTGGTGACCAAGGGGGACTGGATTTCCCCGGCGACTGCGAGCCGGAGTTCGCCGACTTCGTGAACTTCGCGTTCGTGATCGGGATGACGTGCCAGACCGCCGACATCACCATCACGCACTGCGCGATGCGGCGGATATCGACCTTCCACGGCCTGTTCGCGTTCGCGTTCAACCTTGGCATTCTGGCGCTGACGGTGAACGTGCTCGCATCGTCGTAAGCGACCGCGTCGAGCGGTACGGCCGGTTGCGACGATGATGAAAGGCCTGGCCTAGCGCTCCATCCAGTCACGGAAGAACGCCTCGTGTGCCTCGCGCAAAGTCCGAAGATCCGTGGCGCTTTCGCCACTTGCGTTTCGGAAGGTCAGCGTTTCGCCCTCTGTCTCACCCAGAGCGATGGCGACCAGCCCCGCGCCCTCGACGCTGTCGAGCAGGGCGATCGGATCGTTCGTGGTGACGACATAGCGGGCCTGATCCTCGCCGAACCAGAAGCCGGGTTCGCTGACGGTGTCCTCGGGTGAGGCGACGGCGAAACCGATCCCGCTGGCCAGAGCCATCTCGGCCAGCGCTACGGCGAGGCCCCCGTCGGAGCAGTCATGCACCGCCGTCACCTGGCCGCGGGCGATCAGTTCACGCACCGTCTCGCCAGCCAAACGCTCCAGCGAGAGGCCGACGGGGGGAGGGCCGCCTTCTTCACGACCCGCGATTTCACGCAACCACAGCGACTGCCCGAGATGCCCGCTCTCGCCGCCGATCAGCACGATCGTCTCGCCCTCGGCCTTGAAGGCGATCGTGGCCATGCCTTCGTGATCGTCGAGCATACCGACGCCGCCGATCGCGGGCGTGGGGAGGATCGCCGAGCCACCGCCGGTCGCCTTGCTCTCGTTGTAGAGCGAGACGTTGCCGCTCACGATCGGGTAATCGAGCTGGCGGCAAGCCTCGCCCATGCCGTGGAGCGCATGGACGATCTGCGCCATGATCTCGGGTCGTTGCGGGTTGGCGAAGTTGAGGCAGTTGGTGATTGCCAGCGGCTTCGCTCCGACTGCCGAGATGTTGCGCCAGGTCTCGGCGACGGCCTGCATGCCACCCTCGTAAGGATCGGCGTAGACGTAGCGCGGCGTGCAGTCGGTGCTGATCGCGAGTGCCTTCTTGGAGCCGTGCACCCGCACTACCGCCGCATCGCCGCCCGGCTTCTGCAGCGTGTCTGCACCGACCTGGCTGTCGTACTGTTCCCAGATCCACTTGCGCGAGGCGAGATCGGCCGTGCCCATCAGCTTGACGAGATCGGCAGCGACATCGGTCGTGTCCGGCACTTCGCCCAGCGGCAGCACGGCGGCCCAGTCGGCATATTCCTCGCGGCTGATGAAAGGTCGCTCGTACTCCGGCGCCTCGTCCGCCAGCGGCCCGAGCGGAATGTCGCAGACCACCTCGCCGTCGAACTCCAGCACCATGTGGCCGGTGTCGGTCACCTCGCCGATCACCGCGAAGTCGAGCTCCCACTTGCGGAAGATCGCCTCGGCCATCGGCTCCTTGCCCGGCTGAAGCACCATGAGCATGCGCTCCTGGCTCTCACTCAGCATCATCTCATAGGGCGTCATGCCCTCTTCGCGGCAGGGCACGGCGTTCATGTTGAGGCGGATACCCGCGCCGCCCTTGCTCGCCATCTCGACCGAGGAGGAGGTGAGGCCGGCAGCGCCCATGTCCTGAATCGCGACGATCGCGTCCGTCGCCATCAATTCGAGGCAGGCCTCGATCAGCAGCTTTTCGGTGAACGGATCGCCGACCTGCACGGTGGGGCGCTTCTCGTCGCTGTGCTCGTCGAAGTCGGCGCTCGCCATGGTGGCGCCGTGGATGCCGTCACGTCCCGTCTTGGAGCCGACATAGACGATCGGATTGCCGAGGCCCGTCGCGGCCGAATAGAAGATCTTGTCCTGCTGCGCGATGCCGACGGTCATCGCGTTGACCAGGATGTTGCCGTCGTAAGCCTTATGGAAGTTGGTCTCGCCGCCGACCGTGGGCACGCCGACGCAGTTGCCGTAGCCGCCGATGCCCTGCACGACGCCTTGCACCAGGTGCTTCATCTTGGGGTGGTCGGGTCGGCCGAAACGCAGCGCGTTCATGTTGGCGACGGGCCGCGCGCCCATGGTGAACACGTCGCGCAGGATGCCGCCGACGCCCGTCGCCGCACCCTGGTAAGGCTCGATATAGCTGGGGTGGTTGTGGCTCTCCATCTTGAAGATGGCGGCCTGGTTGTCGCCGATGTCGATCACGCCGGCGTTCTCGCCCGGGCCACAGATCACCCACGGAGCGGTCGTCGGCAGCTTCTTGAGGTGCACGCGGCTCGACTTGTACGAGCAGTGCTCCGACCACATGACCGAGAAGATGCCGAGCTCCACCAGGTTCGGCTCGCGCCCGATCGCGTGCAGCACGTGCTCGTATTCCTCGGGGCTGAGGCCATGGGCCTCGACGACATCAGGTGTGATTCCAGCCATGCGCCGCGCCTTAGCGGCAGAGGCCGAGCGGCGCTAGAGCCGCGCCCCCAATGCGCGGCATACAACTCCATGCACATTGAGACCGGTCAGCCTCCACCTTGACCCACGCCGCATGCAGCGCCATTGCTGCGCACGATGACCCAGACGCCTGAAATCGCCGCGTTGAGCTTCGAGGATGCCTTGCGCGCGCTGGAGGATGTGGTGCGCGCGCTGGAGAGCGGGGACGTGCCGCTCGACGATTCGATCACTCTTTACGAGCGCGGCGAGGCGCTGCGGCGCCACTGCCAGGCGCGCCTCGATGCCGCCCAGGCACGTATCGAGAAGATCGTCGCCGGGCCCGATGGCCTGCCTGCGTCGACCCAGCCCTTCGATGCAGCGGGCCGCTGAGCCTTGGCCTCGGTTCGCGATGAAGGCACCCGGGCCATGACGTCAGCGCTTCTCCCCGATGCGCTCGCGCGGATCGCCGGCGAGATCGACCGCGCTTTCGACCTGCTGCTGCCGGTGCCCGCCGACGCTCGCGCGAAGCTTGTCGAGGCGATGCGCTACGCGGCAATGGGCGGGGGCAAGCGTCTGCGCCCGCTTTTGCTGTGCGCCACCGCCTCGATGTACGGCGTCAACCGAGAGGCGGCGGTTCGGGCCGGTTGTGCCATAGAGTCGATCCACGTCTACTCGCTGATCCACGACGATCTGCCTTGCATGGACGACGACGACCTGCGCCACGGCAAGCCGACCCTCCATCTTGCCTTCGACGAGGCAACCGCCGTTCTTGCCGGCGACGCGCTGCACGACTTCGCGTTCGAGGTCCTGTCCGATCCGGCGACCAGCGCCGACCCGTTCGTGCGCATCGAGCTGGTTCGAGCGTTGGGGCTCGCCAGCGGATGGCAGGGCATGGCCGGCGGGCAGATGATGGACCTCGTCGCCGAAACCAGCGAGTTTGACCTGCCGACCGTCACCCGCTTGCAGCAGCTCAAGACGGGCGCCCTGCTCGGCGCCGCAGTGGAGATGGGCGCAATCCTGGGCCGCGTACCTGTCGAGGGCCGGACGCATCTGCGCGGCTATGCCCGCGACATCGGCCTGGCGTTCCAGATCGTCGACGACCTGATCGACCACGAGGGCGACGCCGAGCTCGCCGGCAAGGCGGTTGGCAAGGACGCGGGCGCAGGCAAGGAAACCTTCGTCTCGCTTCTCGGAGCCGAGCCCGCGCGCCAGCGTGCGCACATGCTGGTCGACCAGGCTCTCGCTCATCTGGCCAACCATGGCTCGGAGGCCGACTTGCTGCGGGCGGTGGCGCGCTACATCGTCGAGAGGGATCATTGATGCCTGCGCAGCGCACCGGAGTCTATCCCGGCACCTTCGATCCGATCACGCTCGGTCACGCCGACATCATCCGCCGCGGCTCCAAGCTGGTCGATCGGTTGATCCTGGGTGTGACCACCAACCCTTCCAAGAACCCGATGTTCACGCCGCAAGAGCGCATCGCCATGGTCGAACGCGAGGTGGCGGCGATGGGGCTCGATAACGTCGAGGTGGTCGGCTTCAACGCGCTGCTGATGAAGTTCGCCGAGGCGCAGGGCGCCAGCGTCATTATCCGCGGGCTGCGCGCGGTCGCCGATTTCGAGTACGAGTACCAGATGGCCGGCATGAACCAGCAGCTCAATGCCAGGATCGAGACGGTGTTCCTGATGGCGGACGTCGGTCTGCAGCCGATCGCATCCAAGCTGGTGAAGGAGATCGCGCTCTTCGGCGGCGAGATCGGCAGCTTCGTCAGCCCGGCCGTGCGCGACGACGTCGTCGCCCGCGTCGCCACCCTCGGCCGCCTCGGCGATTACTGACGCAGGCGCGCCGGCATCGAGCACGGGCCGGAGTTTTTCCGTTCATTGCCATGACAGCGGCTTGGCTCTATCGCCTCAGCAACTGTGTTCCCCCTGTCGCGGCGCCCCCACGTTACGCCGCGCGATCCGAGAGTTGCCGATGAAATCCCGCCTGCTTGTGTCGACGATGATGGGCATGATGATGGGGCTTGCGCTGGCCAGCTCGCCCGCGGCCGCCAAGAAGAAGGAGCCGGTCGTTGCCGCCGCTCCCGCGCTGCCGACCGTGATCGACACCGACATCTCGCACGATCCGGACAACGTGTTGCTGCTCGACCTGTCGGACGGCGGGCGCGTGGCCATCCGGCTCATGCCGCAGTGGGCGCCCAACCATGTCGAGCGGATCAAGACGCTGGCGAAGCAGGGCTTCTACAACGGCGTGATCTTCCACCGCGTGATCGACGGCTTCATGGCGCAGACCGGCGATCCGACCGGCACCGGGCAGAGCGGCTCGCAGCTGCCTGACCTCAAGGCTGAGTTCAACGCCATGCCCCATCTGCGCGGCACCGTCTCGATGGCGCGCACGAACGATCCGAACAGCGCCAACAGCCAGTTCTTCATCGTGTTCTATCCGCGCTTCGCGCTCGATCACAAGTACACGGTGTTCGGACGCGTGATCGGCGGCATGCAGTACGTCGACGCGATCCAGCGCGGCGAACCGCCGGCCAATCCGACGCGCGTGTTGCAGGCCTCGCTCGCCAGCGAGAAGAAGCCCGCGCCTGCCGCTCCGGTCAGCCCGGCGGCGCCGGCGGCCAGCGCGGCGCAGCTCAGCAATTCCAAGTCGGACTGATCGCGAGGCTCTTCCGGCACTGAGCCGCACGATGGACGTCGACCTCTTCGATTTCGAGCTTCCGCCCGAGCGCATTGCCTTGCGCCCGGTCCGCCCGCGTGACGCGGCGCGCATGCTGGTCGTCGATGGCGCAGCGCCGTTCGCTGACCGTCACGTGCGCGATCTGCCCTCACTGCTGCGAGCGGGCGACGTGCTGGTGTTCAACGACACCCGCGTCATCCCCGCGCAGCTCGAGGGCCAGCGCGGCGAGGCACGGATCGGCGCGACGCTGCACAAGCGGATCGACTTGCGGCGCTGGCAGGCCTTCGTGCGCAACGCCAAGCGGCTGCGCGAGGGCGATCGCATCGCTTTTCCGGCCAATGTCGCCGCCATCGCCGAGCAGCGGCACGAGGACGGCAGCTGGACGCTCGCCTTCGAAGGCGACGAACCGGTGGAGATCCTGCTCGAGCGGGCAGGGCGCATGCCCTTGCCGCCGTACATCGCCGGCAAGCGCCCCACGGACGAAGCCGATCGCAGCGATTACCAGACGATGTTCGCCACCCGCGACGGCGCCGTCGCCGCGCCGACTGCATCGCTGCATTTCACGCCAGAACTCGTCGCCGCTCTCGATGCCGCCGGGATCGATCGAGAGACGCTGACGCTGCATGTCGGCGCGGGCACGTTCCTGCCGGTCAAGGCGCAGGACACCGCCGAGCACCGCATGCACGCCGAATGGGGTCGCATCGACGGCCCCACCGCCGCGCGCCTCAACGCCGCTCGCGCCGCCGGTGGTCGCCTGATCGCCGTAGGTACCACCAGCCTGCGCCTGATCGAAAGCGCGGCCGAAGAAGATGGCACCATTGCGCCGTTCGAAGGCGACACCTCGATCTTCATCACCCCCGGCTACCGTTTCCGCGCGATCGACGGCCTGATGACCAACTTCCACCTGCCGCGCTCGACCCTGTTCATGCTGGTCTCGGCACTGATGGGGCTTGAACGTATGAAAGACGTTTACGCCTATGCGATAGAAAATAACTATCGGTTCTACTCTTACGGGGATAGCTCGCTACTATTGCCGTAAGAGTTACTCAGTGGGCCGGGCAGGGGCCGCCTGACGTGCTCCCCGGATTGTTACCAGTCAGAGGTAGAGTCCCGCGCCTTCATGATGGTTGGTTGAGGTGATGGCAACCTGTCCGGGGGCATGCCC
>NZ_JACHLR010000023.1 GCF_014204535.1 Novosphingobium chloroacetimidivorans
AGGCAGTGGAACCACTCAGTGGCGTCGTCCCGTCCGGTGAAGCGGCATATATGGACCACCTCAGATTCGGTCAAACACTATTTTCAAAAAAAGTTTCACATCCTCGGAAAACTGCCCTTGCGGGCGTGTCACGGCACTTCCAACGCTGACGTATCCGGATGGAGGGACGGTGCCGAACCCGCCTTGCGGCCGAGACGCGCCGAAGAGCCGGTTGCGGCTGCCGGCCCCACCCAGATTGCGCGAAAATCATTCACGTTGGTGCGGGTCGGGCCGGTCACGAAGAGATCGCCGATCCGTGCGAAGGATGAGCCCGTATCGTGCGCGGCCAAGGCGCCTTCGCCATCGACGCCGCCGTTTGCGAGGCGCGCAACCGTGCCGCTGTCGACATAGGCGCCCGCTCCGCCACTCGCGCCGTCCAAGCCGTCGGTATCTGCGGCGAGCGCATGGATGTTGGTGCTTCCGGTCAATCCGAGCCCCAGGGCCATGGCGAACTCGGTGTTGCGCCCTCCCCATCCCGCGTCCTGTGCCACGGTGACTGTCGTTTCCCCTCCGGAGAGAAGCAGGATGGGCCGTCCTTCACTGGATAGTCTTGCCTGCCGTTCCCTCGCGAGCCGGGCGTGTTCGGCGCCGACATGGCGGGCTTCCCCTTCGACGGCGTCGGACAGGATCTCACATTCCAGGCCATAGTGCTCGCGACAGCGTCGCGCGGCTGCGTTCAACGAGAGCGCGGCCGAGGCGAGGACGTGCACCACATCGTCTTGCCGACAGCGTCCTACGGTCCCAGGCAGTATCGCCGTGCGAAGATGCGCCAGGATAGCCGGCGTGAGTGGCAGGCCTGCCCGCTCGGCCAGCGCGAGAGCCTCGGCGGCGGTGCCCAACCCCGGGATCGTCGGTCCCGAGGCGACGTGCGCGGGATCGTCGCCGGGTACGTCCGAGATCACCAGGGTGACGAGGCGCGCGGGTCCGACCGCGCGCGCCAGCCCGCCGCCCTTGATCAGCGATAACTGCCGGCGCAGGAGGTTCATCTCGCCGATCGCGAGGCCGCTCTTGAGTAACTGCCCATTGAGCGCTTGCTCGTCGGCCAGCGTCAGTCCGGGTGGCGGAGCCGGAAGCAATGCCGATCCTCCGCCGGAGATGAGCGCAACGACCAGATCATCGCGCTCCAATCCTCCAACAGCGGCCAGCAGGGCATTGCTGGCGCGCAGCCCCGCTTCGTCGGGTACCGGATGCGCCGCTTCTAGCACGCGTATGCGCTCGCACGGCTCGCCATGACCATAGCCGGTGACGACCACGCCGCTCAGCTCCCCCTTCCACGCCTGCTCGAAGGCAAGCGCCATGCGCGCGGAGGCCTTGCCGGCACCGACCACGACCGTGCGCCCTTTGGGAACATCGGGCAGGAATCCGGGCACGGCCACCATCGGATCGGCGGCAGCGACGGCCGTGTGGAACAAGTCGGCAAGGAGCGCACGGGGAGCGATGTTGGCCATGCGTCGGTCATAGCCGATTGCGACGCGGCGGCGAGCCATGTCGATGCGATGCTGCCGGTCTGGCGCGCCCTGGCATGCTGGCTTATGGCCCCGCGGCATTCCTGGATACGAGAACGATAGCGTGCCCTTCTTGCCATCTCTCCGCAATTTCGCCTCTCCCACGCAACCGGCGCTCGGTCACCTTGGATGGCTGCGGGGTGCTTTGGGCGGGATGATCGGGATTGCCGCCGCGGGAGCGATCGGCACGCTGATCCTCGGCGGCGGCGACCCCGCCCTTCCCTGGCTGGTGGCGCCGGCCGGCGCTTCGGCAGTGCTGGTGTTCGCGGTGCCGGCGAGCCCGCTGGCGCAACCCTGGGCGGTGATCGGCGGCAATGTCGTCTCAGCGATGATGGGACTGCTCGCCGGGCATCTGCTCGGGATGCCGCTGATCGCGGCAAGCCTCGCTGTAGGCCTCGCGATCGGGGCGATGAGCCTGGCGCGCTGCCTGCATCCTCCCGGGGGCGCCTGCGCGCTGCTCTATGCCCTGGGAGCGACGGGACCGGACCACTGGGGTGCGGCGCATCTGCTGACGATCCTTGTCAACGTGCTGGCGCTGGGCGGCGCGGGCTGGCTCTACAACAACCTCACCGGGCACTCCTGGCCGCATCGGCCGGTACACATCCCGGTGGTGATCCCCGGCACACGATCGGCGCAAGTGCACCAGGCGCTGACCGACGTGCTTGCCGAGTGGAACGAAGTGATCGATGCCGATATCGACGACCTCGATGCCATCTTCCAGGCGGTGGAGCGGCGCATCCGCTTGACGGAGCAGGATGCCCCGCCCGCAGCGGTCATTTGAGAGGCTGGGCGGACCGTTTAGTTCCCATGTCGGCCCCCGCGACGCACCCCACCTTCGTCAATTCCCGCAAAGGCGGGAATCCATCTCCAGGTCATTGCCGTTACGCGAGCTCAGGAGATGGATCCCCGCCCGCGCGGGGATGACGAATTGGTTGAGTGAATGGTAGAACCGATCGTCCCGAGCAGACCTAGAACGCAGCGTCTTCCAACGCCATCATAGACGCTTTGCCCGACTTGATCGCCAGGAACGCAGTCGTCGCCTGAGGCAGGATACGGTCGAAGAAGAAGCGCGCGGTCGCGATCTTGGCCCTGTAGAAATCGGCCTCCTCGGTGCCGGACGCCAGCGCTCCCTGCGCTATGAAGGCCGACTTGGCGAAGCAGTAGCCCATCGCCACCAGACCCAGCAGGCGCGTGTAGTCGGTGGCAGCAGCGGCGGCTTCCTCGGGGTCGCGCATGCCCTTTTCGGCGATCGTCGCGGTCGATAGCTGGAGCGCACCGAACGCCTTTTCCAGGCCTTCCACCATCTTGCCGAGGTTCGCGTCGGCCTTGTTGGCCTCGACGAAGTTCGACACCGGGTGGAAGAAGCTGCGCAAGTAGCGGCCCATGTGCGCGGGCAGCTTGCGGCCGACAAGATCGAGCGCCTGGATGCCGTTGGTGCCCTCGTAGATCATGGCGATCCGAGCATCGCGCACGTATTGCTCGACGCCGCTCTCGGCGATGTAGCCGTGGCCGCCGTAGACTTGCACGGCCAGGTTCGCGCTCTCGAATCCGAGGTCGGTGAACAGCGCCTTCACCACCGGGGTCATCAGCGCGACGAAGTCGGACGCGCGCTGCTTCACCTCGGGGTCGGTCGCGTGCTTCTCGGCGTCGAGCGCACGGCTGACCCAGCCGGTGATCGCACGGCAACCCTCGTTGTAGGCACGCATGGTCATGAGCATGCGGCGCACGTCGGGGTGGACGATGATCGGGTCGGCGGGACCGTTCGGGTTCTTCACGCCCGAGAGCGAGCGGCCCTGCAGGCGGTCCTTGGCGTAGTACACGGCCGACTGGTACGCCGCCTCGCCCACGCCGAGGCCCTGGATGCCGACCGAGACGCGCTCGGTGTTCATCATCGTGAACATGGCGGCCATGCCCTTGTGCGGCTCGCCGACCAGCCAGCCGGTCGAATCGTCGAAGTTGATCTGGCAGGTGGCCGAGGCCTTGAGGCCCATCTTGTGCTCGATCGCCGCGACCGAGACGCCGTTCGACGGCCCGGGGGTGTCGTCGTCCTTGGGCAGGTACTTGGGCACCAGGAACAGGCTGATGCCCTTCACGCCCGCCGGAGCGTCCGGCATGCGCGCGAGCACCAGATGGATGATGTTGTCGGTGAGGTCATGCTCCCCGGCCGAGATGAAGATCTTCGAACCGGTTAGCTTGTAGCTGCCGTCGACCTGCGGGACCGCCTTGGTGCGCAGGAGGCCGAGGTCGGTGCCACAGTGCGCCTCGGTAAGGCACATCGTGCCCGACCACTCGCCCGAGACCATCTTTGGCAGGAAGCGGCGCTTCAACTCTTCAGACGCGTGGCCCTCGATCGCGGTGGTGCCGCCATGGGTCAGGCCGGGGTAGAGGCTGAACGACACATTGGCGGCGCAGATCATCTCCTCGGTCATCTTGTTGACCTGCTCGGGCAAGCCCTGCCCGCCCCACTCCGGATCGGACGCGAGCGCGCACCAGCCGCCTTCGCGGAACTGCGCATAGGCTTCCTTGAAGCCGGACGGCGTGCGCACGACGCCGTTCTCGAGCGTGCAGCCCTCGACGTCGCCGCTGCGGTTGAGAGGGAGCAGGATCTCCTGCGCGACCTTGGCCGATTCCTCGAGAATGGCGTCGACGAGGTCGGGGGTGAATTCCTCCAGCGCTTCGATATCGCCGAAGCCGTCGTCGTTGTGCAGTTCGTGGAGGACGAACTTCATGTCCCGCAGGGGTGCTTCGTAGACTTGCATGTCACTCTCCTTAGGAGCGCTTTACCTACCCTTCCCGTCATCCCCGCGGAGACGGGGATCCCGCTTCTTGCGGAGCCACAGCCCTTAAAAAAAGCGGGGCGCCCGCCTTTGCGAGGGCGACGAGGTTTGAGATCAGCTCAGCGTTCCATAATCATCCTCAATTGCGCAGAGGCTTGCCCGTTTCGAGCATGTGCTCGACCCGCGCCATGGTGCGCGTGTCGCGCACCCGCTTCATGAATTCCTGACGTTCCAGGGTCAGCAGGTCGGCCTCGGTGACGGTATCGACATAGTCGAACCCGCCGCCGGACAGGACGGTCGCGAGCGAGTCCGAAACCACCATGTCGTAGTCGGTGGCGAGACCCCGCTTGCGGAAGCCTTCCGCCGCCATGTTGAGGCCGACATGGCCGCTCTCGCCGGGCAGACGGAAGGTCGGCGCCTCGGGCGGCTTGTAGCCCTCCACCAACGACAGCGCCTTCTGCTTGGCGTCATATAGCAGACGATCGCGGTTCATGGTGATGCCGTCCTCGGGCCGCAGGAACATCAGCTCCTTGGCTTGCTGCGCGGACTTCGACACGGTCGCGGTGGAGACGGTTTCGAACACCTTGGCCACCGCCGGCATCGGGCCCTTGGGCATGCCGGGCGCATTGCGCCAGCGATCGAGCAGCTCGCCGTTGCCGCCCCAGCCCGGAACGAGGCCTACACCGGCCTCGACCAGGCCCGTGTAGAGCTCGGCATGCGCCTGGACCGCGTCGGAGTGCAGCAGGATCTCGCACCCGCCTCCGACCGCCAGACCGGCGGGCGCGCTGACCACCGGGAACGGTGCGTACTTGAGTGCCTTATAAGCCATCTGGCCGCCGGCGACGAGCTTCTCGATCTCGCCCCACGCGGCGATGTTCACCGCGAAGATGGCGAGGCCGAGGTTGGCCCCGGCCGAGAAGCTGTCGGCATCGTTGTAGACGACCAGCGCCTTGTAGCTCTGCGCCACCAGCGGGATTGCCTGGCCGATCAGCTTCATGACCTCGCCGTCTAGCGCGTTCATCTTGCCGGTGAACTCGAGGCAGACGACGCCATCGCCCACGTCCCACAATGTGGCAGACGCGTTCTTCAACAGCGGCTTGGAGTTCAGCTTGATGTCGGCGAGGCGCAGCACGCCCTCGGGACGGACGACATCGTGATACGCGCTATCGAGGCCGAGGAACTGGCGCTTGCCGTTCTCGACGCGGTAGAACGTGCGCTCGCCGGCGAGCCTGAGCAGTTCGGGCACCGGCTCGCCTTCGGCTTCGAGGCGATCGGCGAGGTACTTGGCGCCCAGCTTGTCGATCATCTCGAACGGCCCGGCCTTCCAGTTGTAGCCCAGCTTCATCGCGTCATCGATGGCGACGACGTCGTTGGCCGCCTCGGGCACCAGCATCGCGGCATACGCCAGCGTGCCCGAGAGCAGCGCCCACGCGTATTCGCCCAGCTTGCCCTTGGTCTCGACCAGCGCGCGCAAGTCGCCCTTGCCGGCAGCGCCGGCAGGCGCGCGGGCATCCACCTTCGCGCGGTACTCGCCGGTGGACAGGTCGATAGCCTCACGCTGCTTACCCTTCTCGGGGTTGAGGCGGTAGAAGCCGCCCTTGCCCTTGCGGCCGGTGGAGCCCTCGCCGATCATCTTCTCGATCAGCGGGATGTCGCGGGCGATCACCTGATACGGGTCGTCCTTGGGCAACGTGCCGGTAAGGCTCGCCTTCAGGTGCGGTATGAGATCGATGCCGACCAGATCGACAAGGCCGAAGATGCCGGTCTTGGGCACGCCCATCGGCGGCCCGGCCACGGCATCGGCTTCCTCGACAGTCAGGCCGCGATCCATCGCCTCGTTGATGCCTAGCTGGATCCAGTAGGTACCGATGCGATTGGCGATGAAGCCCGGCGTATCCTTGGCGCGCACCACGGTCTTGCCCATCGCCACGTCGGCGAAATGATGGACTTTGCTCACCACGGCAGCGTCGCTGTCGGGACCGGCGACGATCTCCAGCAAGCGCATGTAGCGCGGCGGGTTGAAGAAATGCGTGATCAGGAAGTCGCGCTTGAACGCGTCCGACCGGCCCTCGACCAGGTTGGCGAGCGGGATCGTCGAGGTGTTCGAAGACACCGCAGTACCGGGCTGCTTCACCGCCTCGATCCTGGCGTAGAGACCCTGCTTGATGTCGAGGCGCTCGATCACCGCCTCGATCACCCAGTCGCATGTCGCGATCTGGTCGAGGTGATCGTCGATGTTGCCGGTCTCGACCAGCTTGGCGGCGCGGGTGCTCATGAACGGGGCCGGGTCGGTCTTGAGCATCTTGGCCACCGCGCCCTCGGCGATGGTATTGCGGCCACCCTCCTTGGGCACGATGTCGAGCAGCAGCACCGGCACGCCGGCGTTGGCGACCTGGGCGGCGATACCGGCGCCCATGGTGCCGGCGCCGATCACGCAGACTTTCTTGATGGTGTCAGCCATGGTCAGTCCACCGCCTCCAGCACCGTGGCAATGCCCTGCCCACCGCCGATGCACTGGGTGGCGAGCGCGTACTGGCCGCCCTCACGCTTCAGCAGCGAGGCAGCCTTGCCAACGATCCGCGCGCCGGTGGCGCCCAGCGGATGGCCGAGCGCGATGGCACCGCCGTCGATATTGGTCTTGGCGGTGTCGAGGCCCAGGTCGCGGATGCAGGCCAGCGCCTGGCTGGCGAAGGCCTCGTTCAGCTCGACGACGCTGAGGTCGTCCACGCCGATGCCGGCGCGCTGCAAGGCCTTCTGACTCGACAGGATCGGCCCCAGGCCCATCGTCTCGGGCGCGCAGCCCGACACGCTGACCGACTTGATGCGCGCCAGGATCGGCAGGCCATGCGCCTTCGCGTATTCCTCGGTGGTGACCAGTACCGCCGCTGCGCCATCGGTCACCGGCGAGGACGTGCCTGCGGTCACCGAACCTTGCGCATCGAACGCCGGCTTCAGCCCGGCGAGGCCCTCGGCGGTCGTCTCGGCGCGGATCGCGCCATCCTCGCTGACGACGCCCGTCTTCGTCTGGATCGGCACGATCTCGTCCGCGAATTTGCCGGCGTCACGCGCGGCGGCGGCCCGCTTCTGGCTCTCGACCGCGAAAGCTTCCTGCTCACCGCGCCCGATCTGGTACTTCGTCGCAACGTTCTCGGCCGTCTCGCCCATCGACATGTACACGGCGCTTTTCTTGGCGAGCTCCGGGTTAGGCAGCGGATTGAAACCCATCATCGGCACGCGCGACATCGACTCGACACCGGCGCAGATGAACGCCTCGCCCGCACCGATCGCGATCTGACCCATGGCGATCTGGACCGAGCTCATCGACGAGCCGCAGAAGCGGTTGACGGTCATGCCGCCGACGGTCAGCGGCAAGTCCGCCAGCAAGCCCGAGAGCCGTGCCATGTTCAGGCCCTGCTCGCCTTCCGGGAAAGCGCAGCCGACGATCACGTCCTCGATATCGGCGGCTTCGACACCGGTCTTCTGGATCAACCCGCGGATGACTTGCGCCATCAGATCGTCCGGCCGGACGCGAGCGAGCGCGCCCTTGTTGGCGAGGTGAAACGGGGATCGGGCGTACCCGGCGATGACGACACCGGGTACGGTTGGGGGGACGGCGCTCTGCATGCAACTCTCCTGGCGTGCATTCTCGACAGCGGTTCGATTCCCGCTATCCGAAACTCATGCCAATAAGGTGCGCTGCTTTCCCTATACGTCAAGCAATTTTTGCGCTAGACTGAGTCTCGTACCGGCATAGAGCGGGCAGATCCCTCACCAGAAGGGACGGCGCGACCGGGCACTTGGAGAGTGAAGGACAACAGCATGACACGCATTAAATCCGCGTCGCTGGCCATGGTTTCCATGGCACTGGCAGCTACGTTCGCGACCGCGCCTGCAGTGGCCGCGGGCAATGAGACGGCCCTCGGCAAATGGCGCACGCCCAGCAAGAACGGCGTCGTCGAAATCAGCCGCTGCGGCACCTCGATCTGCGGCCGTTTGGTCGAGTCCGACAACATCCGCAGCAACCCCGGACTGGCTGACTTGAACAACAAGGATACGTCCAAGCGTGGGCGCAAGCTGAAGGGTTTGCAGATCCTCGGCGGCTTCAAGGCCAAGGGGAACCAGTGGGATGGCGGCACCATCTACAACCCCGAGGACGGCGGCACGTACAAGGCGACGATAACCCCAGCCGGCGCCGACACCCTGAAGCTCAAGGGCTGCATCGTGTGGCCCTTGTGCAAGACGCAGACTTGGACCCGCATCCGCTGACAAGGCTCGGGGTCTGGCAAAAAAAACAAAAGAAAAGCAGGAGTAAGATAATGAAAATGAGCAAGGGGCGCGTCCTGGTCGGCACTGCCGCCGGCGCATTGGCGATCGGGATGGCGGCGAACGCGAACGCACAGGCGTTCTACCTGCAGGAGCAGTCGGTGCGAGGCCAGGGTCGCGCGTTCTCCGGCGAGGCCGCCGATACCGGCGTCGACTCGCTGTGGTGGAACCCGGCCTCGATCAGCGGCATGGAAGGCAGCGAAGCCGCCGTCCGCGCCAGCGCCATCATCCCGCGCGGCAAGGTCGTGGACAATGGCACGGTGATCGTGCGCCCCGGCCAGGCTCCCCGTTCCGTGGGTGGCGACCCGGTCGCCAGGAACCCGATCAACAAGGGCCTGCTCCCCTCTTTCGCAGTGGCGCACGGGTTCGGCCGCCTTGCGGTCGGGCTGTCCGTGACCGCGCCTTACGCCTTTACGACCAATTACGACTCCGACAGCTGGGCGCGTTACACCGCCGACAAGACCAAGCTGCGCACCTTCGATATTCAGCCCAGCGTCGCCTTCGCGGTCACGCCCGAGCTGCACATCGGCGGTGCGCTGAACATCGAGCATGCGGACGCCTCGCTCAGCAACGCCTTGCCAAACCTTTCGCCCTTGCTTGCCGACGGGCACCAGGAGTTGAAGGGCGATGGTTGGGATCTCGGCTGGTCGGTCGGCGCGCAGTACCGCACCGAAGCCGTCACGCTGGGTCTCGCCTATAAGTCGAGCGTCAAGCACAAGCTGAAGGGTACCGTCACCACAGAGGGCCTGCTCGGCCCCTTGGCGGCGCAGAACCGTGAAGTCGACGCGATCGCCACGTTCAACACGCCGTGGATGGCGATCGGCAGCATGCGCGTGAAGGCGACCCCGCAGCTGACGCTCAACGGCCAGGTCGTGCGCTATGGCTGGGAAAAGTTCGACGCGATCCGCCTGGGCGCTCCGCTCAACACCGCGATCCCCGAGAACTACAAGAACAGCTGGAGCTATGCCGGCGGCGTCGATTACGACGTCGACCCGCAGTGGACGGTGCGCGCCGGCGTCCAGTACGGCAACACGCCGACCCGCGATGGCGAGCGGGACGCGCGCGTGCCGGACAGCAACCGCTGGAACTTCTCGGCAGGCACGAGCTACGCCATGAGCGAGTCCATCACCGTCGACGGCGCGTTCAGCTACATCACGTTCAAGGATGCGCCGATCGATCGCACCACGGCGGCCTATGCGGGCACCGCGGCGCAGACCCCGATCCTCGTCGATGGCGAGCTCCAGGACGCGTCCGCCCTGGTGTTCTCGCTGGGCGCGCGGGTGGCGTTCTGATGGCGGCCGCGGCGCACGACGCCGGCGCCCGTGAGGGGGCCGCAACCCTGCTCGACGAGATGCCGGCGTTCGCGCCGCGGTTGCTGACCGACCTGCTCGATCACGCTGTCGCGCGCCACGGTGCATGGCCGGCGGTCGACTTTATGGGTCGCAAGTGGACCTACAGGGAGATTGGCGCACTGTCCCGCAAGGCGGCGCGTGGCCTGCAGGACCTGGGAGTTCGACCAGGCACGCGCGTGGGCCTGTGCCTGCCGAACACGCCTTATTACGTGATCTGCTACTTCGCGATCCTGCGCGTCGGCGGCGTGGTGGTGAACTTCAACCCGCTCTACACCGAGCGCGAACTGCAGCATCAGGTCGTCGACAGCGGCGTCACCGTGATGATCGCGTCCGACCTGGCGATGTCGCTGCCCAAGATCGAACCGCTGATCGGCAGCACCACTCTATCGCGCGTGGTGGTCTGCCCGATCGCCGACGTCCTGCCCGCGATCAAGCGCAACGCCTATCGCGTGTTCAAGCGCAAGGACATCGCGCACGAGCCGCATGACTTGCGCTTCATCCGTTTCAACGACCTGATCGCGCGCGATGCCGATCCCGATCCGGTCGGGCGCGACCCGCATGACCTCGCGGTGTTGCAGTACACAGGTGGCACTACCGGCACGCCCAAGGGCGCGATGCTCTCCCACGCCAACCTGTCGGCCAACTCGGCGCAGATGATCGCGCACGTCGGCCACATGCCGGAGCGGCAGGAGCGTACGCTGGGCGTGCTGCCGATGTTCCATGTCTTTGCGCTGACGACGGTCCTGAACTACTCGGTCGACACCGCCGCCGAGATGATCTTGCTGCCCCGCTTCGAAATGAAGTCCTTCCTCGAAACCGCAAAGCGGGTGAAGCCCACGCAGTTCTTCGGCGTGCCCACGCTCTATGCCGCGCTGAACGGCGTCGAGCTGCATGGCGAGTTCGACCAGGTGCGCGTCTGCATTTCTGGCGGAGCGCCCCTTCCCCTGGAAGTACGCCAGAAGTTCGAAGCCAAGACCGGCGTGCGCGTGGTCGAAGGCTACGGGCTGTCCGAAGCGAGCCCGATCATCGCGTGCAATCCGCTGGAAGGCCTCGTCAAGGAGAACTCGTGCGGCCCCGCTTTCCCCGGAACCTCGCTCGAGATCCGCGATCGCGAGAACATCCACCGGGTCATGAAGCAGGGTGAGCGCGGCGAAGTCTGCGCCCGTGGCCCGCAGGTCATGCAAGCGTACTGGAACCGGCCGAAGGAAACCGAGGCAACCTTCATCTACGGCGCCTTGCGCACCGGAGACGTCGGCTACCTCGACGAGGACGGCTACCTGTTCCTGGTCGACCGCATCAAGGATCTGATCCTGTGCAGCGGCTACAACGTCTATCCGCGCATCATCGAGGACGCGCTCTACGAGCATCCATCGGTCGTCGAGGCTGCGGTGATCGGCATCCCGGACGAGTACCGCGGTCAATCGCCCAAGGCGTTCGTGGCCTTGCATCCTGGTGACATTGTAAGCGAAGAGGAACTGAAGGATTTCCTCAGCTCCAGGATCAGCAAGATCGAGATGCCAAGCCAGATCGAATTCCGCTCCAGTCTGCCCAAGACGATGGTCGGCAAGCTATCCAAGAAGGAGCTCGTCGCCGAGGAAGCCGCGCGGCGCGCGACCGCAGAGGGTACGCAGTGACGGAACTTGACGCGTCGCAACTGGAGGTGACCGAAGCCGACGCCGGTCAAGTCGCAGCCGGCAGCCTCGGGGAATTGCTCGGCATCCAGGAGGCCGCGACGCAGCTGGGCGTCACCATGCGCACCTTGCGCTTCTATGAGGACAAGGGCCTGATCGCACCGCAACGGGTGGGCACCACGCGGATCTACTCGCGGCGAGAGGTCGGGCGCATGCAGCTGATCCTGCGCGGCAAGCGCCTGGGTTTCAGCATTCGCGAGATCGCCGAGTTCCTCGACCTCTACGACGTCGACCCCGAACACCACGTGCAGGTCCGCCAGCTGATCGTCAAAGTCAGCGAGCGGATGAAGGACTTGAAGCGACAGCGCCAGGCGATCGAGCAGACGCTGGACGAATTGAGCTCGATAGAGAAACAAGCGAAGGCCTGGCTGCGAGACCACCCCGGCGGTCCGACGCATGGCTGATCTCGCGAGCTCGGTTCAGGACCTCACGCGCCTGCTGATGGTCGAGGAGCTCGACACCGATCTCTACCGCGGCTTCGCGGATTCTTCCATGCCGGGGCGGATGTTCGGCGGCCAGGTCATCGCACAGGCACTCGCCGCCGCTACGGCCGGGATCGGGGACGAGCGCGTCGCGCATTCACTGCATGCCTACTTCCTGCGGGCGGGCGACAACGCCAGACCGGTGATCTACCGCGTGATCCGCGACTTCGATGGCGGCACTTTCGCCAATCGTCGCGTGGTGGCGCTTCAGGACGGCAAGCCGATCCTCAATCTCGCGACCTCGTTCCAGCGGCGTGAAGAGGGCCTGTCCCACAGCGTTCCGCTGCCGCAAGTGACGGGTCCGGAGCAGGCCATTCCGCTGCGCGAGTTGCTGAGCCAGCGCGGCGCACAAGTGCCACCGCCGATCGCCAGCCTACTGGCCGCCTTCGACATGCGCGCCGGCCCACCCGATCCGAAGGGCACGGGCGCGCTTGGCGCGGCGAGTGGACTGCCGAACCAGCACTCGTGGCTGAAGCTGGACCCGGCGCTCGGGTCAGGCCTCGCTCGCACCGCACTCGCCTACGCCAGCGACTTCGGCCTCGTTTCCACCGCCATCCTGCCGCACGATCTGCAGTGGTTCTCTCCCGAGATCCAAGGCGCCAGCCTCGATCACGCGATCTGGTTCCATGAGGACCCGCCGCTCGGCGAATGGCTGCTCTATGCGATGGACAGCCCCTGGTCCGGCAAGGGCCGAGGCTTCACGCGAGGCGCCGTCTACGACCAATCCGGCCGGCTGATCGCCAGCATGGCCCAGGAAGGTCTGATGCGGTACCGACCCAGGGGCTGAGCCGATCGGGCACTCCGGAGGACGGACTTGGTCCGATCGATGAGCGAAAAAGTCGCCTGCACGCCGGGATGCAGATGGTGGATCATCTGTCGCAATAGTAGCTGGTAGCGATCTACGTCGAGCAGCCTGCGCACGATCGGATCGGGCCGGAAGCCGTGATCGTGAGTGCGCGGCGCGATGTCCGTCAAAGCCATCGCCGAAGCCGAGCGCAAGAGAGTCCCGCCGCAACATGCTGCTATGGCTCGAAAAGCGTCTAAACTACGCGACCTTACTTACCGCATCTTAACCAATGTTCGCGTAGGAACACGGGACCGCGGCTCCACTTCCGATGAGCCTGCGTCTGTGTGGGGACAGCCATGGGCACGATCTTGCGGAGAGGCCGCTACGGCTGGGGGCGTCTTGCGACAAGCTTTCTGCGCGACCCGCGCGGGTCGACCTTGCCGATCATGGGTGCCGCCTTCGCACTGGTGCTAGGCGGCGTCGGTTCGGCGATCGACATCGGTCGGATCTACGTGGTGCGCTCGCAGATGCAGGCGGGCGTCGACGCGGCTGCCCTGGCAGGCGCCCGTTCTTTCGAGGCGAGAGGCACGGGCCCCGAGAGCCGCGACAAGCAGGTGCTGGCCTACTTCCGCGAGAATTTCGCGGACGATTTCCTAGGCGCCGGCACCGTGTTGCCGGTCCCGACCTTCAGCGTCGTGCGCGGTGTGAACGTCACCAAGGTGGATGCTTCGGTAAACCTGCCGCTCACGTTCATGAGCATGTTCGGCGTGGGTCCTCAGCCGATCGCCGTGACCGCCACAGCCGAACTGCAGCCCCGCCCGCTGGAGATCATGGTGGTGCTCGACGATACCGGATCGATGCAGACACTGCTCGACAGCGGCAAATCGCGTATGGCCGTGCTCAAGGAAGCGATGCACGGATTTGTGAACGTACTCTATCAGGGTTCGACAACTCGCAGCGAGCTTGCGCTTGGCATGATCACGTACACCGTGACCACCAACGTCGGCGGCATCCTCACGGATGCGGGGGTCAAGATCAAGACGATCGACGGCTACACCAATTTGAACACGCACCTGAAAGGCAAGACAGGAATCGGCGAAGAGGGCCTGGCTTGGAAGGGCTGCGTCGAGAACGATCCCACGGTCCGCGACCTGAGCGCCAGCGCGACGACATTCGAGACTGGCGCGACCGACGTTTTGCGAGACATTCCGGCGGATGGCGTGCGCCCGTACCTCTATCCGCCAAGCGCGGAGACGAAGAACCGTAAGACCAACAGGACGGACGCTGCCTACACCACGGCGGCGGCTCTACCGGCCGATTACCAGCCGTCCAACCTGCAATCGGAGACGGGCGACAGTCGCCGCAACAACATGTACCGGCTGACCACCGATCCGGACATCGCCCAGGCACTCGCGAACACTGAGGCTTGGAAGCAGCACTTCTTCGACTACTACCGTGGTCTGAACGAGCCAAGCTCGGACAAGGACGACGACGTGATCGTGCATTCGGTCAACGATGGCTACCTCAATCCTCAGGGAAGCGCCGACTACAAGATCATGTACTCGCGCATTCCCTACATCAACGATAACACCGCTTGGGCCGTCGCCAATGCAAGGTACGCGTATCCGCTACCGACCGGAACGCTGAACAACCTGAAGATGCCATCGCCCAATTGGCAATGTCCAAATCCCGGCATGGCGGTGACGTACGGACGCGGCAAATCGGCATACGACAACTTTATCGACAACGACAACTTTCCGTTGATGCCGGCTTCCGGCACGCTGCACCACATCGGAATGCTTTGGGGATATCGCCTGCTCGCGCGAGACGACCTGTTCCCACGCACCAACCCGATCCCGGACCAGGAACCGATACGCGCAATCGTCTTCATGACCGACGGCGACACGCAGGCTGGTGGTCACAACACGTGGTACGGATCTTACGGACGACTCGCCGAGAAGCGGATCACCGCCAGCACCAATGCCAACACTTTCCGCAATCAGGTCATGTACCGCTTCGGCAAGGTTTGTCAGAAAGCAAAGACCGAGCGCAATCCGATCAAAGTGTACATCGTCTCGCTCCTCGATCCAGAAGACGTGACAGAGAACGTGTTCACTGCCTGCGCCGGTTCCAATTACTTGGAGACTACCACGACGACGCAGATCATCGACGCGTTCCGCAATATCGCCGTCGACCTCGTGCAGCTGCACCTCACGCAATGATGCGCGCTGCCTTCCAACGCTGGCGGCGGGATCGGACCGGCGTGGCCGCGGTCGAGTTCGCGCTGATCGCTCCGGTCGTGGTGCTGATGGTGGTGGGCACGATCGAGATCGCCCACATGCTGACGGTGCAGGTCTCGCTCGATGGTGCCGTGGCCGAAGCGGCACGCGCCGCTGCGGTGAGGCTCGGACAGAGCGAGGACACGCGCGACGCAGCGATGCGCGAGTACGTGACGCGCCGGATGTCCGCCTTCCCGATCGCGAACGGCCAGTCGGTCACGATCGCCACCACCGTCTATCGCACCTTCGGCAGTTCCTATCCGGAAGGCTTCACGGACAGTAACAGCAACGGCCGCTACGATGGTCCGACCTCCTCAACGCCGGGCGAGCCGTTCGACGACCGAAACAAGAACGGCGTGCGCGATCTCGCTTCGGCAATCACCGGCAAGCTGGGCGGGCCTGGCGATGTCGTAACCTACACCGCCGAATTCCCGGCCGCGCTCTACTTCGACTATTTCTCGACGATCACCGGGGCGAACGGCTTCACACTGAAGGCGACGACGGTGCTGCGCAACGAGCCAGTCAAGAGCAACGGCACGTGAGACGCCTGCTCCCCTCCTGGATGCGGCAGCTGCGGCGGGACCGCCGAGGCGTCTCCGCCGTTGAGTTCGCGCTGGTGCTGCCGCTGTTCATCGGTCTGATGGGCGCAGGGCTCGAAATGGCCAACCTGATGGTCGTGCAGATGAAGGTCCAGCGACTTGCCACAATGACGGCCGACCTGGTTTCGCAACGGGGCGCTTCGTCGGACCAGATCTCGGAAGTGCAGCTGTATGACATCCTGTCGGCGCTCGATGTTTCGGCCTCGCCGCTCGACGTACGTCGGCGCGGCCGGGTCGTCATCAGCGCCGTCGTGGGCGAAGACACCGACAACAACGGCACCGCCGATGTGAACCGCATCAAGTGGCAACGCTTCGATGGTGGCTTCACCGCGGCCACAATCCAGCTGGGCTGCTGGACGACCAGCACGAGCACCACCCTCAAGAACGCGCGCCAGCTGACCGTCGGCGAGACGGTCTTCCATGCGCAAGTGAGCTATCAGTACGTGCCGCTGTTCTCGCAGGCACTGGTGGAGTGGTTCGCGGTACCAACCGAGATCACCCGCACGGCCGGTTTCCGCGGACGCGGCTCGATCTATCGTCCAGTGCTGACGGTGGAAAACTACCCACCCAAGCAGAGGTGCACGTCCGCAACGGGCTTGTAGGGTCCCGTTCGTCGGGTCGAACAAACCGACCCACGAAACCGATTATCTCTGATAAGCCACTTGCCTCTGCGAGTCATTCGCATTAGCAGGCCTCCATTCTTCAGGAGGACCTTCGCCAATGCGCCTATCTCGTCTCGCCGCGCTGTGCGGAACGGCTCTGACCGCCGTGACCGCCCTGCCCGCTTACGCAGACGAGGCCGAGCCCGACGACATCATCGTCACCGGCACGCGGGCCAGCACGAAGACCGATACGCCCGCCATCGAGGTTCCGCAGCCCGTCACCACCATCACGGCGGACCAGTACCTGTCCCAAGGCGCGATCAGCATCAGCGATACCGTCAAGTATTCCGCCGGCGTGCTTGCTAACCCTTATGGGCGCGACACCCGCGTCGATGGGTTCAACATCCGCGGGATCGACGCACTGCAGTTCCGTGACGGCATGCGCGACATCTTCAGCTACTATGCCTCGATCACCTCGGACCCCTACAACTTCGAGCGCGTGGAGATCGTTCGCGGACCGGCATCGGTGTTGTTCGGCCAAGGCTCGATCGGCGGCCTCGTCAATCTGGTCAGCAAGACTCCCGGCTTCGAGACCCGGGGCGAGATCAGCGCGACCTACGGCAGCTACGATCGCAAGGAAGTGCTGGGCGACATCAACGTGGCAGCCACCGACACTCTGGCATTCCGCCTCGTCGGCCGGGCCCGCGATGCGGATACTTACGTCGATCATGTCGCGGACGACCGCGTGATGTTCGCGCCCTCTATTCGCTGGCAGGCCACGCCCGATACCAACGTGGTGCTGCACGGACTCTACCAGGAAGACGACGGCGGCTCGACCTCGCAATTCCTGCCTATCGTCGGCACCTTCCGCCCGAACACCGCGTATCCCCAAGGTAGGCTCGATCCGTACACTTTCGTCGGCAAGCCTGGATGGGACACGTACTCGGGCCGCTCGCTGCAAGGCACCGGATCGGTGACCCACGCCTTTTCGGACAAGGTGCGTCTCAGCCTCAAGGCGCGCTATATCGATAGCGATCTCGCCTACAACTACCACGGCGTGGACGCTTACTCGAACCCGACCGATCCGTTCTCAGTATATGGCACCAGCGGTCGCCTGATCGGCCAGACCGGCAGCGCGAGCGACGCGCACATGAACGTGTTCTCCACAGACAACAATTTGCAGTTTAACTTCAACACCGGGGCCACTATCGAGCACAAGCTGCTTGTCGGCATCGACTACAGTTGGAACAAGGTCGGCAAGCGCTACGCCTCCACCACACCGCAACTAATCGACCTTTACGATATCGATTACGATGCCATGACCACCGCTGAGCCCACCGGTCCGTTCTTCTATGAAAGCCAGAAGCAGCTCGGTTTCTACCTGCAGGACCAGATCCGCTTTGCCGACCGCGTCTCGGTGGTGCTCGGCGCACGTCGGGATCGTGTGACCTCCTCGGCAGGATCGACCGATCACGCCACCACCTTCCGAGCCGGCATCATCGGCGAGCTGGTCGCGGGCATTTCGCCGTTCTTCAGTTATACCGAGAGCTTCCTGCCCGTCGCCGGCTCGATCCAGAACTCCGACGGCACGATCGGTGCACCTTACCGCCCGCAGACCGGAACCCAGTACGAGGCCGGCTTCAAGTGGCAGCCGCAGCCGAGCACGCTGGTAACCGTCACCGGGTTCCGCATCAAGGAACGCAATCGGGTCCTCTACCTTGCCAACAACGCCACCACCCAGTCGGGCGAACTGACCACCAAGGGCATCGAAGTCGAAGCGAGCCACACCTTGCCGAACGACTTCGAGCTGCTGGTGAACTACGGCTATAACAAGAGCAAGGCCTCCGAAAGCATCGACTACATGCCTCGCCACATTGCGTCCGCCTGGACGACCAAGTCGTTCGGAATGACGGATGGTGCGAAGTTGCGCCTCGGCGCCGGTGCCGTCTACACCGGCAAGCGCCGATCGGTAGGCCCCGCGTGGACGATCATCACGCCTGACTACCTCACCGTCGATGCCCTGGCCGAGATCACTCTGGACCACTGGCGCTTCGCGATCAACGCGACCAACCTGCTCGACAAGCGCTTCTACGCGTCATGCCTTGCGCGCGGCGACTGTTTCGTAGGAGCGCCGCGAAACGTGATGGGAACGGTCGGCTTCCGGTTCTGATGGCAGGCGACACCCTTCTGCTCTCGGCTGCGGCTGCCGGTCTCGCGGGCATAGGCGTTCTGCGTCTTGGCTGGGCGCGCAAGGTCCGTTCGCATGGCCTGAACATTACCGGATGGGCGCTGCTGCTGGGCTGCGCGGTGCTCGGATGGGCAGCGGCGGGCGCATGGGGCATGGCGGTTGCCTCCTTGTGGCCCATGGGCGCGGCACTGGCCCTGCTTGCAAACGCAGCCATGCGCTCGCGCCCGGGCAAGACCCATGCGTCCAACCGGCGGGTCGGTCTCATGCCAGAGCGAGGTGAGCCTCTCAGGCTCGGCGCGCGTACACTGACCTTCATCGTCGTGACGCCGATCGCTGCCGCGCTTGGCATCGGCATCGCCGTGGCCCTGGCCGGCCTGACGCTGGTCGCGGGATCGAGCGAGGCGAACGCCTATTCGTTGTCACTCATGCTGATGCCCCTGATCTGGGCGGTGTTGGCGTACTTGCTGCTCATGCAGCCAAGCCGGCGTGGTCAGGCGAAAGTTCTGGCCGTGGCCAGCGTTCCGCTGTGGCCCTGCCTTGCGATAGGACTGCTTTCGTGACCGCCGCTCCCGAACCATCGAGCGTCAAGCGTGCGCTTGCCGGCCATGCGGCGATCGGCCTGCTGGCCAGCGCATTGCTCTACCTGGTCTGCCTGACCGGTACCGTCTGCGTCTTCTACCCCGAGCTGCAGCGCCTGGAACAGCGCGACGCGCCAGAGATGGAGCGCATCTCGCCTACCGCCGTCCAGCGCGGTGTCGAGGCAGTCCTGGCGAGCGAGCGTGGCAAGCCGCTCACCACGCACCTCTACGTGCACATGCCGGTCGAAGACCTGCCGCGCACGACCATCACCACAGACAGCCAGGCCGTGCATCTGCGCGAAGATGGCTCGGTCGCGGGTCCCGAGGAGATCGCCTGGTCGGACTTCCTGGTGGCGCTGCACTACACGCTCAACCTGCCGGGCCTCGTGGGGCTGACGGTAGTCGGCGCGCTCGGCGCGATGATCCTGACACTGACGATCACCGGAGTCGTCGCTCACCCGCGCATCTTTCGCGATGCCTTCGCTCTGCGCGCCCGCGATCGCAACGGAGTGGGCCTGGCGGACTGGCACAATCGCCTGTCCGTGTGGACCCTGCCCTTCTCGACCGCTATCGCGCTCACGGGCGCGGTGATCGGCCTTGGCAGCTTGACCGCGTGGGGTCTCGCGTCCTTGTTCGAGAAGAGCAAGGTCGAGGACGTCTACGCGCCCCTGTTCGGGGAAGAGGGCAAGCCTGATGCCCGTCGCAGCGGCGCGCCCGATGTCGCCGCAGTGATCGCCGCGTTCACCCGCGATCATCCCGAGGCACGGCCCACGTATGTTACGATCCACGAGCCGCTGACCGAGGGCCAGGAAGTGCAGGTTTCGGCCAAGTACGCCAGACGGCTGATATTCGGCGAAACCTATCGCTACGATGCGCGTGGAAGCTTCCTTGGCAAGGCGGGTCTTTCCGACGGCAAGCTGGGCCAGCAGGCGAGTGCGTCGGTCTACGGCCTGCACTTCGGCGACTACGGCGGCTTGCCGGTGAAGCTTGCCTATCTTCTGTTCGGCGCGGCGCTGAGTGCCATCTGTGCGACCGGCGTCTACATCTGGCTCGGCAAGCGCCGGCGACGAGGCCATGACGAGCCTCGCTTGCTGCGCCTGTGGGATTCGGTCGTGTGGGGCAGCCCCTTCATGCTGGGTGCGACGCTCGCACTGCGACTCGCCCTTGGCAACGCGACGCCGCTGGTTCCGGTATTCTGGGTGGGCCTTGCCGCGCTGCTTCTGTCTGCAATGACCCCCGTCGGCGCGTCGCGATTTCGTCGTGTCATGCAGGGGCTGGCGGCGCTCGGGTTGGTTGTCCCGGCGGTCATGACGCTGACCTGACCATCCTTTGGCGGCGTCGGACAGCCGATCCCACCAGCTTGTAGTAGAAGGCACGAGATGAGCGGCAAGTGACCGCCTGCCACGGTCGCGTCATCTGACGGTGGCAGCAGGATTCAATCAAACTTGCCAAAAAGATCGAGTGCCTGCGTCCTAATCGGTCGCCTACCACTTGAAACTGGTCGTTTTGACGATAATCTACCCGCTGGTACAGAAACCCTGTTGACGCATGGTGCACTGCAAAATATACCACTTGGTATAGAACGTTGCCATTCGCCGCTATGTGACAGGAGGTCCGATGCTGCGATCTCACCGCCAATGCTGACCACATGACGACTGGCGCCGTCTGAAGGGCGGGTTCGCCGTTCAAGACCTGGATTCTGCCGCCCGCGCACGTCCGCGCCGGGGTGCGCGAGCGGCATCTTCTACACCGCATCCCCTGCCGGTGCGCGCGGTCGTGCGCCTTCGGCCTTCATCTAACGAGGACATCCTCGCGTGAACTCTCCTGCCAACATCGAACTTTCGGATTATCAAACGTCGACCATGGAGACGTCGCCTCCACGGCAAGAGCCGAAGCGACGGGGAATGGTCATCGGGGTCATCGCGCTCGTGCTTGTCGCCGGTGTGGGCTACAAGTTCTTCTCTGGACGGCCGGCCGATGCTGCCCCGATGCCCACGCCAAGCGTACAGATCGCTGCGCCGCTGGTTCGCGAAGTCACCGAATGGAACGACTATGTCGGCCGCTTCGCGCCGAGCCGCACCGTCGAAGTGCGACCGCGCGTATCGGGCGCCGTGGTGCAGATCCTGTTTCGGGATGGCGACTTCGTGCGCCAGGGACAGCCACTGTTCGTGGTCGATCCCAGACCTTACCGCGCCGCGCTCGCCGAAGCGCAGGCCGATGTCGCTTCTGCACGCAGCAACCTGGCGCTGGCCCGCTCGGACTACGCGCGTTTCGCTGGACTGACCGGTGACGAAGCAATGGCCGCCAGCGAAGTCGACCAGCTTCGAGCGCGTGTTCGCGCGGCCGAGGCAGGTCTCGCCGGAGCGCAGGCGCGTGTGCAGACGCGCGCGCTCAACGTCGAGTTCGCGACCGTGCGCGCGCCGATTTCTGGCCGCGTCTCGGATCGTCGCGTGGACGTCGGCAATCTCGTCTCGGGCGACAACGGCGCGAGTGCGACACTGCTGACGACCATCAACGCCGTCGATCCGATCTATTTCAACTTCGACGCATCGGAAGCGCTGTATCTGAAGACCCAGCGCGAGCGGCAGGGCAAGCAGGCGCCGGCCAGCGTCCAGGTGCGCTTGCAGGACGAGGCGGACTATCGCTGGAACGGCAAGCTCGACTTCACCGACAACGGTCTCGACCCGCGCTCGGGCACCATCCGCGTGCGCGCCGTGGTGCCCAATGCGGATGGCTTCCTGACGCCTGGCATGTTCGGGAACATGCGCCTCGCGGACGCCGGCAAGGTTCGGGCGATGCTGGTGCCCGATGAGGCGGTGCAATCCGACCAGGCGCGCAAGGTCGTGCTGACAGTCGGTCCGGACGGCACCGTGACGGCCAAGCCGGTGCAGATCGGGCCGGTGGTGAACGGGCTGCGCGTCATCCGCTCGGGCCTGGCGACCAACGATCGTGTGGTGATCAGCAACTTCCAGTCCGCCGTGGCCGGCAGCAAGGTGGACCCCAAGCCGGGCCGGATCGTGGCGGCACGGACCAAGGCCGCACCGTCCGGACCGATCTCGCCGATGGCCGCACAGGCGACATTGGATTGAGGATTACCCTGCCAAGATCCTCTCCTGCAAGGGGAGGTGGCAGCCCGTAGGGCTGACGGAGGGGTGTCACCGCCAGCGTGGACACCCCTCCACCACCGCCTGCAGCGGCGGTCCCCCTTCCCTTGCAGGGGAGGATCGGCAGCCGCGCCACGACACGATTCCACCCGCAACGGGTGAGCCTTCGCGCTCGCTCAACAGGGACATGACTCATGCGTTTCTCACGCTTCTTCATCGACCGACCGATCTTCGCAGGCGTCATCGCCGTGATCATCACGGTGGTCGGCGCGCTGGCCTTCCTCGGACTGCCGGTTACGCAATATCCCGACATCGTTCCGCCGACCGTGACGGTTACGGCGCAGTATCCCGGTGCTTCGGCAGAGACTGTGGCCGACACCGTTGCCGCTCCGATCGAGCAGGAAATCAACGGCGTCGACAACATGCTCTACATGGACTCGCAGTCCACGGGGGATGGCCGCACCACGATCACGGTGACCTTCAAGATCGGCACGGACCTCGATGCCGCGCAGGTGCTGGTACAGAACCGCGTTTCGGTCGCCCTACCCCGCCTGCCCACCGAAGTGCAGCAGATGGGTGTGGTCACGCGCAAGACTTCCCCCGACTTCCTGATGGTCGTGAACCTGCAGTCACCCGACGGCAGCCTAGATCGCGATTACCTGTCCAACTACGCGCTGACCCAAGTGAAGGACAAACTCGGCCGTCTCGACGGTGTGGGCGACGTGCGGCTCTACGGCGCCCGCGATTACGGCATGCGCATCTGGATCGACCCGGGCCGTGCCTCGGCCATGGACCTGACGCCGGGTGAGATCGTCGCGGCCCTTCGCGCGCAGAACGTGCAGGTCTCGGCCGGCGCGCTGGGTGCTCCGCCCTACAACACCGGGAACGCCTATCAGATCGGCGTCGAGTTGCAGGGCCGCCTGACCACGCCCGAGCAGTTCGGCGACGTGGTCGTGCGCACGGATCAGAATGGACGGCAGGTGCGCGTTCGCGACGTCGCTCGTGTGGAACTCGGCGCGCAGGACTATGCGACCAACACGTACCTTTCCAACAAGCCGACCGTCGTTATCGCCGTGATGCAGCGCCCGGGCTCGAACGCTCTGGATGCGGCGGAAGCGGTCAAGTCCGAGATGGACACCCTGGCCAAGACTTTCCCCAAGGGGATGGAATACTCGGTCATCTACAATCCGACCGAGTTCATCGGCCAGTCCATCGACGCGGTGTACCATACACTGTTCGAGGCGGTGATCCTCGTGGTCCTCGTCATTCTGGTGTTCCTCCAGAACTGGCGCGCCGCGATCATCCCGATCGTCGCCATCCCGGTCTCGCTGATCGGCACCGCGGTGATGCTGGCGGCAGTCGGCTACTCGCTCAACAACCTCTCGCTGTTCGGCCTGGTGCTGGCGATCGGCATCGTCGTCGACGACGCGATCGTCGTGGTCGAGAACGTCGAGCGCTACATCGAGGAAGGCATGCGTCCGATCGAGGCCGCACGCCGGTCCATGGACGAAGTGTCCGGCGCCCTCGTCGCGATCGTGCTGGTGCTCTGCGCGGTGTTCGTGCCCACGCTGTTCATCAGCGGCATCTCGGGCGAGTTCTACAAGCAGTTCGCCGTCACCATCTCGACCGCGACGGTGATCTCGCTGCTGATCTCGCTGACGCTGTCGCCCGCGCTTGCAGCAATCCTGCTCAAGCATCGCGAACGCGCCGCGGCCGACGCGCCCAGGTGGCGGCAGTGGATCCAGGCCGGCGCCGACAAGTTCAACCACGGCTTCGAGCGCATGAGCGAGCGCTACGCGCGCCTGACGTTCAAGCTGGTGCAGGCTCCGGTGCGAATGATGGCGACCTACGGCGCCCTGATCCTTGCCACGGTGGGCTTGTTCTGGACGACGCCGGCCGGCTTCGTGCCGCAGCAGGACCAGGGTTACTTCCTGGCGGCCGCGTTCCTGCCATCGGGTTCCTCGCTCGAGCGCTCGGACGCGGTGGCGCACGACATGGCCAACCGCATGCTCCCCATCAAGGGTATCCGCGGCGCCGTGATGTTCGCCGGCCTGCACGGTCCCTCACGCACCTCGGCGCCTGACGCCGTCGCGATCTACTTCCCCTTCGACAGCTTCGAGGAACGCCTGAAGATCGGCGCGACCTACGAGAAGATCATGGAACAGGCAGCGGCCGCGATGAAAGGCTACGACAAGGCGCAGGTCTATCTGCTGCCACCCCCGACCATCAACGGCATCGTGCCGGCTGGCGGCTATCGCATGATCGTCGAGGACAAGCAGGGTCGCGGTTACGGCGAACTCCTCAAGGCGACCGGCGGCATGCTGGCGCAGGCTAACAAGCAGCCGGAACTGAGCCAGGTGTACTCGCTGTTCAACACCGCGACACCGCGCATCTTCGCTGATGTCGACCGGCCCAAGGCGGACATGCTGGGCGTGCCGCCGCAGCGCATCTTCGAGGCGTTGCAGGTCTATCTCGGCTCGGCATTCGTTAATGACTTCAACCTGTTGGGACGGACATATCGCGTCACGGCTCAGGCCGACTCGCCCTATCGCGGATCGACGGCTGACATCGCGAACCTGAAGACGCGCTCGAACTCCGGTGCCATGGTGCCGATCGGTTCGGTGGCGACCTTCAAGGACGAGACCGGACCCTACCGCGTGGTGCGCTATAACCTGCAGCAGGCGATCGAGGTCGATGGCAACGTCGCCCCGGGCCACTCGACCGGCCAGGCGCTCACCACGATGGAAAAGGTCGCGCGCGATACCCTGCCCGCCGGCTACGACTTCGAGTGGACGGGCATCGCCTACCAGCAGGTGACCGCCGGCAACACGGCCGGGATCGTCTTCGGCATGGCGGTGTTCTTCGTCTTCCTGGTGCTGGCCGCGCAGTACGAGAGCCTGACCCTGCCGCTCGCGATCGTGCTGATCGTGCCGATGTGCCTTTTCGCGGCGATGCTGGGCGTGCAGATCCGGGGGATGGACAACAACATCCTGACCCAGATCGGCCTCGTTGTGCTGATCGCACTGGCGGCCAAGAATGCGATCCTGGTGGTCGAGTTCGCCAAGCAGGCCGAGGAAGAACAAGGCATGTCGATCGTCGATGCAGCGGTCTACGCCGCCAAGACTCGCCTGCGCCCCATCCTGATGACCAGCTTCGCCTTCATCCTGGGCGCCGTGCCACTGGTGATCGCCGAAGGCGCCGGCGCCGAACTGCGCCAGGCGCTGGGCACAGCGGTGTTCTTCGGCATGGCCGGCGTCACCGGGTTCGGCTTGCTGTTCACCCCCACCTTCTACGTCGTGTGCCGCAAGCTCGCCGAGCGCACGCGGCGTCGCAAGCCGGGCTCGCGCGGCCACGATGCCGCGCTGCAGCCGGCGGAATAAGGAGCTATGAGCATGTTCAAGCGCGCAATCGCCTCACTGCTCGCCGCGACCAGCCTCGCGGCCTGCGCAGTGGGTCCCAACTACGTCGCGAAAGCACCGCCGCCGTCCGCGCAAGCGCCGTTCATCGGCGGTGCCGCACCGGTGGTCTCGACGGCCGAGCCGGATGCGACCTGGTGGCGACTTTACAACGACTCGGCACTCGACCAGCTGGTGCAGGACGCCCTGGCGGCCAACACCGACATCCGCGTCGCCGTGGCGCGGATCGAGCGGGCACGGGCCGAACTGCGCGGTTCGCGCAACCTGGCGCTGCCGCAGACCGGGATCGAGGCGTCGGGCGGACAGCAGCGTACCTCGCGGTTCCAATCGTTGCCGGGGCTCGATCGCGAGAACCGCGTGGTGGATGGCGAGTTCAACGTCTCTTACGAGGTGGACCTGTTCGGCCGCGTGAAGCGCGGGGTGGAAGCCTCGCGCGCCGATCTCGCCGCTGCACAGCAGGATGCCGATGCCGTGCGGGTGACCGTGGTGGCGGACACCGTCCGCGCCTATGTCGATGCGACCAGCGCCGCAGAGCAGATCGCCGTCGCCCAGCGCACCGTCGACCTGCTGCAACGCTCCGAGCGCATCGTCAACGCCAGGGCCGAACGCGGGCTCAATCAGCGGCTGGACGTGATCCGCATCACCCAGTTGCGCGAGCAGCAGTCGGCATCGATCCCGGCCCTGCAAGCCTCGCGGGAGGGCGCGCTGTTCCGCCTGGCGACGCTGACCGGCCGCACCCCGCAGGACCTGCCCGCGGCTGCCAGCGCCCGGACCGATACGCCGGACGTCAGCCAACCGATCCCGGTCGGTGACGGTCGCATGCTCCTGGCCCGGCGCCCCGACGTGAAGGCGGCCGAACGGCGTCTAGCAGCGGACACCGCGCGGATCGGCGTCGCGACGGCCGACCTCTACCCACGCATCAGCCTGGGCGGCACGATCGGCACGACCGCGCTGGGCAGCACCGATGTGTTCGGCGGAGGGCCGCTGCGCTGGCTGCTCGGTCCGCTGATCTCCTGGGCCTTCCCCAACCAAGCAGGCATTCGCTCACGCATCGCGGTCGCGCGCGCCGACACCCAGGCCGATCTCGCTGCCTTCGACGGGACCGTGCTCACGGCGCTCGAGGAAACCGAGACGGCTCTCTCGGTCTACCGCAATGCCCTGCTCCGCAAGGACCGCCTCGCCTCGGCCCGCAACGCCGCGCAGCGCGCCGCCAACGTCGGTCTGGCTCGCCAGAGCCGCGGCCAGACCGATGCGCTGGACGTGCTCGACGCGCAGCGCGTTCTCGCTCAATCCGAGGCGGAATACGCCGCGGCCGTTCGCGCCGTCGCCTTCGCCCAGGTCGACCTGTTCCGCGCTCTGGGGGGCTCGTGGCAGAACCCGCAAGTCGCCCGGGCGCCGCAGTCCTCCGGTCAGATCGGGTCGTAGCTGAACAGCCACATCGCCGAGTATTGCTTGTCCTTGTCGCCGGTCTGCTGAAGCCGGCCGACCATCGTGTAGCGCTGCCCCTGCTTCAGCTTGCCGGCCGGCATCAGACCGGCGAGGCGGGGCGAGACGTAGAGAGCCACCGGGTAGCCGTCGTCGGTCTTCATGGCGGCGGCGGTGTAGCCAAGCGGCCCGCCCAGGATGCGCGCATTTGCCTGGCCGGGTCCCGTAGGCGCCTGCAACGTGGTCACCGTGCCGCTGACGCGGATGAGGTTGCCCAGAGGCTGGTCGGTGGCCGGGTCGAACGCGCGCTTGGTGCGCATCCGTTCGGCGTTCACGCCGTCGTAGTGCTGGATAAGCGCGCCCAGGCTCGGATACTGGATGGTCCACTTGCTCCGTTCCACGTTGGAGAGCGTCAGGCGGAATACGTTGAACAAGTTGTCGGTCCATCCCTGACAACCATCGGCATCGTTGCAATAGTTCCACGCCGCATCAACCCACTGCAGCAACTGCTTGTCTGGATTGGAGAACTCCGCCTCCTTGGCAAAGCCGGGGCCGAATGCCACGGCGGCCTGGCGCTGACGCGGCGCGACCACTGCGACCGCTCCATTGCCGACGTCCAGCTTGCCGACGCGAAGCTGGCGCATCATCTCCCACGCGAAGTCCTGCGCCGACAGGCCGCGCAAGTCGTTGACCACCAGGATCGTGAACTCGGCGCCCACGTTCTTGGCCAGATCGTAGAGCCGCTGGTCCATCGCACGAGCGCGGCCCGGGTCGAGCTTGCCGGTCTCGTCGATGATGAAGCGGCCATACTTGAACGGGATCGAGCCGGGGCGCGGCAGCACCGCAGGGCGAACGATGATGGGCGCGGCAGTCGAAGGCGCGGCAGGGGGAGGCGTCGCCGTGGTCGTAAGTGGCTCCCCGCCTGCGCCGCTGCCTTCGCAACCCGTCGAGCGGGCCTGCAGGCAGGACTCGTTCCAGCCTTGGCCGATCGCCTCCGCCCGGCGCTGCTTGTCGGGATGAGTGGGCGTGCCGTGGACGTTGCCGATCTTCAGGATCATGCGCGTCGCGTCCTCGCGGCTAGCACCCATCTTCTGCAGCACGAAGCCGCTGAACTTGTCGGCCTCCAACTCGATCTCGGGCCGGCTGCCGCCGGGCACGATGGTGTGGCCGGACAGATGATGCGCGATCTCGTGCGCCATGATGCTCATCGGTCCCCAGGGGCTGCCACCCACTTGCGCGCGCGCATCGTCCATGAACTTGGGATTGAAGGCGATCACGCGCCGAGGGACCTTGTTGTTGTCCAGCATGATCACGGCCGCGGCGTTCGGCACCGGCCCCGAAACGACTGTAAAGTTGGCGGGCAGGCCTGTGAATTCCATGACTTTCTTGACCGCCACCACGCAGTCGTTGGGCGCCGATCCGTCCAGCGCCGCCGGCTTCGCTTCCACCGGCCTCCCGTCGTACGAGCAGGCCTGCAGCGTGGACGCGATCGCTTCCACTCGCCTGGCGCCCGACATCGCGCCCGACGGTGCATCTCCGCCAGAGCCACAGCCGGAGGCCAACACGGCCGTGACCGGCGCCATCGACAGCAGAACCTTGCGCATCGCCTCTCTCCTTCTTCTCACGTCACCAGCCACAGGATCGCCAGTGCATAGGCGCGCAGCAACAGCCATCCGGTCACGGCATAGACCACCAGTGCGCCCAGCCAGCGCGCCCACTCCGACCTGAGATCAAGCAGGAAGAACTGCTTGTATCCTGCGGCGACAACAGCAAACTTGATCGCGAACATATAGTACTGCGAAGCTGCCTTGTGCCACATGACGAACTGCGGATCGCGCCAGATCATCGTCGGCAGCAGGTTGATGATGACCAGACCCAGGGTCACACTCTGGCAGTAAATCGCCAGCGTCGCGTGCTCCACCAGGTTATAGCCTAGCCGGCGCCGCAGCACCGTCCAGGAGCCGAGAAAGATCGCGAAGATGCCGAGCGAAAAGCTCCAATTGGCATAGAGCATGACCCGCTCGGCCATGCGATTTACGACCTCGTCGCCGGTGAATGCATAGCGGCTGAAGTACCGGTTCGCCGCCAGCATCAGGACCAGCACTGCGACCAGTGCTACCAGCAGCTTCAAGGGGTGCATGTTCGCGCTGCGCCGGCCGAGCACGTACTCGCGAGCCACCGTCCCCGGCGAGAGCAGCAGACGCGTCGCGGTTGTGAGCATCTGCAGCTCGAACACGCGCACACGCTCCCATGTCTCGTGAATGAAGGCGCGCCACGTCAGGCGTCTGGCGGCTTTCTGGCCGCAGGATCCGCAGTAAGGCGTATCCAGTGGCGAACCGCAGTTTCGGCAATGCGCCAGGTCGCTCCAGGCGAGATCTGCGGGCCCGTCAGGGATGAAGGCCGTTTCCGGCGCCGTCGCGCGGCGGATGGCCTTGGCCGTCCGACGTAAGATCAGCATCCGCACCTCCCAGGCTCGCGGCTCGACTTGTGATAACTCGGGAGAGGCGAAGAGGTTGCCGGCGGCTTCTTGTTCGGCTTTTCAGAACGGTATCGCCAAGTTTAATCCACTGATCTGCATGTCTGTGCGGTGCTACAAGAGGCTCGACACGAACATCCGTTGTTGAGGGAGAAGGTCCATGAGCATCCGTTCGAGCGAAGCGACAAGCGTCGACCTCGTCATCCTGCCGCCGGTTCGGGACCTGGGTGACGGGTTCAGCGTACGTCGGGCATTGCCATCGGCACAGCGCCGCATGGTCGGCCCGTTCATATTCTTCGACCAGATGGGGCCCACGGCGTTCGGTCCCGGCGAAGGGCTGGACGTGCGCCCTCACCCGCACATCGGCCTTTCCACCCTCACTTACCTGCTAGATGGCGAGATCGAGCACCGCGACAGCGTCGGCTCGGTGAAGACGATCCGCCCGGGCGCGGTTAATCTGATGACGGCGGGTTCGGGCATCGTCCATTCGGAGCGAAGCCCTTCGGGTTCGCGCGCGACCGGCGGCCCGCTGTTCGGCCTGCAGACGTGGATCGCGCTTCCCGAAGCCCAGCAGGAGATCGCGCCCGCCTTCGACCACTACCCGGTCGACCAGATCCCCACCCTCGAGGCGGATGGCGTGCGCATGTCGCTGGTGGTGGGGCAGTCGGACGGGCTGCTATCGCCGGTGAAGACCTATTCCGACACGCTCTACGCCGATCTGATGCTCGCGAGCGGCGCGCGCTACCAGTTGAAGGCCGATCACGTGGAACGCGCGGTCTACGTGGTCTCGGGCACGCTGGAGATCGTCGGGCAGGAAGGTCAGTTCCAGGCCGGCGAGTTCGTGGTGTTCAAGCCCGGCGCCGAGATCGTCCTGCGCGGCGTGGGCGCGACCCGCCTGATGCTGGTCGGTGGCGAGCCGTTCCCCGAAGCACGGCAGATCTTCTGGAATTTCGTCTCCACCTCTCAGGAGCGGATCGAGCAGGCCAAGCGTGACTGGAGGGAGGGTCGGTTTGCCCGCGTCGCCGGCGACGACGAGTTCATACCGCTGCCCTAAAACTCATAAGCCGGCCTGCCGCTTCAGCTTGCTCACCAGCTGGTCGAGGGCGGAGAGAAAGCGGGAGCGGTCGGCGGCGCTGAACGGCGGCGGCCCGCCGACCACGTCGCCACCGGCGCGCAAGTCCGACATGATCGCCCGCACCGCGATGGCGCTGCCGATCGAGGACATGGTGAAGGGTTTGCCGTTCGGCGCGACCACTTGCGCGCCGAGTTTCAGGCAGCGGTCGGCCAGGAGGATGTCGGCGGTGATCACGACGGTGCCCGGCGCCGCCTGCTCGACAATCCAGTCGTCGGCTGCATCGAAGGCGTCACTCACCAGCTTGCGCGTAATCAGGGGCTCGCGTGGGGTGCGGATGGGGCTGTTGCTGACGACCACCACCGGCACCTTGTAGCGCAAGGCGACGCGGTAGGTCTCGTCCTTCACCGGGCAAGCGTCGGCATCGATCAGAATCTGGATCATCGCCTGCCCATAACCCGCCGTCACGCGCTTGACGATCCGTAGGCTCGACAGGCTTGCGGCTTGGCGATGCAACGAAATGTGCTACAGGCGCGTTCGCTGACGTCGATGCCGTTGGATGATCGGGCCGCCCTGGCGTGTCTCCTGTCACCTGACGGGCTTCTGTGCGTCCGGGCTGTGCCTCTTGGGTGCGGACCCTTATCATATCACCCGATGACCCAAGGAACCGAGTAACAGTTGATGGCAGGATACAAGGAGCCAGGCTTTCAGGATCGCCAGAAGGCCGCCATGGAAGCGCGGGCAAAGGCGCTCGAGAAATTGAAGGCGAAGCCGCCGGTCGATCCCGAAGTGCTCGCCGAGCGTGCCGCCAAGGCTGCCGAGCGCGAGAAGGCACAGGCCGAGAAGCGCGCCGCCGCCAAGGCCGAGAAGGAAGCCAAGGCCGCGGCCGAGCGTGAGGCGGCCGAGCAAGCTCGCCTCGCCGAAGAAGCCGCCAAGCCGAAGGAGCGCACCGCCGAAGAGCTCAAGGCCGCTCGCGATGCGCGCTATGCCGCGCGCAAGGCGCGCAAGAAGTAATCCGGCGGCGTGAAAGGCGATTTGCTGATCGGCACGGCTACCGTGCCGGGCGGCGTCGAATTGCGGTTGATCCGCAACGAGGACGATTTCGCGATCCTTCTGGAGCGCAACGAGCTGATGAGCTCGGACATGTTCGCCTCCGAACAGGCGCTTGCGACGATGACCTGCCAGCGCCTGGCGGGTCGCCCTGCCCCGCAGCTGCTGATCGGTGGTTATGGCATGGGCTTCACCTTGCGCTCGGCACTCGCGGAGCTTGGGTCGGATGCCGGGGTCACCGTGGCCGAGATCGTGCCCGAGATCATCGAGTGGGCGCGCGGGCCGATGCATGGCCTCACCGCCGAATGCCTGGACGATCCGCGGGTACTGCTGGTGATGGAAGACGTCGCCATGCTGATCGATGCGGCGCGCGGAGCCTATGACGCGATCCTGCTGGATGTCGACAATGGCCCCGAAGGCCTGACGCGCCGGATGAACGACCAGCTGTACTCCAACAGCGGGCTGCAATCGGCGCTCTCTGCGCTCAAGCCGGGCGGGATCCTCGCGATCTGGTCTGCAGGGGCGGAACCCTCGTTCACCAAGCAACTGGCGCGGGCGGGCTTTGCCGTGACCGAAGTGCCGGTGCGTGCCCTGCATGACGGAACGGGCGACAACCACATGATCTGGTTCGCGCAGAAGCCGGAATAAGCGCTAGTGCCCGCCGGCGACCCATGGAACGCCGGCGGAGCGGAACTCCTCCGCAAGGCCGCCTTCCAGTTCCAGCGCCTCCCAACCCCGTAGTGGATTGAGATGCTCGACCATGCCGGGCAGGAGCCGTACGCCGTACCGCTTCACGGCGCCGCTCGCCTTGTATCCGGCCTTGTGCTGGTCGAACCGCAAGTCCGGATCGCGCGAGGTCTGGCCCACGTAGAGCCCCCAGGGGTCGGCACGCGCGGGATTATGCAGGAGCACGACGTAGACCGAGTGCCCCGCGCGCTTCGCACCGACCGTCGTCGCGCGAAGGCTGCGAGCGGCGCGCACCGCCTTGCTCATCCAGTCGGGCTGCAGCACCGCATGCTCACAGCTTGCGCAACGCAGGCGCGACCCTCACCGCCAGCAGCGGCAGCGAGCCGACCAGGCCGATGCCGAGCGTCAGCACCGATCCACCCGCGAGTGTCGCCAGGACCACACCCCAGTCCGGCGCCCAGCGGAACTCGAAGACTTCGACGATCACATACCACGCCGCGCCGGTGCCCAGCACCAGGGCGACGGAGCACAGCAATCCAGCCAGCAGCGCATACTCCAGCGCCTGAGCCCCAAGGATCTGCGCGCGCGTGGCGCCTAGGGTCTTGAGGATCACGCTGTCATAGCTGCGCGCCTGGCGCGAGGCGGCGATGGCGCCGACGAGCACGGCGATGCCGGCCAGGATCGCGACCGATGCCGAGAGCAGGATCGCCGTCGCCATCTGGTCGAGGATCGTGCGAACCTGGCCCAGCACCTCGCTGACTTCGATGATCGAAGCTGAGGGGAACGCCGCCAGCAGCGCACGAGCGACCGCACCCTCGTGGCGATCCTCGATATCGAGGGTGGCGGTGAGGCTGTGCGGCGCGGCCTGCAAGGTGTTGGGCGAGAACACCATGACATAGTTGAAGCCCATCGTGCTCCAGTTGACCTGCCGCAAGGACGCCACGCGCGCGGTGATCTCGCGCCCGAGCACGCTGACGGTGATAGGATCGCCGACCCCGATCTTGAGCGTGCGTGCCGCCTCCTTGTCGAGCGAGATCAGCGGCGGCCCGGCATAGTCCCTCGGCCACCACTGTCCTTCTGCGAGGTCGCTGCCTTGCGGCAGGACGTCCGAATAGGTGACGCCGCGCTCGCCACGCAGGATCCAGGCGTTGTCGGCCGCGCGGGCCTGGTCGGACAAGCGCTGCCCGCCGTAAGCGACGATCGTCCCGCGCAAGGCCGGCACGATGTTGAGCTTAGCTTCGGGCGCGGCCCGCCTAACCACCGCTACGAAGCGGTCGCGCTCGTCGGAGGGGACGTCGAGCACGAACTGGTTGGGCGCGCGCTCGGGCACGGCGCGGGTGATCTCGCTACCGAGGCTGGTCTGGATCGCGGCGAGCGTGACGAACAGCGTCAGCGCAAGGCCGAGGGCGATGACCAGGGCGACGGTCTGCGCGCCGGGCCGGTGCAGGTTCGCCAGCGCGAGCCGGAGCAAGGGGCGGCGCGGACGCGGCAGGCGCGCGGCGCCCAAGCGAATGGCCGCGCCGATGCCGAGGAGCACGAGCAGCACGGCACCGACCGAGCCCAGCACCGCAGCGGCAAACAGCGGCTCGCGCGCAGTCGCCAGCGCCAGGACGACGACCAGCGCGCCTGCGGGGGCGACGCCAAGCAAGGTACGGCGATCGAGCCGGCCCCGTGTCTCGACGCCGCCGCGCAGCTGAGCGTTGGCCGGCTGCGCACGGGCGCGCGAGAGCGGCGGCAGAGCGAAGGCCACGGCGATCAGCAGACCGTATGCGGCGCTGGTCAGCAGCGGCAGCGGATAGATCCCGAAGCCCGGCGCGACCGGCAGGACGTCCCGCACCAGGGTGACCAGCACCAGCGGCAGCACCACGCCCGCCGCCAGTCCGGCGGCGACCGCCAACAGCGCGACCGTCCCGATTTCAAGCAGGTAGATGCGCGCGATGTCCTTGGCGGTGGCGCCCAGGATCTTGAACGTGGCGATGCTGGTGCGCCGCAGGCCAAGGTAAGAGGCGACGCCATTGCTGACGCCGATGCCGGCGATCACCAGCGCGGCAAGGCCGATCAACGCGAGGAACTGGCCCATGCGCTCGAAGAAGCGGACCGCGCCGGGCGCCGCACGATCGCGGTCCTTGTACTCCCACCCGGCGGAAGGATGCGCGGCTTTCAGCCGCTCGACGGCCGCCTGTGGCGCAATGCCGGGATTGAGGCGCACGCGATACTTGGTTTCGTAAAGCGCGCCCGGCTGCAGCAGGCCGGTCCGTGCCATGCCCTCGGACGAGACGATCGCCACGGGGCCGAGCGTGAAGCCCTCGCCCACCCGATCGGGCTCGTCGGCGATGATCGCTGCGATACGGAACGTCGCCTCGCCGTAACGGACCCAATCGCCTGGGCGCAGCAGCAGTCGCTCGGACAGGGCCCGGTCGACAAGGACCGCATCGGGTGCGAGCGGACGGTAAGTCCCGCTCGCAAGTTTCAGCGTGCCGTAAAGCGGGTATCTGCGATCTACAGCTTTCAGCTCCGTCAGCACAGCGTCAGGCGCGCCGACGGTCGGCTCGGCACGCCGGGCCATGGCTCGCGTGCGCACCGTGTCGCTGACTTGTCCGAGTGCCGCGAGCGACGCGTGCTCGGCCGCGCTGGTGCCGCGTTGGCTCATGGCGATCTCGATGTCGCCGCCCAGTAGCACGCGGCCACGGCTTGCGAGTTCGGAGGTGATCGAGCTGGTCAGGCTGCCGATCGTCGCCAGCGTCGCCACGCCGAGGAACAGGCAGACGAGCAGAAGCCGAAGGCCCCGGAAGCCGCCTTCGAGATCGCGACGGGCGATGCGCCAGCTGGCGCGCCAGCCCAGATCCTGCGTCACGCCCTTACCGCTCAAGAGCGCTCGTCCGACACGATGCAGCCATCCGCCATGGTCAGCACGCGCCCACAGCGACGGGCGAGCGCCGGGTCATGGGTGATCATCAGCAGCGTCGCGCCCGCCTCGCGCTGGCGGTCGAACAACAGCTCGACGATGGCGCCGCTGGTCGTGCCGTCGAGGTTGCCGGTGGGCTCGTCGGCGAAGATGATGTTCGGGCGCGAGGCCACAGCGCGGGCGATCGCGACCCGCTGCTGCTCGCCGCCGGAAAGCTGTGCGGGGTAGTGGTGGACGCGGTGCCCCAGCCCCACCGCCTGCAACTCGGCCTCGGCTCGGGCGAAGGCATCGGCCATGCCTGCAAGCTCCAGCGGAACCGCCACGTTCTCCAGCGCCGTCATCGTCGGCAGCAGGTGGAACGCCTGGAGGACGATGCCGATCCGCCCGCGCCGCGCGCGCGCCAGCCCGTCCTCGTCGAGCGAGGAGAAGGCGACGCCGGCGACCTCGACGTCACCGCCGCTCGCCTGCTCCAGGCCTGCGAGGATCGCCATCAACGATGACTTGCCCGAACCCGACGGCCCCAGGATCGCCGTGCTCGTCCCGCGCGCCACATCAAGGTCGATGCCCTTGAGAATCTGCGTCGGAGCCTCGCGCGAGCCGAGTGTCAGGGTGACATTGCGTGCGCGGATCACAATATCCGCGACCGGATCGTTCGACATCGACGGAGGGATTTCCTTGTTCAACAGGCTTGCCCCATATGCGGGCGCGTGGCTCCTCCTCCAAGGGGTGACGGGCTGTTCGCAAAAGAATGATGAGGCGGCGGCCCCCATCGTGAGCACCGAGGCGTCGCAAGCGACGCAAGGCGCGTCTCGACCCGCGGCGGACGGGAAGCTGGTGCTGGCGTTCGGAGACAGCCTCTATGCGGGTTACGGCGTGCTGCCGCAGCAGAGCTTCCCGGCGCGGCTCGAACGGGTACTCGCAGCACAGGGTATCGCCGCAACGGTCACCAACGCCGGCGTCTCGGGTGATACGACCGGTGCGGCGCGGCGGCGGCTCTCGTTCGTGCTCGACGGGCTCGCCCGCAAGCCCGATCTCGCGATGGTGAACCTTGGCGGCAACGATATGCTGCGGGGGATCGATCCGGCCGAGACGCGCGCGAACCTGACGGCGATCTGCGAGGAACTGAAGCGCCGAGGGATCCCGATCCTGCTCACCGGCATGGTCGCCGCGCCCAATATGGGGGCGGATTATGCCGGCAAGTTCAACCCGATCTACGCCGACCTCGCGAAACGCTACGACGCCGCGCTTTACCCGTTCTTCCTGGGTGGGGTCGTAACCAGGCCCGAGCTGATGCAGCCGGACCGTGTGCACCCGACGCCCGCGGGGATCGACACGATCGTCGGCAAGGTCGCTCCGCTGGTGGCCAAGACACTGAAGTCCCAGTGACAGCATCGTCCCGGGTTCGACCCCGGGACGATGGCCGATCCTTACTGGTGTCCGGCTCCTAGTTGCGCAAGCTGTCGGGTACCACGCCGCCGTTCTGCGCCAGCTTGTCCATGACCGCCCGATGGAGCGCGATGTTCTGCTCGGCCGAGCCGTGCTCACCGGCGTGGACGCTCAGTTCTTCGGCCAGTTCCTTGCGTGCCGACAGGCTGGAGTCGAGGTCCAGCAGCTTGAGCAAATCGACGATGGACGACTGATAGTTGCCGCCATGGTCGGGCTTCATCGCTGCCATCGCTTCCAGAACCGCGCCCACGTCGACGGAGGCAGGTGCTGGTTCTGGCGCAGCAGCCGCGGGCGTCGGAGCCGGCGTCGGCTGCGGCGCGGCAGTCGGTGCCGGAGCAGCCGGGGGCGTCAAAGCAGAGGGCGTGCCGGCCTTGGCTTTGTCGTGGTGGAAGATCTTGTTCATGATGTTGCCGAAGAGGCTCATGGGGTCGCTCCTGCTGATCCGAGGCAGCTGATGCTGCGAACTCAGGGGCTTAACGCACCAACGGGCGAAAGGTCCGTGGGAACGCGATGAGCTTACAGGCCGTTATCGGCAAAGCGAACTGCACCGGCCCAGGAGCCCTGACATGAAGCATACCCTCGTACTTGCCGTCTCGATCGCCGCCCTATCCCTTGCCGGTTGCAAGAAATCCGAGGCTCCGGAAGGCAACGCCACCGCCACCACTGCGGCAAGCGAAGACCCAATGACCGGCGCGATGGCGCCCGCCACCCCTGCCGCCACGCCGGGCCAGACTTTCGCCGATACCGCCGCGGCCAGCGATCAATTCGAAATCGAAAGCTCGAAGCTGGCTGCGACCAAGGCGCAGTCGGCCAAGGTCAAGACCTTCGCCGAGCAGATGATCAAGGCGCACACCGATTCCACGGCCAAGCTCAAGACGGCGGCCGCGAACGCCTCGCCGGCGATCACGCCAGCACCCAAGCTGACGGCCATGCAGCAGCAGACGCTGGATGACCTGAACACGAAGTCCGGGGCCGAGTTCGATGCGGCTTACGCCAAGGCGCAGGCCGATGCGCACCAGATGACGCTCGATACCTTGAAGGCCTATTCGGCGAATGGCGATGTGCCCTCGCTCAAGAGCTTCGCCACGACGCTGGTGCCGATCGTGACCGCGCACCTGAACATGGTCAAGGGTCTGGCGAAGAGCTGAGGGGCAATCAGCCCTCGTTATCTCTCCTTCGTCATCCCCGAGAAGGTGGGGATCCATCTCCTGACGTGGCGCAAGACGCACCACCGGGAGATGGACCTCCGCAGTTGCGGGGATGACGAAGCTAAAGGTCGGAGCGCAGGCGCGAGCGAGACTTAAGCGTAAGCCTCCAGCTTTTCGCTCAGCGCCATCCACTCGGCTTCGGCCTTGGCAAGCTCCTTCAGCGCCTCGCCGCGTCTCTGCGCCAATTGCCCCCCGGTCAGCCCTGCCAGCGCGTGCGGCTTGGCAACCGGCGTGACCATCGCCTGCTCGATCTCGGCCAAACGCGACTGCGCTTTGGAGATGGCCGTCTCGGCACGGGAGAACTGCTTTTGCAGCTCCTTCTGCTCCTTCCAGTTGGCGGCGACCGCCTTCTGGTCGGCCGGGGCCGGTTTGTCCTTCGCCTTGCCCTTGCCTTCCGCCTTGGGCTGATTGCGGCCGAGCACGAAGTCCATGTAGTCGGTCATGCTGCCCGCATATTCGCGTGCCTCGCCGCCGTCGACCAGGACCAGGCGATCGGCGGTAAGCTCCACCATGTGGCGATCGTGGCTGATGAGGATGACCGCGCCTTCATAAGCGTTAAGCGCCTGCACCAGCGCCTCGCGCGCATCGACGTCCAGGTGGTTGGTCGGCTCGTCGAGGATGAGCAGGTGCGGCGCATCGCGAGTCACCAGCGCCAGCGCCAGGCGCGCCCGCTCGCCGCCCGAGAGCTTCGACACCGGCGTCAGCGCCCGCTCGCCCGAGAAGCCGAAGCGGCCGAGTTGGCCGCGGATCTGCGCGGTCGGCTTGCCGTCCATGGCGCGAGTCATGTGCACCAGCGGAGTGTCGCTGCCGGCCAGTTCCTCGACCTGGTACTGCGTGAAGTACCCGATCGCGAGCTTGCCCGAGATGTTCATCTCGCCTTCCATCGGCTTCAGCTGTTGGGCGAACAGGCGCGCAAGCGTGGTCTTGCCGTTGCCGTTGCGGCCCAGCAGCGCGATGCGGTCGTCGGGATCGATGCGCAGGCCCAGTCGGCGCAGGATCGGCTTGTCCTCTGCATATCCTACCGCCGCATTGTCGAGCGTGATCAGCGGCGGGCGCAGTTCCTTCGGGCTGGGAAAGTCGAAGGTCAGCGAGGGATCTTCCATCATCGCCACGACGGGCTGCATCTTCGCCAGCATCTTGGCGCGCGACTGCGCCTGCTTGGCGGTGGAGGCACGCGCGCTGTTGCGGTTGACGTAGTCCTGCAGCTTGGCGCGCTGCGCATCCTGCGAGGCCTTGGCCGCGGCCAGCTGCGCCGCCCGCTCGGCCCGCTGCCGCTCGAAGCTGTCGTAGCCGCCGGGGTACAGCGTTACCTTGCCGCCTTGCAGGTGCAGGATGTTATCGACCACGTTGTTCAGCAGGTCGCGCTCGTGACTGATGACAATCAGCGTGCCGGGGTAGGCGCGCAGGAAGTTCTCCAGCCACAGCGTGGCTTCGAGGTCGAGGTGGTTGGAAGGCTCGTCGAGCAGTAGCAGGTCGGGCTGCGAGAACAGCAGGCTGGCGAGCGCGACGCGCATCTTCCACCCGCCCGAGAAGCTGTCCATCGGCTCGCCCTGCATCGCCTCGTCGAAGCCGAGGCCGATCAGGATGCGCGCGGCGCGGGCCGGGGCGGAGTAGGCATCGATCGCCAGCAGTCGCTCGTGCACGTCGCCCAGGCGATCGGGATCGACGCAAGTCTCGGCCTCTTCGAGCAAAGCCGTGCGCTCGACATCGGCGGCCAGCACCGTCTCGAACGGCGTCATCGTCCCGCTCGGCGCTTCCTGCGCGATGTAGCCAAGCCGCGCGCGCTTGGGCATCTCGATCGCGCCGTCGTCCGGCTCGAGCTGGCCGATCATCACCTTCATCAGCGTCGACTTGCCGGCGCCGTTGCGACCGATCAGGCCGACGCGGGCGCCGGTGGGGATCGCGGCCGTGGCTTGGTCGAGGATCGTGCGGCCGCCGAGGCGCACGGTGATACCGGTGATGTTCAACATGCGCGCGCCCTTAGCATTGCTGCGGGTGCGAAGCGAGATGGGTCCTTCGTCATCGTACCCAGCGTGCGCGGGCTCACGCTCTATGGCTCGTCATTGCGAGCGCAGCGAAGCAATCCAGGGCGCCACCGCACGACCCTGAATTGCTTCGCTGCGCTAGCAATGACGAATTAGGGAGCGGGCGGATGAGCGCTCGTCAGGCCTCCGCCAGCTTGGCGTGGATCTGCGCCACGACCGCAGCGCCCTCACCCACTGCGGCAGCGACGCGCTTGGTGGAGCCGGCGCGCACGTCCCCGATGGCAAAGACGCCGGGCTGACTGGTCTCCAGCGGCAGGCCACCGCCTTCACCGGTGATCACGAAGCCCTTGGCATCGGTTTCGACGCAGCCTTGCAGCCATGCCGCGTTGGGGTCGGCGCCGATGAAGAGGAACATGTGCCGCAACTCGCACCGTGAGGTTTCGCCGGTCTTGCGGTCGCGGAATACGGCGGCGGTCAGGCCGCTCTCGCGATCGCCCTCCAGCTCGGCGATTTCGCTGCCGACATGCATGGTGACGTTGGGCAAGGCGGCGATCCGCTCGACCAGATAGTGCGACATCGTGGCTTCCAGCGGCCGCCGCACGATCAGGTGCAACTCCGCCACGTGAGCCGCAAGGAAAACCACGGCCTGCCCGGCCGAGTTGCCGCCGCCAACGAGCGCCACCTTCTCGTTGGCGCACAGCTTGGCCTCGATCGGCGAGGCCCAGTAGGAGATGCCGTTGCCCTCGAACTGCTCCAGCCCCGGCACATCGGGCCGGCGGTACCGCGCGCCCGACGCGATCACCAGCGTACGGGCTTGGACCTTGCGGTCCTCCGCAAGCTCCAGTGGGATCGGATCGCCAGCGCCTCGGTTCGCGCACGCCAGCTGCACCGCGCCCAGCGGGATCGCCATCTCCACTCCGAACTTGAGCGCCTGGTTATAGGCACGCCCCGCCAGCGCCTGGCCCGAGATGCCGGTCGGAAAGCCGAGATAGTTCTCTATCCGCGCCGAGGCACCCGCCTGCCCGCCCATCGCCCGCTCCTCGACGACGAGCACCGACAGGCCTTCCGACGCGGCATAGACCGAGGCCGCCAAACCGGCGGGCCCGGCGCCGACGATCGCCACGTCGTAGACCTTGTCCGGCGCGATCTCGGGCAGCATGCCCAGGCAGGCCGCGACTTCCGCCTCGCTCGGACGGCGCAGGATCGTGCCGTTGGGGCAGACAAGCAGCGGCAGCTCGTGCGGCAGCACGCCGATCCGCTCGACCAGCGCGTGACCCTCGGCATCGGCGGACGCATCGAGGACGAGGTTCGGATAGCCACTGCGGGTGAGGAAACCCTGGATGCGCACCACTTCGGGGCTGCCGGGCGTGCCGATCAGGATCGTGCCGGCGCCGCCATCCTCGATCAGCGCCACGCGCCGCAGGATCAGCGCGCGCATGATCACCTCGCCCACGTCGGCCGAGCCGATCATCAGCGCGCGCAGGTGCGCCGCATCGAACGGCATCGCCGTACAGCCCTCGCTACCCGCGCGACCACCGGCGATGGAGGGCCGACCCGAGAGCTGGTTGACCTCGCCGGTCAGCTGCCCGGCGCCATGCGTGGTGATCGCCGCCTCGTGATTGAGACCGTCGCGGCGCACGACGTCGATCGTGCCGGCAAGGACAAGCCAGGCAGGAGCGTCGACCTCGCCGATGGCGTAGACCTCCTCTTCGGCCGGGAAGCACTGCGGGGGTCCACTGGCAAAGCGCTTTGCCGTCTCGATCTGGTGCGGATCGAGGACGGGGAACATCTGATGCCGGCGGGTGTCGATCGTGCTCATGCAAGCGGTGTTGCAGGACCGATCGTGTCCAGCAAGAGCGTTGGCGCCCTCGCCGATAGACCGGAAACGAAAGGGCCGCAGCTGCTGCCAGCCGCGGCCCATCCACAGTCGAGAGCCGAGGCTCAGCGGATCTTGCCGCTGAGCGAGACGCCGATGATGCGCGGCTCGTTGTACACGGCCGCCATGTAGTTCTCGATCACGCCCTTGAGGTTCTTCTCGTTGGTGATGTTGCGCGCGAACGCAGCCACTTCGAAGTTGCCGGTGTCGTAGCCGATCTTCAGGCCGCCCTCGAAGTTGCCCTTCGAGTAGAACTCGTCGGTCTTGTAGAGGACGAAGTTGGTGTAGCCCTGCACGTTCCAGTCGGTCGCGATGAACAGCTTGGAGGTGTCGCCGACCGGAATGTCGTAGCGCGCAGTGGCGTTGACCGTCCACTTCGGCGCGTTGGGCAGCGGGTTACCGTCGATCTGCGCGAACAATCCGCCTCGAATGGTCGGGTCGTTTACAGTGCAAACTACGACGCCGTTTAACGCGCAAACCTGCGCATAGACGCGGTTGTCCTTGATCTCGGTGTGCAGCAAGCTGCCGCCCAGCGTGATCGACAGGTTCTCGGTCGGACGATATTCGAGGTCGGCCTCAAGACCGTAGGCCTCGGCCTTGTCGGCGTTGAACAGTACGCCGTTGCCGTTCGAGTCGTTGCCGTTCAGCTGGATGTTCTTGAGGGTCCAGTAGAACGCGGTGGCATTGAAGCGCAGCGTGTTGTCGATCAGCTGGCTCTTGAACCCGGCTTCGTACGAGGTGATCGTCTCCGAGTCAGCCGTCGTGAAGTCCGAGTTGAACACCGCCGAGCGGCCCTGGATCGTCGGCCCGCGGAAGCCACGCGCAATGCGGGCGTAGACGCTGACGTCCGGGTTCACCTTGTAGAGCGCGCTGACGTCCCAGCTGGGCTTCTCGTCTTCCAGCCTGACGAAGGTACGGCCGGTGTAGGTGACGGCGTTGGTCACCGTGTTGGCAGTCTTGAGCAGGCGCGTCTTCTTGTCGTCGTTGGTGTACCGCGCGCCGGCGGTGATCGTCAGCTGGTCGGTTAGGTCGTAGCTCGCCTGGCCGAACACCGCCCATGAGGTGTTGACGTTGCGCAGGCGCACCCAGTTGTTCGGGTTGCGCGCGGCGGTCGTCAGGAAGAACGCGCGCTGGTAGAAGTCGGTCGTGTCGCGGCTATCGAAGTAATAGCCGCCGAACTGCCACTTGAACGGGTTCTCGCCGGTGCTGGCGAGGCGCAGTTCCTGCGTCCATTGGTCGAGATCGCGGATCTGGCCCTGCGACTGGCCGAAGCCGTTGGCAACGCCGTTGAACGGGAAGTTCGCGGCCGCGCCACCGTCGGTGTCGCCACGGCTGTAACCCTTGGTGGTCTCGTAGGCCGTGATCGAGGTCAGCGCCGCGCCGCCGAAATCCCAGGTGACGTGGGCGGAGGCCCCCTTGGTCTTGTAGGCCTGAGGGTTGTTCTGCGCCTCGTCATACGCGACCGACTTGCGCGGGGCGATCGGATCGTTGGAGCCGCGCACCAGAGCGTTGCGCAGGAACAGCGTCGAGGTGCCTTCGTAGTCGCGGTAGTGGCCGGAGAGCAGGACCGAGAAGGTTTCGGTGGGCGTCAGCAGCACTTGCAGGCGTGCGTTGCGATCGTCGAAGCCGCCCATGGCGTCCTTCATCGGCGTCGCGGTGCTGTCCGCACTGGGACCACGATAGGTGTTGTCGACGTAGTCCTCGCGATGCTGCACCAGCACAGAGGCGCGCACGGCGATCTTGTCGGCCACGATCGGACCACCGATGCCGGCGTCCATGTTGACGCTGCCATAGCTGCCGACGCTGATGGAGGCCTGGCCGTTCAAGTCCATGGTCGGGCGGTTCGTATCGAACTTGATGATGCCGGCGGTGGTGTTGCGGCCGAACAGCGAGCCCTGCGGCCCGCGCAGCACTTCGACTTGCGCGATGTCGAAGGCCGGGTTGGACTTGAGCACCACGTGCTCCAGCACGACATCGTCCTGGATGATCGACACCGGCTGCGAGGCACCGAGGTAGAAGTCGATGTTGCCCAGGCCGCGGATGTAGAAGCGCGGGAAGATGCGGCCGGTGGTCGACTCGGCGTAGAGGCCCGGCACTCGGCCCGAGAGCGCCAGCAGCGTATCGTCACCGCCCGAGGTGAAGGTGCGGTAGTCGTCGCCGCGCACGACGCCGACCGAGACGGGAACGTCGGTCAGGCGCTCCTGACGCCGCTGGGCCGTGACGACGATGTCCGTGCCGACATCGCTGTCGGCGGGGATCGCTGCAGTGCCGGCGTCGGCGGCCGCATTCTGCGCCATGGCCACGCCCGGCAGTGCGCTCGCGCCAAGGCTGAGGAGGCCGAGAACCAGAGCCCGGCGCTGCTTGTAGGTCGTCATGCGAAAGTCCTTTTACCCACCATTCGACCGTCTCGAGCGACGGTGTTGGCGGGCCCCTAGGCCCTCGCGATGTGACAATCGTGACAAATTTCGGAAGCGTTACCGATTGGTTGCGTAGTGATGCTGCTGTGCAACATCGCCAACGAACGGCGGTGGCAACTTGCTTTGCCTGAGCTCAATCTATCTTCTTCACCCGGCCATTGCCGATGTCTTCACGCGGCTTGCCCTTCTTCGTCCGCTGCGCCGTGGCCCGCGCACCCGCGAGCACCGGACCACACGCAGCCGACTTGGCATCGCCCACGTCGACGAAGGCAAGCAGCCCGGCGACCGGAGACGCGACCACGGCCAGCCCCAGTCCGACGCCAGCACGTCCGATCAGCTGGGGACTGATCACGTCCAGCCTCGGTTCGGCGAAGCGACCGCGAATGCCTACCGGCGATTGGCCGGAGAAGAGGCTGAACTTCTTGCCGTCGCCGCGAAACGCCAGATCGACCGCCTCGGTGCCGAAGCTGAAGCCGCCATTGCCGGTGATCACGTTCTTGGTCGTGTCGATCAGGATCGGATCAGTCGCGGCCAGGCCATTGCGGACGGTAAACGCAACGAGGCCGCAATTGACCTCGATCGGCTTCTTCAGCTTGCCCTGGAACATCTTGTAGACGAACGTACCCAGGTCGAGCTCGGCCAGCTGTGCGTTCTGCGTCCAGATCGTGCCTTGCGGGATGACGAAGGCGATCCGACCGGACGAGCTCGCAAGGGAGTCGTGGATGGTGTCGCCTCGCCCGTCCAGCTTGATGCGGCCACGGATCGTCCCCGTCGTGCCCGAGTCCGCCACGCCGTAGCCCGCGAGCAGACGCCCCAAAGGCGTAGACTGCAGTCGGATGTCATAGCTGATGGCAGAGGGGCGTTTGCGTGTGTCGAAGATAAAGTCCGATGCGACATTGCCGCGCGCCATGGTGAAGGTCAGGGGCGAGAGCGCCAGACGCCCACGCTCCAGGGCCAGCTTGAGCGAGATGTTGGAGACCGGCACGTTGCGCGAGCGCACCACCGCGATCTTCCAGTCGAGCCCGGCGTCGAAGCGCTGCATCATCGCCACCGGCAGCTCGGCATCGGGCAGCACGCGCTGGCCGCTGTTGCCGGTCGCAGCGGCGGCAGCGATGGCGCCCTTTGTGGCGACGATGTCGGGATTGTAGCCGATGAAGGGCGCGGCATCGACGATGTCCAGCCGGCGCGTGGTCAGGTTGGCGTCGAGGCGCAGGCGCTCCTCGTTCTTGATGGTGAAGCGGCCTGCGACGTCGGATTGCCCGAATGTGCCGGTCAAGCCCGTGAAGCGATACTCCTGGTCCTCGTTCACCAGCTGGGCCCGCAGATCGTAGCGCCGCGTGCGTGGGATCGCCACATCGATGACTTCCAGCAGCTCGGACAAGTCCTTGCCCCGCGCGCGGACCTTCAGCGGCACGCCCTCGTATTCGGTGAGCGCCGGCAGCGTGCCCGACAAATCGATCACGGCGTTCGCGGCCCAGGCGCGCGCGGTCAGCTTGTTCTCGCCGCCACTGACCGTCGCATCGGGCGAAAGCAGGCTGGCGGTGAGCCGGAACGGCGTGGTGCGGAACCGGCCCGTGCCCTTGAGCTGGACGTCCTGGCCGATCTGCGTGTCCCGCGCGACGATCGGCTCGAACTCCAGGTTGGCCAGCAGCGGCAGGCGCGGGTCGAGATAGCGCACGCGCGTGCCCGAGACGATGGCCCGATCGATACGCGGCATCTGGAACGGCTCACCCCCGCTGCCATCGCCGAAGGTCCAGGTGTTGCGCTTGTGCGGCTTGTCCCACTCGAGGTCGGCATCGAAGTCGACCAGCTCGATCGTGTAGAACCGCTTGCGCCCGAAGATCAGCGAGAGCGGCGCGATGCGGGCATCGATCTTTTTGGCGGTCAGCAAGCTGGGCTTCTGTGCCCACTGCGGGTTCTTGACGTCGATCTGCTCGGCCAGGAACTTGATGCGCAAGGGCGCGAAGTAGAGCTGGAAGTCACCACCCACCTTGACGGCGCGCCCGGCGGACGAGCTGGCGATGCTCTCGAACGGACCCTTGAGAAAGCGACCCTTCGTGACGAACAGGATCAGCCAGATCGCGAAGATCGTGCCGAGCACAAGGATGATCGTATTGCGCAGGTAGTGCCGGCGACGGCGCCGCGAGGGCGCATCGGCGGGTTCGCCGGAGGCATCCGGCGCCACGTTCATCTCGGGGCTCGTCGCTGCATCCATGATCGAGCACATCGCTTGAGAGGGCCCTTTGGTTTCCGAGCCTCTCGCGATGCGCTAAGAGCCCGCCATGTCCTTCAGATTCGACGACGATCAAGCGAGCGCCCGCTAAATGCTGCGCCTGTCCGGCCTCTCCCTGCCGCTCGACCATGCCCCCGAAGCGATCCGCGAAGCGATCTGCGCGCGGTTGGGGATCGAGCCTGAGGCGCTCAAGAGCTACACCGTGTTCAAGCGCGGCAACGACGCACGCCGCCGCAGCGCGATCCTGCTAGTCTACACGCTCGACATCGAGCTGGAAGACGAAGCCGACGTGCTCGCGCGCTTTTCCGGCGACAAGGACGTGCGCCCGACGCCGGACATGGCCTATCACTTCGTGGCCAAGGCTCCCGATGCCTGGTCGGGAAAGCGTCCGGTGGTGATTGGCGCGGGCCCCTGCGGCCTGTTCGCCGGACTGATCCTGGCGCAGATGGGCTTCCGCCCGATCATCCTCGATCGCGGCAAGGTCGTGCGCCAGCGCACCAAGGACACTTGGAGCCTGTGGCGCCGCTCCGAGCTGAATCCGGACTCCAACGTGCAGTTCGGCGAGGGCGGCGCCGGCACCTTCTCCGATGGCAAGCTCTATTGCCGGGTCAAGGACCCCCGCTTCCTGGGCCGCAAGGTGCTGGAGGAGTTCGTCCGCGCCGGCGCGCCCGACGACATCCTGTGGCAGGCTCACCCGCACATCGGCACCTTCCGCCTCGTCACCATGGTCGAATCCATGCGCGAGACGATCGAGAGCCTGGGCGGCGAGTACCGGTGGCAGACCCGCGTGGACGACCTCGAGCTGCAACGCGACGCAGATGGCCAGCAGCGCCTGCGCGGCCTGCACCTGCATGACGGCTCGTTCCTGGAGGCGGACCACGTCGTCATGGCCGTCGGTCATAGCGCTCGCCCGACGTTCGAGATGCTGCACCAGCGCGGCGTCTACCTGGAAGCCAAGCCGTTCTCCATCGGCGTGCGCATCGAGCATCCGCAAAGCTGGGTCGATCGCGCCCGCTATGGCCAGTGCGCCGGCCATCCGGATCTCGGCGCCGCGGCCTACTCGCTGGCGCATCACTGCTCGAACGAGCGGACGGTCTATAGTTTCTGCATGTGCCCGGGCGGACGCGTGGTGGCGGCGACTTCGGAGGAGGGCCGCGTCGTCACCAACGGCATGAGCCAGTATTCGCGCGCAGAGTTCAACGCCAACTCGGGCCTCGTCGTCGGGATTGACCCGGCACGCGATTACCCGGAGGGTCCACTTGCCGGCATCGACTTCCAGCGCAAATGGGAGAGCCTCGCCTTCGAAGCCGGCGGCGGCACCTATGCCGCGCCAGGACAGAAGGTCGGAGACTTCCTGGCGGGGCGCCCCTCCATGCAGCTCGGCGAAGTCACGCCGTCCTACAAGCCCGGCGTCATGATGACCGACCTGTCACGCTGCCTGCCCGGGTTCGTAATCGATTCGATCCGCGAAGCACTGCCGGTGTTCGGCCGCCAGGTGGCGAACTACGACCACCCCGACGTGGTGATGACCGGTGTCGAGACGCGCACATCCTCCCCGGTGCGGATCACCCGCGACAAGAGCTTCCAGAGCCTCAACATAAGCGGCCTCTACCCTGCCGGCGAAGGGGCGGGCTACGCGGGCGGCATCCTGTCGGCGGCGATCGACGGTATCAAGGTAGCCGAGGCTGTCGCGCGCAACCTGGTGGCCGCCTGATCGGGCAAATGTCTCGCTGCTGAAATATTTCGCTCGCATCACTGCCACAGAGCAGCGGAGCGGCAATTATCCATGCAGACGGCAAGTGTTGCGGCAGCCTACGACAAGTGGGCGCCGGTCTATGACCTCGTGTTCGGCGGCGTCTTCGCCAATGGCCGCAAGCAGGCGATCGTGGCGGCCGAGCAAGTCGGAGGACGCGTCCTCGAAGTGGGCGTGGGCACCGGAATCTCGCTACCCCACTACGACAAGCGCACGCGGCTGGTCGGGATCGACATCTCCGAGGCGATGCTGGACAAGGCGCGCCGCCGCGCCCGCGAACTGAAGCTGGAGAACGTCGAGGAGATCGCGGTCGGCGACGCCGAGGCGCTTGCCTATCCCGACAACGCATTCGACGTGGTCGTGGCGCAGTACGTCGTCACCGCCGTGCCAGACCCGGAACGCGCACTCGACGAGTTCGTGCGTGTGGTTCGTCCGGGCGGCGAGATCGTCATCGCCACGCGCATCAGCGCGAACGGCGGCCTGCGTGACAGCATAGAAAAAGCCTTGATGCCGATCACCAGTCGCCTCGGCTGGCGCACCGAGTTCCCCTGGTCCCGCTACGAGGCTTGGGCACAACGCAACGGACAGGTCCGCCTGCTCGAACAGCGTCCGCTGCCGCCGCTCGGCCACTTCTCCCTCGTCCGTTATCGCAAGCTGCAAGGTTGACCATGCACCAGCCCTCCACCTCGTCCACCGGCAAGATCGCCCGCTTCCGCGAACAGCTCGCCGAACAGCGCTGGGACGACCATCGCTTCTATCATCACAGCCTGGTCAACCAGAGCCTCCACTTCGTCAGCGCCGCGACCTTCATCGTCGCCTACGCGATCATGTGGAAGGAGCCGGCCCTCGCCGCGCTGCTCGGCTGGGGCGTCGCCATGACCAGCCGCCAGGCTGGCCACTTCTTCTTCGAGCCGCGTGGCTACGACCACGTCAACGACTGCACGCACGCATACAAGGAAGACGTGAAGGTCGGCTACAACCTGGCGCGCAAGGTGGTGCTGATGGGACTGTGGGCGGCATGTCCGGTGCTGCTCTACCTGCAGCCCGACCTGTTCGGCATGATCGAGCCGCATCAGGGCGCGATGCAGTACCTGGAGCATCTGGGGCTCTTGTGGCTGGCATTGGGCGTGGGCGGGCTGCTGTTCCGGGTGGTGCACCTGTTCTTCATCCGCGATGTCGAGACGGGGCTGGTCTGGGGGACGAAGATCGTGACCGACCCGTTCAACGATTTTCGCCTCTACTGCCGCGCTCCGGCGCAGCTGATGCGGCAGGTTGTGGGATCGCGCGGCGCACGGGCGGGCTGAGGGGGCGCGCGTCCCCTCCACCGCCGGCCTTTGGCCGGCGCCCCCCTCGCCAAGACAAGCTCGGCGAGGATTTGAGAGTGACCTTAAGATCCTCCCCGAGCTTGCTCGGGGGGGGGGGGGGGGGGGGGACCCGATGGCCAAGAGAGGGTTGGGGGCGGATAACATGCGACCCCA
>NZ_JACHLR010000024.1 GCF_014204535.1 Novosphingobium chloroacetimidivorans
GTGACCGCAACCGCATCGAGCGCATGTTCGGCCATCTTAAGCAGTTCCGCCGCATCGCCTCCCGATACGACAAAACCGCCCTGTCATTCGCCAGCTTCCTGAACCTGGCTGCAATCCGCAAGTGGTTGCCGAACTTTGTCAACACGGCCTAAGACGACGATGAGAACGATCTTCAAAAGCTTCCTCTCCTGCGTTCTCGCTTAGGTCCGCGAGAATGCTGGCACACTACTGGAGTAGAGAAGCATGCCCTTTGCTATCAGGAGTTCGCCAGCCTACAGCACCGCGCCCGGTTCACTGTCGAGCGAAGGGGGCGAAAAGCGCTCAAAGCCATCCCGGGCGCGACCTATGACGATCATGTTCTACCTATCGAAATCGGTTGGTAAGCCTCAACGACTTGCTTGCGCTGGTGACACCTGTCGGCCCCGAAGGGGAACTAAACATCATTGATGGTCGGGGCGTCTAATCGATGGCAGTAGGGTGGCGTAATCCCGACGCGCATCCTGCGAACTTCCGGCGGTGGATAATGGATCGCGCTTCTTTGCCTCGACTGAAGTCAGTCATTATGTAGACGATGCCTGCGCAACTCTCGCAACGCATCATCTCTCCACGATGTCTCCAACCTTCTTCGATGGAGAGAAGTTGCCACTCCCTTCCAAGTTTCACTTCAAGCTGATTCATTTCGGCCCTGCATTATAGCTCGCATTCGGAGGCCATAGCGCAAAGAGCTAAATACTCGGTTAACAACCGGGTAACCATAGATGAATGCATGGGATTGCATTCTGGGCGCTCTTCAGGCTCACCCGTGCGAGGGTCAGTCGGCTGCTATCTATGGGGCGCGTTCTCGGCCGCTCGCGGTTCAAGCGAAACTGAGTGTTTCCCCATGACGCTGGCTCGCGCGCGTTTGGAGCGCGCTCAACTTTCTCGCGACGCTTTTGGTAGTCTCGCTTCCTTGTCCGCGATACTCCGCGCTTAACTCAAGCTCACGTATTTGCCTATCTCATCGACTAGAAGTGGTTTGCTTTGGCGTGGAACTTCAACTCTTGGGCGAAAAGAGGAAGCGCGCCCGTGATTAGCGCAAGGGGAGCGACATGCTTCGCGCCAGCATCGAAAATCGAACCCATAGCGCCCGCTAAGATGCCCGCTGCTACTGACACAGGCGTGAGAGTGTGAGCGCATAGTAGTTGCGCTAGCATTCCCGCGAGCGGATTCGAGCTTATCGCTTATTTCTTGGCACAACAACCGCCGCCGTTGATCATCAATCTGCGACATCGCCGGCCCCTTCCCCGCTCGTCGCAAACTACTTACACGATGGGCTGATCTCGGCAAGCAGAAGCTGGTTCAGCACGCGAGCGAGCTGGAGGATGATTCTACCGGCATTGCAGCCATCTTGCGGACCATCGCCGCCGATGTCACTAACGATTTCAGCCAAGGTAGCAGAACTGCTAGGGTTGGCTTAGTTGGGGTAAAGTGGCGCCGGTGTTCTTATACCTACCAAGCAGCTTCATGATTGTCGGCTGCGTTCTGATGGTCATCGCGGTTTATAGCTTGCTCAAACGGCCAACGACCGGGAACGACAATGGGGCCGGCGACTGCATCAAGAATTTCGGCATGAAGTTTCAAACCTCGTCTCCTGTCGTCCGCGTTCTGATCTTCGGTGTTGGTCTGTTCGTATCTCCTGCCACTAACTATTTGGGTCGATCCAAGCAGGGGAGAGAACGCGAAAGCTTAAGCAGAGGAGAGCGTCTCATCAGCGGGGGCAGCGAACGGTGACGCCACCGACAGTTCGTCCGAAACGGTTGTCACTGATGGCATGTATGCGCCCGACCCGCTCGTGACGGGATGTCTCGCAGCCTTCCCCAACTCAGACGCCGTAGCCGAAGGCCGCTTAAGGGGACAGTTGACCGAGGGAGCCTACACGATCAAGGCTGGCAGTCCATGTCGTTGCGTGTGCCACAACTGCCACCTTCGAGAGGTCGATCCACTACTACGGCTGTAAGACGCTCCACTTCCCCCTTTTTGCAGTTAAAAAGCGCCTTAAGGCGGCTGGTAATTTCGCAAAAGCAGAATGTGATACCTTACAACAACAAATTCATAATAGATGTGGCCTCTTAGCCTCGATTAGGAATAGGTGAAGATCATAATTAGAACATTACGCTGATGCGAGGCTCATCGGTTACTGGAGTTAGCATGATAAACATCCATGTTCGTGCCCCTGCTTGCCCTATGAGCGCGTTCCTGAGTGGCAGCCCGAACCTGATTCGGTTGCCTACACGCCACCCGTAAATGACGAAACTTTGGTGGATGCACCCAACGCGCCTCTAGAGTAAGTCGATCAATCGAGCGCGTCCGGATGAGAAGGCGACAAGAGCGTATCGGCATCACAGCAATCTGCTTTGCCCTTGCGGTGCGTGACGCTCGGTTGGTGCACCCCCGTGAAATCTTTGACGATGTAGACAGGACCATGGCAGCTTGCGCACCGCTTCGGTTCGCCGCCGAACCGCCATCAATCATCGACTGACGCGTGCCGCCATACTCCGTCAATCTCAATCTCAAATAATTCCATGACTTTGCCCGACGACCCGGAAGATCGTCTGGTCCGTACGTCGGCAGTCGAGGACCGCTTCTTCCACCCGGCGATCGTCTTCTGATTGACGCCATGGCGCTTGGCCAGCGCTCTCATGCTCTCTTGAATATGCCGTGTCGCTCGACGCACTGCTTCAGTCGTTCTGGCGCTCCCGTGGAGTACCTGCCACAAGGTGCTTCCTTCCACTCGATCGTGGATATTGCATCATCACAGCTTGGGATCAAACAATCAGAAGCTGAACGTCGAACGCGCGCGCGTAGATCGCGGGGAGGTGTTCTCCTGTCGCGGAAACGCTCAGATGAGCGCGCTAATGACCCTCGTAGCATGTGCGTTGTGGTCCGGGCGTGCAGTCCACTAGCCGCGGTCCGCGCGGGATTTTGCGCCGTCGCGGGAAGTGACCGAACATACGTCCACCCGGGTACAAAGTTGAGTGCACCGTGTGACAGTTTACCGCCGGTAAACTGTCACAGATGACAAAGCGCTATGCCCGGTATCACAAACGGCGATGAAGGATTCACAAGATTCTGCCTTTGTGCTTAACTCGTACTCACTATGTACACACACCAGAACTCAGCACGCACGCAGAGCCGAAGTTGGTCGCTACCAGCTCTGCTTGATCAGATCGCCAGTGTCAGCACACGTCCCAGGTATGCGTTCATGCTCCTCAACCTCATAGCAGCGGTCGCGGACGCGAAAGGGAGCGCGGGGCCATACGTGTCACATCCTGGTGGAACCGTTCTGCTGCGAGATTGGCTATGTGATGCGCTTGTACCGATGGCACAGCGAGACTCAAAGCGGCGCGCGATGACCGTCAGAATTTGTGAGGAGCTGGGACTGCCTGAACACCCAGCGACCAGAGGGGCGGGCGCTCCAGCAGCAGTTGATGATGAGGTGCGGGCGCGCGTACGCGCAGCAGGCAAGGCAAATCTGAGCCGCGCCGTTACCGAGCTTGTCAAAGGCGGTCTGCTTGAGCGGCACTACGAAGGCTACCGTGTCGACCACAAGAACAGGGGTGCGCAGCGCCACGCGGTTTACACCCTCGCAGGTTCCGCTCGCAATCTTTTAAGTGGCCACGCCAATAACGGTCGCGGTGTCAGCCGTCAAAATGAGCTCCCGTTCCACTAGGTGCAAGCGCTTGGATGGCAAACCGTCACCGAAGCGCTCGGCGAGTGACCCATCCTCCGCCGCGTAGCTCATTGCTCGACTAGATGATCGATCAACCGCGAATAGAGGCGGCTCTAAGTTGATCGCGTATCAGAGGAGGTCGCGTACATCATGCCTTCCGCTCAAGCCCGGTCAATATTTTAGCCCTCCCGGTCCAATACAGGCGCGAACGCCCCCTTTGCGGGGAGAAATGCTCGGATGCGATCGGCATCGAAGGGCTTGTCCGCCAGCAAAATTGTTCCCGCGCCAACGTGATAGAGCAGATTGTCAGCGGCTTGACCGTCATGGCTTCGCCCGGCCGTCAGGCTCGGCTGGATCGGGAGCCCTTGTCCATCGACGACCGCGTGGATTTTGGTTGTAAGCCCGCCCCTGGAGGGATCGAGACAATGATCTTGATCCTCCCTTTTGCCGTCGCGGCCTGCTAGTGGGCACGAACTGAAGTACTGTCGATCATCTAGATGTCGCCATCGTGAGCGGAGGGTATGGCATCCACGTGCTTTACCGCACAAAAGCCGCGGGATGACAGGTCCCGAGTGGCGGCTCAGTTACACGCCAGGCCGATCGCCGCCGATCTACAAATGATCCACGGGTTGATGGTGTCGTCCGGCGAGGGCAGTCCCCCGTTTGTCATTCGCTCGCGTTCTGATCCAGGACAAATCTCTCTAGGTTTCGTCGATGTTGTTCGACGACCAGTCCTCGGATTTTGCGGGCGATGATTCCGTACTGATCCTTGATCGGCATGAAATCTCCTCCTAAGGCAGGTAGCGTCTCCCGCATAACGGCGATTAGCTGCGTGGTTAGGTCATACATCACAGTGCAATGATCTGTGAAGTAGAACTCGGCCTCACCAAGGCAGCTGACGATGAATGCAATCCGATCCGGATCCAGCCTCAGGTGATGTATCAAAAGAGCCTGTTCTTCGCCGGGTACATGACCAGACTGCAGCCGCTTTCTGACAGTCTTATGCTTTATGCCTGGAGTGTGCCTTAGTGAGATTGCCCTGATATTCTTTCGATCCATTTCCATCAGGATGATCTTGCAGATAATCAACCGGTGCGCTTCGATTTGCGCGCCTTGAGGCGATTCGAGCGGTATCTTCTCCAGGAACATGCAGCGGCCCCCCGACCATAACCATGCTAAGGCATGGCTGATCCGATCGTCTTCATCTTATGTTCACCTCGGCCCGATGGTCAAGGGGGGAAGTTCGCTCCACGCAAGGCACACGTAAGCGACCAATTCGCGCATTGTGCAGTGCCTACCTACCGCCTCGGATAGAGCCGCCCTCATGCGGTTGGGGCGATCTCCCACATCCGTAAGGCGCAGAAACAACTTGATGTCGCCGGTCAGGGACGACATTGCCTTCAGCTCTTCTATGATCGGGAGATTCAACGGGTCATCTTGCTCAAGGAAAGTCTGCACAAGGCCGTTGATGGACTCGAACCTTCGATTGAATATGGAAACCCGGGCGACAGAGCCGATCACGAGCCGAAAAAGCTCTTCGCTGATCATTAGTTGCGTTACATTTCGTTTTGTCATGTCGTTGCGCGTCCCTGGCGTCCCTGGCGTCCCTCTCCATCTCAGCTGAGCGCAGCGGATGCGGGGATCGTTATCGGATTGCCGCGCGCACGCCTCAAGCCATCGCTTCTGTCAACCCCACTGTAGAATGGGCGGACGTGGGAACTCCCGTTTTCGGGAGCATTTTTGTGTGCACTCTAGCACTAAACTCCCGAAAGCCGGAGCGCCGATCCCGACAACGGGAGTGTAGGTCGTGAAAAGGGGAGCGGCCGTCTGTAATTTAGGAGAACCGCTCCCATAAAATGGAGTAAAGTCGGTTTTTTCGGAACCTACTCACAATTGAACTTGCCAAAATAATTTCAGTTTCTTCTCATCTGGTGGACGCGGGAGCGCGTCAATCCAAACAATATTGGGAAGAACCTAATGAGCACGCTGAAACTTAAGAATACCGTCAAGGAAGCTGGCAGTTCGCTCGCTTTTGCGACGGGAATCGCCGTGGTTGCCATGGCACTCGGCGCGGATGTCGCTCTGGCCGGTACCGATGCCACGTTCGACACGGCGCTGACCAAGTTCACCGACTTTCTCGAGGGCTCCGGCGGCAAGATCATCACCGTCCTGTCCCTCGCCGGTGGCGTCGTGGGCCTCGCTTCGGGTCGTTTCTCGCTCAGCCAGGTCGCAATCCCGGTGGGCGTCGGCGTCGGCGCGGGCACCGGCATCCCGATCGTCACGTCGACCGTCACCGCCACGATCTGAGCGGGTCATTCTCTTGGAGCTGGCCGTACCAGTCCCCTCGGCCAGCTCCATTCTCTGACGGCGGTGTTACATGGACCGTTACACTATCCCGAAGCATCTCGACGATCCAGAGCTGATCGGCTTTTGGACGTTAGATGAGTTCCTAATCATGTTCGTCCCATTCCTTTGGGGCGTACTCAGCCAGCACATCGTTTTTGGTCTCCTTTTAGCTATTGGCGCCTGGTTTCTGTATCGCAAAGCAAAAGCCGGACGCTCGATGTCATGGATCCTTCATGCGGCGTACTGGCATCTTCCGGGTAGCTTCTTCGGTCTCAAGGTAGCGCCGCCGTCCCATGTTCGAGTGATGGCAGGCTAATCATGGATATCACGCACGCTCATCTGTCGTCGCAACGTGTGCTCAAGCAGCGCAACATGCTGGCGATCGTCGCGGTGGCATTGGCTGCCGTCATCCTCATCCTGTTCACGATGGCTTCGACGCGCGATCGTGAGATTGTGCTGCAGCCTATCTCGCGCTCACCGCTGACACTTAGCAGCGCGGGCGTGTCGCACGAGTACCTCGAGATGGTGACGAGAGACGTGGCGCTGCTTGCGCTTAATCGCTCGCCCGAAACGCTGAAATACTGGATGGACAATATTCTTGAGGTCACTGACCCGAGCAGCCGCGGCGCTCTGAAGCGTGATCTCCTCAAGATCGTCACTGAGCAGCGTGGATCGCAGATCACGCAGTTCTTCACGATCAACTATATCAGGTCTGACCCCGAAGCACTGACCAGCGAGGTAGTCGGTGTTCTTCATACGGTCGCCGGCTCCAAGGAAGTCACGGCGCAGCCCAAGACCTTTCGATTCACATGGACCTACACCGGCGTGTCCCTGAAGCTTCTCGGCTTCGGCATCGTCGAGAAGGTGGAGAAGACCGATGCCGATTAGCTCTTGCGGACGCCGCCTGACCACAGGCGCTCTGGTAGTGGTCGCGCTTAGCGCATCGATGTTGCCTGCGTTCGCCGCCGATCAGAACCTGATCGCCGCTGATAACGGTGAGGTGCGCTGCACGGCCTCGATGCGGGACCTCACACGCATCTCGCTCAAGGACGACGAGTTCGCGTCGGTGTCCAAGGTGTCGACGGGTATCGCGACCGAGGACTTCTCGGTCGTCAACGAGCCGGTGCGCGGCGATATCTACCTCTCGGTTCCAGATGGCTTCTCGCGCAACGCTGTCTCGTTCTTCGGCACAACCCGCAAGGGTTTTGTCTACAAGTTCGTCTGCTCCGTTGCCGGCGACGAGGCCGTGCAGGTCTTCATCGCCAATGCGGATCTTGAGAACCCTGCCAAGGCGGCCGCCGCGATCCCTGCCTCGCTTTCGGCCAAAGACGGCGCCGTGCGCCTGGTCAAGGCGATGTACGAGCAATCGATCGTCGAGGGCTTCGAGATTCGCCAGCGGGTCCTAGCCCCCGTTAATGTGGGCGCTCTGCGCGTCCAGGTCATCGGTGAGTACCGCGGACCGCAGCTGACCGGCAAGACGCTGCGGATCGAGAACAAGGGCTCCAAGCCCGCCACTCTGACCGAAGAGAGCGTGAGCTCCTGGGCGATCGCGGTGAGCATCGCCAATCCGAACCTCAAGCCTGGCGAGGCCACCACCGCCTATGTCGTGCAGGCGACCGGAGAAGACCAATGAACCTTTTCAAGCGCAAGCAGAAGAACCTCGACGCGGCAGAAGGCGCGGAAGAGGGGGGTGAGCTCGCGGTGAATGAGGCGGCGGCCAAGCGTCAGAAGCTCGCGCTCTACGGCGGCGGCGGGGTCCTCGCGGCAGTAGCGATGGCATGGATCCTCGCTCCGTCAACCGATCCCAAGGACGGTAAGCTCGCCGACGGCGGTGACAAGTCGGAGGTCAAGGTATCCGCCCCCGATCTGGTCAACCGCAACATGTCCGAAGCCGAGTGGATGGCGCGCTCGGAGGGCGAGATGGTCTCGTTCAACAACCAGATCAAAGGTCTTGAGGGGCAGAGCAAGCAGCTGGAAGGCATGCAGGCCCAGATCCAGGCGCTGCAGGCCGAGAAGTCGGCGATGGTGGACGATGGCACACGGGTCCTCGGCGCCTACGAGCAGGAGAACGAACAGCTCAAGGCCCAGCTGGCGGAAGCCAAGCGCGCCCCGGCTCCGGGTCCCACCGGGTTGTACGGGAAGGGCGCGCCCGCGACGTATAACGCCAGCGGTGTGGCACCGGGCTCGCCGCTGGCAAACGGAGGCGCGGCGTTGCCGCTCACGCGCAGCAACGAGATCAAGCTTGTTTCGTTTGAAGGCGGCACAGGTGGCGGCACCGGCAACCGGATCGCGCCCTCCAAGGCGACCAGCTACACCGACAGCCCCAACTACCTGCCGCCTAACTCCATCGCACACGCGACGGTCGTTGTTGGCGTCGACGCCGCCGCCAACGTGAAGAGCCAGGCCGATCCGCTTCCGGTGGTCCTGCGCATCACAGGCCCTGCGCGTTCGGTCTACTCGGACGGCAAGCTGCTGCGCACCCGGGTCGACGGCTGCATGGTCAACGGTGCGGCCCAAGGCGATCTCAGCTCCGAGAAGGTTTACGTCAAGCTGCAGCGGATGACCTGCCCGCAGCCTGGTGGCCGGTTCGCGGTTAGCGAGGTCAAGGGCTTCGTCGCGTTCGGCGGCAAGACCGGCGTGCGTGGACGTGTGGTCAGCCGGGAGGGTGCGCTTGCGATGCAGGCCTTCCTTGCAGGTCTGGTCGGCGGCGCCGGCATGGCACTCAACACCGCTTTCCAGCAGCCGCTCGCCACCCTCGACGCCGACGGGGACGGTGGCATCAACCGCACGCCCAGCATCGGCAACGTCGGCCTGCGCGCCCTCGGCGGCGGTGCTCAGACGTCGGGCAAGAACGTCCAGGAATATCTCATTGAGCGGGCCGAGCAATATCAGCCGGTTATCGAGATGCCGACCGGGATCGGGGTCGAGGTCGTCTTCCTCGAAGGCGTCTTCATCCGCAACTGACGGGAGTAACGAGAGATGAAGCTTCTTCACAAGATCGCCGTGGGCACGGGGATCGCCGCCCTCGCAGGAGGCGTCGGTGCTTATGCGCAGGCGCCAGCAAGCGATACCGAGGTACTCGGACTGCTCAAGGCGCGGCTTCCCAAGACGCAGGTCGGCAAGATCGATTGCGCGCGCATCGGCTCGCTCTGTGAGGTCCAGGCCGGCTCGCAGTTGTTCTACACCGATCGGTCGGCCCGCTATCTCATCATCGGTCGTGTCTACGACATGGAAACGCGCCAGGATCTGACTGCCGCGCGGCTCCTCGAGATCAACCCGGACATGTTGCTGGGCGGCGCCGCCGCTGCAGGCAAGGCCGAGAGCGCCAACGCCGCGCCCGAAACCACCGATCCGGTGCAGGCGGGCCGCGGCCTCAAGAGGGCGGTCGCGCAGAAGGTTTCCCTTGCAGGGCTCCCCAAGAGCGGGGCGATCGAGTGGGGCAGCGGCGGCCCGACGGTCACCGTCTTCAGCGATTTTCGCTGCGGCTACTGCAAGGCGCTCCACGAACAGTTCCGCACCATGAACGTGCGGGTGATCGAGCGCCCGATCTCAGTGCTGGGCACGCGGATGATCTCCAACGCGGTCGTTTGCGCCCCCGATCGTCGCAAGGCTCTTGCCGACGCCTACGAGGGTCGCGACCTCGCCGCTTCGCGCAAGTGCGACACCACCGGCCTCGACGCCAATGAGAAGTTCGCGCGCGAGCATGGCTTCGATGGCACGCCGGTTGTCGTTCGCTCGGACGGCGCCGTCCTCCAGGGCTTCAGGCCCAAGGCGTTCCTCGAGACTTGGCTCAAGGGAGCGAGCTCGTGATCGCCGGATCGCCGCGCGCGAAACGCGCGCTCGCCATGACGGCCCTGCTGGGTGCTGCGGCCGTAGCCGGCTGCACCACGCTCGGGTCCAACATCAAGGGTGACTTCACCTGCGCTGCGCCCAATGGCTCGTGCGCGCCGTCCAGCACGATCGACGATCAGGCGATCGCGTCCATCCAGGACCGATCATCCGAAGAAGCCATGGTGCCTGCAGGTCCTTACGAGGTCGATGACGGCAATGTTCCGGGAATGCGGGTCGCGTCTGTCGAGGCGCCTCGTGAGCGCGGCCGCAGCGTACCGCGCACCAACGGGCGCGTGTTGCGTGTCGTCTTCCCTGCCTATGTCGACCGATATGGGCAGCTTCACGAGAAAAGCGCCGTACAGGCGGAGGTGGACGTCGGGCAGGTGCCGCAACTGGCCGCGCGTGCCTCGTCCGAGCGGATTGCTAGGGCCGCCGATGCCGGCTTGTTCGGTGCTGCGGAGAATGCTCCGGCATTGCTTGCGTTCGTGCCGCCTGCATCCGCGAATGTAGCGCCAGACAACGGCACACCGGCCTCGCCCCGGATCGCGGTGCAACTGCCTTCTTTCACGGCTGAGCCTGCTCCGGCACCTGGGAAGCCGGCGCCGGGACCGACGCCGATCGCTGCAATCAAGGAAGAGGTCGCCAGGAAGCTCGCGCAGAACGCGAAGCTCAAAGCTGCCGACTTCCCTGCCACGGTGGAGTGACCAGGCATGGCCGATATCATCCGACGCATGGTGGAGCTCGTCACCGGCGATACCAGCAAGCCTGAAGCGCATTCCAAGGCGCCCGAAGTGCCGATGCTGGCCCATTATCTCGGCTATCGCGCGTTCGATCCCAAGCGCGATCTTTTCTACCTGACCCGTTCCAAAGGCTTCATCCTGGAGCTCGCGCCGCTGATCGGCGCCGACGAGCGCATCGGCGACATCCTCAACACCGTGTTCTCGGACATCCTGACGTCCGGCACGCACTATACCGTGACTAGCTGGCCCTCGCCGCGTGTCTCCGAAAAGCTCGAGGGCTGGGTGCTGCCGCGGGTGCGCGCCGGAGGCGTTTTCGAGAAACTCGCACGCTATCGCCTCGATCTGCTGCGCAACGGCGCCTGGGCGACCCTTGCGACCGATGGCCCGTTCCACCTGCGCAACTTCCGCGTGATCTTCAGCGTGGGTGTTCCCGACTCCTCGGGCGCGTCGCTCGACGACCTCACGACGATGCGCCAGAGCCTGATCGCCGCGTTGGACTCGATCAACGTCCCGGCGCGGGTGCTGCAACCGGTCGATCTCATCCGGCTGATCGATGACGTGCTGTGTCCCACGACCGGCGCCGGAGACGACGCGCCCGAGTACAGCGCGCTCGATCCCATCAACGAGCAATGCGTGCGCCGCGACCTTGTGACGCTGGTGCAGAAGGACCGCATCCTGCTGCATGCGCAGGCGCTGCGCCCGAGCGGCGAGGACGTCGACGGCGTTCCCGAGATGCTCGAGTTCCGGCCCGAGCAGTTTGACGTGCGCTCGATGTCGGTGCGCTACTTCCCCGATCGCTGGGCGCCCTGGGACACCCAGAAGATCATCGGTGACATCTTCAACGCCAAGCTCAACCTCCCGTGCCCGACCCTGCAGACGATCTCGGGCATCGTGCCCGATACCGAGACCTCCTCGACCAAGGCCGGGTTCAAGTTCGCGCGCACGCAGGCGTTGTCGGAAGGGAAGGGCGCCAAGCTGCGCCCGGAGCTGCGTACTCAGGCCGCCGAGTGGGAGCGGGTGCAGCAGGAGGTCAGGACCGGGCAGAAACTGCACCAGGTCTACTACTCTGTGACGATGGTCTCGCCCAAGGGCCTTGGCGATATCAACGAGCGCACCATCAAGGCGATGTACAAGGCGGCCGGTTGGGATCTCATCGACGAGACCTACCTGCACCTGCCGTCATTTCTCGCGTCGATGCCGTTGCTCCTGGCGGACGGGCTCGCCCCCGACCTCAAGCGCATGAAGCGCTTCCGCACGGTACTTTCGTCCAACGTCGCCTCGATGGCGCCGATGCAGGGCGAGTATGTGGGTGGCCATATACCGCACCTGATGTTCGTCGGCCGGCGCGGTCAGCCTCAGTTCTGGAGCCCGTTCCAAAACGCTGCCGGCAACCACAACGTCGCGATCGTCGGCAAGTCGGGCTCGGGCAAGTCGGTGCTTCTGCAAGACCTCACCGCAAGCTTTGCCGGCGTCAACGCCAAGACGATCGTGATCGACGATGGCCGCTCGTTCGAGCACATGGCCAAGGCGCTGGGCGGTCGTTTCACCGAGTTCCGGCTCTCGTCCGGCATCTCGATCAACCCCTTTCGCATGATCGATCCCGACATGTCGGAGAGCGACGAGGACTACCTCGTCGACTGCATGGCGATGCTCAAGGCCATCATCGCGCAGATGGCCCGTTTCGAGGATCGTCTGAACGACACCGAGCGCGGCCTGATCGACCAGGCCGTGAACACGGTGTGGGACCGGCATGGCCGCGACGGCACGATCGATGCAATCATCGAGACGCTGCAATCGACCGGTCACCCGTTCGGTCAGGACCTCGGCACGGCGCTGCTGCCGTTCGCCAGCACGGGCACGTTCGGTCGGTTCTTCCTGGGCGACAACAACCTCGACCTCTCGGCCGACCTTACCGTTTTCGAGCTGTCCGATCTCGCGACCCGGCCTGAGCTGCGCGGCGTGGTGCTGACCTCGATCATGTTCGTCGCCTCGCACACCATGCGCAAGATCGATCGCTCGATCCCCAAGGCACTGCTGATCGACGAGGCCTGGCAGATGCTCAAGGGCGGCGCCATGGCCGAGTTCGTCGAGACCTACTCGCGCACATGCCGCAAGTACGGCGCCTCGCTCATCACCGCGACGCAGTCGATCAACGACTACTACCGCTCGGAAGGCTCCCGCGCGGCATTGGAAAACTCCGACTGGTTTGTCCTCCTCCAGCAGAAAGCCGAGACGATCTCGGACTTCCGCAAGTCCGATCGGTTCGAGATGGACAACTTCACCGACGCGCTGGTCCGCTCGCTCAAGCGCAACGGCACGGAGTATTCCGACCTCCTCATTCGCGGTCCAGACACGCAGGCGGTATGCCGGCTCGTGCTCGATCGCTTCTCGGGCACGCTCTACTCCTCCAGCCCCAACGTCTTCGCACGGATCGAGGACCTCGTGCACGCCGGCTACTCGGTCGCCGATGCGATCGAACTCGTCGCCTTCCCCGACCGGATACCCGCGAACGACCAGCTGATGGAGGCGGCGGAATGACGACGCTACCCGCCATGCATGGTCACCCGCGGTGGCAAGGCTTCCTGTTAGTTGGCTTGCGCCTTGCTGGGTGGCTGGCCGTCAACGTGCTGTGCGCGCTGGGATGCCTGACGATCGTGTTCCTCGCGATCGGCAGCTTCACGGTGAGTGGCACCATGCTGCAGCTCGCCAATCTGAGCACTCGCTACGTCGCGGCCGATCTCGGCCGCCAGTCCGAGTTCAACACGATCCTGCTGGTGGGCGGCACCCTGTTCTTCTGCGCCACCGCATTCTTCCGCCGCGCCACCCTTGCGCGTGCGCTCCAGGAGCAAAACGGATGACCGACATGCCGCACATCGACGTTGACGATGCACAGGCGCCTGCCGCTTGCTCGCCGGAGCCCGGAGTAGGCGCCAAAGCGCCGCAGGCGCCGAGCAAGAAAAAGAGCGGGGTCTCGCCGGCTCAGGTACTCATGGTCGCGGCCGGGGTCGCCACTCTGGCCTGGGGTGCATGGATGACCCGCTCCGTCATGGACCTCCAGGCGACCGGCGAGCCGCAGTTCGTCAAAGTGCAGCTGCAGGGCCTGGTGGGCGAGTACATCAAGGCACAGGCGCGCTCGGCGACCGCTCCCGACAAGGTCTCGGCTGAGACCGGCGCGTTCATGGCCGAGCTGGATAAGGCGGTGAAGGGCCTATCTGCCGAAGGCAAGATCGTCCTCATCAACGAGGCGATCGTCGCCGGCGACGTGCCCGATGTGACCGAGGCCGTGCGCCGCCAGGTCTACGCGAAGGTCCCTGTGCCCAAGCAAGCCGCTGCTCAGGATGTCGAGAGCGCCATGCGCAACTACCTGCTGGGTGCCGGCGCGCCGGGGAACGCGGCCGCAAGCCTCGCTGCCAATGGAGCGGTCCATGGCCTTGGCAATTGAGACCGCAGCGGCGGCGCCGCGCCGGCGCCTCGGGTTTCGAGGAAAGATGGGCGGGATCGCGATCCTGCTTGCTCTCGGGCTCGGCTATCAGGCGCTGCGCCAATGGCACGACACGCACGCGGTGTTCATCAACGCTTCGGAGTCGCTGCCCAACTGGGCATTTCTCGTCGAGAGCGGTGAGTTCCCGGCGCGCGGCGACTACGTCTCCTTTACGCCTGGCAGCGATGCGCTGACCATCAAGCACTTCGGCTCGCCGCCCGAGCCGTTCATCAAGCAGGCCTATGGCGTTCCGGGCGATGTCGTGACGCATCAGGGCGCCGACGTGCTGGTCAACGGCAAGGTCGTTGCCCGAATGAAGCCATTCACCCGGCAGGGCGAGCCGTTGTTGCCTGGCCCGGTCGGCACCGTTCCGCGCGACTGCATCTTCGCCGCGACTTCGCACAAAGATGGCTACGACAGCCGCTATGCGCCGATCGGCTTCGTCTGCAATCGCCAGATCCTCGGCGTCGGGACACCGATCCTGTGAAGCTGCGCCTCGCCTTTGGCGCGCTCACCGCGCTCGCGATCGGGCCGGCGCTGCCCTCGCTCTCGCCGGCCGCGGCCAGTGACCTCGGCACATTGGGGCAGACCTGGCCGATCGCCGAGCCGGATCTCCTCGAGACCATGCATGCACGGCTCCTGCGCGCGCAGCAAACGGGTGAGCTCGACCGGATGAACCAGGAGTTTTCCGCCCGGGCGCAGCGCAAGGTCATGCGTCCTGATCCGGTTCCCGGGCTGAGCCATGCGCAGGAGCCGCGCGAGTGGGAGTACGATCCGGCGATAACCGTCGCCAACGACATTCGCGACGCAAAGGGCAACCTGATCGCGGCCCGCGGCGCAAGGATCAACCCCCTCAACCTAGTGGCGCTGCCGCGCAACCTCGCCTTCATCGACGGCGACAGTCCCGAGGAGCTGGCTTGGGCGGCGCGCCAGGGCAACGATGCCAAGGCCATGATCATCATGGTCAAGGGCTCACCCTTCGAGCAGATGAAGGCGCAGCAGCGCCGCTTCTACTTCGACCAGGGCGGCGCGCTCACCACCAAGTTCGGGATCCGGCACACGCCGGCGCTGGTGCGCCAGCGTGGCGACGTGCTCGTCGTCGGCGAAGTCGTGCTCAAGCGGGAGGCCGGCGTATGATCGCGCGTCTCAATGCGTTGCTACCCGCGCCTATGGCGGCTCCGGAGAGCCCCGGGCTGCGGACCGCAAGGATCCGCATCATCGTAGGGCTCGTCCTCATCGCGGGTTTGGTGGCGGCATGGGGGCCGCTCTACTCCGTGGTGGGCTTCCCTCTGGTAGCATTGTTGGCCGGCGCTGCCGGGATGCTGGCGGTCCAGGTGCCGATCTATCTCGCGGTGAAATCGAGCGCTGACGATGCCTGGCTAACGGAGTGCATCGAAGCCAATCGCGCCCGCGAGGCCGCGAACGATGCGTAAGCTGCTCCTGGTCCTCTTCGCGATGGCGTCATTCTGGCTGACCGCGAGCGCGGCCTCGGCGCAAGTGCCGGCGCGCTGCACGGGCAAGTTCGTGAACCCGATCACGGACGTGTGCTGGGGGTGTCTGTTTCCTCTCTCGATCGGGGCGCTGAAGATCTGGCCCTCGGACCGAGCGGATACCGACAACCCGAACTTGCCAATCTGCTTTTGCGGTTCGCCGATACCTCGCGTGGGTGTCGCTGCGGGGTTCTGGGAGCCGGTCCGCCTGATCGATGTCACGACCAAGCCGTTCTGCTTCCCCAACCTTGGCGGCGTGAAGCTGTCGCCAGGCTTCCAGGTCGGCAACGGCTATGTGTCGTCCTCTTCTCAGATCGGGGGCAGGGCGCAGAACACCGCCAAGTACCACGTCCACTACTACGTCTACCCGCTGCTCTACTGGATGGAGATCCTCGCGGATTTCCTGTGCTTTGAGCAGGCCTCGTTCGACATCGCCTACATGACCGAGATCGACCCGCTCTGGCAGGAAGATGCGCTCACCACTATCATCAACCCCGAGGCGGTGATCTTCTCCCACCCGCTCGCGCAGGCGGCCTGCGCGGCCGATTGCGTCGCCTCGACCGCCAAGCTGCCGCTTGACGCCCTGTTCTGGTGCTCGGGCTGCAACGGCTCGATGTACCCGATGAACGGCAACGTCGGCGCCAATGTCGGCATGGAGCAGTCCACCCGGCTCGCGGCCGAGCGGATGATCTACAAGATGCATCGACAGGGCCTGGCCTGGGGTACGATGGGCAGCAAGGGCCTGTGCAACAAGTACGTGATGCCCATCCTCAAGAAGCAGCAGTACCGGCTGCAGATGGTCAATCCCTCGCCGATGGTGAGCGGCCGTGAAGCCTGCGCACCGATCGGCACCAGCACGATCCTGCCTCAGACTGGGCGTGTGTATCCGGTGATCGGCGAGGACGTCGGCTACCTCCTTTGGCGCAAGCGCAACTGCTGCGTCCTCTAACTGGCTGGAGATACCTTATGACTTCAAAGACCACTTCAAGCCGTCTTTTCGCCGCCGGCATAGCGGTCGGTGCCGTCCTTGGTTGTATAATTCTGGCGTCGATCGCATTGCCCGTGATCTCGGCACTGGTTCGTTGATCATGCCGGGCATCGGCACCACTCGCTTGACCGAGACGATCTCCCTGGCGTTCCAGGCAGCAGGGATCTTGTTGGCGGTGCTCGGCATGCTCCTGAGCATGGCGGCCTTTCTGGTACGAGTCTTCGGCTTGTTGCCGGCCGGAGAGGCTTGATGGTGCGCAAGCATCTCTTGGCGATCGGCGGCGCGCTCGGGCTTGGTCTGGTGAGCGCGGGTCTGGCGCAGACCATCGAGGGTCTCGACCTAGGCGCCATTCAGAGCCGCGCGGTCGAGCAGGCGCGGGACGCTGAAGCGTTCCTCAGTGCCGTGTCCGATCGCGGCAAGGATGCACGCGACGAGGCTCGTCAGACGGTCGACGAGAGCCTGGCAGCGGTAAAGGCGATCGATCCGACCAAGCTTCCCAAGGTGGGGGAGGCCGGTGCGATCGACCTCGACGAGATGGTGAGCGGAGCACAAGGCTCGCTGGATAACCCGCGCTCCGCGCCACTGTTCATCGCTTTTGCCAGCCTCTCGATGCCGGAGGACTCGCTCAAGCAGATGATTGCGGATGTCCACAAGGCTGGGGGCGTGGTCGTTTTCCGAGGTCTGCCTGGCAACAACGGACGGATGTTTGCGGCCGCGATGCGCCGTGTCGTCTCGCAGGATGCGTCCGGCAACGTTGCGATCGATCCACGCCTCTTCCGTGCTTTCGATATCAAGGCTGTTCCGACTTACGTTGCGGTATCGACGGGCTTTACGCCGTGCGACGATTTCGCCTGCAAGTCACGGGTCCCGCCGTTCGATCGCGTGACCGGCAACGTCACTGTGCAGTATGCGCTCGAGAGTCTTGCGCAGGCGAAAGGGCCGGGTGCTCCGGTCGCCGGCGCCGCGCTCGCAAACCTAGTTCGGCATGATTGATGATGGCCGGCCGTCTATCCTTGTCGGGCGTCATGGTCGCTCTTGCGTCGATGGCGCTTGGTTGCGCCACTCCTGCCGCCGCGCAGGACCGTGCCGCGGCTGAAGCGCAAGCCCGTGATCTTGCCAAGGACATTCAGGCGATCGGCAAGGGGATCGTCACCAGCAATGGCTCGCCAAACACCGTGCCGGGATACCAGGGCACGAATGTGTCCGGGAGCGAGCTCCTGGACGATCCCGATCACCTGAGCTCACAAGGGGCGACTGCCGCAGCCGGTAGCGACGCCTATGCGACGATCGTCGATCCAGGCCGGCCGGAGTTTGACCCCACGACAATCGACATGTCGGCAGGGCAAGCCATCGAGACGAATCCTGATGCGTTTCTAGGCACGGGAACCCAGATTGGCGGGTCGCAGGGAAGCTGTGAGCCTCTTCCCCGGAGCGGGACCGAGGACTCGATCTATTACGAGACCTGCAACAAAGGCGACCAGATCATCAAGGTTCCGAAGGTCTGCACGTCGACGCTGACGGTCAGTTTCGATCGCGTTACGTCCTGGATCTACTACTCTGCTACGCAGGGCCCCTATGCATCGCGGGCGGTGCTTGAGCCTGCGATCGCGGACGGCACCTGCAAGAGCAAGGGCGCGTTCAACTACTGCACCGAGGTGAGCCAATACGGATATAGGCCCACGAGCGGCTGCAATCCCAACAACTTCTCGCCCGAAATATTCGAATGCACGCGCGAGATCGGCGGCATGACCGCGGCCGATCCAAGCACCTTCAACGGTGTCGTCAAGGCAACCGGCCAGTTCTGGGCGTCGAAGTCCGAGACCGTCAGCCCGCCAATCATCACGCGCAACGACGCGGCGTGTCCCTTTGCAACCAGCGAGGCGTGTGTGTCCGATGATCCAGAGGTTTGCACTAGCAGTGATCCCGAAACACGCATTATCGACGGCGTATCGGTGACACAGCCTTGTTGGGCCTGGAGCCGTCCGTTCACCTGCCAGGAACGTCGACCGGGGCCCCCAAACGACTGCGCGGCTGTCCAGGCCAAGCCGGAATGCACGTTCGATCACGACGAATGCTTGAGCGCGGATCCCGATGGAACCTGCAGCGTGACCGACAAGGTCTATCGCTGCACGATACCTGGCGAGGAGGGTGAGCCCGATGGCGCCGCAATCTGCTCGGGCGATCTCTACTGCATCAATGGCGAGTGCACCCAGATAGAGCGACAAGCCTCGACCGAATTCAAGGACGCGATGGTCGCGGTTCAGACGCTGGGCCAGGTGCGGGACGACTTCAACCCGGACGATCTCACGCTTTTCGGCGGGGAGAAGGCAGGTTGCCATAAGCCAGTGTTCGGCCTGGTCAACTGCTGCGCTGGGAAGACCTCGGGGCTGCTTACGACGGCAACCGGTGCCGCGGCGCTTGCGAGTGGTCCCGCGGCCATTGCAGCGCTCGCGACGCCTTTCCTGACGATGTTCCTGTGCTCGAGCGAGGAGAAGCTGCTCGACGTGAAGGATCGCATGGGTCTGTGCCACTACGTCGGGACGTACTGCTCGGACAAGATCCTTGGGGTCTGCACCTCCAAGCGCAAGAACTTCTGCTGCTACCAGAGCAAGCTCGCGCGCATCCTGCAGGAGCAGGGTCGCACCCAGATCGGCAAGTCCTGGGGTACCGCCAAGAACCCCATCTGCAAGGGATTCTCGATCGTGGAGTTCCAGAAGCTCGATCTCTCTCAAATGGATTTCACCGAAGTCTACGATGATTTCATGGATGCCGCTAAAGTACCCGATGAGGTCCAGGCGAGCATCGATATCCAGAACAAGATCCAACAATACTACGAATTACATCAGGGGCCATGACGATATGAGAGGGCAGGGTAGTGGTGTGTCGAAGTTTCCTAACGGCAGGGCAGTATCGGACATGAGCGTCTTCGACCTCGCATTGGTGACTGCGATCACGCGTAGTCCCCCGCATCTGGGCGACGAGGGATTGGCGGCGTGCCTTGCCGACTGGTTCTTGCAGCCCGTCACCGTCCCCGAGATCCGCCTTGCCATGGATGGCCTTGTCGCCAGGGGCTGGCTCACTCCGAGCCCCAACCGCACCGTTCATGAGTGCATCCCGACGATGGAGTGCGTCGATCATGCCACCACGCTCTACGGCGGCTGCATCCGCATGCTCGATCGCGGGATGGGACTCTTGAACGTGAGACTGCTGAGCAACCTTTTCGATCGATATCTCAAAGGAGACTCGTGATGAAGAACGGCAAGTGGAAGCCCGTCGTCGCCGGGCTTGTCGTGATCTCCCAGCTGCTAGGTGTGAGTCTGCCTGCCGGCGCAGCGTCTGCGCAGGACGGTGTAGCCATGCCGCCGCCCGACGCGTTCTACTGCAAGGAGCGCAAGCTTGGCACCTGGTTCTACTGCGATGCGCCCAGGCCCGTTGTGGAGAAGGAGAACGCCGCAGCTGCCAGCGTGCCGGCGACGACGCGCCTGGCTGCAATCACCAAGCAGCTCGACGAGCTCAAGGCCAAGGCGATCCTGGAACCGACGCCCGACAATGTCGTCGCTTACGTGCGCTATCAGCGCGAACAGCTTGATCGTGCTTCCACATTCGCGGATGTCTGGGGCCGGTCGGTCTGGCAGAACCCGGAACTCGACTATACGCTCCAGCGCCCGGTCAACACGCTTGGTAAGCGTGCCTGGATGGACCAGCGCAAGTCTGATCGCAACGCGGTCATGGAAGGGCTCTCGCAGCGCTACGGGCTGTTTTACTTCTTCTCGTCGAGCTGCGGGGCCTGCGAGGTGTTTTCACCGATCCTGAAGAGCCTGGCGGACCAATACTCGATGTCGGTCCTGCCGGTCTCCATGGATGGTGGCCCGAACTCGGCGTTTCCGAGCTTCGTCACCAACACTGGTCAGTATGAGCGCATGGGGCTGAACGGCGGCCAGGTGCCCGCGCTCGTGCTCTTCGACAGCGTCACCAAGCAGCCGATCCCGATCGGCTACGGCGTCATGTCGGCCGACGAGGTCATGCAGCGCATCTTCGTCCTGACCAAGGTCGAACCCGGGAGTGACTACTGATGAGCAGAGATCGGCCCTGGACCCGGCTGCGGGTCTGGATCCGTGCTGCGATGCTCTCGCTTGCCGCGGGCAGCCTCGTCGTCTCGCCGATCGCCTCGGCAAGCGTCGGGTCCGAGATGCAGGACTTCTTCAGCGACGTCGGCGTTGCCGGCAACGTCACCGGTCCGGCGGCGTTCGAGGGACAGTCGGCCGGCTACTACACCGGGGGCTCGATCTACACCCGTGTGCCGCAAAAGAGCGTCAATCCGGTCAACCTGCAATTGCCGAGCGCGCGTGCGGGTTGTGGTGGCATCGACCTGTTCGCCGGCAGCTTCTCATTCATCAACACCGACGAGTTCGTCGCGATGCTGAAGGCGACTGCGAGCAATGCGCTCGGCTTCGCCTTCCAGCTTGCGATCTCGTCGATCTCGCCGGTGATCGCCACCAAGATCGCGGAGATGAGCCAGGCGGTCCAGCAGATGAACCAATGGCAGATGAACTCCTGCCAGATGGCGCAGCAGATGGTGGGTGGCCTGTGGCCCAAGAGCGACGCCACCGCTTCCTTCATCTGCCGCACGATCGGCAACGCACAGGGCAAATTCGCCGACATGGCACGCTCTAAGCAGGAGTGTGACAACGGCGGCAAGCGCAATCAGACGCTCGCTGGCAACAGCGATGACAAGGTCAAGGAAGCCAGCCCCAACAACTACACCTGGACGCTGCTCAAGCAGAGCTACCCCAGCATGGACGTGGAGATGCGCGAGTTCCTGATGACGCTGGTGGGGACAGTCATCTACAACCCAGCCACCAGCGGCGATGCTGGTCCTCAGTACACGTTCAAGGGCATCGCCGACGAGGGCGTCTTTTCCGCGATGCTCGACGGCACGGCCGCCCGCCCCGCCAAGATGCTCAAGTGCTCGGGCGATACCGACAAGTGCCTGAACGTAACGGAGGCGAGCCTCTCGATCTCCACCGCGCAGGCGCTGAAGCCGCAGGTGGAAACCATGATCCTCTCCATGATGGACAAGGTGAGGACTAACACCGCGCTCTCCAACAACGAGATCGGCCTGCTGGGTGCGACCTCGCTACCGATCTACAAGATGGTGACGGTGAGCGCGGCCTCGCAGTTTGGCGGCCTGTCTCCCGGTGAGGTCAGCGATCTTTCCGAGTACGTGGCTGTCGACATGCTTCAGGTGATGCTCGCCAAGTTCCATTCCGAGATCCTGCAGGGCGGCGCTTCGTTTCAGGGTCCGGACGTCGAGAGCATGAAGTCGTGGCGGGAGCAGATCGAGTTCGCCTCCACCATGGTCGAGCGTCACCGCCTGCGCGTCTCCGATCGCGTCAAGACGAACCAGGCGATCCTTGAGAAAACGATCTTCCTGGAGAAGACGCTGCGCAACAGCCTGTCACCCCAGATGACGGGCGCTCTCAACTTCTCGCGCGCGACCAGCGCCCATGGCCTGAGGTAAGCTCATGCTCGAAGTCTTCACGATCGGCGGCGGCGAGTACATCGTCAATGTCCTCAACGCGGTCGCGGCCTGGTGCGGGGGAGGGGGCTTTCGCTCCATGCTCCAGGTCGTGTTCGTGATGGGCTTGGCCTATGCGCTGCTGGTCGTGGCGTTCACGCTCGACTGGCGAGTGTGGTTCAAGTGGTTCATCTCCGCAAACATCATGTACATGTGCATGCTTGTGCCGACTACCAGCGTGAAGGTGACGGACCGGATCAACCCCGGCCTTGCTCCGGCCGTGGTAGACAACGTGCCGATCGGCCTCGCAGCCGTCGCCTCCTTCTCCAGCCAGGCAGGCGACTGGATGACACGAACGGCCGAGACCGTCTTCGTCATGCCGGCAGACCTCCAGCTGAGCACCAACGGGTTCATCTATGGATCGCGCCTCTACGATAAGACGCGGGAGTTTGGGTTTCGGGATCCGCGCCTCAGGACGAACCTCGAGGAGTACAACAAGCAGTGCGTGTTCTATGACATCCTGCTCGGCTTCAAGAGCCTCGACACCCTGGCGAATTCGACCGACATCCTGACCGATATGGGGCCAGGCTCGCCGGCTCGAGGCATGCGGTATGTCGAGCCGGATCTCTCGAGCCACATCCTGACTTGCCAGCAAGCCTATACCGAGTTGCGCAACGATGACATCCCGGCTGCCGTCAACTCCGACCTCACCAAGCTCGCCCCAGGCTTGTTCCCCGACCTCGCGCCGGCGGCGGCTCGAGCGAAGCTTGAAGCCGACATACCGGCTATCACCGCTGCCTTCCACGGCACAGGGCAAACGGCCGCCAACGTGTTCCAGCAGCGCTCGCTGGTGGATGCTTTCATGTCAGCGCGCGCCAACATGACCGAGGATGATGGCGACAGCTTCGCCGCGCTGCGGGCTGACCAGCAGGCGCGTAACACCTACGCCGGGATCGCCCAGCAGGCGATGACCTGGGTGCCGCTGCTCAACATCGTCTTGACCGTCGTTTTCTACGCGATGTTCCCGGTACTCTTTCCGCTGTTCCTCCTGCCCCAGACCGGCCCTGGGACGCTCAAGGGCTATTTCACGGGGTTCTTCTACCTATCCGCGTGGGGTCCACTCTACGTGGTGCTGCACATGTTTATTATGGGTCGCACGATGAGCTCGATGTCCGCCGTTGCGCCCGGTGGTCTTACCATGGGCACGATGGAGGGGATTGATGCCGTCAACGGTGACACCGCGACGATCGCCGGCTTCATGCTCATGTCGGTGCCGTTCATCGCGGCCGGTATGGCGCGCGGTGCGATGGCTGTCGCTAGCAACGCGACCTCGATGCTGGCGCCAGCGCAAGGCGCTGCTGAGGCGGCCGCGGTCGAGCAGACGACTGGCAACTACGCGTACGGGAATCTCAGCTACCAGAACATGACCGCTAACACCCGGCAATCGGATCAATGGACAACGGCGCCGAACCTTAACTACGGCGCCGGCGGTTTCCATCACCGCAACAATGAGGGCTCGATCGAGAACCAGTACGGCGACGCCTTTGGAAGCCACACGGTTTATGACACGACTGGTGCGATTTCCAAGCTGCCATGGTCCTATGAGGTCGGGCAGAGCGGTACGCGTGAGCTTCGCCAATCCGCTGCACAGCACTGGGAGGAGGCACGGGAGATCGGGCGTCGGCTTGAAGGCAGCACGTCCCATTCTGAGCGGCGATTCTCGGGTACCGAAAACTCGCACGTCACTGCGCGTGGGAGTGACGCTCGAGCGGGTGACACAACAACGATCTCGAACCAAAGGTATAAGGGAACTCAGGGCTCCCACGCAGAAGTAGGAGAGACCTCTCAGTCTGTCACGGATCAGAAGAGGGTTGGCTCTGGCTCCGGCTCCACCGACACTAACACGTATGCGAGCCAATACGGCACTCATATGGGCTTAGGAACAGGTCGAACTGAACGGGGCGCCGATGGTGGCAATGCTATTAAAGACGGCGCTTCATCAGATCCAGCTTCTTCCCCGTCCAAGGGTGGAAAGGGAGGCAAATCCCTGATTGGACAGGCAGCCGGTTTGCTGGGTGTAGAAGCGGGAGGGAATGTTTCGTTCACCACTGGTCGACAGAGGGCATTTAATACCAACACCTTCAACGACGAAAGCACGACATCTGACGATGCTGTTCGATCTTCGCAGCGAAACAGCCAAGAGCAGAACAATGGGACGAGAGATCAGCGTGATGATAGCCGTTCCAACAGCACCGGCACGTTCGCATCTGACACCCGCAGTGATAGTTCGAGATCTGGACATGAGCTATCGCAAGAAGAGCGAGAGTCGCTAAGTCAATCCAAGGCGGAGCATGAGCGCCGCGCGCGCATGCTTGATGAGCTTGCCAGCTATTCTGAGAGCAACGGTTGGCGCTTGAATGAAAACGCAATACCACTCATCCAACCAATGTACGAGGAGATGGCTGCGAAGTCAGCTGTCAAGTTGCCGCACATTGCTAAGGTAAATCTTACACCTAGTGAGCGCGATAACAGAGATCATGCGATCACCGAGATCATCCAGCGGATCGAAGGCGATACCACGCGCGACTTCCGTCAGGACCGTGGCGTTGGACAGCCGTTACCTGATGCGACTGCATCCATTCCAAATAAGATAGGAGGAGGTCTGGGTTCCCCCCAGAGTACCTTTCCCGAGGTAGGCAATACTGAAGGTTCCGCACGCGATGTTGCACGACAGCACGGTGTTACCGTCAAAAGCGACACCAATCTGAGTAACCTGAAGCGTGAAATGGTGGACGCAATCCCCGTCGTAGCTGCCGTCGGCCGCGTACTGGGCGTTCCTAACGTGGTCGTAACGTCTGGAAACGATCGCCGCCATACGCACGGAAGTCAGCACTACAAAGATGCTGCGCTTGACTTCCGCGGGAACGAAATCTCTAGAGAGGTCGGCGAGAGGTGGGAGCGTGACGTACAAGCACGCTTGGGCCCGTCATATTGGGTGGACTATGAGTACGATCCGAAAGAGCCGGCGAATCGGCACTTGCATGTGCAACGGCGGAGGTAGGTCTCGATGAGCTTGGTCGCGGCGGCATTCATTTTCGGTAGCGCTATAAGCCCGCGTTCCTTTGAGATCCGAGACATAACTCAGGTGGAAGTGCCGCGTGGCGAGTGTCGTGTCACCGCAATCGCTGACGATGGGCCATTGATCGCACAGGTGACTTGGGCGCCATGTCGAGAAATAGATGTTCGGGTGATGAGCGCGGCACAGCTAGAAGAGGCCGGCCAACTCGAAAACCTTGGGTGGTTACGGGACTCACTTCTGCGCGAACCCAAACAGGTCGTCTTAACCGCCTGGGGCGCTCATGCTGCGACTGCATATGCACGCGGACACAAATCGCGAGAAACTACCATCGAAATACCCTTAGCCGACTAGAAGGCCCCAAGGAATTTCGAGTTTCGATAGAACACACCCCAGCGCAAATACAACAAGAGGTAGTAGCAGGTTCCCTTCGATGGGCACTCCATACCCATCCTCGTGGATGACCGTGTCGGGCAAGCGTTCGAGCCATACCGTCGGCCCGAACGGCATCGCCGGGTTGCTTGGGTACGGCGCAAAAAGGTAGGGGCCTGGAACGGTGATCATGGTAGACACCTAACAGAACATGAGCGGAACATCAAGAATGCTCATTGTTGCATCTTCGTTCCTAGAGCGATCCACTGCTTGATAATCTCCTGATCTAGTCAGGTGACGCTCCCACGCGCTACCGCAATCCCTCGCTGCCGGCAGGGCAAGTGGTCGAGGCGGGGAGAAGGTTGCGATGGGACAGGCTCAGGTCGACCGAGAGCACATCTACAACACCTTGCGTCGCGAGATTGTGGACGGCACCATCGCTTCCGACCAGCTCGTCACGTCTGTCGAGGTTGAAGATCGCTTCTCAACGGCAGCGAAGGTTGCTCCTCAAATTATCAGCGCCCTGGCGGTCGATGGCTATCTCAGAAAGACAAAGGGCGGGTACGTCCCCGAGCATTGGTCCCACGATGAGGTCGAGGAGATCCTCACCCAGCTGCAGATGCTGCACGAGATTTGTGCGTTGCATTGGAGGGGGCACGAGGGCCGGAAAGCTGCCGAACTCGAAGCATCCAGACTGGGGTACGAGGCAGGCGGCACCAGCGACGCGCGCTTCTTGGCAATCCTCGAATGGCTACGCGCTGGCATGGCACTGGCGAACAGCACGATTGTGGTGGATTTGGCGGTACTGGTTGCCCGACCAGCGATCTTCCGGATCATCTGGGCAATGATCGAGAGCGCTCCTGAACTGCGGCACGCTATGGTGGAGGTCGAGATAGCTTTAACCGTTTCGGATTACCTAGCGCCCCGCGACGCCGTGACCAGGTTCTGGTCGATAGTGTTAGCGCGCCATGCCGGGTCGGCCGATAGAACCCTTGAGCCCTGCGGCCTTGGCGGGGAGTTTGAGATTATAGAGCCGACCCTTGCCGGGAAGATCCCAGCCTTCGGCCGCTCCGAATATCGGAGTGAGGCCCTGCTGCCTCGCTTCAAAGACAGTCACGCTTCTGCACAGCCGTTACCGGTGTTATCTACCCGTAGTGCCCGGCCCTGATCTCCGTCGCCAAGCGGGCTGCAGGTACGACCTCGCGGGACAGATAGCATTCGTAGAGCGCTTGAACCTTTGTTGCGAATGCGAGGAGGTCCTGCTCCTCGAGATGAGTTGCCCATGCGTAGCAGTCTGCCACGCGGAGGGACGCAAGATATGCCTTCATGTGCCGCTCGCTTGCGATCGCGGCGACCATCGTCAGCATCAGGCGTTGAAAACCGAAGACCATCCCGATCTTACTGGCGTTCTTGGCAGCAAGCGAGAACTCTTCGTTTCGAGCTGTGAGCGCTCGCTTCGCGCGGTTCAGCTTCACGATCCGGCTGCGTATGACAGCAAGTGTCTCGTAGGCGCTCAGTGCCGCTTGTTGTGTCGCCATCTCGTCAGCGCTGAAGGTCCTGAACGCGATTCGATCAATATCCAAGTAGATGAAGCCCTCGCGAAAGAGCGCCGTGTAGGCGGTCTCACGAGTACCCTGCGGCGTCATCACCATGGTTTCCAGGACGTCCGGGCATTCTGGCGTCCTACGTTGAGGATCGGCCGCCGACAGGGTCCATCGCAGGGATTCCAGGCGCTCGTCGATGCTTGTCGCCAATGCCTGTAGGGCTTTGGCGTAAAGTGGTACAATCAAGAGCGACTGAGCCATGCAATCTCATAGCAGGCGAGCGGCTGTTGCCAACCGGGCCAAAGTGCTGGTCTATCGGTGCCGTGTTCTAAGAAGAGACGCTCTGATCCGAGGCTGTCGCTCTCCGCGGACGGCGCGTCTTCTTGGGTGCGGGCGCATCGGCGCCTACGTCCGGCGTGCCATTGGCCGGCTTAGCGATGGTTTCCACGGCCTTTTTGCGCCCGAGACCGATCTTCTTCGCGAGGTCTCTGCGCTTTGAAGCATAGCTGGGGGCAACCATCGGGTAGTCGGGCTTGAGGTTGAATGCTTCGCGGTAAGTCTGAGGTGTGTAGCCGTGGAGGCCGATGTGGCGGGCAAGCATCTTGTACGGCTTGCCGTCTATCATGCTGATGATGACGTCCGGATCGGCGAGGCTCTTTCGAACCGACACTGCAGCCTCACGCTGCGGTTCTTCTTCGGTGATTGGGGCCTGACCCAAGTCTGCGAGGGCTGTGTAGACCGAGCCGATCAGGCCAGGAAGCTCCTCAGCGCCTAGCTTGTTGTTGCTCAGCATCGAGGTGACGATGTCCGCTGTCATCTCCAGATAGGCTTTGGGTTCAGGCAAGTCAGTCGTCTCCTTCAGAGGCTTGCCGGGTATAGCGATCATCACCCGGCGGCAACCCTATCGCTCGTTACGCCTGGTGGGGAAAACCGGGCCGCGCACGGTCATTTTGGCCGGATCAAATGGCTTTTGGAGCGCGACCACCTCATCGTAGGACCCCTTCATCCATGTCTCGACATCGTCGGGCGCGAGGATCGTTATCATCGCCTTGGCGTGGATCGGCGCGACAAGGCAGTTGGGGTCGCAAGTGACCATCGTGAAGCCGTTGCCCTCCCTGGTAGGCTGCCAGAAGCCCGCCACGGCGAACACCGGTTGATCGACCACCTGGAACCACATCTCGCCTTTCAGCGGCGGCTTACCGTCGCCAAGATCGTGCTTCTCTGGCGTGAACTCACAAAATTCGGTCAGCGGCACCAAGCAGCGGTTTTCTAGCCTCTCGGCCAGCCTTCGCCACTGGGGCAGGCCAAGCTGGCGCACGTTCGTCATCTTCCACTTGGCTTGGCCGCCGAGAACGTCCCACGTCATCACGTCCCAGGCGCGCTCGCCGTCCTGCTCCCGGATGACGTAGTTGCGGCTACCAGGGCGCAACTCGCTAGGATCGAAGCGATTGTCGCGTGGCCGCTCGGAGAAGAGGGTAGCCGAAGCTCCGAAGATCGTTTCTGGCTCGCCAGCCATCCTCGCGCGATTGCACATTCATTGATCAGTCGTTGAGAGCGCGGGCGCGGATGTCGCGCGCGATATCCGCCAGCAGGTCAAGAACGCGCTCGTCGCCTTCTGCCTCGGCGTATGCTTCAACGATGCGAGCGGCTTGCTCAAAGCCATCATCCGTTTCATCCATCGCAGGACTATGCCTGACGGCACGCAGCGGTTCAACGCGGGCGTTCGGCGGTGGACATTGTCCACAAGATCAGTGTGGGTTAGCGGCCGATCGTTAGGGGCAGTGATGAGGCGACACTAGGTGAACCGCTCGTGGCAGGCGTACCGGGAGTCGCCCTGGGGAGTGCCGCCGAACATGGCCCCGATCAGGGTTCCGCTGGTTCTCTGGCTGCTGTTTGCCGCGGGAGGATGGACCGCAGCTTTGCACTTCCACCTTCCCGATCACGCCGTCACGACACTGCCAGCAATCCTCGAGCCTGGTGACCCGCGCGATGCTACTCGCTAGGCGGGTGAGCTCTCTTCATCAGCCATAAGGAACTGCGAACGTGAACAACAGCGATCTAGCCGATACCATCGCCAGCTCGTCCGACGTCTCCAAGGCGGACGCCCGTAAGATCGTCGACGCCGTCTTCAACGCGATCGCCGACGCGGCCGCAAAGGGCGAAGAGGTCTCGCTTAACGGCTTTGGCAAGTTCAAGGTCAAGGACAGCCCGGAACGCGAGGGCCGCAATCCCGCCACCGGAGAGGCGATGACCATCAAGGCTTCCAAAAAGCTGACCTTCACACCGGCCAAAGCCGTGAAGGATAAGCTGAACGGTTGATCCTATGTGCTGGCGGCTCTGCAGCCAGGGCCGCCAGCAGCAAAGCTCTACTCAGCGTCCTTGCCGCGCATACCCATGACCTTCTCGGCCGCAGCGTCCAGCTTTGCGCGATCGTTGCCTACGGTTTGAATCAGCGTTCGGGTCTGGTGCTCGCTCAGGCCATGCTTCTGAGCGAAGTATTCCACCTCGTAGGGTTCATTTCCCGCAACCCGGCTGCGGTCCCGGCCGTCCGTCTTGTTCTTGTCGTCTGACATGCAATCCTCGGTTTTCGATGACTGCGATGCTCAACGCTGAGAGGCGAGGAAAGGCTGCGAATAGCGGCACTTACAAAGGCGAGACCTCTTCGTAGCAGCCCGCGCGCCTGAGCTGGCGCACAATTCCGTTGAAGGCGGCAGTCACCCCCTGGGCTCGCCCTATCTCATTTTCCTGGCGAGCCGCGTCCCAGTAGAGATCGAGAGGCCATCGCTCGGGACAGTGCGGCACGAGGCAACGTAGCGCCAGGCGGACCTCCACGCCGTCCACCCGGCTCTCGGACGATCTGGACACACCGGAACGCAAGATATGCACTGAGAGCGCGATCACGACGCGCTGGTGCTTGTGCAGCCTGGCCACGGATCAATGGAAGTCGTGCGACTTGAACCGCACAACCTCCTCCGGGTCCATGCCGTTGGCGTGCGGAGGCCAGTAGCAGTTGCGCGACTCCGGGCTCCAGCCCCCTTGCTTGTATCCGGCGTCTCCACGATCGGGCGAGCCGGCGTGGCGGGCTCCGTCGCCACGGCCCGTGCGGTGCGGGAACGACATCTCGCCGACGCGATGAAGGAGCGGACCGTAGTCGATGATCTTGCTGCAGATGACGTGAATCACCTCGCCTTCCTTCTGCACCTGACCCTTCATGCCGATCATCGATGCTGACATCACGGTGCGCCGCTGGGCCTCGAAGCGATCGGGCCAGAGGATGCCGTTGGCGATGCCAGTTTCGTCCTCGATGGTGATGAACAGTACACCCTTAGCGCTGCCGGGCTTCTGCCGGACCAGGATGATGCCCGCGACTTCGACATGGCGGCCGTCACGGATGGTCAGCAGGTCCGCGCAGCGCGTGACACCGCGCCGGGTGAGTTCTTCGCGCAAGAAGGTGAGCGGATGCGCGCGCAGCGAGAGCTGCAGCGAGCGGTAGTCCTCAATCACCTCACGGCCGTCGGTCAGCGGCCGCAGCGACACGGCAGGCTCGTTGCCCTCGGCGCTGACGGATTCGGCCGCGCGATCGGCGGCAGCAAACAGCGGCAGTGGTGCCTCGCCAAGCCCGCGCACCTTCCACAGACCTTGCCGGCGATCGGCGCCGAAGGCGTGGAAGGCATCGGCATCGGCAAGCTTCTCGATCGCTGCACGCTGGACGCCTGACCGCCGCCATACGTCCTCCACGGACTCGAAGAGGGTAGTGCTACGTGCGCCAACGATCTTCGCGCCATCGGCGTTCGACAGCCCGCGGACCAGGCGCATCCCAAGTCGAACCGCGAGGTAGCGCTTGCCGCTGGGTTCAAGCGTGCAGTCCCAGCGGCTCGCGTTGATGCAGGGCGGGCGAACCTCGACGCCATGCTCGCGCGCGTCGCGGACGATCTGCGCGGGCGCATAGAAGCCCATCGGTTGCGCGTTCATCAGGGCGGCGCAGAACACGTCGGGATGATGGTGCTTCATCCAGGCTGATGCGTAAGCGATCTTGGCAAAGCTGGCCGCATGGCTCTCAGGAAAGCCATAGGAGCCAAAGCCCTCGAGCTGGCGGAAGGTGCGCTCGGCGAACTCTCGCGGATAGCCGCGGGTCACCATGCCCTCGACCAGTTTCTCCGAAAAGTGCGAGACGCCGCCTGTAAACTTGAACGTCGCCATGGCCCGCCGCAGCTGATCGGCTTCGGCCGGCGTGAAGCCGGCGCCGACAATTGCCACCTTCATTGCCTGCTCCTGGAAGAGCGGCACGCCCAGCGTCTTCTCCAATACGGCGCGCAGCTCAGGACGCGGGTACTCGGGTTTCTCCAACCCCTCGCGCCGGCGCAGGTAGGGGTGCACCATGTCGCCCTGGATCGGACCTGGCCGCACGATGGCAACCTGGATGACAAGGTCGTAGAAGCGCTGCGGCTTCATGCGCGGGAGCATCGACATCTGTGCGCGGCTCTCGATCTGGAAGGTGCCGAGCGTGTCTGCCTTCTGAATCATGGCGAAGACGTCAGGATCGTCGTCCTGCAGGTCGGCGAGGCCTTTGCGGATGCCCTTGGCTTCCTCAAGCAGGTTGAAGGCGCGGTTCATGCAACCGAGCATGCCGAGGCCGAGGACGTCCACCTTCATGAACTTGAGGGCGTCGATGTCATCCTTGTCCCACTCGATGATCTGGCGGTCTTCCATGGCCGCTGGCTCGATGGGCACCAGGTCGTCGAGCCGATCGTGGGTGAGGACGAAGCCGCCCGGATGCTGGCTCATGTGGCGGGGCACACCGATCAACTGGCGGGCAAGATCGAGCGTCAGGCGCAGCCGCCGATCGCCGATATCAAGGTTGAGCTCCTCGACCTGCTTCTCGCTCACGCCCTCGGCCGACCAGCCCCAGACCATGCCGGCGAGCGAGGAGGTAAGATCTTCAGGAAGGCCGAGCGCCTTGCCGACGTCGCGCACCGCGCCGCGCGCTCGGTAGCGGGTCACGACAGCGGTTAGTGCCGAGCGGTCGCGGCCGTAGGTCTCGTAGATCCACTGGATGATCTCTTCGCGCCGCTCATGCTCGAAATCGACATCGATGTCGGGCGGCTCGCGGCGTTCACCCGAGACGAAGCGCTCGAACAGCAGCTCGTGCTTGATGGGGTCGATCGAGGTGATCCCGAGCACGAAGCAGACGCAGGAATTGGCGGCCGAGCCACGTCCCTGGCACAAGATCCCACGCCGCCGCGCCTCGCGCACGATCGCGTGGACCGTCAGGAAGTAGGGCGCGTACCCAAGCTCCGCGATGAGGCGCAGCTCATGGCTGATCTGGTCACGGTAGGCTTGCGGCACGTCCCCGGCGAACATCTGCTCGGCCGCATCATTCGCCATCTGCTCTAGGGCTTCCTGCGCGCTTAACCCCTCGATCACCCGTTCATGCGGGTACTGGTAGGCCAGCTCACCCAGGTCGAAGGTGCATGCGTTGGCGATATCGACGCTGGCCCGTAGCGCGTCGGGGTAGGCGGCGAAGCGCCGGACCATCTCCGCGGGCGGCTTCAGCGCGCGATCGGCGTTCACCTCGCGCCGGTAGCCAAGCTCGTCGACGGTACACTTCTCGCGTATCGCGGTGACCACATCCTGCAGCAGCCGCGCCTCGGGTGCATGGTAGAGCACATCGCCGGTGACGACGGCACGAACGCCCGCAGCACTGGCTTGGCGCGCTAGGGCATCGATGCGCACCGCGTCGTCCGGCCGCCTGCGCTGGAACAGCGCCATATAGCCCCTGCGGCCATAGAGAGCCTTGAGATCAGCAAGCGCCGCTTCGTTGTCGCCGTCCGCCTCATGCGGAAGAAGGATGGCGATCATGCCCTCTGACCAGGGTGCAAGATCGTGCCAGTGCAGCTCGCACTTGCCCTTTCCCGCTCGTCGCTTGCCGACGGTCAGCAGCCGCGTCAGCCGCGACCATGCGGGACGATCGGTCGGATATAGGATTAACCGGCGGCCGCAAACGAGGTCCACGCGAGCGCCGGCGATCGAGCGCACGCCTGTTGCCTTTTGCGCTTCCCACGCGCGCACCACACCTGCGACGGTGCCGATGTCGCCGATCCCGATCGCCGGATAGCCCTGCAGGGCTGCGACCGCGAACAGCTCCTCAGGGCTCGACGCGCCGCGCAGCAGCGAGAAGTGGGTGAGCACCTGGAGTTCGACGTAGTCGGTCATGCGAAGACTCCATGGATCCACCACGAGAGATCGCCCGTCGAATTGTCGATGCCATCGCCGCGACGGAACACCCAGTAGCGGCCGCCCTGTTCGTCCTCGACGCGGAAGTAGTCGCGAACCGCCCAGACTTCCTTGTCGCGGCGCCACCATTCGCCGTGAATCCGTTCGGGACCATCGGCGGCAACCACCTTGTAAGCGGAGCCACGCCACTCGAACCGTCGGGGCGGTTGGTCGGGCAGCAGTGCCAAGACGCCCCCCAGCGGCTCTGGCCGCGCGAACAGACGGACCGGCCGCTGCCACTTGGGCCAGCGCTCGGGAACCGCGATCGGGCTCACTCGCTCGGCCGCGCGCTCGGGCACATGGCTGGCGACTGGCGCCATCCTGAACACGGCCTCTGGTCCCACTCTGCCGGCGACGACGTCGACGAGACGAGCGGGATCACGCACCTGGACGTCGCCGGCAAGGATCTTGCCAAGTTCGACGGCATCGAGCGGCTCGGTATGCGGCGCCGTGAGCCGGAACTGTTCGAGACCCATCCCTGGATCGATCCGCTCGATCTTGAGCTTGAGAAGCCACAGAAGGTGGGAAGCTTCGCGCGTCGGGCGTGACGTCCCAACGGCGATGACCTCCTCGCCACCATCGATGCGGAGCGCAGACAGTCGCAGTAGACGCGCGCCAAGACCCCGCGCCTGCAGGACCTCGGCCATATCGGTAAGCAGGTCAGCCATGACCTGGGCGATCGCCTCTGCCGTGCCGATGGGCTCCAGCAGCCGGCGTTCCACGGCCGGGATCTCCAGGTCCTCACGCGGCGTGATCGGCTCTGCGATTGAGCCAATCGCCTGATCGAGCCGGTTGATGGCGGCAAGGCCGAGCCTGCGCGCGAGAGGGCCGCGAGCCACAGGCAGCAAGTCGGCTATGGTCTCGACCCCGAACTTGCGTGCTGCAGCCAGTGCAGAGTTCTCCAGGCGCAGCGCTGCGATCGGCAGCGGTGATATCGCGCGCACCCCCCCCCCTGGCGCGACAATGGTGAGATCACCCGGGCTGAACCGCGCAAGCGCATGCGCAGCGCCGGGTGTGTCGGCGATCGCAACGCGGGCGGTGAAGCCTGCGCGGCGGCAGAAGGCCAGCAGGCGCTCGCAGAAGCGTTTCTCGCCGCCGTGAAGATGGTCGCAGCCGGTCAGGTCGAGCCACAGCCCATCTGCCGGCGCTACGGCCGCGATGGGCGACCAGCGACGGACAGCCAGCAACGCCAATCGGTCTAGCAGACGTGCATCGGCGTCCGGATTCGCAGGCCGGAAGTCGAGGTCGGACACCAACGCGCGCGCATGCGTCGCCGCCATCCCGATGTGGATGCCAAGCTCGGTCGCGGCCGGGCAAGCCCCCACAATCTCCTCACGGCGGCCGACCTTGCTGACCAGCGCGAGCGGCGCATGCTCGGTACTCGCAATCGCAACGGCGCCAGCGCCCTCGGTCGGTTGCATCTTGCCCTTGAAAGGATGGCTTGCAGCCTCCGATCGGCGTCCGAGCTTACGCATAGCTGGCTGCGCATGCTTGGGCAGCGCGTAGATCTGCTGCTGCACATCGACCCTATCCGCCTGAGCCCAGCGAGCGCCCGGCCGCCATCCACCTCCGCGCGGAACGGAGCAGGCACCCGGATCGTCGTCGACAGGAAGCTGAAGAGGCGCCCGCTCAGGCAGCGGCCTGGCGGACCGTTCCAACCGTCTCAGCCGCTCGATGGCCAAGTTCGGCAAGAACAGCGAGACGACCCGTCTCATCGCAGCCCTCCAGGATCAGGGAGAAAGGCTCTCCGCCACGTTGACGCGCGAGTTCGACCGACCAGCGCGGCCGCCCTACGCCAGCCACGGCGAGGCGCTCTGACGGTGCGCTGGCTATCCGCCACCGGGTCCAAGCCGTGGACGTCTCCTCAAGCGGGTCCCGGTCGCTCTTGCGGCGGTGCCGTATCATCAGGACTGGCAAGTCCGCTTCAGCGGTTACGAGCTGCAGGCGCCTGCTCGCGACCATCGGCATCTTGCGTGCTTCGGCGATGACGGCGCAAGGCGTTCCATCTCGCACTGCGTCCTCGATCACCGCCAGCAACATCTTCTCGTCGCGCGGCTCGACGTGGATAACCTGATTTGCTGCGAGGCCTGCCTGCTCGATCCCAGGAGCATAAAGGTCATTACGGCAGCTCACCCACAGGACCGGAGCCCCGGTGACATGGGCTTCGCGAGCCGCGATCCCAGCGGTGAAGAGGGTGGCCGCTGCGTCGTCGGCCAGCGAGCAGCTTCGGGCTGAAATTTCATGCAGGGCTCCGGCACGAAGGCCGGCGCCAGAAAGGCGCCGATCGAGCGGTTCGATGCCGAACGGCAAGCTTCGATGCGTCACCAAAGGTGAGGCAAGAGACCGCAATTCCGCAAGGATCGGCTGTGTTTTCTCTTTGGCGACGGGCATGGAAAGCTGACTCGTGTGTTCTTCTTATGTTCCTCTAATGCCGCTTGCGGGTCAAGAGTTCTTGACCACAAGGGCACCTCCACAATGCGAACAGCGGTGGAACACTCCGGGGATAAAGCGGGTACAAAAAAGCTCCAAAGCAAGCGCGAATGATTCAGAGCGGGCTATGCCGATCCGCTCTGAGAACCGCTGGTTTTACCCGATCGACTGGCCCCAGCTGTCGAAGGCAATCCGCTTCGGCCGCGCCAATTCTCGGTGTGAACACTGCAAGCGGCCTCACATGCGCAAGGTCTTGCACCTGGGCGATGGCCGGTGGTGGGACGCCGATGCTCAGCGCTGGAGAACTGGCAGCGGGAAGGTGATTACGGTGCGTGGCGCGGATCTGCTGAGCGCCCGAAGCACCTATGTCGTGCTTGCCTGCGCTCACCTCGATCATGATCCTGGCAACAACGACCCCGTCAATCTGGCTGCTCTATGCCAGCGCTGCCACATGCTGCACGATGCTGCCGAGCATCGCTGGCAGCGTTGGTGGAACGTGTTCCGGCTACTCGCGGTTCAAGATCTGTTTGAGGATCCTCGTAGCACTCGCGGGCGTATCGTTCAGTAAGCTTCGTGTGCCTCGGCGGCGGAGCTGTCGTGCGGTTAATGGCGGGGATGTTGCGAACGGTGGTTATCTGGCATGGGCAGTCAGACAGCTTTCTCAATGACAAGATCGCGTGCCGTGAGCATATAGCAGTCGACGTTTGCAACGGAGTAGCCGCTAAGGATCATGCCGAAGGTCAATCCTCAGATCCTGTCTTGGGCGCGCGAGAGCGCGGGCCTGACGCTTGAGGATGCTGCCAGGGGGATTGGCCTCGGCGGTGAAAGCGCGGTCGCACGTCTCTCCGAGATGGAGTCTGGTGAGCGCGAGCCGAGCCGGCCGCAGCTTCTTAAGATGGCGGATCGTTACCGGCGCCCATTGCTGACCTTCTACCTTCCGGAACCGCCGGCGCCAGCGCCCCGAACTCATGATTTTCGGACATTGCCCAAGCGGGAGAGCGGTGCCGAAGCAACGATCGATGCGCTCGTCCGGGATGTCCGCACGCGCCAAGCGCTTGTGAGGGGAGCGCTTGAAGACGCCGAAGAGGCAGAACCAAGGGCATTCGTCGGATCCGTCGATCCCCGGTCCGGGGCAGAAGGCCTCGCCCGTGCAATCGCAGAGCTACTAGGACTGGACCGGGCTGCCTATCGACAGGCACGAACGATCGAGCAAGCATTCAGGAGCCTTCGTGATGCGGTCGAGGAGGCAGGCGTTTATGTGCTTCTGATCGGCAACCTCGGCCACTGGAAGACCAACCTTAGCCCAGGAGTGTTCCGTGGCATGGCACTCGCCGACCCGGTCGCACCGTTCATTATCATCAATGAGACCGATTCCAAGACGGCATGGCCGTTCACTCTGTTGCACGAGCTCGGACACATCCTGCTCGGACAGAGCGGAATTAGTGGCTATGACGGGGAGCAAGCAATCGAGCGGCTTTGCGACGACGCTGCTGCGAAGTTTCTGCTTGGCCGTGAGGAACTGCAAGAGCTCGCGGGCATCCCGGATCTCGACGATTTAGTCGAGCGAATTGGCGCGTTTGCCAATGCGCGCAAAGTCAGTCGCAAGATGGTTGCCTACAATATGCTTAGAGAGCGCCTGATTGATGCTGCCTTATATCGTCGGCTTGCAGCCCGCTTTGATGAGGATCGTGCTGAGTTTCCGCGCAAGGCAGCCAGCGGCGCGCCCGATTATTATGTCGTGCGTCGCCACCGCATCGGCCAGGGGCTGCTCAGCCTCGTCGACCGCATGGTTGCGGGCGGTGCGCTTACCAGCACTAAGGCAAGTAAGGTTCTTGGTGTGAAGCCAACTGCGATCGGCCGCATGACTGAAGCAGTGGCGTAGAGGGGCTCGATTGCTTTACCTTCTTGACGCCGACACGCTCATAACCGGAGATCGTAGAGCCTACCCGCTTCGACGCTTTCCCGTCTTTTGGGATTGGCTGCGTCACCAGGGCTTGCTCGGGAACGTCAAGGTACCGCTCGAGCAGTACGAGGAAGTTGTATCCGGCCGAGGGGACATCGTCGATTGGCTCTGTACAGAGGAGAGCCGAGCCGCGCTTCTTCTTAGTGAGGATCTTGATGCTGCTCTGGTCGCTAATACGACACTCAGCGGGTATGGACCGCTCGACGAGAACGGCATCGAGTTGGTCGGGCGTGATCCATTCCTAATTTCCTATGCTCGAGTGGAGCTGGGAGATCGGACCGTTGTTAGCTTTGAGGTTTCAAAGCCGAGCAAGCAGGGTGCGAACCGAAAGGTGCCTGATGTTTGTCGAGACTTCGGCGTGCCCTGCTGCTCCCTGTTCGACATGATAGAGGCACTGGACTTTACCACAGATTGGAGAGGGTGACGATTAGTCCGACCGGAGTTGCGCCGGCTCTACATCAGATCGAGGGAACCAGCGGGGGGCAGGTCACCAGCCATTCTCGAGACCGGTCCGTCGATGGCGTAAACGTATAACTGTGCCCGTTCCATGTGACACCCCCATCTTGATGGACCCGCTCCATCCCAGCGCCTCGAACATAGCTCCGCTATGCACTCGACCCTTCAAATTCGCCAAATGCCTTCACCGCCCCCCGATGCTCGACCGGTATGCTGCCAGCTGACGATTAGGTCAGCTCACTCAGCTCTCGCCGCCCTCGCGCCGCCTATCCTTGACTGCAGGTCCGTGGCACGGAATGTGAGTTGCTTCTCGATCAGCGTGCGTCGGAACATGCCGATAATTGCGCGTCCGGTCGATCATCATTGCGGACCCCAAACCTCATGCGCGACCGGATCCACTCCTTCTACATGATTGAGGACTAAGGGAGCGGCTATGCGGCCTCGGAAGCCTCCAGCGCCAACAGCGACTCCGCGCTGGCGATGATCGCCTCCTCGGCAGATCGCGGCTTCCATCTGAGAAGGGTCTTCGCCTTCTCCGACGTGGTCTCCCGGACGATACCAAGCTGGGGAACGATCGCCGCCATGGCCGGCGCGTCGGCCGCACGGCGGATAACCTCCTCATCCGCCATCTCGGCGGTGGGCACCTTGGCAGCGCGCTCACCGAGGTGATCGTGCAGAATGGAGGCGACGTCCTTCAGCCAGAGCGCCGGTCCGGCGACGGCGATGAAACGTTCGCCGCTCGCCTCGGGCGCTGTCATCGCTCGCACATGTAGGTCGGCGACGTCGCGCACGTCCACAGCACCGAACGCGATGCGCGGCACGGCCGGAAGAGCGCCCATCAGCAGCCCCTGCACCAGCCCGATCGAGGTGGAGAAGTCGTGACCGAGAACCGGACCGAAGATGCCGGTGGGGTTCACCATCGCCAGCTCTAATCCGTTGCCCCCGCGCTGGATGAAGTCCCAGGCGGCACGCTCGGCATGGAACTTGGACTGCATGTAGGCCTGCACCGACGGCTCGTTCGGATTGGTCCAGTCGTTCTCGTCGAAGGGCGTGGCGCGATCGGGGATGCCGTATCCAACCGCCGCGAACGACGAGGTCATCACCACGCGGGATACGCCGGCGGCCCGCGCCGCCCGCAGGACGCGCAGCGCGCCATCTCGCGCCGGAACGATCAGTTCCTGCGGGTCCTTCGGCTCGTCCGCCGGGAACGGCGAGGCGACATGGAGAACGAACTCGACGCCATCCAGCGCCTTCGTCCAGCCGTCGTCGTTCAGCAGATCGGCCTGCATCACCGCCACGCCGTCCGCATTGCGACCATGCGCCGCGACGACGCTCCTGATGTCTCGAGCGCGCTCGAGCTTACGCACGGTCGTCCTCACCTCGTGCCCGGCATCGAGCAGTTGCAGGATGCAGTGGCCACCGACGAACCCGGTTCCTCCGGTAACAAGCACCTTCGCCATCTGGAATAGATCTCCTTTCCGTGTTTGAATGGCCCTCGCCATTGCCCAGCGCACGTTGCGATTGTAGAGCGTCTTCGGGGGCCCGTAGGCCGCCGGCGCATCCTTCCATCGGCAGGCCGAGTTAAGCACATGCACGATGCCGCTGATCACGCGGCGGTCGTGCACCCCGGGGCACACCTCGCGGCTTGTTCGGCAGCAGCGGCTTCAGTCGAACCCAGTGCTCGTCGCTCAACCAGAACTAGCCTGCCATCCAGCCCTCCGCGTCAACGCAGAGGCTGAATGACATTCTAGCCGCCGTGGGAACCCGGCTTATGGGTCCCAGGCCTCGGACACTCGATCAAGACCTGTTTGCGACTATGTCCAGCATCTGTTTGGCTGACTGACTTATTTTGCATTCTGGAAGAACACGCGGATCAGGTTGCTTCCGCCGCGCATGAAGTTGTTTCGAACCCTCAGGCCTTGGTGAGTCCCAACCATGCGAGGTAGGCGTCGACGATCTTCGAAAGGATGTTCTTCAAAGGCTCGTCAGTCACGACGTCGTCGAAACCGAACTTATCCTCCGTTACCCTGCCGAGGTAGGCCTCCGGCTGCTGAAGCATAGGCATGTCGAGGAATGCGCAGAGCTGCCGCACCTGATGGTTGGCGCCGAAGCCGCCGATCGGATAGGGCGAGACGCTGATGACCGCCGTCGGCTTCTTGGCCCAGACGATCTCGCTAGGAGGGCGCGAGCCCACGTCGATGGCATTCTTCAACGCTCCGGGCACCCCGCGATTGTATTCGGGGGTGCAGAAGATGACGCCGTCCATCCCGGCGATCTGCTCGCGGAAGCGGACCCATTCTGCTGGAGGGTTGGGATCGAGGTCCTCGTTGTAGAGCGGCAGGTCGGCGATCTTCGCGATCTCGATGTCCAGGCGGTCGCCGGCGAGTGCCGCCATGCTCTTCGCGACCTTCAGGTTGATGCTTCCGGCGCGCAGGCTTCCTACAAGTACGGCTACGCGCATTCTCTTCGAGCTTTCGGCCATGGGTGAGTTCCTTGCGATCCGGGGCGTTACCCGGCATTCGCAATTAAAAAGGGATGGCCGCAATCATCCGATGGTCGAGGCGCTTCGAAACGCTCCTCCACTTCACATCCTTTGAGGCAGGGGGGCGGCGTCCCTTTACCCGTTCGGGGATTGCCTCGTTGCTTAGGTGAAATAAATTGCGGGCGTTGCGCCGTTCGGGGCCGCGCCTCGATCCAACGAGGGTCGGAATCGTCAGCGGCCTGGCTTCGGATGGGCTGCCTTAATGGGATCGCATGGAGCGAGACCGATCAGGCGATGCTTGGCGCCCGCCATCGCCTGCGGATCGGGAGTGATGGGGATGAACAGTATGTTGCCGGAGGCGGAAGCGACGATCCTCGCGCTGGCCGAGGTGTTCGAGCCCGATCTGGACGACACCGGCATGAACCTCACCTTCTCTCGCCTTCTGAGGCACATGCCGATCGCGTTGTGGGTCGTAGACTCGCGCAGCGCCTGGGACGCATTCGAGCAGCTAAGGGCGGAGGGCGTCGTGGACATCGAGGCTCATCTCGCGGAGAACCCTGACTTGATTGAGTTCGCCTGCGACACGGTGATGGTCTCGCAGGCCAACGACGCGGCCATGAAGCTGATCGGCCAGACTGACGAATCCTACTACCCGCGCTCGGTGCGGCACATGTTCGAGGCGACGCCGCAGGCCGTTGCGCGCGTTATGAGCGCCCATTTCAACGGTCTCCGCACACATGTGGAGGAGTTGAGGATCAACGCCTCCGGCGGGCGGGTGGTCGACGTGCTCTTCCTGGTCACATACCCGCGGCCTCCCGAGCGGATGGATGTCACCTTTATCATCATGGTGGAGATCACCGAAAGGCGCGCGGCTGAAGCTCAGTTGCGGCAGCTCCAGGCTGATCTCGCGCACGCGTCCAGGGTGTCGACACTCGGTGAGATGGCCAGTTCGATCGCGCACGAGGTCAGGCAGCCGCTCGGTGCCATTATCCTCAACGGCAACACCGGCATCCGCTGGCTCGACAAGGCAGAGCCCAACCTCGGCAAGGTCCGGCATCTGCTCAAACGGATGGTGGCGAATGCCAGCGAGGCGACGGAGATCATCGACCGCATCCAGGAGATGGCCTCGAAGCGGGTGCCCGTTCCGGCCCGCTTCTCCCTGAGCGAGATCGTCGATGTCGCGCTGCGTTTCGTCCACCACGAGAGCATACAGCGGCGGATCGCCATCCGCCCCCTTCTGCGAAGCCATCTTCCACTGGTCCTCGGCGACCGGATCCAGCTGCAGCAGGTGGTCGTCAACCTCCTCGTGAATGCGATGCACGCCATCGACCAGCGGGAGGGGGAGGGACCTCGCCATATCGCGGTGTCGACCGACGTGGAGGCAAACGGACGGATCGTCCTGAAGGTCGCTGACACCGGGCCCGGCATCGCGGAGGAGCATCTGGACAATCTCTTCGACGGCTTCTTCTCGACGAAGGATGACGGGATGGGGATGGGGTTGACTATCTGCGCCAGCATCATGCGCGCGCATGACGGTGACATCGCAGCTGAGAACGGAACGGACGGGGGCGCTGTGTTCAGCTGCCGCCTCCCGCCGGCGCCGGAGGCTAGACCAGCTTGATGTCTGCGCCCGCCATGCCTGGTGAGTCATCGTAGAGGATCCGTGCACCGATGCCGAGCGCGAGATGCACCGCATCCGTCAGCTCGGCTGCGCTGACTGGCTTTCGCAGCACACTGATGGCACCAGCGTCCAAGGCTCGGAGGCGCGTCCGCTCGCGATCGTAAGATGAGACGAAGACGATGGGAATGCGCGATCCGGCAAGGTTGAGCCTGCGCTGCAACCCGACGCCGTCGATGCCGGGCATCCTCAATATGGAAATGATGCAATCGCAGGGATCTAGCGGCTCTATGGCGAGGAACGAGGCTGCGCTGGCGAAACCCCTGCCGGCATAGCCATCCAGCTCGAGTATTTCGACGATCGCGTCTCTCATTCCCTTGTCGTCGTCGATCACGGCGATGATGAGGGCGGGTTTCACTGCGGCACTTGTGTCCATGCTGACTTTGACACGTCATATTACCCAGCGAGCGTCGCCCGCGTCGGTCGCCTGCAATGCGATCGCAATAGCGTGATCCCGGCGGCTTGCCCGCCGAAAGGGAGCTCGCGTCTTGATCCGTTCGATGCATGCCGTGCTGCGGCGGAGAGCATGATCTCACGTCGACCTGCGTATAAGGGGACCGGTGAGAGGATGGTCGAAAACGTACGCTAAGCCCCAAAGCCGTCAGACCTGGCCTGGAATGACGCAAAGTGAGTGGCTTTCTGTCCCTCAGGTTTGCCGGTCGGGAACGTCGCAACGTGGTGGAGAGCTGCCGGTCCGCTTTCGGAATGGCCGGCGGCGATAGCCGACATAGGGCGGAGCTGCTGCTTTCCCAAAAAGGATGGCAGACCGTGCGGAAACTCTGCGGCACGTTGCCGACCTGACGTTCTTTTCGACGAGGTGGGTTGGGGGAGACGCTTGATCCGGGTTTTTGGCTGTG
>NZ_JACHLR010000025.1 GCF_014204535.1 Novosphingobium chloroacetimidivorans
GCGACCGTGCAGCCGGGCGATGACGCCAGCGACGATCGCGACGTGCCCTTCCCAGGTCGGCGCTTGCCAACTCTCCAGGCGTGCCTTCTGCTCGCGATGTCCCGGACCCCGCGCGGTGTGATCCAGGATCGCGGCAGTCCACCCCGGCCCGTCGAGCGGATCGCGATAATCTGGCGCGTCGAGACCGACTTCACGATGCGCCGCGATGTCGCTGCAGATCACCGGCGTGCCGACCGACAGCGCCTCGGCCACCGGCATGCCGTAGCCTTCGGCGAAGGAGGGCATGAGCAAGGCCCGCGCGCCGCGCAGCAGGGCGGCCAGGCGTGCGTCGGAACAGCCGCTTAGCTCCTCGACATGATCGGCCAGGGCAGGGCATCGCTCCAGCATGTCGACGACCTGCTCGTTCTCCCACCCACGCCGGCCGACGACGACGAGGCGCGGCACTTCGCTGGGGGGCAGCGTTTTGGCGAACTGGCGCCACAGATGCAGCAGCAGGAGGTGGTTCTTGCGCGGCTCGATCGTGCCGAGGCAGATGAAGTAAGGCCGCCGATCGGCACTGGACGGCGCTTCGCCGGCAGCCAGGAGCTCGGTCCCCAGCAGGGCAACGTCGACGCTGGCTCGCCTCGCACCGCGATCGAGCCAGGGCTGCACCGAGCGGCCGGTCGCCGCCGAGTTGACGATCACCGCATCGGCGGTCACTGCAACCGTCTCGATACGCCGGCGGTGCAGTGCCGCGCCGCCCGGCCGGGCATACTCTGGAAACTCGATCGGGATCAGGTCGTGCACCATGCACAGGAACCGCGCCTGCTCGCGCGCCAGAATGCGCTGCACTTTGGTCAGGTTCGTCAGATGATGCGGCGAGGCCTGCACGTAGACGGCATTGGGCAGCACCGCCTTCCCGCGCGAGGGCAGCAGCCTTGCAAGCTGCGGCAGGATCGATGGCAGCGAGCGCTGGGGCGGATGATCCTCCTGGCTCGACCAGCGACGCTCCAGCTCGTCGAGGTAGGCCAGCGCAGCCTGGCGCGGCAGGCGGCCGTAAAGACCGGTCGGATGTACGGCGGCGAAGGTCAGCGCCTCGCCATAGTGCGCCAGCAATCCGCGCGCATAGGCCATCTCCACGCGGTCCACGCCCGACGGGGTCGAGTAGCGCACGCGCGAGATCAGGCGCGAGATGTCGAGGATGACGGCGCTCATCGCAGCGCTGCCGTGAGCCGGCCCTGCCAGCGGCGCAGGGGTTCGATCCAGCCCAGGCGATTGGGTGCCTGAGCTGTCGCCATGCGGGCGACCAGCACCTCGGGCGGGCAGGGCAGCGTGGTCACAGGGTCGAGATAGCGCGGGTACAGGATGAGCACTCCGGCCACCAAGGCGTCGAGGGACAGCGCGCGGCCGCGCCGGTCGGGTATCTGGCCAAGGTCGCGGGTCAGCCCCCAACCCGCATAGAACGGGGTTCCGTGGCAGGTGACAGCGCAGCCGCGCAGCAGCGCTTCGAAGCCGGTGAGCGAGGTGAGCACGTGCACCGCGTCGACCGCCTCCAGCAGCGCCGCCATGCTCGGCCCGCGCACTATCCGGTCGGCCAGGGTCAGCACCTCGGCGTCGGGCACCGATCCCTTGCGATGCCCTGCATCGACATCGGGGTGCGGGCGGAACCAGATCTCGGCGTTGGGCTCCAGCGCGCGGGCACGGCGCAGGACCTCCAGGTTCGAGGTCAACCCGCCGCCACCTGCCAGCACCGACATGTCGTCCTCCACTTGCGCAGCGACGAGCACGAGGCGACGGCCGGGCTGTCGCTGCGGCACCGGCTCGGTCGCACCGGCGGCGTACTTGCTGATGCCTGCCGTGACGATCGTCTCGCGTAGAGCCCGGGCGCGTTCGAGCAGGCGGTGGGAGAACTGGGTCGTCGCCAGAATCTGCTCGCAATCGCTGGGGCTGCGCGGATCGAAGTGAATGCCGGCGGCATCGACCACCACCGAGGAGGGTGGCACCAGATGCACGCCCAAGCCGACCGAGCGGACGAATCCATCCTCCACCCGCATCAGCGGCACGCGCTTGTCGCGGCTCTGGGCGATCAGCGCGCCCGACACGCGCGAGGGCCAGATCGCCAAGGCGCCGTGGCGACGGTCCGCGGTGGCGAGGGCCCGGCCAGCGCTGCGGAACAGGCGCAGCCGGCGCTGCGGATGCCACAGGAAGCGCCGGATCTCCGCGCGCTTCCACCAGGCCATGCCGCACACGGCGGCGATGGCGCGGTTCGCATCGAGCATCGTGCGCCACATGGCCAGCAACTCGATCGTCGCCTCGATCGAGGAGGGTGCGCCCGTGAACGGATCGCGCCAGTGAGCCGCCATGAGCGCTGCCGCGACGCGCCTGTCGAGTTCCGCGGCATCACTGTCGGGCGTGCCGAAGCGGCCTGGCGAGAGCACGCGGACCTCGATGCCGAGGATGCGGGCGATGGCCACCCACTCGTCATCGCCGTGCGCGACGAGGATCTGCGCTCCCTCCAGCGCGGACCAGGGATCGACGTCGCCGCGCCACGCGCCGTTTTCGGCTCGGACGAATTGGGCGAGCTTGCGGGCCATCCGGCGATCGGACGCAATCCACAGTGCCGATTGGCGCTGCTGCGGGGTCATCCCGGCAAGCTCAGACGCGATCTCGCCGTCGCCGCGTGGCTTCACGACGATGCCGGCCGGCGTCGCCAGCTTCGCGTGATCGGCCCAGAACCGTCCTCCGACGCGAGCCTCGCGCAGAAGTGCGAACAGGTCCGCTGGCGCCATCGGCTGCGGCTCGGGCGGTGTGTCGAGGGGCACGGACACGCGCGCATCGACGCTTGGAAAGGGCGGCGCGCGCAGCAGAGCGACGGGCGTGCCGGTCATGGCCGCAAGCCCCACGACTGCACGTTCAGCAGCCCGGCTGCATCACGCCGGATCACGCCATAGCCGCCGGTGGGCAGCTTCAGCGAGGGCAGCCGCGCGCTGGCCTCCATCAACGCAGGGTCCGCCATGAGCGCGAAGCGCGCCGCCCCGTTGCTGGTGACCACGAGCGTCGCGCCGTGCTGCGGCGCCGCGAACAGAGCGCGCCACGCCGCCAGGCGCGTCGGCGCATCGACGGTCCAGCCTTCCGGGGCGGTGGCGTGCCTGTCCCAAGCGTCGAGGGCGTCCTGGCCGATCCGACCCAAGACCGCCGCCTCGGACCTATCCTCGTCCGGACCATGATCGACCTCGCGCAGCCAGTCGCATGGCTCCGGCACAGGTTTGAGATCGAGATGCTTCAGGATCGCCTCGGCAGTCTGCCGAGTGCGCAGGAGCGGAGAGACCAGCACCCGCGTGAAGCGGTCACCCTGTTCGGCAAAGTGGCGGCCGAGCGCCTCGGCCTGCGTCACTCCGGCTCCGGTCAGCGGCAGGTCCGTGCGCGCGCCGATCCGCCGCGGCGGCTCGCCGGCTTCGAAGGTGTTTCCATGGCGCACGATGACGAACATGCCGCGCCATAGCCGCGCCGGCCCTCGAAAGGCCAGCCTCGGCTTAGCCGGGAAAGGGATCGCCCCATTGCGCGATAGCCGCTTCCGCAAGCGCAAGGTCGGCCGGGGTGTCGATGCCGGACATTGCATGAAGGGGTTGCTCGACCTCGATCGTGGCGATGGTCTTGCCGCCTTCCAGGAAGCGCAGCTGCTCCAGCCCCTCAAGCCGCTCGTACCGGCTCTGCGGAGCGGCAGCGAACCAGTCCAGCGCGCCCATCCGGTAGCCGTAGAGGCCGAGATGCTGCCAGACTGGGGAGAGGGGACCGGCCGCGCGCAGGGCGGCCTCGTCGCGGATCGCCGGCAGGATCGTCTTGGAGAACCACAGCGCCCGGCCATGCTCGTCCCGTACGCAGGTGGTGCCGCTGAACGGCGAGGTCTCCTTGTGCTGCCGCAAGCGGTCGAGCCGCTCCCAGCTGAGCCGATAGACGGGCGTGGCAACGTCGGCATCGCTGCTCCGCAACGTCGTGAGCAAGCCCGAGACCACCGCCGGTGGAACGAACGGTGCGTCGCCCTGCAGGTTGATCACGAATGCCGGAACGCTTGGGCGCGCACGCGCTGCCGCGCAGGCCCGGGCCGAGCCGGAGTTGAGCGCGGCCTCGGTCATGGCGACTTCGGAGCCGATGGCGCGCGCATGTTCGGCAATGCGCGCGTCGTCGGTGGCGACTACGACATCGCAACGGCCCACTTGGTCGGCCGCGGCGCGCGCCACCGCCACCACGCGCTCCAGCAAGCTGCGTCCGGCGATCGGCAGCAAGGGCTTGCCCGGAAGGCGGGTCGATCCGAACCGTGCGGGAACGACGATCAGGTCGTTCGCCACCTCAGGCAACGACACCTGCTCGAATGATGTCGTGCATATGGACGATCCCGGCGAGCCGGCCGCTATCTTCCACGACGAACAGCACCGACACCGCGTTCTCGTTCAGCAGCCGCAGGGCCTCGGACGCGAGCGTGCTCGCGCTCACCGTCACCGGACGAGGCGACATGTGCAGGCCGATCTTGTCGTTGAGGTCATGGACGGCGATGCAGCGGCGCAAGTCGCCGTCGGTGAAGGCGCCGACCAGCACGTCCGCCTCGTCGACCACGGCGGTGCAGCCGTAGCGCTTGAGGCTCATCTCGATCGTCGCGCTTTTGAGCGAGGCATCGCGATCGACACGCGGCACGGCTTCGCCCGTCCCCATGATTTGCCCCACCTCGCACAGCTGCGCGCCCAGGCGGCCGCCGGGATGGAAGGCGCGGAAGTCCGACGGCGTGAACCCGCGCGCCTCGATCAGCGCGACGGCCAGCGCATCGCCGAGAACCAGCTGGAGAGTCGTCGACGAGGTGGGCGCCAACTCGTTCGGGCAGGCTTCGCGCACTTGCGGCATGACCAGGCAGATGTCGGCGGCTCGCCCGGCAGTGCTGTCGACATGGGACGTCGCGACGATCAGCTTGACGCCGCGCTGCCGGCAATAGTGCAGGATGTCGCCCAGCTCGGCCGTCTCGCCAGACCAGGTGATGGCCAGCACGATGTCGTCGTCGGTGATGATGCCCAGATCGCCGTGACTAGCCTCGCTGGGATGGAGGTACAGCGCCGAGGTGCCGGTCGAGCGCATGGTCGCGGCGATCTTGGAGGCGATCTGCCCGCTCTTGCCGATGCCGGTGACGATCACGCGGCCGCGCACTTCGACGATGGCGTGGATGGCGGCTTCGATGGCGCGGCCGAGCTGCGGCGCCCGCATCGCGTCGCGCAACCGCTCCAGAGCCTTCATCTCGATGTCGAGGGTCTTGAGCGCCGATGCGGTCGAGCGGGACGATGACACTTCCGGGGACATTCGCAGGGTTCTTCGTGTTTCTAACAGCTTGCGCAAAGCTTATTACAGCCATCACGGATAATTGAAGGCGATCCTGATTGCCAGTCGTTTCATTTGGTTCCAAGGGGCGCGGCTGCATGCAAAGGTGTGCAGAACTTTGCCGAGGCCGGCAGGTTCTTCCATGTATCAACAACTTAGCCGACTGCGAGGGTGGCGAACGATGATCTTCCGCAACCGCGAAATAAGCGCCGATGCGCCGCTGTTCGTGATCGCCGGTCCCTGCGTCATCGAAAGCGAGCAATTGGTGCTCTCCATCGCGCACACCCTTGCCGAAGTGGCGCGGCGCCTGGACCTGCTGATCGTCTTCAAGAGCTCGTTCGACAAGGCGAACCGCAGTTCCGACCGCTCCTTCCGCGGGCCCGGCATGGACGAAGGCCTGCGCATCCTGGAGAAGGTGCGCGCCGAGACCGGCCTGCCGATCCTGACCGACGTGCACGATGCCTCGCAGGTCGCAGCGGTGGCGCAAGTGGTGGACGTGCTCCAGACCCCCGCGTTCCTGGCCCGCCAGACTGACTTCATCGCCGCGGTCGCCGCCTCCGGCAAGCCGGTGAACATCAAGAAGGCACAGTTCATGGCGCCTGCCGACATGGCGCAAGTCGTCGCCAAGGCACGCAATGCGGCCATCGCCGCGGGCCAGGACCCCGATGCCTTCATGGTCTGCGATCGGGGCACGTCGTTCGGCTACAACAATCTCGTCTCCGACATGCGCGGCCTCGCGATCATGGCGCAGACCGGGTGTCCGGTGGTGTTCGATGCCACGCATTCGGTGCAGCAGCCCGGCGCGCTGGGCGACAGCTCCGGCGGTCAGCGCGAGTTCGTGCCGCTGCTGGCCCGCGCTGCGGTCGCGGCTGGGGTCTCGGGCTTGTTCATGGAGACGCATCCCGATCCGGACACGGCTTTGTCGGACGGACCGAACGCCTTGCCGCTCGACCAGTTCGAGCCTCTCGTCGCGCGGCTCCTAGCGATCGATATGGTGGTGAAGTCTGCGACTTCCTGACGACAGCCGCAGGCGGGCGTGCGCCATCCGGTGCGCGTGGACCTTCGGTGGCGAACCACGATGAACATCAAGACGGCCTTGTTGGCGCCCGTGTGGACGCTGCAGCTGCTCACCTCGGCAAAGAGCTTCCTCGACAATCCCATCCTCGGTTCGCCGCGCTTCAACGCGCTGGGGCTTCATGTCGGCCGAGTCAGAGTGGCGGCGCGGATGACGGCCTGGCGCCGCCGCCGCCTGGCGCGAGCGGTGCCGGTCGCGTGGCGCGAGGCGTTCGATCGCGACGGCTTCGTCGTGATCCCGGACGTGGTCCCGCCTTCGCAGTTTGCCGCTCTGCGCGCGGCCGTCCTCTCCTACCGGGGTCCTGCGCGCGAGATGCGGCAAGGCGATGCGATCACGCGCAGGCTGGCGATCGACCCGGCCATGCTGGCGACCGTTCCGGCCTTGAGGGAGCTGCTCGACCGCAAGGACCTGGTCGCGCTATTCCACTACGTCGCCAGCTTCCGCACGACGCCGCTGCATTATGTGCAGACGATCGTCAGCCACGATGGGCCGCCCGATCCCGATCCGCAGGAAACACTCCATGCGGACAGCTTCCACTCGTCGATGAAGGCATGGCTGTTCCTCAACCCGGTGAGCGAGGAGCAGGGGCCGTTCACTTTCGTGCGCGGATCGCACCGCCTCACGCCCGAGCGGCTCGCCTGGGAGAAGCGACGCAGTCTGGCGGAGCCGGGAACGATCGATCGGCTGTCGGCGCGCGGTTCGCCTCGGGTCTCCGCACAGGATTTGGCGGCAATGAATCTGGCGAGCCCCGAACCTCTGGCGGTGGCGGGCAATACGCTGGTCGTTGCCGATACGCTTGGCTTCCATGCGCGCGGCGCCGCGGTGGAGGCCGGTGAGCGTGTCGAGCTATGGTCCTACGCCCGGCGCAATCCGTTCCTGCCTTGGCTGGGCGGGGACTTGCTCAGCGTTCGGGGTCTTGCCGAGCGGCGCGTCAACTGGCTGTGGAGCTTGCGCGACAGATGGGAGGCGCGGATCGGTCAACCCTGGCGAGCGGTAGGAATCCGTACGCCGGCGGACTTTGGCGCCGGATAGGCCAGGGCGCTGGCCGAACGTGAGCGCGCTCGCACGTACCATGCAGCCCGTGCCTGAGCTGCGGGTTCTATCGCGATGATGTATTTCGAGCATGCGCTTGTCGCGCTGGCGGTGCAGGCGATCGTCGGTCTGCTCACCGGTCGATGGTGGACCGGGGCCGCGCTGGCATCCGGCTACTTCATCGGGCGAGAGGCCGCGCAGGCAGAGTACCGCTGGATCGAAGTCTACGGCGCCGGGCTGCGCGCCAACATGCCATGGTGGGCTGTATTCGATGGCCGTGTCTGGCCGAAGTTGGACCAGACCATCGACTGGCTCGGTCCCGTGCTGGCGACCTGCGGCCTGGCCGCATTCGTCAGTCGGAAGTGAGGAGCCCGGCCGGCACCCTATGGCGCCGGCCGGGATCGACAAGGCTTACTTGAAGCGGATGCCCACGCCGCCCATGACGCGCTGCGCCGACGAGTGACCGTGGAAGTTCGAGTAGACGTACTGCGCGTTCACGTAGACCGGGGCACGGCCCTGCGTAAGGGTGTACTCGGCGCCGGCGCCCAGCTGATAGCCGTCGGCATTGTAGTGGTCATAGACCAGCTGACGGCCGGTCGGGCCGACGATGCGCTTGCGCTGCTCGCGGTTGACGTAGCCGCCCTTGCCGAAGATCAGCAGCTGCGGGCTGACCAGATAGCCCACGCGGAACGCCGCGCCGATTTCCTGGAAACCCTTGTGGCAGATGGAGTTGCGGTCGGCGAGGCCGGTGCAGTTCTCGTTGCCGTTGCCCGGACGCCAGTAGCTGCCCTCGGCGCCGATCACGACGCGCTCGCCGAGCGTACCGTCGAAGCCGAAGGTGCCGCCGTAGCCGAACTTGTCGTTATGCTCGCCTTCCGACATGAAGCGGTCGCCGCCGGCGTTGGCTTCGAGGCGGAAGCCGCGGAACGAGGTGCCGTTGGGTGCGAGATCGACGGTCGACGCGTCCTGCGCGAAAGCCGGCTGCGCGGCGAAGCCTGCGGCGACGATCGCTGCGAGTGTGAGAGCCTTGGTCTTCATAATTCCTCCTTGAACCTCGAATTTCGAGTGTCCGAACGGCCCTTGCACGAGGATGGTTGCTTTGGAAACGTCACAATCGGCCAAATTGCCTCCGCATGTGACCTTCTTGCAACAGCAAGGTCGCGCATCGCAGGGGGTTTCGCTGCCGATCTGGTCGCCGGCTGTCACACCGGCCAGGTTTCTGCAGGACGCCGATCGTGATGGCTCTACCTGGAACGAGAGCCTCCTGCTTGAAGTAGCTGTCCAGTGAGGGGGCACACATCACGCTATGGGTAGCACCGCGACTTCGAGCGGATTGGCGTGTGATATGAACGGCGTATCAGCGTAGCAGCGCCAGCGCGCGCCGCGCCAAAGCTGCCAGGCGACGTGCTACGCGGACGCTACGCGCGTACACCCACGGAGCTCTCTTGATATGTACGCCTATTCGGCGTACATATTGACCGAGCTGGAAGAGGTCGTCATGCTGGGTTTCGAAGATCAGGTCGGCGCGATTGCGGAGCGCAGCAGCGAGCGGATGCACTTTCGCACCAAGCCGCGGATCAAGCAGGCCATCCAGCGGGCGGCCGCGCTTGCGGGCGTGGACGACTCCGTCTTCACGATGAACGCCGCGTATCGCTCGGCCATGGAGACGATCGCGGCGCATGAGCGTACCAGCTTGCAGCCGGTCGACCATGAGGCGTTCTTCGCCGCCCTCGATGTGCCGCCGGCACCGACCGACCGGCTGCGCACGGCGTTCGCGCGCCATCGCGAGACGATCGCCAGCAGGTGACCGAGCCCGAAACCGTCGGGTCTTCGGAGCCGGGGCGCATGATCGTGGAGCCGCTCGATCCCGCCCTGCACGACCGCGCGGGGTTCTCCTGCGGGATCGACCAGGTCGACAACTTTTTCCGCCGCACCGCGAACAAGCTCGCCAAGGCGGACAACATCCGCACTTTCGTGATGACCGGCCCGGAAGGCGAACTGATCGGCTTCTACGCCCTCAACGCGCATGCGGTGGACTACGCCGAACTGCCCGACCGCTTCGCGCGCTCCCGCCCTGCGCACGGCAGTATTCCGGCGGCCTACATCTCGATGATCGGCGTCGATCGCCGGTTTCAGGGCCGCGGCTATGGCGGCGACTTGCTGGTCGACGCCCTGACCCGCCTCGCCCGCGCCGCCGACACCCTCGGCATCGCGGTCGTGATGCTCGACGTGCTCGACTGCGGCGACCCGGAGACAGTGGCCAAGCGCCTGGCGCTCTACACCAGCTACGGCTTCGCCCCCCTGGCGTCCCATCGCCTGCGGCTGTTCCTGCCGATGGCGACGGTCCGAACGCTCATCGGCTAGGGTCAGGATCTGTAATTGCAGAGCTAGGCGGTGCTGATCCCTTGAGGGTTTCATGGGTCTGTCTGTCCGTACTGGCCGAGCCGAAGCATGGTCGTGCTGTATCGGGTCTCACAAAGGCGAACGTTGCATTGACTCGAAGCGGGCGTTCTTGAGACCACGACGCTTGGCAATTCTCATGGCCCATGTCTTAAGGCGAACGTCTCCCGGCTGCGGGTGAGGACCGAGTTGGCGGCTTCGTACAGCAGCTTGCGCACACTCCCGTCGCGTTGTTTGGTGATCCGGCCTGTCCAGTCGAGCTCACCCGAGTTGTGGCGTCTGGGCAATAGGCAGAAATACGCGCCGGCATTGCGCGATTGTCGGAAGCGGCCCGCCTCATCCATTGCCGCGGCGAACGCAGCGGATGTCTGCACACCAACGCCCGGTATGGTCATGAGGATTTCGCAGGCCTGCGACTGGCTGACGATAATATAGCGCTCCAGCATCGCGGCAAACGCCTCCGGAGAGTTCTCGGCCTTTTCCGACACCAGCTTCCGACCGGTTTCGTCAACGATGCAGTCCTGCGTGCTTTCCATCGACAGGTCCAATCCGGCACAGTGCTTCATGGCTGCTTCCTTCCTTCAGGACTCGACAACCAGAAGTGTGCGCCTCAATCGAGGTCCGAGGCAAGCAGTCGCAATTACACAACTCATTGATCCAGAAGATGAAGGCTGCGGCGAAGGCGATAGCTGGCAGGAAGGTGTGAGCACATCGATCGTAGCAGGTGTGGATGCGCCGTCAGTCCTTGAGGCGGACGAACAGATTCTCAATCCTGTAGCGTTGTCGGTAGAGCATGCGATCGTAGGTATGCTGGGTATGGTGCTTGGCATGCGGGGGATGCACGGTGTTATGCCTCGCTCGTTCAATGCGCGGCGGAAGGCGAGAGAGCTGTACGCCTGATCGGCAAGGAGGAAGCGGGCGGGCGGCAGGTCGTTCAGAGCGGCGGCGGCAGTCTTGTGGTCGTGGTCTGTCCTTCCGACAGGTGCACAAGCAAGGGCCGTCCTTTCTCGTCGCACACGACCTGCAGCTTGGTGTTCAGGCCGCCCCGGATGCGCCCGATACATTGGGGTAAAGCCCCTTTTTTTAGCAGGTTGGCTGCCGTGCGATGTGCCTCCAGATGAGTGGCATCGATCATCAGCGTATCGACTTCACCGGCCTGCGCAGACAGTCTAGCCAGAATGCGGTTGAACACACCCCCCCGGCTTCGGTGGATGAAGCGATTGTAGATGGTCTTGTGCGGACCGTAGCCAGTAGGAGCATCCCGCCAGCGCAGGCCATTGCGGATCACGAACAGAATGCCGTTTAGCCCCCGTCAATCATCCGCCCGCGGCACTCTATGTGAAGGCGGAAAGAACGGCTCGATCCGCCGCATCTGCTCCGGCGTCAGCATCAGCATCGGTAGACCACTCAAGACGGCACCTCCTGCCACCTTGAAGCACCAACCGGCCGTCAGTTTAACCAGTTAAATGACGCCAGTGGCCGCATAGAACAGGTTAAGCTAATCGGGATCGTCGATGAACTTATACACTGCATAGCCCGCACCGATGACGAGCAAGATCACGATTGCGAAGATGACCAGCGATCAGAGCCCATATCGGCGGCGATAGAACTGAAGATACGTCACGAACTCTGCCGGGTTCTTGATCCCCATAACCTCGTTCGGCGCGTAGTGACGAGCCAGGATCGGAAGCAGGCCCACCGCGATCTTTCCTCCTTACTGTCGGTACTTGGACGCGCGATGAGTGTCCCCTCGATTTGTGCCCGCGCGGCATGGAAGGGCATTCCGGCCTGGGCGGACAAGGTTAGGACAGCGCCGAGCACTTCGAGCCGCGTGCTTGGCAGCACCAAGTTGTTGCCCTGATGGAAGATCTGCCGTGGCGTCTCAAGAATACCGGGCGAGGGCGTCGTGGGCCTCGCCCTTGTTGAGGTCGGCGATAGTGCGCCAGCGCAGTTCGACATCGTCTGGCCAGTCGAGCATGAACAGAGCGCGCTCCACGGAGTTCTGGCGCAGATAGCCGGGGGACTTGCGCAGCATCACTGATGCCCGAACAGTATCGGCATGGATAGCATCGCAGCACTTGGTCTATGCGGCACCCCGCTGGCGGTCGCAAGGACCACCCGCGATCAGCGCACTCGAAGGTGCGCAATCCGATCCGGCAATCGATCGCGGCGTCATGCTCGCACAGTGTCGTTCGCGTGCGGCATAGTCGGCGAAGGCGTCGGGCACGCAGCCGATCTGGGGCGGCCACAACCGTGGGAATTGCGGCAGGTGGCGCCTAGGGGTTTGATCGCTAGGCCGGCATAAGGGAGTAATTGAGTTGCACCGCATAGCCGATCCGGTTGGCGGAACGCATCGCCGGAACACCTTGACCAGAACGTTGGGGGCCGAACTTGTACAGCCGCTTGATCGTAGCGGGGTCCGATGGCGGATCGAACATTGTGACGCGCTGCGCTGGCGACAGGAACCGCGCAATCATCTTGACCCTGCTCCCTTGCTGTCACACAATCTTGCCATGAGAACGTTGGCGCGACACAGCGGGAGTGACTGGTTAAGTGACAGAAAGGTGCCGACTTGCGGCGCTGCTATCATCTGTCACGTGGACGCACGTTAAAGTGACGGCGCTGATCGGTTATGCGCGCGTATCGAAGGCTGACGGCAGCCAGGCCATCGACCTACAGCGCGACGCGCTGGCGAAGGCCGGGGTCGATCTGGAGCATCACCTCTATACCGATGCCGCATCGGGCAAGCGCGACGATCGGCTGGGGCTAGAGGCGTGTATCAAGGCGTTGCGCCATGGCGACACGCTGATCGTGTGGAAGCTCGACCGGTTGGGGCGCGACCTGCGCCACCTCGTCAACTTGGTCGGCGACCTTACGAAGCGCAATATCGGGCTGAAGGTACTCGCGGGCGAGGGCGCGTCGATCGACACCACCACCGCTAACGGCCGGCTCGTCTTCGCGATCTTCGCCGGTTTGGCCGAGTTCGAGCGCGATCTGATCGTCGAGCGGACCAAGGCGGGTCTCGCCGCCGCCCGCGCCCGTGGGCGGAGCGGCGGTCGCCCGTTCAAGATGACGCCGGCCAAGCTGCGCCTCGCCCAAGCGGCGATGGGCAAACCTGAAACTAAGGTCGCCGAGCTCTGTGCCGAACTCGGGATCACCCGCCAGACGCTCTACCGATTCGTTGGGCCCAAAGGCGAGTTGCGTATCGACGGGCAACGAATGCTCGATCGGCGGAAGGCGAAGTGAACCGCCTGTTCCGCCAGGATCGGCTGATCGCCTCGAACACGATCCGCGCGATGTTAGTGAGTTGGCATGATCGGGCGATTGCCTGCGATCAGGAGCAGCTACGCCGAAGACTTAGCCTACGCTTGGAAAGAGAATCTGCGATGAACCCATTGCCAATCTATATCTTGTACGTATTCCCACGGTAAAACTTAGACATGTGCGAGGCAATTACGATTATTCATGCACTACCTTGAGAAGCGCTGGCGCTTGCGCCATCAGCGAACGATCGTTCTGCACGCCGGGTTGCCCAAGACGGGCACTACCTACATTCAGAATGAGTTATTCGCCTTGCGCAAGGTGCTGCGGCAAGATCACCAGGTCCTGATGCCAAGCATCTCGCCCAACCTTACAGATGCGCTATGCAGCATGTTCCATGACGATCCGATGTTACACATCACGAACAAGATCCAGGGGAAGTCAAACGAGGACCTGCGGGATCAAATTGGCGCTTACTTCGCAAATATCGAAGGCGAACTGGACCGCCACGAGTGGAATATGCTGATCTTGTCGGCCGAAGGGGTGTACAATCTTGGCGAAAGCGAGATGCGAAGACTTCAAGTTTGGGGCAGGCAGTTCGGGCTCAGGTGGAAGATCGTCTTCGGCGTAAGGAATGGTCCCGACTGGGTGCGCAGTGTGATACAAGAAATGGTCAAGGGGGGCGACACCCTGAACCGTCTGTACGACGATCTTCCGATCCCGCTATACCGGGAACGTATCGGCACAGCGATCAAGCTGTTCGGGCGCAGCTCGGTCACGGTCTACTCCTACGAGGACGCGGCCGCCTACCCGCAGGGCATACTGTCGCACTTCCTTTCGGTCCTTGGTCTGCAGATCCCCGTCGGCGAACAGCAAGGTTCGCAGCAACAAAACAAGTGCATGTCGCATGAGGCTCTGACGCTCTTGAGCCGGATCAATGCGATGCGGCCGCTTCTCACCGCCGGCTCCATCCTTCCGGCGAGGCGCAATGGACGAGAAGCGCTCAACCTCCTTGGTGTTCGCGGCCGGCCCTTTCGGCTGCCACCCGGCATTCGCCGCCGGGTCATCGCCGCGGTTGCGGAGCAGGAACAATGGCTCGAGGATAACTTCGGCATTAGTTACCAGTACCCTGCGACTTGTAGGGTGTCGTACGGGTCGTCGGGCAGCAAGTCACGCGGGGACGGCGCAAAGATGGCGCGCAAGGGCGGGAGTGCCGTGCGAGCGGCATTGCCGAGTTCGCAGGGCGGATACGCCGAAAGTCATGGCGCTGCACTCGAATTGTCGTCGGAGGCTTTGGACGACCTTGCCGTCCTGATCTGCGATCTCGTCAATGGCCGCCCACGGTGATGCCGGTGCCCTCGGGGAGCCTGGGCGTTCGAACCGGCCCGGATCATGATCGGAAGATGGCATCCATGCGCCGCGTAAGTTACCATGCTTCGAAATTAGGGCGCTGAATGGCACGAGATCGCGTAGCGCCATGCGACGCAATCAAGGACGCCGCCAACTCGTGACAAACCCTCTCCCCGGCTTGCCGCTCGTCGAATCTCCGCTGCTGCCCGGCCAACTCGGCTCCATGGGCTTGACTGACAAGGAGCAGCGGCTCGCCAGCGAGCTGCATCATCGAGGTTATGGAGTCCTCGATTTCCCCGATGGCGATCTCGATGCCAGAATTGCCAGGATCAAGGCCAATCTGGGTCCCCACTATGGGATCGACTTCGATGATCCGCAAAGCGACAAGACGGCCGGCGAACGGCGCCTGCAGGATGCCTGGAGATACGACGAGGACGTGCGTGCCATCGCCGCGAACGAAATCGTCCTCGATCTGCTCGGGCGACTGTACGGGCGCCGGGCCTTTCCGTTCCAGACGCTGAACTTCCCCGTGGGGACAGAGCAGGAAGCGCACACCGACACCGTTCACTTCTCCAGCCTCCCCGAGCGCTTCATGTGCGGCGTGTGGCTGGCGATGGAGGATATCGGTCCGGAAGCCGGCCCGTTGTTCTACCTGCCCGGATCTCACCGCTGGCCGGTCCTGAGCAATTCCTTGATCGGACGCCGTGGCTTCGGGAGTGCGGCGGCATCGGCGCAGGATCCGTTCGCCCATGCCTGGCGCGCCTTGCGCGAGGCAACCGGCGCAATCGAAGAGCCCTTCCTGGCGCGCAAGGGGCAAGCGCTGATCTGGTCGGCGAACCTTCTCCATGGCGGCAGCCCGCAGAGCGACAACACGCTCACACGCTGGTCGCAGGTAACCCACTATTACTTCGAAGATTGCATCTACTACACGCCTGCCTTTTCCGACGAGGCGCTGGGGCAGCTCGACATGCGCGCCGTATCGTCGATCGCTGATGGCTTGCCGCGCGCCAACAGCTACCTGGGCGACGTGTTGCAATCACCCAGGCGCTCTCGCCCGCTGATGAAGAGATTGCGACAGCGGTGGCAGGGTTCGCGCAGTTGATCGCGGGCACCGGTATGGCGGTAGACGTCCTTGGTGGGGTTGACGCCGTGTTTACCGCGTAAACCTCAGCTCATGCGGCAACCGCGATGGACGCAGGATCAGACTGCACGATGGTCCGTGAGTAAAGGTCGCCGTAGATACCGACGAGTGGCGCCATGTCGTACTTGTGGCCGAGCTCCTGAGCGTTCTGCGCCAAGTCGTGACGCATGCGATCGTCCAGTATGGACTGCATGCCTTCGGCGAAGGCGTCGATGAAACGATCCGTGTCGCGCACCGCCTTGACGATGAGGCCGCCACGTACGCCCGCTTCATTCTCGATCATGTTGCTGATCTCGCCGACATCGGTGGCGACGACCGGAGTGCCGACCTGTAGGGCCTGTATGATGCACAGGGGATAGGATTCTCCTGCGAAGCGGGTGGGCACGATCGCCACGTCGCTCAGGCGATAGAGGCCATGTATCCGCGCCTGGTATCCCAGGAAGCTGATGTCCGGATCGTTGCCATGGACCATGCGATGCGCCGTCGGCTCGTCGCCCTCGCCAACGAGGCACAAGTGCATGGGTCGGCCCGGGTTGCGTTTCCGAAGCTTGCAGAACGCCTCGATCGCCGCGCGCCAGCCCTTGCGCTTGATCCCGCGCGCAACCAGCGTGAAGACGATCGCATCTTCGCTGATGCCCATTTCCTGCCGGGTCTGTGGAAAGGGCAGAGGGTCGATCGGCATTGCATTCGCCATCTTGGTAAAGCGATCGGCCGCGATACCCTGACCTTCAAGTGGCAACAGGTTCTTGTCCGCGGTGTACACGAAATGGTCGACGGATTCCGTGATCCGGACCATCATCTCGGGCGGAATGTCCGAGGCTTCATAAGAGCCGTGGAGGGTCACCAGATAGGGTATCTGGGGATCCAGATTCCACATGTGGTAGAAATGCATTTCGGCGCCAACGGTGTGCGAATGGATCAGCGATACGCCTGTCTCGCGAATGAACCGCTCGCAATTGTATTCGGTAACCCAGGCAGCGTCATAGACCGACACGGCGGGATTGAGCGAAGCGCGCATGTGCTCGTTCATCTCGTCGGACACGAAGATGAGCATGGAGACAATCCATCCGGCCTCGATCAGGCTATTGGCGAGTTGGATTGGGAAGTTCTCGCCACCACCTGGGACAAAGCCCAGCATCGCCAGGAGGATATGCCTGCGCTGGCGCGTGACGGCGAGCATCTTGTTCAGGTTGCAGTGCAGATCAAGGGACCCGTGGACCTCCTCGACACTGAAATAGCGATACTGCTCGAGAATGTTGTTGTAGAACTTGATGACCGTGGAGTGGGGAATGTCCCACGTCTTGCGCATCTCGATCATCACCCGCTCAAGTTCCGAATAGAACCTGGTGCCGTTGAACGAGCTTGACGACGTGTTCGAGCCATGGCGCCGGAAGTACGAGATCGCCTCCGGTTCCCAGGCGATCTGACCGCCGCCGGCAATCTGCAGGTACAGGTACCAATCGCCCACGACGCGGTACGTCGCGGCCTCTTGCCAGACGTGCAAGGGGATCGGGGAACGGCGGAACAGGCACCCGCCGACATTGGCGATCAGGTTGCTGACGCCGAAGCCATGGGCGAACCAGTCTGCTGCGGGGCGAACCAGGTGAGCACCCCAGATCCCTGCTTCGGCATGCTCACGGTAGGTATCCAGCCACAGGTTGGCCGCACCGTCGATGTCGGTTTCCAGGATGCGTCCGAACGCCATCTGCACGCTGTCGTCGGCGAAGTTCGGTACCAGCTTCTCCACGAAGTCAGGCTCGCAGAAATCGTCGCTCTCACAGATCCATACAAGTTCGCCGTCGACGCCGCTCACGCCCTTGCGCCACTGGTTGAAGACCCCGCCTGAGTTGGTCTCGTTGTACATCGTCCGGATACGCCCAGGGTATCGTTCGACATAGCCGTCGATGACCTCCCGGCTGTTGTCGCTCGAGCAGTCGTCCAGGACGGTGATCTCGATATTCGGATAGGTCTGCGAGAGAATGGAATCGAGGCGTTGCGCCAAAAACCGGCCATGGTTGTAGTTGGGGACGATGGCCGAGACCTTGGGCGAATAGTGCCGCTTCGCCATCTTCTGGCGGAAGGAGATCGCTGCGCGCAGTTCCTGCTTGCCATGAAGCGCCCAGTGAACGAACGGGTTCATCCCCGAAGCCGCGATGTCGGTATAAAGATCCAGATAGAACTTCGTCGAAAAGTCTGAGCTGGGATTGCGCCGCTCAAGCCACCCCAGAGTCATGTAGTGCATAAACGGATCGGTTTCCAAGATCCGCACATCGGGATACTGGGCAAGGTAGAACCCTGAGTCAAACTCCGCCTGAAGGCGAGCGATCTCTTCTTGCGACAAGCCGCGAAGTGCTTCTTCTTCGGAAAGAGGCTTGATGGCGCCGACATGCGGTGTCAGCTCGGCCTCTGCCCTGTGATGAGGCTGCGTGAGCACCGGAAGTTGCAGGTCTCCCGTTGCCTCATGCTGCGCCGCGTCGTGCTGCGTCGGCGCGAGGGCCCGGTCAACAACCTCGGCGAGGCTCTCTCCGAACAAATGATGTAGAAAAGGATGCTGGCCGCTGCTGATGAGGTGGGGGTGCGCGATCAGGTAATCTAAAGTACGGAAAAACCCATTGGGGTTGCGGCCCTGCCGCCAGCCTCGCGCCAGGTAGTGTTCAAACGCACTTTGAGATCGCAATTCGAGATCGCAATTGGAACTCAGGTAATAGTCGGTGTCGAAGCTTGCATACGCAGTCTCGATTTGGCGGGGGGTGAGCTGGTTCCATCCACCGTCACTGCGATCAATATGAAATTGCATGAATGCTCTAGGCCTTGTGCGACAGGGCAAGCGGTAGCCGTCCGCTGAACCTTCGTTGAATCTACGTATTTTCAATCGGTTTAACGGTCAACAGTTAGCAACGGCAGGTCGTTTTTGGCCACCTTCGCGGCACCGTGTCTCGCGGAAGGATCAGGTGCAACTGGAAGGCTTCGCAGCCGCAAGCTATCGCCCGCGCGGGTACCGTCCCAACACCCAATTCGCAATCGATTAACCACCAGGAGCGCTTGTTGCATGAAATTGTCCGCCGCGAAGACGTTGCAGAAGCGCTGGAGGGTGGTCTTGGAGGCAGCGGTGATCTGCGGGTTGCTGCTGACGGCACCCGGCGTGCATGCGCAATCGCGCGATGCGCCGCGCCCGCAATCGTCCGCGCCAGTCCAAGCCCCGAAAGATGATGGGCGAACTATGACGGTCGGCTTAGATGTTTTTCCCACCATCTCCAAGGGGACTGATCAGCCGCGCTTCGATCCCTCCAGCAACCTCCTGGTCAACACCTTGGGAGCGAGGACCGGCCTTTTTGGCGCGGCTGCCCGAGAGGGGCTGACATGGGCCAACAAGTACGTGCCAGGCACCGACCAGACCGGAATGGTTCAGCTCTACTCTCTGTCCACGACAGGCAATTACGGAGCATTCTTCGGCGTACGCTCCAGCGACAACCGCGCGCCCGGCGCTCAGAACGTTATCGGCAGCATCGATCTGGTGGTCGCGGATGGCGATCGCCCCCACTTGCATTGGGCGCGGTACGCGGAAGGGTACGTGCCGAAAGGCAGCACGGCGTTTCGGCTCCTCATCAACGACGAGAACTCGATCCAGAACGAAAGCGCCCGGGCGCCCACGGCGGACCCCTATGACTTCAACCCCCAACATCTGGTCAACAACCTGAGGGTGGATTGCGGCATCGGTATCGCAGGTGCGCAAAGCTGCACCAATCCGCTGTCCATCCTCAACAACGGTGCGGACTATCGGATTGGCATCGTATTCGGAGACAAGTCAATCGAGGTCGTGAACGGCACGGCGAGCGCAGTGGCATTTCCGGCGAACTACGCGCTTTCGTGGTTCGGGGCGCCCGGCACGCCGACGTGGCGGGTGTATTCGACAGCCCGCACGCGCGATGCTGGGAGGCTGATCATGGCGGATGATGCGGTATCGATCCAAGTTGGGAAAGGCGACAAGACGCCGGCATTGCGGGTCGAGAAAGACGCCATCGCCGCGCCCGCTGTCATCGCATCTGGGCAACCACCGGCGATGTCGGGCAGCTGCACGGTTCGCGATCAGATCGGGGGCAGCACGGCGGGCGCCTTCGTGCTAGCGCAGGACTGCGCGCAGGGCACTATCGTCATCGGCTTTTCCGCGGCCGCCCCCAATGGGTGGTCATGTTTCGGATCGGATCTGACGCGAAGCGAAGGGCTGGTGCGAGAGACGAAATACGACAGCAAAAGCGCCACTTTTGCCGTATCTGACGTTCGCCGATCAGACCGGATAGTGTTCTCTTGCACCGGCTTCTGAAATTGTCTTTGACGCGATTGATTGTGAGGGAATGATGGTAGTTGCAGGAGTATTCGGGGCCAACGGCTTCATCGGCCGCCATCTCACTCGATCCTTGGTAGCGCGGGGCCATCAGACGGTATGTTTCGGCCGCCACTTCCCGCTCGATTTCCAGAAGGAATTCGGCGACCAAGTGGAAATGCGGTTGGTAGATCTACAAGATGATATCGAGACGCACCGCAAGCTATTTGGCATCACTCACGTCATACAGCTCATTAACTCGTCCAATGCAGCGGTTGGCAACAATAAAGTTATTGCCGACATACATAGCAACATTATTCCGCATGTCAGCTTTATCAACTCGTGCATCCTGTCGGGCGTGCAGTCCTTCACCTTCCTGTCATCGGGCGGAACGGTATACGGGCAGCCACAGGCGGCTCTGCTTTCGGAGGATCACCCCACCTTCCCTCTTAACTCCTATGGCCTGACGAAGCTTTTCACCGAGCAGTATCTGCGCATGCTATGTCGCGGCTCCGCGATGGGCTTCAACATCCTGCGGGTGGCCAACCCCTTCGGCCCCGGGCAACTTGGCACCGGCGGGCAGGGGCTGGTGGGCACGATCCTGCAGAAGTTCAAGCAGCGTGAGCCCGTCACCATCTTCGGGGACGGTCTGAACCAACGCGATTACCTCTACGTCGACGACACCATCGACGCGATCGTGCGGGCCGTGGAACATGTGCCACTGAATGATGTGGTGAATATCGGTAGCGGTGAAGGACGCTCGATCCTGGCGGTCCTGGAGGCCATGGAAGAAGCACTAGGCCGCCCGATCGCCCGCGAGCATGTGCCTGATAGGGCGACGGACACACCGTCCAACGTCCTCGACCCTGCAAAGGCCGAAAAGCTTTTGGGCTGGAAGACGGTCACGCCATTCCCGATCGGAGTGTCGAAGACGGTGGAATGGAATCTGCAGCACGGCAGGCAGCAAACCGTGCCTAGCAAATGATCCGATTGCGTAGCGGCGCGGCGGTCCGATCTGCTCCATCGGGATCGCGGAGCCTTGCAAGATGAGGACGATTGGGCAAAGCGGCAAACGACTCTATACCGGCCCATCGACGCCGGCGGATGCTGACACTGGAGAGCGACATACATGCACGATTCTGCGTATCGGATCGGGGAACTGGTCATGCGCACGTACAGCGATCTTCCGAACGCGAAGATCCTGGAAGTGGGTTCGCTCAACGTCAACGGCTGCCTGCGCGATGCTGCATCACCAACAACGCACTTCGTCGGCCTCGATCTGGAGGAAGGGCCGTCCGTCGATTTCGTCATAGCGCCCGGCGGTGACTTGCCCGTCGAAGAAGCAAGCTTCGATCTCGTCATGGCATCCTCCGTCTTCGAGCACGACGTGCGTTTCTGGGATACCTTCGTGCGGATGTGCCGTGCGGCGCGTCCTGGTGGACACGTCTACGTAAATGCTCCTTCCAACGGCACGGTCCACCGCTACCCCATGGACTGCTGGCGGTTCTATCCCGATGCAGGCCTGGCTCTGGCCGAACACGCCCGGTCCGAAGGGATCGAGATCGACTTGGTGGAAAGCTTTATCGGCGACCGGCACAGCGACGTCTGGAACGATTTCGTGGCAGTGTTCCGGAAGGGACCAAGCGCGGAACCGCTGAACACGGCCTTCGTGTACCTCCGTTACCCCTCGCTCAATGCCCGGACGTGGCAATCGCGGACAATCTACAACGAGAGCGAGCAAACCGAAGACATGACGCTCATCGCCGACCTGCGGCGGCAGTGCGAGACGCTGTCGAACCAGGAAACAGCGGCTGAACTCGAGCAGGCTCAGGCTGCGCTCGCGGCCGAACATACACAGCGAGCCGCGCTGACACAAGAAGTGGACCGCCTTTCGAAGGCGGTGGCGGACTCGGAACTGCATAGCAGTCGTACCCGTACCGACAACGAGGCGCTGGCGGGTGAGGTGGCTTCGCTCGAAAGCAATCTGCGTCAGCGTCAGGAGGAAATCGAGCAGGCCTGGGCTCGGTCGGCGGAACTGACCGCGGAGCGTGATGAACTGTCCGAGCACATTGACAGACTGGAGACGGAGAAGGGACGTCTCGCGACCCGGCTTGTGGAAGCCGACGGATGGGTGTTCGATCTCGCAGGCGAACGGCGCAAGCTCCAGACGCGTCTGACAGCCGTCGAAGCGGACTTGTCGCGAACCAGGCAGATGGCCACGAAGGTCAAGGCGGCGGCCGAGGCCCAGCAGCGGCAGCTACAAGAATACCGCACCGTCCTTGGCGCGATCCGCGATGGCGTGGCGCGGTTGAAACGGCTCGAACTGTCGCCTGCGCGGCTCCGCGCCGAGACGGAACGGCTTCACGCCGAATGGAGCGAGGGAGCTCATCCCCTGGCCGACTTGGCGGTTCAACTTCATGCGATCGCGGGACTGCTGGTTCACCAGCATGAGGGAGAGGAACGGGAGAAATCCTCGCTCGGCGCGATGACTTCGCTGATCGAGCAGAAGGCGGCCCTGCATAAGGATGTCGAGATGCTGATGGGCAGCATCGAGGATCGCGAACGCGCGGCGGCCGGGGCGCAGGAGCGAATCGCGAGTCTGACCCAGACCGTGGCATCTCTGCGTTCCGAGGCGCTGAACTACCACGCGAAAGCGGCGTCGGCATTGGAGCAGTTGGAGCTGCTGCGTGCCGAGAACAAGCAGCAAGCCCGTACGGTGCGGTCGCTTGAAGATCGTGTCGCGCAAAAGGACCGTCAGCTCAGTTGGCTGCGGCGCCTCTATCAAGTCCTCGGCCGAACCGATGCGGGGTGGAACGGCGTGCTGCCCCCACAGATCCGACGCCAGAAACTGTCGCAGACCCTTAAACGCAACGGCCACTTCGACGGCGATGCCTACTTAGCCAAATACCAGGATGTCGCAGAGGCCGGCATGGACCCGCTGCGTCATTATGTCCTACACGGAATGGCGGAAGGGCGCTTCGTCGACAGTCAGGCCTAAACCGGACATCTTGTCGGGACTTGCGCGCAACAAGAGGCGGATCGCCGGTCGGCTCAAAGCGCGCTGTAGATCTCCACAGCCTGACCAACGTCATCGTAGGCAGTGCCTATGCCTTGGTCGATGATGTATGCGGCGGTGCAGAAGTGCCGCACCAGCTCGGTGCTGTGTGATGCCAGGATCATGGTGCGATCTTTGCGTTTTTCGAACAGCTCATGCTGGCATTTGCGCTGAAAATTCTGATCTCCGACCAGGATGATCTCGTCGATCAGGTAGCAATCGAATTCGATCGACAAGGAAAGTGCAAAGGCCAGGCGCGCGCGCATACCCGAGGAGTAGGTCTTGACCGGCATGGCAAGCTGCCGGCCCATCTCGGTGAAATCCTCGACGAAGGCCTTCGTGTCCTTGTAGTCCCGATCGTAAATCCGGGCGATGAAGCGGGCATTGTCGTACCCGGTCAGGCTGCCTTGGAAACCACCGGCGAAACCTAACGGCCAGGAGAGCGACATGCTGCGCGTGATCCGGCCGGACGTCGGCATCTCTACACCACCGATCAGCTTGATCAGCGTGCTCTTGCCCGCACCGTTGCGGCCAAGCAGCGCGATCCGATCGCCCCGCTCGACCGTGAGATTGACGTTCCTGAGAACCTCCTTGCGCGACGACCCGTGCTTGTACGATTTGCAGACGTTCTTGCAGATTATCATTCGACAGCCAGAATCCGCCGTACGTGGCGGCACAGGGCAAGCCCGAGAACCGTCGCCAACAACGAACATGCCAGCGGGTTCCAGATATTGTAGTAAGCCGTGATCTGGTCGCCCCAAATGCCTTTACGCATCATCTCCATGGCGTTCACGAAGGGAGACCATAGCAGGTATTCGCGCAGCTTAGGGGTCAGCCAGGAGGCCATCGTAAAAAGTCCCGAAAACGGGATCATCACGTAGGTCACCACCGGCATAAACTTTTCCAGCACTTCCGACATTTCGGAAAGCGGTGCGATCATGAAGCACAGCGATAGCACGAACAACGCATAGAGCCCCCAACCCGCAAGCAGCAGCCCCGGGTTCGCCGGTATGGGAAACTCGTCGAACAGGATCAGCACGGTGGCGATGAAGACATAGGCCATCATGCTGCCAAGAAGCTCGATCAGAAAGCGCACGAACACGAAATCGATGATCTTGACCTGGCGATGGTACATCAGGCTGCTGTTCGCCACGAAGATGCTCACGCTGCGCGATACACCGTGGCGAAACAGCGTGATGGGAATATAGCCGGTGATCACGAAGGCGATGATGCCGATCCCGTGTTCTTCAGGTCCTTTCATGAACCGCCAGATTATCGCCACCAGCCCGGCGAACAGCAGCGGCTCGACCATGATCCACAAGAATCCGATATTCTCGCGCCCGAACCGCGTGTGAAGCTCGCGGATCATCAAGGCATGGATCACCCGAAGTTGGATGCGCCATCCCTCTCGCAGCTTGCGCAAGGACGTGTCGAACATCGTCAATCTTCCGGCGCGTGCTCGAGTATGCCCACGATGAGCATCCACCCGACGAAGTACAGGCAGGTGAGGGCCGCGGCGATCACGATGACGCTCAGCAGGCGGCGTGGCAGCACCGGTGTATCAGGCTTGTTGGCCTCGACGATCCGCTCCAAGTAGAATTGCTGGCGCTGCGCCTCGTTGCGGGCCTGCACGAGAGCAGCGTTGGCGGCGTTGAGGTTTTCAGTCGCGAATTCCTGCTCGACGTACAGGTCCTCGTACCCGCCCATCTTCGAGGCGATGCCCTGGCCGGAGCCGACGACACGGCTATCCTGCGAAGCGATCTGGACCGAGATGGCGTTGATCTGGTTACGCAGAGCCGGGATTGAGGGGTTCTGCGGCGTCACTCGCTGCATGTTGTCGAGCTGCGCCTGTAGGGCTGCCCGTGTCGCGACCATGTTGTTCGAGATGTCGAGCACGCCGGCGGCTTGCTTGGCCGGGTCGATCACCTCCTGCGACGTCCGGAAACCGCCCAGCGCCGTGCGCGCCCGCCTGGCCCGATCGCTTGCGAGTTCGACTTGCTTCTGAGCCTCGGCGATAGCCTTGTTCTGGGCGCGGCTGTTGAGCCTGTTGACCAGGCCTTCGCTCAAGTTCAGCAAGGCATCGTTGATGACGAACGCGTCGTCGGGCGTGAATGCCTTTACCGTCAGGATCGCAGTGCCACTCTCGCTGTCGAGACGAGCATCCACCATCTTGCCGTAGTACTTGTAGAACTCCTCGAACGAATTGTCAGCGAACAGACCGGGAAACCGGGACAGCGGGTCACCATTTTCCGCGAACCGGCTACGAGCGCCGGCATTCTTCTCCAAAGCTCGCAATGCGTCGCGCGAACGGACGAATTCGAGCACTTCGTTGGCCTGCTCCTGGCCACTCGACAGGCCCGTGGTCTGGATGAGGTTGGCCAGTGTCGAGAGCTGAGGGCGCTTCTGGTCCGGGCTCTTGATCACGAAGCGGGCTTCGGACACATAGATGTCAGAGGCAATAAACCCGTAGTAGAGCGCCGCCAGCAGTGTCGGCAGAACAACGACGAGGACGAACCATCGGCGTTTTCTCAACCAAGCCGCCAGACCGAGTCCGCGGGTCCTTGTTTCTGCCTCTACCGGGAACGATTGCTCGACGTTCATATCTCTTCGTAGCGCCCGATAATCACAAGATCGTGGCCGTGTTCGACCGTGCCGTTCCGCTAGGCCAACACGGCGAGGCACGCAAGTGCGCCGCGGGTCCGCCTCCAGCGCCCTCACCGCCCACGCCCTTTCCGCGTGGCTGTTGCCCGCGTGGAGCGATGCTATTGTTCATTCCGAAAGCGCAATGCTAAGGCGGCGCCCGTCAGCCGTATGGCCTCCCGAGTTCGATCAGCGATGCAGTTCAGAAAACGTGTTTGTGTGTTGCTGCTCGCAGGTCTTGCCGGCTGTGCCTCTCTTCCCGCAAGCGGTCCGACCGGCAAGCAGATCGTAAGATCGGCCCTAGATCCGGAGGCGAGCACGCCAATCCGAGTGATCGAGCTTTCGGCCCTGGCCGATGTCCCCCAGTCCACCATCAGCGCGCTGCCAGCGGCTCTGAACGTGGATCTCGCTCCTCCGCCGACTGACATGATCGGCCCTGGAGATATCCTGGACATCAACATCTACGAAGCGGGGGTCACGCTTTTTTCTAGCGGCAGCCCTGCTGGCGAGAAGGCTGGGTCGATCGCGGTAAACGCCGGCGTGCAGGCGCAGAAGTTGCCGCCGACCCGCGTCAACGACGATGGCGACATCGCCATTCCCTATGCCGGCAAGCTTCACGTTGTCGGCCATACGATCGGCGAGGCGGAACAGATGATCCGGCGATCGCTGCGCGGACTGTCGCAGAACCCGCAGGTGATCGTGACGTTAAGCCAGGCGATTACCAACACCGTGATCGTCAGCGGCGAAGTAACGCGGCCAGGTCGCCTGGTGCTCCAGACCAATCGCGAGACCTTGTCCGACGTGGTTGCGTTGGCTGGAGGATACCGGGGCAGCGCGCGGGACCTCACCTTGCGCTTGGTGCGCCGGAACGAGAATATCGACTTGCGTCTGGAAGATCTGATCGATCAACCATCGCTCGATGTGCGGGCCTATCCCGGCGACCGGCTGATGCTGATCAATGCCCCTCGTTCGTTCTCAGTGATGGGCGCCCCGGGCAGGGTCGAACAGGTCCCGTTCAGCCGATCCAGAACATCGCTCGCTGCAGCAGTTGCTGCAGCCGGAGGGGTCAACCCTGGACTTGGAGATCCCGCAGCGATCTTCGTGTTCCGGTTCGTCGTCGACGCCAAAGGAAATCAAGAGCCAGTGGTGTATCACCTGAACATGATGCGGGCCGGCGCCTACTTCGTGGCGCAGCGATTCGACATGCGGGACGGTGACGTGCTTTACGTTGGCAATGCCGCGGCGAACCAGCCAAGCAAGGTCCTGCAGCTGGTCAGTCAGCTGTTCTCGCCGCTGATGACCGTGACCGCTGCAGTCCAGACGGTTCAGAACAGCAACAACAACTGATGCTCATCGTCGCGTCTGCTCTCCGAACCTGCGGCGATAGAGATTGTTGGAAAGGCACCTCATGGAGGTAGACACCTACCCTATCTCTGACCTTAAGCTGTTCACGCCGTCTCGCATCGGCGATGAGCGCGGCTATTTTGCAGAGACCTTCCGCGCCGATGTCTTTGCAAAGGCATGTGGCCCGCAGGTCTTCGTGCAGGACAACGAGTCTCTCAGCGCTCGCCCTGGCACGGTTCGCGGGCTTCATTTTCAGTCGGAGCCGAACGTGCAAGGCAAGCTGGTGCGCTGCACCGCCGGAGCCTTGTTCGACGTAGCCGTCGATATCCGGCATGGCTCTCCCACCTTTGGACAATGGATAGGGGAGATGCTAACGGCCCAGAATGGCCGACAGCTGTGGGTGCCGCCCGGCTTTGCGCACGGCTTCTGCTCGGTCGAGCCTCACACGGTCATCTCGTACAAGGTTACCGGATACTACAGCCCGGAATGCGACAAGGGTCTGGCGTGGGACGATCCGGAAATCGGCATCGTCTGGCCCGAGATCGCCACACCAGAGACTCTGTCGAACAAGGATCGTGCCCAACCACGTCTGGCCGATCTCCCCGCCTATTTCAGCTGGAGCGAGTAGACCTGATGCGCGTAATCGTGACCGGCGGCGCCGGATTTATCGGCTCTGCCCTAGTACGCTACCTGGTGCTGGAAAAGGGCTACGAGGTTCTGACCCTCGATGCCCTGACCTATGCCGGATGCGAGGCGTCGCTGAAGGCGGTGGAGGGCCGCTCCAACCATCGCTTCCTCAAGGCGGACATCTGCGATCGAGCAAGCATGGATGCCGCGATCGCCGAGTTCCGGCCGGATCGCATCATGCATCTGGCCGCAGAGAGCCACGTCGATCGCTCCATCACCGGAGCGGCAGACTTCATCCAGACCAACATCGTGGGCAGCTTCACTCTTCTGGAGGCGACGCGAGGCTATTGGAGTGCGCTGGAGTCCGAAGCCAAGGCCGCATTCCGGTTCCTGCACGTCTCGACCGACGAGGTCTATGGATCGCTTGGCGACGAGGGGCTGTTCGAGGAAACCACACCCTACGATCCCAGTTCACCCTACTCGGCCTCCAAAGCCGCCTCCGACCACCTCGCGAAGGCTTGGGAGCGGACCTACGGCTTGCCGATCGTGGTCTCGAACTGCTCGAACAACTATGGGCCTTATCACTTTCCCGAGAAGCTGATTCCGCTCACGATCCTCAACGCACTCGAAGGCCGCGCATTGCCCGTCTACGGCAAGGGTGAAAACGTGCGGGATTGGCTCTTTGTGGACGACCATGCCCGCGCGCTGGACATCATCGCCGAAAAGGGCCGCGTGGGCGAGACCTACAACGTCGGCGGGCGCAACGAGCGGCGCAACATCGACGTGGTGCGCCGGATCTGCGCCGTTCTCGACGAACTGGCACCGGGCACGACACCGCGCGAAAACCTGATCGAGTTCGTCACCGACCGGCCCGGCCACGATGCGCGTTATGCCATCGATGCCACCAAGCTGGAGGATGAGCTGCGATGGCGCGCGGCTGAGACTTTCGAGACCGGCATCGAAAAGACCGTGCGCTGGTATCTCGAGAACGAGTGGTGGTGGCGGCCGCTGCGCGACCGCTACGATGGCGAACGTCTCGGCCTTGCTAGTGCAGTCAAGGCTCTCGCGTGAAAATCGCGGTCACCGGCAACACAGGGCAAGTCGTCTCCGGCCTGATCGAGCGCGGAGCGATCGCCGGACACGTGGTGATCCCGCTGGGCCGGCCCGACCTGGATCTTGCCGATCCGAATACGGTGCTGCGTGTGCTTCAGGATGCCTCGCCGGACGCCATCGTCTCGGCCGCGGCCTACACCGCCGTCGACAAGGCTGAGGCTGAAGTCGAGCTTGCCCACGCCGTGAATGCCGAGGGCGCGGGCGCCGTCGCCCGGGCAGCCAAGGCGCTTGGCGTTCCGCTGGTGCACATCTCGACCGACTACGTCTTTAGCGGAACGCTGAACCGGCCCTACGTGGAGACCGATCCCACAGGGCCGACCGGCGTCTATGGCACGTCCAAGCTGGCGGGGGAGCAGGCGGTACTTGACGCCCACCCTACGGGCACCGCGGTGCTGCGGACTGCCTGGGTATACAGCCCGTTTGGCGGCAACTTCGTCAAGACCATGCTGCGCCTGGCGGAAGACCGCGACGAGGTGTCCGTGGTCGCCGACCAGGTGGGCAATCCGACTAGCGCGCTCGACATCGCCGATGGCGTGCTCAAGGTAGTTTCCAATCTCAAAGCTGATCGCGATGTGGCGCTTCGCGGCGTGTTTCACATGACCGCCCAAGGCACCGCCAGTTGGGCCGATCTTGCCACTGCCATCTTCTCGATTTCCACGGAAAAAGGCGGACCTTCGGCTAGGGTCAGACGTATCGCGACTGTCGACTATCCGACTCCTGCTACCAGACCGGCAAACTCGCGGCTCGACTGCAGCCTGATCCAACGCACTCACGGTATCACCCTGCCGCCATGGCAAAGCGCATTGGAAACGGTGATCGCGCGACTGCAGTCCGCCTGAACTCCGCCATAAGGACGACGACACATGAAGGGCATCATTCTTGCGGGCGGCAGCGGCTCGCGCCTTTACCCAATGACGCTTGCGACCTCCAAGCAGCTAATGTCCGTCTACGACAAGCCGATGATCTACTATCCGCTCAGCACCCTGATGCTGGCGGGCGTCCGTGAGGTTCTGATCATCTCCACGCCGCGCGACCTGCCTGCCTTCCGCTCGTTGCTCGGCGATGGCGCGCAATGGGGCATGCGCTTCGAATATGGCGAGCAGCCCAGCCCCGACGGGCTCGCGCAGGCTTACATCATCGGCGCTGACTTTGTGGGCGACCAGCCCTCGGCCCTGATCCTGGGCGACAACATCTTCCACGGCCATGGACTGCCAGAGCTTCTGGCGAGCGCGCGTGCCCGAACGACGGGTGCGAGCGTCTTCGCCTACCACGTCACTGACCCCGAGCGGTACGGCGTGGTCGCGTTCGATGCGGACAAGCGGGCGATCTCCATCGAGGAGAAGCCCGAGAACCCGCAGTCGAACAGTGCCGTGACCGGCCTGTACTTCTACGATGCCCAAGTGGTCGATATCGCCGCCAATCTCAAGCCTTCACCCCGTGGCGAGTTGGAGATTACCGACGTAAATCGCGTTTACCTTGAGCGTGGCCAGCTTTCGGTAGAGACGATGGGGCGCGGCTTTGCCTGGCTCGATACCGGAACTCCGGACAGTCTGCTGGATGCCGCAGTGTTCGTCCGCGTGCTGGAAAAACGTCAGGGCTTTAAGATCGCCAGCCCGGAAGAGATTGCCTATCGCCAGGGCTTCATCGATGCCAACCAACTCGAGCAGGTCATCGGCCGCCTCGGGAAGTCCGACTATGGCCGCTATCTACGCGGCATCCTGACGGAGGACTGAGCGTCTTCGACAGCTTTGCGGCGACGGGACGACACGTGATCAGCGAGCAAGCGTATGATCCGGGGGGACCGTCCACGTTCGCGTGACACGTCCTTGAGGATGCGTAGAAAATCGACTCGAATGGTGGAGCGGTCATCAAGACCGCGATAGACATGCCAGAACGCATCCACTCCGATCGCCTTGGGCATGAGCCAGGCGCCGTGATACCCGAGAGTGGCCTGCACATCCCCTGCCCTCTCGGCCGCAAAGCTATCCGCCAGTTCGCGGGGGGCGAAGCGCAGGCCTTGTCCTTCTAGCCAGGCGCGGTTGGTGCGGCCGATGGCGAGGTCTTCGGGGTGGATGGGACGGAACTGGGGTGCGCGGCAGGCTTCCATCAAGCGGCGGCTGCGTAGTGAAAAGCCGCCGTTGCCGACGTCATGGCCGTCGTCGAACTGGGGCCAGCTTGCGCCGATGTAGTCGTAGTCCAGGAACTCCGGCCGCCAGCGCGCGGCGTCGAGCACGTGGCCGTCCCATTGCGCGACGAGGCAATGCGAGGTGCGCACATGGTCGACTAGGCGCGACAGCAGGAACTCGCTGTATGCGGCGGACGATCCGAGCCGGTCGATCGGCACCACGCGGATTTCGGAATGGGCAGGTTGCACGTCGGCATCGGTCAGCAGCAGGCATTCGGCGAATGCGATCTGGTCGAGGCATGCCTCCAGCGCCCGCACCGTCGCCGCCACGTTCACCGAAGTCACCGCGCACAAGGTCACCTGCGGCAGGTGCAGCCGGTCGGGCCGTGTCGGATCGTCGGAAGCCGGCATCGCCATGCAGCTACAACCGCAACGCGAAACGTTCGCTGAACCGGTTGAGCTGGGGATGGTGGAACGGGTCGACGCACTCCAGGGTGCCATATGTCGCCTGCAGCGCCGCCATCTCGCCAGCGAAGCGCGCGGCGCCCACCGGGTCGCGGTCGAGCCCGCGGGAGACGGACTCGTGATGGACTAACGTGGCGCGCGGCTCGTACAGGGACTGCCAGCCCCGCGCGTTCAGGCGCATGCACAAGTCGACGTCGTTGAAGGCGACCGCGAAGTTCTTCTCGTCGAGCCCTCCAACTGCCTCAAACCGCTCACGCTGGACCACCAGGCAGGCGGCGGTCACCGCCGAGACGAACTGCGGCAGCGCATGGCGGCGGAAGTAGCCTTTTTCGTCCGGACGGAGCAGGCGGTGCGCGTGTGCGGCCCCTCCCCCGACACCCAGGACGACGCCGGCGTGCTGGATGCGTCCGTCGGGATAGAGCAGGCGAGCGCCAACGGCGCCGATGTCTTCGCGCAAGGACTGGCGGGCCATGATCGCCAGCCAGTCGGGCGCGAGCACCTCGATGTCGTTGTTGAGCAGGCACAGCAGTGCGCCCCTGGCCTGCGCTACGGCCTGGTTGTTCAGCGTGGAAAAATTGAACGGTCCAGGCCTGCGCAGCACACGATGGCGCGCCGGTTCCAGGGCATCGAGGTAGGCAAGCGTCGCCGGATCGTCGCTGCCGTTGTCGACGACGATCACCTCGACCTCCGGGTACTCGGTGCGGGCCAGGCCATCGAGGCAGGTACGAAGCAGATCCACCCGGTTGCGCGTGGGGACGATCACGCTGACGAGCGGAAGCGGACCCTCGGATGGCAGCGCGGCCGCGACCCGAGGGAGGGGGCGGCTCGCGCGGTGGTGCAGGATTTTGGGCACGTGCAGGGGCGCGGCACTGCCCGGCGCCTGCACGACCCGCTCGACAAGCCTCTTTGCCCAGGCAGGGCCGGACGTTTCCTCCAGGTCGCGCGCGTCCGCCCGCACGATGCACGATCCGGTCAGATAGTCGAAGTGACGCAGCAGCTCTGCATTCCATCCTGGCTTGAAATGGGGAGTGTGACGGTGGCCCTTGGCGTTCATCAGATCGTCGTCGGCGTAGATCACTCTCGCTTGCGTCGCTGCGGCAGTCTGGCGGTAGGCGGAGGCCGCGCCTGGCGCGAGCACGTCACCCGCGGCGATCGGCATCAGCAAGGGTGTTTCTTGCCACGGGATGAGCGGCACCGCATCAGCCAGCGTGGGTGCCTCTGCGGTCCCGATGGTGAGGGATGGTACCTGCTCGGCAGCCAGGCTGCGGAGCGTCGCAGCCAGCCTTGCTTGCCCATGCGCTCCGGTGTCGTCGCCGGGATCGACCAGGGCCAGGATCGGCGGCCCATCCGCGTCCTCAACTCCAACGGGCTCCTCGCTGCGCATCCACATATGGTATGCGAGCGGCGAGGCTGCGAGCAGCGGAGCGAAGTGGGCGCGCGCCCTCACCCGCTTGCGGCGAAAGCGCCACCATGCGGCTAGCAGGTAAGGCCGGGGCGCGTAGCGGAACGCATCGTAGTGGACCCGCAGCGTGATCCAGGCGTTGCCGGCCCAGCCCACGGGTCGTGGTTCTGGCGGGACGCTCTTGCGGCTTAGATCCATCGGGATGCCGATACGCACTCCTCGCGCCGACGCCAAGGTCACAGATGCGCGCGTTCGCACCGAGGCGGCTGAGACTTGCCGTGCATTCACCTTGCCTCTTGAATCGCAATCGCGCATCATGGGCGTAGAAAGCTTCAATCATGCTCAAAGGCTCGGCTGTGAATTCAATCGTTTCGCAGATCGGCGATCTGGCTTCCTCTGGGGAGAAGATGATCGAGCGGCTCCGGCGCAAGGCGTTCCTGCCGGAAAGCCGCAAGGGGCTCAACGTGCGGTTCGGGATTGCCGAGGCGGCGCAGTTGCTGGGGTGCTCGACCAATCGCATCCGCATGGCCGAAGAGGATGGGCGCCTCCCCCCTCCCCCACCGTCCGAGAACGGACGCCGTCCCGGCTACACGGTCGAGCAGATGCTGAGCATGCGCGAGGTGCTGGGGGCCTCGCCGGCGCGGGCGCCGATGGACGTGCCCGCGGTGATCGCGGTCCAGAACTTCAAGGGCGGCGTCGGCAAATCGACCGTCACCATCCACCTCGCGCATTACTTCGCGGTTCAGGGCTATCGCGTGCTGGTGGTCGATTGCGACAGCCAGGCGACCACGACGACGCTGTTCGGGTTCAATCCGCACTTCAACATCACGCGTGAAGAGACGCTGTACCCCTACCTGTCGATCGACCCGACACAGGCCGACCTGAACTATGCGGTGAAGCCGACGCCCTGGCCCAACGTCGACCTGATCCCGTCCAATCTCGAGCTGTTCGATGTCGAGTACGAGCTCGCCGCATCGGGTGCCGATGGGCAGTCGGTGCTGGCGGCGCGCTTCCGCAAGCTCAAGGCGGGGTTGATGGATCTCGCCTGCGACTACGACATCGTCATTCTCGACCCACCCCCTGCCCTGGGCACGATTTCGCTGGCAGTGATGCAGGCGGCCAACGCGCTGCTGGTGCCGCTGGCGGCAACGACGCCGGACTTCTGCTCGACCGTGCAGTTCCTGTCGATGATGGACCAGGTGATCGGCCAGCTGGTCGAGGCGGGGATCGAGGTGAACTACAACTTCGTGCGGCTGCTCTGCTCAAAGTTCGACGGCAACGACCCGAGCCACGCGATGGTGCGCAGCATCATGGAGCAGTCGTTCGGCCCTGCCCTGCTGCCGATCCCGATCCTGGAAAGCGCGGAGATCAGCCACGCGGCGTTGCGGATGATGTCGGTCTACGAGCTGGAGCGGCCGATCGGCACGCCCAAGACGCACAAGCGCTGCAAGGCCAACCTCGACGATGCGCTTGGCCAGATCGAACAGCTGGTCCGCCAAGGCTGGGGACGGGTCGCCCCGGCCAGCGAGGAGGACGTGATCTATGCTACGGCCTGACGCCGACGCTCCAATGCAGAGCCAAATAGGCGAAATTGCTTTCCTACAGCCTTTTGTTCTGCATATGTTCCGAGCACCACTCTCGCCCCAACCTGAGTCCTGAGCCATGGCCCGCAAGCAATCCGACTACTTGGCCGACCTCCTGAACGAGGATAGCGATGCTTCGGCCGACGCTGAGTCGCCCCCGTCGCCCGCGCCCGTGAATGCAGTGGCGCGCCTGGACCGGGCGCGGGGTACGACGCTGCTCGGCCGCGAGAGCGCCCTTGCCCGTGTCGCCAGCGGTGAAGTGCGTCAGGTCACGCAACTCATGCTCGACCCAGCGCGTGTTCGCGTCTGGCCTGGCAATGCCCGTTCCTACGCGCACCTGTCGGAGGAAAGCTGCCGCGAGTTGATCGATTCGCTGGTCTCCGAGGGTGGGCAGAAGGTGCCGGCCGTGGTGCGCCGCGTCGAGGGCGATCCGCAACACGACTACGAGGTGATCGCCGGCACGCGTCGGCACTGGTCGGTGTCGTGGCTGCGGGCACACTCGTATCCGGACATGCAGTTCATTGCCCAAGTCGCGCAACTCGACGACGAGGCGGCCTTCCGTCTCGCCGACCTCGAGAATCGTGCGCGCAAGGACGTTTCCGATCTGGAGCGCGCCCGCAACTACGCGGCTGCACTGAAGGCACACTACGGCAATCACCTGACGCGAATGGCCGAGCGGCTGAAGGTCTCCAAGGGCTGGCTGTCGAAGATGCTCAAGGTGGCGGCGCTGCCCGACAGCGTAGTGGCCGCCTTTGCTTCGCCAGGCGACGTACAGCTGAAACCGGCTTACGCCTTAGCCCAAGCGATGGACGATAAGGACAAGGCGCCGGCGATCCTCAAGGAAGCCAAGGCGCTGGCGCGGGAACAGGCGACGCGGCGGGACAGCGGGGACCCTGCCCTGCCCGCCTCCGACGTGCTGGCACGGCTGCTGGCGGCACCGCTTGCGGACGCATCGGTGAAGTCCGAGCTCTACAGCTGGACTTCGCACCATGGACGCAAGGGTCTTTCGGTGCTCTCCGCCAACAGGCAGGGCATGACGCTCCGCGTGCATGCGGGTTCTGGCGTGCAGATCGACGACCTGGTCAACGCCTTTCGCAACGCGCTGATCGTGCTCGAGGGCGAGGGTAAGGGCGTGTGGCCGTGAACTGTCCGATGTTTCCCCGGGGAAACATGCCGCACTCTCGCGCGGCGGCTGCCCTTTCCCGCGGTACCCCTCCCGGTGATGTTTCCCCGGGGAAACATCGCGGCGGACGTGCCAGCAGATGAGCCAGTCGCGCAAGGGGTCGAGCGAGCAGTTCGACTTGTTCCTGCCCTACATCGCCGACTTGCCCTTTCGCGACCAGCGCGAGGTGATGGAGCGGCCGTTCTTCAGCCTCGCCAAGTCGAAACGGGTCAAGCCGATTGACTACACTAGCCCCGATGGCAAGCTGTGGGTCCACGTCTCGGCCAATCCGGATTACGGCATGGCAACGATCTGGGACGCCGACATCCTGATCTACTGCGCCAGCATGCTCGCCGACATGGCGCGGCGCGGCGTCAACGACGTACCCAGCAAGCTGCACCTGATGCCCTACGACTTGCTGCGGGCAATCCACCGGCCGACGACGGGCCGCGCCTACGAGCTGCTCGGCCAGGCTCTCGACCGCCTGGTGGCAACGACTATCAAGACCAACATCCGCGCCGAGAACCGGCGCGAGGCGACCTTCTCCTGGCTCGATGGCTGGACGCAGCTGGTGGACGAGAAGACCGAGCGCTCGCGCGGGATGACGATCGAGCTGTCGAACTGGTTTTGGGAAGGCGTGATGATGAAGGGTGGCGTGCTCTCCATCGACCGCGCCTACTTCGACATCACGGGCGGGCGCGAGCGCTGGCTCTACCGCGTCGTGCGCAAGCATGCCGGCGGCGCGGGCGAGGACGGCTTCGCGATCTCCATGCCGGTGCTGTTCGAAAAGAGCGGGGCCGAGGGCGAGTACCGCCGTTTCAAGTTCGAGATCCTCAAGCTGATCGAAAAGAACGCCCTCCCCGGCTTCACGCTCTCCGCAGAGGACGGCAAGGGCGGCGACATCCTGGTCCGCATGCGGCGGATCGATCCAGGGAGTGGAAAAGTCGATACCGCCCTGCCCGCTCCTGCTGCACAGCTGCCCAGCCCCGAGGATGTTTCCCCGGGGAAACGCCGTGCCAAAAGCCCGCACCTTAGCGACAGTGTCAGCTCCGAACCGCGGCCGGCCAAGTCACTGCCTGTCGCTGAACAGGCCACAAAGGTCTCTACGCCAGCGCCTGAAGCACCGCTGTTCGATGCACGCAGGCTGATTCGGTCCGCTGTCGCCGGCCTCTCCGATGCAGCGACCCGCGGCTTCATGACCGACGCCACGATCGATCACTTGCGCGAGACGTGCCCTGGTTGGGATCTCTACGCGCTCCACGCCGAGTTCGAGCGCTGGGTGGCGGCGGCTCCGGAGCGTACCCCCGCCGACTGGCAGCGGGCCTTCGTGGGATGGGTCAAGCGCCACCATGCGAAGCACCGACACGAGCTGCGTTGACGCTAGCGACCAACGCCTGCGTTCCCGATGTGACGGGTCGCCGCTCGAGACCCTGTCCGACCTGGCCTGCGCCTACCAGACCTGCCTGACATTTGAAGCTCGTTATGTCGGCTCACCGCGAAAGTGATTCAATCTGCGCCCCATGACGCCCATACGAGACGGAGCATCGACACTCCAGGAACACGTATGACGCGATCACCGTCACATCAGGAACGTTCCGACGATCCATCGGGAACGTAGCGACGGCACATCGGGAACGCGGCAACGGACTTTCAGGAACACGACCAGCGCGCGACTCGCCAAGTTCCGCTGGATTGACACCCTGATCGGCGGCTTAACTTGTCTAACCTACCTGTAAGGCATTCTAAGGTAACGGATGTCTCTTAGGAGACTCGGAAGATGGGAGAAGAGTGGAGGTCGAACGCTCGTACCCTTCCCTACACCCTTACTCAGGCAACAGCGCATGCCCTTCGAAGCGTGCGACGGCATGGCGCACCACTTTGTCCAGCGCCTCGTCCGAGAAGAACCCGCCGGGGATCAGGCATCGCTCGATCAGCACGCGGCGCAGGGCGGCGAAAGTCTCCGCATCCGGGGGCACCGGGTTGCTCCAGAACGCGTCGATCCCGTCCTGGAAAGTGATGTCCGGGATGTCGTAGATCGCATGGCCCAATGCGACGACGGGCACGCCCTCGACCAAGGCGAGGGTTCCGCTAGTGCTGTTGATGGTGACCATGCCCAGCGAGCGCCGGGTTACCGGGACGATGTCGCCGGCCGGAAGGTAGTCGACCCGGTCCGCCACGCCGTAGAGCGCGGCGATGTCACCTGCTTCCTGGCACCAGTCACGCACGCCGTTGTCGAGCGGGTGTTCCTTGACGACCAGGCGGGTGTGCGCGGGCGCATGGGCGGCGAATGAGCCGATCACCAGCTTGAGCGCGTCGGCGATCCCCGCGAAAGGCGAATGCAGGCGGATCTGCGCGTCAGAGTCCAGCTGCAGCGGGAAGATGAAATAGGCCGCCGCGCTGTCCTGCAGATGGTCCAGCAGGGCCTCGCTGCGCTTCTGGTTGTCCTTGCGCCGGCGCAGCTTGCGGGCCCAGCCCATTCCTTCGACCAAGGGGTGCCAAGGGCGATGGTTGGTCCAGTGCGGATAGTACCAGCGCGTCAGCACGTCTGCGGTGTTGTAGAGCAGGCCCTCCAGCGCACGGCGGCGGAAGGAGGAGGGGACTTGCGCGTGCGGCGGCACTGGGGGCAAGGCGGCCGCGGTCTGGCGGTACCACACCGGGTCGCGCGGCAGCGAGGAGTGGCCGTTCACCCCACCCAGCTCCAGCGTCACCCAGTCGGGGCGGATGTAGCCTTCCTCGAAGACATGGACCAGTACGCCCAGCTCGCGGCAGAGGCGGATGGCGGGCATGTGATGGTCGCGGCAATCGCCGAACAGGGTGACATCGGTGACCTGATGCTCGCGGATCACGCCTTCGAGCCAGGCGGGCCAGTCCTCCAGCGAACCGCGGTAGTCGATGCCGCCCGGCAAGCGCCAGAACAGCCGGTCGCCGCCGTTGAAGTTGATCTTGTGCACCGTGTGCCCGGCGCGCATCAGTTCCTCACCCAGGCGGCGGAACAGCGGCCCCATTAGCCCTTGCAGCAGCAGCACCGACTTGCGGCCCGGGGCAGGGCCGGGGTGCGGGGCGCTCGCGGGAAGATCTGGCATTGGCGAGGCAGGATCCGGAGGAGGGCGGCCAGACGATCGGCCGCCGACACGTGGCACAGGCCGCTGCCGTTACTGCCAGGCCGGCCGGATCGCAAGCCCGCCACATCATCCTAAGTTGCCCCCGTTCACGAGTATCCCGCGAGGTGACAGTTCGCGACGGCGTCGTTATGGGCCTTGTCCGTCTGCGTGTGACGAACACCGAAGGCTATCCACACGACAGGATATCGAGGCTCCGGAGTGATATTGGCAGCGACGTCGCAGATTGCAGCCTGTCTGGGCGGCCTGGTCGCAACGGTGGTGGTGGACGCGCTCGCGCGGCCGCAGGCCACCGGCATGCGCGCCTGGCGCAGCGCAGCGGGGCTGTGGTTGCTCGCCTGCCAGGCCGCAGCCCTGTTCGGCGCGTTCCTGGCGCTGTGCGGCAGCCTGATCGTCTCGAGCGCGCTGACCCTTGCCGTCCTGGTGCTGCTGGTGATCGCCTCCAACGCCAAGCATGCCATGCTGGGTGAGCCGTTGGTGTTTTCCGACCTCGCGCTGATCGGCTCGATCTTCCGCCATCCGCAGTTCTACCTCTCGGCGGTTCCGGCCTGGCAGCGCACCGTGGCGGCGGTCGCAACGACGGCCTTGCTGGCAACGATCGCGTGGCTGTTCGTGCCCGATCTTGCCGCGCATGGCGCCGGCCTGGCCATCATGGTGATTGCACTCGGGCTTCTGGCAGTGAGCTTGCGCATGCCCCCGTTCCGAGGCCTGGCGCGCACGCCGAGCAACGAGGCCGACGTCCGCGCGCTGGGGCTGACGCCTACGCTGATGCTGTACTGGCTGCGGTGGCGCCAGAGTCGCGACCCGGCGCCGTGCCCGTCCGTCGTGCGGCACCAGGCCCGGGACGAAGCGGAGCTGCTGCCCGAACTGCTGCCCGAACTTCTGGTGGTGATCCAGTGCGAGAGCTTCGCCGACCCAGTCGAGCTGTTCGGTGATACAGCCCTCGACCTCCCGAGTCTCGCCGCCGCGCGCGAGAACGCCTGGCAATACGGCGAGCTGCACGTCAGCGGCTTTGGCGCCTATACGATGCGCACCGAGTACGCGGTGCTGTTCGGACGCGAGGAGGAGGAGCTCGGTTTCCGGCGCTACGACCCGTTCCTCACGGCTCTGGGCGAAGCGAGCTACGCGCTGCCGGCGCGGCTCGGGCCCGAATGGCGCAGCCTGTTCATCCACCCCCACGACATGCGCTTCTATGGTCGCGATGCGATCATGCCGGCGGCGGGCTTTCGCCAGCTGGTGGGCGAGGACCGGTTTGTGCCCCCTGGGCCGGGGGAGGGGCGCTACGTCACCGATGCCGCCATGGCCTACCAGATCCTGGAACTGGCAGAGGCGGCGCGCGGGCCGACGCTGCTCTACGCGGTGACGATCGAGAACCACGGTCCCTGGGCGCCCGACGCTGCAACGGGCGCGAGCAATCTGGTAGACAGCTACATGCAGCTGGTGCGGAACAGCGATGCCATGCTGGAGCGCCTGATCGGTGGCCTCGCCGCGCTGCGTCGCCCGGCCATGCTGGTCTTCTTCGGAGATCATCGCCCGAGCATTCCCGGAGCAACCGATCCTGCCGGCCCGCGGCATACACCCTACGTCCTGGTGCGGCTCGACGCCGAGGGCCGGTTCGTGCGCGGGGACAACCGCCGCGTAGACCTGACGCCGGCCGGGCTGCACCATGCCATGCTGGACATCGTACTCGGCAAGCCGGCCTGACGCTGGTTCCTCCGCTTCTACGCAGGCGGTGTCAGCGATAACAGCAGGCGGTCGCGCAAGGGGGCGGGCAGGGCCCTGTCGAAAAGCCGCAGCAGCGCGAAAGGCCAGGGCAGGATCAGGTGGGCCTGCCGTCGCTGCACCGCCCGCATGATCCTGTGCGCCACCACATCGGGCGAAAGCGCGAAAGGCCGCGTTCCGGCTTGAGACCCTGCCTGGCGCCGACCTGCCGCCGTATCGATGAAGCCCGGTGAGACCAGCGTCACCGTCACGCCGTGCGGGCGCAGGTTCAGGCGCAAGGCATCGGCGAAGCGGGCAAGTCCGGCCTTGGTGCCCGAGTAGGCCGCGGCGAAGGGAAGGGCATGGAAGGCGGCCGCCGAGCCGATGAACACCAGCGCGCCGCGTCTACGCGCCGCCATGCGCTCCCCCAAGGCCGCTCCGATGGCCGCGGGCGCGGTGAAGTTCACAGTGCCGAGCCGGGCCACGAGTTCGGCCGCCTCGACCAGATCGCCCGGCGCGCGGGTTTCGCCCAGGCCGGCCACGAGCAGGGCCAGATCGAACGGCGCGGCCATGTCTTCGGACCGCGCGGCTGCGATCGCGGCATCTACATCGGCGATGTCGAGCGATCGCGTCTCGACTTTCGCGCCTGCGGCAAGACAGGCCTCGGCGATCGCGGCAAGCCGATCCGGATCGCGCCCCCACAAGGACAGCTGGACGTCCGGGCCCGCACAGGCCCGCGCAAGTGCCCCGCCCAAGTCGCCCGATGCCCCGGTTATCAGGATTCGCGACCCTGCCGCGGCGTGTCGAGGAGGATCATCACGTGCCGGCATATCTATGGCTCTTTTGCTGCAACTGCTGTCTATTCATCCGATCGCAAGCCATTGCTGCTTGACAGGGCGGCCATGCTCCTCTCCACGGTTATCGCAATGCCTTCCAGTACTTCCAGCTTGCAACGAGCCCGTTTGTTCAAGAGCGCGTACTTGGAAAAGCTGACCTTGATGTCGCCGCGTACCTTCGTGGCGAGCTGGTCGCTGCTCCTGCCGACGATCGCATGGGCAGGCTGGGGCTTTGCCGGGGCATGGCAGGGGGCAGGCCTCGTGATGGCCGGTCTGCTGGTGTGGACCTTGTTCGAATATGCGATGCATCGCTATCCGTTCCACTTCACCACACAGCAGCCAGTGTTGCGTCGCCTGGTGTTCCTCACTCATGGCAATCACCATGAGAACCCGAACGACCCTCTGCGCAACCTGATGCCGCTGTTGGTCAGCCTGCCGGTTTCCGCGGTGGCCTGGGCCTCGAGCCTGGCCTTGCTGGGATCTGCGGGAACCTGGTTGTTCCTGGGCTGGATGACCGGTTACGTGATCTACGACCTGCTGCACTACGCCTGTCACCAATGGCCCATGTCCGGCCGCCTGGGCATCGCGCTCAAGCGCCACCATATGCGCCACCACCACTTCGACGAGACCGGCAACTTCGCCATCTCCGCGATCTTCTGGGACCGTGTGTTCGGAACGCGGATCAGCTCACTTAAGCGCTGAGCGGTCGCGCCTGCGCCGGGCG
>NZ_JACHLR010000026.1 GCF_014204535.1 Novosphingobium chloroacetimidivorans
GTCTCATGGCAGCGCGCGGTCGAACGTGACGGCATGTCGGGTCTACGTGCATCCAAGGTCCAACAGAACCGTCAGCGGCATGAACGGCTGAACCGCCGTCAAACCGCCTGAGTTCTTCCGTCCTCTGGCTTCGGCGGACCGGCGGGCAGCCCTTCTATCGTGATGTCAGTTTAACGCGAACCGCGCTCCACACGATGCACTTGGGTCTTTGAGGATGGCAGCTTAGCCTACAAGGGTTCGCCACTCGGGCAATGCGGCTGAGCGGTGTTCCTTGTAGGTCTCTCGATCGATTAGATGGCGTTGCAGGCTGAAGTGATTGTGGACGTTGGCGTGAACAGAGGTAAACTTTTGTAAGGTCTGCATCTGCCTGAACCTGAGCATCGCCCTTTCCCGTTGTCGGATGGCAAGTGCGAGTTCTCCAGCCGGTTGTTGGCCCAGTTCATCGCAGCACCTTAAGAGCGCAGACCATCCGTGGTGATCATCTCGGGCGAACTATGGCCCGTAAGTGCCTTCTTGATGAAGGTGAGCGCCGCAGCCTTGTCGCGAGCCCTGGCGACACAAATTTCCAGCACCTCGCCTCCCTGATCGACCGCGGGCCACAGGTAAACCATCTGGCCGTTCAGCTTCACGTACATCTCGTGCAGGTGTTAGCGCCAGTGGCGAAAGCCACGCATGCGGTCGACCCGCTTGCGCCGGACCTCGCCCGCGAACATCGGCCCGAACCTGTTCCGCAACAGCCGAACCGTCTCATGGCAGATGTCGATCGCGCGCTCGAACAGCAGGTCTTCCACGTTGCGCAGGCTCAGCGGAAAGCGCACGTACATCAGCACCACTAGCCGGATCACTTCAGGCGACGAGTTGAAGTAGCGAAACAGGTAAGCAGGATTGCGCGGACGTGGCATTGCACAGCCCTACCGTTTCCACCTTACCAGCAACTGCATTGCTTTGAAAGGGCCACCTTCTGCAATGCCAAGCGCACCGCCCGAACCTAGCCTGGCAAGCTCAGTGGTCGAGCGCGCGTGGCGCGAACCCACTGAAATACATCGGCCGTTAGAAGCTCGGCAGAACGCCGGATTAAACGACGCAACCCGTCAAACCCGGGGGCTTCGTCGCTAACGATCCTGCGTAGCTCGGCAAGGTGCGTTGCCAAGATGGCGTTTCGTTCAGCCGCCCCCGCGAAATCCCCCTGCATACGGATGCCGTAAATAGCGGCGCCGATCGCCGGCAGCGAGGCGCTCACGACCGTTATCCCCAGCGGCAGATTGTGCTCCGCCTCTCCCCCACCATGTGCCGAGAGCGTCCAGAAGACTTCAATGCCGAGCACGCCTGCACACACCAACGCCGTCACCGAGAACAGAGCACCGCCTAAGCGGTGCAACCGGTGCTCCAATCGGTGCATCCGATCGGACTCACGGCGGACGTACCCGATCTGATCGTCAAGCAGCGCCGCCAAGCTCGCGTGCGCTTCCGCGACATAGATATCGTCGATCTTAGCCGACGGGAGTTCGAGGCGTCGTGCGATTTCTCTTCGCTCCCGTTTTGCTCCATCCGCATCCTGCGCGTGTACGCCGCGGAGAAACAGGTCACCTAATTGGGCCGAGACGGCCAGACAGCGCAATTCCTCAGCTAGTGTGCGCTGCTCAATCCACCGATCGTGCCAGCCGGCCCGCGCGCCCCAACTCGTGATGAAGAGGATCATCGCAATCGATGCGAACTCCCCAGCAGCGAGCAGTGGCTTGACCGCGGTCGGCACGATCAGCCCGATCAGGGCCAGAGTGACGGCAAGAGCCGCAAGCACAAAGCTGCTGACGAAAGCGCTGCGAAACAGTTGCGCGGCAAGGCTTGCTTCGCAGTCTGCCGCATCGAACCGCGGCCAGAGCTGCGCGTGAATTCGCGCTAGCATCGCCGCCGGCGGCGCGGTGCTGGGCAGCCGCGACGCCGGGCAAGGACGGCGTAGGTCAGACAGCCGCAATCGCCGTACCCCAGTGACGGCAAGGAGAAGCGGATAGGCGATGCCGAACAGCGCCGGCACATACCGCATTTTCCAACGACGATCTGTGTCCGCGTCGGCTGGCATCGCGGAAGCTAGGCACGTCATCAAGTGGGGCAGGTCGTCCAAGCCTCCACGCGCCACGGTATCGATGGCTTCGGGACCGGAATCATGTCGGTTCAGTCCGCTCCAAAGAAGGCGCGGCGAATGCACCGCTTCGGGGTGGAGGATTAGCACGGGTATGGCGTGCGTCACGGCCTCGGCAACGATTTGAGCAGCTCCGCCGCGCCCACGCGGTGGCGCGCCATCCCAGACGGCAAGCAGGAGATCGCTCTGAGTTAGCACCACGCGGCCGGCACGCTCATATGCCGCAGCCTCACCTCCCGGTTCGTCGCGTTGACCCGGCAGTTCCAACACGTTCGTCGATCGATCAAGCAAGGCGCTTAGCTCCATCGCTCCACCGCGATCGAAATCGCGTGCATACTCCTCGCGCCCGAATGGCAAAACGGTGTCGAGCTGCCATCCGCGACCAAGCGCCGCGTTGGCCGTGGCCATATCCGCGCCCTCGGCCAAGCTACCGATCAACCGGAAACGGCTTCCCGGCGAAGCGGCAGACATCGCCGACATCACCTTGTCTACCTGCGCTTGCAACGCCGCGAGATCAACGTTGGCGAGCCGCTCCAAACGATGCCCGGTAATCCCAATCGCAATCGGCGCGTTGTCACCAGCCGAGCGCCCGGCAGGCCACATCGGCTCCGTCATTGTCGGCTCCTGCGCCTTGGCTCGCTTTCGCCCGCGCTCCGCGCAGCGTTCCAAGTCTCCCAGCGATCCATGAAGTGCGCCCCGTCTTCTCTATTCGACCGCAGATACGGTAAAGCCAACGTTGGCGCCCGCCAAGGGCCAGCGTTCGGGAAGGCGATGGTTCGCGGCCGCCAGGGATGAGAAGCGCCTCTTGAAGGGGCTGGCAACCGCACTGCGGCACGATGATCTCCCAATTACGCGAGCACCTCAGACCCTTTTCTTTGCTGGTCGCCAACAGGCTACTGTGCCATCCCTTACCCCCAACTGAGCCGGGGGGAGCGGGAAGCATGAGCCGCTACGCTGCTTTTATCAGCTATAGCCACTCCGACAATGTGGCAGCACGCCGGTTGCACCGAGCACTTGAAGGCTTTCGCGTACCTCGCGCGCTAACGAACACCGCGTCACCTTTCGGCCCCGTCCCTCGCCGACTGCCGCCGGTTTTTCGCGACCGAGATGAACTTCCAGCGAGCGGTGATCTAGGTACGGAGTTGCGCGCCGCCCTTGCAAATTCGCGCTTCCAAGTCGTGCTGTGCAGTCCAGCCGCAGCGCGGTCGCGCTGGGTGAATGAGGAGATACTGGCGTTCAAGCGTGTTCATGGGGAACACCGGACGTTGGCCGTGATCCTCTCCGGCGAGCCTTATGGCGGCGATCTCGAATGTTTCCCCCCTGCCCTTCGCTTCAAGCTTGGCCCAGAAGGCGATTTGGGCACCGAGCCCGCTGAGCCGATCGCAGCGGATTTGCGCCCCGGCAAAGATGGCCGGCGGCTGGCAGTGCTGAAGCTCGTTGCCGGGATCGCGGGGGTGCCGCTCGATGCACTTGCTCGTCGGGACGCAGCACGACGACAACGACGACTTCTGGCTATCGCGGTTATATCGCTGACCATTGCGGTCGTCACCATCGGTCTGGCGATCTACGCGGAGGGGCAGCGGCGCATCGCCGAGCGGCAGCGGCGCTTGGCAGACCGGAGCCTGGAATTCTTAGTTGGGACGTTCGCCGTCGCCAATCCGGCAACGGAGAACCCCCGCACCATTACTGCCCTGACGATACTGCAGCGCGCCAGCCGGGGTGCCGCCACGGGCCTGAACGACGAACCTGCGGTTAGTGCGCGGCTGCTGGGCGCGACCGGTGAGATCTATGCCAACCTCGGGCTCGCGCGTGAAGCTCAACACGACCTAAGGCTGGCGTTACGCCGTCTGCCGCGCGGAACGGAGCGCGCGGGTGTATGGCTAAGATTGGCGCGGCTCGCCTACGAACGCAATGACCCTGCCGCGATGGCGCGCGCGATCGACTCGGCGCGCGCTAGTTATGGCCCGAGTGAGCCCGATGCTCGGCACCGAGACGCAGAGGTGGTCTACGAGCAGGGTCGTGCTGCGGTGTTGGCCGGCCGCTATGAGCAAGCTGCAAAACTGCTAGGTGAGGCGGCACGACAGTTCGCTGTTTTGAACGGGGACAATCGTGCAGAAATTGGCCGCGCGTTGATAAATCAGGCTACTGCGCTGATCCAGCTGCGCCGAAATGATGAAGCAGATGAGATCTACGCTGCCGCCGTCGCAATTACTGCCAAAAAGTTCGGATGGAACCACCTTCTAACCGCCAACGCAATTCGCAATCAGGCGCTATCCGACTTGGAGGCAGGTCGGCTGGGCATCGCAGACCGGCGCATCGATCAGGCGCTTGCCATCTACGATCGCGTACTCGACCCCGACCATCCCTTCAAAGCCGCCGCGCTCATCCTCAAAGGCCGCATCCTCATCGGTGCGCGTGAGCCCGAGCCGGCTTTGGAAGCGCTTTATCGCGCGCGCGCTATGTTCGCACGCATGTACGGCCCGAACAATTCATCCGTTGCTGACGCCGACTTCTATGCCGCCGAGGCGGAGGGTGTCGCAGGCCGCCCAGACGCCGCGCTGGCTCGGGCTGCCCGGGTCAAGACGATCTACGACCGGCAATACGGCCCCGACGATCCCGATCAAGCCGAGTTGCTGGCCCTTCGATCGCGTATACTTTTGGCGGCAAACCGCGCGGAACAAGCGAGCCGTGCCTGCGATGCCGCCGTAGCTCTTCGCATGCGTCTGAATCCGTATGATCCTGGGGCGGGCTCGCGACGCGACTGTGCTCCTCTTCACGCCGCCCGACCTTTATCGAGTAGTTAAGTTGGTGTATACCTGCCCAATTCAGGGGGGATTTCATGCACGTACGAACGAAGGCACCGACGCGAGCAAAGCGCCTGACGAGCTTACTGGCAAGAGGGATAACCGGGGTCGCCCTACTCTGCACCACGACGCAAGCGCAAGCAGCCATCTTCGAGACGGTTCGGGTGAACAACAGTCGGGCCTTTTTTTTCGACACCGGCTATCCAGGGCTCGATCAAGCTGGCTCGCGCGAGCAAGTTTTCTTGCCGGCACCTAACGGTGACGGCACTATAGCCGAGCTTGGTATCGACCTCGTAGGTGAAGCATCCTCAGGAAGCTTTTTCTTTCTCCACAATAACTACTGCGTTGGGTTATGTTCCACCGCATCACGCACCATGATAACTTTCACTTTAAGGAACGACGGGCCGGCTGCTGAAAATCTGCGATTCGATTCGTTGATCACGCCAGGTCACCTCGCTCGGCTCGGCAGCACTCCGGGCAATGCAGGATTCACCTTTCGGGTCAGCCAAACTGTGGCCAATTTCAATACTATACTCTATTCGGCCAACGGACAGGTGACGGCAGACGGGATAGAACTGTTCACCTCCGACGGGCGAGCTTTCAATGGACTGAACAGGGTCGATTCCCCGTTTGGGTCGGCGTTGGACTGGGGCGCGACCGATCTCAATCTCAATTTGCTGACGATCGGTGCAGGCCAGACCTCGTATGTCACCTATGAGGCGCAATATCAGTCAGAAATGAGTGATAACTGTACTAATCTGCAGGCCTGCAGCGGTGTGCAGGTAGCATTTGGCGACCCCCGACAAAACGGCGGCGGCACTAGCCGGCAGAGTGCCCTTGTGGTCGACCCTGCGCGCGACATCATCAATCGTGATTATGCTTCATTCGAGTTGCCAACCAGCTTCGTGGACGCGTCCTCCCCGCTTCCACCACGCCAAGAGTTGCCAGCCCCGCTTTCCTACAGCGGCGGTTTCACGCCAATTGCCGTTCCTGCGGTGCCGGAGCCTGCCACCTGGATGCTGCTGATCATGGGTTTCGGTTTGATCGGTTGCCAAATGCGCGGCAGGAGACTGTCGAACGGTGGCAGAGCTGATCCAGCGGCAATGAGAATCATGTTGTCAGTTTGACGGGGGACGTTCTCTACGAGGCCAGCGTCAGGGCGTGGAGAAGTACGTGACATGTGAACAGCTAGTTCGTGATCTAATAAGGGTAGAGTCAGGAGATGACGCGGTGTCATGCGGCTCGCCTGTAGGGCTCACCAGACAACCCGTTTATATCCCCTGCTCATCGAACCGGACATGCGGATCTCCCTGCATCCGGCTCTCGGACAAAGCGTCACGCCCTCGCCCACGGCGCACCCCGACCAAGCTGAGTAAGACGTACGAGCCCGCACTGCTCGTAGAGGTGCTGAGGTAGATAGGCTCCCGCCCCCTTGCCGGCTTTCCCATGCTTGCGCGGAAGCCACCGACGCAGCCGCATCACCGTGTAGCTATCGATCGCGCGATACGCCCTGCGCGTGGTGCCTACCGAAAAGTAGTTAGTCCATCCGCGCAGCGCCCGGTTGATCTTGCCCACCAGCACTGTGGCATCCTGCCATGTAGACCTTCGCTCGGTGAGCGCGTGGATGGTCTCCACAGCCCGTTTGATGTTCTTCTTCGACGGCCAATGGCCCATGTAGCCTCGTCCCGTCCCGCCGAGTACATCCGCCTGAAGGTATAGCCCACGAAGTCGAACGTCTCCTCCGGCACCTTGCAGATGCGGGTCTTCTCCTCGTTCACTGTCAGCCCCAGCTTGCCCATCAGCTTGCGCATGTGATCGAGCGCAGCTTCCGCATTGCCCTTCGTACACAGGATGACGAGGTCGTCGGCGTGAGTGACGAGCCGAGCGCCAAGGCCTTGCCCAAGGCCAAGCTTCCGCCCCCAACACAAACCGGCGCATGTATAAATTGGCTAAGGGTGAGATGGGTGATCCCTGCGGGATGCCGCGTCGCTGATCCCGGGCCGCCGTCGTCCGTGTCTTCCGACCCCGGTTGTCGGTGTCTTCGACAGCACAGTCCAACCACTGCCTGATCAGTGCACGAGGGAGCGTCAGCACAGTACTTCAGCTTGACCTGCTGAGCGTTCGAGCGGCCACCGCCCCAGATAACGACGACAGGAGCTCTGACCGCTCCCCGGCCCGGCCGGAGGCGGTGACAGCTAGGGTCAGGACCTATTAAGTTGCTTGCGGCGGCTTGGCTGAGCTGATTCAAGGTGCGGCGGAGGTGCTGCATGGACGAGCTGCTTTGGCTGAGCGAGGCGCAGATGCGGCGGATTGAGCCGTTCTTTCCGCGGTCGCATGGTGTTCCGCGCGTGGACGACCGCCGCGTTTTGAGCGGCATGTTGTTCGTGATCCGCAACGGGCTGCGCTGGCGCGACGCGCCGGGCGGCTACGGCCCGCACAAGACAATCTACAACCGCTTCATCCGTTGGAGCCGGATGGGCGTGTTCGACCGCATCTTTGCCGAGCTCGCCAAGGGCGGGGACGGCGACCAGCTGATGATCGACGCCACCCACCTCAAGGCGCACCGCACCGCCGCAAGCCTGCTCAAAAAGGGGCTCTACCCCGCTGCATTGGGCGCAGCCGCGGCGGCTTGACCAGCAAGCTTCACGCGGTATGCGATGGCCAAGGCCGCCCCATCCTGCTCCGCCTGTCGGCCGGACAAACCAGCGACTACAAGGGCGCAGCGATGATGATCGACGCCCTGCCGGCGGCCAGAACCATGCTCGCCGACCGCGCTTACGACGCCCGCTGGTTCCGCCAGGCTCTCGCCGATCGCGGGATCACGCCCTGCATCCCGCCGCACGCCTCACGTAAGATCCAGCACAGCTACGATCGCACCCTCTACAAACAGCGCCATCGCATCGAGAACATGTTCGCACGGCTGAAAGACTGGAGCCGCATCCACACCCGCTACGACAGATGCGCCCACACCTTCCTCTCAGCCATCACACTCGCAGCCACGTTCCTCTTCTGGCTCAATGAGTCCCAAGCTCCGCCGAGCTTCCTCAGTTCGCGAGCTTACCTAACCCAATCTCGTTCCGGCGCTGCATCGCAGCATTGCAGCACATGCTTTCGAGGAACTTCGGCAAGGAAGACAACGTGCGTGCCGGAACGTGAGGCCACTGATGCCTTGATCGAAGCTCATTGTTCGGCAGCCCAGCGCGAATCCACGAATCGGAAGCCAAGGTGAAGTTGGCAGCACCGGCATAAGTATGATTTCAAATTTAGCGCCCCTTCGTTTCCGGATCGAGCAAGAGGTTCCGGCAGAACAATCCATTCGTCGTGACCAATCTTCGCTTCATCGAGTATAGTTAGGCACCGCGACAATCTGCGACAAAGAAGATTAACGGGATCTCATGAGACGGCGCTCACATTAACGGCAAATGAACAAGAGCAACGGCTGGTTGCTATACTCTTTCGTGCAAACAGCGAACCGAGAGCGTGAACTTACTCATACCGTCGAGTTCGTGGATTTTAGATAATAGCTAAAACATGCTCATCAATGAAGCGTCATTGTTCCAATGTTACTCGTCGTTAACTCACTCTGTTAACCAGCCGCATCAATGCTGCCTTACTGAAAAATGTCGCACACTGCAGGTACAACGCGTCGCACTCGCCGGGGGTATCGATGACTTTCCAAATGCTCGATCACAGAGCTCCAACGTCTCTCTACGAGCGGATCTTGAGTCCACCGTATGAGGATCTGCCAGGGCGTTTGGCCTCCGGTCCAAGGCGACGGTTGACGCTCTCCATTGCCCAGACTGTCGAGGACCGCCTGGCGGCTGAGTCGTTGCTCAACCGACGCTACGAGTGGCGTGGGTACGGTTCGGACCACAAGGTAGGTGGCAGCCCGTATCAGACTACTTTTCTTGCCCACCTGGGGCCAAACCTTGCCGGCACCATCACTCTTGGTGTTGACAACCAGGCCGGGCTAGCAGTTGATTCCCTCTTCGAAGCTGAGATCGACGAATATAGAAAGGTGCCTGGGGCTAAGGTCTGTGAACTCACCAGGTTTGCTTTTGAGAGATGCGATAGGAGAGACAGCAACAGCCTTCTCGCTTGTCTCTTTCATGCTGTATATCTTTACGGCATCGACGGCCACCAAGGCACCGACCTTTTCATAGAAGTGAACCCACGCCATCGGCGGTTCTACGAGGCTATGCTCGGCTTTGAGCCAATTGGTGAGCTGCGCATGAACCCCACGGTAGATGCGCCATCCCAATTGATGTGGATCAGCGTCTCGGACATAGCTGCGCAGATCCAGGCGCTTCGCTCTGCCAAGGCGACGCGCAAGCATTCGCTGTACTCATACTTCCTTTCGGAAGCTGAGGAGACGAGGGTCAGGAGCCGTCTGGCGTTGCGCCGCGAGCATAGAGCGCTCAGCACACTTTTCGAGGCTCGCTAAGCCACGGCCCTCCCCGGCCAAAGAGGCTTGTGGAAGCTGGACGCCTCGAAACCTGTGGCGTCTGAGGGCCTGAGCTGATTCACTGCCGTGGCACGGCAATGGAGGCAGAGATTGTTGGGCAGCCCGGTTTCTTTGATCTTCCGGACCGGTACGAGGCTCTGAGCGCGGCGCGCGATCCGCTGGAGCGACTAGCGGCAGTGGTCGACTTTGAAGTTTTCCCGCGGACCTCTCGTTGCGGCATTGCGCCGCAGCCCTCGTGGCAAGGGTGGGCGGCCGCCGTTCGACCCGGTGGTCATGTTCAACGTATGGCCCGCCCCTCTGCAAGAGGTTTCGGATGACTGCTGATCGGTCTGCCTCAACGTATACGGCATATCGGCCACGCGGCCGTCGCCAAGATGGAGAGTCGCACATTCCTGGCCTTTAAAAAGATCCTCGGCATCGATGTGCCATTGAACATCTCAGGCTTGGGAATGCCGGTAACCGTCAGGCCATCTGTTCAGCCTCCTGCAGATTTCTTCACATCGCTCCGCCTCAGGTAGCGACTAGGCCCTATGCCGCTGCCAGTTGCTCGTGAGCGAAGTCGATGTCGCGTCGCATCGTGGCCCAAGCAAGCCTAGCAAGCTTGTTAGCCAATGCGACGACCGCCACGTTGTAGTGCGCGCGCGCGAGCAGTTTGCGGAGCCATTCCCCTAACGCCGTCTTGCTTTTCGACAGGGTGTGCATGGTCGCTCTGGCGCCATGTATCAGGAGCGTTCTTAGATAGGTATTGCCTCGTTTGCTAATTCCGAGAAGCTTCGGCTTTCCACCGGTCGTGCTTTGCCTCGGGACCAAGCCAATCCAGGCAGCAAGGTCTCGTGCATGGTCGAAGTTCGCTCCTTTGCCGACCGCGGCGATCATCGCAGTGGCTGTGAGAGGCTCGATACCCGGCACGGAGGACAAACGGCGGGCAGCTGGCTCTGCGCGCGCCATTTCGGAAAATTCGCGATCGAGCGCTGCAATGCGTTGATCAATCTCCTGCCACTCGCCTCGAACTTCAACGACGAGCTGGCGGATACGACCTTCTGGAAGAGCGCCAGCTTCAGCGAGAAGCCCATCAATGGCGCGCTCGAAGGTTCGGCGTCCTTGGGGTACCGTTGTACCGCGCTCGAGAAGGATCGCCCGTAATTGATTGATCAGCGCTGTGCGGACTCCAACGAGACGGGAACGGACCCTGTGAAGGGATTGGATATCGAGCTGCTCTTGAGACTTCAGTTCGACAAACCGCATCGTCGGGCGCGTTGCTGCTTCTGCGATCGCCTCGGCATCACGATCATCGTTCTTTTGCGCCTTAACGTACGGGCGAACATATTCTGGTGGCATAAGCTTGGTCGTGTGGCCTTGAGCGATCAACTGTCGCCCGAGATAATGAGCGCCGCAACAAGCCTCCATTGCGATGACGCAGGGTGCCAGTTTTTCGGTGAAGCGCGGAATAGAAGCTGGTCGCATCCGCCGCCGCAGTACCACACGCCCATCGGCATCCAGTCCTACCAAGCTGCAGCTATTCTTACCAAGATCGATACCAAGTGTCGCGACATCCATAACCTCACCTCCTTCGTCGGTACCTGCCTCATGATAGATACATCAAAGCGCTGAGTTGGGGCGGGCCATCCCATAAGATCCTGGTCCTCCAGGCGCTCTACTCGCTGTCGGATGAAGGCACCGAGTTCCAGATCAAGGACCGGCTTTCGTTCCACCGCATCCTTGGCCTTGGCCTCGACGGCACGGTGCCGGATGCAACGACAGTATGGCTGTTCCGCGAGCGCCTGGTGAAAGCCAAGGCAATCGACAAGCTCTTCGCCCGCTTCGATGCCGCACTGACGGACCGAGGATATCTCGCCATGGGCGGCCAGATCATCGATGCCACCGTGGTGCCGGCGCCTAAGCAGCGCAACACCGAGGAGGAGAAGGCGGCGATCAGAGACGGTCGGATTCCCGATCGCTGGAAGGACAAGCCAGCCAAGCTCCGCCAGAAGGATCGGGACGGGCGCTGGAGCGTCAAATATACCAAGGCCAAGGTGAAAGACGGCGCTGACCCCAAGGCGTTCAAGCCGGTCGACCTTGCCATCCCGATGTTCGGGCACAACAACCACATAGACATCGACCGCACCCATGGCCTGTTCGCACCTGGGATGCCAGCGCCGCCAATGCTCACGATGGCGCAAGGCTGCCGGTTTTGATCAGCCCTGACAACACAGCCTCGTGCACGTATCAAGATCGGCATGGCCAACCTCGCCTACAACATCCAGCGGCTCGCCTGGCTCGAGGGACGTACTGCGCCCGCGTGATGCACATGCGGCCCTGGAGGCCCGCCAACTTTCACACAACCCGCCCAAGAACCTACCCGATCACGCTTCCAACGCTGGCGTGATCACCCGCCTCTCGTAGTTCCCGCCTCGAACCGGTAGTTCTTCGAAGTGTCTAGCTTGTCGTCAGTTTTTAGCGATGATGTCGCTTGCGCGATCGGTAAGGAACGAACATTTAGGACCCTGCGTTAACAAACATCACGTAGATAGGGACCGGCGGACAACGCTTCGGAACGCAAGAAGGTGACACTGTCAGTCGAGCTCAGTAGCTAGAGCCCGGACGATGCCGTACATCGGATAGCTAAAGACGGTCGGTCAATCACGCCGGCGAGGGCATATGCAGAGCATAACGGGGGGATCCTTAGCCATCGGTAAAGAAGCAATCACCACAAGTTTGGGCGGCTTCGAAGATGGTGTACAAGGGTTATGGGCCTTCGTGGCAAGCTCAGCCTTGAAGCCCCGAGATCTTATTTATCGCGGTACACTTACACTTCAAGCTGGTCGAATCCTCGGAGGTCACTCACATCGCGCATACGCGGGGACCTATCGAACGAACGGCCAGGTGATCAACTTGCGCCTCGAAACTTGGCTTTGGAACCGCTGTCTGACAGCCCAAGCTTGTTTGGGGTGGGTCCAAGCTCCCCAGATGTTTACCTTTGCGAAGCTGCCATCGACCCAGTGTTCATGTCCGGCGAGATGACTTCCGGAGCGGCGCCCGGGCTGAAGCTCACCGCCGCATTCATGAAGATCCGCGACCTCGACGGTGCTTACTGAGAAGGTTCCTGCTCAGGATTCCTTCTCGTCGGCTCCGTAGCTTTGATACTTACATTGGCAGCCATTACGATTGTTGCACTGCTGCAATGGGATCGGCTCTGCCAAGCCTATCGGTATGCGCCCACGGTCCAACTTCAACGCCTCACTGCACGGTTCGCCTGTTGCACTGCGAGGTACGAAGAGCACGACCTCGACCCCTTTAGCCGCGAGTGAGTCCAGAACGCCCGTCTTTTTGCTAACTTCAGCAGAACGATGACGAGGTTTTTTCCACAAGCTCACGGTCGTAATCCACTTCGGATACCTGCGAAGCTCCGCGAAGCGCTCCTCCAAAGATGAAGAAGCTCGGGCGAACGATAGGCCTTGCAGGGTACTCTATCGGCTGGTGCCTTCCAAGCCCGCGATTGCTCAAGAAGCCGTACAACCGGGTAACGATCGTGATGCGATTACGATCAAGCGGGAGTTGTCAAAGCAAGCGCACCAGGCGGGATCCGGTCACAATCCTGCCCCGCTTAGCCGCACTGTCTCATGGCAGATGTCGATCCCGCGCTCGAACAGAAGGTCCTCAACGTTCCGCAGGCTAAGCGGGAAGCGCACGTACATCAGCACCACGAGCCGGATCACCTTCGGCGACGAGTTGAACTAGCGAATTGGGCTAATGGGCTTACGTGGGCGAGGCACGGAACCGCCATACCTTGCCCTGCTTACCAGCAGGTGCACTTGGTTTGACAGAGCCGTCTGGCTCAGCCCACTGCCGCCCTTCAGCATCGCGATCGTTTTCGCTGCATCGTCCGCGTTGCGTCGCATCGGTACGCTGCCGCGGGCATGATCATGCGAAGCCTAGGTGGTATCGATGAGCAGAATGGAGAGTAACAGGCACGCATGCGGCCTGGCCGATCAAACTGCCTAGCCGCATCCCGCTTGGTCACGGCAGCGCTTCATGCGCAAGGTAGCGTAGCAGTTGTCGGCCGGGCACGAAGAAGTATCCGCCGCCCCGCAGGGTGACGAACCTGGGCAGCGGCTCGAGCGAAACTGGTCCGGTACGAACCGGTATAGTGAACCCGTTGCGCCCGGCCTCCCCTGTTACGGCGATAGGGTCGGCTTCCTTGTCGAGCCCGTGGAACTTGACGCTGCCCATCCAGGTTTGCTGGATGAATTCGAACTGCCGTTCAATGTCGGCATTCAAGCACATGAACATCAAGCCCGCTTGCCTGTCGCCCTCCGCCGCGAAACCTCTCCCGATCCTCAGGATGCGGTGACGGTTGTTGATTTCGACTTGCTCCATCGAACCGGGGCTCAAGCTGTCACGCGGATTGGCTCGGCGGACATGGGCACCGTAGGGGCAGCGAAGCCCTTGCGGGTCCTCGGTCCCGAACAGGAAATCGTTGTCCGGCTTGGGCGCTCGCGTGGCAGGCGGAGCCGCGCGATCTCCGGTCTCGACCGGAGTGGCAGACGCGTCTGCCGGCCTTGCCTTCTCGCGCATCGTTGCGCCCCCCTCTGAGGTGCCATAGAGCACCTTCAGCTTAGTCGCCGACATATAGGGATTGCGCACCAAGGACGACCCGTCCGTCCACCGTCCGATCATCTTGGCGGCGATAAACTCGGCGTCGCAGATCGCAGGCTCCGGGAAGAACTTCGCGAAGGCATGGGCCTGTTTCTCGCAGTAATCCCAAAAGCCTTTTTGATCCTGCTCCAGCTGGCGGATCACCAGGAAGCTGCCGTTCAAGCCGATTGACCGAGGATTGGACTTTATCGTTTCGGTGAAGCCAGCATCGCTACTTGTGATCGGCAGCATCATGGTTGGATCGTACCGCGCGTCCATCGAGGGGCCTGGTGGGATGGTGCCGCGATTGTCGGGATAACCTAGCAGGATCTCGCCCGGTTCGACGAGGTGGATGGGATCGGCGTTCCGTAAGCCGCGGTACGTGCCCCGTATTGCCGGTTGCGACACGCCATCGACAAAGCCGAAGGGCTCCTTGCGGTCGACCAGCTTCTCGCCCACGGTCGTGAGATCGATCTGGTTGACGATGCTGCCACAGGCCTTGAGCGCCTCACGAATGGCGCTGACCTGTCGTTCCACGGCCGAGCAGTCGTCACCATAGACCAGCAGCGCGGCTTCGACCGGCTCTGCATCCCACCACCACTGGGAAGCATGAGGATCATCGCCAAGGATGTGCGCACGGCCTTCACCACGCATTCCGAGGCGGAAGGCCACAGGAAAGCTTTCCAGTGCCTGGTCCGGCAGACCGAGCCTGCTGAGGCCGCTGGGTGTAAGCGCCAGGGTCACAACCGCGTCGTCCTTGATGTACCGCCCATCATTGAAGGCGATGTCGGGCATGAGCTCGCGCAGCCAGGTCCGGTTGGCTGCCTGATCCTCACCAAGGCGTACCGTGAGCAGGCGCCCTTCAGGCTTGAAGCCGAGCCCACCGAAGACAATGCTCTGGATCTGAGGGGTGTCCAGTTTCCCGGCGGGGCGCGGGCTGGATCCGAACAGCGACAGCCACTCGACCGCCTCCACTTCAGTCTCGCTGTGCAGACCACGACGGATCAGCGCATTGGTGCGGATGTTGGACGTCGTCAGCGTCGGATAGGCACTGAACCAGAAGGGAGTGTAAGTCATGCTCTGGCGCGCGAAGCGCTTGAAGCGTTCGCCGTCGGTGGCGCCGTCCTGGAAGAGGTTCCGTGTTCTCGGGAACCCGATCGAGTTGGACCACACGCCAGTCAGGCCGGCGTGCGCTCGCGTAATAAAGTCTTCCAGGTAGCTCTCCCAACTTCCGCCGAAGTTTGAGAAGAAAATCAGGTCTCTTGTGCCAGGAAGAGTGATCCACCGTGCGAAATGGATCGTGCCTATGTCGCCCAAAAAGCCGGGTCTTGGGTTCAGAGCCGTGAGCTTGGCTATGACCATGAATGCCAGTCTCAGCGTCACGGCCCGGATCATGCCCGGCTTGCGCACGGTATGCGACATCATGTGATTGTGCGCGTAGCCGTGGGCGTTTTCGCGCGCGAACATCGCTTTGGACTGGTCGAGAGTCGGGGCCGCATCCGAGATCCAGTCCGCATCTTCGCCCCGTCTGAAGGCGATGTAGGACCCGACGAGCGCGAGGGCCGTCGCGGCAAATACCAGGACCAGGAACAGCAGAATCGAAAGGATCGCGGCGCTTGTGCCATGGCGTGTGGGCCAGGCGAGCCAGGCAGCAAGCGGCAGGATGACGAGGAGGAGCGGCCAGAGAAACACCCCCACAAAGGCCGGCAGCACCGCACCAGCCTGGCGCAGCAAGCCTGGAGCCTCCCTCGCCCTGGCCGCTATACGCGGTTTCGGCTGGAGCGCCCAGGCAAGCGCGGGCTGTCCTGCAAGGCGCGCGCGCACATCGGCGACACGCGCCAGCGACGACGCGAACTCACCTTGGGCCGCGATGTGCACCGCGACTGCGTCTGCAAGCGCCTGCTCGCGCAGTATGTCGCGCACCGATTGGCCGGGCGTTCCGGAAAACGCGAGTCCCGGCGGGCTGAAGAGGCCGTAGCCGATGTTCAACTTGCGGTTCAGCAGCCATTGGCCGAGCGCTTCGTTCATCAAGTCCGGATCGGCGATCCGGAATATCGGAAGCAGCGCATCGCCGATGCGGTCAGCCAGTGCATGGAGCGCCTCTTGGGCGGTGCTGTCTGCCGAAAGCTCAAGCACCAGATAGCCTCGATCCTGCCGATGCGAGGCAATGGCGTGGAGGCTGATGAAGTGGACGAAGGCGGTGTCCGGCGTGCCGGCGATCCGTTCGCCGATCGGTCCCGCCGGGTTTCCCAACCGATCGATCAAGTCGCGGGCCTCATCGACCTTTCCAGCGTCGATGCGCGCTGTCACCGTCACCATTGCCTGGCTCATGCCTTGCCCTCCCGCTGCCACTACGTGTCTGATAAGTTGTTCTCTGTGCACCCGCCCCTTGTGCACGAGGCGATCACGCGCCGAACTCGACAACCAATGTGCTTGCGAAAGCGCCCTGTTTCGTGAGCCGACCGGCGGGGCCTCGCGCCCTACGCAGGTCCCTGCGCTGCAAAAGTGGCTTCACCATGCGGTGCAAGGTTGCACGGTTGATCTCCAAGCCGAAGCACTGATGAACGCCAAAACCGAAATGCAGGTATTGGTCGGGGGTGCGTGTTGGATTGAATGCTCCAGGATCAGGTACCCGTCGCCCGTCGCGCATCGCCGACGCCATGCTCGCCAGCACTCTGGCGCCGGCCGGGATCGTTCGTGCGTGGCGACCCGTGCCAATTGTCCTCGTCGCCAAAGCACACCTTGGCATCCAGGGCGCAAGTGGATCGAAGCGCATGGCTTCAGCGATGTAGGCGGCAAGACGACAATCATCATTTGCACGCGCCGCTCTCAGTGCGCCAGCCAACGCATCCGAGCGCCGCAGCAATTGCTCGAACGCTTGGGGGAGAACCATGGCCGGCTGCGGCGGTCCGCCGACGATCATGCCGACCAGCGCGGTGCATATCCAGGCGTCATCGAAGCGGGGATGGCCCGCTTCCTGCATGACCAGGCAGCGGCCCAGGACATCGTCACGGCCGTCGGGCAAGTCTCGCCGGCGTTCGATTGTTCGCAGCACATGGCTGCGCAGTGCTGGCGCAATCACATCGACTTCGTCACGCAGCTCTCGATCGCTGGAGACAAACTGATATTCGAACAGGCGCGTCGCCCAAGTTGATAGATCGCCATGCTCAACAGGCGGAACGCCCAGGTATTCGGCTAGAAACTCAAACGAAATGCGGCGCGTCATGTCCACCACGTCGATCCGCCCGCCCGCAGCATCAACGGTCCGAGTCGCAAGATCCCCGACCTTGGCTCCAAGCGCCTCGACATCCGAAATCCGCATGACTTGCCGCAGCGCCGCCAGGTCGTCACGATAGTGGCACCCGTCCTCGAGACCGAGAATGAATGGCTCACCGCCAGTGATCACGTTCAGCTTCTCTCGATAGGGAACGCCGAACGACCGGTCATCCGCGAAGACCTGCCGCACATCGTCGGCACGGGTCACCAGGTACGTGTTGCCGATCCGAAAGACCGGACACACTGATCGTAGCACTTTGAACAACATCGGCAACAAGGCCATCAGCGACGAAGTAATCGCCTGACCCACCCCCCCTCGCCGTTGGCGAAAAACGGATTTTACAGTCGCCAATTTTCACCTCTTCACTCATGTTCTATCATGATCCCGAGTAAGCCGTCATTATAAATCGAGCACATGCTCTCGCAAAGTGGCGCTCGGCTGACTCCAGGCGTGTGACAGCCCAGCACACACGGCAAGATGAGCCTGCTGTCCATCGAGATAAGGTCCGATCTCACCATAGTCGCGCCTTGTCGCTCAACCCGAGTACGGGCCTTCCCTCGCGATCACGATCCCACCGTTTCTAGAGCAGATGTGCATTGCTCGTAGGATTGTCGTGGCAGATCAAGTTCTAACCGATATGTCATCGTGGCCTCGCCATGTTGCATTCTGTCTGATATGCTCGGCTTGTTGGCAAAGGAGTCTGCTATGAGCGGCGAGGGCCTCGGAACGAAGATCGGTGCAGCTGTACGTGATGCTGCTGGCAATCAGGCGGAAGCTTACAAGAAATACGCTGCGCTTTTGGAGCGGTTCTCGAAAAAGGAAATCGAGTTCGTCGATTTTGGGCGCGATGCGCTGGATATCTATGCCGATGCAGTACGCGATGTCAGCCACGTTGGCGGCCGGATCACCAACGATGCCGTGAAGACGGGTATCAGCAAGGTCAGGTCGTTGCGCTTTGTGAGAGCTAGCTCGGCTGCGGCCGGAGACGTCGCGGACGCGATCGCAGCGGATACAAACGACGCTGCTGCAGCCGTGGGATCGGAGGCGAGCTCAGTCAAAGGCTGAACCGTGTTCGCCCAAGAGCACGAGGCATCGCCCTCAAGCCAGATCTGTCGGCGGGCAGTGATCGCCGATAGCGAAGAGGACTGGGCATCGCTCCTGTCGCGAGCCGGTCTCGCGGAGCTTTTAAGAAGCAAGGCTGCGCCGAAACAAGCCGAGGAAGGGGGAACTCCGGTCATCCGGATCCTGGTCGATCTCGCAGCGGACGCGGGACAGGCGCGCAGGGTTGAAGCTTTGATCGATGCCCTGCTTGCTTGCGGACCGGCACGGATCGAAATTGCCGCAAGCGCTGACAGCAGTACCAAGGTTGCGGCAAACCGCGACGTCTATGCGCTCTCCGACATTGCCGGATACCGCTACCATTCCGAAGGGGGCAATGAGTACGACATCATCGATCTCGCAGACGACCAGAGGGCTGACATATTCCCGGCTGGGTCCGTGTTACATGGGACACCGGGCTCCGGCGCCTGGATCGATGCTGACATTCGCATCGTCTATGCAACGGCGCGCTTCGATGGTCTGGATGGTTTCGGCGGCGCGCTGAACACGCTCATCTGCGCCTTGCCCAAGGCCGACAAGGACTTGCACTATCGCTTGCGGCGTGACGCGGGGGAAGTCGTGGCGGCGCTGCTTGATGCCACGCCGCCTGACCTGACGCTGCTGGAGTGGATTGATCCGCAACGCTCCGTCGACAGCGTTATTCGCGTCGTCGGTTCCTCGCCCTTACTGGTCGACATGGCAGCTGCCTTGAAGTTCGGGCTCGATCCCTTCGCGCTGCCGGTACTGGCACAGGTCGCGCGGGTCCGGCCACCGCCAGTCGACTTCATCTTGGATGGCGATCTTACCGCGCTTGCGATGCACAGCGTGCCATCCGCAATCGAGCGCAAGGGGCGAGCGTCGCAAGGAGCGAGCGAAGCGCTCGCGCGACTTGCGCAAGGCTGGACGCGGCGCCTTGATCCCACAGCCTTCCCGGTGCTGCGGACATTAGACGCACAGGCATTGCGCGTCCTGGCACCTTCCGACGCAACGGTCGGTCGCGGGTTGCAGCCAACCATCGCCGCGGCCTTGGGAGCGGCGGCGCATGGTCTGGAGGCCTGGCAAACCCTGTTCGCGAAAGACACGCTCGTACAGCGAACCGTCACTCTCGATATCGATCCCGGCGCAGTACCCGAGACCGAATACGCGCGGATGCTGGACGAGTTGGAAAGCCTCGCCCCAATCGCCAGAGCGGCTCCGGAACGTGCGGATGGCTTGCGCTGGCGTAAGTGGGACCGTGCGGTGCTGTTCGCGTTCGAGCGTACGCTTCCCATTCCCTTCGATCACTTCGTCGCAGCGGTCGATGTATCGCGGGCGATCAGCTTCATGAATGATTACCTGGGCGGCGTGATCGTTGCCGCGTCCTTCGATGATCAGGGGCGTCCGATCCGGCAGGCCGAGCGCAACCTTTATCTGCCACAGCCGAACTACCTTGCGCTGTATGGAGGCAAGCCCATCGACGTCAGCAAGATCGAAGTGGTCAGCTACGCGGCGGATGAGCACCGTCTCACCTGGAAGACGCTGAACAGCAGCAACGGCTCGGCAGAGGCAGACGATGGCTTCGTGAGTTTCGCCCGCAGTGATTTCGGCACGCAGGTGACCATCGTAGGCAAACAACTCTTCACCCTGCCCCCAGTCTGGCAGATGTTCGATCTGTCGCTCTGGCCTGCCGTGGAAGAGCCACTAACGACGATGGCTTACCACACCTTCTTCGACAGGACGCTGAACAATTTCGAAGCGCTCGTAGAAGGACGCGATGTCCGACTGGGGCGCGATCCGGATGTCGACAGCGCGCACCCGTCGGTGGCCATCGAGGAGACCCTTGCCCGTTTGGCACAGCGTGCTTCGCCTTTTGTCGAGAAGCTCAAGCCGAAGACAGCCCGTCCCGCGCCGGCTGACGCGGATGGCTTCGTGCATGTGGTTCCTGGCGCATGAAGCTGGCAGTGACCGGTGCGGGTGGGCTGATCGGGGCCAACATCGTGCGCGTCGCCCTTGCACGCGGACATGAGGCAGTGGCCCTCCGACGCCCCGGCGGAACGCGGGAGGCGTTGAGGGGCACGGAAGCGGTGATAGTCGAAGCCGACATGCTCGGGGCCTCCGAAGCGATAGTCGCCGCCTGCACAGGTGCGGACGCCATCGTCCACTGCGCGGCAACCTTCGCCTATGGCCGCGATGCGCACGATCTGCACCGCATCGCCGTGGATGGGACCAAGGCCATGCTGCACGCGGCCAAGCACGCCGGCGTACCGCGCGTGGTTGTGACGTCATCCTCCGTGGTGTTCGGCTATTCCGAGGACCGCAGCATCATCAATGAAAGCGCCGGTCTTGCCGATCCTGCCGGACAGCCCGCTTATGTGGCGGCCAAGATTGCCCAAGACCTTGCCGCCCTCGCACTTGCCGAGAAACTCGGGATCACGCTGGTGCTCGCGTGCCCGACCATGTCCGTCGGCGCCACCTGCAGTGCGCTTGGACCCAGCAACGGTCTGATCGTCGCCTACCTAGCCGATCGTACGCGCAGCACCTTCCTGGGCGGTTGCAACATCGTCTCGGCCGAGGATGTCGGCCATGGCCACGTGATCCTCGCGGAGCGGGGGTCGGCAAGTCAGCACTACCTGCTCGGTTCGGGAAATCTGCACTGGCGCGACATCCACGCTCTGATCAGCGACTTCACCGGCACCGGCGGCCCATATTGTGAGCTGGGCAGCGGACTGTCGTGGCTCGCCGCCAGCTTTGAGGAGGGAAGAGCGTTGCTCGCCGGCGAAATGCCCATGACCACCCGCGAACAAGCCGGCATGATCGGACGCTACTATTGGTACGACAGCGCGCGAGCGGCAGCCCTCGGATATGCTCCGCGCCCCGCACGCGCGGCGCTGCTGGAAGCGGTGTCGTGGTTGGTGGGCAGCCACCATGTCGCACGGGAAACGCGCGCGACGCTCCGGTTATCCGATGAGGTCTGGCAGCATCGCTTCGCGAGCAGGGCCGCGTGAAGCCGTTCGCCGCCCTCGTCGTGCTCAGGATCGCTCCAGACCTCCTTTGCACCCGCATGCGCGAAAGACTGAGTGAAATCGGCGAGGGTCTCGACGATATCGAACGGATCGAGGAGCTCGAGCGACACACGCAATCCGATGGCATCCATCTCGTGAACCGATGGTACGCCCGGCAGCGCGTGCCGGCCATGTTGCGCGACAGGCTGGGAGCCGACGAGATCAGTTGGATCGACCGAGCAGTCTGGTCTCACGACGGCACTGGTTGCGACTGGTCGATCGAACCTTCGTTCGGCAGCGGGGGCATACGGTGCGCCGGCTCTACTCGCTTCGAGGAGGCAATGGGCGGCAGGGGTGCGCGCGTCAGTTTCGCTGGGCAACTCGATATAGAGCCCAGTTTCATGGTAGCGATCGCCGGGCCGTTCCAAGGTCCAGTCAGGATGCTTGCGGAAACGATCGCGACCACCTTGATCCCGAAGAACCTGCGCACCGCTGCGGAAGTGGCGGCTTCTCTTCCCGCTCTAGCCCAGGAGGGCAGCGTGGTGAAAGCCAAGCCGGGGATCGGTTGAAGGCTCCATCCAGGGAAAGTAATCCTGCAACTCGGGCATTGGCGCGTGTAGGCGCAAGTCACCCGAGGGATAATCATACACCGAGATGCGGTTCAGTCCACGATTGGCAGTGAACATGAGGGTCTGATCGGCAGAAATCTGACAGCCGTAGATCGAGTCGAGCAAAGCGCCGCGACTGACTTTCAGCGCGCCGACGAAGTGACGGCTGTTCGTTACGATGTTACCGCGCGCGAGTGCTCCAGTGACCGTGCCGGCGACCTCTCGCGGGTGCTGGAGTTGTTCGGCCATGCCAGGCTTCTCGTCGACGATGATCCGCCACGAAGCCATGTTCTCCAATGACACGCCGATCACCGTCTGGCTGCCGCCGTTGCAGAAGACGACTTCGCTGTCGGATAAGACGACGTCGGAGTTGATATGCGCAGGAATGTCGCGTCCCGCCACCCAGTGGCGGCGCACTCGTCCATGCGCGATGTCGATCTCGAAAACGTACTCCTTGAGCCAGGCCATCCCCCACTCGTGGTAATCGTGGCCGTCCTGCGGCGCGGCTCGGAATGACACCGCATAGACCAGGTCCTCACGCGGGTGCTGGACGATGTGCCAGCAGGTGGCCGGAAGATCCACCATGCGCACCTCGCCGGTTTCCAGATCCCAGATCCCGATGTGCCGCGCCTCGCCCTGGTGCCGGTCAGCCGGCTGGTCCATCGATCCATAGACGACATAGCGGCCGGAAGCGGTCCTGCGCATTGCATGGGGCAGCTTCGCACCGTGCGGCACCAGCCGCTCTGGAGAGTCTAGCCGATTGACGTCGCAAGAGTAGAAATGATCGCCGATAGCCGTCAGGAATTGCCGCGGGCCGGTCCAGACTAGATGCGTGCTGCCTTGGACCGACGATCGCGGACATTCGAACGCCAGCGTCGATTGACGCGCGACTTCTGCCAGCGTGAGGGCATCGTAGAACAATAGGTGCTGCCCGGCATTACCGAGGAAACCGAGGCGACCGGTAGGATCGATCGAAACGGCATGGCCCGCCCCGATTCCGTCGAAGTACCTGATCTTCCAGGCGTATCGATTGCCGTGCGGGTCGTATCGAAACAGGCAGACCCCGGCCATGCCTTCCAGGCCGTTTACGCCGTTACCATCGAGCGCAACGTGAAACGCGTAAGGATACGCGTGCGCATCTGTAGCCATGACACCCTCCAACGCCGCCGACTGAGCGCTCCACGTCAAATAGCAAACGCCAATTCAGCCAGGCACTCAACACCTTTTACTTGCGATCGACCCGATAAAGAGCGATCTTTCGTTTATAACGGGGGTGCCGCCATGCTTGCGCGACCTAGGATATCACTTGCATCTGCACGCACAAGGATCGCCGCCCATGAGGCGCTTGATCCTCTTCGTTCGCTTTTCAACGACTTATCGGAACGCGAAATCAGGTTTGTGGAGTTGGCGTGGCGTGGCACCCGACGGCCGGGCATACGCGCGCTCGCGATCTCCATCAGTTGGCTGGGAAACGGGGCGATTTACCCGATCATAGCCGTTCCCCTGTGGTACATGGCCCACTGGGTGGCGCGACCCCTTGTTGCGGCTGCTCTGAGCGTGGCGATAGCGCATCTGCTCTACCCATGGCTCAAGGCTGCGTGCGCACGCAGCCGCCCCTGCAACTTGCGCGATAGCCTTGAGCCGCTGCTGGCCTCCTTGGATGAGCACAGCTTCCCCAGCGGCCACGCGATGACGCTGGCCGCGGCGCTGATCCCGCTCGTGCATGCCGTTCCGATCGTGTGGCCCCTGGCGCTCGGCTTCTGGTTGGCGATGGCCTGGGCGCGCATGGCTTGTGGCCACCATTATCCCAGTGACATCGCTGCCGGCGGCCTCCTGGGTGCAGCAATCGCGCTGCCGGTGACCTTCCTTTCGTAGAAAAGAGTTGCCGACCGCAGCACGTGTAGTGCTCGGAGCATCAACCCAGTCGCATTGAACGTCACGAGTGCCCGGCTAACAAGATCATTCCGACCGGTCTCAAGGCGATCGCTGTACGCAACCGCATCGATCGTGCTGCCTTCGGGCAGGTTGAGCGCGTGGAGCACCGCCAAGATCGCGGCGGCGTTGTGCTCGGACGTCGCGCCAGCGTCCGGTGATCGTAGCCGAGGACGAGGTCGTAGCCATCGATCGCCGCGCGCAGCACGCCCGGGTCGAGCGCGCCGAAGTTGCCCAGCGTCGTCGAAAACGTGCCGTGCACCATCAGCAGCACCCGCGCCGGACGGTCGGCCGGGATGCGCGCGGCGGCAAGGCTGAGCGCGCCCACCTTCCACGTCGCCGGAGCGGGATCGGCGATGACGATCGGCCCGGCGATCAGGTCACCCTCGATCCAGTCGACCAGCGTGTCGATGGTGCGGCCGGCAAGGAACCGCAGGACGTGGATCCGCACCGGCTCGATCAGCTTGTCCATCAGGAAGTCGCCGATGAAGCTGCGGCGGCCCGGCTCGCCCTCGCCGCGCGCGCTCAGCGGCACGGTGAAGCTGGCGACCACCTGCTCCCCGCGGCGCACGTCCTCGGGCGAAGCGGCGGCATCGGCGACCTGCCAGGTGAGCAGCCCGCTCTCGTCCTCGACCAGCAGTGCGGCGCTCTCGTTGGCGCCGAGCGGCACGTCGATGCGCAGCTGGGCCTCGGGCTCCGCCCCGAAGCTGCGACGGCCATCATCCTCCGGCACCGCGGCGACGGCGAGCGTATCGACCAGCGCGATGTTGGCGGCGAGCAGCCCTTCGTCGATCTCGGTGTCGGTCGGTGGCGGCTCGCGCTGAAAGCTGCGGCGCGCGTCTTCGAGCCCGGCCGAACGGGCGGTGACGACAACGCCTTCGCTGACGATGGTTACGCCGCTTGGGGGTGTTTTCGGTCACCATCTGCGCTCTCCATTTAATGAGATGCGAGTACGTCGGTGTTCAGACCGGGATCAGCGCGCCGCCCTGCGGCACCATCACGATCGTGACGAGGCCATTGCTGAGCGCCGCGTCGGCGGGTTGCTCCAGCCCGGCGAGCGGATCGTCGCCGGGGAGCAGCGCTCGGTTCATGTCCGCCAGCAGCCTCAGGAACGCGAGCATCGCCGGATGCATCTCGTCCTTGAAGAAAAAGATGAACTTCTGGTTCAGCCGCAGCCACTTGCGCGCGTGCGCGGCGAGTTCCTTCTCGGCCTTGGCATAGTCCTTCTCGGTCCATCCGCCGGGCGACCCGCCCGTGCCGACCGGCACCGCATCGTAAATGTCGGCCATCTTCGCCAGCATGTCAGGAAAGCCGAGCGCGCGCGGCATCATCCGGGCGAACGCCCCGTAGCGGTTTGTGCCCGTGCTCGATTCTGGAGTCAGATCGACCTTCCGCAGCGCGAACATGACCTGCCAGGGATCGTCGAGTCCGGCAATCTCGCGGAACTCCTCCCGCGCGCGCTTGCAGTCGCGCTCGAATCCGGCGGCATCAGCAACTCCTGCGGCGAGCTGCGCCTTGCCAGCGAGCGCGAACAGCCGAAGGCGGACGCCTGCCTGCTCTTGGTTCACCGCGCGGCCAAGCCGCACCATCCGCTGCATTGCCTCCGCAGTCAGCCCCATGCGCACTTCGATCCGGCCTTTCACGTCCTTGCCCGACTCAACGCGCGTGCGCCACTGCTGGTAGGTCGCAAGCGCCAATCGCGAGCGGGACGCATCGATCAGCCGCTGCCGCTCAAGTCCGGCGAAAAATCCGTTGACCTCCTTTGCCGAAAGGTTCTGATCCTCGTGGTCGAAGGCGATCGCGACCGACATCGTGCGGCCTCCCCCCTGCACCTCGTCAAGCTTGCCGAGCATCAGGTCCCAGCTGCTGACGAAGCTGGCCGAGCGGCCTTCGTCGAAGCCGTCCACCTTGCGCAGCGCGCTCCCCTCGGCGGTCACGGTGACGTCTCCGGCAGCGGTTCGGTCGATCCGCGCCTTGCCGCTGACGATTGAGGCGAGCGACACGTCCACTCCGAGAACCACTGCCTCGAGCGCGAAGCCGCGTTGCGTGCCGGCGAAGCGCGCAAGACTCGAGTTCGGCGCAAGCTGCAGCCCTGCCGGCGCCAGCGAGGGGTCCGCAAGGATGAGCTGGAACGGCTGCAGCCGGCCGGTGACAAGCGCCCGCCACAGCTGCGAGACGGGCTCGGTGGCGTCGGTGATCGTGCCGATAAGCTCGTAATGCGCACCCGACATGTCGGCACCCGACCAGCCGAACCGCGCCTGCAGCTTTTTAGCGACGCCGTCGCTGGTGGTCGCGATCACCTGCTGAGAGAAGCTGTCGAAGGTGTCGACTAGCTCGCGGGTGCCGGCGAGCAGCACATCGGCGCGGGTCTCGGTCTTGTTCACTGCGGTGCCGACAGCCGCCAGCTCAGCGGCGAGCTGCGGCCCTACTGAGGCGGCGAGCGCCTGAACGGCGTTGGTGAACCGCGTCTGCAGGTCGCCGAGTAGCGGGCAGATCCGCGCCTTGACCTGTTCGGCTAGATCGGCGGCGGCGAGGCCCGGCACAGAACGGACCAAGCCATCGACGATCGTGCCGGCGAAGACATCGAGGTCGGACAAAAGCGCACGTTCCTGTGTCGCGGCGAGCGCGCTGATGCGCGTCGCCAGGTGTTCGACGAGCGCGCTGTCCGCGTCAGCCGGCCCGGCCAGAGCGATGCTGACATCATCGAGCAGGGCCCGACGCAGCGCGCCATGCTCCACGATCGACTTTGCCGCGGTGAACAGCAGCGGGCGCGCCTGCGTCGCAAGGTACGTGCCCGGGCTGAGGAACGGCGCAATCTGCGACAGCGCTGGCTTGGCTAGCTCGTCGGCTTTGACCAGCAGGTCGTGGACTCGGCGGGCAAGGCCCGAGATGTCCAGCTGCAGGTCGAGCCCGGCCGACCAATTGCGCTCCCGCAGCTGGTCCCGGCTGAGCACGAAGTGCAGCGCGTTGTCGTGCCGTCGCACTGACAGGATCCAGCGCGCGTTGCGGCGGAACGACAGCTCGGCGGCGAGTCCGGCCGAGCCGGAGAGAAAACTAGGGATCGCGAAGCTCTCCCCAGCAACGACGCTCACGCCGGCCTCGGCGGCGCCGTCACAAGCGAGCACTAGCCCTTCTAGATCGGCAAGCGCCATTGCGTGGCTAATCTGGCTGAGATCGAGCGGTTCGGGCATAGCGGTGAGCGTGCGCGCCAGCGCCTCGGCGAATGGCGCGTCGGAATCGCGCGGGCGAAAGAAGAAGCCGAGGCAGGCCTCGCCCCTGGCCGCCGCATGCGCGCTACCGCCGCCCACCTGCCCGAACGGCAACGACAGCCCGGCGCGGGTCTCGACTTTGCCCCGCGCCCCCATCCGCAGCAGGCCGGGCGGCACCGCGTCGCCGCGGAACGGCCAGACCGCGCCCGCCTCGCACTCCAGCAGAGCCTCGGCCCCGAGGTTGAATTGCAGCTCGGCGCCAGCGGCCGGTCCCCCCTCGGCCACCGCGAGGGGCGGTATCTTGATCGGGACAAGATCGGATCGGCGCCATCGTCGAAGCCGAACAGGCTGGAGGGCGGCGCGCCGGCAGCGAGCGCGACATAGCTTTCCACGAATGCCGAGAGCGGCTGCAGCAGTTTGTGCCAGGGCGCGTCAGGCGCGCCGAGCCGTTCGCGCAGCGTCGCCAGTCGCATGCGCAGATCTTCAAGCCCCAGCTCCACAAAGAGCGCGGCGCAGGCCGGATCGTCGAGTTGGCGGGCGAGAAACAGCGCCAGTTTAGCCGGGCTGTCCACCGGCGCCTGCGTGCCAGTGACGAACAGGCCATGCGCGATGTCGCGCCAGCGGCGGCCGAGTTCGGCATAGGTCTCAAGTCCCGGCAGCAGTGCCGAGAGGTCGCCTAAGCCGCCTGCGACGGTGATCCAGCGGGGCAAAGTCGGCACTGTGCGTCTCCATGTCTGCTAGCCGAAGCCCAATTCGGACGGAATCAGTCGAACGACCCTCGCCCGGCTTCGAGAAGTCCGTCGCGCGCTTGGTCAATGATGCGCGTGGCGCGTTGCTGCGAATGAGTCATGCTCGTCTTGGCGCGGAGCGTCAGGTAGCGGTCGATCAGCCGCTGCTCGTCGTCGCCGTTCCAGCGCGCGGGATCGGGCTCTACCCGTCCTGCGGCGATGAGCGCGTTGAGCGCCTGCTCAAGCGTCTTGGGAACGTGCCCCGGGCGGTTGACGTGCTGGTCGAGCAGGTGGGCCATGCCGAGCTCGGACGTGACCCATTGTCGCAGCGGATGGCCGCGAAGTGGCACATTGGCGAAGCGCGCCACGCGGGCGGCTGCGTGTTGCAGCTGACAGCGGCGCACCGCCGAGTGGTGGCCAGCGCGCCAGAAGCGATAGGCCCACTCGGGCGAGCGCAGCGGCTTCTTGCTGGCGCTGTCCGCCATTGCGAGGCGGCCGAGGGTCAGCCGCCCGGTGGTGCTCCCAGTGTCGGCGGGGACGTCGAGGCCGAAGCGGCCAAAGCATTCGATAAACGCCCCCGGTTCGTCCCGCTTCAGCCGGGCGAGCAGCGCCGCCAGCTCGCCCGGATCGCTGCCGACGCCGACCGTCCACTGCATGATGCCGAACGACATGAACGCAAGGTCCCACGAGTTGACCGCCTCGAACCCGCCCTCGTTGCCGGTCACCGCGCATACGCAGCGCAGCGCGGAAGCCGAGACGCCCTCGCCGGCCGCCGGGTTCGCGCCGAGGTAGGCGCGCGCGCTGGTCTGACCGTTGGTGACGAAGCCGAGGCGGAACTTCGAGGCGAAGCCGCGCCCGTTGGGCCCGATCAGGCGATCGCCCTGAGGGGTGACGGGATGCTGCGCGTCGTCGGCGACCGGGATGTCCCCCGCGCCGACCGCCGAGGCGATGGGTGCGACAGCAGAAGCGACCAGCGCGCGGGCGTCGGTCGTCACGCGGTCGATCCGCGCCCAGGTCTTTGGACCGGCGATGCCATCGGGCACCAGGCCGTGCTGGCGCTGGAAACCGCGCAGCGTCGCCTCGGTCACCGGACCGAAGTTGCCGGTTGCGGGGGTAACGCCGAGCGCCGCCTGGAGCGTGCGCACCAGGTCTCCCTTGGCGCCGCGCCGCAGCGTCGGCCGTGAGACGAGGTCGACTGCGGGGATCGCCGGCGCCGGCGGCACGCCCTCGACGAGCATCGTGGCGACCGCCTCACGGAACAGCGGCATATCGAATAGCGGATCGATTTTGCGGCCGGCCGGGGTCGCGAATTCCTTGTGCCCGCAGACCATCGAGGCGTCGCTGCCAATATGCGCCAGGATGGCGGCAACGCCGCGGCGCAATGCGTCGACCTGGACCTTGGGCCAGACGTCCTCGCGCTTGCCCGTGTTCTCCGCCTCGATACCGATGAAGCTGCTGTTGCCGGTGGCGACGCCGCGCCAAACCCCCTTGCCTGCGTGATTCGCGCGCCCGGCGGCGATCACGTAGTAAGTACCGTCGCGCCCCAGGCCGAGCTGCGACAGCGGCCCGGGCAACTCCGAGCGCCCGCGCACGAGCAGATCGAGCGACGGCATGTTACCCTCAGGCAATCCGACCGTGTGATGAACCATGACGCCTCGCACCGGGCCCATCTCGGCGCGGCCGCGGGTCCGCCAGTCCGGCACTTCGGCGACCTTAAGGTTCGCCTTGAGCAGCACGTCGGGGAGCCAAGTGAGCGAATAGACCATGGCGCGTCACCCTAGCTGCCGACGACACCGCCGGCGGCGGCGGGAAGTTTGTCGTCGGGGGTCGCGTCCTGAGGGGCGGCGAGATCGACATCGCAGCCGTCGATCATCTCTTCGTCGCTGGGCGGGGTGACAATCAGGTCCTCGTCGTCGGGCACCGGAGCACCCTCGGTTGCGGCGGTCCCGGCGGGAGATCTCTCCGCGGCGCCTGCTGGTTTTGCCTGAGTAGCGAGTACCGGCACCGGATCGGCCTTGCGTGCCTTGACAGCGTAGGAATCGAGAAGGTCCGGCACCAGCCGCTCGGCAAAGCCCGCAAGGAAACCGACGATAAGCCCGACGGGCCAGATCGGCAGGTAAATGCGGCCCACACTGCGGTCGCCGCCCGGCAGGCTCATCTCAGCGCCGAAGCCGATCTGGATGATGCCGCTCAGCACGAAGCAGGCGAGCACGAATGCGGCGATCGCGCCGATGCCGACGCGCAAGAAAGAGTCGGTAAAGTAATCATAGCGCCTGAGGTCGCTCTTGAGATCACGCCGGCTAATGCCGAGCGCAATTGAGTAGACCGCGCCGAGCACGCCGGCGACGATCGCGCGCACGACAGCGAGCCCGCCCTCGATCCAGGCCCCATTACCCCAGCCACCCCTACGAACGTTGATATAAAACAGCAGCACCGGGATCAGGAAGGCGGCGGCCGAGGCGAGCGTCCAGGCAAGGTAGCTGAGTCTCGCACGCGAGCCCATCTCGCCAGCGAGGTCTGCCTGGATCTGCTGGAGGATGGCGAGGCCACCTTCGACGTTGCCCTCGATCGCCTCGATCAGCCCAGATGCGATGCGCATGTCGAACTCGCGCGCGGTCTGGGGCAGCCGGCTCCACTTCGGGTTCTTGCAGCGCCAGGCGAGCAGCGAGCCGTCGATTGCGTTGCGCACCGGCGCGAGCCCCGCCAACCGCTTGCGTTGCAATCGCTGAAGCAGCGGATCGTCGGCATAGCGCACCACGACGCGGCGGGTCGTCTGGTAAATCGCATAGCGCCCGCTTTGACGACCGTAGACGTCGATCACCTCGCGTCCGTCAGCGTCCTCTCCGCCGATGCGGATCTGCTCGACCGTCGCTGCCCTATCGTCGCGCATCCGCCCTCCGGCCAAGCACCTGCGCCCCGCCTCGCCGGGGCACGCCCATCAATAGCGATGTTTATGGTTCTGCGGCGACGCCTGCGAAGTCGCATGCATATTGTGCTCAAATCGTCGTTCTGGCAAGCACGGTCGCGACCAATTGAAGCGCATCCTCGCCCACAGGTGCGCAAATCGCCCGGTGGCAATAATGGGGCAAAAGGTCGTCCAGCGCGACAGCCCCCGCGGGATCAACGGGCCCATGCCCGTGATGTGAACGGTCGCGCCTTCGGGACCCGTCCAGGCGAAATGCGGCTCGCGAGCTGGTTCGGTGTAGAAACTGCCGATCGGCAATGGCACCGACTTGTCCTGCGTGGCCGCCGTGCCATAGCCGAAGTGCCAGACCCCGGCCACCACCACGGCGGAGCGTGCGTCCTTGTGCGTGTGTGCGGCAATACGGACGTTTGGAGGGACGCGGATCGAGATGGTGTACGGCCCGGCCTTGGTCGGGTCGCCCGAGAGCACGCGCGTTTCGATTTGCCGCAATCCGGAGGTGCCTGCGCCAGCGGCCACTACCGGCAGGCTGTCGATCGCGGCAGGCGTCAGGCGCTCCTGACCGTCCTGCGCAGTTGCACCACTCGCCACGCCGATTGCCGCCGATGCCGCAAGCGCTGCGAGCGTCAGACGATACCTGCGCGCGATCACCGGCGTGTGTCCAGGAAGCGGCGTACCGTGGCGATGGTAGCGGTCGGCTGCTCCTCCATGAGCCAATGTCCGGCATCGGGGATCGTCGCCTCCGTCACATCGTCGGCGGCAAAGCGCATCACCGTCGCCATCATCGGCCCGAACGACTTCGCGCCGCCGATCGCCAGCACCGGCATCGTCAGCTTGCCTGCAGCGACGAACTCTCGGTTATCGGTCGCATCCTGGTCGAAAGCCGCGAACTGCGCGAAGCCCGCATGCATCGCCCCGGGCCGTGCATAGAGCGCGGCATTGTGGGCTCTCGATGCCTCGCTGAAGCGCTCGGGCCGGGCGGAGAACTCGTTCCAGAACCGGTCGAGGTAGATGCGCTCGCGGCCGGCGACGAGGCGCTCCATGTCCGGCCCGCCGAAACGGAAGTGCCAGAGCAAGGGGTTCTTCAGGATCTCGTCCCAGGGACCTACGCCCGGCAGCGGCGCGTCCATGAGCACGAAGCGCGTCACGCGCGCGCGGTTCTGCGCGGCAAAGGCATAGCCCACCACGTTGCCGATATCGTGCGTGACCAGATCGACCTTGCCGACCTTCAGCACATCCAGGAGCCCTGCAATGTCCTGCCCCTGCGTCTTCTTGTCGTAGCCCGCAGGCGGCTTGGCGGACAGGCCCATGCCGCGCAGATCCGGTACGATCACCAGGTGATCGCGTGCTAGATCGGCGGCGAGCGGAGCCCACATGTCCCCGGTCTCGCCATAACCGTGCAGCAGGACGACGGCGGGACCTTTGCCGCCGACGCGGGTGTGGATGGTGGTGCCGTTGGCGGCGATCTCCTGCGTGCTGAAGTTGGCGGGAAAGCGCTCCACCTCAGCGGCAGCGGAGCCGGCGGTCACGATGGCGGAAAGCGCGAGTGCGCTGGTGAGAATGCGAGTGATCATGACAGTAGCCTCCTTGCTTGCGCCCCCCTCGCGCAGCCTCGACGCCAAGATGATTTACAGCCATCGTGCGCACTAGGCGCCAAATGCCGGAACCGCCTTTCGGGAGTGCCGAACAATGATGAAGCTCGACGGCGTGGCGGCGTTTGTCACGGTGGCCGAAGCCGGGTCGATCAGCGAAGCGGCGCGCCGTCTGAGCATGGCCAAGTCGGTGGTGCTGTCAGTCTAACGCGAACCGCTCTTTAAACGATGCACTTCAATCTTCGAGGATGGCAGCTTAGCCCACCTGCGAACATCGGCCCGAACCTGTTCCACCACAGCCGCACCGTCTCATGGCGGATGTCGATCCCGCGCTCGAACAGCAGGTCTTCCACGTTGCGCAGGCTCAGCGGAAAGCGCACGTACATCAGCACCACCAGCCGGATCACCTCCGGCGACGAGTTAAAGTAGCAAAATGGGCTGATGGGCTTACGTGGGCGAGGCATGGAACCGCCATACCCTGCCCTGCTTACCAGCAGGTGCACTTGGTTTGACAAAGCCATCAGGACTTCTGACCTTTTCTCCAGCCGTGCGTATGTGCCTCTCTTGGCTGGTGAGTCCAGAACGCTAAAATGGCGGAGAGCACCACCCGGACGCCGCAAAGTTCTGCCGTCTGGATATAGCGAGTCCGGCTCGGGAGCAGCGACTTCTCTAAGCTAAGTCCACGAGGTTTTTTATTTCGTCAGCAATGATCCGGTGATAGCCTCTTAGAATAACAGAGGGTCGCATCTCACTTAAACAGGGAACGCGTATGATGAAGCGACTTACACTAGCCTTTACAGCAGCAGCTGCTGCTTTCTCGTCGCCCGCGCTAGCTGCCGATCTATCGTTCGTCGGCAACTTCGCCGACGGCAATGATGTACAGCTTTTCAATTTTGTCGTGGGAGCTCCCTCCACCGTGACGTTACGCTCATGGTCCTATGCAGGTGGAGTGAATGCTCAAGGAGCGACCATCGATCGCGGAGGCTTCGATCCCATATTGGCGTTGTTCGACGGAAATGGTTTCCAGATCGGTCAGAATGATGATGATCAGACTGGGACGGTGGCGGCCGACGCTGTAACCGGAGAACAATTCGACGTTTTCCTGCAGCGCGTGCTGGGTCCCGGCAACTACACTGTATCCATCCAAGCTTACTCGAACTTTGCAATTGGCCCCAACCTTTCCGACGGCTTTGAGGGCGATGGAAGCCTTACAGACGTCACCGGCGATGTTCGCAACAACAATTGGGCCTTCGACATCCTCGGCGTCGAGTCCGCCACGCAAGTAGGCTCTGTGCCTGAAGCCTCAACTTGGGCCATGATGATTATGGGTATCGGCTTTGTCGGCTTCACCATGCGGCGTAAAGCCGCTCAGGTTATGAGCCCTAACGTCGCCTGATCGAAGGACGGGGGTCGCTTTGATCTGCGGCCCCTTCTACTCTCAACGGCCCCTCAGAACGGCACGGGCCTAATCGCGCAGCCAGCGAATACGTAATAGCTGAAGATATAACCCCAGCTCGGTCGACATTTTCAAAGCGATAGCGATTGGCCAAACGATGCGGTGAGGCTGCTTCGATCCTGCTCGTCCTACCGAGCTGTGACCGAGTGAGCCCAGGTGAGCTAGCCGCGAGCGAGTACGCGCATTTGCCCAAAGGGGCGACCACTACTACCAGCGTCGCTTGATGCCATGTTGCACGTAACGCTGCAACAGCCTTCTTGCCCAAACGCAATGGCAACGAATACGAGTTCTGGCTTATTCGAGCGAAGAACGACTGCTCCGAAGCTGCACGCTTATAGCGCCAGCCTCCTTAACTCTGTCGCGAGGGCCGCCCGGTCGATCGAGCGGCCTTACTCTCAGCAGCCCGACAGAACGGCGCAGGCCTTGTCATACGCGGGCCCGAAAGCTGCGACCTGACGATCAAAAGCCGCACTGACGCGCTTCTGGTCGGCCGCTCAAGCGATCGAGTAAGCACTCTGCGCCCGCGCGAAAACGGCCTCCACAGCATCACGCGTGCCGGGCTCGGCGTTCCACGCATCGTTGGAGGTCTGCATGCGCGCTTGGAGGGCCAGCAGTTCGCGGCTCGGCTCGGCTATCGGTGCGGAGTTGGGCTTGGTGGCGATCGCCAAGGCGGGCGAGGCGAGACAAAGGGACAGGCACGCAAGGGTAAGCTTCTTCATGGTACTTCGCCGTGGTTGATGGGCAGACGAGCCGGTCTGCCAGCGGTCAGAGTCACGCTTGAGATGGGGCTTTGCGGATGACGATGATGGCCGCCTTAGCGTGCCGCCGCCTCCGGCCGCCAGTAGATCCCGCGCTTCTCGCCGTTGCGTATATGACGTAAGTGACGCTCGGCTGCGTACCGCACTAACTCGCCGCAAGGGAACAGTTTGCCGTCGACTGCCGCCTTCGCCCGCGAGGTCGTCGGATCTTGATCGGCCAGAAAGCGGTTAGGCACGGCTCCTGAGGTAACCGCCGCCAGTCGTCCGGGGTGACCTTTGCGCACGACCTTGGCCGCGCCCGCACGGCGGCGCGGCGACAGGCCGAGCTCCTGCTCCTGGCGACCAGCATTGGAGTCAGCCTCGCGCATCGCTGTCAAGTACGGGCTGAGCCGAGCAATCGCTGTCGGATTGCCGCGCTTTGGCTTCAGCACCGCGCCGTTCTCAATGACTGCGCGCGAGCAGCGATCGAACACGATGTAGGCGAGCACCAGGCTGGATCGAGTGCGCGTTCGCCAGCGCGAGCAGTTCTCGCTCCTTCATCTCGGTCGTGATCCGACGCCAGTGCTCGCCAGCCGCAGCGCCCTCGATCTCGTCGCTCAGCAGCAGCGTCCAATCGGGCTCAGGAACGATGGCGAAGGTACCTTCGACGGGGGTGACGGACATTCATGACCCCTTTCAAAGCAACTTTTACTCTGGCCCCTAATCGAGGTGCGCACAGAGGTACCTGCCGGGTTTAGGAGGCCGCCCGTTCAAACTTTCGATAGGGGTGGTCCGTTCAGCTAAATCCACCAAATCGATGAACGATCAGGTGTTCTCGCCTTTGCGAGTCACCTCGACCGCACCGTGCACCTTCTTCATCCAGCCCTTGTCCCGCACATCAGGGTTGATCTGGAAGTTGCCAGCATTGTCGAGCACCGACCGGACAACGAAGCCCTCGTCGATGTAGTAGCACGGCACATCCCGTTGCTCCACGCCGTCGAGCCAGATGATCAGCGCCGAGCCGATCTCAAGATAATCGGCGCGATTGCCTGGATCGGTTGGTCCGTGGACAAGCGCGCGGGATCGAAGTCAACGACAGGTCGGTCACTTTCATTACCCCTGCCTCATGGATGCGCCGGATCGAGCGGCCTGCCATCACGGCCTATGCCATGCACGATGCCGCCTCGCTCCTCCCGCTGGATCTCGCCGCCATGGCAGCGCTTGCACGCTGGCTCCCAGTTATTGCGATCCCAGAAGAGCTTCTGATTACCACGGTGCTGGATGCGGGGGTCGACAACAGCGGCAGGCACCGCCCTTCCCTTTGCCTCGCACCGGATACACAGCGGGTTGGCTGCGAGAAATGCTAAGCGGGCCTTCTGCCACTTGCTGCCATAGCCGCGCTCACTGGATGAGCGTTTGTCCCTGCGCCAGCTAGGCGCTCTCAAGCGCGCTGCCAGGAAGTAAAACGAAGATCCATCCGTAGACATACGGTTAACCATTTGCATCGACACGCCGTCAACCGCCGCGATTTAGCTCCATGTAGAAATGGAGAGTTCTCATGCCGCGCACTCACAATCTCGCACTTGCCACATTTGACGAAACTTCGAACATCATCGCCAAGCAGGCCGAGCCAGCAGAGCGCACCGATGTTCAACTGACTGTCATAGATGCGGACGCGACTCACGTTCGCCAACTGCAGCATCTGCTGGCAGAAGCCTATCAGGAAGTTTCGCCAGAAGAGAAGTTGCCAATACGGCAACGCATCGCCGCCATTGTCGCGTTGACCATGTTTCTTTGGGCGTTGGTTGCGGCTGCCGTGTATGCCGTACTTTGAAAAAAGGGGCCGGGCTTAGGATGGTTGCGCCAATCCTACTTCGCCAGGGCTGAATGACCAGCGCTCTACCGGCTAACCCAAATTTACATCGACGATGGTACGGCACCGCACGATGAACAACTGTTCATCTGCGGAATTCGTTTGTGTATGCCTTCAGTGCGACCCGAAGGACTCGCAAGAGTCTGGACAACTACGCGGCGGCGTTCCTGCTATCCCGGGCGCCGCCGTTTTTTAAGCCATGCGCGATCCAGAACATACGGCACCGCACAGCGTATAGCACAGCAAATAGCCATTCACCGACGGTGTCCACCGTGTATAGTTGCGGTACCACCCGAAGGACTCTTGTTGAGTCCGGACAACTACGCGGCGACCTCCTGATACCTCAGGGGTCGCCGTTCTTTTAACTGCATGTCGCGATCACATTGATCGGCAATGACAATGCGCTGGGTCGGGGTTGCCAGACCATGAAGCGTTCGGGTGAGCTTCTGAATTGAGCAGCGAGGCTGTGTTGACGGCACTTTTGTCTAGGTGTTTGGTCCCGGAATTTGCTGGTGCGGATTTGAGGTAAAGCGGAATGGCTCTTTGAGCCATGCTTTGCAGATTGCTTCGTAGGGCGTGAGGCCCTTGAGGGTCTTGAGCCTGCGACCGAAGTTGTATGCGGCGACGAAGTCGCTGAGGTGCTGCCGCAGCTGATCGTGGTTGTCGTAGTGGTAGCGTTTGACGGTCGCATCCTTGATCGTCCGGTTCATCCGCTCGACCTGACCGTTGGCCCACGGGTGCTTCGGATTGCGGCGCGCTTTTGACTTGAGAGATTGTCCATAACGACGATGTCGCCGGGGCGTAGCTCGGGAACGAGCACGTTGGTCACGTAGGCCTCCAACCAGTCTCCGTTGTTGGGCCATCAAGCACCATCGGCGCGATCATGCCGGTCATGCGCAGGCCGGCGACAAAGGTGGTGGTCTTGCGATGACCATGCGGGAAGCCCATTCGCAGGCGCTCGCCTCTGGCACAGCGACCATGGCTGCGGGTCATGTTGGTCGCAGTCCATGTTTCGTCGATAAAGACGAGGCGCTCTGGCTCGAGATCAAGCTGGTCATCAAACCAGGCATGGCGCTGCCTCAAGACATCGGGTCGGTTCTGCTCGATCGCGTGACCCGACTTTTTTTGCGCGTGATCCGGTGACGATCGAAAAAGCGCCAGAGCGTGCCGATCCCGACCGCAATGCCACGCTTGGCAAGGCCGGTCCGGATCTCGGCAAGGGTGATGTCGCCATTCTCCTCCAGCATGGCCAGGATGAGCTCGGCATGTGCATCGGTCTTTGACGAGCGTTGGTCGCCTCCTGGCTTTCCAGGCACCGCTCGGCCATGCCTCAACGCTATCTGCCGCCGGCGGATAGCCGTCGCCACGCCAGCTCCGAACCGATCTGCAGCTGCTTGGCAACTCAGGCCGCCATCGATAGCGGCCACTACCCGGTCACGCAGATCCTGAGACAGTGCTCTGCCCATCCATGCCGGCCTCCAAATCCAGCCAGGCGGGTGAATCAGACCTGACGCGGCAAGAGAATACCGCTTGATTCAGGCACTGTGGAAAATACTTCAAGACTTGCGGAGGAGGTTGATTCGCGCGGGTGAGAAAGGCAGTTCGACGCGCGAGGCCGCAGCCCGCTCCGACGTGAGCCACCGACCGGTGCACTTCCTTTGACAGAGCCCTTGGCCGCCCACACCAGTGCAAGCTTCCGGCCAAGTACGCATCGGCTAACTACACCAAAGTAGAGCGTCATCGGCGCCCCTCCGACAGCGTCACACTTCTCCTGGCGTGCGGCAGGGTGAACTGCGCCCTCAGCGTCTCTTGCACCATGATGTACTACGTATTTGTCCGTGACTCGCAATTAGGTATGTTTCCGCCGATCGCGCATACAAATGATCTCGTCTCCACGTCACTTGAGTTCGCAGCGTTATGTCCAATATCTGTAACCTTCGGCGCCAACCATACCCAGCGACGGACACGCACGAAGAGGTGATGGCCGAACGGCTCGGTCCCATATTGAGAGTTCTGAAGAGCGCATGCGATTATCGCACACCAGGGCGTCTGCCGCATGCAACGCTACGCGATCTGACCTTTGGTGAAGGGCATTCCGCGATCGTGCGTGATGGAAAACTTACACGTCTCACCTTTGCCGACCCTGCCAGCGAGTCGGCGCTCGCCATGACACTGGCCGCGATGGCCGGCCCGGGCGAGCCGATCGCGGCCGATCCGGAGAGCCTCTCGGTCTTCGCACTCGCCGATCGCCTGGCCGTCAGTGACATTCCCGTCTTGATTAACGGACCGACCGGAACCGGCAAGGAAGTGCTCAGCCGCTTCATCCATGCACGGTCCAAGCGCGCCGCCGGACCTTTCATCGCCGTTAACTGTGCCGCGATGCCCGAGCACATGCTGGAAGCCATGCTGTTCGGTCACCAGAAGGGCGCGTTCACCGGCGCGACCGGCGCCAGCGAGGGCTTCATGCGCGCGGCCGATGGCGGCACGCTGCTGCTCGACGAGATCGCCGAACTGCCGCTGCCGCTCCAGGCCAAGCTGCTGCGCGCCCTGCAGGAGCAGGAAGTGGTGCCAATCGGCGCGACCAAGCCGATCCCGGTCGACATCCGCGTGATCGCCTGCGCCAACCGCGACCTGCCGACCGAAGTCGCCGAAGGCCGCTTCCGCGCCGACCTCTATTACCGCCTCAACGTCTTCCCGCTCAGCTTGCGCCCGCTGCGCGAGCGTGCGGACGACATCGCCCCGCTCGCCTTCGGCATGGCGCTGCGCCACGCCCACAACCCGGCTCGCGTGCCCTGCTTAAACGAAGCCGCGCTCGCCATGCTCAAGATCCACGCGTGGCCCGGCAACGTGCGCGAGCTGGAGAACGTGGTGCGCCGTGCGCTGCTGCTCGCCGGCGAGTCGGGCACGATCACGCCCGACCACATCGTGTTCGACATGCCAGCTCGCCTCGTCGCGGTGCCGAGCGTCTCCGAACCGATCGAGCTAGAGGCTCCGGCGCGCAAGCTGTCGAGCGTGGTGCAGCTGTCCGAAGCGCGCGCTATCATCGACACGCTGGAAGCCTGCGGTGGCAACCGCCTGCAGGCCGCTCGCGAACTCGGCATTTCCGAGCGCACCCTGCGTTACCGCCTCGCGTCGTTCCGTGACGCCGGCATCGAGATCAGCCGCGCCGCGGCGGGTGGCCGTCGATGAGCGGGATCAACGGCATCGGCGGCGGCGCTGCGGGCGTGCAGCAGATCATGGCGCTGCGTGCACAGATCATGGACCGCAACCAGGTCCTGCAGCAGTTGCATGCGCCGCAGGGCACCAGTCAGGTCGCCAGAACGCAGGCAGCACCGGCGCAAAACTTCGCCGACGCGTTCAAGACCGCGCTCGACGGCGTCAACGCCACGCAGCTGAAGGCGGAGGGGATCTCCGAAGCATACCAGCGCGGTGAAGTGACCGATGTCGCGAAAGTCATGCTCGCGCGCCAGGAAGCCAGCGTCTCGTTCGAGGCGACCCTGCAGGTCCGCAACAAGCTGCTCAGCGCCTACCAAGACATCATGCGGATGGGAGTTTAATAGCAAGCCGACGGGAGACGAGCTTACGGCAGCCGTAACAGCCCCGATTGGTAATACAATTTAATCGTATCACCAGGTCACCTAGGCGTCTGAGCGGCGTTTCCGACAGTTGAAACTGCGCCCGCAACCTCGATGCAGGGGTCGCTGTAAACGGCGGCCACTCTCGGCGGGTGTGTACTAAACAGGCCGAAGTAGTGAAGCCCAGTGGGCTGTTTCGGGGGCATACTTGTTAAGCTGCCTGAGGTTAGCTGGCTTTGGTGATTCAAGCTGTTCATTGCGATGGAAGCTGGATGACGCTGCGGCAATACGAACTGACAGATACGGAATGGCCGATCATCGAGCCGCTACCGCCCGACAAGCATCGCGGGGTTTTCAGTGTAGGTGATCGTGGAGTCTTGAACGGCATTCTCTGTCGGTCTCGAAGCGGTTCGCCATGGGCCTAGGCGCTTGAGCGCTAACGGGCCCTAAACGACCTGTTACAACCGGTTCGTACACTGGCGCCAAGCCGGGGTGCGGGAACGGCCTCTGACGGCTGTTCAGTGTCGTTAATCAGCTTGCGTGGCCATAGGCTGCGGCGATCGGCCGCCCGTCCGATCATCCGCTCGGCCGGGATGACTTCCGCTTGGCGGATCGCCGTGCTCGCCTGGACATCCACGATCTCGGCATTGTCGGCGTCGGTGAGGCAGTCGGTGAAGTAGTAGAAAGCAGCGCGTCCGCCGTGTGCCAAGGAACAGCTTGCCGCTGGATCAACGCGCGGGACGCGCTGCGGCTGGACCGAAGTTGCACCACCAAAACCGGCCGATCGCGCTGTAGAAGCTTCGGAGGTGCTCACGCATCGTAGGCAAATCCACAAACCGGTCAGCCGAAGAACGCAGAAGCCATGTCCGCGTTGTGGAACGTGACACGCTCAACCGAGCCGGCGATCTGGTCGCTATGGGGCCACACGCCCGTCTGCTGGGTCTGATTGGCAGGTACGAAGGCCATCGCCCCGATAATACGTGCGCGACGTGGTTCGACAACGTTCTGTCGACTTACCTCGCAATCGCGTCGGCACGTGCGGCAATGATCGGTGGGACGCTCACATGGCAGCAGCCGCTGTGTACGTCACCGTACACAAAGTCATGCTGGCAGCGTCGCGGAAAGTAGCACTAAAGTATTCGTGATGATCAAGCAGGAGATTACTGCCAGAGCCGGTTGGCTTTGAGCAGAGCGTTCGCGGTGATGACGAGCTTCCGCCTGACCGCGGTGATCGCGATTTTGGCAGGCTTTCCGGCGGTCACCAGCTGCTGATATTTGGCTTTAAGATCGGGATTGAAGCGGGCGGCGACGAGCGCTGGCATGT
>NZ_JACHLR010000027.1 GCF_014204535.1 Novosphingobium chloroacetimidivorans
GGCTCCGCTGCGCAGGCCATTGCTCAACCCGCGCTCACGCGTAACAAAGCTGCCCGGCTCTAATCCGTGCTGGTGGATACCAGGGGGTCACGTCAGTTACTACCGCCCAGCATCGGAGGCCGGATTCTTACCGCCCTTGAACTCGACCTTCACCGCGACAAACGGCTTGCTCCCCCGGTTCTGCACGAAAAATCAGGGATCGGCATCGCTGGATCGGTAACTTTCCGCAATCTACCTAAAGGTCGAAGACAAGATTTACGCCATATGTTCGGGGGGCAGCTAGAATACCCTGGTCTGCGGTTGTGCCAGCTGCGCCAGTATAATAATAGCGTTTATCAGTTAGATTGTTGACCCAAAGTTCTACGCCCCAAGCTGGGTTCGGTCGATACTCGACTGCAGCGCTAAACACACTGCGGGCTGGTTGCTGCAAGCGATTGTCTGCCTCGAAGAAAATCTTGCTGCTGTAGTTCCATAGGCCGTTGAATGCGAGCCACGACTGACTACCGAGTTCAAGCCGGTAGTTCAGGCTGACACTCGATGCAAATTTGGGTGAAAGCGGCGTTCGATTGCCGCTCGCATCCCCAACGCAGTTTATCCCACCGCCGGTCCGCGGACCGGCGCCAATAACGGCAGGAGACGAGGACCCCGCAAGCGCCGCTGGACAAGAGGCCGGTAACTGGAAGTTGAACAATGCATTGGGGAATGATTTGAACCGAGAGTCCAAGTACGTGGCATTCAAGTTCACCTGCAGCCCCTTTGCCGGAGCGATGGTGAGTTCGCCTTCGATCCCATCGACCTTCACCGATGCGGCGTTAAGTAGAAGTGTCTGGCCAGGACCGGGAGAGCCGCGAACCTGATAATCCTCGATTTTGTATTTGAAGCCGGCGACGTTGAGTCGAACGATATTATCGAACAACTGAGACTTGAATCCGATCTCGAACGCGTCGATCGTCTGCGGCTTGACCGGTGGCTCTGCAGGGCTTGCGGTAGTAGCAAAAATGCCTGACTTGAACCCCCGATTATAGGACGCATAAACGTTAATGTCGTCGGAGAGATCCTGACGCAGCGCCACGCGATAAGTCACCTTCCCTGTCGATAGCGATTGCGGCGCGGGCCTTGTGACCGTGGTGCCGGGCAAGACGGCAATGCTGCCCATCAGATCACGCTTGTCACGCGTGTAGCGACCACCAACCGTAAGATGGGTAGTCGCGGAGATATCATAACTCAGTTCGCCGAACGCAGCGTAGGAGTTTGTCTCCATGCGGTTGATGATCCGGGTCGTGCGCGCCGGCGTTACGACATCAAAACCATCCAGGTTGGCAACTGCATTGTAGTAAAACAAGCCGGCTTGCCAACTGAGCGGTGTGGTGGATGCGGAGGCAAGTCTGAGTTCCTGCTGGAAGGTCTTTACTCGCGATGGCGCGATGGCATGCGCCAGGAACGTGGGTGTGTAATCGGCGTCGAATTCAGATCGTACCTTGATCGAGCGACGGCCGGTGATGCTGGTCAGGGTTGCAAAATCAAACTCGTGGGAGACGTTAAGCGACGTGCCCCAGCCCTCAATTCGAGCGTAGGCCAAATCTGTCGTATTGAGGTTGTAATCACCTAGGTAAGTCGCGCCCCGAAACCCGGTTGTGCCTTTGAACAGGTTGAAGCCGTTCTGATAATCGTTCTCATCCTTGTAGTAATCGCCAGAAAGGACAATCTTTGTTCGCTCTCCAGGCCGAAACGCAACCTTGGAACGAGCCCCCCAGTACCAACCCTTTTGCACGGTCTTTCCGGTCGCAAAGTTACGGCCGAAGCCATTACCTTGGTCCTTGCCGGTCAGCGCAAGGTCTATGCTGACAGTGTCGGTTAGCGGGGTCGCCCCGTAAATCTGGCCTTGGACGGTATCATAGTTGCCATAGCCCAGCTTACCTGAGGCTACCACCACGTCACCAGGCTCACGAGTTATGATGTTGATAAGGCCGCCCGATGAGTTCCGACCAAACAGCGTGCCTTGGGGACCCTTGAGCACTTCGACGCGTTCGATATTGTTGAACTTGGTTGCTGCTGAGGTGAGATCGCCAAGGTAAACGCCGTCGACATAAAGTGCGTTTGCGCCCTCTTCGCCCACGCTGCCGCTGGTGTTGCCGACGCCGCGAACAAAGAAGATTGCGCTCGGACCTGATTGCGTCAACTGAACGCTGGGTATGGCGCGCGTTATCTCTGTCGTGCCAACGATGCCCATCGCAGCAAGGGCCTTCCCGCCGATCGCGGTGACGGAGATTGGCACGTCCTGCAGCCGCTCTTCACGTCGCTGGGCTGTGACGATGATCTCACCGACGCCTTCCATCGGAGTAGCACTGGGTACATTTGGAGTTTGCGCGAGCACCGGGACTGAGCCAATCAGCGCGGGTATACTGACGCTGAGTGCCCAGATGGAGCTCCTCAAGCGAAAATCCAGCTTAGTCACGATCCAATCTCCCCTTCATATTTTTTTATTGATTCAAATAGACGCTGAGCCGCGCAGCTATCCCACTCAACGAAAAATGTGCTCCACGACTTGCGAAGCTAATCTACGGCCTGTTTGGTAACGGCAGCTGCATGATCCAGTGAGACCGCAACCACCGTCCTCGTCCTTATCTAATCTTGACGCATCCTATTGCCGCGGCTTTCAAGCTCTCTTTGTGACTGCTTGCCAACAAAGAGAGCTAGTCACGCCTGTCGTCACGCGCGTGCATCTGACAACGCTCAGCCACACTTGAGGATTAAACACCGCGTTCGTGACATATGCAATAGGCCTCAGCAAAGAAGGGGGAGCGCGTCTTGATCTCGCAAATCGTGACCGCGCCTAGACGATCACCGAGCAGCCCATATTCTCTAGCAGGATCAATGGCCTATACCGAGCTTTTGGAGGGAGTAAGCGATCCTGCCACTTCATGTTCTGCTGAATGGGCAATGGAAACGGCTAAGGTGCTTTCCGCGATGGTGGTTTTAGCGGCCAATCTGCCGGACAAAATCGCATCGACAGCCGGGGCGTTGTTGCTGCCCCTTAAGATCAGGACCCATCAATCTGAGTGGCACGTCTTGATCCAGTCTCCGTGAGGAGATGGTGACGCGGTATTCGCCGACCGGGCCTGTGACAGTGACGCACTCCGAACCGAGATGGCCGCTCGCCGGATCTGGGCCAACATCAAGCACATGCCAAACCGCAAGCGCCGCCTCGCCTTTCGCGCGCATACCTCCATCGGGATCGCAATCTCATCAAGCGCTTATTCAGCAAACTCAGGCAATTCCACGCCGTCGCCACCCGGTACGACGAACGAGATGATAACCTCCTCGCCTCAATCCAACCTGCATCCATACGCGTTTGGCTGCGACCTAACAGGTCGGTGACCTAGCTTCGTAGCCGATGCAAAAAAGCGAGGAGGCCACACCAGATCTTCCGAATTTTGCCGGAAGGCTCATCAGGCTTTGAGTTGGGCACAACGGATTTTTCGATCTCGTCCCGCAATTGCTCGGCGAAGCTTTTGGCGAATTGCGGCAGGAGCGGCTTGCCCATGGCCTCCCACATCGGCGCCATCGGTCCGGTGCCGATGACATGAACCTTGAGCGCAATCTGCGTCTCGCTGGGACCGGTCGCGGTGGCCACATAAGTACCCCCGCCGTGAACCGGATCGCCTGCCAGCTTGAAGGTGAAGCGCACGGTCTCGGGCCCGGCCCACTCGTCTACGTGGACCTGCACCTTCACCGTGCGGACCAGCCCGCCCACGCCGACCTTCAAAGTCCACCGCGAGTCATTCTGATCGATGATCTGGCATTCACGATAACCGGGCATGATCGTCGCCCAGCGCGAAATGTCCTGCACGTAGTTCCAGGTAGCCTGAAGGTCCGCTTGGACGAGCGCCGTCTGTTCTGTCTCGATCATAGTGGCGGCCTCACAAGCCCATCCTCCTGGCTTCGCGCACCAGCAGGTCGCTCGGCTTGCCCGCTGCATGGTTGCCGATGAGCCAGCCATACGTCATGCCGCGGGCATTCGAGATGCCGCTTTGCATGACCGCGCCGGTCTCCATGCGCGCCATCGAATTGCCCGCCACATAGAGACCGGCAATTGGCTTGTCGTCCCAACCGAGCGCTTGCCCATGCTCGTCGGCAAGAATGCCGGTTGCGGTGATCGCACTCCCTCCCATGCGCTTCATCTCGACCGCATAGAACGGGCCCTTGCTGAGCGGACCCAAGACCGGGGACGGCTTGTGATAAATGTCCCCGCACATCCAGGTGCTCCAAGGATGAGTGCCGCGGCCGAAATCCGGATCGACGCCCTTCTCGGCATGAGCGTTGAAGCGCTCCACGGTCGCTTCCAGAGCGGCGGCATCGATCCCGATCTTGGCCGCGAGTTCACCGAGCGTGTCCGCGATCGTGCCCAGTCCCTCGGGCCATTCCTGCTGCGGCATGATCGAGCCGAACGGGTACTTGTCGCGCGCCTGGCTATCGATGATGGTCCAGCATGGGAAGTTCGGGTGCGTCTGGTCGCCGCCGTCGATCAGGTCGATCGCGTAGTAGAAGGAGCGATAGAACGCCTCGTTGCCAAAGCGCTTGCCGGCGCGGTTGACGACGATGGTATGCGGCTGGCCAATCACCGGGAGCGCACTGTTCCATAGGAGATGCCCTTCCTCGTCCTCCATGCCCGGGATCGTGAAGCCAAGCGATGTGATATCGGGCACACTGGCGACGCGAGCGCCGACCGGGCCTGCCAGACGGAAGTTCGCACCATTGACGGTGGACATCACCATCGAGCCGATCTCAAGTTGCTGGCTCAGGGTCTTGGTGTAATCCTGGTTGCGCTCATAGCTGCTTACCGCGACAACCACGCCCTTGTTTGCCTTTACGAAGACGTCGCGTCCGTCCCGCACCACCCGCACTCCGATCACGCGCGTACCATTCCCGATCAGTTCCTCGGCACTTGTTCCGGTGTGCATTGGAATACCGCGATCGAGCGCTCCTTTGACGAAGTAGGCGGCGAGCCCCGCACCCAGGCAGCGCTCGTCGTTGGTCAGGCGCTCGGCCATCTTTTCGAAATTCCACTTGGCGATGTTCGCGGTGCCGCCATTCTCGAACATGTCGTGGTGGGTGAAGCCATAGGGCATCTGCGGCGAGACACGCGTCTTCTGTGCCCAGTCACCCAGCGAGCGACCCGGGAATGGGCGACATTCCAGCATCCGTCCTTCCGCGACCGCATCGTTGCTGCGGGTGTAGTAGTAATCCGGACAGTCGCGGATCGGCTCCATGCTGAGACCGATCCGTTCCTCGAAGTACTTGAGGGCGATTGGCGCGTGTACCACCTGGTTCAGGATCGCGGCATCGCTGCCATAGTCCATGGACAGACGCTTGAGATAACGAAAGCCGCTGTCGGCGGAGTCCTCGATCCCAATCGCGCTTTCGAGATGATTGCCGGCTACCCAGACTTCGCCCATCGACAGCGCGGTGACGCCACCGACTTGATCCGACCGCTCGAGAACGAGCGCACTCAAGCCCTGATCGTACGCAGTGATGGCTGCAGACAGCCCGCCAATCCCCGACCCGATGGCAACCAGATCGGCTTCCATGTCCCAAGCTTCAGGAAGATTGTTCAACATCGCTCTTCTCCAGACATTTCCCGCGGCATGACGTCTTTCGTCAGCAGCTGTTCTTTTTTGCGAAATTAGCGCTCGTTCCTGCCTTCTGGACAACTGCACTCCGCGTCCCGTCCCAGGGGAAGGGGAAGCTAGCGTACAGGGGGGCCGTCACACCGTGCAGCCAGCTACAAACGTCGGTACGATGCGCTCGTCCCATGCCTCCACTCGCCACTCGATCCCGCATGGTCAGCAAGTATCGCCTTGGCATGCCATCCCCGCAGCAGGAGAACGAAGGCCTCGGCAGCCAATTGCGGGTCAGCACAGTGCCCGCCACTTGCGTGCGAGCACTGCGATTTGAACCAAGCTATATGCCCGACACCAGCCTGAGTTCGCTCCGCCGCAGCCGTCGCCAGCTTGGGAAGCCTGGGCGCCTCGTCGGAGATCAATCGGTTCACGACCAGCAGATCGCAAGGCTTAGCGCCAGGGTACGGTTGGCGTAAACCATGAGTGTACGCGATAGATCCATCGGCAGTGAGGACGTCAGAGTGGCTACAGTGCCCTGGCGCTTGACCTGTCGAAGCGTGATCGCGCGAAGCGGCGCATCCTTGAAATCGCGCCGCGAATAGAGCGTGGTCCTGGCAATCGCGGCCGGTTCCACGATCTGCGACGGCGATAGTCCCTCATAAGCTTTATCAGGGGATCTTCGGGAAGCGACATCGAGTAGTCGTTCCTGTATCTGAGCGAAGTCTTCCAAGAGTTGCCGACCTCGCGCTCTCGTAGTTTCGAGGCCCTCGCCATCCGCCTGGTGTCTCATCGAGTCTCTCCGTCGACTTCCACGTCGATTACGCGTTACCGTGAGCCATCGCTTCGCTCTTGGCTGCGAGCAGCGGGAGAATGGTCCTATCCGCCAATACGGTGCAGAAGTATTCGTTGAGCAGTCTGATCTTTTCGCCTTCGAAGGTGAAGATGAACACGTATTGATTGCAATAGGGCTCGCCATTGGAGAGCACGGCGTTCCCCTCCCATTCCACCACGACCGTGTCTCCTTCGGCCACGACTTTCTCGATCCGCGGGCGAAACCCGGTGGGCACCAGTTCCTTGAAGGCTTCGACGGTCGCCAGCATCGTTTCGCGATCGCGCTGCCCGGAGACTTCGGCGAAGCCCATGGTCTTCGTCGTCGCGTCAGCCGTCAAACACTCGCCTTGGCCAATCGCGTCCCCGACGCTCATCGCATGCAGAAACTTCAGGGCCACCTGCTTGTTGGCTTCGCTCATTGTGTCTCTCCGCATTCCGGGCGCTGTTAACGTGCCCTGTTTTATCGATTGAGCTTCGGATAATGGCTTTTCCCGCGCCACGCCAATTGGTCTCTGGCAAGTCTTCAATCAGGGCCACGCCGTCTCTGTGCCACGATCACGCCGCAATTGGATACGGTGAGCTTTCCTTGAGCTTGGGCAGGACCTTGTCGGCGAAACGCTTGAGCTGGCCGTAGACGCGCTCGTACGACATGCCGCCGTAGCTGAAGTTGGCGATCATGTCGTACTCGCCGACGGTCGCCTTGCGCATGGCGTCCTTCTCAATCAGTTGCTCGGGCGTGCCGATCATGTTGCCGCCGATATAGTCGCGATACGCCTTCTGCGGCCCGCCCGCTGCGTTCATCGCGTCGCCCAGGGCAACATATGTCGCGTAGGACGGCATGTTCTTGAAGTGGTCGCCGCCCCATTCATAGTGGTTGGCCACTTGGGCGAACTGCTTGGCGAAATAGTTGTCGGTATAATCCGCGACCTCGGCCTCGGTGTCGACACACACAACGAAATCCGAGATGACGAAGGGCGGCGCCTTGTACCCGTGCTTCGCCAGGAATGTCGAGCGGTACGCGTTGATTTCTTTCATCGAGTGCGACCAGTCGCCTTGGCTAAACCGCAATGCCTTCAAGCCGTAGTCGGCGGCGACCTCGGCCGACGAGGGCGACATCGAGACCATCAGCATGCGATCGCGTGACCAGTTCTCGGGGCGCGGCCGGATCTGCACTTCGGGCTGCTGGAAATGCTTGGTGTTGGCCTTCACGGTTCCCGTCTCAAGACCGTCCATGATGATTAGCGCCGCTTCGTCGAACAATTCCCGACTGTCCGCGATATCCTTTCGGAAGCCGTTGAACTCGCGACGCGCGGCACCGCGACCCATGCCCAGGATCACGCGGCCTTCAGAAAGACTGTCGAGCATCGCGGTCTTCTCGACCACGCGGACTGGATCATTCCACGGCAGGATCACCGCCGCCGGCATCAGCTTGATCGTCTTGGTCTTCGCCGCAACGTAGCTCAGCGCCTGGAGTGGGTCCGGACACGCAGCATAGTCCGTGAAATGATGCTCTACCATCGCCGCGAAGTCGAAGCCCATTGCCTCGGCCTCGATCGCGAGCTTTGTTTCCCTGCGGAAGAACTCCATGTCAGACATGCCGTGCAGATTTTGAAAACCGAGATGTACACCTACCTGCATCTGATCTCTCCGCCCTCGATGGTGCACATGACCTGCGCGACCTTTCACGTTTCGATGTAGCGCGAGTCGTGGTCCAGCGCCGACAGGACTTTAACACCTGTTCCGTTTCAAACGCAACTGGGCAGTTCGCCGCGAGTGCTAAGGATCAGTCCGGGCGCTCGGCTTGCTCCAGCCCCACTCGCACTTCGTCGAGAAGCGCGGTCGCTTCCGAGACAAGCTTCCGCATCCGTGCATGGCCCGGCGCTTCGCGGGCGGTGAGGCCGTGAAGGAATACGCGCACGCCGAAGCGCGTCTGCTGCTCCACCTGCTGCATGTCGAGTTCCTGCCCCCAGGCCGCACTGTTCGCGGGCCCCGCCACGATCAGGTTGAGGAACGCCTGCCCGGCCTGCAGCGCTTGCCTGGGCGCCAGTTCCAAGCGCCGCGCGAACAACTCAGAGAGATACGCAACCGTCGGCTCAGTTCCGAGCCGTACGTTTTCCACGCTGATCTCGGGCATGCGCACGGATTCCGCGTTGGTGAGGCGCAACAGTCGCAAACCGGCAGGCTTCAGCACGTTGGCGACGAGTGCATCGCCGATCCGCACCAGACTTTGCTCCAGATTGTCGTCCTCCAGAGCGCGAAGGCTATCGATCGGTACGATCCAGTCATCGATCGCACGTGAGAGCGCCGCCATGAACAGGCGTTTCTTGTCTCCGTAGCGCGCATAGACGGTCCGCTTGGCCATCCCCGCAGCGGCGACGATGGCATCGATGCTTGTGCCGTCGAACCCTTTCTCAAGAAACAGGTCGAGCGCCCTGTCGAGCAGCGCTTCATTGCTCAATGAAGGACGGCCGGAGCGGCGTCGCACTGACGCGCCAGCGTCGGCTTTGTCTTTGCCGCTTGCTATGAGCCCCCTCGTCATCTCGCTACGACTTTAACACGACTGTGCCCTGCTATCAACGATTGCATAAACCGCTACAGGTGCTAAATGTCGAGGTGTGAGGCCCGAACGCGGCTATGTCCGAGGCGTCACGGGTAGCGATGCAAAATCGGTAAATGCCGTGGCATTCGGACATCTAGGATCGCAATCAACCCCTAGGCCCAAGTCGATCATTGGTAGAAAATCCGAACCGGTCTGAGCGAAGGTCACAGTTTACAAGTTACGGTGCCGAACAGTAGCGATGCCGAACCATGGCGACGAGAGCCGGTGGAGTTAAAAGATCAGGATTTAGCTGGTGCTGATTCAAATCGAGCCAGTTTAAATAATAGGACTGAGAGAGGATAAAATGACAGAGATCACAGGCCGCACAGCGGTGGTGACCGGCGGCGGCAGCGGCATCGGCATGGGTTTAGCCAAAGCCCTGGCCACCGCCGGTGCCAGAGTCGCCGTTGCCGACATCATGCTCAGCAATGCCCAAGGCGTCGTGGATACTATCCGCGCCGAGGGCGGCCAGGCGATAGCGGTCGAATGCGATGTGTGCGAGCGCTCCTCAATCCAGGCGATGAAGACCGCGGTTCATGACGCTTATGGCCCAGTGCAACTCCTCTTTGCCAACGCCGGCGCGACATCATTCGATCCACTTGTCGAGATGTCGGACGAAGATGTCGACTGGATCCTGCAGGTGAACTTGCACGGCGTCATTAACACGACCCGGGCGTTTCTGCCTGATATGATCGCAGCAGGCGGTGGCCACATCTGCGCAACTTCATCGATGGCAGGACTGTTGCCGGGCTGGATCCCGGTCCATGCGCCGTACTCGGCAGCTAAGGCCGGAGTGATCGGCTTGATGATGAACCTCGCGCTTGAAGTCGCCGAGTACGACATCCACACGACTTCATACTGCCCGGGTGGCGTGGCTACAGGGATGAAGGTCAACAATTCGCGCTATCGTCCGGCAAGGTTCGGCGGCCCGGCAGACGGGGGCGTGCAGGTTGGCGAGGCCTCATCGGTCGCTCACTCACATGACTTCTATACACCCGAGGCGGTTGCGCCGATGGTGCTGGACGCCGTGCGGCACAATCGAGCCTTCGTATTCGACCATCCTGCTCAGCGAGCACACTTCCGCACTACATATTCCGCCGTGGTAGAGGCGTGTTATGACGCGGCGGAGCAGTGGCATGACTACAACGGCACGCCGGACGCGAACCCGCACGGGGCAGTGTTACTGAAAGACTGAAACAGGGGACGCGGCAGGCTCTGCTCACGAAGAGCCATTCACCTGGGCGCTGTCGATCACGAAGAAAATGAGGTATTTTTAGATAACATATCGATTTACCTATGGGGCATTAAATCACAGAACCAGTATACTTCGAGTTTTACTGAGTGTGTTGTAGAGCACAATGGGTAAGAGGGGGACATAAACACTCACAGCACGCCATAAATAACGGTTTTATTGTCAGCGACAATGCGCGCTGAAGCGGATCATACGCTAGTTTATCCGCCAGAAATCAACAACGATTCATAAATTCTGGGAACAAAGGCGCAAGACGCGCTGCACGACTGGATAACGAACATGTCGCAGGAGAGCAGTATTATTCCCTACAGCGAATGGCGGAATCATGGGCCTCTACTCATCCCCTGTCTTGCAGGTATAATTCTGTGTGCGACCCATGGATTCATGATGGGTGTGATGATTGGCCCTCTCGAAAGAGAATTCGGATGGACGCGCGCCGAGATTTCCTCGGGCCAGTTCATCACCGCCGTAACGGCACTGCTGCTGGCTCCTGTCGCTGGAGCGGCGGTAGACCGTTTCGGGCCGCGCTTGATCGGTCTGATCGGCGTGCCGCTATATTGCGGGAGTCTGGCGATGCTTTCGTTAGCTACGTCTAATCTAATGAGCTGGTGGGCGCTGTGGCTGGTTATAGCGCTTGCCAGTATGCTTGTGATGCCGATGGTGTGGACCACATCCATAAATGGTTACTTCCACCGTCACAGGGGAAAAGCACTTGCTGTTGCCTTGTCTGGAACGGGCATCGCGGCTGCCATTGTCCCGATGCTGACATTCACGTTGATCAGAGAGGTAGGCTGGCGCATGGCCGTCGTAGCCGAAGCAACTATAGCCCTCTTGGTCGCCTATCCCCTGGTAATTTTCATATTCTACGGACCTGGGGATAGGGCAATCACATCAGCATCAACCACCTTTGCCGGCATTGATCCCGCGAGTACGGGAGTGTCGGTCAGGGAGGCTTTACGGTCCGTCCGATTTCTGAAGCTTGCGGGTGGTGCGGTAATATTCGCGGTGGCCGCCGCAGCATTGACGTTCAACGCTGTGCCCATTGTAATTGCACAGGGAATTGAGCCGGAAATTGCTGCGACCATTGCCGGATTGGTTGGGCTTGGCTCGATCATTGGTCGGCTCGTTGGAGGCTATCTGCTCGACAGATTCAACGCCGCCAAGGTTGCTGGTATGGGCGTACTCATACCGCTAGTCGTTATCGTGCTACTGCTCGCGTTCGAAAACTCGGTCCTAATGGCCGCATTGGCATGTCTTATCCTCGGCCTGGCAGTCGGGCTGGAGGTAGATGGATGCGCCTACCTCGCCGCGCGGCATTTTGGCGTCAAGAGCTTCGGCACCATCTTCGGCACTATAAACGGTCTGCTTCTGTTCGGCAGCGGGATAGCGCCAATCGTCGCCAATGCAATTTTCGATGTGACCGGCAGCTACGAACTGTTCCTTTGGCTCTCAACTCCCGCATTCCTGACCGCTTCGGCATTGTGGCTTAATCTTGGACCGTACCCGGTATTCGGTCAGGACATTGCGACGAGCGATGCGCGTCCTGGTCGATGAAGGGCTCTGCAACATCAAAAACCTGAACTTGATTGTGTACAATGCTTCATCGCAAGGGGCCGCTCAGTCAGCCAATCGCGCCAGCAGAAGAAGCTTCTCGGAAGTACGTCCTTCGACAGCGAGATTCGGCATTGCGTCGCTCCAGCGGGGGGAGCGGCGCAATGCCGAGTGCGCCTAGAAGTTGCCGGTCAGCTTTACGCCCACCGTGCGTGGGTCGCCGTAACCGTAGAGATAGCCGCGGATCGTCTGGTTGTTGGTGGTGAAGGTAATGTACTGCTTGTTGGTCAGGTTGCGGACAAAGACCTGCACCGAATAGCGCGCGTTGGCGGGTTTGTACTCCAAATATCCGTCTACCAGCACATAGCCATTCTGAGTATTCTCGGGGAAGTTGTAGATGCTGAAGTACTGCTTGGAGCGGTAAGTGCCGCGCACGTCGGCGGTAAGGCCGCCGTCACCGATGGCGAAGGTGCGCTGCAGGCCACCGGCCATGGTCCACTTGGAGGCTTGAGGCAGGCGATTGCCTGACAGATCGACTGGCACCGTTGCGCGAGGTCCGTTCGGGCCTTGGTTGGTGTAGGTCGCCTGGAAATCGTCGAACTTGGCCGAGAGATAGTTTACCGCCAGGTTGAGCGTGCCGATCGGCGCGATCTTGGCGTCGAGGCTGGTCTCCACGCCCCAGATCTTGGCCGAACCGGCGTTGACGATGCCGGCGATAGTGTTGTTGCAAACGCTGCACAAGCCCAGAGATGCCTGATAGCCCTTGTAGTCGTTATGGAAGCCGGAAACGGAGAACAGCGCCCTACGCCCGAGGAACTGCTGCTTCAGGCCGCCTTCGATGACCGTGGATGTCTCCGGGTCATACGAGAAGCTGCGCAGCCCCGAGGTGTTGAAACCGCCGGCCTTGTAGCCGGAATCCACCTTGGCATAGAGCATCGTGTCGCTGGTCGGGTTCCAGTCGACGCCGGCATGGTAGGTCAGCTTCTTCGACTTCACGTCACCGTTCTGCGAACTTGTCGAGGTCTGCACGCCGTTGGTGTACCCATACCCCACACCGACACGGACACGTGAGTCCCAGGTCTGGCGCAGGCCACCGCTCAGCGTCAGCGTCTCGACCGGGCGGTACGTCACTTGCGCGAAGACTGCCTTGGAGATCGTGTCGACCTTGGGATCAACGAACCGGGTCAGCTGCACGAACTGGTTGTTGAAAAGCGTCTTGGTACCTGAATCGAGCTCTGACGCTTCCTTGAAGTAGTACAGGCCCGCCTGCGCCGACAACGGCTGCGCTGCATCGCTGGACAGACGCAGCTCGTGGCTCATCGTCTTGGGTTTTTCGTGCTGAATGAACTTTGCCGCAGTCATTGTCGTCAGGTTGCTGTTGGACTGCTGGTACTTGTAATCGACCGTGTCGTAACCGCCGTTGTAGTTCAATGTCAGCGCATCGCTGAAGTGATAGTTGAAATCCCAGTGAAAGCGGATGTCGTCGATGTCCTGGAAGAACGGCACCAGGCTCGACCATTCGTCGGCGTAGACGCCGGCAGGCTTCTGGTGAACGATGTCGGTGCGCGTGGCATTGTCGACGAACGGGATTTCCTGGAACGTCGCGCTGGTGCCGCCCGAGTGCGTGTACTGGAACATCAAGGTACCGTCGAACCGCTCACTGGGCTGGAAGGCCACGGCAAGGCGACCCGAAGCCGAATTCGCCTTGTTGTTACCCTCGGGCTGCAGCGGGTTCTTGTAGTAGGCGTTATGCTGGAACGTGCCCCACGACGCGCGGACCTGTACGGTATCGCTCAGGGGTACGTTGAAGGCGCCCTCGGTATTGAGCGTGCCGTAGTTACCGCCAGTGATCGAGGCGAAGCCTTCCAGCTCCTTGGTCGGCTTCTGCGTAATGAAGTTGATGACGCCACCGATGGCATTGCGGCCATAGAGCGTGCCTTGCGGTCCGCGCAGCACTTCGATCCGCGCCAGATCGTAGAGCGACTGGTTGAGCGTATAGGTGCGGTTTGCGAAGAAGTTGTCCACGCCGATGGCGACTGCAGGGTCGCCGATCTCGCTGTTGCTCTGGCTCAAGATGCCGCGGATGCCGATGAAGACCGCGGGCTGCGCCGAGGTCGCGAAGCTGATCGAGGGCGTAACGCGCGACAAGGTGCCAAGGTCATGGACGCCGGTGGCGCGCACTTCATCGCCCGTCAGCACGTTCATCGCGATCGGCGTCTTAGCGACACGCGAGTTGCTTTTCTGAGCGGTGACGACGATGTCGCCAGGCGCTGCGACATCATTGGCCGGCTGGTCGGGGGCGGTCTGCGCCTGAGCCGATCCAGCGATCAGAAGCCCACTGGCGATGGCGGCCACGCTAACAGCGCCGAATGTCTTACTCATGTCATTCCCCTTGACCATGTGTTCTGTGTCCACCCGCACTGTGCCAAGCGATTGTCGCGACCCGAGGCTCGTTGCCTGTGCAGTCCAGGATGGCTTCGGTGTGCGCTGCGGGACGGCTTCGGCAAAATATTTTTGGCGGATGCCTTGGTTTAGAGAATCCGAGGTTCCCGCCATGTAAAAAAAATCGGTTCGATCTCACTCGAGAATCCCGCCGCACGGCGTGCGCGGTACGACGGGCGTCCGTATAGCGTTTCCCGAACCAGGGCCGCGGAATTGATGAATCGGCGGAACCGGGCGCGCGTGATAGCGCCACGAGGTTGAACCATCAGGACACCCTCCGCGTGAACACTCCACGGATCAAGACCACCTTTCCGGAGATCTTCGGCTACGGCTTGGGCGATTTCGCGTCGAACCTGATCTGGACGACGACGCTCACCTATATCGTCTTCTACTACACGGATATCTACGGCATCCCCGCAGCGCAGGTTGCTACGATCCTGCTGGCGTGCCGCGTGTGCAGCGCCGTCATCGATCCCGTCGTGGGCACTCTCGTCGATCGTCGGCATGGCTCGGAACAGGCACGGCCATTCATCATCTGGGGCGCGGCCCCGCTGGCGCTTGCCACGTTCCTGGCATTCGTGCCGGTCGGCCAGGACAACACGGTCAAGATTGCTTGGGCAGTGTTCACCTTCCTGCTGCTCAGCACCACATACAGCTTCGTCAACACCGCCTACGGCATGCTGGTGAACCTGATGACAAAGGACACCGGCGAGCGCCTGAAGCTGACATCGTCGCGCATGATCGGCGCGAATATCGGCGCGGTGTTCATCGGCGGCGTAACTTTGGCGGGCGTCCGGTTCTTCGGCGGCGGCGATCAGGCTCGAGGGTTTATGATTTTCATGGGCGTGGTCGGCCTGTTCGCGGCCGGCTGCTTCGCTGTGACCTGGGCGATGTGCCGAGAGAAGCTGCGCCCCGCCACCGCCCAGACGGCCGAGGTGAAAGCGCCTTGGCGAACGCTCGTCGCCAACCGCCCGTGGTTGCTCCTGACCAGCATGAAGTTCTGCAACAGCACGGCGAACACGTTGTCGCTCGGCAGCCTGACCTTCGCCTCGATCTACCTGCTGAAGACCGGCGCGGAGTTTAGCGGCACTCTGATCGCTGCGCTTACGGGCGCCAGCTTCATCGGCGTCTGGATTGCGATGCCGCTGACCAAGCGCCTTGGCAAGCGCGCCAGCGTTCGCTTGACCAACTTCGGCCAGGCATTCTGCTTTGTGCTGCTGGCCATGCTGCCGCTAGGCGGCACGACGACGCTGGTGCTGGTCTCTGCGATCGGCCTGATGATCGGCATTCGCGACCCGCTGACTTACGCGATGCTTTCGGACACGCTGGATCCTGGTGTCTCGAACAGCGGGGTGAGCGCCATGGGTCTGGGCTATTCCATCGCCTCTGCTGCGTACAAGGTGGCGGCGGGCGTGGGCGGGGGGCTCTCCGCCGCCCTGCTTGCCGCAGGCGGCTACGTTGCCGGTGCACCGGAGCAGACGGAGTCTGCGCTTCGTGCGATCCTCATCGGCTTTGCGGTCCTTCCAGCGGCCATCGTTTTCATCTCAGGCGCGATCACGTTCTTCTATCCATCGGATGCGCAGATGGATGCGCTCAAACAGCGCAACGCCGAACCGCGACTCTGAGCGGACAGCACAGGCCTTTGAGAACCCACCCTCGGCCGGTCGTTAATCCGACCGGTCTTTTTTTTTGCGGCACAGAACGCCGCTGACGGAAGGTCATGACAAAAACGCGGCGAGGTTCCCCTCGCCGCGTCGGTGATTCTAAGCATCTTCACTGTGGTGAATACGCTCTGGGCTTTTGATGACACATTTCCCGAACCATTGACCGTGAGCGATCAACTTGAAAAATGCTCGAACCTCCGCCGCGCGGAGGCTCAGTCGCCCGGCTGCTGCTCCCAGGCCCGGATGTCGGCGTTGATGCGGTCAAGCAGCGGTTGCACTTCCTCGCGGGTGATGCGCTGGCGCAGACGGCGGTCCAGCGTGGTCGCCATGCCCAGGAACGAGGACGCGCAGTGCTGGAGAATGTGCTCGGCGTCGTCCTCACTGATCTCCATGCGCTCGGCGATGAAGCCCCGGAAGGCAGCGTGTGCGATCGGAGTTGCCAGGATAATGCCGGGCTGCGTGTCCCACGTGATCTCGCGGAATCGGCCGACACGCGATCGGGTCTTGAGCGGCGCCTGGAGGCGGATATCGCGGGAGGACGCCGCGATCTCGACGATTATGTCGTCGGTATCGAGGATCCAGCACTCCCGAGCCGGGTCGTAGTAGCGCAAGTCATCCGCCGCCAACGCTAAGGTGAGATCGACCGTCTCGCCCGGCGCCACATCGGTCTTGATGAATGCCTTGAGTTCGTGCGCCGGTCGGCTGACCCGTGGCTTACCATGCAGCACGTAGACCTGCGTCGTCTCTCGCCCTGCGACCGCACCGGTGTTGGTCAGCTTGAAGCGAAGGCTTACCGTCTCGCCGTCACGCAATGTGTCGCGGTCGAGCACCAGGTCCGAGTAGGCGAAACCCGAGTAGCCGATGCCGTGACCGAACGGGAAGAGCAGTTCCGTCTGCAGGGTGTCGTGGCTGCGGTAGCCGACGAAGAGGCCTTCCGAGTACACATGCCGGCCATTCTCGCCTGGGTACGTCAAGTAGCCGGGTATCTGGCGCATGGAGCGGGTGAAGCTGGTCGTCAGCTTGCCGGACGGGTTGACCTTCCCGAATAGAATGTCTGCGACCGCCCCGCCCATTGCCTGTCCCGAGAAGAAGGTGGCGAGCACGGCTGGTACATCGGCCACCCACGGCATCTCGACCGCATCCGGGCTCGCGACGACCACGACGGTTCGCGGATTGACCAAGGCGACGGCGGAGATCAACGCGTCCTGTCCTTCGGCGAGAGCCAGCGTGCTACGGTCCGATCCCTCGCCATCCCAGCCCACTTCGGTGTTGACGAAGACCACCGCGACATCGGCCTCTCGCGCACCCGCGAGGGCGGCAGCCAGCGCTTCAGGCGATCCAGTGCCGGGGAAATGGCGGACTTCGCAGTCGCCTGCGAAGGCCTGGATCTCGGCGAGCGGCTGATCGACCCGCGTCGGCGAGGTGGTCGCGCAGCCGGATCCCTGGATCACCGCCTCGATCGCGCTGGGCCCGATGATCGCCAGCGATTTCAAGCGCTCGGCCGCGAGCGGCAGCACGGCGCCTTCGTTCTTGAGGAGCACGATCGACTCGCCTGCAAGCTTGCGGGCCAGACGGTGGTGGGCATCGTGGTCCAGCGGCTTGGGCTTAACAGCACGACCAGCTTCCGAGCGTCGCACGAGTTCGACGATCCGGATGCAGGCGGTATCCAGGCTTTCCAGCGAGACCGTACCTGCATTCACCGCCTCCAGCAGTTCGTCGCGGCGGGTGCGACTCTGCGGCATATCGAGGTCGTTGCCGGCCCACAGCGAGGCGGGCCGATCCTTGATTCCATGCCAATCCGACATGACGAGCCCGCGATAGCCCCAATCTTCGCGCAGCACTGTAGTGAGCAGCCAATGGCTTTCGGCCGCTTGCTCGCCGTTCAGGCGATTGTAGGCGCTCATGACAGTCCACGGATCGGACTTGCCGATGGCGATCTCGAACCCGCGCAAGTAGATCTCGCGTAGCGCGCGCATATCGACGATCGAGTCCATCGACGTGCGCTCGACCTCACTGTTGTTGCATGCGAAGTGCTTGATCGAGGCACCCACGCCCTGCCCCTGCAAACCGTTGATCATCGCCGCTGCAAGTTCGCCGGTGACGATCGGGTCTTCGGAGAAATACTCGTAAGCGCGCCCGGCCAGCGGCGTACGGCGGATGTTCACGCCCGGCCCCAGCAGCACGTCGACGCCCATGGCGCGGCACTCGACACCCAGCGCCTCGCCCATCGCGCGCGCCAGTTCCACGTCCCACGAACAGGCAAGGCTGGATCCATTGGGGAAACAGGTCGCCGGCTTCATCGAACCCCAGGCGATCTCGACATCGTTGGCCTTGCGATTGACAGTGGCAAGGAACGCATCGAGGTCGACTCCGGCTTCCTGCTTCTCGTCGATCTGCGAAATCGAATAGCGCACACCGTATGTGCCGTCGGTCATGACAAGAGCCGGCAGGCCGAGGCGTTCGACGCCGTGGGTCCGCCACATGCCCTGACCGGTCAGCAGGTCTACCTTCTCATCGGTCGTCATCGCACCCACGAGGTCGGTCGCTTCTATCATCGCAGTTCGTTTCCATCGTCTTGCCAGGCCAGAACTGCCCACTTGCCGGATGGCGCGATGCCGGTCTCCACGCCAATCGGTTTCACTGAGCCCCGGCTTCGGAAAAGCCAAATGGACCCGCCACCCGGGCAAAGATAGCCCAGCCTTGAACGGAGCCTGCCCTGATGACGACCATGCAGAACCTGGATACGCTGATCGCCTTCCCAACGGTGAGCGGCACGCCGAACGCCGATCTGATCACCTGGGCCGAGGTGCAGCTCGAGGCGTGTGGCGCGCAGATCCTCAAGGTCGCGGGCCCTGTCGCGGGAACGTGGAACCTGTTCGCCACGCTCGGTCCGCGCGACGTGCGCGGCATCCTCCTGTCCGGCCACAGCGACGTGGTGCCGGTCGCCGAGCAGGACTGGACCAGCGATCCATTTGCGCTCACCGCCAGGGGCGATCGCCTCTACGGTCGTGGCACTGCCGACATGAAGGGCTTCCTCGCCTGCGCGCTCGCCGCTTTCTCGCGCGCCGCGCCAAGACGAGCCGAGCTACGCGCGCCGTTGCATCTCGCCATCACGTGCGAAGAGGAAGTGGGATGCGTGGGTGTGCGCACGCTCCTGCCCGAGCTTGGCCGTTTGGCGACGCAGCCGCTGCTGTGCATCGTCGGCGAGCCGACTTCGATGCGGCTTGCCACCGGGCACAAGGGTAAGCTCGCCTTGCGCGCCACCTGCACCGGGCGCGCCGCCCACTCCGCGCTGCCGATGCAGGGTCTGAACGCGATCTTCCTGGCGTCCGAATTCATCGAGGCTGTGCGCGCCGAACAGGCCCGCATCGAGCATGAAGGCGTCAGCGACGCCGCATTCGAAGTGCCGTATTCGACCCTTCACGTCGGCACTATCCGCGGTGGCACCGCGCTCAACATCGTGCCGGAAAGCTGCACCGTCGAGCTGGAACTGCGCTCCATCCCCGGCGAGGACAGCGAAGGCGTGTTCGCGCGATTGTCGGAGGCTGCCGAGCGCATCGTCGCGCCACACCAGGACCGCGTTCCGGAGGCGCGGATCGCACTGGAGGTGGTCAACAGCTACCCCGGCCTCGACAGCGGCGAGGACCCCTGGCTGGAGTTCATGACCGCACTGACCGGCACCAACCATCCGATCAAGCTGGCCTTCGGCACCGAAGGCGGGCTGCTGGATCAGGCAATCGACGCCGCCGTGGTCGTCTGCGGGCCGGGCTCGATGGACCAGGGGCACAAGCCCGACGAGTTCGTCACCGTGGATCAACTGGCTCGCTGCGACGCAATGCTCGACGCCGTGATCGAGCGGCTCTGCCGGCCAGCATTCGAGCACGACTGACGCTTCAAAGGTTCAGCATCCCCGGGATCGCGTGTGTGGTGATCGACCGGCGGCAATGCTCGCCGAACGCTTCGACGGCCCGCGTCTTCCGGATGGTCTTGGCGGTGACCATGCCCAGCTTCATCGGCGGGAAGTCATCGTCGAGGTACAGGTAGGCCAGTTCACCGCCGTTCAGCGCGGTCGTGCTCTTGGGCCGTGCTGTGAGAAGCGAGAAGCCAAACCCCGACGCGACATAGCTGCGCACCGTCTCCGCCTGCTCGCTGCGGGCGACAATGTTCAGCGGCAAGCCGGCTTTCCGGAACAGCGATTCGAAATAGTCCCGGCTCACCGGTAAGTCGAGCAGCACGAAGGGTTGCCCGGCGAGGTCCTTGAGGCTCAGGCTCCCACTCTTGGCAAGCCCGTGCCGCGCGGGCAGCAGGACGTACGTCGGTAACAGGGCCAGCTGCTCGAAATTGAGGTCGACGCCTTTCTGTTCGTACGTCAGCGCGATATCGAGCTCGGCGTTGCGCACCTTGGCGATCAGCCCCGCCTCATCATCCTCGAACATCTGCAACGTGACCTTGGGGTGCGCCTCGGCGAAGCCGACGCACAGCTCGGGAAGGATCAGCGGGGCAAACGTGCGGAACGCTCCGATGCGCAGGGGGCCGCCGATGGTAGAGGTCACTTCGTCGGCCAAGTCCTGCAGCGTATCGGCCTGGCGCAGCAGATCGCGCGCCGCCACGAGGAAGCGCTGGCCCGCCGGGGTCAGCGAGAGACCTTGTGCGTGGTGACGGAAGAACAGCTGCACGCCGAACTCCGCCTCAAGCTGGGAGATCGCAGACGAGATCGACGGCTGCGAAATGCGCACCCGCTCCGAGGCGAGCGTGATGCTGCTCGCCTCCCCGGCGGCCACGAAGTAGCTCAATTGCTTGAGAGTGAAGCGCATCCTGCAGTCTCGGCTTGGTGTCGACGCGAGGTCGATAGCGCACCGCCATGAGCTTTGCACCTGCCGAGCCTGCGGTCTCAAGGGTCGCCGGGCACTCCGTAGGATGGCGCCTGCATCGGATCAATGCCGCGCGTCACGTAGTCGTGCATCTGCGGTTGCCACAAGACCCATAGGCTGTGCAGCCGTGTGATCGGCGCCTCATCCCAGTCCACGCGCAAGTCGACAAGCGGCCAGGACTCCCGATCGACGATCAGCAGCCCCGCCGAGTGGACCGGCCCTTCCTCGCCGCCGACCTCAAGCGCGCGATCCATGGCGGCGAGCAGTCGATCGGCGAAGTGAAGGTGCGGACGAGCAAGGAACGCCTCGACCATTGCGCGGGGCAAGGCCGGATCGACCAGCATGTTGCCCGCCGCCACCGCGTCCTGCGCGCAGTGATGGCTATGGCGCCCCAACGCCCTGGCGCCGCTGTGCGCGGCGGTGCGCCCTTGCGCGTCGACCACGGTCAGCTGTCGGAACGGCGCGGTAGTCCCCGCATGGGTAACGAGGCACGCAAGCGTCGCCTCGGCATTCAGACCTTGCGCGAGGAGATCAAGCCCCGCCGGTCCGAGCCGCGGGTCGGTGATGTTCTGGGTCGCAACTGCGCCCACGCCGGCACGGGCGTGGGCGCAGCGCGCGGCGACGGCAGGGCTGGATGAGGACAGCGCCATGCCGAACATCCCGGTTTGAGGGCACCGGGCCGCGATCGAAAAGGTCATTCGGGGATCACCGCCGTCGCTTCGATCTCGACGAGCCACTCGGGCCGGGCGAGCGCGCTGACGACGAGGCCGGTCGAGACTGGAAACACGCCCTTCAACCAGCGGCCCATCTCGCGGTAGACGTCCTCGCGAAAGCGGATGTCGATCAAGTAGACGACAACGCGGCAGACGTGCGAGAGATCGCCCCCGGCCTCCTTCATGAGCATCTCGATGTTAGCCATCGCCTTGCGCGCCTGCAGCGTTGCGTCACCTACATGGAGGCTCTCACGCGTATCGAGGTCCTGAGAGATCTGGCCGCGCACGAACACGGTGCGGCCACTCGCCACGACGGCCTGGCACAAGTCGTTATCCAGCTTCTGCTCGGGGTAGGTGTCTGCGGTGTTGAACGGGCGGATACGAATATGGGTGGGCATCGGTGTTTCCTCGTCGGATGTCAGGCAGCCGTGTCGGTGCGGGCTGCGGTTCGCTCGGCAATGCGCGCGGCGAGGCGATCGGCATCATGCCAGACGCCCCAGATGAAGGCGGAGGCGCGTCGCGTCAGCCACGGGAGCCCTAGAAAGAACAGCCCCGGCTCTTTCGAAACACCGCCGACGTGGACCGGCGCGCCCTTGGCATCGAATGTATCCGCATCGACCCAGCCGAAATCGAAGGTGAAGCCGGTCGCCCAGACAATCGTTTTCACGCCTGCAGCGGCAAGGTCCAGCTCGGTCAGCGGATCGGTCACGCAGTCCGGGTCGGGCAGCAATTGCCGCGCCTCGGGCTCTTCCGGCAAGTCCAGCCCATGCTCGGCAGCATACGCATCGGCCTGATCCAGGACCGACAGGAAATCGGCATCGCCAAGCGCGATGTTCCGCCCTAGGTCGCTCGCAAAACGCACCGCTCCATCATGGAACGCCTCGGTGCGGCCGACCAGCACGATGCCGCGGGACGCAAGCTCCCTGAAGTCGACTGTGTGCCCGCCGCGGGCACCGCTGACCGCAATCGTGACATGCTCCTTGCCGGGCACCACCTCGGTCGCATCCCAATGACCGAGCGCACCTAGCCACCAGCAGAAATCCTTCCCCCTGTAGCGGCGCGGGGGGCGGTTGTGCGGGCCGACCGAAAGGTAGACCTGGCGCCCGGCACCGGCGAGCTCGTCGGCGATCTGCACGCCGGACGATCCTGCCCCCACGACGAGCACACCGCCTTCAGCCAGTTGCGCGGGGTTGCGGTAAGCGCTGGAGTGCAGCTGCGCTACACCGGCATCGTCCGGCACGATCGGCGGAATACTGGCCTTCTGGAAAGGGCCTGTGGCAAACACGACATTCGTGGCCGCAATCAGGCCGTGGGTGGTCTCAACCATCCAGCCTTCACCCTGGGGATTACGCGATACCGCTGTCACGGTGACACCTTCACGCACGGGAGCATCGATTTGGCGCGCGAATGTCTCGAAATAAGCGACGACCTGGTCCTTGGTCGCGAAGCTGTCTGGATCGACGTTAGCGAACTCGAGGTCGGCAAAGCGATCGTGCCAGGCGGGGCCGTTGGCTACCAACGAATCCCAGCGACGGCTTCGCCAACTCTCCGCGACACGGTCGCGCTCGACAATCAGGTGCTTGAGGCCGCGTTTGGCCAGATGCGCGCTCATCGCAAGGCCTGCCTGACCGCCGCCGATAATCAGCGTGTCGACCGTGGAAAAAATCATGGATGCCCCTTCGATATGGCGCAGGCGTATCGGCGCACGGTGCGCTGCCCCTCCCCCAATCGGAGCTTTCGAACTTTCGAAAAATAACGAATTGGCTTGGCTTTGCTTCGGTTTTTCCGAATGGCCCGACGCCGCGAGAAATGCGGGAAAAGGGGACGCACTAGCCACGTTCATCCGCTGAAACTTCGCTGATGATCGTCGCTGCGGGTGGAGCTCTCACCCGATCACGCGTTATCTGTAGATTAAGGCGCCCAATGCGCGCCCTTAAACCCGATATCCGCACCGGCAAGCTCATCCCCGGCAATGTCGATCGACTTTCCAGCAAAGCGATCACGATCGGCAAGAACCGCTGCGGCAATCGTGCCGATCGTGAGCAGGGCGACCTGACGCCGATGAGGCGCGCCAACTCCTCCGTGCGCCGCCCTCACCTCAGCTTTCAGCAGTCGCCGATGCCAGCGCGCGGTAGCGGAAGTCGCGGAATCGTACTTCGCCGGTTCCGGCAGCATAAAGCCCGGGCTTCAAGGCGAGGAAGCCGCCCCTGACATTGTGGTGGTAGCCGGAAACTTCGGTGCCTTTTTCGAAGCGCCGCCAGGTCTGGCGATCCTGCGAGAGAAACAAGCTGACGATGTGGTTGCGATTGCGCAGGCGCATGAACAGGCGGCGCCCGTAGGCATTCGCAACGCGGCTATGTTCGATGCCATATTTGTGAAAAAGCAGCCCCTCGGCATCGACAGACAGCCCGCAATAGAGCCGATCATCGTAGAACAGCAGCAGCCCGCCACGCGCCGCGGTATCGCAGTCGATCTCGCAATCGAACTCGTAGGCCTGGTCTCCCGCGGTAAACAGCAGCGGCCGCGAGTTGGCCGGCGCTGTCCCGCTGCAGGCAAGGTGCAGCACGCCATTGCTGCGAGCAAGTCGCGCCGGCTCTTGTTCCGACGGACTGAAGAAATTCCACTGCGAGCCGTATTTGTCGGTCGAGAAATCATCGGACAACGCCAAGCCATGTGGCCCGAGCTGACCGGCGGCCGGCTTGGGCAGAGGCTGCGAAAGGTCGCCGCCGCCAAACGAAAACCAGCCGTCGTCCGTCCACCGGACCGGCGCCAGCAAAGTCTGACGGCCGAGCGTGTAGTAGCCGTTTTCATAGCCGTGATACACCGCCCACCAGTCTCCCGCCGGCCCTTCGACCAGGGTAGCATGTCCACGGGACCACCACTTCTCGCGGGCATCGGCTGTGCGGACGAGCGGGTTGCGGGGATGGTCTTGCCATGGCCCGTCGAGCGAGCGTGACCTTGCGGCAATCACCATGTGACCAGTCGGCGGTCCAGCGGTACCCCCGACGGCGAGCACCAGATAGTAATACTCCCCATGCCGGACGACCTTAGGGCCCTCCGGAGCCGCAGCCTCTACCTCCCAGTCCTCGGGGTATTTCCAGTGATCGTAGACGTGTTCGGGCGGGCCGACGCGCGAAAGGCCGTCAGCTGCGAGCCGCACCCTGTCGCCGCCTGAGAGAAACAGCCAGCGCGAGCCGTCATCGCCCACCGCATGCCCGGGATCGATGTGGTCCGGCCAATCGAGATCGACGGGATCCGACCAAGGCCCTTCGATCTTGTCCGCCCAGATCACCCAGCTTGTAGTGCGGGTGCCGGGGACCTTGGTTTCCCGTGTGGAGACGTAGATGAAGTAGCGGTCGCCGTGCCGGCACAGTTCGGGAGCCCAAACCGACCCGATATTCGCGTGCAAGACGCTGGCCAGGAGACGCCAGTTCACCAGATCGCGCGAATGCCAGATCGCGAGACCGGGGTATGCCTCAAACGTCGAAAAGGTCATGTAGTAGTCGCGGCCGTCCTTCAGGATCGAGGGGTCGGGATGGTCGCCGGCCATGATGGGATTCAGGAAGGTTGCGCCAAGGTCGGCCTTGCGCTGTCCTTCGATGCCGGCGTTCCAGCCGCCGGACGATGCCGCCCCAGGATTGGCTATCGTCTGCGCGCGACCGTCGCCCGCGCCGATAAGAAGGCCCGCGCCCGCCGAGCCGCCCAACGCGAGGAGTTCCCGTCGCGTGGCCTCGACGCCGTGAGGTCTGCCGGGCTTGCTTGCCATCGTTCTCTCCTGTCGCTGCGCCAGTTGTCTTGTTCAGACATACGCCGCTTGTGCCCGCCACGATTGCATTGCCGTCTTGGTAGCGCTACCAATTTCTCAAAGGCATGCCGGGGCCGATCCAGGTTCGGCAGGGATCGGGAGAGAGCAAATGTCCGACTTGAAGACCACTCGCCGTGACGTGTTCCTCGCCGGAGCGACCGTGGCCGTCGGCGCGGCTTTGCCTGGCGAGCTGGCACTCGCCAAGACTGCCTCTGCCGCGGTGGGCCGCAAAGTCGGACTTGGCCCCTGGGCACGCGGAATCGATGGGCAGCGCAACGGCGATCTTGGCAACGGCAAGTTCCTGAACCCGGTGTTGGCCGGCGACCATCCCGACCCCAGCATCCTGCGCGACGGCGATCGGTACTACAAAGTGTCGTCGTCGTTCGACTATTACCCAGGCCTGGTCGTCTGGCAGTCCAGCGACCTCGTCAACTGGACGCCTATGGGGCCGGCGCTGCGCAAGCCGGTAGGCTCGGTCTACGCGCCCGATCTCGTCAAGCACGATGGGCGCTATTTCATCTATTTCCCAGCCATCAACCGTCCGGGCGCGGCGGCCGCCCCGCCCCCCGGTCCGCCGCGCCCACCGATTGAGACTTACGTCGTTCATGCCGATCAGATCACAGGGCCGTGGAGCGACCCTGTTGCCATGAAGATCGGCGAAGGCATCGATCCCGGGCACGCTGTCGGCGAGGACGGCAAGCGGTACCTGTTCCTGGGCGGCGGACAGCGCGTTCCGATCAGCGACGATGGCCTGTCACGCACTGGCAAGGCAGAGAAAGTCTACGAGGGCTGGCAATATCCGGCCGATTGGGTGGTCGAGGGGTTCGAGGCCGAAGGCCCCAAGATGCTCCGCAAGGACGGTTGGTACTACATGGTATCGGCGGAGGGCGGTACGGCGGGTCCGCCGACCGGCCACATGGTGGTCGTGGCGCGCTCCCGCTCGATCCACGGGCCGTGGGAGAACTCGCCCCACAATCCGCTCGTCAGGACCTGGGACGTGCGGGAACCGTGGTGGTCGAAGGGCCACGCGACCTTTGTCGAAGACAAGGCCGGGAAGTGGTGGATGGTCTACCACGGCTACGAAAACGGCTTTCGCACGCTCGGCCGCCAGATGCTGCTCGAACCGCTCGAATGGGGGGCCGATGGCTGGCCTCGCGCATCACGAAACGATCTTTCCGCCCCCTTCCGGGCGCCCGCCGCGACGTTCAACGGACCGCACGGTGCGAGACGCTCCGGTGCATTCACAGACGGCGATTTCGGGCCGCGGCTACAGTTTTTCGGCCCCGGCGGGGATTATGCCGCCCGGGCGGAAGTGCGCACCGGCGCCCTGATCCTGAAGGGACAGGGCCGGGCTCCGGGCGATTCTTCCCCGCTGGCGATGAATGTCGGAGACCGGCGGTACGAGGTCACGGTCGAAATGGAACTGGAAGGCCAGACGCAGGGCGGATTGGTCCTGTTCTACAATCCGCGGTTCTATTGCGGGCTCGGCGCCGATGAGAAGCGCTTTACGGCCTACAAGCATGGCGCTGGCACGTTCCGATCAGCGGGCGCTTCGCCGGGGCGTCGCTTCTTCTTGCGGGTGGTCAACGACGAGAACGTGGCGAGTTTCTTCTCGAGCCCGGACGGTGCGAACTGGACGCTGGTCCGATCGTTCGAGGTGGCTGGATACAATCACAACGTCGCCGACGGCTTCCTGAGCTTGCGACCGGCGCTGTTTGTCACCGGCTCGGGCCAAGCGACGTTCCGCTCCTTGAACTATCAGGCGCTCTAGCCGCCTCAGATCGACGAAAGCTTCTGGGAGCGTGGACTCGTCCACGCTCCCAGAAGCTTTGTGTGTCGATAGACATCAGCCTTGCATCGCCTCGAGTTCCACGCCTTTGGTTTCGCGCACGAAGGCACGGACAAAAAAGAACGAGACCACTGCTGACAGGGTGTACGCGGCATAGGTGCCCGGCAGTCCCACGTTCTTGGCAAGCCAAGGGAAGCTAGAACTGACGGCGAAGTTGGCAAGCCACTGGGCGGCGCCGGCGATCGCCAACGCCGATCCGCGCATCTGGTTCGGGAACATCTCGCCCAGCATGACCCACATGACCGGGCCCCAACTGAGATTGAAGAACACGACATAAAGGTTGGCGGCGATCAGCGCGATGGTTCCGACATGCGCCGGGAGGGCGAGCTTGCCATCGACGAATGCGCCTTGGGCAAAGCACCAGGCAAGCATTCCGAGCGTCACGGCCATCCCCAGCGAGCCGATCAACAGCAGAGGACGCCGGCCGATCCGATCGACCAGTGCAATCGACATCAGGCACGCGGCGATGGAGACGACACCCGAAAGAATGTTGATCTTGAGAGCGTCTGCCTCGCTGAAACCCACCGCCTGCCACAGAACCGCGCCGTAATAGAACACGATGTTGATGCCGACCAGTTGTTGGAAAACGGCGAGGCCGATGCCGACCCAGACAATCGGCCGCCAGCCTCCGCCGGGTTTGCGGATGTCGGCCAGGCTGGGTGCGTGATCGGATTTCAACGACGCGGCGATTTCGGCAAGCTTCGGCTTGGCCGCTGTCGCGCCGAACAATCGCGCGAGTACGGACTCAGCTTCCACTAGTCGCCCTTTGGCCACCAGAAAGCGGGGGCTTTCCGGGATCAGCAGCAGCGTCACCAGAAACAGAAAGGCGGGGCCAGCCTGCACCCAGAACATCCAGCGCCAGGCTGGAAAGCCGCCCCAGAAGATCCCGAGCGACGAGCCCGCCGCGTTGGCGAGGTAATAATTCGCCAGGAATGCGCCGGTCAGGCCCGAAATGATCATCACCTGCTGCGCGCTGGACAGGCGGCCGCGAATATGAGCAGGGGTCACTTCGCTGATGTAGGCGGGCGACAAGACGCTGGCTGCGCCCACCGCGGCACCGGCAACGAACCGCGCGATGGCCAGGATGAGAGCCGATGGCGCGGCCCCTGACGCAAGTGCGCTCAGGATAAACATCGCCGCGGCGAGCATCATCACCGTGCGCCTCCCGAGAATGTCCGAGAAGCGACCGGCCATGAACGCGCCGAGCGCGCAGCCGGGTAACAGCGCACTGACGGTAAGGCCCAGCTGCGTTTCATTGAGGCCGAAGGCGTGCTTTAGGCCCTCCTGAGTGCCGTTGATCGCCCCTGAATCGTAGCCGAACATGAAGCCGCCGATCGTCGCGACGGCCACGATCAGCCCGATGAAGCCGAGGTTCGCCCGTTGTTCGCCAGCCTGCATGCTCTTACCCCTCCCGGCGCCATCGTCGCTGCGCGCCTGTGAGCGCTACCATCGCTATCGCCGCAACAAACGTCAAGCTGCCGAAAGCGGACCTGCGTGCGAGCCCCGTAGGATCAGTTCGAAGTCCAACTGGATGTGATGCAGGGGCGCCGGCAGCCCGGCATGGCGCCTCTTTATGGCATCGACGAGCAAGCGGACGGCTTGTCGAGCCATCTCCGCGATCGGTTGTCGGATCGTGGTCAGCTCGGGCCAGATCGTCGTCGCCATCGTCGTGTCGTCATATCCGCAAACCGTCAGGTCTCGCGGGATCTCGAGGCCGAGCCGGTGCGCGACGGACACCGCCGCCGCAGCCATATCGTCGTTGCTGGCAAAAATGGCCGTCGGCCGCGGGGTGAGCGAAAGTAGCTGCTCGGCAGCAGCAAGCCCCGACCGGTATGTAAAGTCACCGGCGACGATCAGCGTGGGATCCACCGGAAGCCCGAGTTCGCGGATCGCCTGTTCATAGCCCCTGAGCCGCATCGCGCTGCTGGCCTGGTTGGCATCGCCCGTAATCAGGGCGATCCGGCGATGGCCCAGCGCTTCCAGGCGGCGGACCATCGCACAGGCAGCCGCCTCGTCGTCGATCGTGACGGCATGGGCCAGCGCGGCGGGCGAGCCCGAGGCGATTTGCACAAGGGCCAAGCCGGCAGCCTGCAGCGCGTCCAAGAGCGACGTATCCTCGCAAAGCGGCGGCGGCAGGACGACGGCGTCGATCCGGTGGCGAACCAACCTTGCCACCAATGGGGCGACGCTCTCGGAGGCGAGGTAGGGTTCGACCGTAAGCTCGGCATTCTGTGCCGCAGCTTCGGCCAGGACGCCGACGAGCAACTCGCTCAGGTACGCCGCACTCGGGTTGGAAAACAGGAGAGCAATCCGGCATTGGGCGGCGCCGGCCAAGCTACGCGCGGCAAGGTTGGGAACGTAGCCGAGCTGTTCGACCGCGGCGCGCACCTTCGTTCGTGTCGCCTCCAGCACGTTCGGCTCGGCATTGATGACGCGCGATACCGTCATCAGCGATACGCCAGCCGCGCGCGCGACATCCGCCACGGTCGGCGCGCTTTGCGTCCGGCGTTTGCGTCGAGGTGCTTGGCCGCTGGTCATCGTCCCTGCCTATAATCGCCGCGGCAGGGCGGCAAGCGGCATCAAGCGACTTGCGCCCCAAGCGATGGTAGCGCTAACTCCGGCGGTGGAGAGCGATTCTGAAATGTATCTCGGCATTGATGTCGGCACCTCGGGTGTAAAAGCAATCGTCATAGACGCGGACGGCGTCCTGCGCGCGCAGCACAGTTCGCCGCTTGTCGTGTCGCGGCCCCATCCCCTGTCGTCTGAGCAGGATCCCTCCGACTGGTGGGCCGCCACCGAAATGGCGGTGCTGGGCCTTGCGCCCCAGATCCGCGCCGCGATTGCCGGGATCGGATTGGCGGGGCAGATGCATGGGGCGACCCTTCTAGGCGAAGACGGTCGCCCTCTGCGACCGGCGATCCTGTGGAACGATGGCCGCAGCTTTGCCGAATGTGCCGAATTGGAAGCGATCGAGCGCTCTTCGCGCGAGATCACCGGCAATCTCATCATGCCAGGGTTTACCGCACCCAAGTTGATGTGGGTGCGGCACAACGAGCCTGACGTGTTCGCCGGGGTCCAAAAGGTCCTGTTGCCCAAAGACTTCATTCGCCTTTGCATGACCGGTGACATGGCCACCGATATGTCCGATGCCGCGGGGACGATGTGGCTCGATGTCGGAGCGCGCGATTGGAGCGACGCCATGCTCGCCGCGAGCGGGCTGGTGCGCGCCCAGATGCCGCGGCTGTTCGAGGGTAACCAGATCACCGGCCAGCTTCGTGCCGACGTCGCCGCGCGCTGGGGCATGGGACGGGTTCCCGTCGCCGCGGGCGCCAGCGACAACGCTGCGGGCGCAGTTGGCGTGGGGGTCGTCCGCGACGGCGATGCCTTGCTGTCGCTCGGCACTTCGGGGGTGATTTTCGTCGCCACGAGCGACTTCCGCCCGAACCCCGCTCGTGCCGTCCACGCCTTCTGCCACTGTCTCCCGGGCATGTGGCACCAGATGAGCGTCCACCTCTCGGCCGCCAGTTGTGTCGACTGGGCTGCGAATCTTCTCGGCCTGGCCGGTCCCGCGGCGCTGTTCGACTTGGCCGAGGCCACCGGCGCGGGGACAGGCGGCGAGCTGTTCCTCCCGTATCTGTCGGGCGAACGAACACCGCACAACGATGCCCATGTCCGGGGCACCTTCCTCGGCCTCGACAATGCCACCGATGCCGGGCGCGTGGCCGTCAGCGTGCTCGAAGGCGTGGCGTTCGCCCATGCCGACGGACTCGACGTGCTGCGCGAGGCAGGCACCGCCGTCGAACGCCTCTCGGTCATTGGCGGGGGTAGCCGTTCACGCTTCTGGGGCACGATCCTCGCCTCGGTCCTGGGCGTGCCGCTCGACTATCTCGACGGCGGGGAAGTCGGCCCCGCGCTGGGGGCCGCGCGCTTGGCGCAGATGGCCGTCACCGGCGCTTCGGCCGCCGAGGTGTGCGTTCGCCCGCCCGTCAGCCATGTGATTGAACCCGATGTCGCGCTGGCCCAGCGCCTCGCACCCAAGCTTGCCAAGTTTCGCGCGGCTTATGCCGCGATCCGCGACCTTTGAAAGGAAGAGCCATGTCCGCCGACTATTTCGCCCCGTTCGACACCATCCGCTTCGAAGGGCCCGAAAGCACGAACGACCTCGCCTACCGCTGGTACGACAAGGACCGGGTCGTGATGGGCAAGCGAATGGAGGAGCACCTGCGCTTCGCCGTTTGCTTCTGGCACACCTTCTGCTGGCCGGGGAGCGACGTGTTCGGTGCCGGGACCTTTAACCGCCCCTGGCACGCCGGCCCCAACGATGCGGCCCGTGCCACCGCCAAGCGCGAGGCCGCGCTGGCATTCGTCGAGAAGCTCGACGTGCCGTTTTACTGCTTCCACGATGTCGATGTGATGGCCGATGCCGAGGACGCCGGCTCGTTCCGCTCCAGCTTTGCCGAAGCCGTCGATCATCTCGAGGAACTGCAAGGCAAGCACGGCCGCCAGCTGCTGTGGGGCACCGCCAACCTGTTCAGCCACCCGCGCTACATGGCGGGTGCGGCGACCAATCCGGATCCGGAGGTCTATGCCTGGGCCGCGATGCAGGTGCGCGACTGCCTGGAGGCGACCCACCGCCTGGGCGGCGCCAACTACGTCCTGTGGGGTGGCCGCGAAGGCTATGATACCCTCCTGAACACCGAGATCGGCATCGAGCAGGAGAACTTCGGCCGGCTTCTCAGCCTTGTGGTCGAGCACAAGCACCGCATTGGCTTCAAAGGCGCCATCCTGATCGAACCCAAGCCGCACGAGCCGACCAAGCATCAGTACGATTTCGACACCCAGACGGTTTACGCGTTCCTCAAGCGGTTCGGGCTCGAGAATGAGGTGAAGGTCAATATCGAGGCGAACCACGCGACGCTTTCGGGCCACACCTTCGAGCATGAAATCGCCATGGCCCGCGCCCTTGGCATCTTCGGTTCGATCGACGCCAACCGGGGCGATCCGCAAAACGGCTGGGATACCGACCAATTCCCCAACTCGGTCGAGGAAACCACCCTGGCGATGATCGAGATCATTCGCGCAGGCGGGTTCACCACCGGCGGATTCAACTTCGACGCGAAAGTTCGCCGCCAGTCCATCGACGCCACCGACTTGTTCCACGGCCACATCGGCGGCATCGATACGATCGCACGTGCGCTCCTGCGCGCAGCGGCCATCATCGAAGACGGCCAGCTCGATGCTTTCCGCCAGGAACGTTACGCAGGCTGGCGGGGCGAGACCGGCAAGGCGATCCATGCGCCCGAGGCCACGCTCGCCTCGGTAGCCGAACTTGCGATCCAAGCCAATCGCGCGCCAGAGCCGCGTTCCGGCCGCCAGGAGTGGCTCGAGAACCTGGTCAATCGGTTCTAGAGCGTCATCATTATGAGCGAAGACGCTCTAGGTTTTTGATGCCGCATTTTCCGAGCCATTGACCGTAAAGGGTCAACTTGGAAATGCCCCATGACGTGACCCCCTGGTATCCACCAGCACGGATTAGAGCCGGGCAGCTTTGTTACGCGTGAGCGCGGGTTGAGCAATGGCCTGCGCAGCGGAGCC
>NZ_JACHLR010000028.1 GCF_014204535.1 Novosphingobium chloroacetimidivorans
GGGCATGCCCCCGGACAGGTTGCCATCACCTCAACCAACCATCATGAAGGCGCGGGACTCTACCTCTGACTGGTAACAATCCGGGGAGCACGTCATGGGTTATCAATCTCGATAATCATGCAAGGTAACTCTCAGGCGGCGAGCTTCGTCCGCTTTCCACGACCTTCCCGTCGTCGACCGCGGGCTAGGCACGCTCCGAAACCCGCCGTTCGTTGCTCGACCACGAGCAGATGAACAGATGGCCGCTATCGAGGAACTCATGAAAACGGATGACCGACCGCTTTGTCGGCGGATGCTGAAGAGGTGGCCAAGAGTTGCGCGACGGCTGTTAACGCCATTACCGACGTTCGAGCGCATCACCAAGCGACGGCAAAGCGGCGAGCCACGTAAGAATGTTTGGCGCTGAAGGCGTCAGTGGCCCCATCAGCCGATCCGGTGCGTTAGCGCTACGACAACCAGAAAGCGCAAGATGCATCATGTTCAGCGCGGCACAGGCCGAAAGTTACTACTCGTTCACGGCCTTGGTGGAAGTTGGCAATCGTGGACTACGATCCTTGATGAGCTAAGCGCTCATCGCACGGTGATTGCGATCGACCTTCCGGGACATGGTGTCACCCCTGCCGAAGCCGATAGCGGAACCTTCGTCGGTCTCGTCGGGAGTGTCGAACGTTATATCGCAGCTAGTGGGCTAACGGGGATCGACGTCGTCGGTAGCTCGATGGGTGCGCGGATCGTGCTTGAATTGGCACGGCGCGGTGAAGTCGGCAATGTCGTGGCACTCGACCCGGGCGGTTTTTGGCGTGGCTGGGAGCGAACTTTCTTCAAAGTGACCATCGGGCTGTCGGGCCGATTGCTGCGCGCGATTCGACCACTGTTGCCGACGCTCAGCCAATATGCAGCGACGCGCACGGCGTTGCTGGCACAACTGTCGGCGCGGCCATGGGCGCTCGACCCGCATGTCGTCGCGACGGAACTGACCGGACTTAGCACCACGCCAACATTCCGCGCTTTGGTCGATGATCTTGCCGGCGGCCCCGAGCAGACCGGGCCGGCCGCACGATCCACCGGCCGCATCGTGATCGGATGGGGCAGGCAGGACCGGCTTTGCCTGCCTCGCCAGGCGGAGCGCGCCAAAGCAGCGTTCCCATCGGCGAATTTACATTGGTTCAAGTCCAGCGGCCACTTCCCCGCATGGGACATGCCCGACGAGACCGTCGCTGTCATCCTTGCCGGAACGCAATGATCTCCGAAGCCTGAACGCGCTTAGCGCCCCGGTAGGAGCAGCGAACTTACTGTCGGAACCTGCCAAGAAAACTGCCATGCTGCGAATGATGAACGAACGGCCGGTTTCAGGAACGCCCCAGTCCCTTATCTCCGGCAGTTTTGTCGGCGGCTGCAGCCGCAGCTAGACGAGCCAGACAAGCGGCGGCAGCCGACCAATTCACGACCGTCAGTGGCTGTGCTGCGGATGACCGTCTGTGCCGATAGCTGCCGCCACATGGCGAAGCTTGTCAGGATTACGAACTATATAGATCCCCATGATGCGGCTATTGCGTACATCAAGCGCAGTGGTCTGGAGCACGTCGCCACGATCGATACTGATGTAGCCGGGCAGGCCGTTAATGATCGCGGTGCGTAGCAGCGTCGGCGCTGACGTGTACTTCCGACGCAGCCCGGCGAACAAGCGAAGCGCTCGGTCGATCCCACGCACCACATTGCGGAAAGCGATGACCTTGCCGCCGCCATCGGAATGGATCTCGACGTCGCGAGCCAGCAGTGCCGACAATGCGACCGTGTCACCGTCGCGGGCAGCAGAAAAGAAGGCTCGCGCGATCTGATCGGCCTCCATCGCCTCTACGGTAAAACGTGGCCGCGCATGCTGCACGTGCTTGCGTGCGCGCGAGGCAAGCTGTCGCACGGCTGCAGGCTCGCGCCCCAATGTCGTCGCGACATCGCTCAGCGCCATGTCGAACACGTCGTGGAGCAGAAAGGCAGCACGCTCCAGCGGGGACAGGCGCTCCATGGCGAGCATCAGAGTGAGCGTCACGTCATCGGCGATCGCCTCCTCCGCCTCAGTCGTGCCCATGAGCGGTTCGGGCAGCCAGGCCCCGACATAGGTCTCCCGGCGCGCGCGGGCGGACTTGAGCTGGTCGAGGCAGAGACGCGTGACAACGCGGGTCAGATAGGCCGCCGGCGTGTCCACGCTCTCCGCTTTTGCCGCCCATCGCAGCCAGGCCTCCTGAACGACATCCTCCGCCTCGCTGACCGATCCGAGCATCCGATAGCCAAGACGCAGCAGTCTTGGCCGCTCGGCCTCGAAATCAGCGAGGCGTCCGTCACTGGGCAGCACGGGAGTCCTCCACCGGATGCGATCGGCGACTGTCGCCTGCCGCATCGCGCCACGCCCACAGGGCGAGAGCGGCCGTCAGTATAGCCGGAAGTGTCACTGCGGGAAAATCCTGGACCAGCGCGCCCGTCCCGCAGATGCCCACAGCCACCTCCCAGAAATGGAACAGCGCGTGGCCACCAAGCCAAAGCGCAGCGAGGGACCACAGCGTGGCGCGTGCCGCCGGCCGCGCGGCACCGGTCAGCATCGCGATACCGACTAGAAGGAAGATCAGTCCGATATCGCGCAGGAAGTGCTGGTTGAACGGGCCGGTGGTGGTGACGCCCGGGACCGCGAAGTACCAGTTCGCAGGCGAGATCAGCATGAACAAGCCATTTACTATGGCCCCGAGACCGAGCGCTACGGCCAGCGCGATCGGAAGGCGCCTGTTCATGCCGCCTGCCCCTGCGACTGAGCGGCAAGCCACGCATCGAAACGCGTAGGCGCGATCCGCGCGTCCTCTCCAGGCACCAGCGTGTGGTCGTCGGCGGGGGCGCCGAAATAGTTGCGATCGTCGGTGACGACGATCCGGCGCGGATCATCTCGCGCGCCAAGCCAGTTGGCGGTGAATTCCGCGAGCGGCGCGCGCTCGGGTCCCGCGACTTCGACGATGCCATCTGCCGGATCAGCCGTGACTATTTCGGCAAGCAGGGCCGAGATGTCGGTGGCAGCGACCGGCTGGAGCGCAATGCCCGGCAAGTGCGCAGCGTCGCCCTGCGTATAGCCGTCTGCGATGGTTGACAGAAATTCGAAGAACTGGGTGGCCCGCACGATCGTGTAGGGAACGCCGCCAGCGGCGATCAGCTGTTCCTGCGCTAGCTTGGCGCGAAAATAGCCCGAGGCTTGAAGGCGATCCGTGCCGACGACCGAGAGCGCGACGAAGTGGCGCACCCCGGCGTCGCGGGCCGCTTCCAGCAGGTTCGCCGTGGTGCCGCGAAAGAAGGCGAGAGCGGCCGCATCTTCGAACGAAGGAGCATTGCTGACATCAACTAGTACCGCAGCATCTGTCAGCGCCCGAGCCAAGCCTGTGCCGGCTTGGGCATCAACGCCGGTGCTGGGCGATGCGGCGACGACCTCATGACCCTCCGCCCGCAGCAGTCCGACGAGGGGCCGACCGATCAGTCCGGTGCCGCCGATGATAACGATCTTCATGTCCATGTCTCCGATGCAAGTGACTGCCTGCATGACGAGATGACCGCCTCCGGTGTGACACCGGACGAAGGCGGAACCGAAAAATATCTGCGCCATAATGTCACGATGCACCGGCGTACCTCGTCAAGTCAGCGAGCGCCGATGCTCGGCGCCGATTGCAAGGAAAGCAGCATGACCGAGATGAAGCGTTTGAACTGGTCGGAAATCGCGCCCGAGGGCGCCAAGGCTCTGTTCGGTATCCATCACTATGTGACCAGGAAGACTGAGCTTCCTGAAGAGCTGATCCATCTGATCTTTCTACGAGTGTCGCAAATCAACGGCTGCGCCCATTGCATCGATATGCACACCCGTGATCTGCTCAAGACCATGGCGATCGACAAGGTCTCGCTGGTCCCCGTCTGGGCGGAGGTGCCGCACCTGTTTTCTGACCAGTATCGAGCAGCGTTGGCCTGGGCGGAGGAAGTGACCAATGTCAGCACGACCCATGCTTCAGACGAAGCCTATGCCGCCGCTGCCGCCGCCTTTGCTGACAAGGACTTGGTCGATCTCACGCTAGCGATCGCGGCAATGAACGCGTTCAATCGCCTCGGCTCGCCATTCCGCCTGCCGGTCGCCGCGAAGCCATAAGCTCGCGAAACGGGGAGCATAGCTTTGCTTCCCCTTTCGGTGGCACGCGACCAAAAGTCGCCGTTCTGACATGGGGTACGATTGTCCACTCATGCCGAAACCGGTCATTCACGACGTCGATAGCTGTCGAGCAGCTAAGCGCCCTAATATCGGCCGTTCATCGCGCGCCTTGACTCTCTTAAAAGCAGACCCTCGCTGCCGGGCTGCGAGATCATTCACGGCCTCCCCGCCGAAAGAGACCAGACCAAGTAGCGATAGCGAACGACACCACCGTCCAGCCAAGCACGCAATAGAGCGCCCACCAGAATCGCGCGAGCGCAACTTCGCCAGAAACCTCCCAGCCCCCGATCTTCCAGCCGGGCTCGGGTTTTGCCCTGGGCCCTTGGCCGACCCGGCACTTCTTTTCCTCGCCCAGGTCGAGGACAGGCAGCATCGCGTCCGCCGCGTAGATAGTTGGATCGATGCGATTGCCGCATGAGACAGCAGGCTTGCCGCTCTCATCGGCGACCATCAGGTCACACTCGTACATGCTCATCACATTCTGAACCCCGAGCACCCAGACCAGCATGAGCGTCACGAACGCGCGTGCGCCGCTTAGACCGTGCCCGAACCACAATCCAAACTGTTCGCTGAGCATTCGTCCCATCCAGGTCGGCCGCATCTGCCCTTCCGCGGCGAACGCATCGACTAGCACGCGCCGGGCGGCCTCAAACAGGCCTTGGTTGCGCAACACCGTCGCGAGATGGCGGGCGGGGCGTGCGGATCCGGGATCGTGGCGACGTGCAAGCCACTTGCTTCGCCATCTGCGGATCTCGTGCGGCGCATCGCCGCTGCGCCCTGATGGGCGCTCAAGTCGGTCATAAGCGAAGTTGTCGAGGCCTAGGCTCAGCTTGCCCGCGCCCCAGCTGTCTTCCTCGTCGTCGATCCGATCGGCGAGCAAGGGCACGCTGGTTCCAGATAGGTTTAACCCGCCCGCACCCTCGGCGATCAGAACTCCGGCTTCAATCTGCCGCGCGATGCGCATGTTGGTGAAGGCAAGCAGGCTCTTGTCGGCGAGCGCCACGCTCTCCCAGCCGAGCGTTGCTGCCTCGCCATTATCTGCGACCACCTGGCCGTCGATCCGAACCGCGATCAGTTCGGCGCGGACAGCACTCGCAAATTGCAGCTTCCCGCCAATCACGATACCGCGAAGGTCGCAGACCGTGTTTTCGGGATTGAGGAGCAGGCTTGAATGCACGAAGAAGTTGCCGCCGAGCTTTGCCGCGCTGGCGCGGATCGCCCCGTGCACCGTGCAATGAACCAGCGTCAGGCCGCTGGCGACTTGCGCGGCATGCAGCGTGAGCGCTGCTGGCACCTCGGGCGTTCCGACTGTGACATGGGCGAGCGTGATGTCGCCACGTACCGTCGCACCGAGGAACTGAATTTCGCCCTTCATCAGGCTGGCTTCGTCGGGCGATCCGGCGATCTGCACGCCGGTTCCAAATTCCGCCCCCTGTGCGATCAGCGCAAGTCCGGAGACGTCACAAATGCTTGCGCGGCTCATCTGCAGCCCGCCTTCGATCCGCGCTCCGATAATGCGCAGGTCGCCGCCCTGCAGATGGACCGCCTCGAGCCGCAGATCGGAGAGCAGGCGGACGAAGCTCAGGTCGAGCAGACAATGTTCAGGATGGGCATAATGCTCGGGAAACCCCTGGCGGTTCGTCGCCGGGCGGGCTCGCGTGATCCGGGCGCTCTCGATCGCTATCCCGTTGGCGTGGCTGTTGTCGAACCTGATCGGTGCATTGGCCGTGACTTCGTACAGGACAACTTCGCCATCGATCCGGCATTGCCGAAGGCTGATCGCCGTATCGCTGGCCTGTGCTTCGAGTCCGTGAACGATAAGCCTGCCCGCGACCCGCAGATCGTCAGCATACAACGTGCCGAACAACTGAGTGTTGGTCGCCGGATGTCCGATCAGGACATCAGCGCCGAGCCGTGTGCCCACCATGCTAATGGCGTTGTCCTCGCCGCTGAAGCGGGCATCGTGAATCTGCAACTGTTGCGATATCGTTGCGGCGCTTAGCCGGACTTCACCGATTGCTTCAAATGAGCTCCCGCCGCGCTCCGACAAGCCGCTCAGATCGGCATGTCCCCGCACCTCTAACTGATCTCCGACCAGTGCAGGCTGGCCAGCGCCGTCGAATAAAGCTGCCTTGCAGTCGAGCTGGCCGACGACGGCATTATTGAGCTGAATACGGCCCCGCGCTATGAAGCGGCCGCTGTCGCCCTGGCAAAGCCGGACACGGCCGACTGCTGACGCCCGGCTGAGATCGAGAGCAAGTGGCTCGCCATCGCCACGCCCGTCGATCTGGGCGCCATCGAACGAGATATCGCTTCCGACCCGCACCCCGCGGCCCTTGACGCTTCCCAGCGCGCGCAAGTCGCGCGCGCTGAGGTTGCCACCGATCATGGTATCGGAAAAGTTCACTGCCGCATCGCGGTCGCCGCGGGCGAAATACGAACCGTTGAGCGCGAGGCCGCGCCCGATCATGCTGCTGCGTAGTTCCAGCCAGCCCGTGCACCGGGTCAGCTCGACAATTAAATCGCCTTCGAACTGGCTGCCCGGCAGGTCGATAGAGCGCAATTGGCATTCGGCCAATACCAGGTGCCGCCAGCGCGCGCTACGCGCCCGAAAGTCGCCATTGATTACGGAGCTGAGAAACTGGAGCCGCAGCGGTTCTCCTGCATCGCCTATGCCATCGAGCTGGAGATCGCCGTCAATGCGGGCATTGCGGAACGTGACAGTGCGGCGTGGGGAGGTTGCCGAACGAATAGTCTCGGCCACTTGCACTGCCAGGATTGTCGCACCTTTCCAGTCGATCTCACCACCTTCGCCGACCTGCTTGAGGCCAGCGGCAAGTTGCTCGGGAGTGAGGCGAGGTACTGTCATTTCGGGGTTCTCGTTTTAACCATTCGGTATGCGCCTGTCTCTGTCATTCTGCGGATCAGGTTAGGCAGAGGCAGTGTGTCCGCTACCGGCGAGACTTGCCCTTCGACAAGCCGCGTGGGAACGACGGTTACGTCCCAGACCCGGTCGTAAGAGATCACACGTGATCCGTGAACAGTGGGTTGATTAAGGTCTTGCGTCGCTGATTTGCAGTATCTGTTTCCACGGCGAACCCCATCACCGAATGGCGCGCAGCTAGCAGCGAAACAGCACGCGTCCAGTGGAACCCGTCTTCCGAATCGCTGCTCATTCGGTAGGATTTTGGAGCTTTGAGGACTCAAATCTTTGCAGCGTGCGCTTTGAGGGTATCGATGCGGGTACCGGTATGCAGCGAGCAATGTAAGGTGCTGGTAGTATAGGGAAAAAGGCTTAAAATCGAGTCCTCTTCTGCGAAGTTGCCCGTTCAAGCGGGCAATGATCATTGCCCGAGGCAATTCGGTTGTGTCTGCCATGCTGGGGGGATTGGCACTCGGCCTCGAAGCCGTGTTGCACGGCCGGGAGGCGAATGATGCAGAACGCAAATGGAACCGGGCTCGGATCGACCGGCCTGGTGGGAGCGATTACTTTCGCTTGCCGGCGGCCCGGACCCGCTCGAGCAGCTTGTCGAGTTCAGGCTTTGCAGCGATCGCCTGCGCAGCCGCCTGCTGATCTGCTGGAGCGCCATTCTCAGGTCGTTTTGTTCGAAGTCCCGGCCATGATCTCAGTCGGGATATTAAAGGGCACATACAAAATCTCTTAATCGTCTTCGCTCTTGAACCCCGCCTTTTGCAATCCAGGGATCGCCTTCTCGTCCTGAAGGATTGCTTCTGCGAAATTTTGCAGGCCTTGCCGAAACTTGATGGCGACGCACAGCTCGTCGGAGTGGCCTTGAGTGTTGCGGTTAGCCAGGAGTGCTCATAGCCGTCCGTTTCGGCTGAACGTTCGCCGAGTTCGAGCCACATGTCGCCGGTGCCGACACCCTTGGTCATCTTCCACTCAGGGCAGACGATCCGCGTCGACCATTCGACTTCGCTGCACTCCCATGGTGCCAGGACGATCTGGCACCATGGCACCATGGCGAGGAACGCCACGTTCATCACCCGCTCGCTAAGCGGCCAGACGCTGTGAAGAAGTCTGCTTTGGTCTATCCGAGGTTACGGATGATGAGTGCAGCCAGTTGCCCACCGTTGAGCTTCGCTGCAGCCGTGCGATGTTCGTGGTCCAAGTTCGTATTCTTCGCGTGGTCGGCAGCCGAATGGGGCCGCCATTGGCGCGAAGCATATCTTCCAATGAGTGCTATCCTGATGTGCCGAACTGCCGACGCGGTCACCTGCATTCTCTCGACCGGAAACTATCCGGCATCCCACTCGATGCTCTTAGTGGATTGCACTTGACCTAAGCTCATCCAAGTCGAGCCGAGGCAGCACAGCATCAGTTTCAACGCAAATAACGTATTTCGTCAAACGTGACAGATTTTTGCACGTCTACAGCCGTAACGAGAGCAAAGCAGGGAGGCTTACATCAGGAAGCTAGTTCTAGTGATTCGCTGTTCTTTACTGCCTCCCTTTCTTGGAAGCAGTAATCGGCCCACTGAGTCATGAGATCGCGACGTTTTTCCAGCGCTCGCCCACGACGGTAGGCCCGCTCGACCGAGGATGCGACAGTGTGGGCCAGAGCCATTTCGATCACCTCGCGCTCGAAAGAAGTTTCTTCGCCAGCCCAATCGCGAAAGGTGGAGCGGAAGCCATGAACGGTGATGTCCGAGTGCTTCATGCGTTTGAGCACTGCCGAAAGCGTCATGTCGGAGAGCGAGCCGCTCCGTTGCGCTGGAAACACGAACTGGTGCGGCTTGATGTCATCGTTCTTCAAGTCGTTCAGGATGGCCATCGCCCGATCGCTAAGCGGCACCGCGTGCATAGCGCCGGCCTTCATGCGTGATGCAGGGACGGTCCAGAGCTTCTCTTCCAGATTGACTTCAGCCCACGTCATGCCGCGGGTCTCACCGGAGCGAGCAGCCGTAAGGATTGTAAACTCAAGCGCTCGAGCCGCCATCCCGGCACGCTGACGCAAGCTGGCGATGAAGGCTGCAACTTGCTTGTACGGCAAGGCGGGATGGTGCCGCACCGCCTTGGTGCTCTTGGGCAGCAACAGCTCCAGATGGCCACGACCGCGAGCGGGATTGTCACCCTCACGCAGTCCTTTGACCCTGGCGGCATCCAGCACACGCTCGATGCGGCCGCGTAGCCTGGAAGCAGTTTCACGTTTGGTGAGCCATATGGGCTCGAGAACGGCAACAATTTGCTCGGTGGTCACCTCTGCGATCGGAACCTCGAAGAGCGGCTTGGCATGGCCCTTCAGCGTGCTGCGCCACTGCGCCCTATGTTTTGGATTACGGAAGCCGTCCTCAATGCTGTCGAGCAGTTCCATTGCGAACGCACCGAACGTCACGGCAGGCTTGTCGTCGACCGGCTTCGCCTGTTCCTTGCTCTTCAAGCGTTCGACGCGCGGGTCGATGCCCTCGAGCAGCATCTCTCGGATCTCAGCGGCACGCTGCCGAGCTTTCGCCAGGCCGACGTCTACGGCTGAACCCAGACCTAGTTCGATTCGGTCGCCCTTGCCGGTGTTCTTGATCTTGAGCTGACCCTTGGGCTTGAGGGTGCCGATGAAGATCCAAGACCGACCGCTCGGGCGAATACGCAGGTACAAACCACCGCCGTCGCCATAGAGGCCCGGCTTCTTCTCCGACTTCACCTGCCGATCTGAAAGCTTGTTACGCGCGTGCGAGGGCATAATTTCGGCCGTTAGCAGGCGATCAGCAGTCCGGCCAGCCATAACTTTGGGCGTAAAGTTTGCGTGGCTTTCCACGATCTTTGGCGAACGCGAGTGGACGCAAAATCCATGTGAAAGCACGGTAAAGCGCCACTTTCCAGTGTTGTAGTAGTTCGTGATGGTGTGCTGGAAAGTGGCCGCTGGCGGAGACGCCGGGATTCGAACCCGGGGTGCCCCCTTAAGAGCACGACGGTTTAGCAAACCGCTGGTTTCAGCCACTCACCCACGTCTCCGGATGCGGCCTTGAGGGCGCGGCTATAGCGAGGGTGGGGAGAGGCGGCAAGGGGTTGCAGGCATGCTCGGGCATTCGGCGAAAGATTTCCGTTCGTCCTTGCTTCGGTGTCGATTGGTCGCAAAATGATACGGCCCAGACGCTCGTTCATTGGCCGATCAGACACGATCGGGTCTACGACAGGCCAGGGTGCGACAGGGGCTTGGCCGCTATGTCGCTGGCGCCGGTCGGCGGCGTGGGAGGGTTTTCGAACGCAATGAACATCTTGTATTTACGGACGCGCTGGCACCGGGTCGCGGCAGCTCTGAGCCTTGTCACCGCGGCTGTGGGCATGCCGGCGGCGGCGCAAGTGCGCTCGGTCGATCCCGATGCCGCGATCGATGGCGATCTCTCTCCGGGCCAGAACGTGCCGGCATCCACCCCGTCGCCGGAGTACCCGGGGGCGACCAATTCGGGCGCCTATGGCAACGGTACGCCCGTGGACACGGCCTCCAGACCTCCGGCGACGACAAGCGAACCGCCTGCCTCGGTCGACGACTGGAGCCCGCAGTCGATCGGGACCGAAAGCCAGACGACGCAAGGCAGCACTTATCGCAAGGACGACCTGATCGGCGCGGCCGAGGGCGTCTTCGGCAAGGGCGCGCAAGGCCTGGCCAGCCTGATCGAGGACCTGCTGAAGAAGCAGGGCGAGCCCAACGCCTATATCGTCGGGCGCGAGGGCTCGGGCGCCATCGGGATCGGCCTGCGCTATGGCTCGGGCACGATGCACCACAAGGTGGAAGGCACGCGCGCCGTCTATTGGACGGGACCGTCGATCGGCTTCGATGCCGGCCTGAATGCCGCCAACGCGTTCGTGCTGGTCTACAACCTCTACGACACCGAGGACCTCTACAAGCGCTTCCCGGCCGGCGAGGGGCAGGCTTATCTCGTAGGCGGCTTCCATGTCAGCTACATGCGGCGCGGCAACGTCGTGCTGATTCCGGTGCGCATGGGCGCGGGCGTGCGGCTGGGCATCAACGCGGGCTACATGAAGTTCACGCACGAGCAGAAGTGGATTCCGTTCTGAGCGCTTGATCGCCCGCTGACCCCGGGCCGAACGGGGGCAATAGGATCAGGCATCATAGACCCGCTTGCGGCAGAGCGCGGTGCACAGTAAGGCCCCGCCCGCCATGTTAAGCAACCTGCAGCAACAGCCCGCCGACGCGCTCCTTGCGCTCATCAAGCTCCACAATGCGGACCCGCGCGCCGACAAGATCGACCTCGGCGTCGGCGTCTACCGCACCGGGCAGGGCGACACGCCCGTGTTCGCCGCGATCAAGGCGGCGGAGCGAAAGCTGGTCGAGGAGCAGGACTCCAAGGCCTATCTCGGCCCGGAAGGCGACATGGCCTTCGTCGAGGCGCTGATGCCCTACGTGTTCGGCAAGGACACTGCGGACATGGGCGGCCGGATCGAGGGCATGCAGACCCCCGGCGGCACCGGATCGCTGCGCGTCGCGCTGGCGATGGCGAAGCGCGCCGGGATCGAGCGGATCATCGTCGGCGTGCCCAGCTGGCCCAACCATGCGCAGATCTGCGCCGACCTCGGCCTTGCCGTCGTCGAGTTCAATCATGCGACCACCGGCGGCCGCACCGACATGGAAGCCCTCGGCACTGCGCTCGGCCGGGCGGGTGAGCGGGACGCGATCCTGCTGCACGGCTGCTGCCACAACCCTACCGGCATCGACTACTCGCACGCCGAGTGGGACGAGATCGCGCATCTGGTCGCAGAGGCCAAGGTGCTGCCGATCCTCGACCTCGCCTACCAGGGGCTGGGTAACGGCATGGAGGAGGACGCCTATGGCGTGCGCCGCGTGCTCGTCGCCGTGCCCGAGGCGCTGGTCAGCTATTCGTGCGACAAGAACTTCGGGCTCTATCGCGATCGCGTCGGCGCGCTCTACGTCATGGCTGCGGTCCCTGAGGATCTCCCGCGCATGATGTCGAACGGGCACATGCTGGCGCGGGCCAACTGGTCGCAGCCGCCGGACCATGGCGCCGCTGCCGTGCGCGAAGTCCTGGCCGACGAAGCACTGACTGCGCAGTGGCTCGACGAACTCGACCAGATGCGCGAGCGCATGCGCCAGGTGCGTGCCAAGCTCGCGGCCGCCGGGACCGCGGGCGCGGTCGACCTGACGCCGCTCGGTGGGCAGAACGGGCTGTTCTCGATCGTCCCGCTCAGCAAGGATCAGGTGCTCGAGATGCGCGAGAAGCACGGCATCTACATGGCAGGCTCGGGCCGCATCAACGTGGCGGGCCTGACGATGGGCAACATCGACAAATTCATCGCCGCCGTTGCCGACGTTACCGGCTGAACACTGAGCTTGGACAGGCAGCCGATCCTCCAAGGGGAGCGGCTGCTCGTCCGCCCGATCGTCCCGGACGAATGGGCACGTGCGATAGTTTCGCGTCGGTGCCGCTGTCTTGATTGCCTGTGCTTCGTTGCCCTGAACTTGTTTCAGGGTCCATTGCGCCGCTGACTCAGGTGTGGCCGGCAGGAGTTACGCTCGCGGTAGCTTATGCTGACACGAGGCTAGCCGAGGAGAGGCTCTTCAGCCGCGCAGGCTTTGCATGCGCTGCAGGTAGCGGGCGAGGACATCGATCTCCAGGTTCACCTTGTCGCCCTGCCTGAGCGCGCCGAGTGTGGTGACTTCGGCGGTGTGGGGGATGATGTTGACCGCGAAGTGGCAGCTGCCATCGGGCTGGTCCGTCACTTCGTTGACGGTCAGCGACACGCCGTCGATGGTGATCGAGCCCTTCGCCGCGAGGTAGGGCGCCAGTTCATGCGAGATCGCAAAGACGATCCGGCGCGAATCACCATCCGGGGACACGCCCAGCACTTCGCCGACACCGTCGACATGGCCGGTGACGATGTGCCCGCCAAGCTCGTCACCCAGCTTCAGCGCCGGTTCGAGGTTCAGGGTCGTGCCTTCCTCCCAGCGGCCGGGCACGGTGCGCGAGACGGACTCGCCCGAGATGTCGACGGCGAACCAGGCGTCCCCCGCCACGCCGCCCTTGTCGACCACGGTCAGGCATACGCCCGAGCACGCGATCGACGCGCCCATGGCGATGCCCGCCGGGTCGAACGGGCAAGCGATGACGGCGCGCAAGTCGCCGCTCTGGCGAGCTTCGCGGATGGTGCCGAGGGCGGTGACGATGCCGGTGAACATGCGTGCCGCCTTAGCCTTGCCGCGCGTAGACTTCCAGCGTGTCGAGCCCGAGCTGGCGTCGGTCGGTGAGTTGCCAGCGTCCATGCGCGGTGGCGAGCGAGGCAAGGCCGATGTCGCCGACGCCCGGACGTCCTCCGCCGATCACGAGGGGGGCCCGGTAGATCAGCAGGCGGTCCACTGCATCCGCCGCCAGGAATGCCGCCGCGGCGCCGGCTCCACCCTCGACGAAGAGGTATTGCACGCCCTCCATCGTTCCGAGCGACTCAGGAGACGCGAGCGCACACCAGCCTGCCGGGGCTGCGCCCCGGGTCAGCACCCAGCGCTCGGGCGAGCGATCGGCGAGGCCGGGCAGGCGTACGTCCAGGCGCGGTGCGTCGCGGCGCAAAGTCTCACCACCCACCAGGATCGCGTCCGCCCGCGCGCGCACGGCGTGGGTATGCGCGCGTGCGGCATCGCCGGTGATCCACTGGCTCTCGCCGCTCGCAAGCGCGATGCAGCCGTCGAGCGAGAGCGCGAGCTTGAGCGTGACGTGCGGTCGGCCATGCCGCGCTTGGGTGAGGTAGCCTGACAGGCTTTCCTCGCAAGCTGGTGAGGGGACGAGGTCGCAGGCGATCCCGGCAGCCTGGATGCGGGCGATGCCTTGCCCCGCGGTGCGCGGATCGGGATCGCCGCAGCCGACGACCACCCGCGCGACGCCGGAAGCGCTCACCAGGTCCGCGCAGGCCGGGCCGCGCGTGGACAGGTGCGCGCAGGGCTCCAATGTGACGTAGAGGGTAGCGCGGCGTGCCGCCTCGCCCGCGGCCTCCAGGGCGACAGCTTCCGCATGGGGACGCCCGCCCGCTTGAGTCCAGCCCCGCGCGACCACTTCAGCACCGCGCACGATGATCGCGCCGACGCCGGGATTGGGCCGGCTGAGCGGGCGGGCGCGGGCGGCGAGGCTGGCCGCGGCGGTCAGCCAGCGCTGGTCCTCGCTCAAGTCCTGGTGCTCACGGAGTGGCGGGAGCGGGCGCTTCGGTCGGCTTGCCCTCGGCCGCCAACCTGGCGTTCGCCTCCTCGCGGCGCTTGCGGATGGCTTCGAGTTCCGCCTTCTTCTCGGCCGCATTCTGCGCGTCGGCTTCGCGGGCGATCTTGTCGACATCCATGCCCGACCAGCGGCCGAGCTCCTTGTAGAGGTTGCGAACGTCCTCGTTGCGACGGGCCTGTTCGAGCGCCAGGGCCTCCTTGCGCTTCTGGTTGGCCAGGTTCGAGGCCTCGATCTCGGCGTCGGTGCGATGCGCGGGGAAGGTGGTGATGTAGGTGACCTTTGGCGGGCGATGCGGTGCGCTCGCCTCCTGACCCATCATCACGTAGAACACGCCGAAGGTGCAGGCACCGGCGATCAGGGCGAAGCGCCAGCGGTTGTGGCCGGCCTCGCGCCAGACCTGGCGGAAGTCGGCGATCATGCCGGTGGGACGGACGTCGGCCCACATGCCGGAGCGTTTGAACAGGGACATCACGCCAAGATAGGGCATCCCCGGCCTCGGCGCCAGATTGGTGCCGCCGTCAGCCGAACGTTCGATACAGTCCGCGTCCTTCGCGCTTCAGCCAGTCGTTGGCGGCGCCCACATCGCCTTCGAACAGTGTCGCCAGACAGGCATGGAAGGCGGGCGAGTGATCGAAGTGCAGCAGATGCGCCACTTCGTGCGCGACGACCGAGCGGCGCACGGTATCCGGGGCCATGATCAGCCGCCAGTTGATCCGGATCGCTCCATTCGCCGCGCAACTGCCCCAGCGTCGCCGCGCGTTCGACAGCGCCAGCGCGGAGACGGGGCGGCCGGCCCGTGTGCAGTAGTGCTCCAGATCCCGGGTCAGCAGCGTGCGCGCCTCGGCCTGCAGCCAACGGCCCACCCGCGCTTCGATTGCCGTCAGTGGCCCGCCGACCGTCAGCGCGCCATCGTCCAGCACCGGACGGCGCCGGGCGCTCGCCTCGTGGCGGATCGTCAGCGGCTCGCCGCGGAACCGGATGGTCGTGCCCGGACCCAGCGGAGACGGGCTGGGCAGGGCGGTGAGCTGGCGCTCCAACCAGCTCTGGCGCGAGCGCGCGAAGGCGAGGGCCTCGGCGCTGCGTGCCCAGGTGGGAATGGATATGCGCACTTCGCTGCCGTCGGGCGCGAGGCGCATGGTCATGCGACGCGCCCGGTCGAGCCGGCGTACGACGATCGGCAGCTCTCGCCCGGCGACTGCAAGCGTGGGAACAGCGCGCGGATCGCGCCGCAGCCAGTCCAGCATTACGAACGACCCGGGCGGGCTTGCTTAGCCCACTCGCACCACCCGGCTTCAATGCAATGCGTGCCGTGGCGCCTTATCTGGTACGTCGTCCCGGACTTGATCCGGGATCCCGCTTTTTCTCGGAGAGAGATGGGTACGCCCCAAGAAGCGGGGTCCCGGATCAAGTCCGGGACGACGGTGAGGGCGAATGAGGCGGTTACCTCGGGCCGATACCTTGCGGGCCCGAAAGATCGGGAGACGCCCCTCGCCATCAAGCCACGTCCCAGGGGTTGCCTTCGGACTCGATGTCCCACCCCTCCATGCCTTCGGGCCAGATGATGTGCTGCTCCAGCGGGCCCGCGACCGTTTCGCTCACGACCCTGCCGACGATCGACACGCCGGCCAGGTGCACGGCTTCGCGATCGCCGGAGATCAGATAATGCCAGCCGGGCAGCGGCTCGCCCGCGGCTCTCAGGCGGTAGGCACAGGTATCGGGCAGCCATTCGAGCGAGCCGGTGTTGCGCGCGGTCAGGCGCATGCAATCGGGCACGAAGCTGCGGCGGTCGGCATAGCTGGAGCAGCGCGCGGTCTTGAGGTCGAGCAGCTTGCAGGCGACGTTGGTGTGATAGACTTCGCCGGTGTCGGCATCCTCCACCTTGTGCAGGCAGCACTGGCCGCAGCCGTCGCACAGCGCTTCCCACTCGCGCTTGTTGAGCGTCTCGAGCGGCCGCTCCCAGAACTGCGCGCGAAACTCAGGGCCGCCTATTTCACCCATGTGTTCAGTTCCGCCGCGACGGCATCGGCGCCCTTGTCGACCGGCAGCATGGCCAGCGGCTTGCCGTCCGGGTCCATCAGATAGGCGATGCGGCTGTGATCCATCAGGTATCCGCCGGAGCTCTCCTTGCCCTTGCTGTAATACGCGGCAAAGGCCTTGGCCGCCACTGCCACCTGTGCGGGCGTGCCGGTGAGCCCGATCAGGCGCGGCGAGAAGGCGGCGGTCCACTGGCCCACGACTTGCGGTGTGTCGCGCTCGGGATCGATGGTGATGAAGATGGGCTGGACCTTGGCCGCCCGATCGGCGCTGCCGCGCTCGAACGCGGCGAAGCCTTTCATCAGTTGCTGCATGTCGAGCGGGCAGGCGTCGGGGCAGAAGGTATAGCCGAAGTAGACGATCCGGTACTTGCCCTTGAAGCTGTCCCAGGTGACCGGCTTGCTGTCCTTGTCGATCAGCGTGAATGGGCCGCCGATCGCCGCGCCTTCCAGCGGCGGCCGTTGTTCGCTCGCAGCCGGCTGGCCTCCGGAGCCGCAGGCGGCAAGGGTGAGCGGGGCGAGCAGGAGAGCGCAGACGGACAGGAAGCGATGGATCATGGCGCGCCGGTTCATGCTCTGCTAAACGCGCCGGTGCAAGGGCGGGCCGGCGGCAGGACTCGTGCGGGCTTGCGGAAAAGTGCGAAGGAACAACGAAGTGTCGAAGCTTGGCGGATCGCGCGCGGGACGGATGGTTCGGGCAGCGGTGATCGCACTCGCCGCGACGGGCATCGGCCTCTCGGTGCCGGCGCAGGCGCAGTTCTCCGGGGGATACAAGTTCCTCGAGGCCGTTCGCAAGAAAGAGGGCGATAAGGTCGAAAGCGCGCTCCAGTCCGGTGGCGGCACGATCATCAACACGCGGGATGTGACCACCGGCGAATCGGCGCTGCATATCGTCACGGCCCGTCGCGACCTCACCTGGCTGCAGTTCCTGGTTGCCAAGGGCGCCAACGTGAACGCCCGCGACGGGCAGGGCCGCACGCCGCTGCAGGTCGCGATCAACCTGGGCTGGCGCGATGGCGTGGGCGTGCTGCTCGGCCGCCGTGCCAACACCGAGGTCGCGAACGATGCGGGGGAGACGCCGCTGATCTCCGCCGTACACCGTCATGATGTCGAGCTGACCAAGCTCCTGCTGCAGGCCGGCGCCGACCCCGACCGTGCCGACAATTCGGGCCGATCGGCGCGTGACTATGCGACGCTGGACGGTCCATCCAGCCCGGTTCTGGCCGCGATCAAGACGGAAACCAAGCCGGGCGCCGGCAAGGGCAACAAGCCGACCTATGGTCCTTCGCTTTAAGCCATGAGCATCGACGCCCTCATGCCCGCCGATCGACCTGCCGAAGACGCCTCGCTCGACGATCTCCGGCTGCGCCTCGCGCCGCTGCTGGCGGATGCCGCCGTGTTCGACGGCTGGAGCGCCGAGGCGATACGATCCGCGGCCGCGCAGGCGGGCGTCGATGCCGACGTCGCCGCCTATGCCTTCCGCGGCGGGGCGATGGAGATGATCGCCGCCTGGATCGCATCGGTGGACGTCGCGATGGCCCGTGCCCTGCCACGCGCCGAACTCGCGGCGCTTCCCGTGCGCGAGCGGATCCGCCGTCTGGTGCTGGCCCGCCTCGATGCGATCGCCGGGCAGGAGGAAGCGCTGTCCCGGGCGATGGCGATCATGGCCCTGCCGCAGAACGTGGCGCGCGCGCTCAAGCTGGGCTGGCACAGCGCAGATGTGATGTGGCGTCTCGCGGGTGACACTGCCACCGACTACAACCACTACACCAAGCGGACGATCCTGGCGGGCGTCTACGGCGCGACGCTGGCGGTCTTCGCCGACGATCACAGCGCCGGGAAGGCGGACACGCATGCCTTCCTCGAGCGCCGGATCGCCGGCATCATGCGGTTCGAGAAGACCAAGGCGCAACTGCTGCGCCCAGTCGACGAGCGCTTCAGCATGGCGCGCTTTCTGGGCCGGTTGCGCTATCCGGCGAAGTAGCGCGTTAATGCAGTAGTTATTGCGAACCAGTTGCAAGTTCTCCCGCAATCTGGCAGCGCGCCATCATGACCCTCGATCTTCTTCCTGCCGGACAGAGCGCCCGAATCGTCGCGGTCGATTGGAACGTCCTGGTCGATGAAGAGGCGCGACGGTTGCGCGCCCTCGGGATCGATAACGGGGCGCGGGTGAAGGTCAGCCATCGCGGCGTGTTCGGCGGCGCGGACCCCATAGCGCTGGCGGTCGGGCGCATGACCGTGGCGGTGCGCCGCGCGCACGCGGCGGCCATGGAAGTCGAAATCCTGTGAGCAGGCCGCGCAAGATCGCGCTGGTCGGTAACCCCAATGCCGGCAAGAGCGCCCTGTTCAACGCGCTGACCGGTGCGCGCCAGAAAATCGCCAACTATCCCGGCGTTACCGTCGAGCGCAAGTCTGGTCGGATGGTTCTGCCCTCGGGCGAGCCGGTCGAGATGACCGATTTGCCGGGCTCCTACTCGCTCGACCCGACCAGCCCGGACGAGGAGGTCACGTCCAAGGTGATCCGCGGCGAGTTCGTCGGTGAGGCGGCGCCCGATGCGCTGATCGTCGTGCTGGATGCCTCGAACCTCGAGCAACATCTGGTCTTCGCGCAGGAGATCATCGCGCTGGGCAAGCCGACGGCGATCGCGCTGAACATGGTGGACTTGGCCGAGCGAGACGGGCTGGTGCTCGATCCGATAGCGCTGGAGCAGGCCTTGGGCGTCAAGGTGGTGCCGACGGTGGCGGTGCGGCGGCGCGGACTGACCGAACTGGGCGAGGCGATCGCCGCGGCGGAGCTGCGCCATCCTGGCCCAGGTCTCACGCAGTTGAGCATGACCGAGCGGCGCGTGGCGGCGCATGCCATGGCCGACGCCGCGATCCTCTCCGAATCCAAGCGGCACCGGCTCCATGCGCGGCTCGACCGCACGCTGCTGCATCCCTGGCTTGGGCCGCTAATCCTGTTCGCGTTGCTGTTCGTGGTGTTCCAGGCGGTGTTCGCCTGGGCAACGCCCTTCGCCGATGCGCTGGAAGGTGGCGTCGGGCTGCTGACCGACGCAGTCAACGACCTGGTCCCGGCGGGTCTATTCCGCGATCTGCTGACCGACGGGGTCCTGGCGGGTGTCGGCGCCGTCGTGGTGTTCCTGCCGCAGATCGTGATCCTGTTCTTCTTCATCCTGGTCATGGAAGCGTCGGGCTACATGGCCCGCGCCGCGTTTTTGATGGACCGGATGATGGCGGGCGTCGGCCTGTCCGGTCGCAGCTTCATCCCGCTGCTCTCCAGCTTCGCCTGCGCGATCCCGGGCATTATGGCGACGCGCAGCATCACCGATCCCAGGGACCGGCTGACGACGATCCTGATCGCGCCGCTGATGACCTGCTCGGCACGGCTGCCGGTCTATGCGGTGATCATCGCGGCGTTCATTCCGCAGCGCACGGTCGGGCCCGGCATCGGCCTGCAAGGGCTGGTGCTGTTCTGCCTCTACGTCGCGGGCATCATCGGCGCGATGGTGGTGGCGCTGATCCTGCGCCGCTCTGTCACCAAGGGCGCTGCATCGGGCTTCATCATGGAACTGCCCAAGTACCAGTTGCCCGCGCCCAAGGACCTGCTGATCGGCCTGTGGCAGCGCGCATGGATCTTCCTGCGCCGCGCCGGAACGATCATCTTCATGGTGACGGTGATCCTGTGGCTGCTGCTGAACTTCCCGCGCGCGGCCGAGGGGCAGAACCAGGTCGACGCCTCGATCGCGGGCAAGATCGCCAACGGTCTGGCGGTGGTCGTAGAGCCGATCGGCTTCGACCGGGACATGGCGCTGGCGCTGATCCCGGCGATGGCCGCGCGCGAAGTGGCCGTCAGCGCGCTTGCCACCACTTACGCTGTCGCCGCTCCGGTGGACAACGAGGATGCGCAGGCAATGGCGCTGGGCGATCAGCTCAAGGCACGCTGGACGCTGCCGATGGCGCTCGCCTTCCTCGCCTGGTTCGTGTTCGCGCCGCAGTGCATGTCGACCATCGCGGTCACCCGGCGCGAAACGAACGGTTGGAAATGGCCGGCATTCATGTTGGCGTACTTGTTCGGACTGGCTTATGTGTTCGCCGGAGCGACATACTGGATTGCGGTGGCGGCGGGGCTATAGTTTCTGCTCCCAGCGTAGAACCCGATACCCCTCCTCCGTTCGTGTCGAGCGTAGTCGAGACACGCTGGCACAGCGCTCATGTGTCTCGACGACGCTCGACACGAACGGGAGGTGGGCCGTACAAAATCGGCTGTAGAAAACCGGTTTCGTGAGACTCGCGTGGTTGGGCTCGCTTGGGCTAACCCTCTCGCCACTTTACACACGAAAGCGATTCCCATGGCAGGCAGCGTCAACAAGGTCATTCTGGTCGGCAATCTGGGTGCCGATCCGGAGGTGAAGTCGTTCCAGAACGGCGGCCGCATCGCCAACCTGCGGATCGCCACCAGCGAGAACTGGAAGGACAAGAACACCGGCGAGCGCAAGGAGCGGACCGAGTGGCACTCGGTGGTGCTCAATTCCGACGGTCTCGTCGGCGTGGCGGAGCGCTTCCTGCGCAAGGGCAGCAAGGTCTACATCGAGGGCCAACTGCGCACCCGCAAGTGGCAGGATCAGTCGGGCAACGACCGTTACACCACCGAAGTCTCCGTCGGCGGGATGGGCGGCGTGCTGACCATGCTCGACGGCGCCCAGGGCGGCGGCGGCGGCGGCGGCGGCGGTGCTCGCAGTGGTGGCGGCGATTGGGGTGGCGGTGGTGGCCGTTCGTCGGGCGGCGGTGACGACTGGGGCGGCGGCAATGCGCGCGGTGGCGGGTCGTCCAGCGGCGGCAGCGAATGGGGCAAGACCGGCGGCACGTCGGGCGGTGGCTTCGGCGACGACCTGGACGATGACATCCCGTTCTGAGCGGTGGTGCCGGCCGATCCTCCCCTGCAAGGGGAGGGGGACCGCCAGCGTAGCTGGTGGTGGAGGGAGGGGTGTAACCCCCTCGGTCGAGCACTCCAGCAGCGGCACCCCTCCGTCAGCCGCTCACGCGTCTGCCACCTCCCCTTGCAGGGGAGGATCTTACAGCTTCAGGTTCTTGAGCGCGGAAAAGGCGTTCTCCTTGCCTTCGCCGTTCAGCTCGGGCCGCTTGCGCGCTTCGTCCGCCTCGGGGCCGGTGAGAAACGGGTCGATCGCCAGTCCGAGCGTCTGGGCCACGGCTTCACCCAGGTCGAAGTGGCTGCCGGTATACTCGAGCTCGTCGAACTCCTCGGCGCTGAGCTCAACCTCTTCGTCGGGGCCGTACGTGCGCGCCTCGGGAACGAAGCGGATGGCGATCTCCTCATGCACCGACACCGGCAGGTCCTCGGCCGAAACGGCACAGGGCTGCACGATATCCGCGCTCATCGTGCCCCGGGCTTCGACCACGCGATCCTTGCGGTGAAGCTCGACGTCCGCTTCCAAGCGATCGATGCGCACGATCCCGAAGCGCCGCGAGAGGGCTTCACGCTCCGCTTCGGTGGCTTCGATGCGAACCGCCTTGCCTTCGCATTGCCGCACGTCGAACTCGCGCGGGAACTCGCTGGCATCGTTCATCGCGCGATCCTTCCCGCCAGCAGATCCTCCGCGCTCGTGGCATCCAGGTCGCGCGAGAGGACCAGCACCGCATCAGCCAGCGCAGCCGTGTCGGCATTCTCGACAAGAGTCATGTTGCGCTCCAGCACCGGCACCAGCGCCGCCTGCGGATCGGGCGCGGCGAGGGCCTCGCGCAGCGTGCCGATCCGGCCGCCGAGCGTGCTGACCAGCTTGCCCATGCGCTTGCCGACGACCAGATCGCCGACGCCGGACTGGCGCAGCTGCCCATCCATGTCGTCGACGAACAGCTCGGTGATGTAGGCGGCGAGCAGCTTCGTGCTCTCGTCCCGTTCCATGCGGATCATCACCAGCGCGAGCACCAGCGTGATCGCATCGAAGCGGCCGGGCACCGTGTCGGCCACGCCATATCGCGCGTACCACGGCTTCTCGCGCGCGATCTCGACGGTGCGGTGCCACAGCGGACGGACAGGCGCGCGGTCATCGGTGGTGCGGCCGAACAGGCGATCGATGAGTGACACGGGAGGGCAGGGCCTTTCGGATGCGTGAGACATGCGCGTTCATGGGCAATTCAATCGTGAGGCCGCAACGGCCATTGCGCAGCGGGATGCGTGACCGTAAGGCTCGAACCTGAGTGCATGGCCGAACGTCTCGGCCGATATATGGGCAGTGGCGCTGCTGGCAATGGCCGGTGCAACGCCGGTGCGGACTGGAGTGGGAATAAATGCGCAGCTTCGGGCAGATGGCCTGGCTCTCCGTGGCGTCGCTGGGCCTTGTGGCTGCGGCGAGTGGCTGCACATCGATCACCGATCATCGTGGCTACATCATCGACCAGGCGCTGGTCGACGCGGTGCAGCCGGGCGTGGACAACCGCCAGTCGGTGGAGAAGACCCTCGGGCGGCCGACCTTCACCAGCCAGTTCGGCCCGCAGGACTGGTATTATATCTCGCAGAACGTCAAGACACCGCCCTTCCGCCGTCCGCGCACCAGCGACCAGGTCATCTACCGCCTGCGCTTCGATGCTGCAGGCAACGTCGCCGCGATCGACAAGCGCGGCATGGAGAAGGTCGCACGGCTCAACCCCGAAGGCGACAAGACGCCGACGCTGGGCCGCAACCGCGGCTTGCTCGAGGATCTGTTCGGCAACGTCGGCACGGTCGGTGCGGGCGGTGGCGGTGCCGGCGCTCCCAGCGGCGGGCCGAACGGCAGTCAGTGATGCTTGCGGCCGGCGTGGATTGAAGACCCGCCGCGCCGACATATATGCTGCGCCATGGACAATAGCGGGGCGAGCCACGGCCTGATCCAGTGGCACGGGACCACCATCATCGGCGTCAAGAAGGGCGGCAAGACCGTCATCGCCGGCGATGGCCAGGTCTCGATGGGAAACACCGTCATGAAGCCGAACGCGCGCAAGGTGCGCCGGATCGGCAAAGGCGAAAAGGTGATCGCGGGCTTTGCCGGCGCGACGGCCGATGCCTTCACCCTGTTCGAGCGGCTGGAGAAGAAGCTGGAGCAGTACTCCGGCCAGCTGACCCGCGCCGCCGTGGAGCTCGCCAAGGACTGGCGCACCGACAAGTACCTGCGCAACCTGGAAGCGCTGATGATCGTCGCCGACGACACGGCGCTGCTGGTGCTGACCGGCAATGGCGATGTTTTGGAACCCGAGGCTGGGATCGCCGCCATCGGCTCGGGCGGCAACTACGCCTTGGCTGCTGCGAAGGCGATCGACCAGTACGAGGCCGATGCCGAGGTGATCGCCCGCAAGGCCATGGCCGTCGCCGCTGACATCTGCGTCTTCACCAACGACAGGGTGACGGTTGAAACCGTCTGAGCCGGCGCAGCAAAATCACTCAGACTCACCTTCGTCATTCCCGCGATCGCGGGAATCCATCTCCAGGTGGTTCCTTTTACGCCAGGTCAGGAGATGGACCCCCGCCTCCGCGGGGGTGACGAAGGATAGGAACGGAACCTAGATTATGAACTCCTCCCTCACCCCCAAGGCCATCGTTGCCGCGCTCGATTCGCATATCGTCGGCCAGACCGAGGCCAAGAAGGCCGTCGCCGTCGCGCTGCGCAATCGCTGGCGGCGCCAGCGCCTCCCCGCCGAGCTGCGCGACGAGGTGACGCCCAAGAACATCCTGATGATCGGGCCCACGGGTTGCGGCAAGACCGAGATCAGCCGCCGCCTGGCCAAGCTCGCCGATGCGCCGTTCGTGAAGGTGGAGGCCACCAAGTTCACCGAAGTCGGCTACGTCGGTCGCGACGTCGAGCAGATCGCCCGCGACCTCGTCGAAGAAGCGATCCGCCTCGAGAAGGAGCGCCGGCGCGAGTCGGTGCGCGAGGCGGCGAGCAAGGCGGCGATGGAGCGGCTGCTCAACGCGCTGGTGGGCGACAGCGCCTCGGAGGCGACCCGCGCCGCATTCCAGCAACGCATCGTCGAGAACGCGATGAACGACACCGAGGTCGAGATCGAGGTGGAGGACGCGCCCGCCGCGCCGATGGAGATCCCCGGCATGGGCGGCTCGGTCGGCATGATCAACCTGGGCGACATCATGGGCAAGGCGTTCGGCCAGAACAACCTGAAACGCCGCAAGATGAAGGTGCCCGCCGCCTGGGACAAGCTGGTCGACGAGGAGAGCGACAAGCGGCTCGACCAAGACGACGTCAACCGCACCGCGCTCGCCAATGCGGAAAACAACGGCATCGTGTTCGTGGACGAGATCGACAAGATCGCCGTCTCGGACGTGCGCGGCGGCTCGGTCAGCCGCGAGGGCGTGCAACGCGATCTGCTGCCGCTGATCGAGGGCACGACGGTGGCCACCAAGTATGGCCCGATGAAGACCGACCACGTCCTCTTCATCGCCAGCGGCGCCTTCCACGTCGCCAAGCCCAGCGACATGCTGCCCGAATTGCAAGGCCGCCTGCCGATCCGCGTCGAGCTGAAGGCGCTGACGGAAGAGGACTTCGTGCGCATCCTCTCGGAAACGCGCGCGAACCTGGTGGCGCAGTACAAGGCGCTGCTCGGCACCGAGCAGGTCACGGTGGAGATCACGCCGGACGCGATCGCCGAGGTCGCCAAGATCGCCGCGCAAGTGAACGAGAGCGTCGAGAACATCGGCGCGCGGCGCTTGCAGACGATCATGGAAAAGCTGCTGGAGGAACTGAGCTTCGAGGCCGAGGACCGCCAGGGCGAGACGGTGACGATCGATGCGGCCTATGTGCGTGAGCGGCTTACCGAGCTGGCGGGCGACACCGACCTGTCGAAGTATATTCTGTAGGGACAAGCTTAAGCCACAAACTTCCATTCGTCGCCCCCGCGCAGGCGGGGGCCCCGCTTCCTATGCAAAGTTAGAAGAACAAGCGGGGTCCCCGCCTTCGCGGGGACGACGGGGTTTTTAGCTTTCGCCCTCGTTTGCGAACTCGTAGGCTCCTGGAAGAGGAGACCGACATGAGCCTGGAAGGTGGATGCCAGTGCGGAGCCGTGCGCTACCGCGTCGAAGGTGAGCCGGAGCACTCCGCATTCTGCCACTGCTCGGACTGTCGCAAGTCCTCCGGTGCGCCGGCTACGGTCTGGTCCGCATTCCCGGCCGAGCGGTTCAGCGTCACCGGCGGCGAAGCGAAGACGTACAGCAGCAACGGCGCCTCGATGCGCCACTTCTGTGCGAACTGCGGCACCGGCATGTGGTACGTCAACGAGGAGGTGCTGCCCGGCATGGTCGACATCCAGACCGCGACGCTGGACGATCCCGAAGCGCTGCCACCGGCCGTCCACATCCAGGCGGCCGAGGAGTTGTCGTGGATGAAGGCCGCGCACGACCTGCCTCACTTCGACCGCTATCCCGGACCCTGATCGACCGCCCGGCCGATACCTGGCGCGGGGGCGTTGTCTTCGCGCGGTCACCTGCCTAGCCTTGCGGCCAAAGGCCGGAGAGTTGCGATGCCCAAGTACCTGCTGGTTGCCCTGAATGGCCCGACGAACGGGGAGGGGGACGATGAACAATACAACCAGTGGTACGATGGCAAGCATGCCGGCGACCTGCTCAGCATAGACGGCGCGGTGTCGGTGCGCCGCTTTAAGGTCTTGCGGCAGAACCGCGTGAACAAGCCGTACCTCAGCGTGACCGAGTTCGAATGCGACGACCTCGAGGAGCTCAACCGCCAGCTCGCGGCCAAGGCCGCCGACTTCGAAGGTTCGAAGATGGACCGGACGACTTCGATGTTCGTCCTGGCCGAGGAACTGAGCACCGTCCGCCCCTGACGATCCCTTCCCGCACCTTGCCTGGAGAATTTCGATGTCGATCCCGCCCGACGACCGCCCCGTCTACCGCCTGCTCACCGGCAAGGACGACCGCGCCTTTTGCGAGCGTGTGTCCGAGGCGCTGGAGCAGGGCTGGCGGCTCTACGGCTCGCCGTCGCTGCACTGGGACACGTCCGAGAACTGCATGAAGGCGGCGCAAGCCGTGGTGTGGAAGGATGCCGAGGTGGTGAAGTAGGCTGTCCGGCCAACCGTTTTGAGTCCTCGACCCACCTCCGTTCGTGTCGAGCGAAGTCGAGACACATTAGCGCTGCGCGTGGTGTCTCGACTTCGCTCGACACGAACGGGAAGGTGGGGGAGCGACGGAGAGTAGCCGCCTATTCCGCCGCCTCCTCGAACTCCTCCTGCTCGGCGGCCTGGCGGGCCCACATCTCGGCGTAGAGGCCGTCGCGGCGTAGCAGTTCCAGGTGGCTGCCGCTTTCGGCGAGCTGGCCGTCCTGCAGCACCAGGATCTTGTCCGAATCCGCGATGGTCGAGAGCCGGTGGGCGATCGACAGGCTGGTGCGATCCTCGGACACGCGGTGCAGCGTCGCCAGGATGTCCTGCTCGGTGCGGGTGTCGAGCGCGCTGGTGGCTTCGTCGAGCAGCAGGATCGGCGGGTTCTTGACCAGGGTACGCGCGATGGCGACGCGCTGCTTCTCGCCGCCCGAGAGCTTGAGGCCGCGCTCGCCCACTTCGGTCTGGAAGCCCTGGGGCAGGCGTTCGATCAGCGGCATCAATGCCGCGCCCTTCGCCGCCGCCTCGACATCGGCTTGCGTCGCATCGCCGCGACCGTAGGCGATGTTGTAGCCGATGGTCTCGTTGAACAGCACCGAGTCCTGGGGGACGATCCCCAGCGCCGCCCGCAGCGAGGTCTGCGTCACCTGAGCGATGTCCTGTCCGTCGATCAGGATGCGGCCGGACCATGGGTCGTAGAAGCGGAACAACAGCCGGGCGATGGTCGACTTGCCCGCGCCGGAGGGGCCGACGATGGCGATGTTCTGGCCGGCGGGCACCTCGAAGGAGAGGCCCTTCAGGATCGTGCGGTCCTTCTCGTAGCCGAACAGCACGTTGTCGAAGACGACCGAGGGACGCTTGATGACGAGCGCCGGGGCGCCGGGCACGTCGGCCACTTCCTGCGGTTCGTCCAGCAGGCGGAACATCTCGGCCATGTCGATCAGGCCCTGGCGGATGGTGCGATAGACCATGCCGAGCATGTCCAGCGGGCGGAACAGCTGCGCCAGATAGGTCTGCACGAAGACCAGCTGGCCCGCGCTGTAGCGCCCCTGCCACCAGCCATAGACGGTCCAGGCCATCGCCGCCGCCATCAGCAGGTTGACCACCAGCCCTTGCGCGATGTTGAGCAGGCCGAGCGAGTTCTCGCTCTTCACGGCTGCATGCGCATACTCGGTCGTCGCCTTGGCATAGCGCGCTTCCTCGCGTGCTTCCGCACCGAAGTACTTCACCGTCTCGTAGTTCAGCAGCGAATCGACCGCATGGGCGAGCGCCTTGCCGTCCAGACGGTTCATCCGCTCGCGCAAGGCGGTGCGCCACTCGGTGATCGCGCGCGTCACCCAGATGTAGGCGACGACGGCCACGGTCGTGGCGATCACCAGCGGCCAGCCGAAGTTGATGTAGAAGATCACGCCCACGACCAGCAGTTGCAGTACGGTCGGCGCGATGTTGAACAGCATGAAGTAGAGCATCGTGTCGATGCTCTTGGTGCCGCGCTCGATCGTCTTGGTCACTTCGCCCGTGCGGCGGGCCAGATGGAAGCGGAGGCTCAGCTTGTGCAGCTGGCTGAACACGTTCTCCGCCAGCGAGCGGGTGGCGTCCTGGCCGACACGCTCGAAGACGATGTTGCGCAAGTTGTCGAAGCCGACGCCGGCAAACCGCACCGCTGCGTACCCGAGCACCATCAGCATGACGAGCGTCAGCGCCTTGGGGCCGGTCACCCCCATCGCGTCGATCGCCCACTTGAGCAGGTATGGCAGCACCAGCTGCGACCCGGTGGAGGCAAGGATCAGCAGCGTCGCCACCACGATCCGCCGCCGCAGCGCCGGATTGTCGCGCGGCCACAGGTAGGGGAGGAACCGGGCCAGGGTGCGCCAGCCGTCGTGGCGCGCTCTGGGGTCATGGACAGCGGTATCTGGTGGCATCGTGTGGCTATGTAGGGGGCGGGAGGGCCGAGCGCAAAGCTTGAGGCATGTCGCCGGCGTGCGTCGGCCGGGGCTGGACGCGGGACGACGATGTCTGCGACCCTCAGCCGCCTACGTCGAAGAACACCTTGCGCGAGGCGAAGTCGATGGCGATCCGACGGAATGATCGCATCTCGCGCATGCCGAGGAAGATGGCCGGCTTCTCCGCCAGCTTGAGCCCGGCAAAGGCCGGCGCGTCGGCAAAGGCGATGGTGACGTTGCTCACTTCCAGCGTGTCGAGCTTCAGTTTGCGGGCGACGCCGAAGTCCGCAAGGAGCGTCTGGCCGGTGACGCTCGCCAGCGAGCCCACGCCTGCCGACTTCTTGCGCAAGGCGCGCTGCAAGGCTCGATTGCCGATGGTGCCTTGCGCGCCGGTATCCACCACCACGTCGACGCGCACGCCGTCGATCAGCGCATTGGTCAGGATCAGCCGCCCCGAGCGCCGACGGGCGCGCACGACGATGTCATAGCCGCTCGCCGGACCGATCTCGCGCGGGGTGCCGATCGCGATGGTCTCCCGCACGAAATCGAGCACTACCCGTTGGCCTTGCAGGGAATCGGTGCCGATGATGCCGTCGGCACCCATGTGCCGGTCCTCGAGCAGCGGCACGGTGAGCCCCGCGACCAGCTGCTGGCCGAATGCGATCTCGTCCACATGCGCGGTGGCAACCTGGTTCACGCCGGCGACCCCGACGATCCGCACCGACGGTCCTTGCGTCAGGGCAAGCCGCGTCGCCACCGCCGTGGAGAGCACGGTTCGCTGCGATCCGGTGTCGATCAGGAAGCTGTAGGGGCCCGAGCCCTGGACCGCGACGGGAACGATCATCCGTTCGACCCGGTCGCGCGCGGCTTCGATAAGATCGGTGTCCTCGGCGGGTGCGGTCGGTGGCGATTGCTGCGCACCCAGGATCAAGGGATCGGCGATGAGCAAGGCCAATGCGGCAGTCATTCCCGGCATGATCGCCTCCCAGCTGCTCCGTTCTGGCGGAGTCGTGCTTTGTCGAGGCTAGCACGTCAGGGCCCGGCTAGCGAGGTGAGCGCAGGCCTGTTGGTGGCGGGGGGCGGGGCTAAGCCGCCCGCAGTTTGAACCGATGCACCAGCGGTTCGACGGCATGGCGCAGGGTCGCGACCAGGTCTTCACGGGCCGGATGGCGCAGGAGGAACACAGCCACAAGCCAGGCGAAGCCGGAACCGAGCGCGGCCGCCACCAATCCTCCGAAGCCCAGGGTCGCAGGGCTGCGCCACATGTGCGCGGCATAGATCGCGGGCAGGACCGTCACCAGGGCAACTCCGCCGCTGCGTAGATAGATCCGCCGCATCACGGGCCAGCGGAAGCCGACCATCCGATGGAGCCACCCTGCGTAGATGGCCACCCAACCCAGGCCCCAAACCAGGCGCGATGCCGCTGCCGCCTCCACCCCGATCGCCGCGCCTGCAGCCAGCGTGACCACCGACAGCGCCGTGTCCGCCAGGTTGAACCACAGCAATTCACGCAGCCGGCCAAGCAGGATGGGCAAGTCCATGTGCAGCGGCAGCGCCACGAAGCAGCACTCGGCCAGCGCCACGAAAGCCAGCAGCGCCGCCGCTTGGCTCCAGCCCGGACCGTAGAGCAGCAGGATCACCGGCTCTGACAGGACTGCCAGCAGCACCATCGCCGGCCACACGATCGCGCCATGCGCGGCGACCACCCGCTCGTAGTACGGCCCAAGCTCGCGCCCTTCGTCACGCAGGCGGGCGAAGGTGGGATAGTAGATCGCGCTCACCGCTCCGGCGACCAGGTAGTGGAGCTGCGATGCCAGTGCGACACCGCGGCTGAACAGGCCCGCCGCCTCCATGCCCTGCATGCGCCCGACGATGAGGTCGGGCGTGCGCATGCCGAGGCCGCCGGACAGGTACAGCAGCGCGCTTCCCGAGCCGAAGCCGACGATTTCCTTCAGTCGCTCGAGGCGGACCGAGAGTGAGAAAGGCGCCGGCTGCCACAGCTGCGCCACTACGGCGCGCACGGCCGATTGCGCGATCATCGCCCAAGCGAGCGACTCTGCCGAGAAGCCCGACGCCGCCAGCGCCAGCGCGCAAGCACTGTTGGCGACCGCACCGGCGCAGTTGATCGTGAACGTAGCGCGGAAGTCGAGACGCCGCGAGAGCAGGGCGACCGGCACCACGCTCCACGGATTGAGCAGGTAGGACGCGGCGATCAGCCCAAGAATGCCGAACAGCCGTGGCTCGCCGTAGAAGCGCGCGACCGGCCAGGCCAGCGCCATGATCAGCGCCGCCACCACGAAGGAGAACAGCACCGCGATCACGGTGCAATGGCGCACGGTGTCGCGGTCGGCCGTGGGATGCCGCCCGATGTAACGGGTCAGCCCGAAGTCCTGGATGATCGACAGGATCATGGCCGCCGCCAGGGCGACCGAAAACAGGCCGATCTCCTCCGGCTTCAGGAAAAAGCGCGAGATGACGACCGAGGTGACGAACTGCAGCGCGAAAAGGCAGTACTGGCTGCCCGCCGCCCACAGTGCGGCCGAGCGGACGCTGCCTTGTCCGCGTCCGCTGTCCGGCCCCGTCTCGCTCATGACGAGGCGCCGGGCGAAACGGCCAGCGTTGCCGCAAGCCGCATGGCACGTAGCGGTTCGCCGAAGCGCAGCAGCCGCACGACCGTGCGCCACATGCCATCGCGCCGGCCGCCATCGCGCAAATGGCGCAGAAGCAGGTCGAACCCTTCGTCGCGCATGGCCTGCGCCGAATAGAGCAAGCCGAGCGCCACTTGCTCGCGCACCTGGCGAGACACGCCGGAGCGGCCGAACAAGGCGTCGAGATCGTCGATCGCGGGCAGACGCTGCAGCTTTGCCGTCGGGTCGGGGCGGCCTGCCTGACGCTCTTCCCAGGCGAGCTGCGCGACGGCGGTGCCGAATTGCTGCTCGGTCGAGTGGCGCGCGGAGACTTGCCCGGAATAGCGGCGATAGCGCAGCAGGCGCTCGGGAATGTTGCCGAGCTTGGTGACGCTGGCGAGCCGCAGCCAGAGGTCGTAATCCTCGCAGTGCCGGAACGCCGCGTGGTAGCCACCTACCGCGCGCACCACATCGCGGCGATACATGGCCGCCGGGTGACAGATCACCTGCTGGCCCTCGGCGATGGTCGCAAGGACCTCCTCATGGGTGATGGGGTGATCGGCACCGGTGCGAAAGATCGGCTCGCCGTGCTCGCCCATGTCCTCGCTCCAGGAACCGACGACGCCATGGTCGGGATAAGACGCCAAGAAGGCGAGCTGGCGCTCGAACCGCACAGGCCGGCAGATGTCGTCCGCATCCATGCGCGCGATGATCGGCGCTTCGGCGCGGGCGATCAACTCGTTGAGGCTCGCCACCAGCCCTCGGTTCTCGCGCACGATCGGCTTCACGCGCGCGTCGACCCGCTCGTAGCTGCGCAGGATCGATGCCGTCGCATCGGACGATCCATCGTCGAGGATCAGGAACTCGAAATCGCCGAAACTCTGCGCGAGCACGCTCTCGATGGCGGCTGCCAGGAAGCGTTCGCCATTGTAGACGCTCATTGCGACCGAAAGAGCAGGGGGACGCGCCGCGCTGGCCATGTGCCTCGTGTAATCCCGTGATCGACGGCCCTTGTGGCCGCGAGTACCTGCCTGCGCAGATAGCCATACGCAGTAAAGAAAGGGTGAGGAGAGCGGGCTGCAGGCGCAAGCCTAAGCGGTCGAGCGCGAGGTGGCCGAGGCGCGATGAAGCGCCGACAGGTCAGCGCCCGGGATCCCAGCGCCTGACGCTTAGGGAAAGCGATCCAGGGCCGATTGGCGGCGATCAGAACCCGCAATCGGCGGAAATCAGCCGTTCCTGCGGCCACATGAACTTTTTTTGAAAATAGTGTTTGACCGAATCTGAGGTGGTCCATATATGCCGCTTCACCGGACGGGACGACGCCACTGAGTGGTTCCACTGCCT
>NZ_JACHLR010000029.1 GCF_014204535.1 Novosphingobium chloroacetimidivorans
GCAACCCGCTATGACAAACGCGACGACAACTTCCTCGCCTCAGTCCAACTCGCATCCATACGCATCTGGCTCAGGCATAATGAGTCGGTGGCCTAGATTACCCAAACGCATCGTCACGGCTCTTGAAGGCGAGAACCTCATCAACGATGCGTCCTCGCTGGTCCTCTATCGCCTGGCGGTCGCAGCGACGCTCGCTGGAAGCTTCAGCTTGACCGAAGGCGTCCTGCAGTTCTTCGCGTCTTCTCTTGGCGGCGCACTTGCTGGCTGGGCGGTTGGGCGCTGCCATGTGGGTGTTCGCTCGGCTGGACGAAACTGTTCTGGACGTGACCGTCTCTTCCCTAGCTGGCTTCATCGCCTATCTCGTGGGCGAGTGGTTCCACGCGTCAGGCGTTCTCGCAGCCATTGCATGCGGGCTCGTGCTCGGCGGCCAGCAGCATGTCGAGTTCACCGCGCAGAGCCGAATCGCGATTGCCAACATCTGGGGCTTCATCGTTTTCCTACTCACTGCGCTCTCTTCATCCTCACCGGACTTCAACTGCGGGGTATTATCGCGCCCATCGAGGGCCACGACTTCGCCCGGCTGGCGTCGCTAGGATTCGCGGTTTCAGCCACGCTGATCGTCAGCCGGTTTCTTTGGGTATACCCGAGGGCATGGGTTCCACGCCTGCTGCCTCGATCGCTATGCGAACGGGATCCTGTTCCACACTGGACACACTCCTTCGTGCTGTCCTGGGCTGGCATGCGCGGCGTGGTGAGCCTTGCGGCGGCGTTCGCCTTGCCGGCGCCATTTCCAGCGCGCGACATCATCGTGTTCCTCGCTTTCTGTGCAATCTTCGCAACGCTGGTGGTGCAAGGAACCAGTTTGGGCTGGGTTATCCGCCGGCTCGGTCTGGAAAAGGATGAGGATATTCCGGCTACAACCGTTCCCATCCAGGTGCGTGTCGAGATGGCCGCTGTATCGCTCGACGCCGTGCAGCAACATGCCGGCAGTGCAGGAACGCGCGATGCGCCAGCGGCGGAGGAAGCGGTGGAAGAGTATCAGGCGCGAGCCGAACGCTTAAAGATGGCTGGCCATGATGATGACGGCTCGCCAAGCGACCTTGAAACGCAGCGTCGCATGCGGCTGGTTGAGATCGATGCCGCGCGAAGGAAGCTTGTGGATCAAGCCGATGAGATGGACAGTTCGGCTCACCGTGCCCTTGGAGAGGAGTTTGATCTTGAGGAAGCACAGATCCGTCGCGCGCTCGGCGAGGTCTAGACCGCAATCCTGCTTTCAGGTCTCCCTTAGCAGTGCGCAGCTCCGCCTTGCTGAACGTTCCTCATCATCGTTTGCATGGCGCCGATGATCTGGTTGTGTCGGACTGGTTGGGGGTAGAACTGCGCCCTGACGGGTAGCTCAAGTTCTGCGCCAGTCGAAAAAGCGGCGATCAGAATGATCTCAATGGGCGGCCACCGATTGCGAATAGCGGCGGCGACTTCGATACCCTTGATGCCGCGCCGCATGTCGCGATCCATGTAGACGAGCCGTATGTCCGTACGCTCTTCCAGAATGCGGATCGCGTGCTCGACGCTAGTCGCTTCCACTGGCTCGAAGCCAGCGGCCTCCACGATGTCCAGCGCTTCGAGTCGAAGCACGGGTTCATCTTCTACAATCAGGATAGGCAAGCGCTCGAGCAATTTAGACCGACCATTAAACCGTTGAAGCATCAGACTTCTTGCACGTGATGAAGTGGAGCGCTGACTTCAACGGTGAGGCCACGGACCCAAATTCTAGTCGTACGTCGCCGGGACCGTTGAGGCCCATGCGGATTAACGTTGAGCAGAAACCCTCTCGCGCCGGTTTAGCTGCAAGGGGGGGGCACCTTTTTCCTGCCAGACCAGGCGGATGTTTGGTTCCGGCTCACCCTCTGTCACCTCCCATGTAAGTTGAACCGTCCCGGCAGGTAGCCTCTTGCCGCTGTACCGCGGTTTAGCTCATCCTTCGGCCTGAAACCGCTCACCGTCGCGCCTTTTTCACAAGCCTTTGCAGATTTGCTAACTTTTACGATGCATGGTTCGCTTGACTTTGACTATGCAGCTACCTGCTCGTGCGCCAATGGAAGACAGACAAGTTTGCTGATCGCTTCAGATCACTCGCAGCTGTAGTGTGTCTGGGCGCGCTTTTCGGCGTCCTCGGACTAGCTGATCCTCTGGAGGACGCGCTTCATGTAGGTCGCAATAAACTTAGAGCACACCCGGCAAGCGGTCAGTTAGTTTTGATTGGCCTTGATGATCGCAGCGTTGCTGAAGTCGGGACTGTGCCTTGGTCGGCCGAAAACCTTGCACGGCTACTATCGGTTGTACGAAGTGCCAATCCGCGGCGCGTACATCTCGATCTTGAATCGACAGGTCCAGACGCGCTCTCTCCATCGGGCATCTTAGGCAACGAGATGCGACGGTTTAGCGCTCGTCTCTCGATATCCAATCGGTTCACCGTAGACCCGCTGACGGGCAAGCAGCACGAGAGCGTTCCTTTGCGAGGGCTGGCGCCCGCTGCGCCTGTTGTCAATGTCAACACTAAGCTGGGGTGGGACAACGTAGCCCGTCAGCAACCATTCGCGGTACTGTCGCAAGATCGTGTTATCCCCTCGCTACCAGCCTATTTCGCTGGTTTAAAGGTGCATGATACGTGGTCGTCGTTTCCGATCGATTACGCAATTGACCTGCGAAGTGTTCCTGCCTTGAGCGCCAGTGATGTTATGCATCATCGCTTCAAGTCACGAGAGCTTGCTGGGAAAGATGTCGTAATTTCTAGGACCGATGTAGATGCTAGGCGCTTTCGGGCTCCTGGCTACTCCGTCGTACCTGCTCCCCTGATCCAGATCGTCGCGGCGGAAACCCTGCTGGCTGGCTCTCCGATCAACTTGGGCTGGCTCGGTTCGTTCCTCGTAGCCGCGATCCTCAGTTTCGGCGTGGTCGTTCGCTCAAGCCGGGTTGTGGCAGGTCTGTTGACCGCTTCCGGTGTCGGCACATTGATGTTGGTGCCGCTCTGGCTAGAAGCTTACCAGGTACATCTCGTGATCGTGCCTTCACTTGTAGTTCTGATAGGGGCGCGTTGCGCTCGCGCATGGGCCGAGTGGAGGAACAAGTTACGTCTTCGAAGCGCGACGGATCCAATTTCAGGATTGCCGAACCTGCACGCCCTTATGGAAGTTGGCGCAACTTCGCCGGGCATTCTAGTCTCACTGAGGATACAGAACCGCTCCCAGATCCGCGCCTCGCTAGCCGATCAGTGGGAAAAGGAGCTGGTGGAGCAGGTGGTGAGTAGGCTTCGCTTCGGAGCCGATGGATCTTCGGTTTACCAAGCGGACGACGGCACCTTTCTTTGGATGAGCCAAGCTCCTGAGGGTGAGCTGCAACATCAACTTGACGGCTTGTACGCGCTGTTCCGAAGCCCCGCGGTAGTCGGTGCCCGACTGCTGGATGTACAAGTAGCGTTCGGCTACGATCTAGAGGCGGAGCGCCCACTCTCCCAACGCATCGCCGGGACTCTTGCTGCTGCTGACGAGGCTGCGCGTGAGGGACTTCGGTGGAAGTGCTTCGACCCTGCTTCGCTGGAAGATGCAGAATGGACCATGTCTCTTCTGAGCCGTCTTGATTATGCGCTTGAGACAGGACAGCTCTGGGTAGCGTACCAGCCCAAACTCGACTGCGTTACCGGTGTGACAGTTGGCGCTGAGGCATTGGTTCGCTGGACGCACCCCGAGAAGGGGAACATCTTTCCAGACCAGTTCATTGGAGCGGCTGAGCGAAGTGGCCGAATCGCTGAACTTACAAGGTTTGTCCTTGAGGACGCGGTGAGTACGGCGTCGGATATCAATAGCAGCGGCCGTAGGTTCTCCATAGCGGTGAACCTCTCGGCGACCCTGCTCGTCGGCGATGCAATCGTCGTGATGGTCCGAGAGACCATTCGAAGGCTTCGGTTCCCGCCAGAGTTGCTCATTCTGGAGATCACTGAGACTAGCACCCTCCGGAGTGGCACAGAGGCGGAAGATATCCTTCGCGAGCTAAGTCAAATCGGTGTGCAGTTGTCCATAGATGATTACGGGACGGGCTTCTCTACACTTGAATACCTGAAGCGAGTTCCGGCTTCTGAAATCAAGATAGATAGAACCTTCATCTCCATGCTTCATCGTTCTCAAAGCGACCGGATAATGGTTAACTCAACAATTCAATTGGCTCATTCGCTAAGCCGTAAGGTAGTCGCTGAGGGTGTTGAGAACGCCGAGATCCTGGACGAGCTTATCTGGATGGGCTGTGACATGGTCCAGGGGTACCACACCGCTAGGCCCATGCCGAAGTGGGCCCTTCGCGGCTTTCTCGAGACGAGTGGAACCGAAGCTCGCACGAAAGCGATAGTTTAAGTTTTTTCTAATTTCTTGAGTTAAGGCTTGTTAACGATTGGGTCTGGCGGTATTGCGGTCTGCGGCGCATGGGGGCGCTGACGGAACGGAGACGTTTATGATCTGGCGTTGGCTTTACGGAGAAGCTTGGGGTTGATCCCCGGCTTGGAAACAAGTGAAAAGCCTCGCTTCGGCGAGGCTTTTTTGTCGGAGTTGGCGTTGATAGCGGAGCTCCTCGACGGTGACCAGGTGAGACGACTCAACTCCATTTACGGAAGCATGCTTGCTCCACGAGTTCAATCATCGCCTCACTGTGCTGTAAGCGCGGCCTGAGCCCTGATCTGGCACCAAATTCACCGACACCCTCAGGACGTTGCAATCTGAGCCGTTCGAAACTCGCGTGGCGAGCGCATCTTGAGGCCCGAGTGGGGGTGATAGTCGTTGTAGTCCTCGATCCAGGTCTCGATCAATGCCAGCGCTGCTACAGCATCCCGCAGCGGTGAGACGTGGATGTAGTCGCGCTTGAGCGTATGCACGAAGGCCTCGGAGATGCCGTTGCTCTGCGGACTCTTCACCGGCGTAAAGCACGGCTTGCGACCGATCTGCCGGGCAAAGATGCGGGTCTCTCGGGCGGTGTATGGCGAGCCGTTGTCAGTCAGCATCTCGATCGGCGCCGGAGCCTGGCAGGTGCCGAAGCGCTTCTCGACAGCTTCCAGCATCATGTCGCGCACCTCCGATCCGCTGATCCCTGCGTTGACCACAGCGCGCCAGCTGATGATCTCCCGATCGTGCGCATCAATGATGAAGGCGCCGCGCACGACCTCGCCGTTCCAGCAGTGAAACTCGAAACCGTCGGAGCACCAACGCAGGTTCGAGCGCATCGTCACGACCTTGCCTTCGTGACCATAGTCGGGCCGGATCTCGTACTTGCGGGCCAGCAGAAAGTGGTTGGCCTTCATGATCCGGTATACCCGCTTGTGGTTTATCGGCGCGGTACCGCTCTCGCGCATCTGACGGTTGAGCAGAGCAATGATGCGACGGTAGCCGTATGTCGGACGAGCCGAGACCAGCGCGGTGATCAGCGGCAGGACGACCGCATCGTCGACCTTGCGGTATGGACCACGAGGCCGGCTCCTGCCTTTCAATCTTTCCTGCACCGCCGACCGCGAGACGCCGAGCGTCTGTGCAATCGCCTTCACGGCAAATCGTCCTCCAAGGGCGAGCGCATGAGCAAGGTCGGTTTTTTTGGGCGCACCTTGTCCAGCGCTTCCTTCAGGATCTCGACCTCCATGGTCTTGCGACCGAGCTGGCGCTCGAGCTCGCGGATGCGCTGGTCCATCTGCCGGACAAGCCGGTTGCTGGTCACATCGTCGTCGCCAGTCACCGCGACACTGCCTCCTTCGAGCATCAGTCGCCGCCAACGATACAGAAGGTTGGCCGAGACGCCATTACGCCGCGCAACCACCGAGATGCTGGCGCTGCCGTCCAGCGTCTCCTCTACGATCCGCAGCTTCTCAGCGGCCGACCAGAACCGCCGGCGGCCACCGTCAGCGATAACCTCATATCCAGACATAAGCATGTGCTCAGGGGATAGCCCCAAGCCTCCATTCTATGCCTGAGGGTGTCCGGACGAAACGGGGGCCAGCTCATTGCAGACACTCGGCATTGGAGCGATTGTCGAGACATGACCGATCTGCCGACCCTCTTGTGGCCCCGTCTGCGTGCTGAACTGAGAACGCATCTGGCCGAACTAAGCACCGACGAGCTTAGGGTTCCATGGCAGGAAGAGCGTCAGCTTGGGCCAGCATCCGGCGTAGATCAAGTGTTCCACGTTTTCTTCGACGACCATGACTTCGATAGCTCGACAGAGGGATACTCACTTGTCAGCGAAGCCGAGGTTCAGTCGATCGAGGCGGTAAAGCTGGCGATGGAAGCCATTCTCGCTCTGGTTGGCGACACAGGGGACTATAACTTCGTGTGCCATCCCTTGTCGGCTGGGGTCAGGCGAGCGGCAGCAGTTGCGAGTTACCGTCTAGACAACGGGATTTGATGTCCGCTTCCCACTCCGTTTCGATGCTCCCGGTGTCGAAGCCGGCCTTCCGGAAGTGGCCGGCCGTTCAGGTGAACAAATGGCAGAAGTTGGGGAGCCGGCAAGGCCCCCCGGATCGCCGGAACTGGGTCGGCGTGCTTTGACGTGGCACGAGGAAGATCAGGGGCTGCCTCTGAGCTTCGCGAGCACTGGGGTCGCGATCGCAAGCGCCGCCTTAGCGTTCCTTTCCAATAGCATCGATCATCGCCTGCCATGTGGCTTCGGCTTGGATTGCGTCGCTTCTATGAGTCTGCCTTGCTGCCCTCGCTCCAGCACGGAGTGCAGACGAACTCGGCTGGCGTACTGCGCTCAGGGCGCAAGCAACAGCGTCCTTTAGGCGCTGTTGCGTGGCGAGATCAATCGTATCCCACTCGTCTAGCCCGCTCGCGCAAATGGCAAACGACCGCGCGGCCCGTTCAATGGGAGACATGCTCATCAGCCCGATTACGCCAACGAAGCAGCCACTTGCAACAGGCTTGACGCATCTACCCTGCTAAAAGGGCAGCCTCGACGAACAACCGTTTCCAGTTTGAACGAGTGGTAGGTTCCGGAGAGCGCAAACCGTCGCCCGGATGAGCGGAACTGGGTCTACGACGAAGCCGATCCGACACGCTCAAACGGCAATCTCGACCGATCCGGAGCTTGGTGAGCGCCCTGACGAGCTGGGTATGGAGCGCACTCGGCCACATCACTGGCGGATGGTTTCCATCACGTATATAAATGACTGCATGTTTGCCAAGACGGGCTTTGCTCCCGATCAATCCTGGACCCGGTCTCTCGGTCAAGGCCTTATCTTGCGCGCAACGGAGCAACCGGACTCGCCCGTGCTCGATCGCTTTCTCGAAGGCTACGATCGCGCCTTCGTCCTGCCTAACGAGCGAGAGGAAACGCAGGGCTTCCGGGCCTGCCTCTCCATCAACCCTGTAGCTCGACACTGCTTCGGGCGCACTCACCGTGAAATGGTGATGGTGGTCGAAGACGAGCGCACTGGAAATGTTGTTGGTGGGGCCAACTTTCTCGCGACGCGGGTAAATCACCCCCCGATCGGGCACCCGCCAACAGCCGTAGCGCTCAATTATCTCTACGTTGAGGCCGCCGAGCGCGGTCGCGGGTTGGCACGCTTGCTGAAGGATGCGGTGGGTACGCTCGCGAATGCCGCAGTTGAAATACCGGAAGATGCGTGTCCACCCGCGATTTTCATCGAGCAGAACGACCCGCTCGCTCTCTCCGACAGCGACTATGCCACTGACAGCCAGCATTCAGGTGTAGATCAGGTCGACCGACTAGAGATCTGGGCGCGGCTTGGTGCGCGCGTGGTCGATTTCCCCTATGTCCAGCCGGCGCTCTCGGCCGGCCAGTCGAGCGATGAGGGTCTGACATACGCCGTGCTCAACTTCCCGAGCGCGGTGATCGATGCGTGCTACTTTGCAGCGCACCTTGAGAGTTTCTTCGGAATATCCGTTTTGAAAGGCCAGGACCTCGCTATCGACCCGGTCGCTTCTCGCCAGCTGGCCACGCTGGCGGCGATGGCTCAGCGCGGCACGCCGGTCACTTTGCTGCCGATGGCGCCGGCGATCGCCGCATTACGTGCTCTGCCCAGCAGGCCAGTCGGTGAGAGTTTCCGCCACTTTGCCCGGACGGTTGCAGGCGATGACTGAGTCGCATGAGGTCGCGGACGGTACTCTGTTCTGGACTCTTTCGTTCTACGTTCCTTATGCGCGGATCAAGGGCGTAGAGGACCGCGAAGCGAGCAGCCCTGAGTACAGTCCAACGGACAACCTCAAGAGGTTGGACCAAGAGCTCAATAGCGAAACGCGAACCATGCGGGATGCCATCGAGCCGCTGTTCAATGACATCGCAGATCGCAGCCGCCAAGGTGCCGTGCTCGACCGCCTGCTGGTTCAGGGCGAGCGGCGTCAGGTCAGATTCCTGCTACCTGAGAGCATCGCCTGGATGACGGAAGGCCGCCGCTTCGACGTACCGTTGCCACCGGGCGACCGCACGCGCACAGCCGACATGCGCAATTTCTGGTACCTACATAGCGACGGCTCGATGTCGTGGCACATCAGCTTTGAGGTTCGCTACCGCGACCAACTTGACCTTGAACTCGACCAAGGGCGGGTCTCGACCCTCTACTTCCTCTCGTTGCTGCAGAAGCTCGCGTGGCCTAAGGAGTGCGACGTGTTGGGCGCAGAAGGCAGTGCGAACCTTGATGATCACCTGCGGGTCAGCCTGCGAGATGGTGTTAAGGAGGACACCTTCTGGTGCACCCTCGCACGCTGGTTCGAGGCAGACAGCGCGATTGTCGCCCAAGTTCATGGAGCGAACGCCGTGACCGGCTTCGATCAGCTTTGCCCAGCAGAGGATTGCGCCGAAGTTTCGGGCATTACGACGCGTGAAGCACGCTCGCTGATCTTCATTCAGGATGAGGCGTTTTTCAAGCTGATCCAGCCAAAGGCACCAAACGGTGGGCTGGTACCGCGCCGCGAACGCGTGCTAGACGGCGAGTTCAGACAATACCCAGCGGCGATCAAGGCGATCGTGCCGATGATGGGCAAGCACCGCCTGGACAAGCACTATTGGTGCCGGCTGCTCACCGAGGATGCGCCCGTACGCAATTCGCCTCGGCGGCCGGTCGACCGGCTTCTCGGTCGCAAGGAACACGAAGTGCCGGCCGACACTCTGCCTCTACCAACTGCGCGCGAACGACTGCTTTATCTGTTCCTCGCGGGGTTCAACCAGAACATCATTGATTGGGCAAACCAGGAGGCATCGGAGGTGCTCGACAGCCTCGATCCGATCTACCCAGTGTCGGACGAGCAGTTGCGTGAGGGGTTCTTCATCCGCTACGCCAACCAACGCACTATGCTCACTTACGTGTCGCGCTCACGCACGTTGGAGGTGGGCAACGACCACATCCTGATGTGTCCCTACGCTTTCTTGATCCACGTACTGGCGCTCAGCAACGAGCACCTGACGAGGCAGAAGGAGAAGCGCGTTGCCGCGGTATATCAAGCCGTGCGCCAGAAAGATGTCGATGAGGTCGAGCGCAGCATCAACCGGCTGCGGATCGAAAGCTTCGAGCGTTTTGATCGCCATCGTTATTTCAACCCTTTCCGCTACGACACCGAGCGGAATGTCTTCGAGGAATTGGAGCGTCTGCGAGGCACCTCCCGGCTTGAGGCGATATACAAGGAAGGCCTAGCCGCGTTGGAGGAGGAAGCTCGCGACGCTGCTCGGCAGAGAGCCGATACCGCACAAGCGGACCAGCAGAAGTCAGACCGTCAGATTGCCCTGCTTTTTGGGATCGTAGGCGTGTCCGGTATGGGACAGTTGGCGTTTAACTTCTACGATTACTTTGTGGGCGACACGACGGCCAAGGGCTGGCAAGCTGCCGACAGTGTCCTCTGGACCAGCTTGTTGCTGATCCTGATTGCAGGAGGCGCATTGCTGGCGGCCTGGTGGCCACGCTCCGAGAAGTGATAAACCGCACTCTGATGTCCCAACGTGCAACTGTTAAGCAGGGCTGGGTGGCACAAGCTCTGAAACCACGTTGCACGATCGAAGATGTATGAACGGCAGCTTGTGGAAAGCGCCGGAGCGCCACCGAGCGTCCGCAGATGGGTCCCACGCTCCCGTCTGATGGTTGACTAATTTGAGGGGAGGAGTGCCTTGAGGCTCTCGGCGAGATCAGCATTGCGGAAGGGCTTGATCAGCCGCGGCAGGTCCGGAGCGATGCCTTCCATTTCGGCGTAGCCCGATACGATCAGGACGGGCAGGGCTGGCGAGAGTGCCCGCGCCTCACGCGCGAGTTCCACCCCGTTCATGCCGGGCATCAAGTGATCGGTTACAAGGAGGTCGGGTAGCGAACCGCCTTTGAAGAGGCTCAAGGCCTCTTCCGCGGAACCAGCTTCGACGACCTCGAAGCCCATGTCGTTGAGCATGTCAGCCGTGCTCATCCGCACCAATTCCTCGTCGTCCACGAGAAGCGCAGTCCCACGCGCCAGAGGGGCGGCCGCACCATCTCTGACCTGCATCTGATCCTCAATGGGCGCTGCGCTGATGGGCAGCCATAGGGTGACCGCTGTACCACTCCCTGGCTCACTCTCGATGGTCAGCCCTCCGCCGAGTTGTGCGGCGAGCCCATGTACCATCGACAGGCCCAGGCCGGTGCCTTTGCCGATGCCCTTGGTTGAGAAGAACGGCTCCACCGCTCGCTTCAGGGTTGCCTCGTCCATTCCCGTGCCGGTGTCCTGCACGCTTAAACGGACGTAGTGTCCGCTTTTCAGCGCGGCCACATGCCTGCCTCGTACGCTGTCGCGCTGAGCGGCAATTGTAAGCTGGCCACCGTCCGGCATAGCGTCACGGGCATTCACCGCCAAGTTCAGCAGCGCCATCTCAAGCTGGTTTGCGTCCGCAAAGGCGGGCGGCAGGTCGGTCGCAAGCTCGACCCGGACATCGATGTTCGGCCCTACGGTAGACTCGACAAGGCCTGCCATCTCCTCGACCAGCTTGGCAAGGTCCACCGCGGTTGACTGGAGCGGTTGGCGCCGGGCAAAGGCAAGTAGGCGCTGCACCAGCGTCTTGGCGCGTTCGGCGGATTGCAGCGCGCCATCAATCAGCCGCCGCTCCCGCTCGCTGCCAAGTCCCTTGCGCACCAACATGTCCAGCGAGCCGATGATCGGGGTCAGCAAGTTATTGAAGTCATGCGCGACACCGCCGGTCAGGCTGCCCATCGCTTCCATCTTCTGACTTTGCCGCAGCGCTTCCTGTGCGGCTTCAAGCTCGACTTCGCGGGCCTTGGCTTGGCTGAGATCACGCCCGACCGCCACGAAGTTCATGCCGTCCGGTTCGGGCGCGACAGTCCATTCGATGCCCTTCCACTCTCCCGCGGATGTCACGATGCGGTTCTCGAAGCGGGTCGGCTGACGCGTCTCGCTCATCTGCTGAATCGCCGCGAGAGTCGACGGCGCATCGTCAGGGTGCATGAAGGTGGCGTATCCGCGGCTGAGCAGTTCGCGCTCTTCCCAGCCCAGCACCTGGGTCCATGCCGGGCTCACCGCCGACATCATGCCGCCGTAGTCGGCCCGCGCGAACATGTCCTGGGAGAGATTCCACAAGCGATCGCGTTCGGCGGAGCGGGCGGCCACTTGCGCCTCGAGAGTCTCGTTCAACTTGCGCAGTGCTGCTTCGGCAAGTTTACGATCGTGGATGTCGACCGAGGCCCCGAACCAGCGAACGATGGAGCCGCTATGAGGATCTCGGTAAGGCTCTCCGCGAACAAGAAACCAGCGGTAGGCGCCGCTCGCCGATCGAATGCGATGTTCGACCCGAAACGTCGTCTCGGTGCGTCGTGCCTCTTCAAACGCTTCCATCGTCACGGCTTCGTCGTCGGGGTGGACGTGGTCGGCTGCGACCTGCTCCGCGGTCGTGGGGTGATAGGCTGCACCGGTGTAATCGGACCAGTGCTTGTTGAAGAACTCTGTACGACCATCCGCATCGGTGATCCACACGATCTGAGGCACGGCATCGGCCATTAAGCGGAACTGCTCTTCGCTGGCGCGTAGCGCGGTCTCTGCCTCTTTCCGATCATGAATATCGATCGAGCTGCCAACCCAGCTCGTGATCGCGCCGTTGTCGTCGCGGATGGGTTCTGCGCGCGCTACGTACCATCGGTATGCGCCGTCACATCGGCGGTAGCGCACCTCGATCTCGTAGGTCGTACCGCTCGCCCGCGCATGGGCCCAACGCTCGGCTGTGGCTTCGACGTCATCGGGGTGGAGCACATCGGTCCACCCGTTAGGCAGCGACTGCTCGGGAGACTGTCCCGTGTAATCATACCATCGGCGGTTGAAGTAGGTCAGCTCTCCATCCGGCTTGGCGAACCATACAAAAGCAGGCAGCGCGTCCGTGAACTGGCGCAGAGTCGCTTCGCTCTGGCGGTGGCGTTCCTCGCTCTCGCGGCGTTCGTCGATGTCAATGACGGATCCGATGTAGCCAAGGTAGACGCCATGCTCGTCGAAGCGCGGAGCCGCGGCGTCGAGCATCCAGCGATAGCTGCCATCCGCCCGGCGGAGCCGATATTCCATCCGGAATGACTCCCTTGCAGCATTGGCCGCGCGGAAGACTTGCTCCGCAGCGGCGCTGTCATCCGGGTGGGTTGCTTCCAACCATCCGAAGCCTTCAGCCTCTTGCGTTGTTTGTCCCGTGAACTCGTACCAGCCACGATTCAGGTAGGTGCAGTAGCCGCTCGGATCGGTTACCCACATCATCACCGGCGCATGGTCGGCCATGTTGCGAAAGCGTGCCTCGCTCTCGCGTACGGCGCGCTCCGCCTGAATGCGTCCGGTCGTTTCCGTGCAGGCGCAGAACATGCCGGCGACCGTGCCATCATCGTCATGAACGGGCGAGTAGGAGAATGTGAACCAGGTCTGCTCGTCGTAGCCGTGTCGGCGCATGAGCAGCGGAAGATCTTGACGGTAGCTGGCTTGACCTGCCATCGCCGCGTCGATCAGGGGCGCAATATCATCCCAAATCTCCGACCAGACGTCATGGAAGCGCTGCCCGAGGGCGCTTGGGTGCTTTTCTGCGAGGATCTCGGCATAAGCATCGTTGTAGAGGAACCCGAGCTCGGATCCCCATGCCACGAACATGGGGAACTTCGAGGAAAGCATCAGGCTTACAACGAGCCGCAGCGACTGCGGCCAGATCTCGAGCCGCCCTAGAGGTGAGGTCGACCAGTCATGGCCGCGCATGAGCGATGCCACTTCGCCATGGGCATCAAGGAACCGCAGATTACCTTCTCGAGGCATGAAGCTCATGCAACCTTTCGCAGGCATCTTGCCGATTGGCCGGCTACCTTGGGGCGCGTAGCAGCTTCCTCACGGTCTTGATGCAGAATCCTTGGGGTATAGATACCGACACCCGGTGCAACAGCTTTCGCTCGAACCGATTGATGGATGCCTGGGCGAACCGCAGGTGTTAGATGAACTGACGTCCGCTTCTAGGAAGCCGATAGCGCCGCCTGAGTGGCTGCAGTTGGTTCACAGCAGAGTAGAGCGGAGGGGCAGCTTGGCACCAGAATACGAAGTTCATACGTCCTGATTCAAACGGCGAGTATTGCCTGTCAGCGCACGGTCGTTGGGCTGCCGATGAAGCGCGTCGATGTCCTTGGCATAAGCGCGCACGGCTCCTGGTCATGCGCGAGACCGGCGTCAACTAGGCTTGCGGCTTGCCGGCGCAACGCTGCGGCGATCTCCCCTATCGCCAGTTCGGGGTGGTATTGCACCCATCAGAATACGCCGCGGTCGCATCGCACCTCGGCGGCCTGGACCTGTGTCACGAGTTCGATGCCAGCAACGTCGCGCCGGGTGGAAGTTCCTCAACCTCGTCGCCGTGAACAGCCGGCGCATCCAACTTGCAGGGCGGCCTTGCAGAAGTGGGTGCGCGCGAGCGGCGGGCGTTGCGCAGATCCGCCGTGCGATGCCGGCCTCCATGCGCTGGGCCATCTTGAGGACCTTGCCTCCTGCTGCCGCGACCGCAACCTGCAGCCCCGCTCACAATCCGGACGATGGTACACCCGACGCGAACACGCAGCGCATGAAGGCGAGCTGGCGATCGACTTCTGGTGGCTCCTGGTAGCCGTGCATCGGCGAGCTCTTCAGGAAGATCGCATCGTAGTCGGAAAGCTGGGCCGGAATGTATCGCGGCGCATCCGCGTCTGCGGGCGATGAGATCTCAATGCGAGCACCAGGCTTCAGCTGCTGAAGTGTCGCGCGGTAGGCTTCTCCCGCGCTCTTGCCGGCACTCTCCCGCCGTCTCTCCCGTTCTTCGGGGAGTTCGCTTTGCGCTACAAGGTAGTTGGGCATCAGAGTTGCTTCATCGTGGTGATATGGGGCCGAGCAGCTAGCGGAGTGCCGCCACTGCAAGCGTCAATGCACTTAGGCCGAGGGATAACGGCTTGCGCAAGGACATCCACCAAGCGGGCGCAAGACCGTGAATTGAAAGCTGCCGGTCGATCAGCAAGCTGGCGAGCAGCGCTACTGCCAGGACGACCAGCGAAGGTCCGGGCCAGCCGGCTCCGACCGCCCAGGGGATCGCTGTCGCAAGCGCGATAAGCGATGGAGCAACGGCTGCAAACCAGATCCATGGCGGTGTCGGCGCAGCTTTCCCAGCCGCCAGGCCCCACCACATGCCGCCTAGAAAGCTCAGGATCAGCGCAGGGTAGGCATATCCGAGCGACAGCGCCGAGAAGTGCCATGGCTCGGGGCCAACGGCCAACACAGCGACGCATGCGGCCTGCGGCAGAAGGCCGGCAAGGCCCAGTGCCATCGGCAGTGCCGGAGGCTGGAGCGGTACCGAAGACGCATGGGCTCTCACCGGGTGGGAGAGCCGATCTCGTGCCGCGCGCCGGTGATCAGTCGCCGGGCGATCTCGCGCACCGCCTCGTCATCCTTGGTCTCGTCGCTCGCATTGTCGCCCAGATGCTCGAGGCTGCCTTCAACGAAGTCGAGGAAGCCGGCTTGGCGTTGCTCGACATACTCGATCAGCTTGAACAGCACGTGTTCGATCGCGATCTCCCGCTGGCGGGTCAGCACGGCATTGTCGGTCATTCTGTCAGTCCTCTCGGAGCTTCGGTGTCGATGTGGCATCGCCAGGTTGCCTGATTGCAGCAGCGGCAAGTTCGCGGACCGCTACCTTTGCCTTGAGCCGCGCCGCCAGCAAGGCCGTTCCACTGACCTTGCGCTGCACGAACAGCGTGTCGGTGGGCGGTACATGCCAGGCTGCACGATCCGCCAGCAGGGCCTTGACCTCCTCACGGACCAAAGGCGCGAACGCGCGATCGCCGAAGTCGAACGGACCTTCACGGTTCATGGCTGCATCGATTGCCGCGACGATCCGGTCGATCGCCGGGCGGTGCGCCACTGCCGCAGCCTGCCCCAGGAAGCCCGTCTGCACGGCGGTTTCGCGCACTGTGTCGAGATCTCGTGCGAGCCCGGCTTCGATGAGCCTGCGATAGGCATCGGTGGTCTCGGTCGGTACCGGGCGGACGGCCCCGAAGTCCAGCAGGACCAGCCTGTTGGTTTCAGGTTGCCACCGGTAATTGGCGAAGTTTGGGTCGGTCTGCATCACGCCAAAGGCAAACAGTTCACGCAGCACCAGCTCGATCAGTGCCGTCATGGCTAGATCGCGGTCCGCCTGCGCGGCTTCGGCCAGGGTCTCGATCGGCAATCCCTCGACGAAGCTCATCGCCAACACCCGCGCGGTGGTGAAGCTCTCTTCCAAGCAGGGCACGACATATCGCGCATCCTTGCCAAGCAGCTCTCCGAAACGGCGGAGCTCACGCCCTTCGCGCAGGTAATCCGTCTCGTCCGCCAGCTGGCGCTTGGCTTCGGCGAGAAGCGGAGCGAGGTCGATGGTGGCGGGCAGCAGGTTCGAGATGCGCAGCAAGGTAGCCACATTGTCGACATCGGCATCGATGCTGTCGGCAACGCCGGGGTACTGCACCTTGATCGCCAACACGCGTCCATCAGGCAGAGTCGCGCGATGCACCTGGCCGATCGAAGCGGCGGCGATCGGTGTCGCCTCGAAGTGACGGAAGCGCCGGCGCCAATCGGCGCCCCACTCCTGCTTCAGCACGCGATCGAGCTGCGAAGGCGGCATGCGTTGCGCCTGGTCGCGCAGGCGTGCAAGGATCGCGGACAACTCGGCCGGCAGGAAGTCTCCGGCATCCATGGAGATCATCTGCCCCAGCTTCATCGCCGCCCCGCGCAAGTGCGAGAGCCGGTCCGCGAGCCGGGCGGCGTTGCCGGGGGTGAGGATCAGGTCGTTGAGGTGCGGCCGCTCGCCACTGGCCAGCCGGCGGGCTCCTTCCGCTAGCATCCCGCCGGCAACGCCCCCCGCCAGCCGGCCGAATGCGCTGAGCCGCGTCAGGCGCCCACGGGGCACCGCGCGGAAGCCGCTCTCTCGATATTGCGTCATCCCTCGCATAGCCGTTGCGGAGCGCTTCGGGTTCCAGCGCAGGCCGACCTTGCCCCTTTGGGTAGGTCGGCCGTGTCAGCCCGGTTCGCGCCGGGTAACCGACGACATTCTACTTCGTTTCGCAACAGATCTTAGCTGGTTGGCCTTAAGTAGCACGTGTACGCTGTTTAACCTATTCATAGACGCTATCAGGACGTACCAGACGTAGCCCGATGGAATTTTGCTAAGATTACTTGCGACGTAAGACGCGCACTGCCGACATGATGATCTCACTATATAGTTGGTGGGTCTCGCTATCGGGCAGATCGCCCACGATCGACGGCGCGATTCCCAAGGAGGCTGCCGGCGTAAAGGTCATTTCGCCAAAGTACACGCCATCGAAGCCGTTGTAGAGGTCGACGCGGACGAACTCGAAACCGGCCGCCAGGGAGCGGGCTGCGGCGACCATATCGTTGGTGCGGTCGCGTGGCGCTTGCGCGAAGCTGAAAGGTGCGACAAGCCCGTCCTGGTCATGCATAGGCGTGAAGTCGGGTACGCGGAACAGGCGACTCCAAGCCTTGCTAAATCGATTGTGGTCGATCTGGCACACGAGCGGTTCGCCGGCCACGCAATAGAACTTGTAATCGTCTGGCGGGCTGGCGTCCGCAGTCGGGATCAAGGCTTCGACTATGACCTTCTTCGGAAGCCTGAAGTACTGCATCTCGCGTACGACCATCGCGTAGTCGCAAGCGGCAACCGCATAGAGCCACCGCAGATCTTCGCTGGACGTGACATCGCGCAGGAAGGTCGCCATTCCGCTCGCATGCGCTGGTTTCGCGATTGCGGATGTGCCGAGGAAGGGGCGAAGGAGGTCGCACAGATCGGCGGCCGAACCAACACCTTCCATGGCGATGACGTGAAGCGTTTTCGCCACCCCCAAACCTGGAACGAGCAGGCGGGCTTGCGTTTTCGCAAACTCCTTGTCGACGAACGCGCGCTCGTGCCGTGACCAGTCCGGATCGATCATCCGATGAAAGATCAGGTCGTTCACCAGTGCGGCGGGATCCTGCGGATCCAGGGGAGGGCGTCCGAACCTGCGCTCGAAGATCGGAGCGGCTGCGCGGTAATTGCTCGCCTGGGTCATGGAAGGTGCATCGGCAGTGTCATTAGCCGTGCTGGTTGTCGAAGCATCCACCGAGGTCGTCTCACGCAGGCCGGGTAAATGCGTCATCTATCGGTTAACTGCGGACCGATCCATGACTCAAGCTTTGCCCTTAAACACGCTCGACAGACGCGCCGATTGGTGGTGTCGCTTCAGCCAGGCACGTGATCCCTCGCGCCTACCTAAACGAGAGTGAGCGCAAGATTTGGCATCGGTCTGCGTGACCCAGTTGAGCAAGCGCTTTGGTCAGATCCATGCGCTGTGCCCCAGCAACCTGGAGATCGCCGAGGGCGAGTTCGTGGTCATCGTGGGACCATCCGGCTGCGGCAAGTCTACCCTGCTGCGCCTGATCGCCGGCCTGGAAGAGCCGACGGGCGGCCAGGTGTTCATCGATGGCCGCGATGTCACCGATGTCGCGCCGGCCGAGCGTGATCTGGCAATGGTGTTCCAGTCCTACGCGCTGTACCCGCACTTGAGCGTCGAGGAGAACATCGCCTTTCCGCTGAAGGTGCAGCGGCTCGGCAAGGTTGTGGTTGGCGCGCGGGTGGCGGCTGTGGCCGAAGCACTCGCTCTGACAACGCTGCTGAAGCGTCGACCGGCGGCGCTTTCGGGCGGCCAGCGCCAGCGTGTATCGATCGCGCGCGCCATCGTGCGTGAGCCGCGCGTGCTGCTGCTGGACGAACCGCTGTCCAATCTGGATGCGGAGTTGCGGGTCCGCATGCGACATGAGTTCGCACGTCTGCATGGCCGCCTGGGTGCGACAATGATCTACGTGACGCATGACCAGCTTGAGGCGATGACGCTCGCCAACCGGATCGTCGTCATGAGCGAGGGCCGGATCGAGCAGGTCGGCGCACCGCTCGAGCTTTACGCCGCACCGGCGACGCTGGCGGTGGCGCGGGCGATCGGCTCGCCCGGTATGAACCTGATCCCGGCGGTTCTTGACGCCGTGGACGAGCGAGGGGTCACCCTGCGCCTGCCCGGAGACACGACACTAAGCGCTCACGTTCGAGCCGCCGCCGATCGCGTGGGTCAGACGGTTACAGTCGGCTTGCGGCCCGAACACTTGGTGGCACACGAGCAGGGGCCGATCGGCGGTGAGGTGGAACTGTTCGAACGGCTGGGACCGCTCTCCTTCGCGCATCTAGGCGCCCGTGGCGGGATCGGCACAGTGGTCGCGCAACTTCCTGGTGATCGCTTGGTGACACTGGGCGAGACGTTGCGCTTCAGCATGCCGCCTAGGCATGTCCACGTCTTCGATGAGCGGGGGCAGGCCCTGCCGCGGCTCAGCCCTTGATGCTGCCACCAAGCAATCCGCTGATGTAGTAGCGCTGCAGGGGCAGGAAGATCAGCAGCACCGGCAGCGTCGTCACCACCGAGGCGGCCATCATCAGCTCGCCATCGGCGGCATGTTCGCGCACAATGGCAGCGATCGCGACGGGCAAGGTGTACTTGTGCTGGTCAGTCAGCACGATCAGCGGCCACAGGAAATCGTTCCAGCTGCCCAAGAACAGGAACAGCGCCAGGGTGACGGTGATCGGCGCCAGCAGCGGCAGCACGATCAAGCGGAAGATGCGCGTCTCACTCGCGCCATCTAGCCGCGCCGCATCGAGCATCTCGTCAGGGATCGCCAGCGCCGCCTGGCGCACGAACAGGACTGAGAAGATCCCCGCCAGTCCGGGCAGGATCACGCCAGCGTAGCTATTGACCAGGCCCAGCTCCTTGAACAGCAGGAACAGCGGCAGCATCGCCACCTGACCCGGCACCACCAGCCCGGCGATCAGCAGCTTCAGCAGCCGCTCGCGCCCGGTGAAGCGCAACTTGGCGAAGGCATAACCCGCCGGAACTGTCAGCAGCAGCCCGAGCACGGTTGCCATGATTGCGATCAGCAAGCTGTTGCCCAGCGCGGGCAGCACGCGATAGTCAAACCACGCGCCGTCGATCTCGCGGCGGACCAGCAGCTCGTAGTAGTTCTCGCCCGTCCAGCGTTCGGGCCAGAACGGCGGCGGGAAGTGGCTGGAGGCGCCGCGCGGCATGAACGAAACGGTGACCATCCAGAACAGCGGGACCAGCGTCACGGCAGTCAGCAGCGCGACGAGCGAGTTGGCGACGATCGCGCGGGTGCGGCGGCGAGTCACAGCCACGCGTTCCGCTTTCCAATCCGCGTCTCGACAAAGGTGATCGCCAGGATCAGCACGAACAGGATCATCGCCACTGCCGAGGCTTGCCCCAGGTTCCACCATTTGAACCCTTCGTCAAACATGAAGTAAAGCACGGTAACGGTGCTTTGTGCCGGGCCGCCCAGCGTCATGACGTATGGCTCGGCGAAGATCTGGAGGAACCCGGCCACGCTCATCACCGAGGCGAGCAGCAGCGTCGGCCCGATCGCGGGCAGGGTGACGTGTCGAAAGCGGCCCCAGCGCGAGGCGCCGTCGAGCCGCGCGGCCTCCATCAGGTCCTGCGGCACCGCAGAGAGTGCGGCCGTGAACACGATCATGTTATAGCCGAAGATCTTCCAGGTGACGAACAGCAGGATCGCCGGGATCGAAGCATGGGGATCGCCCAACCAGTCAGCGGGCGGCAGGCCCAGCCAGCCCAACGCGTAGTTGATGAGGCCGAAGCGCGTGTTGAGCAGGAAACGCCAGACCACCGCCGTCGCCACCACGCTCGTGACGTAAGGGACGAACAAGGCGACCCGCCACAGCGGCTTCCAACGCACGGTGGCGTCATGCAGCAGCAGCGCCGCGCCCAGCGAGGCGCCGATCGCCATCGGCACGCCGAGCACCGCGAAAAGCGCAGTGTTCGCCAGTGCGCGCCAGAACAGGGCGGTACGCAGCAGCTCTGCGAAGTTGCCCAGGCCAACGAACTTCACGTTGTCCCAATCCGCCAGCGCGTAGATGCTGTAGTCGGTGAGGCTGAGCGCCAGCGCCAGGGTGACCGGCAGCACCAGCACCGCCAGGATGATCGCAAGCACCGGTCCGGTGAATAGCCAGGCGGTGCGTTCCTGCCCAGTCATGGCTGGCCGGGTCACGTGATGCGTCCCGCCTCGACCAGCGCGCGACGCTTGGCGAGGATCTGGTCGATGCGCTCGTCGATCGTCGCGAGCGCCTGCGGGATCGTCAGCAATCCGCGCACGACGTGTTCGGCGACCAGCTGGACCTCGATCTGAATGCGCTCCCACTCGACGATCTTGGGCGCCATGGCCGGCTGCCGCATCTGCTCGGCGAAGGGGCGCAGCATCGGCACCTGCAGCTGCGGCAAAGTCCAGGCCGTCTCACGTGCCGGCAGGTTACCGATTAGCTGTTGGAAGCGCAGCTCAGTGGCGGTGGATGTCAGGTGGCGGACCAGCGCCCAGGCTGACTCTGGCTGCGTCGTGCGTGCGCTGACAGCCACGTTCGAGGCGATCATCGCTGCCGGACCGAAGCCATTAGGGCCGGCCAGCCGCGCTACACCCCAGCGTTCGCGCGGAATTTCGGCTCGGCGGCGATGAAGGTCGAGCAGCAGCGACGGCCAGCTCGGCCATACGGCGTAGCGTCCTTGCGCGAACGCAGCGAAGGCGTCCTGCACCTCAGTGGACAGTGCACGCGGCGCGAGTTTCTCGGTGAAAAGCGAGAGGTAGAAGGCAAAGGCAAATTCCGCCTCGGGCGAGCGGAAGTTGCCGCGCGTGTCACGTTCGCGCAGCATGGTCATGCCGGTCTGGTACAGCATCGAAAATAGCGTGTCGGGCCAGTTCAGCAGGGTGAGGAAGACGAACTCGTCGGGTCGGCGGTGCTTGATTGCGCGGCCCATCTCACGCCATGCTGTCCATGTGTCGGCCGGCGTATCGTAGCCTGCATCACGCAACAGGTCGCGCCGATAGAACTGTACCTGCGGCGCAGCGGACCAGGGCACCGCGAAGTTCTTGCCTTCGATCTGCGCCAGCGCGAGCGCCGATGGGACGATGTCCTCCACGTAGTCGAGCGCTGGCACCGGTGCGAGCGCGCCGATCATCGCGAACTCGCCGATCCACCCGGACGGCAGCACGAAGACATCGGGTAGCGCCCCACCGGCGAAGGCAGTCAACATCTTTTCGTGGGTGGCGGTCGAGGGCACCGATTGCACGTCGACCTTGATGCCGGTTGCCGCGGTGAAGGCTGGCATCAAATGCGGTGCATAATCGCCTTCGTAGCTGGTCGCCCAGAACCGCAGCGGTGGGCTGGCCGAACGCGGCCCGCAGGATGAAGCTGCCAGCGCTGCCGCACCGGCCAGGACGCTCCTGCGCGTGACGCCGTCCTGGCGCCTGCCCCGATCTCCCATGATGCCACCTTGGCCGACCTCACCCAACAGCGCCAGTTGCCCGCAGGGGCGACGTAACAAACGGCAGACTCGTCGGTTTCCCGTACACGGCCGCGCTACAGGCCGGCCAAGCAGGGGTGCTCCAGGCGATGACAACGTTTACAACGCGCGGCATGCTGCTCGCAGGTTCGGCCATCTTGCTGGCGGCTAAGCCCGCCGTCGCGCAGGATGCACCGACATCTGCTTCGAGCGGCGGCGATACCGCGGCTTCAGCCGACACGATCGTTGTCACCGGATCGCGCATCCGGCGGCCCGACTATGCCGCGCCCAATCCGGTGGTGTCGTTTGATGCCGCCGCCATCGCGCAGTCAGGCAACACCAACGTCACCACCTTCCTGCAGCGTGTTCCGGCGCTGACCAACTCACTCGACAGCACCCGCACCGCGGGCAACTCCCAAGCCGATGGTGCGCTCGGACAAGTCGGACTGAACCTGCTGGACTTGCGCGGCCTCGGCACCAATCGGACGCTGGTGCTGGTCAACGGCCGCCGTCACGTCGCCAGTCAGCCCGACAGCGCTGCGGTCGACATCAACACTATACCGACCGACCTGATCGAGCGTATCGACGTGCTGACGGGCGCGGCCTCGGCGGTCTACGGTGCGGATGGCGTCTCCGGGGTGGTCAACTTCGTGCTGCGCCGCGACTTCGACGGTGTCGCCGCACGCGCCCAATTCGGCATCTCGCAGGAGGGTGACGCTGGCAACCGCTTTGCCTCGTTCGTCGCCGGGCGCAACTTCGCGGACGACCGTGGCAATCTCACGCTCGCTTACGAGTACAATGCCGAGGACCCGCTCGCGAACGACGACCGCAAGTACCTGCGCAGCGCCAACCGCGCGAACTTCGTCAACCTGAACGGCTACGACCCTGCGGTTGCCGGCAGCTACCAGAAAGGCCCCTTGCGCGACATCCGCTATCCGGACAGCTCGACCTACGGCTACGCCGATATCGGCGGCGTGCGCTATCGTGGCGATGGGCGCATATACGCGCCGGGCACGGTGCTCGACAACGACGCATACTCTTTGGGCGGCGACGACACGCCGGTAGCCGGCTACATTGGCGACATCTTCCCCAAGACCGAGCGCCATGCCGTGAACCTGCTTGGCCGGTTCGAAGCTTCCGAGGCGTTCAAGGTCAGCATAGAGGGCAAGTTCGTCCAGAGCACCGTGCGTACCTTCACCGGCTATGGCGGCAACTATCCAGCCACGGTCACGCTGGACAACCCGTTCGTCCCAGCCACGATCCTTGCGGCCGCGCAGCAGGCGGGGCTGACGTCGATCGATATCAGCCGCAACAACTTCGATATTCCTCGCCGCGGCGAGGAGGACCGCCGCCGCACCTGGCGCGGAGTGGTGGATGTCTCGGGCAGGATCTCGGACCACGCCACGTATGACGCCTACTACACCTATGGCCGCACCGACGTGCGCGCGACCAAGCTGAACGACCGGCTTGGTGACCAGTTCACTGCCGCGCTCGACGCCGTTCGCGATCCCGCGACCGGGCAGATCGTCTGCCGTTCGGCCGCCGCGAGAGCCGCAGGCTGCGTGCCGGTCAATACCTTTGGCGCAAATACCGTCAACCCAGCCTCATACGACTACTACCTGTCCGATCCGGTGAGTAGCGCCCGCCTGGAGCAGCACGTCTTCAACGCCTCGCTCAGCGGCGACTTCGGTGCGCTGTTCGAGCTGCCCGGCGACCCTGTCCAGTTCGCGTTCGGCGGCGAGTACCGCCGTGAATCGAGCCGCTTCCGGCCGGCGCAGGAACTGCTCGACAACGTCTTTTATCAGTATGACGAATACGTCATCCCGACTGCGTCAAGCGGCAAGTTCGACGTCTGGGAAGCTTTCGGCGAGCTCAACCTGCCATTGCTGAAGGACCAGCCACTCGCGCACCTGCTCTCTGTCGGAGCGGCAGGGCGCTACTCCGATTACTCCACTGTCGGAAGTACCAGGACCTACCAGTTCAACGGTGTCTGGGCCCCGGTCGAAGCGGTCACGTTCCGGGGTTCCTACGGTCAATCGGTTCGCGCGCCGAACATCGCCGAGGTCTTCCGTCCCCGCACTGGAGACAGCGATTTCATCTCCGATTCCTGCTATCTCGGCGCTCGCGGAGATGGCACCCAATATCGCGCGGCAAACTGCGCTGCGCTGATCAGCGCGGCAGGCGGCAACGCGGCTACGTTCACCAGCGCCAACAATCCCAACGCCAACGTCAACATCCCCGGCGCGCGGCAAGGCAACGCCAGTCTCAAGGCGGAGACCGCGCGCACCTGGACTGCCGGCGTGATGCTGCGGCCCAGCTTCGTGCCGCGCCTGCAGATCGCCGTCGATTGGTACGACATCCGCATCAAGGCCGCGATCAACACCGCCACCGCTTCGACGGTTGCGGCACTGTGCGTCGACCAGCCCAGCACCGACAACCCGTTCTGCGACGCGATCAGCCGTCAGGCCGGCACCGGCTATATCGACAGCTACATCGTGCAGCCCGAGAACGTCGCAGCGTTCCGCACGGCCGGCCTGGAGTTCAACGCGTCCTACCAGGTCGCGACTGCCCGGATCGGCACCTTCGACGTGCGCCTGGTTGGCGGCTATCTCCATCGGCTGGAGCAGGTCCCCACCATCGGCGCCGATGTCGAGGACAACCGCGACCGCCCGTTCCGCCCAAAGTACAATGTCACGTTCTCGCCCACTTGGACCCTGGGAGAATTCACCGTGAACTACAACCTTCGCTGGCAGAACGGCGTGCGCCGGTTTGCACGCGTCGAAACCGCCAACAATCCCAGCTACGTCGCGCCCGAGTACTTCCGCTTCAAGGAGCTGTGGCAGCACGACATCCGAGCGCAGTACCAGGCCGCGGAGGCGTTCGCATTCTATGCCGGCGTGAACAATTTCACCAACGATAAGCCGGACATCGGCTTTGAGACCAACGTGCCGATCTCGCCGGTGGGTCGCTACTTCTACGCAGGTGCGAAGATGACGCTGGGCAGTCGCTAGGCGGTCGGGGAAGACGCCCTTGATCGAACATGCTGCAGCGCACATATCGTAGCATGCACGCAAGCACCGACGTTTTCCCCACCGATCTTTCCCTGCCTGAATACGATGTCGTCATCCCCTGCCATAATCGCGCTCACGTGGTGGCTGATGCGGTCGCAAGCGTGCTGGCGCAGGAGCACGCGCCGACCCGCGTGATCGTGGTCGATGACGGCAGCACCGACTTCAGTGCCGCTACCATCCAAGCCCTTGCCGACGTGCATCCAGGTCGGGTGATCGCCGTTGTCCTGCCACGCAACGCCGGCGCTTCGAGCGCGCGCAACGTAGGGCTGGCGCTGTGCCGTTCGCCTTGGGTGGCGTTCCTCGACAGCGACGATGTCTGGCGTTCCGGTGCTGCCAGCGCCTTGCTGAGCGCCACGCTGATGCGCGAGACGGACGTGGTGGTTGGCCATTTCAGCCGTATGGAAGAGGACGGTGCGCTCCAACCCGGTGAGTGTGGCTGGGACGGTGGTGAACTGCGCGCGGCACTGGCCAGCGGCGGGGTGATCGGTCCCTCCTGGTCGATCGTCCGGCGAGAGGCGGCTTGTGCCGTCAGCGGTTTTGACCCTAGCTTCCACAACTGCAACGATTGGGACTTCTACACACGGTTGGCCGCGAGCGGCGCTCGCTTTAAGCGTATCAACGCCGTTGTCGCGGCGTACCGCACCGTTGCAGGGGCACGGCTCATGAACGACGTTGACGCCGGGCGCCACAATGCCAAGCGTGTCCTCGCACACCCGTATCTAAAAGGTTACCAGTACCGTCGTTGACAACGGCGGTCTGGTTCGCGCTCTGAATGGCTGATTTGCTCGCATCAACCGTGAGATTGTTTCCACTGAAGTCAGCGAGGTTGCGAAGTATGAGCAATTGGCAGGAAACGAGAAGTCGATGAGCATCCAGGAACAGCCGACATCGGGTCGTAGCGCCTGGGTGCAGCCAGCGATGACGTTAATGTCTTGCTCAACGTCTTTTCATTGTGACGTAAGCCAGCTCCTGAAGAGGGTCGAAGTTCTCATGAACGAGCGGCAGAAGTTGGGGAGTGAAAAAGGGCCGCCTAAATGGCCGGAGGTGTGAAGGAAATCGGGCACCGCGAGGTGTACGATATCCTCTAAAGCAGGAGGCCGCGGCCCGCATACGGTAGCTATGAGGAAAGCGGTTTCCGCTAGGTCCTTAGGCCAGTGCGACGGTTGGCGATCCAGGTATCGAGCGCCGGTGGTAGAGTAGTTACGGCCGTCATCTGGACCCGCCGCTCACTGTGGCGCGGCGCTGATCAGGTTTCGACATGGTGCCAGGCCGCGGCGGCGCGAGCGGCCTTGACGCCGAAAGCAGGGCGACAGCGTAGTTTGCAGCCAAGCCATGCCGGGTCATGGTGCGATCATCCCGGTTCACAGGGTGGCTTGGGGTGGGGCTCGCGGCTGTTGCCAGCGCTCAAAGTTTTCGATGATGACCATGTGCCCGCCGCAGCAAGGACAAGGCGGGCGGACATCGGGCAGGTCTTTGAAAGTGTCGGCAGGCGGCGACGCGATACCCAGCAGCTTTCGGGCGCGAGCGAGAATGGTCTTGCGGGCAGAGCTGGCGAGCAGGCCGCGATGGCGGATGCGGTGGAAGCCCTTGAGCAGGACGTGAAGCAGGAAGCGGCGGATGAATTCGTCGGCAGTCAACGTCATGGCCTGCTGGCGGTCGGCTCCGTTGCGGCGATAATCTTTGTACCGGAAGGTCACCTCGGCATCATCGATGCGCAGAAGGCGACTGTTCGAGATCACAACCCGATGTGTGTAGCGCGAAAGATGGGCGAAGACGGCCTCAGGTCCTGCAAACGGCGGCTTGGCATAGACGACCCAGCTCTTCTTCCTGACCGGAGAGATGGCGCAGGAAGGCGCGTCGGTCGGCGGGGGGCTCCATGCTGCCGTAGAAGGCGATACGACGAGCCTGATGCAGTGCCAGCAGCTCGGTCAGGAACAGGCGCCGAAACAACTTGCTCAGGACGCTCGGGCAGCAGGAATGCCGGGCGGGACGATACCCATCGCGAGCCATCCCGGGCGATGCCGCCGCCCGGCACGATCATGTGAATGTGCGGATGGTGCGTCATTACGGAGCCCCACGTGTGAAGCACAGCGGTGATGCCGATCCTGGCGCCTAGGTGCTTGGGGTCTGTCGCAATCGTCATCATTGTATCGCAAGCGGCCTTGAACAGCAGGCCATAGAGCGCGGTCTTGTTGTGGTTGACGATGTCCGCGACCTCCGCGCGTAGCGTGAAAACGACATGAAAGTAGCCCAATGGCAGCAGATCGGCCTCACGCGCCTCAAGCCACGTGCGCGCGGCGGCACCCAGGCACCGCGGGGAGTGACTGTTGCGGCAGGAGTTGTAGGCAATCCGTCAGTGCCCGCAGTCGGTGCAGGCCTCGGTGTGGCCGCCGAGCGCGGCGGTGCGACAATGCTCGATCGCCGACATGACCTTGAGCTGGTGTAGGCTCAGATGCCCTGCGTGGGACGCCCGGTACACAGGGCCGGCGCTGCGGAAGATGTCGGCGACCTCGAGTGAGGTGCGCACCTCGCTCAGCCGGCGGGCGGACCCCTTCGTGTCTGGCCTTGCATCAGCGTCATCAGCCGGTCGAGCGGACCAGTCACCGCATGGATCGTGCGCGTGGCGACCTTGGTGTAGAGCGCTGTCGTCTCGAGTTTGCTATGACCGAGCAGGACCTGGATCACGCGGATGTTCACATCCTGCTCGAGCAGGTGGGTGGCGAAACTGTGTCGCAGCGTATGTGGGCTGACGCGCTTGCGGATCCCTGCCGCCTCGGCCGCTTCGCAGACGGCTCGGTGCAACTGCCGTGTCGCGATCGGGTCGGTGTAGCTACGCCCGGGGAACAGCCGGCCATGCGGCAGCAGGACGCTACGCCGCTTGCCCTCGCGCCACCACAAACGCAGCAGCTCGAGCAGCTGGGGCGAGAGCATGGCGTTGCGGTCCTTGCGCCCTTTACCCTCTTCGATGCGGATCAGCATCCGCTTGATGTCAATATTGTCGGCCTTGAGGTGCGCGACCTCAGAAACACGCAGCCCCGCGCCATAGGCAACGCCGAGCGCCGCCCGATACTTGGTCCCCGGTGCCGCCTCGAGCAGCTTTGCCACTTCCTCGATGCTCAGTACGTCAGGCAGCTTCTGGGACGATGCGCCAGCACCGGGCGCCGCGAGAGGTCAGGGCGCTCAAGCGTCACATCGAACAGAAAGCGCAATGCCGATACGGAGCCGTTGATGACGGACTCACCCACACCGTGCTCGCGCTGATGAAGCTGGAAGCGCCGCACATCCTCGGCTGTCGCGGTATCAGGCGATCGTCGCAGGAAGGCGGCGAAGGCACGAACGTGACGGACATAGTCGTGCTGGGTGCGCGACCTCATCGCGCGCATTGTCATATCGTCGATCATGCGCTGACGCAGTGGGGAAACAGGCCGGTCTATCGGAAGAGTCGCCATCGTCGCGGTCCTTTTGCCGAAGGATCTCCATCGTCCGCTGCTATCTATCCCTCGCCAAACCTCAACGTACCAGCGCTACCTGACCGCCCCGCTCCCATGCCGCGCAGCGGCTTCGTGCTGTGGGTCAGTACGCCACAATGCCGCAAGGGTTTGCGTCTCGCAAGCAGACGAAACTGTGAAGAGGACTGTTTGTGCGCTCCACGATCAGGGAGTGAACCAAGCCCTGCTGATATTGCCGAACTCGACCTGATAGATGACAGCGCCCTCGCTGGATCTGCTTCCTGCCTCAGTCCGCTCCTTGTCGATAATGAAAGCGCGTGCCTCCATGCGCGACAGGATTGTCGCCTTTGGATGGTACTTCGTCAGCACTGGCTTGTAGCGCAATGAGGGCCGCTCGGCCAGACAGGTGCAGCTTGGCCTCAGGTCCAAGATCGAAGAGTTCCACATCTTCGGCATAGGAGGACGCGAACGCATCCAAGTCGCCTTTGTTGAAGGCATCCACTTGCGCTTGCACGATGGCGATCCGAGCTTCGATTTGTAGCGAGGATGCTTGTGCAACCGCAATAGTGGTTGCGCCCAAAGCCGCCGTCACAGCCAACATCTCGGTAGCGTTCGTCGCATCATACGCCCCTTCGTTGCACACCGCCACTTTCTCGAGCGATGTTGGCGGAGAAGGTGAGGGGCCGCAATCCTAACCAGATGAGCCTTAAAGATGGTCCTTCTGCTCACCGACCGCTGTGTCATAGCGCGATGAACGAGCGGGCCGAGTTGGAGAGCGCACTGGGTGGGCTAAATGTCGCACGTGGGTCGAAATTTGGTAGGGACCTTATCGCTGACGATTTCGCGCGATGTTCTTGCTGAGGAGCCAGGACGAGCGCTCAGCCCCGCTCGTCCCTCGTTCTGGTGGCTTAAGCGGGCACCCGGCGGTTCGCGCGCTCGTGCTTGTTGCGGTTCTGCTGAACCTTGCTGGCGCGCAGACCAGGCATCCCGTCTCGATCGACCGCGCGTTGCCAGGAGACCAGTTCCTCAAGCGAGAGCGCGTACCGCTCGCAAGCCTCTGGAACGCTCAGCAACCCGCCGTTCACGGCAGCCACCACTTCGGCCTTCCGCCGAGCGACCCGCCGCGAGGTGTCGCGTGGCGGCAAATTGTCCTTTGTCAGCCGTTCGCCGTTGGGTCCATCGACTTCTTGCACGGGCGTATCGATTATCTGCGGCATCGCGCATACTCCAGCAAAATACTGCCTGACGGCACTGTTGAAGCGTGTATGCGCCTCAACTGTTAACGGGGTCATGCCAGAAATGGTTAACAAAAGAGTTAAGGCGATCTTCTCGAGGCATTTACGCCAGCGTACGCCGCGGGAACAATGTTTCCGTGCGAATGCATCGAAGTATCTGTTTAACTGGCGCAGAACTAGATGAGCGGCTGTTCATCGGCTCAACTTATGGGAGTTTTAACTCACCGTACGGAGCTTTCGTGCGACGGGTTAATGCAGTTGCGCGGCCTTTGGTTCCCGCAGGTTGAAGATAAATCGCAAAGGTTCCTCGATCCGCGGGCCACGTTGCGCCTGCTTTGTGTCGAGGGATCAAGATAGGCAGTGCGATAGCAGCAAGAATTGCGTAAACTTTTGTTCCGTGCGGTTCAGGCGATCAGAACGGGGATGGCAAGGGGTCGCACCTGCATGATGATCAAGATAACGCCACAAGTCGGTAGCTACGAGTACGAGACACAGGAAGACCGGTCGGCGCCGCGTGCCCGCATGGCCATCCCGGGTTTCTTGCGCCCAGCAGGCGGCAAGCGCCTGGTGACAAACACACGAGACAACTCGCGCTCAGGCTTCGCGGCGATCGCCATCGCTCGCCTGCAGCCCGGTACGACCTGTTGGCTGACGCTCAGCGATATGCCGGCTCTTGAGGCCGAGATCGTGTGGTAGAAAGGGGGCGTTGTCGCCTGTGCCTTCAGGCAGATGCTCGAACCTTCAACTATCGAAGCGTTGCTGGAGCGGCGGGGCTAACCGGTCGCGGGCCCAGCTCTGCTCGCCGCTTCACGCCGAGCCGAGACGTGTTGCCGGTATAGCGTTCTCCAGATCACTGGGCTTGAGGAGCCGCACAAATTCGCAGCCGACGAGGCCGCGCTCCCACCAGACCGCTTTGGCGGCGACCGGCTCGAGGCCGGGTATGGTCAGCCAGCAAGTCGTGCCCTTTGCAATTGGGCTGATTGCGGTAGCCGAGAAGCCGAACGGCGACAGGTCACGCACCACGGTCTGCAGAGTCTTGCCGCCGATCGGCCTCAGGGTTGCAGGTAGAGTGCATTTGGTCCGAGCCGCCGATCGATCCTCTTGGGTGGCATCAGCGTAAGCATCACCCTGCGCGGCTTTCATCATGTCGGCCATGCCTCGTATTCGCCCCCGAATACCCGCTCAGCCATGACCATGGTGCCAGAGTGTTACTGAAGTCTTAAGGCGCTCACGGCCGCGAAGCGGCTCCGGCCTCCTGTCCATCGGCTCGAGCCTGTATAGCGCACGTCGGTGGCTGTCAGGCCCTCGCGTCCTCAATGGTTGCTCCGGCACCGAAGAGTTGATGAAGCCGCGGCCTGTTCAAGATTGGCAAAGTTAAGGTCCCGCTATAGAACATCG
>NZ_JACHLR010000030.1 GCF_014204535.1 Novosphingobium chloroacetimidivorans
TTGGTGTTCAAGCCGGTCTCGTCGAGGAAGACCAGGCTCTCAGGATCGAGGAATGGCTGCGCGGCTCTTGCACAGCTTGCGCCTTGCCGCCACGTCCGGCCGGTCCTGCTCGGCGGCTCGCAGGGCTTTTTTTGAACAACAATCCGAGCCGCCGGGCCGCATTCCAGATCGCGCCGGTGCTCAGTTCGACACCGTACTCGACCAGCAGCCATGCTTGCGCCTGTGCCAGCGTGATCCCAGGGCGCGAGCGGATGTGCGCTTCGAGCGCCAGTTCCTGCGAGCGCATGCCCCGGTTCGGGTTGATCCCCACATCGCCAGTCACCCGGCGTCGGATCACAGCCTTGTAGATGTACGCGATGCTCACCTCAAAGGTAGGCGCCGCTTGCCGTACCGGCATGCCACCATCCACAGCCCTCAGCACCCGATCGCGCAAATCTTGCGAGTAGCTCTGACCTGACCGCCAACCCATGCCGCCTCCTTCGTGACCACATCCTATGAATCACATGATCATCGCCATAGGAACCCCTCGCCGATTCCCCTTATCGTGCAACTGCTCTAGTGGTCGCGTTCGCGTTCCTTCTCTAGCGAGAGATCATGATCTCTATTTGAAAACGTACGAGTTTACACTACTTGTTGGCCCATGCACCGCTACAACACGATCTCGCTAATTGAGGTAGACATGCGTCGCCGAGCTGCGCGAACTGCTGCTTTGGCCAGCGGCCCGCTTCATGTCGAGCCATACGAAAGCGTCGCTGAGTTCCTGGCCAATGGGAACACAGAGACGCTCATTGTTGTGCGCGATGAGGGGCAGAATATCACTGACCTGCTGCAAGACATGCGCTCTCGCTCCTACTGGGCCCCAATCCTTGGATACCGAAAAAATCCTGATATCATTCGTTGTTCGCAGCTTATTGTGAAGGGCCTCACCGGCTATTTGCCCGAGCCGTTTGATCAATCCGACATTCAAACGCTTTTTGAAGGCTGTGCTGCTGAGCTTACTTCCTTGATAAACTCGCGATTTGCCGCTGCTGAGGCACGAAATAAGCTAAACCAGCTAACACCGCGTGAGAAGCAGGTGCTGGATCGATTGAAAGATGGTCTCAGTAATCCTGAGATTGCTGAGGTGCTGAATATCAGCTCTCGTACTGTCGAAATCCATCGCGGACACCTGCTGCACAAGTTGGAGGCCAAAAATGCTGCCGCGGCAGTTCACATGACCGCTCAAGCCTTGATGACCGGGTGACCGGAACTTTCAGAGGTGGAGTTCGCCAGCGGTATGGGTGGCGAACCGAGGCGGTTGGCTCGGCTCCCAGCTTGGGATGCAAGCATCTCCCGTGCATCAAACGTCGCTTACTCTTGGCTGCCGCGCCCAAGCCGTCCAGGCCGAACTGGCCTAGCAGGTGGAGTGTGGGGTGCTCCAGCGTTGATGGTCCTTTTAGTCGTGTTATTCGAGCCACGGATGTTGGGGTGAATAATCGCGTTGTCGGGTACGAGCAGCTGCGGCACGCCGCCAAAGAAAGCGAGAGCGGCATCGTTACCCTCAATCAAATCGGTATACTGCTCGGTCCACTTCGCCAGCGCGAACGACAAACTGGAGCAGCCCATCACGGCGACGAAGATGTGGGGGCCGCATACCTCGCCAGTCCGTCGGTTGATCACTACGCGCACCGTGTCACCGGCATGGTCGAGGAACAGCCGCTTCCCTCCAGCATGGCTCTGGCGCCTCACCAGCGGCAAGCGTCCTACCCAGCGGCGAAACAGATCGCAGAGCCGGCTGTAGCGGTACCCGTCGGGGTGCGCATTGTATTCCTCCCAGATCACCTGCAGCGTCACGTGCTTGCGCTTCAGCTCGCGCGCCACCACCGACCAGTCCGGCTTGGCGAGCCTGCGCCGCCCCGGCTTGATCCCGCACATGCCATAGAGGCACTCAACAGATCCATATCGCTGACTTCGACCGGCAATGGCCAGGAAAGCCCTGAATGCCGGAGCCGCTTCACCGTATCGCACACCGTCGTTGCGCTGGTGACCACAAGCTCGGCTGCCGAACGCGTCGAGAGCCTCGCATCCAGGCTCAGTCTCAAGATCTCGCGCACTTGGCGCACCACAACCCTCCCGGGCGGCATCCACTTCCCGGCTGCTCAGGCAGGAAATTGGTCCCGACGATCAGACCTCAAGTCATTCCGAACTGCGCGCGATCATGTCGGAATGCTGCGCGCCATCAAATCGGATTGGTGCGCGCGATCACGCTGAAATCCGCGTCGAAGCCGCCGGAGCGACGCCGGAATGCACCACACGGGCATAATGGATATCGCCATCTTCGCGCGCGTCCTCTGTCTCGGCGCTCCAACTCTCTCGTCGTGCAAGCCAGCTCATGCAAGTCTCGCGCTTGGTGGACCATGCTGATGGAGGCAATCAGTGCGAAACGACAAGGGTTTAGCGATCCCGCTGCGTAATTCCTGTACTCAAAGCACGGATGCCGAACGAGGATAAGCAGACATCGGGCGTTTACATGAGGGATGCGGGCGGCAGGCAGCGGCCATCCTCGCTCAGGTAAGCTTATACTGAAGAAGCTGTTTGTTGGGTCTAGAGGTGATGGTATGCGGCGCATCTGAGCGCGACGCCAAGATCAGGCACGATTGACCGGCTTGAGCCTTCAATGGTCCGGACGCATAATCGGCCGCCTTGCTGAGTCAGGAGCCGCCGGCTGCGATCTCGTACGCAGAAGGCCTGACGGCGCTCGACAACCTAGAGGCAAGAACTTTGCACGCCCTCAAGGGCCGAGGCCAAGCCCGTTCCAAAGATGGCGGTGTCGATCATCGCTTGCCATTGCGCGGCCGTGTCGACGGCACAAGCCAAGCTATCGGCCGCCGCGATCATTTCGGTGCTTGGATCGCGCATCTGGGTAAGCACCGCATGAACTTCGGGTATGTAGCTCTTCCACATTGGTTGTCTGCCAAACGCTATGTTCTCAGCGTTGCCATCAAGCCGGCACAGAGCCCGTGCAGCCCGTTCCATTGGTGAAGACACGCACGCTCCTACGCTCGTAGCCGGCTTGGCTCTCGCCAGCACCGGAGCACTTGCTCATACGACTTCTTGCGGGGTTCTCAAGAGAGCGAGCATCTTCCTTCTCGCATGCGGACAACACGCTGACGCATGCCCCGCCCACTTCCAGTTCATCGGTCAGCGGGCGAATAAGGCAGAGCAATATGATCGACCGGGATTTTGCGACATCACCAGGCCCGATTGCGTGCGTTCGCGATCGATGCGTGGGCAGTTGGTCTCCGCTGTAGCTCGAGATTTCCACGCGTCGGCGGAAACAGGCATGGGCAATCAGGAGGCGACTACACTGCTACCAGCTGCAGCCTCTTCATTGCCCGCTTGACTCTGTACAATTCGGAATCTGCCTGGTCCAGCATTTCGGAAAGGCAGGCGAATGGCTCAGCGTTGATAGCGGTGCCGATGCTGGCAGAAACCGAAATGCTGAGCTGATCAATCTCAAACGGCTGATCGATCGTGTCTCTGATCCGCCAGGAGAGTGCGTGTGCCTCCTCCGGATTGCTCATGTCAATCTGAACAATCGCGAACTCATCCCGGCCCAGGCGGGCAACCATATCTGTCTCCCGAATTGCTCGACGTAGACGCTTGCCAACAGCGAATAGCAGCTCGTCGCCGCCTATATGCCCATGCTTATCGTTGACCGGCTTGAAACCATTCAGATCAAGATAGTGATCGGCTATGATGTTATCGGATATAACTCGTGGCAGGTGCTGGTCGAAGAACTCAGCAAGCGTCAGGCGGTTGGGAAAGCGCCGTGCGGCTATCTTGGCGGGCGAGACTTACAGACGAAATGCGTGCTGCGATCTCTTTTCGTGATTCCTCAGTGCGAACAATTATCGAGCGGGCGGCTCCAGCGGCGAACGCTGCCGCGACGATGGCCATTGCGAAGTAGGTTACTTCGCTTTTCACAACCGCGCCGGATATGATCGGGCCGATAGCCAGGATGATGCTGGCGATGGCCAAACGTGGTCGCAATCCGCAGTTCGCAGCAACGCCTGCACAGTAGCCAACTGCGACGCAGACTGTCAGCATGTGGAGTTGAACCTCTGGACGGCGGAACATCAAAAGCCAAGAAGGCCGATCACTCCCGCGAAGCTCACGTACGGCATTGCAAAGTGCACTTGGAACCGGGTAGCCTCCCTGGGGCCAATCACACATTATGAAGCGAGTCCCCTAAGCACGAGCACTGCCGCGATCCGCCAGACATTGAAGATGGAGCCGGCCACGTCCACGGCAAGGAGCCGCGGATCAGCTGTGACATCGTAGGCGACGCCGACGTTGATGATGAAGATCATGGCCATCAGCGCGGATGGTGTCATGCTCGAGAGAAGACTGAGCACCTGCGCGACGTAGACGCGGTCTGCCACTGACACTCCCGGGCTCAGGGGCAAGGCAGCGATCCGAAAAATATCTTTAGAGCTGCGTTACCCCAATTCGGGTTACCACTCCGTTAGGTGAAACAAGGACGGCGAAGAGCTTGGAGCATGATCGCCTTGGCTGTGCTCGGGTTCGTAGGCTAGTCGAGGAAAGTGCGCATGATCCGCGAACGATTGGGATGCTGAAGTTTCCTGATTGCCTTGGCTTCGATCTGCCGGATCCGCTCACGCGTGACGGAGAACTGCTGACCGACCTCCTCCAGCGTGTGATCGGTGTGCATGCCGATGCCGAAGCGCATGCGCAGCACCCGCTCTTCGCGCGGTGTCAGAGACGCCAGGCTGCGGGTGATCATCTCCTTCAAGTTTGATTGGATTGCTGCTTCGACTGGGACAACCGCATCACCATCCTGGATGAAGTCGCCCAAGCGACTGTCGTCTTCGTCGCCTACAGGGCTGTCGAGCGAGACCGGCTCCTTGGCAATCTTCAAGACGCGCTTCACCTTCTCGAGCGGCATCGATAGTGCCTCGGCCATTTCCTCGGGTGTCGGCTCGCGACCATGGTCGTAGAGGAACCGCCGACCTGTGCGCACGAGCTTGTTGATCGTCTCGATCATGTGAACCGGGATGCGGATGGTGCGTGCCTGATCCGCGATTGCTCGCGTCATTGACTGACGGATCCACCAGGTGGCATATGTCGAGAACTTGAACCCGCGACGGTACTGGAATTTGTCGACCGCCTTCATCAACCCAATGTTACCTTCCTGGATGAGGTCCAGGAATTGCAGGCCACGGTTGATGTACTTCTTGGCGATCGAAATCACCAGGCGCAGGTTGGCCTCGACGAGCTCCTTCTTGGCGATGCGCGCCTCGCGCTCGCCCTTCTGCACCATGTTGACGATGCGGCGGAACTCCTCAAGCGTCGTTCCTGTTGCCGCAGCAATGTCCGACACTTCGGATCGGATGCGCTCGACCGCTGCCGCCTCGGTTTGCGCGAAGGCCAACCACTTCTTGTCCTTCCGGCTCATCTCGGCGAGCCAACCATCGTCGAGTTCGCGGCCGACGTACGCGTCCAGGAACTCTGCGCGCTTTATCTTGTGTCGCTCGGCCAAGCGCAGCATCTTGCCGCCCAGGGTCATAAGACGACGGTTGAGCTCGTAAAGGCTGTCGATCAGGTACTCAGTCTTGGAGGCGTGAAACTTCACGGACTCGACAAGAGCAGTCAGATCCTCACGCAATTGTTGGTACTGCTGCTCCCCTAACCGGGGTAGCTCGATGCCCGAGCCCATCGCGTCGAGCCGTTGGCGCTGCAGCTTCTCGAAAGCACGGAACACCTCGGTAATCTGCGCGAACTTGGCAAGCGCATCATCTCTTAGTGCTGCCTCCAGTTGCGCGAGGTTTAGGGTGCTGTCTTCCTCGTCTTCTGCAGTCTTGCCCGCGCCGCGTTCAGCCGCGTCCTCGTCCCCGCCCTCAGAGCTCTGCGGCTCTGCCTCCTCATCGTCTTCCTTGTAGGACGGGCCGGCAGTGGCTTGGCTGATCTCGCCATCGACTTCGGCCAACATCGCCTCGGGCGCAGGCTCGGCCGAGTGCATGGCGTCCAAATCGAGAATCTCGCGCAGCTGCATTTCGCCACTGTCGAGAGCTTCGGACCACTGGATAATGGCATGGAAGGTTAGAGGGCTCTCACATAGCCCCCAGATCATCATGTCTCTGCCAGCTTCAATCCGCTTCGCCACAGCCGCCTCGCCCTCGCGACTGAGTATCTCGACAGCGCCCATCTCACGCAGGTACATGCGTACAGGATCGTCAGTACGACCAAGGTTCTCGGCTGCTCGGTTCGATGGAACGCGGCGCTCCAGCGTTGCGTCGCCGCCAGTATCAAAGTCGACGTTCAGATCGTCGCGGTCTGCGGCTTGGCCCTCCTCCTCTTCCTCGCCGCCCTCGTCCTTCTCAACGATCCTGATGCCCAAATCCGAGATGGCCGCCATGACCTGCTCGATCTGGTCGTTAAACATCTGATCCTGAGGAAGCGAAGCTTCCACCTCGTCCATCGTGACAAACCCGCGTCGTCTCGCACGAGCAATGAATTGTACGACGCCGCCCTCGTCAGCATCGATTAGCGGGGCATCGGATCCCACCTGAGGTTCATCGGTGCTCATACATTTGCCATTGTCTTGGATGTGTAGCTCGCACACGCTATTGCACGAGCATGGATCAGGAGGCACGCCCCATGCCTGATCACGGGTGTGAGTACCAGCGGCCTGTGGCGACCAGCTCGCGTTCTCCTTCGTGTGACACAAGAGGCTGCCGCTAGTACGGCCCGAGTTTGGGATGGCGCCGGCACAGCCTCAAGCAGTCAGACCCCATTCTGCGCAACGGGCTGCCCTTGGTCACACCAGTTCATGCCTCCATGGCACTGGAACCATGCCCAAGTGGGCGCACGCTTGCCATACCCAATAATCTGCGTCGTCCTCTAGGCCGGATCGTCCCTGCTATCAGGTGTCCCGACTTGAGGTTCAGCCGAGCCTTGAGGCGCGCGGGCCATCCGTTTGGTGCTCTTGCGCTTTGCAGGCGCTTTGGTGACGGCCTTAGTAGCACCTGTGCTCACCGGCTGCTGCTCGTCCGCCACCTCAGTATCAGCGGATTGAACAACTGCTTCGTCGCTCGGCTGCTCAGCCGTTGTCTCCGCACTGGTGAACAAGCCCAGCTTGGCGCGTCGCTTCGGCTTCTGCACGCTAGGCGGCACATCCTGACCTTCAGTCGCTTCGCCAGCGCCCTCTGACGCGTCTCTCGAGGTTGGTTGAGGCTCGGCCTTCACCTTCCCACCTCGCTTCGAAGATCCATCCGCCGCCTCTGACGCAGGCTTCTTGGCTGCTGGCGTCGCCTTGCCCATCGTCCGCTTTGCCGCAGGCTCTCCTAACGAGCCTGGCACGGTCGGTGTGTCCGATGCACTTTCGCGCTGCGTCGCGGCGTCCTGATCTGCAGCAGGCATTGACGATGGTTGCCCAGCGTCAACCTGGTCGTATGCTGCAGCATCGCCACTAACCGCGGCCTTGTTCGCCTCAGCAACAACCGCTGAGCGCTGCCCCGGACTGCCCTCGTGGGAGGAGGGCGACTGGGTTGTAATCAATTCCTCAGAGTTGGTTGAAGGTTTCTCCTGCAAAGGCAGCGCCGCACTCTCGTCTGCAGATTTTCTGGTCCCCAAGCCACTCTTCTGAGCTATGCCGCGGCGATGTTCCGCGTACGCTTGCGCCACCATCGGATAATTGGACGGCAGGTTATATCGGGCCCGATACTCCGCCGGCGTCAATCCATGACTAGCCAAGTGACGCTTGAGCGTCTTGTACGCTTTACCGTCTATAAGACTGATGATGTGGTCGGGCGACGCCAGGCTCTTGCGCACAGTCACTGCCGGCGTGAACGTTTCTGGCTCGGCTTGCCCTAATGGCGCCGCATTCGGGCTAAGCGCATCTCTTGTCGAACGGATCAAGCCAGCCAGATCTTCGGAAGGCACGTCATTGTTAGCAAGGTACGCGCTCAACAGCTGAACCGTCAGCGCAGCAATGTCGGGGGTGGAACCAGCGTCGTTCATAAGCCTATTTCTCTTCGTGACATCATGGGGGCACTTGTGGCGTGCTTTGGTCCGCTATGGCCTATCATGCAAGTGGGCGGCGGGAGGTACATAGGTGGAACCGCTCGAAATGAAATTGGTGCCCGGAACGCAAGGTGCTGGATGAGAAGCCCTCCAGTTTCTGTGGTCGCCAGCCGGGCCCCCTTCTCTCGCCGCTGCGCTCGATGGTGGATGCCCAGAGCATAACCGCCACCAAATTCAACTTAGCCTGTCGCGGCAATACTGATCTGGCATGTCAAACCGGCTGAGGAGAAGTCCAACGATACCGCGCGAAACTGTGATTGTTGAGTGATCAAGCGGGTTCCCAATCCCTTGCGGGTTGGCGTCGACACAGGTGGTCCGCCGCTCTCGCACCAACTGACTTTGATCTGGTCATCCATAATCTCCCAGCTGATCTCAACATGGCCCTCAGGCCGGGACAGCGCACCGTACTTCTTAGCGTTGGTCCCGAGTTCGTGTAGTGCCATCACCAGCGGCGTGCAGGCATCTTTAGCCACGCAACACTTAGGTCCTTGCACGGTGATCTGCTCACGAGCAAAGGGCGCGAAGGAACCTGTTACCAGCTCCTCCATGTCGCAAGCGGCCAGAACGCCATATCGAAGCAGCTCGTTGGCCTTTGCAAGCGCGTTCAACCGGGCTGCGAGCTTATCATAGAAGGCGGCAGGATCGGGTGCTTTGCTAGCTTGTGACGCAAGAGCACTAACCATTTGGATCGAGTTTTTCGTTCGGTGCTGCAGTTCCCTGTTGAACTCCTCGTTTTTGACGCGCACGCTCATAGTTCTCGAGAACCGACTTGCGCAGCAACTCCCCCATGAAGATCATTGGGCCGACGGCGACCAGAAAGAGACCAACGACGATCGCATGGTCAAGTATCGTCGATAGCTCGCGCCATGGTGGCATCAGGAAACAGACGGCCGCAACAGCACTTCCCAAGGCCGTTTCGACGCCCCAGCGCCAGCCCAGAAACATTGCAATCGCTTGAACTGCTGGAAAGTAGAGGAGAAACGGCGATCCGTGCGATCCTTGGTCGATCAACCAACCAAGGCCTGTGGGTATCACAATAGCTAATGAAGAGCGCAGTAGACAATCTACGGGCGCTACATCCGGGCGAATCGCTCGCCTGATAGTGTCTGCGGCTTTCATCCCCTCTCCCGCCGGAATGATCGCCGGCTGCTGCAATATAGTCAATCACGTTCAGGCAGCAAACCATCAGTCATTCCAAGTGTTGCTTGACTGAGCGTCCTCTACGTCTGACGATACCACGCACCGTGGGCGGATCTTGACCAACCCCTAGCCGTGACTTCACGCGACGCCGCTTTGCAAGGCGCAGGCATGCAGACGCCGCCCACGATCTGCCGACACCTGCTCTCAGCGACACCGTCGAAGTATCCACAACAACGCTCGACGCCGGCGCGATTCCGAATGGCGAAAACGCCACGTTGAGCGGCAATGACGCCCTCACCTTCCATGTTGTGGATCGCGCCTGCGACACTCGCACGCCGCACGCCCAGCAGCATCGAGATGTTCTCGTGGGTAAGCGCGAGCTCCTCCGAGCCAACCCGATCATGGTACATCAGTAGCTTACGAGCCGACCTTTGTTGAACATTGGCACGAACTCCGGCATCTGCCGCTAAGCTAATCTAGATCAATCGTGCCTGTATGTAGCAGAAGAGTTATTGCTCGAAACTCGGTGTGGCAGAAAAGAATTTATCGGTCGCGGTGCTGTCGAGAACCAGGGCACGGCCGATGATTTTGCACCAGGCTGTCTCGCTGCGGAGTTAGGCCCGCGATAGTGCTGGTTCCCACCATATTCTCAAGGCCAATCGCGCCCACCTCGATCGGTTCCAGGACCTCCCGGGCTCGAGATTGCCCACGAACACCAGCCTTGATGAAATACACTTGGAAGAAGGCCGTCCGCTGTGCTCAAGGTACGTTTTCGCATGAAGCGGTTCGCGCTTCAGCAGTGCTGACGATCGGAGGAGCTTTTGCCCAGGAAGACTCAGGAGAAGCCAATTGGTTGTGCGAGGCGGTAAACTCATGAACCTTCTTGAGGTTTGCTAACTTGCGTGATCCAGGGTCTCAATTGCGATGGAGTTGGATGGCGGGGCGGCGACACGAACTGACAGACAAGGACTGGTCGATCATCGAACCGTTGCTGCCGAACAAGCCGCGCGAGGTTTCCGCTGTAGACTATCTTTCGTCGGGTTCTGAACGGCATTCATCATTGTCACAAGGGGGGGCGCCTCGCGGTCCGCGCCAGTGCGCGTACAGAGCTTCGAGCGGTAGGGACGGCCACGACGCCTACCGCTAGAACTGCGCAGCGGCTCGGGCGGCTGGTGCTGCACCCGTGCTGAGAGGTCGATTTGGCTATCGCCCCGGGTCGGGACGCGATGGCGATAGTATCGGGTGTGAGTGAATGCACAGCTCCTCCGCTGATGGGTCGCAGGCGCGATCCGCTCGACTTTATATGCAACTCGAATCAAAGTTTCGGCGTTGCTTAGACAATCGCGCTGCGGTCCAAGCCCTGTGAAAGAGAGAGCATGTCGCACACCGAGAAGTCAGGAACCGAGATGCCGCTTCCGACGGTACCGGGCACGATCATCGATCAAGCTTTGCACAAGTTGCACGTGCTTATCGCAGCCGAGCTTCGCAAATATCCCCCAGGCTTCCTACTCGCTGTAAGCCCTCAGCCTCCACAAGCTCCTGACAGCATCGCCTCAGACGTGAAAAATTTACCGCTTGATATGGCACCCATCGACCCTGCGCACTTGCCCGTGATTTTACCCAATGGTTGGCGTCTTTATGGCCCTCTGATCGAAGCTGAGCTGGAGCGCGAGCCGACGACTGAATCGCCGGGCATTCATTAGCTGGCGCAAGCTATACGTTCGAAATGTCAGCGCTAGTCAGCGGTCTGCAATGCCGCGCCCCCTGAGGCAAAGTCTGCGTGTTGCAACCAGCGAGCGCGAGGCAAGCGTTGACGACTGCTGCTGTGAGGATGCGGCGAATGATGCATGCTCCAACTGCTTTGCTACGCCGTGGCACAGCAAAGCTGGTCGGAACCCGACACAGCCTTCCGGAAGGCCGGGCAATATGGGCCAGTCACGGGTGGTGCTAAGCGCCAGGATGAAAATGACCTGCCTTTCTTGGAGCACTCGCGCCTTGTTCCATTCATAATCATCGACCTTGGCCGGCAAGTTCCGCGTCCCGTCTGCCACGAGTTCCTCGGCTTCGATATCACGCCCGTCTGTAATCAGGGTGTATGTAGGCATATGCACCTCAGCGTAGGTCTGCCCGTCGTGCCCCTCGGTATCGATGCGGTTTCCTATGAGATGCCGTGGGCCGCTATCGGGCAAGATGTTCCTATCCATCCTTGCCGCTGCTGCTGTGCTTCTGCATCCATGGCGCCATTCCTCTAATTTCTTGGTCGCGGCTCACGCAGCCAATAGCCTTGCACCGATCGCGCCGTGTCGGGAAGGCTGGTCCGCGCACAATGACCTTACCGGCGTCACATGTCAGGGCAGCGCAACCACGTTACCTATGCAATGCGGTGAGTACCGCCTTCCTAGGTGGTCTTGCATTGCCGCCGCCACAAATTATGCAAAATCCGTACCTTGTTGCGCCCCAGCTTACGCGATACGCTCCAGGTCGATTGAGTAGGGGGTGAGCTTGGCGGCTAAAGTATTTGTTATGGGTACGGGGAGCGCCGCGAAGGACTTCCTGAGCATGGCACGATCACGTTTGGACGTCCTTGCGCTTCTAGACAACAACTCGGCGAAACATGGCACGCTCGTCGATGGGTACAAGGTTCTAGACCCTACCATCCTGCATGAAGTCGAATACGACTATGTCGTTATCGCTGCCCGTGCCGTCGATGAGATTAGGGCGGGTCTGGTCGACGCCAGCATTTCGGACAATAAGATCATAGCATTCTATGCCAGCTACAGCCACGAATTAAATGACCTTGCCAATCGCGACCTTGCCATTCTTAATGGCAAGCTCGGCTTAGGACTCGCCCCTCTAGGCCTCGCTACGATGTATTTAGACCATGCCGATGACATCTCCCCCCCCTCTGCAGACCCTTGCGACTTTGTGCGCAACAAGGCAATCGAATTAGCGGCGCGGCAGGTCCGGAACCGGGGTGTCGAGGGCGCCGTCGCAGAGTTGGGCGTCTATAAAGGTGACCAAGCGCGCCTGATCAACACGTTCTTTCCGGATCGTACGCTTTATCTATTCGATACGTTCGCAGGCTTCTCAGAGCGTGACCTCGGTGCAGAAAGCGCCAATGACTATTCTTCCGCTAACACTGATGACTTCATCGACACGAGTGTTGAATTGGTTCTCAGCAAGCTCGCACATGCTCACCGGGCTAAGATCTTCGAGGGCTATTTTCCGGATACCGCCGCCGGCATCGAAGAGAAGTTCGCCTTCGTAAGCCTAGACGTAGACTTATTTGAGACCACCCGCGCCGGCCTGAACTGGTTCTACGAGCGTCTCAATCCCGGCGGTTACATCTTCGTGCACGACTACAACAACCGGCGGTATCTTGGCGTTCGCGAGGCTGTCGACACTTTCATTGCCTCCACAAAGGCCATCTGCGTGCCGTTGCCTGATTTTGCCGGCTCTATCGTTATCTGCAAATGAACTGATAACGTGGCGTTCCGCACCCGAGGCGGCTAGATGGGTGTAACTATGCGGCTGGCGATCCTCGCCACGCTAACCGTTCAAGCGATTGGCTACCTTCGTTAACCCCGGACCTCTCAGCGTACAGGCGGAAGGATTTAGCTCCGGGTGACGGGTGCGTCCGCAAGCTGCGCGCCCTGACGCTTTCCCAGCCGACGGCAGCGATGTGGATGAGGAAGTGCGGGAGTGCTCGACCGCATTTGGGCGATTGTGTTGAAGAAGTCGGTGGTTGGCTTTGGTGAGCCCGGTACTGATGCGCGTCGAATGGCTTCTCCTGGCTCAGGCGGGAAGCGGCTGCGTCGGGAGCGGGATCAGCTTGGCCATCTTGCGCAGGTTCTGAGCGGTGGCTGCGAGGAGGAACTCGTCTTTGGCGCCGTTGGGACCTCGAAGGCGCAGCCGGTCCAGCTTCAGGATGCGTTTCAGGTGCGCGAAGAGCATCTCGACCTTCTTCCGCTCGCGTCGCGAGGTCACGTAGGCGTCGGTTTTGGCGATGTCGCGAGCTAGGTCACGAGCGCCTTCGTGGACGGAGCGCAGGATCTTGCGGTACGGGCTTTTCGGGCAGCATCGTGGCCGTAGGTTGCAGCCGTCGCGCGCCGTCTTGCGGGCATGATATCTGTAAAGGCCGTCAATCGGAGATTGCTCCTTGGCGGCACGGCCCTCTTGCCAGTAGCGCCGCAGCTCCTGTCCCGCCGGGCAGGTGTAGACGTCGCGGTCGATGTCATAGCTGAAGTCGTCGCGCCCAAACGCACCGTCGTGGCGTGTGGACTTGTCGAACACCGGGATGTGCGGGTGAATGTCGCGCTCGTGAACGAGCCACGCGAGCATCTCGGCCGAGCCATAGCCGGTGTCCGCTGCCAGGCGCTCAGGCCACACGCCGAACCGATCCTGCACGCGCGCGATCATCCGTTTGCAGGCGGTGACCTCGGCCTGCCGGATTGCGGTGCTCGCCTCCACATCCATGATGACGGCATGGTCGAGGGCGATGAGGTAGTTGGTCGAGTAAGCGTAATATGCCTGCCCGCCATGCGCGCAGGTCCAGCGCGATGCCGGATCAGCGGGTGCCAGGAACTTCGGCACGACCGGTGTGGCCGCGTCGAACGCGGCATCGTCGAGCGTTGCCAGATACTCGCGAACGGCACGATTTTCGACGTCAGGCGGCAAGCCTTCGCTGCCAGGGCCGCCGGTCTGCCGATTCGCGTCGGCGCGGACGAGGCTCGCGTCGACGGCGAAGCCCTCGCCACCGACCAGACCCTCGGCCATGCAGCGCTCGACCGTCGTCTCGAACAACCGGCGCAACAGATCACTATCACGAAAACGGCCATGTCGGTTCTTCGAAAAGGTTGAGTGGTCGGGCACGTCGCCTTCCAATCCCAGTCGACAGAACCAGCGGTAGGCGAGGTTGAGATGAACCTCCTCGCATAGCCGACGCTCGGATCGGATCCCCATGCAGTAGCCTATGATCAGCATCCGGATCATCAATTCGGGGTCAATCGAGGGACGGCCCATCTCGCTGTAGAACGGCTTCAGGTGCTCGCGAATGCCAGACAGGTCCACGAACCGGTCGATCGAGCACAGCATATGGCTGCCTGGTACATGCCGCTCTAGGCTGAAGCTGTAGAACAGCGACTCCTGCGACACCGTGCGCTCGCCCATCATTGGCCTGTCTCCGCTCGTCTTGCGACGATTGAATCAGACCAACATCACTGCCGCAAGAGCGAGTTTTTCAACACAATCGGTCGTTTATGGCGATTTGGAGCATCTATCCAGAGCGCGCGCCCGCTAGTTGACCGGATCCCCTAAGACAGGGCGTAGCGCCAGCATTGCTTGGCTTCGATTGTTCACGCCTAACTGACGGAAGATGGCGGTCAGATGTGCTTTGACGGTTGCCTCGGTGACGGCGAGGCCGTACGCAATCTGCTTGTTAGCATGTCCTTCAGCCAGGGCGAAGAGCACGCGGCGCTGCGCATCCGATAGTTGTGCAATCCGATCACGTATCGGCGGGACGCTTGAAGGCACTGCACCTGATGGGAAGACGCGTCGGCCTGCGGCAATTTGTCGAAGATCGTCGGCGATCCGATCGACAGGTGCAGACTTCAAGAACAAACCGGCAGCACCAAGGCTCCGAGCAGTTCCCGTGATCCTGCTTTCCTCGGCGCTCAGCATCATGACAATCGGCACCCGCGGTAGTTTATATTGCAGGCGAAGCAGCCCTAATAACCCGCGGGCGTCGGGTAGGTCGGGATCGAGCAAGGCCATTCTAATCCGACCCAGTTGAGCAGTCTTCGCCTCGGCTTCAGATAGCGTCTGAGCTCCGACCACCGTCGCGCCGGGTAGAGCATAACGCACCGCAGCCCGCAATCCTTCAAGGACAAGCGGGTGACAATCTGCAACGAGGACCTTACCGTCGTCCATCTCTCATATCGAACAATCTTCGAACAGCCACGCTAGCTACTCACGCGACTGATGACGTCTGCTGACAGCTTACGCCCTTTTTCTGGGACAAGCGATACCATATATGACCCAGCGGTCAATTTTAGGGGATTGCTCGCTTGGGAATGTGCCGCTCCCGCCCACGTTGGACGTCCATGGCCACTCGGCACCTTTCGCCGCTACTCCACCAAAAATTGCTCATAAGAACGCCTGAGCCAACCCGACAAACGGCACCGGCACATCCATCGTCACATGACCGACGTTCTGCGCCCCGCCACCTCCGATGCTGATTTTCCGAGCAGCTCGATCTAGATCAGCTCCAGCTTGGAGTGGAGGATGTCGAGACGGCACTGGGGCAAGCGCGCGCGGTCCGCGATGCAGTTTCACAGCTTGCTCGCGGCGATAAGCCGCGCAAGACCAACCGCGGCTCGCTCCCTGCTCACCTCGAGCGGATCGAGCAGGTCGTCGATGTCGACGACAAGGCCTGTCCTTGCTGCGGCGGTGCGCTGCACGCGATCGGCGAGGATGTCGCCGAGCGCCTCGACGTCGTGCCCACCACTTTTCGTGTCCTGGTGACCCGACGTCCGCGCTACGGCTGCCGAGCCTGCGAGAGCACGGTTGTCCAGGCGCCGGCTCCGGCCCGCATCGTCGAGGGAGGCATCCCGACTGAGGCTCTGATCGCCCAGGTCCTCGTCGCCAAGTACGCCGATCATCTCCCCTTGTACCGCCAGGCGCAGATCTACGCGCGGCAAGACATCAAGCTCGACCGCTCCACCCTGGCTGATTGGGTCGGTTTGGCAGCCTGATATCTGCGTCCGCTGCGTGATCGCACGCTGGAGGAGCTTAGAAGATCGCAAGCGCCTCTTTGCCGACGAGACGACGGCACCAGTGCTCAATCCTGGACGTGGGTGCACGAAGACCGGCCAGCTCTGGGCCTATGCCCGCGATGACCGATCGTGGGGCGGCAACGATCCGCCGATGGTCACTTATGTGTACGCCCCTGACCGGAAGGCTGAACGCCCCGGCAGCCACCTTGGCGATTTTGCAGGTATCCTGCAGGCCGACGGCCATGGCGGCTACACAGCACTCGCCAAGCCTCGTCAGCAGGTATTCCTCGCCTTCTGCTGGTCGCATGTCCGACGCAAATTCTACCAGCTTGCCGACAACTCGCCGGTCGCGACCGAGATCCTGCGTCGTATCGCCATGCTTTACGCCATCGAGGACGAGGTGCGTGGCTTACCGGCTGAGCAGCGTCGCGCCGCTCGTGAGGAGCGCAGTCGTGTCATCGTGGAAGACCTCAAGTCTTACCTGGAAGTCCGGCTACAGCAGGTCAGTGCAAAGAGCAAACTCGCCGAGGCAATCCGCTACCCTCTCGGCCGCTGAAACGGGCTCACTCACTTTCTCGACGATGGCCGCATTGACCTCGACACGAACACCGTCGAGCGATCGATCCGATCCATCGCTCTGAACCGCAAGAACGCGCTCCTCGCGGGTCAGATGAAGGCGGCGACAACTGAGCGGTGATCGCCACCCTCGTCGAGAACTGCAAGCTGTCCGGCATCAACCCGCACGACTGGCTCACTCGAACCCTCGTCGCCCTCGCCAACGACCACCCAGCCAACCGGCTCGCTGAGCTCATGCCCTGGACGGCCGTGGCTTAAGAACACCGCTCTGATGTCCTTTGTCAACGCCTGGGGCGCGCGGGATCGTCCGCTTGCGGGAGCGGCGCTGATGTCCAGTCGCGCACAGGTGGAGGCGGGATCTGAAGACGTCGGTGATCAAGCTCTGATGCGCGGGTTGGTTACCGCAGTTCCGAGTGTGCGTCCGGGGCTGTTCCGATCTTACAGCGGGCGTCGGCGATGCCGGCCACAAAGCGGTTGACGGACGTTCCCCTGCCGTGATCCCGCCCCCGCCTGTGCGCGAGCGCTGTATACTCCATCAACCTGGCTGCGCTTGGCGAGCGATGCACCACATGAAGCCAACGAGTTCACGCGCGACTGCGGCGCAGACCACGGTCGTCTTCTTGCCCCTCGTACTGAGCGCTCGGTACCTGGCGCTCAGTCGACTCTGCGCCTTCCAGGCGATCTCACGTACGGCGGGCGGCGCCTGCTCTACGAGGTAGAGCTTTGCCTTTCCGACCCGCGGAGGATGCCGATAAGTCCAAGCGCTTTCGATCAGCATATGTCGAACACGCCCATTGCGAGCCTTGGTGATGCCGCCATGCCGGACGGTGTTACCGGTCGAGCGTTCGCTTGGGACCAAGCCAAGATAGGCCATCAGCTGGCGCGGGCTGTCGAACCGGCGCATGTCGCCGATCTCGGAGACAAACGTCACGACGACGATAAGGTCGACGCCGCGTAGCGCTTGCAAGGCGCGCACAACCGGACCCAACGACCAGCTCGGCACGAACTCCTCGATGGCCGCCTCGATCCGGGAGATGCGTTCCTTGGCGATCCTCACTGCCTCGACGAGCTCTTGAAGGGCGATCTGCTGGGCGGGATGATCGAAGTGCTGTTCCTGCAGCCAGCGGAGGTACCGCATCGACCAGCTCTTCTTGCGCGGGTATATCCGCCCGTGCTTGAGCATGAATGCGCTTACCTGCTGGCGATGCACCCGTTGCGTCTCCACCGCCGCTGCACGCGCACGAACCAGGTCGCGCATCGCCTCATGACTTTCATCGGGCACCCAGACCGGAGTAAGCTCGCCGGCCCGGAGCAGCTTGGCGAGGCCGACTGCGTCGCGACGATTGGTCTTGACCCGATCCCCGGCTCTTCGCGGGATCAGCGAAGGCGCCACAACCGTGCAGGAGTGACCGAGCGAGGTGATCAGCCGGTAGAGTCCGTAGCCGGTTGGTCCCGCCTCGTAGCAGAAATGCGCATGCTCGTGCTTGGCCGCGATCCGCTGCACCACGCGCCGCATGCTCTCGGTCGCGGCGTCCACCTTGCCAACAAAGCGCATTTCGCCGCCGCGCTCGCCATCAGCCACTGCAATGGCGTTTCGGGCCTTGGCGACGTCGATCCCAACGAAAACATCTGTACGATGATCCACGGCTCGTCCACCTGCGATGAGGATCGGCTCGGCCAATTTGAGCAACCCTCGGCCGCGCAGTGTAGGGCGAGCCACCCAATAAGCAGACCAGGACATACGGTCTTACGCTATCACGTATTCGCCGGTCGCAAGACCAGTCCTGCGCCGTTCTGAGCGGCTGCTGAGAGATGGAGGGGCCGCTACGCTGAGCATCCGGCCCCTTCTGCAGATTAATCAGGCGAAGGTCGGGCTCGCAGCTTGGAACGCCTTACGGCGCATCGCGAAGCCGACGAAACCAACACCTATGATCATCATGGCCCAAGTAGACAGCTCTGGAACGGCGGGAGTAAACCCGGAGACCGTCAGAACTGTGGGTCCAAGCACGGATCCACCAAAGGGCGTGACATCGTTGAAGCGAAACAGCGCAGTCGGCTGTCCAACTCGTTGGCGCCCGGAGAGCTTGTGTATGGCGAGGCCAGGTTGAAGTCGAGTGCAGTGAAGCCACCCTGATCGGCCCCGCCTGCCGACACTCGGACATTCCCGTCCGTCTCGCGAAAGATCTCTCGCGGTATGAAGCGGTCGGAGAAATCCTTTCCCCCGATGAACACGTTGAACGAGGCAAGGTGAAAACGGGTATTGCTAGCGGGATCGTCGCTAAACCCCCGGCAGACTGTCATCAAAGCTGAAGCTGCCATTGAACGTTTGGCCTATCTGAAAAAAGCCGGTGTCAGTGACTGAAGCAGTGTCATCGAGATTGCTCGCGCTAGTGAGTGAGCCGCTGAAATCCACAGTGATTACAGCGGCAAATGCAGAACTGTAAGCACCCAATGCCATCACAAACGAAAGCACAAGTGCCTTAGGCTTGATGCGTGCCGTGGCCTTCCCCCTTCACTAAGGACACAGAAAGTAATGAGTAAAATAAATTCAAGCAACAATGATCATCGCCGATAAGCCTTTTCTAATCCGCGGCACGTCGACGGGTTGTCAGGCCTTCTATTCCTAGCTTGATTATGTTTCAGCAACCGGGCACGGCCAAACCGTCGGCCGGCTCAGAACCGCTGCTTTGTCGATCGGAGATTGAGAGCAATCGCCCCGCCGTGCTGCGGTAGTGTGCTCGGCATCGGCTGAGTTGCCATCACCTGCGCGGCTCTTCGCAGGCCCGTCCTCAAGCAGGAAGCCGCGCCTTTCACAATTATAAACCGCGCACCAAACGAGCTGAGACATATGCCCGCCACCCCTGCCCGCATCGGCTTCATCCTAGAGCCGTACCAGCGAGTCGTGTTCCAGACCGCGAGCATCAAGGCGCGCCACGGCAACCTCGCACGCCAGAGTGCCGCTCCGATCGACAGCTGGTTCGCTTGGCGGATGCCCAGCTGCGCGCCGATCAGCGTCAGGCGGTCTTCTCAGTGGGGAATACGAGACTACCTTCGCGCCATTCGCCAGGGTTGGTCGGGACAACGAGGGTGGTATTCTGCTGCTTCGAGCCGGCGCTCAGCCTGTGCCGCCAGAACCGGGCCTATCTGGGCTGGCTGCGCAGCCCGCCGGTCGCGCGAGGCGCGGCCAAGCGGCGGATGTGGTCGATGGAGTGTACGCCTCCGGTAGCGGGCGCCTTGCCGGGCAGGTGAGCGACCGCTCTTAAGCGCACTCTTAAGAGTACGCGTAGGAGCGGTTGGTGTGGGTCAGGTGACGGTTTTCGGCGGGCCAGCGCGGCGACGGCGGTGGAGCGACGAGGAGCGGCTGCAGATCTTGGGCGAGGCGTTTGCGCCAGGCGCCTTGGTGGCGCAGGTCGCGCGGCGGCACGATGTCTCGACGGGTTTGATCTACACTTGGCGCCGCAATTTTCGTCGCCGAGCGGCAGCGTCCGATGCATCGGCGGTGGCTCCAGGCTTCGTCGAGGCGGTAGTCGTCGACGAGCCTCCTGCGGAGTTGCCGGCAGCGCACGCTGTGATCGTAGTCGAGCTTCCCGGCGGCACGCGGGTGAGTATTTTTGGTTCGGCACCGCCTGCAGTAGCCGCGGCGGTGCTGAAGGCGCTGACCCGGTGATCCCGATCCCCACCGGCGCCAAGGTCTGGCTCGCGCTTGGCCATACGGACATGCGCCGGGGCATGCGTTCGTTGGCCCTGCAGGTTCAGCAGTGCCTCAAAAAGGACGTTCATGCCGGCGATCTGTATGTCTTTCGTGGGCGGAGCGGATCGCTCTGCAAGATCCTGTGGCATGACGGTATCGGCATGTCGCTGTACGCCAAACGCCTCGAGAAAGGCCGGTTCGTTTGGCCGGCGGCAAAGGACGGCACGGTGGCGATCTCGGCCTCGGCGATGGCCTGCCTGCTGGAGGGCATAGACTGGCGAAACCCTCAGGAAACCTGGCGCCCGACACAGGTCGGGTGATCGCAGCGGCGACGTAAAAACGGCTAAAATCCTAGGGTTTGTGGCGGGCGCGTGCTATGAAAGGGCATGGCCGCAAGCGACGCACCTGACGAGCGTGAGCAGCTTCATGCTGAGCTCGCTACCGTTCGCGAGCAAGCTGCCACAGTCCAGGCCGAGGTCCTCGAAGCCCAGGCTGAGCTGGCCAAGGTGCGGGCGATCAATGCCGATCTGCTGGCCCGCAACGCCTATCTCGAGCTGATCAATCAAAAGCTGCGCCGTGAAAAATACGGCGCAAGCTCGGAGCGCAGCCGGCGCCTGCTCGACCAGCTGGAGCTGACGTTCGAGGAGCTGGAGGCAAACGCCAGCGAGGCCGAGCTTCTGGGCCGAATCGCGGCGGCAAAGACCACCACGGTCGCGGCTTTCACCCGCAAGCGGAGCACGCGCCGGGAGTTCCCTGCCGATCTGCCGCGCGAGAGGGTCGTGATCCCTGCGCCCGAAACCTGCCCATGCTGCGGCTCGGACGATCTGAGCCACTTGCCCGCGGACGTCACCGAGACGCTCGAGCGCGTGCCGGCGCGCCACAAAGTGATCCAGACCGTGCGGGAAAAGGTCTCCTGCCGCCGCTGCGACAAGATCAGCCAGCCTCCGGCGCCATTCCACGTTACCCCGCGCGGGATGTTCGGTCCGCACTTCCTGGCAAACCTTGCCTTCCAGAAATACGGGCTGCATCAGCCTCTCAACAGCCAGCGTGACCGCCTCGAGAGAGAGGGCATCCCCTTGAGCCTCTCGACGCTGGCGGATCAGATCGGGGCGATCTGCGTGGCGGTAAAGCCGCTGTTCTTGCTCCTGGAAGCCCACGCGCTTGCGGCAGACCGGCTGCACGCCGACGACACCACGGTACCGCTGCTCGCCAAGCACAAGGCCGAGGTAGCGCGGATCTGGGATTATATCCGCGACGATCGGCCGTTTGGCGGGCCGGCTCCGCCGGTGGCGCTGTGCTACTACTCGCGCAATCGCAAGGGCGAGCATCCTCGGGCACATCTGGCTGGCTACAGCGGGATCCTCCAGGTCGACAGGTTTGCCGGCTTCAACGAGCTGTTCCGCGACGGCCGAAGCGAGCAGCCGATGACGCGCGCAAACTGCTGGGCACATGGCCGCCGGGAGTTCTTCAAGCTTGTCGACATCAAGCAGCAGACAAAGCGCAAGAACGGTGCGGCGCCGCTCGTCTCTCCCTTGGCAGCCGAGGCGCTGGTCATAATCGATCGGCTCTTTGCCATCGAGCGCGACATCAGCGGCAAGCCTGCCGCCGAGCGGCTTGCCGTTCGCCAGGAGCGATCCGCGCCCATCGTCGCCAAGCTGGAGACCTGGATGCACACGACACGCGCCAGCCTCTCGTGCCACGATGCTGTTGCCAAGGCGATTGCCTACTTCCTCAACGACTGGGAAGGCTTCACCACCTTACTCGCCGACGGTCGGATCTGCCTGACGAACAACTCGGCCGAGCGCGAGCTTCGTGCCGTGGCCCGGGGCAGGAAGGCTTGGCTGTTCGTCGGCTCGGACCGCGGCGGCGAGCGGGCCGCCATCATGTTCAGTCTGTTTGGAACCGCGCGGCTCAACGACGTCGATCCGCTCGCCTGGTTCAGCGATGTCCTCGATCGCATCGCCGACATCCCGCAGACCCGACTACACGAGCTTCTCCCCTGGCACTGGAAGGCTGCGCAGACTCTCGAGCAGGCTCCGGAGCTCGCCGCCTAAACAGGCATCTATGTCGTGACCTGATCGCGGCCTCTATCGGATGCGTACGATGGAGTTCCAGATCAGGTCTCTTATCTGAGGCCTGCCAAACTCGGGGGGCGCATGCCCGAGAGCGGGGCCGGTGGCTTGTGGGCCGGCTGCCGTCCTCGCGACTTGTTGATGTATGACGAGCTTGGGATCGGCGTAGCCAAGAACGAAATAGCCTTTGGCCTCGATAGATCGGAGCGCCGTCAGGTTCTGGTCTGCTGCCTCATCAAAGCTTGCCGTGGACAGCAAGTACCATGGGCCGAGTCGCTCAGGCAGTCGAGCCCCGCGCTTGTTGCGACTGAGAGCTTGAAGTCCCGCTTCGCCAACAAAAAGCCATGTCTTCATGGTCGCCTCCTGTTACGGCCACTACATGCGCCAACATGGAAAGGAACGCTAGTCTGCTTTGAGTAGACAGTACGTGACCAGGCGCCATGTGCCTCATTTTGCTACAGTTCCCTGAGTATCATCAAGCGCCGGTCCGATCATTACCTGCCAGCAAGCGGTGCGTGTACGGACTACGGCACGCGCTGCGCGGACTTCCGCCCGGTAAGCGCTCGCCAAGAGCTAACGAAACGACCCGAAGTATGGCAGCGCGAGCGCACTAGCGAACAGCACGCTGGTAACAATTGCGCCAAAGCCAAGCAACTGCACGAGGCGACTCAGTCCGGGCCCGAAAACACGGAAAATGACCTTGCCGATGACGAGCAACACCAAGCCGAGCATCGCCAAGACGAATACATACTCCCGATCGCCTAATTTCATCATTGCTCCCTAGAATAGCTGCTGTCGGCGTGCCCCCTCCTCCGCGTCTGTGCGAGTTTGCGGATTCCTTGTAGGGGAAGAACCAACGGATCACCCTCGTTCCAAAGGTAAGTTGTCCGCAGCTCACAGGTTCCAGATCGTTACCGCTATGATCACGAGAGCCAGGGTGCCGAGAAGCACTCGGCCGTACGTGCTCATCATCTGGTCGGCGTAGAGCACGTCGATTATGGCTATGGCACCGGCAAGCACGAAGGTCACCGCCCAGCCAGTCAGCATTATTCTTGAGGCATCATCTAGACGCTACCATCGCCGCCCTGAGCTGCTTCCTCAGCAACGGTCCGTTGAGGTGCATCCCCACGTTCGAGTAGCCCTCGCGTGTTAGCTGCCGCTCGAGCTCTACCAACTCACGAAACTTCCCGCTGCTGGCGAGTTCAAAAGCGCGGGTGACGATACCCTCCGTCAAGGTGCGCTCCCGCCAAGAGGGCTGATTGTCGACCTATCCAGGAGCATGCCAACACAACTGAACTCGGGCGCCCGCAAAGGAAGTCCGTGCTGACGCTCTGACCTTTCAGCGTTCAGACAGCCCTCAAGTTCGACGTAGGCTTGGTAGTCCATCCATCGTAGACCAACCGAAATTCCAAAGCATGCTGCAACTGATCCAGCCGCAATACCGAACAGTGACGCGTATCTAATAAGGACAGACCGAACCATCTCTGGCCGCTCAATAATGTCGTGTGTTCTCACTTCGCTCAAAGTTCAACATCCCTCAAGCTGCAAAGCGGACGCCAATTCACGTCTACGCGTTTGCCTGGTTCACCTTCAGCCATGATGCACCCTGAGCCCGCTTGTATGGCGCCATGGCGCCTTCAAGCATAGCGCCTTCACTGCCCTGCGACCAGATGCTCTGCGCCTCATCTAGCGCCTGAGCCGTGTCAAAGATCCACGTATTATCGACCAGCTGGACGCAGCTCGTCTCGTGGCACCGCGGCTGTGCTCGCGCGATCTCCAAGTGTCAGCAGAACCCTGCTCTTACCAAGCCTGCCAGCCATACCTTGCGCTCGTCAGCGGCGTCTCCGTGCCCCCTGCCCGCCAGTGCGCCTCAGCCATGCAGTCGAACAGGTGCAGCCTGCCAGCTACTCCAACCGCACGCTAACTGCGCTCAATCTAGTGCTTGGTTGCTGACGGCTTCCCGGCCAACGCCACTTCACCGTCTACGAACAAGTTTTCCCCAGGTTGCTCCCCTATGAGCATGAGGTGGTGCAGGCTGAGGTCCGCGGCTTCATGTCGAGTGCCGTTGCGTGACCAGCGGCGTTGTTTGCCGTCGAGCCTGCGAAAGTAGAGGCAGTGCAAGCCATTCCACTTTCGCTCTTCAAGCGTTCCCCCTCAGGCACGATGCCGTTCCAGTCACGGGCGAGCTGGCAGAGGGTGGTCATCGCCGACCTCCTTGCTTCCGCGCAATGCCCACGAGGCGCTGCCGCTCCTGCCGGAGAGACTTGTACCCCATCGCAGTAGGCCGCTTTCGCATAGGCCGTCCACACGTCTTGCGGCTTGAACGGATGATGATGCCAAGAAATTGGCTTGCCGCCCTGAGAACCTCCTTACAGGTCTCGTTGGTCAGGGCAGGTTCAGCGTCGACGCGATGCTCCTGCAGGTGCTTATGTGAGTGCGCAATAGGCTACATGCAATAGTCATCGCTAGTACCATGTGACGATAAAACAGCTCCTCTTCTGGCTGTCCAACATTGAGCGAGGACATACTGATAGCGCTGTGCATGTCTCACATCTTTATTATCATTCACGTAGTCGTCAGTCGCAGTCTGGCGTGGGCACTCGGGATGGATGTCCCCAAGCCGTTTCTTCACCGCTACCAAGAGGCATGCCCGATTGTGACGACTTCTTTTCGAGGGATCAATCAAAGATCAGCTGCCCGTCGAGATCAAGTTCGACCTTGGGTAGGTCGGCAAGAGCCTGATCCGCGATCGGACCGGCTCCATTCGGGAGAAGGCCTAACGCGCGCACGACTCCGTGCTCGACAGCGTTCAGGTGCGCTTCGACAAGCTGCAGGTACGAGCCCCCGCCCAGCCGAGCCGATCTTTTGCGGCAAGGTCAAAGCCTAAAGAGCCGATGTCGCATATGCAGCCCAAACGATGGCGAGACTCTGGTTGAGGAAATAGCAAAGGCAATGTGGAACACGCAGCTCGCTACAGACTCCGACTGGGATCGGGAGGTGTGGCAGGAGGCCTCGCCCTCTTGGCAGTAGCGGATGTGCGAGTTGGCCGCGGCGAGCTCGGACGCCATCAAGGCGAAGATGGCTGAACCTCAGTAAGGCAGGTTCACCTCAGCCGAGAACGTCGGCGCTGTAGCATTGAGCCACAGGATGCCGCCGGTGTCGTCATCAGTCTCGTTCGTCGCTCACATACCTCATCGTCGTCCCAGCGTGCGAAGTGTAGCTCGTATGGGAAATCTGGGTTGGGACGGCCGCTTACCAACCCGATCGGCACGGCAAGCAGCACCCGGTCGCCGTTGAAAAGCCGCGCCGCGCTGCGGCCCGGAAGCTGCTGCCAATCGTGCGCCACTCCCATTCTCCTTTGCGCTTGTCCGGCGAAATGCCTAGGTGAGCCGCAGCCGCATCCCCTGATGCCAATCCGATTGCGGCTAGGGTCGGCGACGCTCCCCCGCGGCGCCGGCCCGCTCTGGCTCTGACGTCGACGGATTCATCTTCCTCCACAAAGCGATGTTAGCTTTAGGCCGTGGCCTCTTTGATCGTGCGGTTCATTCGTTCGACCTAACCGTTGTTCCAAGGATGGCGTGGCTTGGTGAGGCGGTTTTCGACGTCGAGGTCGGCGCAAACCAGTTCAAAGGAACGGCAGCGAAAGGAAAGATTCTGTGGTCGCATTGCATTGATGTCTTTTTGCGTCCGGCCGTCGCCGGTTGGGTCGGTGAAGTGCGTTTCCATTCTCGGTAAGCACCGTATGGATCCGGTACGGCACAGCGGCTGCCAGGTGGCGCAGTGAGTCACTGGCTACCTGGCGAGTGGCCTCCTCGTGCAGCTCTACGGACGCGAACTTAGACGTTCGATCAATTGCCACAAGCGGGTAGAGCTTGCCTTGCTCGGTTCGCACCTCAGCCGGATCAACGTGGAAGTAGCCGATGGGGTAGGCCTCGAACATCGCCCGCACCGGCCTGTCGCCATCGACATCGGGCAACCGGCTGATGCCATGACGTTGCAGGCAGCGATGCAGGCAGGAGCGTGTCAGATGTGGGATGGTCTCCTGTAGCGCGTAAAGGCAGTCATCCAGCGGCAGCAGCGTGTGGTACCGGAACGCCACCACGACTGCTTCCTCCTCAATCGTCAGCGTTATGAACCTGGGCTCCTTTGGCTTGGTCCGTACGTCGGCAGTCGAGGACCGCTTCTTCCACCCGGCGATCGTCTTCTGATTGACGCCATGGCGCTTGGCCAGCGCTCTCAGGCTCTCTTGAATATGCCGTGTCGCTCGACGCACTGCTTCAGTCGTTCTGGCGCTCCCGTGGAGTACCTGCCACAAGGTGCTTCCTTCCACTCGATCGTGGATATTGCACCATTATCGCCTTGATCTGGCCCCCATGTCACCGAACAATCTCAGAACGTTGCAACCTGAGCCGGCCGAAACTCGCGGGTGAGTGCATCTTTCGAAAGGCTACTCCGTCCAGGATGTCACAGGCAAGGTGGTCGATCATGAGCTAGGAGCCAATGTGCGAGCCGGTGCAGCGGCCGAACATGCGGTTCTTGGCGATCGAGAGGGAGGAGCAGCAGGCATCCGGAGTTCCGCGCCCGCGAAATGCTGGTGCGTCAGCGCGCCCATTTGACCAATGCGATCCGGGGACACCTCTCACCGAGAGTGGCCGGCTGGCACCGAAGGGCCCGTCGCACGTGGCGATGCTCCGGCCTGCTCGAAGATGAGATTGGCTCGTCCGTTCCTGACGCAGCCAGAACGATGTTTCGCACGATGCTCGAACTTCCGGGTAAGCTGAACGACAGGATTGGTGATCCCGACAAGGAGATCGCACGGCGAGCACGCGAGCACGCGAGGATGCGATTGCGCTGCGGGTCATGACGATCTCTGGGGTGGGGCCGATTACTCTGCCCCGCCTGGCACCGCCAGCAGAGACCTTTACCGAGGGCCGCGACTGCGCCGCCTGGGTCGGCCTGGCGTCTCGGCAGCTGTCGACGGAGGCAAACAGAAGCTGGGCTCGATGACGAAGATGGGCGAGCGAACGCTCGGGCGCTTGCTCATCATCAGGAGCAGCGCGGTCGTGCTGCAGGCGAGCAGACGCGGCGCTCCGGCGTGCTCACGGGTCGAGCAGTTGCTGCCCAGCAAAGTCACGCATACTGGTCACCGTCGCGCTCGCCAACAAAATAACGCAGATCATATGTGCGGTGCTCATCAAGGGAGAGGGTTACAAAGCTCCGGTCGCAGCTGCGGCGTAAGCCGAGGCGAGCTGGGCCGTGTTGACAAAGTTCGGCAACCACTTGCGGATTGCAGCCAGGTTCAGGAGGCTGGCGAATGACAGGGCGGTTTTGTCGTATCGGGAGGCGATGCGGCGGAACTGCTTAAGATGGCCGAACATGCGCTCGATGCGGTTGCGGTCAC
>NZ_JACHLR010000031.1 GCF_014204535.1 Novosphingobium chloroacetimidivorans
AACCGCATCGCCGACCACCCCAACCGTCAAATCGACGATCTCTTGCCTTGGAACTACCGCGCCGCCTGAGCAGAACCGCTCACCGGACGCTTACGCGTTAGCAGGCTTGATCGCGCTCTCTGATGCGGAGGCCGCCTGGTCCGCGCCTTTTCCCCAGAGCTCAGCTTCTGAATCAGTCAGTATGATGTACGCCTCGCCGAATTGGTGACGCCAATCTCTCATGCTGGGCAGAGAACGCAGAAGGCCTCAGCGCCGACGGCCTCGCTCTCGATCCTTTCTCACCGTCCCACCTCGAACGGCTTGAGAGCAAACCTTGGGTCAGGCGGTCGACGACGAGATCATGAGACCTCGGACGCCTGGGCGGATACGCTCGTGGGATGTCAGCCCGCAGTGATCCCTCGGTCCGCGGCGAAGCACGCGCCATGCACCGCCGTGGCTCGCGGCGAGGCTAGGAACAGGATCAGGTCCACCAGGTCCTCCGGCTCGTTGGGCGGGCGCAGGCCGCCGTAGCGGGAGACCAGGTCGCGATCGATGCCGTCGGACATGGACGTCATGCCGCTGACCATGGGCGTCATCATGCCACCCGGCGCCAGGGCGTTGATGCGCACCGGGGTGCGCGCGTATTCCATCGCCAGCGACTTGGTCAGGCTGACCAGCGCGGCCTTGCTGGCGCCATAGGCGGTCAGGTAGGCGTGGCCGAAGAACGCGGAACTCGACGCGATGTTGACGATGGCGCCGGCGCGCTCGACCAGGTGCGGCAGCGCGGCCTGGCACAGCAGGAACGGCGCGCGCAGGTTGATCGCGAACACGCGGTCCCAGGCCTCCGCCGTGGTCTGGGGCACGGGACTGAAGTGGAACACGCCCGCGACGTTCACCAGCACGTCGATGGTGCCGAATGCCTGCACCGTCGCGTCTATGACCATGCTGCCGACGTCGGACTGCGAAAGGTCGGCAAGGATGGGACGCGCGCTGCCGCCTTCGGCCCGAACCGCCTCTACAGACTGCTCCAGACCGTCACGATCGATATCGACCATGGCGACGTCCGCCCCGGACCGCGCGAAGGCGGCGGCCGTCACTTTGCCGAGGCCGGAGGCGGCCCCGGTGACGATCACGGTCTTCCCCGCGAATTCACCGGCGAAACGATCGTCGCTCATCGCGTCATCTCCTGCTGCGCGTCTATCGTCAGGACCAGGCCTTCCATCCGCTCCGCCGCGCGCCATTCGTGCAGCATGGCGAAGTATTCGTTGGCATCGCCGACGAAGCCCACATTGCGCAGGACGCCGCCGCCCAGGTTGCCTTCGTTGTTGAAGTAGCCCGGCGTGCACTGGCGCTGGAACTCGCCGAAGCCCTGCAGCCGGCTCAGGACGATCCGAAGCCAGCCTTCCGTGGCTTCGCGGCTCGGCTCGACCGTCGTCGCACCCTGCTCCCTCGCCTTGCGGATTACGTAGGCCGCATGCTCGGCAAGCTCGACCAGGACGTGTACGAAATTGATCGAGGCGCCGGCTTGCGTCGTGCTGAACAGGAACAGGTTGGGGAAGCCCAGCCGGTGCAGGCCGAACAGCGTCTCGGCACCGCGCTCCAAGCTGGCTTCCAGCGATTGCCCCGCGCGGCCGATCATGTCGAAGCCCAGCCTGCGGGTCTGGATCGTCGCGACCTCGAAGCCCGACGCATGGATCAGGCAATCCAGTTCGTACTCCGTCCCGCCCACGACCACGCCCTTGGGCGTGATCCGCTCCACGCCCACGCCATCGGTGTCGACCAGCGTGACGTTCGGGCGATTGAACGTGGCCAGGTACTCGTCGTGGAAGCAGGGACGCTTGCACATCTGGTGGTAGTACGGCTTGAGCGCCTCGGCGGTGACCGGGTCGTCGACAAGGGCGTCTACGCGCGCGCGGATCCGCTCCATGTTGCGCATATCGGCCAGTTCGCGCTGTTCGGCCGCGTTTGCGGGGTCGCTCGCCGCGGCATCGACGAGGGGCAGGAACACATCGGTCCAGCCGTCCTCGACCAGAATGCGATCGGGCACCTGGCCTGCGGTGATGGAAGTGAAATTGGCCATCCGCTCGCGTTGCCAGCCGGGCGCAAGGGCGGCGTACCACTGCCGGTCGGTCGTCGCATTGCCGCGCTCACCGACGCCCGACGGCGTGCGCTGGAAGACATGGAGGTGGCCCGCACCTTGCGCGAGCAGCGGGATCGCCTGCACGGCCGTCGCCCCGGTGCCGATGATGCCCACGCGTTTCCCGGCCAGCTTGTCCAGGCCACCGCCGGCATCTCCGCCGGTCACGGCATAATCCCACCGCGAGGTGTGGAAGCTTTCGCCTGCGAACGTCTCGATGCCGGGTATGCCCGGCAGCTTCGGTTTGTGCAGGACACCGCCGGCGACAACCACGAAGCGGGCGTCCAGCACGTCGCCGCGATCCGTCAGCACCGACCATCGGCGGTTTTTCTCGCTCCAGCGCACCTCGGTCACCGCGGTCTGGAACAGCGCCGTCTCGTAGAGCGCATAGCGGCGCCCGATCTGCTGGCAGTAGGCGAGGATCTCGGCGCCGGTGGCGTACCGCTCGCGGGGTTCGTAGCCCATCTCCTCCAGCAGCGGCAGGTAGATGTACGACTCCACGTCGCAGCGCACCCCCGGATAGCGGTTCCAGTACCAAGTCCCGCCGAAGTCGCCTGCCTTCTCGACGATGCGGAAGTCGCCGATACCGGCCTTGCGCAGTTCAGCCGCCGTCAGCAGCCCGCCGAAGCCCCCGCCGATCACGACCACGTCGATCGTCTCATGGCGCGGCAATCGCTCCACGCGGGGCGTATAGGGGTCGTCTTCGGAGAAGATCCCTGCAAAATCGCGGTACTGAGCGATACCATCCGGCCTGAGCCGCTTCTCACGCTCGGCCGCGTACTTGCGCCGCAACTCTTCGGGCGAGAAGCGCAGTTCGCCCTGGTCTTGCCGGCCCATGTCGCCATCCTTTCGACCGCCCGAGCCTGTCACCTGCTCGTGTCGGCCTTCACCGCATCCCCGCCGCCCTGCTTGCACCCATGGCGGCAAGAGCAGGATTGCAGTCAAAGCATGCAGCGTCCAATGCATATGATGGCTGGAACATATGCGATCGGTGCAACGTGGATCTTCGCAGTCTGAGGCATGTCGTGGCGCTTTCGCACACCCTCAACTACGTGCGCGCCGCCGAACGGTTGGGCCTCTCGCAATCCGCGTTGACGCGCAGCATCCAGGCGGTGGAGCGTGAGTGCGGTTCGCGGCTGTTCGACCGCGATCGGGGCGGTGTCAGCCTGACGCGCGCCGGAGCCGCCTTCGTGGAGCGGGCAAGCGCGCTGCTTGCGGGCGCGGACGATCTGGCGACCTTCATGCAGCGCACGGCCTTGCTGGAGGAAGGCGAGATCGCCTTCGGAATGGAGCCGCTCGTCGCCCGCGCACTCCTGGCGCCAGTCCTGAGCGACGCCATCGCCGCGGCCCCGGCATGGCGCAATCGCGTTGCGATCCGCAGCATCGAGGCCCTGTCGCCCATGCTGAAGGCGGGGGAGATCGACTTCTTCGTCAGCGCCGAGAGCGGACTTTCGCAGGACCCGGCGATCCGAGCCGAACGGCTCGGCGCCTTTCCGCTGTCGTTGCTGGTCCGGGCGGGCCACCCTGCCTTGACGAACCTCGACGACGAGGGGCCATACCCCGTGCTGCTGGCGGGCGAGGCGGGCACGTTCACGCACCTGCCCGCGCGCGTGACCCGCCTGATCTCGGGGCCAAGGCACATCGTCGAGGACTACGACATCCTGGCCAAGCTGACGCAGGCCACCGACGCGATCCTCATCGCATCGGCCGTCGCAGTCCGGCCGCAGATGGCGCAAGGCCTGGTCGAGGAGATCCCGGTGGGAGACCGGGCACGCGTTACCATGCCCATCATGATCTACACCCTGGCACGGCGATCGCGCTCTCCGGCGATGCTGAAGCTGGGAGAGGCCTTGCGGGCCGCCATGCGCGGTGTAGCGGACGATCGGCCGGGCTGAAGAGCGTCCACGACTGCGGTCGCGCGGGCAAGCTTGGTGGCGCTGGCGCGACGATGCTAAGGCCGGTCGTTCTCGTCCATGGCCCTGGTTCAAGATGTTGTCCGACGCCCCCAAGCCCAACAGATCCCCCGCTGTCGTGAAGCGCCCGGGCGAGCAGCGCAGCCGGTCGCGGTCGGCAACGCGGGCGCTGGATGTGCTGGAGCTGTTCGGAATACGGCGCTGCCCCTTGCGCGCGGTCGAGATCGGCGCGGCGCTCGATCTCAATCCGTCCTCCACCAACCAGATGCTCAAGACCATGATCGGCTCGGGCCACCTGGTGTTCGATGCCCGCAGGAAGACTTACCTGCCGTCGGCGCGACTGACCAAGTTCAGCCGCTGGATCGGCGTGCTGTATGGTCCCGGTGCCGACGTCGGAGACTTGCTGGCTGAGGTCGGGCTGCGAACGAACCTCGTCGCCACGGCATCTTCGCCGAACGACCTGTTCATGCAGATCATCGATTCCGCCATTCCCGAAGGCGCCACGGCGGAACGGGGCCTGCGCATCTCGATCTTCGGCTCGGCAGTGGGATCGGCTTACCTGTCCACGCTGGACGATGCCGATGTCACGCGGCTCGCGGTCCGTGCGCGCTTGAGCCAGGCGCGCATGCAGGCGCTGCCCGCTGAGATCGCCGCGGTGCGCGCGCAGGGCTTCGCGCAAGGGCCGAGTGCGGACGACCGGATCTGGTCGATCGCACTGCCCCTGCCCGCCACGATCTTCCAGGTGCCGACCGTGCTCGGCATCGCCGGGCCGTATGAGGCGGTTCGCGACGATGCCCCGGCTCTGGTGGAGATGGCACGCGGTGCCATTCGCGATCGATGCGGGCGCTCAGTGGAGGCCGGCGAGGAAGGATAAGGTGGCGGCCAGGACCTCGCGCGAGCCGGGCAGGTCCGGGCCGCGCGTCACCGCGACATGATCCATCCCCGCAACCTCGTGGAGGGTCGCAGGAACCGAGGCGGCAATGAGCCGCCGGTGGAAGGCCCGGGCATCATCGAGCAGCACCTCTCCGAGGCCGACGCTGATGTAAGTGGGCGGGAATAGCGCGGGGTCGCCAAGCACTGGCGAGGCCAGCGGATCGGTGGCGGGATAGCCCTGCAAGTACATCCGCGCCGCCTCGGTCGCCGAGCCTTCCGAGAACAGCGGGTCCGACCCGGCATTGGTACGGTAGGAAGCGCTGGTGACCCGCAGATCGAGCCACGGCGAATGCAGGACGAGGCCGGCAACCGCGATACCGTCCCGCGCGCAAAGCTGCGCCAGGGCCGCCGCGATCGCGCCGCCCGCGGAATCGCCGGCGAGCATGAGTGGGGCAGGCGATGGGGCCAGGTGCCGCAGCACGCGCATCCCGTCGTTCAAGCCCGCGGGAAACGGCGCCTCCGGAGCCAGGCGGTAGGCCGGGCAAAGTACGGTCGCCCCCGTCGCGTGCGCCAGAGCCGAGGCATAGCGGGCGCAGACTTCAGGCGCGCCCTGCCGGAAGCCGCCGCCGTGAAAGTGGACGATGGTGGGAGCATCCGGGCGAGCATGGCCGAACCGGATCGTGCGCACGCGCGCAATGACCTCGTCGACTTGCCCTTCCGCCTCCGGCAGAGCGCCACCGGCGATCACGGCGGCGAGCATGTGGCGCTTGCCTTGCAGGTCTGCTGGAGCGGATTGGCCCGGGCGTTCGGGCAGCGCATCCGGATGCGTCACGCTAGGTACCGACCCCGATCGTCTGGCCCTGTGGTGCCGGTAGCTTGGTGCTGAATCCGCCCGCCGCGATGTACCCGCCGTCCACCGCAAGCGTCTGCCCGGTGACGTAGGTCGCCATGTCGGACAGCAGGAACCCGACCGCATTGGCGATCTCGTCCGTGGTGCCGCGCCGCTTCATCGGCACGTTCGCCATGCCCTGGGCTTCACGCTCGGGGTCTCCCAGCGGAATGCGCGGGGTCACGACGCCGCCGGGCGCGACGCAGTTGGCCCGGATACCATGGGGTGCCCACTCCTGCGCCATGGTCCGCACGAGATTGACGAGCCCCGCCTTGGCCGCCCCGTAGGAGCCGTGGTTCTGGGCGGAGCGAAGGCCATCCACCGAGGCGATCGTGACCAGCGAACCCGGTGCCCCACGCGCGATGAGGCTACGCGCGAACTCGCGCGCGGCGATGAACACATAACGCAAGTTGCGGTTGTGGTCGGCGTCCCAGATCTCGGTCGTCATCTCGGCAAGCGAGCTCCATGCCGCCATGCCGATGATCGTGACCAGGCCGTCGACCGGCCCGAACTCGCGCTCCACTTGCGCAAAGGCGGCTGTCAGCGAAGCCTCGTCGGTCACGTCGGCCTGGACCGCGTAGGCCCGCACGCCCAGTTGTTCGACATCGCGCCTCACCCGCTCGGCCCGCGCGATCTCGATGTCCAGCAACGCAAGCTCTGCGCCGAGGGAGGCGAGCAGCCGGGCGGTCGCCTCGCCCATGCCCTGGCCGCCGCCGACGATGAGGATGCGCCGGCCTGCGAACCCGAAGAGATCGCGCTCCACTGCGGACCCGCTCATGCGGCCTGCCGATCGGAACGAAGCTCGCGCTCGGTGTCGCCGATCCGCTGGCCAAGGCTCGCGGCGGCTCGCGACGCACCTCGCTTCTGCAATTCCGGCATGACACGCGTGCCGAGCAGCTCGATCGACTTCATCACCGCTTCGTGCGGCAGGTATCCGAAGTTCAGGTAGCACAGGAGCTGGTCGACGCCGATCTCCTCCCAGCGCAGGAACTTCTGCAGGCATTCGTCCGGCGTACCGGCGATCACCATGTCCTCCTGGTCGAAGCGCTCGATGTCGAAGTCGTTGCGCACCTTCGCTTCCAGCAGCGGGAAGGCGTCGGCCTTCTGCTCGTCGGAGAGATGGGCCATCTCCCACTTGAGGTGGAACTTGGCCAGGCCTTCATACCACCACCACATCGATTCCCAGACGCGATTGGTGGCAAAGCTGTCACGCGATTCCGCGCAGTGGACCAAGGTGTACACGCCCACCTTGTTGGTGTGCACGCCGGTCAGCGGCACCGCGGTTTCCTGCGCGGCGCGATAGGTCTTGATGATCGAGGCCAGCTTGTCGAGCGGCTGCATGATGGAGAAGCACAGCAATCCGCAGCCGTTCTCGCCCGCCATCGTCGCGCTGCTTTCGGTGGCGGCGGCCATCCATGCGGGCGGGTGCGGGTACTGGTAGGGCTTGGGCGTCACCATCCGCTTGGGGAACTTGAGATACTCGGAATCCTCCTCGTAGTATTCCTGCTCCCACATGCCGACGACGGTGCGCGCGGCGGCCTTCATCTTGTCCTTGCTGGCGGGAATGTCGACGCCGAACGCGATCTGCTCCATCGGTGTCGAGCGGCCCATGCCCCACACGGCCCGACCCCGCGAGAGCACGTCCACGGTCGCGACCTTCTCGGCAACGCGGGCGGGATGGACGAATTCGTGCGGCATCAGCGAGACGCCGAAGCCCAGCTTGATCCGGTCGGTGATCTGCGACAGCGCGCCGAGCACGGCTTCGTTGCAGGGCATGTGGCTGCGGTTCTCGCGGAAGTGGTGCTCCACCAGCCAGACGGTGTCGAAGCCCACCTTGTCGGCCAGGACGATCTGCTCGATGTTCTCCTTGTAGACGCGGCGCTCTTCGGTGCGCTGGCCCCAGGGATGTTCGCCGGCCCAGGGCTGCGGCACATCGAATTCGTAAAGGAGGCTCAGGTCCATAGTCGTCTCCCGATCTTGTCTTGTTGCAAGATTGCTAGGCGACGATGATCCGGCACTGCAATTCAAAACGACGGCTCCAGCGTAAATACATCATTACGGAAAACGAGCTGCGTATATACGAATTTGCGCGGCGGATCGGTTCGGCGGCAGAATGACGATTGACCGCTCGCCACCATGATCGCAGCCTTGTCTCGAAAATTCGAGAACCGATCGAGAGGATGCGCCATGCAGACCGAACCTGTCGCCCAAGAGGTGCCGCAAAGAGCCATCGCCCAGGAGTTCGACCTGAGCGGTCGCACGGCCGTCATCACCGGGGCAGCCTCGGGCATCGGCCGCGAGACGGCGCGCCTGCTTGCCCAGGCCGGCGCCCGCACGCTGGTCAGCGACGTGAACGAAGACGGCCTCGCCGAGACGGCAAGGCTGATCGGTGAAGCAGGGCCGCCCGCGATCACGCAGGTGGCCGACGTCTCCTGCCGAGCGGAGATCGAAGCACTGGCGGACCTCGCGCTGGCCGAGACGGGCCGCCTCGACATCTGGATCAACGTGGCGGGCATCATCGTCCACCGACCCTTGCTCGAGGCCCGGGAGGATGAACTGGATCGCCTGCTCGCAATCAACCTGAAGGGCGTCTACTGGGGCTGTGTCGCCGCGGGGCGCGCGATGAGGCGCGCGGGCGGCTCCATCGTCAACTTGTCCTCCAGCGGCGGTGAGACGGCGGTGCCGGGCCTGTCCCTCTATTCGATGTCCAAGGCCGCCGTGAACATGCTGACGCGTACGGTGGCAAAGGAACTCGGCCCCTTCGGCATCCGCGCCAATGCGATCGCGCCAGGTTGGGTCGAAACGCCGATGGGCCTGCACAGCTTCCGCGACGCAAGCGGCGCGATCGACCCCGACAAGCGCGAGCTCGGCCTCCAGCAGCGCGCCCAGGCCTCGCCGCTGGGGATCACCGGCACGACACGCGACATCGCGCTGGCCGCACTCTATCTCGCCTCGGACGCCAGCCGCTTCATGACCGGGCAGATCCTTCGTCCCAACGGCGGAGTGTCGATGCCATGAGCGTCCAATTGCGTGTGCAGGCAAAGTCGCACTCGTGACGGGCGGCGCGCAGGCCATCGCCTGACGCGAACCGCGGCAGCGCCGCCCCCCGTCGGTTTACGGATGGCGTGCTAAGGCGAGCGGTAGTCGCCCGCCGCTACACCGGTGGGCATGGTCCCCCACTCGTCATCCTCCTTCGACAACCCGCGCGGCCGCCGCGAGAGTGCACGGCTGCGGGTGCGCCTCGCCGCGCGGCTGGTCAGCCGGTCGGGCACGCAGCATGTCATCCTGACCGACCTTTCGACCTACGGCGCGCAAGTCATCGCGGGCAAACCGTTGCGCGTCGGCGACGAGGTCATGCTGTTGTGGAGCGGGTTCGAGGCATTCGGCGACGTGGCGTGGAGCGCGGCACGCCACTACGGCATCCGGCTGGCCGATCCGCTCGGCCAGGTGGTGCTGGTCGGCACCCGCCAGCTCGACGCGACCGAGCGCCTGCCGGCCGAGCGCGAGCTGACGCGTCGTTCGGCGCAGTCCTTCGTGAAGGGCAACGTGCGCCTGTGACGGTCGGTCAGGCCTTGGTGTTGCCGATGGCCGACTTGAACAGGCTCCCCTCCGCCTCCCAGTCCAGCCGCACCCGGCGATGCGCGATCAGCCAGGCGCCGTCGATCTTCTCGAAGCGATCCAGATAGTAGCCCGCATGATCGGGCCCGATGTCGGTCCAGGCCACCCAATAGGTCCGGGCCTGCGCCGTGCGCGGTTCGATGAGTTCTATTCGCGAGGTAGAAAGGTGATGGCGCACGAACGTCGCCCCGTGGATCGCGCCTTCCTTCAGCAGCCAGCGTTCCTGCCACGCGCGGATCGCGTCGTGCCCCTGATAGCGGAACGCCCGGTCTTCGGGCACGTGCTCGCTCTCGATCACGCCATCGGCCGTGAAGCATTCGACGAACTCGCCGATCCGCAGGCGATCCCCCGCCGTGGTGTAGCGGGCCATGAGGTCGCGGATCGCCTCGCGCGCGAGCAGTTCGTCGAGGGTCATCCGGCACCTTTCACGACATCACCAGTCCCGCGTCCACATTGATCGACTGGCCGGTGACGGTACGCGCATCGTCGGAGGCGAGGAACAGTGCCATGCGCGCGACGTCCTCTGGCGTGGAGAAGGTCTTGAGCGGCAGCGGGGCAACGATCCCCGCCTCGATCTCCTCCAGGCTCTTGCCCTGTTCGGCGGCCACGCGTTTCATGTAGTTGACCATCAGATCGGTGCCGATCGCGCCGGGCACCACGCAATTGCAGCGGATGCCGTACTCGCCCACTTCGCGCGCGATCGTCTTGGTGAGGATGCGCAGTGCGCCCTTGGCGGCGGAGTAATGGCTCTTGCGCACCATGCCGTCCCACCCCGCGCTGGACGAAAAGTTGACGATCGAGCCGGTCCGCCGCTCCAGCATCGAGCGGTTGAGCACCTCGCGCGTGCACAACATCGCGGCCATGCAATCGACCTTGTAGGTGTCGAGGAAGTTGTCGACCGTCTGCTCCCAGATGTACTTGTCGATACCGGGGACCGCGGCGTTGTTCATCATCACGTCGACCTGGCCCCAGCGGCTCATCGCCGCCTCCACCATCGCCGCGACGTCGGCTTCGTCGGTGACGTCGGCGCGCACCGCGACGGCCTGATCGCCGATGGCCGCCGCGGCCTCCTCCACCAATTCCAGGCGCCGCGCGGCGAGCACCAGCCTGGCGCCCTGTGCTGCCATCATCCGCGCCATCACCGGGCCGAGGCCGGTGCTGGCGCCGGTGATGATGGCCACCTTGCCTGCGAAGCGGCTCATATCGCGGCCACCTTGCGCATGGTCTCATGGCTCTGCGGCGAGCCGTCCAGCGCGCGGTTGAAGCGCTCGACGATGCGCCAGCCATGCTCGGTGCGGCGCAGGGTCCAGTGGTTCACCGCCGCGCGCCACAGGAACCAGCGATCCTCTTCCCTGAGGATGACGACGGAATACCCAACGGCCTGAGCCTCGTCGCCCTTGACGCTGATCTTGGGGGTGGCGGTCAGGTGCGCGCAGCCGGTCTGGACCAGATCCAGGTGGCCTTCCCAGTGGTACATACCCGCAAGCTCGTCGGGCGCTTCCAGGCGCTTGGTCCCGCCATCGGGCAGCGTGAAGCTGTAGCCGCCGCCTTCGACCCACAACTCGCCCGCGGGGCGCGCCGTGGCGCTGTCGACCAGTGGGCCATAGGTGTTGAGCAGGTTGAGGATCTCCAGGTGATCCTCAACCTTGCGACAACGGGCCTCAAGGGCGGCAAGCCGCTGCTCGATCGCGCCTTCGGTCATGATCTCTCCGGTCGTTCTGGTCTGTTGAACACGAGTTCAGCGCAGAGCGGAACGGAGGGCAAGTTCCCGTGTGGGGAGCCGGTCCTACCAGTCGAACCAGCGGTTGCGACGACGCACGCCATCGCCACGAAGGGTCGTGTCGGGGATGCCGTCGTGATTGGTATCGACGTAGTGCGTGCCGGCTGGCGTGGTGGTCCGCACCGCCTCGACGGTGGCTTCGGCACGGGCTGCGCGCAGTTCGGCTTCGTGCGCGCGGCGCTCGGCCTCAAGCGCGGCGCTTTCGCTGCGGCGCGAAGTGCGCAAGGTGTAGTAGTGGCCCCACATCTGGCTATGCGCGAAGGCCAGCGCCAGGCCACCGATGATGGCAAGGTTCTTGAGCGCCTGCGCGGCCTGCGCCGGGTCGACGAAGCGGTTGTGCGCGAACAGGATGGTGCCCGCGGTGAAGACCGCCAGCAGCACCGCGACCAGTCGCACCGCGAAACCGCCAGCAAGGCACAGGCCGCCGACCAGTTCGAACAAGCCGACCGGCACGGCGAAGCTTGGGGGAAGGCCATAGCTGCCCAGCATCGTCGCCGTCGCACCGATGCTCATAAGCTTCGTTATGCCACTGACGACGAAAAGAAGCCCGATCAGCACGCGTCCGATTATCGCGGCAATCTTCGACATGGCCTGCCTCTTCCCTGCTGTGGTGTCGTGGAAGGAAGCGCCGCGCGAAAGCTTTGTTCCCGAGGGTGACGGTTCCGAGCGCCGGTGTAAGGCCAGCCCCGCCTACAGCCTCGGCAGCGTCACCCCAAGCTGGCCCATGTACTTGCCTGCGCGGTCGGCATAGCTGACCTCGCATGGCTCGTTGCCCTTGAGGAACAGGAACTGGCACGCGCCTTCGTTGGCGTAGACCTTCGCGGGAAGCGGCGTGGTGTTCGAAAACTCCAGCGTAACGTGCCCTTCCCAGCCCGGCTCCAGCGGTGTCACGTTTACGATGATACCGCAGCGCGCATAAGTCGACTTGCCCAGGCAGATGACCAGCACGTCACGCGGCACGCGGAAATATTCGACCGTCCGTGCCAGCGCGAAAGAGTTGGGCGGGATCACGCAGCAGTCGGTCTTGCGATCGACGAACGAGTTGGCCGCGAAGTTCTTCGGGTCGACGACGGCCGAATCGACGTTGGTGAAGATCTTGAACTCGTCCGCCACGCGCGCGTCGTAGCCATAGGACGAAAGCCCGTAGGAAATGCACCCGTCGCGGCGCTGCGCTTCCACGAAAGGCTCGATCATGCCGCTGGAGCGTGCCTGCTCGCGGATCCACTTGTCGCTTTGTATTGCCATGGCGGGCACATTCCCGAAGCATGCCGGCTCGGCAAGCGAAAGCTGTGCCGCGCGCGGCCTCAGGCCTGCTCCGTCACCGCCATCTCGTGATCGAGCAGCCGACGCATCTGCGACACGGCTTCGCGCGCATTGATGCCGACCAGGAAGCGCAAGTCCTCAAGGTCGTCGCGCAGCTTGAGCGCCGTGCTGTCGCCGCCACCCAGCAGCGCCATGCTCCATTCCGGGAAGATACGCTCGCGCACAGGAACCAGGTCGATCAGCTTGACCTCGTCATGGCGGAAATCGCAGCAGATCGTCTCGAAGGTACGCTCGATCGCGTCGATCGGCCCTTCCAGGACCTGGACAAAGTTGTCGCCGACGTGCAGCAGGCTGCCGGTCAGTCCAGCGGCGGCGTTGCGGCTCGCCGAGCGCTCGGCGAGATCGCGCACGAGGGCATCGCGCTCGGCCCCGGTCTCGCGCATCGCGCAACGGCTGACATAGAGAAGACGGCTTAGCGGCATGGTCAGTGCTCCTGCGCGTTACGCTGCGATGGAGGCGGCGCGCGCCTCGAGCAGGGCCAGGAAATCGGCCACGCGGATCGGGCGGCTGATGAGAAAGCCCTGCACGTGGTCGCAGCCGTGCTTGGCGATGAAGGAGAGCTGCTCGCTGGTTTCGATTCCTTCGGCGGTGACCTTCATGTCCAGGCTCTCGCCCAGTTGCGCGATGGCCCGCACGATCGACGCGCTGCCCTCGTCGTCGGGCAGCCTGCAGATGAACGAGCGGTCGATCTTGATCCGGCTGATCGGGAAGCGATGCAGGTAGCTGAGCGACGAGTAGCCGGTGCCGAAGTCGTCGAGCGAAATCCGTACGCCCAGGTCGCGCAGATGGTTGAGCGTACGCAGCGCCGCCTCGTCGTCGCCCAGCAGCGCGGTTTCGGTGATCTCGAGCTCGAGCCGCTCGGCGCGCAGCCCCGACTCGAGCAATGCCTGCGAGACGATCTGCGGGAGGCGCGGATCGAGCAGCTGCACCGGAGAGACGTTGACCGCCACGTCGAGCTCCTCGGGCCAGGTCGTGGCATCGCGGCAGGCCTGCTGCAGGACTTTGGCGCCGATGCGTGAGACGAGGCCCAGCTCCTCGGCGATGGGAATGAACTCGGCGGGAGACACGTAGCCGCGCTCGGGGCAGTGCCAGCGCAGCAGCGCCTCGGCGCCGGTCACCACTCCGGTCTGCGAATCGATGACCGGCTGGTAGAACACCTCGAAGTCGTCGCGCATGCAGGCGCGGCGCAAGTCCACCTCCAGGAAGCGGCGGCGCTGCATGGCGTCCATCATCTCGGTTTCGAATAGGCAGAAGCGGTCCTTGCCGTCGCGCTTGGCCGAGTAGAGCGCGACGTCGGCGTGCTGGATCAGCTGCTCGCTCTCGCCACCATGATCGGGCGCCAGCGCGATGCCGACGCTCGCGCCCAGCTCTGCGACGCTGCCGCCGACGACGAAGGGCCGCGACATGATCTCCACCACGCGCGCCGCCAGAGCGGAGGCCTGATCGGCATCGGCGACTCCGAACGCGACGATCGCGAATTCGTCCCCGCCGATTCGCGCAACAAGGTCGCCCTCGCGCACGGCCTGGCGCAGGCGATTGGCCACGCGCTGCAGCACCAGATCGCCGACCGGATGGCCCAGCGTATCGTTGATCGGCTTGAACCGGTCGAGATCGAGCATCAGCAGCGCGAAGGGGCGGCCATAGCGCGCCAGCTTGCCGCACTCGCTCTCCAGCGTGGCGGAGAAGCTGTGGCGGTTGGCGAGCCCGGTCAGCGCGTCGTGCATGGCGATGTGCGCCAGCCGGTCGCGCGACTGCGACTGGGTGCGGCCCTCCAGCAGGTACGTCGAGATCCCGGTGCCCACGATCAGCAGCGCGACCATCGCGATCGACAAGGCAACGGACGTGAACGTTTCGCTATCCGCTCCCGCCGAGACGCCGGGGATCGGGGTGACCGAGAATGCGGCCATGCCGGTGAAGTGCAGGCCGACGATCGCGAGCATCAGCATCGCGCAAGGCACGATTCGGTCGGCGGGCCGCGACTGGCGCAGGCGGTGGATCAGCGCCATCGTCAGACCCGAGGCGACGAACAGAGAGGCGATGACATAAGCCGGACGCCACTCGACGATGCCTTGGGCGCGGTAGGCGAACATGCCCGTGTAATGCATCGCCGCGATCGACAGCCCGATCGCGCCGCCGCCGACCACCACTGCAAGCGCACGGTTCCGCGAGATCGCGAACAGCAGTCCCAGCGCGATGCCCGCGACCGCGATCAGCGCCGAGGCGATCGTCAGAGGACCATCGAAATCGACCGGAACGGCCGATTTGTAGCCAAGCATGGCGATGAAATGCGTCGCCCAGGTCGCGGCCCCGGCCGTGACCGCCGAGAGGAAGCACCAGTGGAAGCGCGATGTCCCCGGCTCGGCCAGCGTCCGGCGGAACAGGGTGATCGAAACGGCGGAGCCTGCCAGGCACATGATCGCTGCGAGCAGCACGATCCACAGGTCGTGCTCGTAGACCAGACAAGTGAGAACACGCATGCAAGGCTCCGTAACGACGGGCTTGCGGCCCGCACGCTGCTCATCGCCTGACACTGCTTAATAAAAGTTCTCTTAACCGTGTAAAATCGTCCGATTTCAGCACCGATACCGATGATTTACCCGTCGGTGCAGGGGCTTAAAAACAGCGGCAAACCGCCGTATCGCGAATGCTCGCGAACGGCGCCTGCCGATTTCGGGTTCCGGCGTCCGGGTTATTTCATGCTTAACACAGCGCTGGTATCGCGCCCTCATGACCCAGACCTCTTCCGCGCCAGCCCGCATCCTCGTCGTCTTCGGCACTCGGCCGGAAGCGATCAAGCTGTTCCCCGTGATCCACGCGCTCAAGGCCGATTCGCGCTTCGAATGCGTGGTCTGCGTCTCGGCGCAGCATCGGCAGATGCTCGACCAGGTGCTGGAGATCGCCGGCATCGTGCCCGACCACGATCTGGACGTCATGCAGCCCGACCAGACGCTCGACGCGCTGACCGCCAATCTGCTCACCGGTTTGGGCAAGGTGATGGACCGGGTGCAGCCGGCCCGCGTGATCGTGCAGGGTGACACCGCCACCGCCATGGCCGGCGCGCTGGCCGCCTATTACCGCAAGTTGCCGGTCGATCATGTCGAGGCGGGCCTGCGCAGCTACAACATCTATCACCCCTGGCCCGAAGAGGTGAACCGCAAGATCATCGGGTCGATGGCCAGCCTGCACTTCGCACCTACCGCCACGGCCGCCGCTGCCTTGCTCAAGGAAAACGCGGATCCAACCCGCGTCCACGTCACCGGCAATACCGTGATCGATGCGCTGCACTGGGTTTCGGCGCGAATCGAAGCGGAGCCGTCACTCGCCGGCGGCCTGGCCGAACTCGAGTCGCGCTTCGCGCAGCGGCGGATCATCGGCGTCACCAGCCACCGTCGCGAGAACTTCGGCGAGGGCATGGACGGCATCGCCCGAGCCATTCGCGAGATCGCATCGCGTCCGGACGTCGCGGTGATCTTCCCGGTCCACTTGAACCCCAACGTGCGCCGGGTGATGAACACCGCGCTTGCGGGACAAGACAACGTCGCCCTGATCGAGCCGTTGGACTACCCGCACTTCGCGCGGCTCATCAACATCGCCGAGATCATGCTGACCGACAGCGGCGGCGTGCAGGAGGAAGCGCCCGCGCTCGGCAAGCCGGTGCTGGTCATGCGCGAGACCACCGAGCGCCCCGAAGGCGTCGAGGCCGGCACCGCCAAGCTGGTCGGCACCGATGCCGCCACCATCGTTACCGAAATTTCAACCCTGCTCGACGATAGGGAAGCTTACGAGGCCATGGCGCGCGCCCACAATCCGTTCGGGGATGGGCACAGCTCGGCCCGCATCGTGGAGCTGCTCGCCAATGAAATCGGATTCGAAGCCTGACGTCTGTGTCGTCGGCCTGGGGTATATCGGACTTCCCACCGCTGCGGTGATCGCGCGTGCGGGCTGCAAGGTGCTCGGCCTCGACGTCTCGCAGCGCGTGGTGGACACCATCAACCGCGGCGAGATCCACATCGAGGAAGTCGACCTCGACGGCCTGGTGCAGGGCGTCGTCGCACGCGGCCTGCTCTCGGCCTCGATCACGGTCGCGCCCGCGGATGTGTTCGTGATCGCGGTGCCCACGCCATTCGGAAAAGACGAGTCCGGGGACCACGTGCCCGACATCTCGTACGTGCTGGCCGCCGGCAAGACGATCGCGCCGGTGCTGAAGGCGGGCGACGTGGTGATCCTCGAATCGACCTCGCCGGTCGGCACCACCGAGCAGCTTCGGGACATGATCGCGCAGATGCGTCCCGACCTGAAGGTGCCGGGCTGCACCCGCGAGACGCCCGATATCTCGATCGCTTATTGCCCCGAGCGGGTGCTTCCCGGCCGCATTCTGGAAGAGCTGACCAACAACGACCGCTCGATCGGCGGCATCACGCCGCGTTGCGCGCGCAAGGCGCTGGCGTTCTACAAGCGCTTCGTGCGCGGCGAGTGCGTGGTCACCGATGCGCGCTCGGCCGAGATGACCAAGCTGGTCGAGAACGCCTACCGCGACGTCAACATCGCTTTCGCCAACGAGCTGTCGATGGTGTCGGACCGCATGGGCCTCGACGTGTGGGAGGTGATCCGCCTCGCCAATCGCCACCCGCGCGTGAACATCCTCTCGCCCGGCCCCGGCGTCGGCGGCCACTGCATCGCGGTCGACCCCTGGTTCATCGTCCACGGCGCGCCGGAGGAGACCCCGCTGATCCGCACCGCGCGCGGGGTCAACGACGGCAAGATGCACCACGTGATCAAGCGCGCGGACGAGCTCGTCGCCGCGCATCCGGGCGCGAAGATCGCCTGCCTCGGCCTCGCCTTCAAGGCCAACATCGATGACTTCCGCGAGAGCCCGGCCCGCTTCGTCGCCGCGCGCCTGGCGCGCAAGTACGGCGAGCGGGTGCACATCGTCGAGCCCTACGCGAGCGAGCTGCCCATTGAATTCACCGACACCGGCGCCGTCCAGATCGACGTCGACGAGGCGCTGGAGACTTGCGACATCCTCATCGTGCTGGTCGACCACGACGTGTTCCGCGTCGTCCCCCTGGCCGAGCGGGCGAGCAAGCTGGTCTACGACACGCGCGGGATCTGGCCCGACCAGCCCCGCGTCGTGCGCGAGGAGCGGGAACTGGTGCGCCTGGCGGGGTGAGGTTGCGGCTTTCGGGGTGAGGTTGCGGCTTTCGGGCCAGCCAGCAGCCAAACATCCGTCGTCCCCGCGCAGGCGGGGACCCCGCTTCTTACTCGGATCTTGGAAGAAAGAAGCGGGACCCCCGCCTGCGCGGGGGCGACGGAAGGGTGAAACACCACGTCGTCCCGGGCTCGACCCGGGACCGGTTTCGGCATGTCCGGTGCTGTCGGCTAGGCGCCCCAACGCGAGTTTCATCACTGGCGAAACCGGTCCCGGGTCGAGCCCGGGACGACGCTCTGCTTAAAGCTTGCCTAGATCCCCGCGTACCAGGCGTAGCCGCTCGAATCCTCCCAGTACCCGCCCTTGCCGCCGTACAGGCCCGCCAGGGTCTCGCGCGCCTCGATGCGCATGACGAACTTGGCATGCTTGTACCCCAGCTGGCGCTCCACGCGCAGCCGCACCGGCGCGCCGTGCGCCTCTTCCAACGGCCGCCCGTTCATCGCCCAGGCCAGAATCGTCTGCGGATGGCGCGCATCCATCATGTCGATCGATTCGTAATACGGCGCGCCGCCGTAGATGTCGGCGCAGTGGAACACGAGGTAGCGGGCGGACGGGCTCACCCGCGCCAGGTCCAGCACATGGCCGAGCTGCGGCCCATGCCACTGCCCGATCGCGCTCCAGCCCTCGACGCAGTCGTGCCGGGTGATCTGCACGCGTTGCGGCAGCGCCTTGAGCGCGGTCAGCGGCAAGTCGAGCGGCCGCGCCACCAGCCCATCGACTCGCAAGGCCCAGCGATCGAAGCCTTGCGCCAGGTGCTGCTTGTACGCCTCGCCCGCGCCTTCCTTGCTGCCGTTGGCGCGGAACACCGGCGACAGGTCCGCAGGCCGGAACTCTTGCGCCAGGGCCTGCCCGCCGAGCGCACGCTGGGTCACGCGGTGCAGGTCCTCGGCGCTCTCGAGCGCGCCGCGAAAGGCCGGCTGCTGATAAAGCTTGTCGCAGCCCGACAGCAGCAGCCCACCGCCCAGTGCCCCGGTGCGGATCAACGACCGGCGCGAGAGGATCAGCTTGGTCATGGGTTGTCTCTCGGCACCCGGTACCAGCCGGTGACGATCGAGCGCAGTTCGTTGATCGGCCCCGCCAGCACCACCATGACCACGTGCACCACGACGAACGCCACGAGCCCCCAGGCGCACAGGAAGTGAATCGAGCGGGCCGACTGGCGCCCGCCGAACAGCTCGGTCACGATCGGGGCCCAGGCGTCGGTGCCCGGCGACATCGCCAGCCCGGTCACGATCATCAGCGGGATCAGGACGAACAGCACGCCCGCGTAGGAGATCTTCTGCAGCACGTTATAGCGCAGCGCCGCCGCTCCGGTCGGGAAGCGAAGCCGGGCATGCTCCTTCACATCGTGCCAGATGTGCGAAGGCCGCCACTCGCGCCGGGTGATGTGCACGTCTCGCCGCAAGTGTCCGTTCACCAGCGACCACGGCAGGTAGACCAGCAGGCCGAGGGCGAGCACCCACGCGAAGGCCATGTGCCAGACGCGTCCATCGGCCAGGCTGTAGTTGGACGGGATCGTCGCCCAATATGAAAAGGCGCGGCGCCGCTCCATGCCGCCGGGATCGGTCCACACGCCGAGCCAGCCGGTGGTCGGCACCTGCCACGAGCCGATGCGCAAGTACCCGCTGCCGCCCCGCTGTCCGATCTCCAGCCAGGCATAGTCGAAGTTCGCCCCATACTCGCCCCAGTAGAGCCGGGGATGGGCGTTGAAGATCATCAGCCCGCTCATCAGCAGGACCAGCAGCGTGACCGCGTTGACCCAATGCCACACGCGGGTGGAGAGCCGGTGACGGCGGACGAGCTCGCCGCCCTGCGCTTCGGGTTCGGGCGGATCGGCATCGAGGCTCACCGTCGCGACAATCCCTCTTCGCAGCCTTCCAGGCGCATGCGCAGCGAGTTCTGCACGAAGGCCGTGGCGACATACTGGCCGACCATCGCCGGAAACTCGATCAACTGGGCCTCGTCCCAGGATTTCGCCAGCGTGGCCCACGTCGCGTCGGAAATCACCTTGTCGTCGATCAGTTCCTCGACACCGGCCAGGATCGCGCGCTCGTGCTCGCCCCACCCCTCGGCTTGCGAGCCCTGGCGCGCCCGCTCGACCACCTCGGCGCTCATCCCGATGCGATAGGCGACGCCGACGTGCTGGCCCCACTCGTAAGGCGCGCCGCAGAGCCATGCCACGCGCAGGATCGCCAGCTCGCGCTCCACCGGCGGGATCTCGCCGTTGTAGAGCACGGTGCCCAGGTCCATCTGGCAGCGGAACAGCTCCGGATGACGGATCATGGTGCGCATGTACTCGGGCGCGGTATCGACCACCGGCGGCGCTCCCGCACCGGCCCGCACCGCGTTGATCGCGTCGATATCGGTCCGGCTCAGCGCCTCGAAGGCCACCGGCTCGATGCGCGGCGCCTCGCCGACGACGCGGCGTTCGCGCTCGATGATGTCCCATTCGATCGGCATGCTCTCTCTCCCGTCTACTCGCCCATCAGGTGGACGGCTACTTCCCGGTGGTGCGGCCGGCGACGATGCTCGGCCAGGTAGATGCCCTGCCAGGTGCCCAGCCGCATGCGGCCGTCCAGCACCGGAACCTGCAGGGTCACCCCCGTCAGGGTCGCGCGCAGATGCGCCGGCATGTCGTCGGGCCCTTCGTCGTCATGAGCATAGTGATCGCCCTCGGGCGCCACCTGCTCGAACCAGGCCATGAGGTCGGTGCGCACCTCGCGCGCGGCGTTTTCCTGGATCAGCAAGGAGGCGGAGGTGTGGCGGCACAACAGCGTCAGCAGGCCTTGATCGACGCCGGTCGTGCGCAGCCAATCGGCCACGGCGGCCGTGATATCGGTCAGCCCGCGACCGCGCGTATTAAAACCCAGGGTCGTGCTCGCCTGCCTCATGCCGTGTGTTTGACGAGTGTCCAGCCCGCTGACAAGCCGGGAGAGCGTGTGAGGAGAACGCGGGCCAGAAAGCCAGGCCCGCACACCGCACGGCCGTGTCGCCCTACCACCATGTCATGACGGTCACGATGAACCGGGCCGACGAGCGCAGGATCGTGACGGCCAGGCGAGCTTTCGAGCCTGGCGAGAAGTACATGCGACGCCTAGCGGGCTCGACGCCGGCTTCGTCACGCCACTATCGGCATTTCAAAAGCTGCACGCCCGCGCCCGTGCGCTGCACCCCTGAACTTTGCAAATCTTCGCGCGCGCCTCGTCGGCGCAGCGATTGAAGGTCGAGCGCCTCGCGCACGAGAGCCCCTCGGTTTTTTCCCTCATCCGCCGCGAAGCCGGGCGCCACTTTTCCGCTGACGGCGTGTCCCGAACTTGCAGCGCGCAAGAGGGACGGCTACCTTCGCAGCTGCAGCAAACGGCTGCGGTGTCCCTCTCGATAGACGGAGCAAGAGCAAACCGATGCCGCAGATGCCGATGGATGCGGCGAGCCGGTCGCATGGCTCAGGGTCACCCGCCTGACCCAGGCACTGCCTCGCAGCCGCCGACGCCGGCGTGTGCACCTGGCCGCACGCGCCTTGGTCGGCATGGCCGCGGCCGCCGCGACCGGCGTGGTGCTGGTGGGCCAGCTCGGCCGGACGCACCACGTGCTGGACCAGTTCAACGTCATGCTGCCGCTGCTCGTGCCGGTGCTCGCGGTGTGCCTGGCGAGCGCGCTGCGGCTGCGCGATCGACCCAGCGTGGCCGTCGCCGCCATCGGCCTGCTCGTCGGCGGCTACCAACTTGGCGGCGCGGTGCTCTCGGGCCTCGGTCGCGAGAGGGGTGGCGCCGCACCGGGCAGCTTGCAGATCAAGGTCCTGACGCTCAGCACCTTTCATTCCAACCCCGATCCCGGTGCGATCGTGGCGCTGGTGAACCGCGAGGCGCCGGACATCGCGCTGCTGCAGGAAACCAACGGCACCGTCGCCCCGTTCATGCCGGCGCTGCTGCCGGGCTATCGCCGCATCCAGTCGTGCGGCGGCGGGCGCCCGTGCACGCTGACGATCCTCTCACGCTGGCCGATCCGCAACTTGCCGGTAACCTGGCCGCCAAGCCGGGCGCATGCCGACGTGCTGGTCGGCGAGGTTCGCACCCCGGCCGGTCCCCTGCGCGTGATCGACGTGCACATGGCGCGGCCCTACGTGAAATCGTCGCAGATGTTCATGCAGCAAGGCGCGGAACTCGCCCGTCGCGAGGCTGGAGTGCCGCTGGTGGTCGGCGGGGACTTCAACACCGCCACCGGCACCTTCGGCCTCGCCCGTTTCGCGCAAGTGAGCGGGTTGCGGCGCCAAGACAGCTTCATCCCGACCTACCCGGCCAACCGCCCGCTGCCCGCCTTCGCCGGGATCGACCACGTCTTCGCCAGCAAGCACTGGCTGCGCGCAGGATGCAGACGAACCAGCGCGGGGCGCTCCGATCATTACGGCGTGCTGTGCCGGCTGCGCTTGCGGGCAGGAGTGTAGGGGCGTCGCGGCAAGGCTGGGGGCAGCGTGTTGCCTTGGCTTGAGATTGTTGGCCAGGGACCAACGACACACGGCGCGAATCGCAAGATCTGGCCTTACTCTGCGCCGAGAAGTCCATCCCTTCGCCATCGAAGATCCTCCCCTGCAAGGGGAGGGGGACCGCTCGCGTAGCGAGGGGTGGAGGGGTGTAACCCCATCGTCCGAGCACTCCGCCGGCGGTAACACCCATCCGTCAGCCGCTACGCGCCTGCCACCTCCCCTTGCAGGGGAGGATCGACGACCGGCAGCCTTGAGGGATGTTCGCTTCAAGGAGCGGTGCACGCGAGCATGGCATGGCTCACGGCCCCTTCCCTATCAACAACGCTCCACCCCCGCTTTCGCAACGGTGATAGACCGGACGGATTAAAACCATGGTTGGCCACAACCAAGCCTGTCCATTCACCTTGCAATTGCCCGGCCGAGCAGCGCGCCTGTTCCACCCGATAGCAACCGCGTGATGGCAGTCTCCCGGTACGGTCAAACAGCACCCTGCGCCTCGACGCAGCCCAGCCCGGCCCATCCCATACCAGCCCAAGCGCCGCACGACGGAAAAAGGGCCGGAGTTGTCTCCGACCCTCATCCTCAACCTGCAAACTGGCGAAAAGCCTCAGGCCCCTTGCGGTGCCGCGCCGCCGGAGTAGCGCTTCCCGGTCTTGGGGATCGACGATCCGCGGACCGGAGTCGTCCGGGCCGGGCCCTTGGGTTCGTTGGGACGATCGAGCTCGCCGGTTTCCATCAACTGCTTGATGTCGTCGCCGCTCAGCGTCTCGTATTCCAGCATGGCCTTGGCGAGCAGGTGCAGCTTCTCGCTCTCGGTCTGCAGGATCTGAGTCGCACGCTGGTGCGCGGTGTCGACCAGCAAGCGGATCTCGCTGTCGATCAGCCTGTTGGTATCGTCCGAGCCCATCAGGCGGTGCGAGCCGCCCATGCCGAGATAGCCTTCCTGCTGCTCCTCGTACTGGAGCGGCCCCAGCTTGTCGGACATGCCCCACTTGGTGACCATGTTGCGCGCAAGGCTGGTGGCGTACTGGATGTCGGACGAGGCGCCCGAGCTGACCTTGTCGTGCCCGAAGATGATCTCCTCGGCGACGCGGCCGCCCATGGCGACCGAGAGGTTCGCCAGCATCTTGTCGCGGTGGTACGAGTAGCTGTCCCGCTCGGGCAGGCGCATCACCATGCCCAGCGCGCGCCCGCGCGGGATGATGGTCGCCTTGTGGATCGGGTCGGACGCCGGCTCGTTGATCGAGACGATCGCGTGCCCCGCCTCGTGGTAGGCGGTCATCTTCTTCTCGTCCTCGGTCATGACCATGCTGCGGCGCTCGGCGCCCATCATGACCTTGTCCTTGGCGTCCTCGAACTCCTGCATCGCGACCAGGCGCTTGTTGCGGCGCGCGGCAAGCAAGGCGGCCTCGTTGACAAGGTTGGCGAGGTCGGCACCCGAGAAGCCGGGCGTGCCGCGAGCGATCACGCGCGGGTTGACGTCGGGCGCCAGCGGCACCTTCTTCATGTGCACGGCGAGGATCTTCTCGCGTCCGTCGATGTCGGGCACCGGCACCACCACCTGGCGGTCGAAGCGGCCCGGACGCAGCAGTGCGGGGTCGAGCACGTCGGGGCGGTTGGTCGCCGCGATGATGATGATGCCCTCGTTGGCCTCGAAGCCGTCCATCTCGACCAGCAGCTGGTTCAGCGTCTGCTCGCGCTCGTCGTTCGAATTGCCCAGGCCATGGCCGCGATGACGGCCGACCGCGTCGATCTCGTCGATGAAGACGATGCACGGCGCGTTCTTCTTGGCCTGCTCGAACATGTCGCGCACGCGAGACGCACCGACACCAACGAACATCTCGACGAAGTCCGAACCCGAGATGGTGAAGAACGGCACACCCGCCTCACCCGCAATAGCGCGGGCGAGCAGCGTTTTGCCGGTGCCCGGAGAGCCGACCAGCAGCGCGCCCTTGGGGATCTGGCCGCCCAGCTTGGAGAAGCGCGTAGGATCGCGCAGGAACTCGACGATCTCTTCCAGCTCCTCGCGCGCCTCGTCGATGCCGGCGACATCGTCGAAGGTGACGCGTCCCGAACGCTCGGTCAGCAGCTTGGCCTTGGACTTGCCGAAGCCCATCGCGCCCGAGCCGCCGCCCTTCTGCACCTGGCGCAGCGCGAAGAAGGCGATGCCCAGGATCAGCACGAACGGCAGCGCCTGCACCAGGATGTAGAGCAGCATGTTGGGCTGCTCCAGCTCGCGGCCCGCATAGCTGACGTTGTTCTCCTGCAGCAGCTGCGGCAGGCTGGTGTCGTTGGGGATCGGGATCGTGCTGAACGAATCGCCGTTCTTGTACTTGCCGACGATGCGATCGGTGCCGATCTGGACTTCGGCGACGGTCCCCTCGGCCACCTTCGAGCGGAAGTCCGAATAGCGGATCGCCTGCCCGACATCGCCGCGCGAGCCGAACATCGAGACCACCATCAGAAGCGCGAGGAAGATGCCGCCCCAAACGAGGAGGCTCTTCACCCAGGGATTGCCGTTTGGCTGATCGTCGTTCATGGAATCTTTCGCAAGTCCTATACGCCAGCCAATGTAGGCCAGCCGCGCTGAATGACAAGTTAGCGCAAGGGCTCTCAGTGATCGAACCAGCCCCGCTTTGGAGGCGTTCGGCGATAAGCCGCCCCCGTCAGCCCTTGAGGGCTCCGCCGGCGAAGCGTGCGGCGGGCAGCGACAGGCACATCCGGCATCCCGGCGTCATATCGGTCAGCGTGTACTCCGCGCCGAGCTGCCGGCTCAGCACGCGCGAGATGCGCAGGCCCAGGCTGTCGCCCTGCGAGGCATCGAAGCCGGGCGGAAGGCCCACGCCATCGTCGCGAACTTCCAGCCGGACGGCACCGTCACCCTGTTCCAGGGAGACGGTGACCACGCCGGCCTCGCGCCCGGCAAGCCCGTGTTCCAGCGCATTGGCGATCGCCTCGGCCAGGATCAGCGCCATCGGCACGGCGGCATCGGGCGGCAGCACCAGGCCTGTCGCCGCCTCGATCCGCAGCGCCACGCCGGGCGCGCCGCTGGAACGCATGATCTGCTCACCGACTTCGCGGATGAAATCGTCCAGCGGGACCAGCTCGCCGTTGCTGCGGTAGAGCCGCCGTTGGATGGAGCCGATCACCTGGACCCGCGCCACCGCGTCCGAGATCGCGCGGCGCGCCCGCGGCTCGTCGAGCCCGCGCAACTGCAGCGAGAGCACCGCGGCCACCATCTGCAGGTTGTTGCCTACCCGGTGCTGCAGCTCCTGGAACAGCAGCTCGGACCGTTCGGCGAGACGGTCGCTCTGCTCCGCATGGAGCCGGCCCTCCTCTCGCGCTTCGCGCAAGCGCCGGTTCGTCACCTGCATCGAGTGGATCAGCGCGATGTCGACGGTGATCACGCCGGTGTAGAAGGCCATGGCCACCAGGTTCGCGCGGTCGAACGAGAAGGCACCCACGGGCGGGATGAAGAAGTACCAGGCGCACAAGCCGCACACGAGGCCGCTGGTGACACCTCCCGCTCGCCCGAACAGGAAGGCGGTGACGATGACGGTGGGGAAGAAGACCACGAAGGGATAGCCGACGGGCAGCCATTCGTTCAGCGCCCACCGCAGCTGCAGGGTCGCCAGGGCGAGCGTCAACGCGATGGCACAGCGGGCCAGCGGATAAGACCTGAGCAGCGGCAGACGTTCGATCAGCGAGGCGGTGCGGCTCATGCGGCGGCGCCCTGCGCGGGTTGCTGGATGCCGTGGCGGCGTGTCACGGTCTTCTCCCTTCGTCCACACGGCTACCAACAGCGCCACGCGATGGCGAGGGTTTAATCCCCCATAGCGCCGGACCGGATCCGGTCGCGGCCGAAAATGGCTGACGAGGGGTGGGCGGCGCAGCTATGCCGGGTCGGGCATGATCCGCATCAACCCCGTCTACGCCGCGCTGGAGCGCACCGTCTTCGACCGGATTAGCGGCCTGGCGCGCGATACCGGCGCGATCAACCTGGGCCAGGGCTTTCCGGATACGCCCCCGCCGGCACCCCTGATCGAGGCAGCGGCGCGGGCTCTGCGCGAGCGTTCCAACCAGTACCCGCCCGGCGCCGGCCTGCCGCAGCTGCGCCAGGCGATCTGCGAATACTACGCGCGCCGACAGGGGCTGGCGCTCCATCCCGATCGGGTGACGGTGACCTCCGGCGCGACCGAGGCGATCGCCGCGGCCGTGCTGGCGCTGGTGAGCCCGGGCGACGAGGTGATCCTGTTCCAGCCCGCCTACGATGCCTATGCCCCGATGGTGCGGCGCGCCGGCGCAGTGCCCGTATCGGTGGCTTTGGCGCCGCCGGACTTCGCCTATCCGCTCGACGCGCTGGACCGCGCGATCACTGCCCGCACGCGTGCGCTGATCCTCAACGACCCGCTCAATCCGGCGGGCACCGTGGCGAGCGAGGCGGAGCTGGCCGGCCTCGCGCATCGGTGCGTCGCGCACGACCTGGTGGCGATCTGCGACGAGGTCTGGGAGGATGTGCGCTTCGATGGCCGCGCCCATCGCTCGCTCACCGCGTTCCCCGGCATGGCGGGCCGCAGCGTCAAGATCGGCTCCGCCGGCAAGATCTTCGGGCTGACGGGATGGAAGATCGGCTGGATGGCCGGAGACGGCGCGATCGGGACCGCGCTCGCCCGCGCCCACCAGTTCCTCACCTTCGCCAGCGCTCCGGCGCTGCAGTGGGCGGTGGCGGAAGGCCTCGCCATGCCCGATGCGATGCTGGACGCGCAGCGCGCCGAGTGGGCGGCCGCACGCGCCCGGCTGCGCGCAGGACTGGAAGACGCGGGCTTCGTGGTATTGCCCAACGCCGCCACCTGGTTCCTGTGCGTCGACCTGGCTGCCTCGGGCATCGCGCTGGACGATGCGACCTTTGCGGATCGTGCGGTGCGCGAGGGGGGCGTGGCGACGATCCCGGTTTCGGCGCTCTACGAGGGCGAGGCGCGCCCGACCACGATCGTGCGGCTGTGCTTCACCAAGCCGGGCGATGTTCTGGACGAGGCAGTGGAACGGCTGGCGCGGTTCAGGACGGTCCTGCTCTGAGCGCTTGACATTTAGAACCATTTGGGTTATACGCCGCAGCACTGGAGCCGGGTGAAAGCTCGGCTCCAGTGCTGCGGCGGGTGCGGGTGAGCGGTGCATCGCTCGACCAGACCCTCACCATGCGGCCGGCGCCTAGAGACGGGCGCCTGCACCCTCGATGCGACGCACTATCCCGCCTGGATGCGACACACTGCACTTCCAGCCCGGAGC
>NZ_JACHLR010000032.1 GCF_014204535.1 Novosphingobium chloroacetimidivorans
CCATCGGCACCTCGCTCGATGCCTTCAGCCCAGAAGAGTGCCTAAACTATCTCCAGAACTCCGGGTATGCATTCGACTAAACCGAAAATGCTCTAAATGTGGTGCTCGGCACCGGCGCTTTTATGAGGACCAGACTGCGCGGATATCCATCTTGGCCAGGGCATCAGCCTTGAGACCGGATACGTCGATGCAGACCATCATGCCGTCTCTGACAAACCTCTTGCGGACGGGGCGGGCCATACGTTTTAGGATGTCGCGCTCCTCCGTCACCCGGGCCAGCTCGCGCTTGAGCTGGCGGATCTCGGCATCCTTGCCGGCATCGCCTGACACTTGCCTGCCCAGCTGCCGCTTCCACGAATACAGCGAGTGCTGGCTGACGCCGAGCCGCTGCGAAACCTCGGCTACCGGATACCCGCGCTCGGTGATCTGAGCCACCGCATCACGCTTGAACTCATCGCTGAAATGGGGCTTCCCCATCATCGCCTCCTGTCCTCAAAATTAGGATAGAAGGCGTCCAGAAATCTAGGGGCTACTCACCACCATGTTGCGTAAAGGGCGATCAATCCCATGAGGATTCCGATAGCGATCATGTTGAAGCTCGTACTTGTCTTGTAGCTGACGTCGCGGGTCTCGATCGTGTCGTTCGCGGCGTTCGACTTCACGATAAGCGACATGGCTATGGCCAGGATCAGCGAGACTGCAAAGACCACGCTCATCCGGTCCATGAACGGGAGGTCGCTCCACCAGATCTTGAGTGCCCATGAAAGGAACACGGAGACGACCGCCGCCGTGATTGCGCCGGCTTCGTTCGCGCGCCGCCAGAACAGGCCGAGAAGAAAGATCACGGTGATGCCGGGCGTGAAGAAGCCGGTGAATTCCTGAATGAACTGGAATGCCTGGTCGGATTGGCCAAGGAGCGGTCTGGCCGTGATGATGGCCAGAACGATGGCGATGGCAGCCGTGATGCGGCCTATCGCAACCAGGTGGCGCTCATGATCGGGCGACGATTGCTCGTCCTCCACCCGGCTGCGCACGTGACGAAACTTGGCGTAGACATCCAAGGTGAAGATCGTTGCAATCGAATTGATCTTCGATGCGGTCGAGGCAATGATCGCTGCGATCAACGCTGCGAACACGAGCCCGAGGAGGCCGGTCGGAAGCAGGCGCATCATGGTGGGGTAGGCTTCGTCGGGTTTCGCAAGATCGGGTGCGAGCAGGACTGCGGCAATGCCCGGAAGAACGATGATGACCGGCATCAGGAGCTTGAGGAAAGCCGCGAACAGGATGCCCTTCTGCGCTTCATCCAGGCTTTTTGCCGCAAGAGCGCGCTGGATGATGTATTGATTGAAACCCCAGTAGCTCAGGTTTGCGATCCACAGGCCTCCGATCAGGACCGAGAGGCCAGGGAGGTCCATGTAGTACGGATTGTCCTTCTTCAGAATCATGTGAAAATGGTCGGGCAACTCGGTGGTCAGGCGGTGCCATCCTGCAAGAATTCCTCCCGGTCCTCCGATTTCGGAAAGCGTCAGTCCGGCGATGATCAGGCCGCCGAGTACAAGCAACGTGACCTGGACGATATCGGTGAGCGCAACCGCCTTGAGGCCGCCTCGCAGCTGATAGAGCAAGGCAAACGCGCCAAGACCGATCAGGGCCACCGTTTGGTCGACACCAGCCACCTTGGTGACCGCAATCGATCCCAGCCAGATGATCGAAGTCAGGTTCACGAAGATGTACAGGATGAGCCAGAAAACCGCCATCAGCGTCCGGATCGAGGGACCGTACCGCCGCTCTAGGAACTGCGGCATCGTATAGATTTCATTTCGCAGGAAGATGGGCAGAAAATATTTGCCCACGACGAGGAGGGTGGCCGCAGCCATCCATTCGTAGGACGCGATCGCCAATCCGATCGCATAGCCCGAGCCCGACATGCCGACGATCTGTTCGGCCGAGATATTAGCCGCAATCAGGGAGGCGCCAATGGCCCACCAGGGAAGGTTCTTGGACGCGAGAAAATAATCAGTCGTGTTCTTGGGGCCAGCGCCAGGCTTGTCGCGCGACACATATTGCGCCAGCCCGAAAATCGCGATGCCATATAGCACGACGATGACGATATCCCATGTAGCCAATTCCATCGCATTCTCTTCCCTGAATTCTTGCCGGTTTTTTACAGACTTATTTGATCGGTTGGCATGCCGCCACAAGCGGGTGTGAAGGCGAAAAGTCCCCCGGCTTGTGGCTGGGCGTGCAGCGCCATGTGGTTCAGCCCCACGCTGGCCGATGTGACGTAAAGCGTTTTGTGGCCGGGGCCGCCAAAGGCGCAACTGGTGGGCCGCTGTACAGGTAACGGCACTTCGTCGACAATCTCGCCGTCGGGAGACAGGCGGCGCACGCACCAGCCATGCCAGAACGCCACCCAGAGATGGTCCTCATGATCGAATGTCATGCCGTCCGGATAGCCATGCTCTTCCAGAAACGTTGCGAACACACTTCTGGCATCAGGGCTGCCGGGCTTGTCGGCCGGATAACGGTAGATCGTGCGCAGCGCGGAGTCGGCAAGGTACAGGCGCCCCAGCGAGTCGAATGCGGGCCCGTTCGGAACCCGAAATCCATCCGCCACGCGTTCCACCCCGCCGCCAGCTTCGAAGCAATAGATGGCGCCTGTCGCCTCAAGTTCGGCATCATCCATGGTACCTGCCCAGAAACGGCCTCTCTGGTCCGCTTTGCCATCGTTGAAGCGGTTCCCCAAAGGTTCACCAGGCGCCGGGGTTTCGGGCAAAAAGCGCCCGCTGGTCGGATCAAGGCGGCCAAAACCGACATCGCCGACGGCGTACAGTTCGTCATTCTTGCCCAAAGCCATCGCTGTGACCCGGCGGTCGAGTTCAATCGCGACATCGGTGCAGCCATCGGGCTCGAACCGGTGGAGGCATGCATTCTTGATGTCGATCCACCACAGGACTTGCCGGTTTTCGTCCCATAGCGGCCCTTCGCCCAACAGCGCCTTGGCGTCTGCGACGCAGGTGGGTGACATATCGCAATTTTCCTCTTGCCGTTCCAGTTCAGATTTGTAGTATAAATCTGACGACGGCAATAGAAAAGTCGGTGGAGGGGATAAGCGGTCGGACCTCTTCGATGCCATAATCGTGCGGCGCGGCCGCCGATGCCGAGGCGTCACGACGATTCGTTTCGATTTCTCACCTTGGTGACGCGCGCCCGACAATGCCCCGATAATGCGGAGTTATGGAGCCTTAAGATGCACAAAGACGGCAAGGGGGACAGTGGGCTCCGGTCGCGGGCGAGCTATGGCAAGCAGGACAAGGACGGCTTCATCCATCGCAGCTGGATGAAGAATCAGGGCTTTCCCGACCATGTGTTCGATGGAAGGCCGGTCATTGGAATTTGTCAGACATTTTCAGAGTTCAATCCCTGTCATACCCATTTCCGGGAGTTGGCAGATGCGGTGAAGCGCGGAGTCTGGGAGGCAGGGGGGCTCCCACTCGAATTCCCGACCATGTCGCTCGGCGAAACGCAGATCCGGCCCACCGCCATGCTCTTTCGCAATCTGATGAGCATGGACGTAGAGGAATCGATCCGCGGCTATGCGATGGATGGCGTGGTGTTGCTGGGCGGATGCGACAAGAATACCCCGGCGCAGCTGATGGGCGCTGCATCGGTAGACCTGCCTGCCATCGTCGTGTCGTCCGGTCCCATGCTCAATGGCAAGTACCGCGGCAAGGACATCGGATCGGGCACGGACGTATGGCGCTTTTCAGAAGACGTGCGCGCCGGCGAAATGACGATGGCCGAATTCACGGCAGCCGAAGCCGGCATGTCGCGCTCACCCGGAACCTGCATGACCATGGGCACGGCTTCGACCATGGCCTGCATCGTGGAGGCCATGGGGCTCTCGCTCTCGTACAACGGGACGCTGCCCGGCGTCGATGCGCGCCGCAAGGCCATGGCGCACATGTCGGGCGTGAGGATCGTCGAACTGGTCAAGGCCGGTGCAAAGCTCTCCGACATTTTGACCCGCACCGCCTTCGAGAACGGCATTCGCGCATGCGCCGCGATCGGTGGCTCGACCAACGCCGTCCTCCATCTGCTGGCCATCGCCGGACGGGCCGGCATCAGCCTCGACCTGGACGACTGGCAGGCGCTGGGCGCCGATCTTCCCCTCCTGGTCGATCTCATGCCGGCGGGTCGATATCTCATGGAAGATTTTCATTATGCTGGCGGCATGCCTGCGCTGATCCGCGAGTTGGGTGATGCGCTCGACCTCGATCATGTCGGTGTATCGGGTCGCTCGTTGCGCGAAATTGCCGCCGAAGCAGCCAACTACAACCAGGAGATCATAAGGCCGCTCGATCAGCCTCTACGCGAGAAAGCTGGCCTCACGGTCTTGCGCGGCAACCTGGCGCCGCGCGGCGCGATCATCAAGCCGTCCGCCGCTTCGCCCGAACTGCTGGTCCATCGTGGTCGCGCGGTCGTCTTCACCTCGATCGAGGATTATCACGCCCGGATCGACGATCCTGATCTCGACGTCGATCCCGATTGCATCTTGGTACTGCAGGGATGCGGACCTTGCGGTTATCCCGGCATGCCTGAGGTGGGCAACATGGCGTTGCCGCGCAAGCTGCTGGAACGGGGCGTTCGCGACATGGTGCGCGTATCGGATGCGCGCATGTCCGGAACGGCCTTCGGCACGGTGGTGCTGCACGTGTCGCCGGAATCGAGCGTCGGCGGTCCCCTGGCCCTGGTGCGCAACGGCGACATCATCCGGCTGGATGCGCAGGCCGGCATCATCGAACTGGAAGTCGACGCGGCCGAACTGGCCGCCCGGAAAGAAGCCTGGATCGCGCCTGAGCGCACTTACGATCGAGGATGGTACAGTCTCTACATCGACACCGTGATGCAGGCGGACGAGGGCGCCGACCTTACGTTCCTGCGCGGGAGGAGCGGCTCCGTGGTCACGCGGGAATCGCATTGATGGAGGGCGCGGCATACCTCGCGGTCGATTGGGGGACCACCAATCGGCGCACTTACGTCATGGACGACGGCGGCAGGGTGCTGGCCACCCAGCGTGACGATCACGGGGTCAAGTCGGTTGCTCAAGGCGGCTACCCTGCAGAACTGGCGGCCTTGCGCCACCAGTTCGGTCATCTGCCCGCGATCGCCGCCGGCATGGTCGGCTCGTCACTGGGATGGCAGGACGCAGGATATGTCGGGGCTCCCGCCGAGCTGGCGACACTTGCCGGTGCCCTGACCAGAATCGAGGGCGCCGATTTCGCGATCGTTCCGGGCGTCAGTCTTGCCGAGGGACATCGCGCCGATGTGATGCGCGGCGAGGAGGTCCAAGTGCTGGGCGCGAACCTTGCGGGCCTGGCACCACGCACCGCTATCTATTGTCAGCCCGGGACGCACACCAAGTGGATCACGGTGGAAGACGGCAGGCTGACCGATTTCACGACGATGATGACCGGGGAGATCTTTGCGTTGCTGCGGGATCACAGCATCCTCGCCGAAATGATGCGTGGGGCCGTGGCCGACGGCCCACTATTTCGGGAAGGCCTCCTGCGCGCCACTTCGGCGCAATCGATCCTGAGCGAGTTGTTCGGGGTCCGCGCGGCGGTCCTGCTGGGCCGGCTATCGCGCGATGACGCGGCCGCCATGCTCAGTGGTCTGCTGATCGGAAGCGATGTCGTGGCGCGCCAGATCGCGGACGAGACCATCTACATCCTCGCCGATCCCGCACTCGGGAGTCTGTACGCGGCTGCCGTCGAGACGCTCGGCGGACACGCAACGCTAATCGACAGCCATGCGGCGTTCGTCGCTGGCATTCATCATATTTGGGAGCTTCAACGATGACCGATCCGGCCAGGCATTTTCAACAGGCATTCGCCGCATGTCCGCTCGTGGCCGTGCTGCGCGGCGTCACTCCGGCCGAGATCGACGGCGTGGGCGATGCGCTGGTTGCAGCGGGCATGACGATTCTGGAAGTCCCGCTCAATTCGCCCGATCCTTATGACAGTATCGCCAAGCTAGCCGAGCGGCACGGCCATCATGCGCTGATCGGCGCGGGCACGGTCGTGACGCCCGAGGATGTCGCTCGCGTTCGCCAGGCCGGAGGGCATCTGGTGGTCTCCCCCAACACCGACGTCGATGTCATCCGCGCTACCGTTGGCGCGGGTATGGTGTCGCTTCCGGGCTACTACACGCCCAGCGAAGGCTTCGAGGCGCTTCAGGCAGGCGCTCATGGTCTCAAGCTGTTTCCCTGCGAAGGCGCCGACCCTGCTTATCTGCGGGCGCAACGGGCGGTCCTGCCGCGGCATGTGCCTGTGCTCGCGGTCGGGGGAATGACGGTTGAGGCAATGCCGGCTTGGCGGGCTGCCGGTGCTGACGGTTTCGGCCTGGGGTCCAACCTGTACCGTGCGGCAAAGCCCATCCCCGAAGTCGCCGCCGCGGCCCTCGCCTTCGTCGCCGCAGTCCACGCCCTGTGAGCCGGGTACCCCTTCGTATCGCGATCCTGGGATATGGCCAGATCGCGCAAACGCAGCACGTTCCTTCGATCACCGCAAATCCCGATCTCGATCTCGTCGCCTGCATCACGCGGCGTGATATTGCCCCGCAAGGCGTCCCCATATCCGCTTCGGTGGCACAGTTGCAGGCCTCAGGCCTTGCGGTGGACGCCGTCTCGCTCTGCAATACTCCGGGTGAGCGCATGTCGACGGCCTTCGAGGTAATCGCGGCGGGTTGGCACACCATGTTGGAAAAGCCGCCCGCAGCCACGCTGGGCGCGGCGCTCGCCATCGAACAGGCGGCAAGGGATGCGAACGTAAGCCTGTTTGCGTCCTGGCATTCGCGTTTCGCGCCTGCGGTCGCGGCGGCGAAGCGGGTTCTTGCCGGCAAACGCATCGATCGCATCGAAATCCAGTGGCGCGAAGATGTCCGTAAATGGCATCCGGGCCAGGACTGGATCTGGGAGACCAGCGGCTTCGGCGTCTTCGACCCTGGCGTGAATGCCCTGTCGATCGCCACCGAAATCCTTCCTTGCGAGATCGAGGTCGCTGCGGCGCAGCTGCAAGTGCCGGCGAACCGCCAGATGCCGATCGCGGCGCACCTGCACTTCAACGGCAAGGGCGTTCCCGATGCCGCGACCGCCTCGTTCGACTGGCGCGAAACGGCCGGGGAGCAGTGGGCGATACATGTCGATCACGAGGGCGGATCGCTGGCCCTTCTGGACGGCGGCGCTCGGCTGCTGATCGACGATGCGCCGGTCGCGGTAGGCGATGAAGGCGAGTACCCGCGCCTTTACCGGCACTTCGTGGATCTGATGCGCGAGAGCGCCAGTGATGTCGACCTTCGGCCAATGCGCCTTGTGGCCGACGCTTTCCTGATCGGCAATCGGGAGGTCACCGATGAATTCAGCATCTGAGACGGGTCGCTTCGTCGCCTTTGGCGAGATCATGTTGCGCCTCTCCGCTCCAAACGGAGAACTGCTGCTTCAGACGCCTCGTCTTGAAGTCGGCGTTGCCGGAGCCGAAGCGAATGTTGGCGTCGCGCTGGCGCAACTGGGACATCGCGTCTCGATGGTCTCGGCTCTTCCAGACACCGCAGTGGGCGATGCGCCTCTTCAAGCGCTGCGCAGTCACGGCATCGATTGTGACGGTATATTGCGCTCACCCGGGCGCATGGGGCTTTATTTCGTCGAGACGGGCGCCGGTGCTCGAAGCACCGAGGTCATCTATGATCGGGCGCACTCCGCGTTTGTGCGGGTGCCTCCCGAAAAATGGGATTGGGACGCCAACCTGGCAGGCGCCGGGAGACTCCACCTTTCGGGCATCACCCCGGCGCTCGGCGAACGAGGCACTCAGGCGGCTCTGCGCGCCGCCGAAGCTGCGGGCAGGGCTGGGGTGCCCGTGTCCTTCGACGGAAACTACCGCGCAAAGTTATGGGAGAGTTGGGACAGCGATCCCCGCGCCGTTCTCACGCAACTCATCGCCAGAGCCGACGTCCTGTTCGGGAATCACCGCGATATTGCGCTTCTGCTCGATCGACCCTTTTCGGGTGATGGTGCTGTGAGACGTCGCGAGGCCGCTGAAGCCGCTTTCGCCGCCTTCCCGAACCTCAAGCTTGTTGCGTGTACCGCGCGGCACGTGGAAACATCGGACGTCCATCGCTTGTCGGCACGCGTCGATCGGCCGGACGGCTGGCATGAGACCGACGAGATCGTGATTTCGGGAATTGTCGATCGCGTCGGAACGGGGGATGCCTTCGCAGCCGGCATTCTGCACGCCTTGGCGTGCGGCGCAGACGATGCCGAGGTGGCTCGGTTCGGACTGGCGTTGGCCAGATACAAGCACTCGATCCATGGCGATCAGGTGTTGATCCGCTCACGCGATCTCGCCGCGCTTCTGGAAGAGGGCAAGGACGTGCGGCGCTAGACACAGGCACGAGCATGCGTGCTCGCTGCCACGGTGATCGGCGCACTGAAGCGGATAAGAAGCCGAGGGTTGGCTGTTCAAGACCTGAGACCTGGGTCAACAGCCGACGATACTTTCGACCCGGTGAAGGTAGGTCCCCCCAAAGTCGAGTTTCTGGCTTGAAATGCGGGTTTCGGCTGGGCTCGAGCCGCGCTCGGAGCCAGATCGTCACTCTGGCTCCGTTGGCAGCGTCGATCAGTAATCGACGTAATAATCCTTGGGGAACGGCTGTCCGCTGAAAGCCTTTTTCGATGTCCAATCCAGCGCGGGTGCGGTCCAGTAGCTGTCGCTCGCTGGCAGTCCGAGCGCCACGAGGCTTTCGGACGTGATATACATGCTGCCGGCGTTGGAATAGATATCGCCCAGCGTCGGCAAATGTCCGGTGAAGCCGATCGTCAGATAGCCATTGGCATCGAAGTTGGAGGGAAAGCGGAATATCGCTTGCTGCGCCGCCACGGTCGCGCTCCGCACCTGACCTTCGGGCAACGCGGCCGGTAGCTTCTTTCGCCAAGCCAGAAGACCGAGCGGCTGAAACACTGCCGTGCGATAGGTCAGGGAACGGCCGATCGGCGCATAGCTACCGTCAGGGCCGATCAGCCGCTCGAGATGCTGGCCGTATCGCTGCATCCGCTTGTAGGCTTGATCGAGCAGCGCCACGGTATCGAGACTGTTGAACTTGGCATTCGTCGCCACGAGGATTTCGAGGATCTCGACCAGCATCGAATGGATCACGTACCCGCCATAATGATCGAAGTGGAAGCGTGGGCCATCGCCGTACCAGCCATCGCCGACGTACCATTCGTTGATCTTGCGAATAGCCAGATCGATCCGCATCGGATCCCACTGCTCGCCGATGGAGAGCAGGAAGGCTTCGTTCATCGCCGCGAACAGCAGCCAGTTCTGATACGGAGGCGACACGCGCCGCAAATCCTTGATCTCGTCGATCAGCCGCTTCTTTGTGACCGCGCTGAGCGGTTCCCACAGCTGCTTGGGAGCGCGCAGCAGCGCGTTGGTATAATAAGCTGAGTCCACCAGCGCCTGGGGCTCCGGTTTCCAGAGGAGATAGTCGGCGCTGCCCGGGTCGACCGAATGCGTATAACTGGCAAGGGCCTGTTCGCGTAGCCTGGAATTCAGCCGACTTTCGTCGGAATTATCGTCGGGCAAGGACAGCCACGGCGCGATGCCCGCCATCAGCCGGGCGAAGCATTCTAGATAGGCGACTTTGGGATTGCGACCGTCCCAGGTCGGGCTCAATTCGGGCTTGAAGGCCGCCTGCAGCCGCCCTTGGGACATCGGGCCCAACACAGGGGAGGCCATTCGGTCAAGCAGTCCGAGCATGTACGATCTGTCGCTGCCCTTTGCGTGGCGTGCGGCGGGATCGGTGCCAAGGGCTGTCGCACGCGTGCTCGCGGCCAGTGAACCGGTTGCAAGAGCGGACGCGAGAAAATTACGACGCTGCATAAACGTTCCTTGTCAGGAGCCGGCGGGTGGCGGTGTGAAGTTCATCTGTGCGCCGGCGACATATCGATCCCAGGCGGCGCGATCGCGAAAGCCCCCTTGACCCAAATTCCAGGCTGAGCCGGAATAGTAGACGAAAGGCTTGCCCGGGGTGACCCGCAACAGGACAAGATCATTGTCCGCATCCTGCTTCACGTCGACGATCATGCCGGGATCGACACGCAGGGCCACGGCCATGCGACCGTGATCGCGGTCCTGCGGTCCCCACCACGATAGCACGCCACGGCTTCGGTCGACCGTCATGTCGCCGCCCGCGCCAGTGGTGCGCTTGCCGATGCCGATACCCACAACCAGCGGCCCGGGCTTGTCGGAACGGATCGTCGAAACCATCCGCGTAAATTGCGTGCCCAAAGGCAGCGTGAATCGACGCGTCTCCCAAACTTTTCTGCTGACGTCGACCGGCCAGGGGGCATACTCGACCTGGAAGTCCGCGACATCCGGCCCGTTCTTGAGAATGCGGTAGGAGCGATAATTGCGCGATACCCACAGCTTGTTGTCATACCAGATACCCAACCCGCCAGCACCGCGTCCCGCGCCGACGTTGTAGAAGTCGATGCCTTCGCCATGATAGGCATGCTGGTCACCCGTACGAAGCTGGCGATCCATGAACGGCCAGGCGACGTTCTTGCCCCAACTGTCGACGCCCGATCCGGAAGGGGGCTCCGCCGCTTCGAGAGCATGGCCATAGATGCGGTGGGCGGTGCGGTCGTTTTCCCACATGAGATCATCATACCGATAATCCGCAAGCATCACGGCGGCCCGAGGCGTCTTGTCCGGTGTGGGAGGGAGGGGCTTATCGACCGGAGGCAAGCCGCTGCGGGGCGCATCCTGGGCCAGCACAGGAGCAGCGATCAGCGCGGCGGCGAGGAAAGCGACACGGCGGTTCATTGCAAGTCTCCGGCATTTGCGGCCTTGGCGGCTGCAGGGGTGGTGCCGTCTCCGGCGAAAGGCTCAAGGTTGAAGCCGTAGCTGCGTGGGGTGAGTGCGATGCGATATGGCGGTAAGGGACGACCACCCGCGTCCCACGCATTGTCGCCGCCAACGCCAGCCTGCACCGCATCGATCATCAAGGAGGCGTCGCCATGTGGCACGATGTCCGTGCTTCGACGCGTGCCGGGCGCACGTCGGGAAAGATCTTCGTAGGGGAAGGCGAGCACGTTCATCGACAAGGGGGCATCACCAATGACACGCAGGCCCCCGACGCCTGCTCGAAGCACTTCCATCCAGCGGACATCGACTTTGTTGCCGCTTTCCTGTGGGCGCATATAGTCGTGATACTGATCCGCGATCCGCCCGCGCCACAGTCCCAGCGGGGCGCCGCTTTTCCGGTCCTGATAGGTCTCCTGCGGGCCGCGACCATACCATTCGGCGGTATCGGTGGTTCCGGGCATGGTGAAGAAAAGGCCGATGCGCAGCGGGTCGGGCAGATCCGTCCTGAGCGGCGTAAAATCGCCGCTAACGTGGACCGATCCGTCCCCTGACATGGCATAGCGGGACACGAACGTGGCGGCGCCATCGCCCACCAGGTAGCGGACGGTCACCTCGGCGCCGCTGTCAGCGAGGGTTCGAGCCTTTACGGTCTGGACGACGCGTTGCGACGATGCCTTCTGCCAGACACCGTGCGTCGCCTCCACGCCCGTGCCGATGTCGTTGTCCGTGAGCGCGCGGTAGAAATTGGGTGTGCCGCCCTGCAGCAGCAACCGGCCCGCCGCGCTATAGCGATCGATCAGCCCGGTCTTGCGATCCAGCACCAGTTCGGCACCATTGGCGGCAAGGCGGACCTTCCCCCCCGCCTCGACCAGCGTTACCGCCCCCGATGGGGCGGTCGCCGTGCGACGGGGAGAGCTGAGCTCGAACTGCTCCCAGCCGACGACAGTGCCGGCATCTACTGCTGGAATAGCGCCATTTCTGGCGTGTGCCCGGACGGTCAGGACATATTCTGCGTCGGCCTGACGTGCCAAGTCCGGAAGCGTGAGCCTGATCGTCTCGGTCGAACGGGCGGCGGTGCGCAGAGCCGGAAGTTCGGTGCGGGCTATCGGAACACCGTCTTTCAGGACCTCGGAATCGAACGTGTAGTTCGACAGGTCGACGAAATCGTGGCGGTTGATGACGTCGATGGTGCCTGCTGCCCCATCAAAACGTGCGAACTGGATCGGCGCGTAGATCTTGCGCAGTTCGAACAGTTGCGGGTTGGGCGTGCGATCGGATTGGTTCAGGCCGTCACCGAACTCTATCTCGCCGCCCGGGTTCGCACCATACTCGCCACCGGTGCCCCAGTATCGGCGACCATCCGGCGTGTAGCGATACATCGACTGGTCCACCCAATCCCACACGAACCCGCCTTGCAGCTTCTTTGGGTGGCTGTAGATCGTGTCCCAGTATTCCTTGAGATTTCCACCCGAGTTGCCTTGCATATGCGCATACTCGGTCTGGATCATGGGCTGGCGAAACGACCAGTTCTCAGCGTAGTCCGCCATCCGATCGGCACTGTCGTACATGGGCGCGTAGATGTCGGCGTAGTCGTTTGGCCGATGGTCGGGCAGGCCCGGCCATGTGCCCCATCCGAGATAACTGATCAGGCGACTGTCATCGCGGGCCCGGACTGCGGCTGCTGCGTGTGCAAAAGTCGGCCCGATGCCGGCCTCGTTGCCCAGCGACCAGAAGATAATCGACGGGTGGTTCTTATCCCGTTCGACCATATTGGTGACACGACTGACGTGGGCTGCCTCCCAGGCGGGATCGAAACCCATCTGATAGCGCCCGCGCAACTGCGGGTGCTTGTTGGCCCAATCCATGTATCCGTGGCTCTCGATGTTGGCTTCATCCATCACATAGAGGCCATAACGATCCGCCAGTTCGTACAAGCGGGGATCGTTCGGATAGTGCGAGGTGCGGATCGCGTTGATGTTCGCACGCTTCATCAACTGGATGTCCCGCTCCATCGACTCGAGGGAGACGACGTGAAAGGTCTCGGGATCATGTTCGTGTCGGTTGACGCCGCGAATGGTGATCGGTCGACCGTTGACGGTTACCAGACCATCCCGCATCGCCACTGTGCGAAAGCCCACCCGGGCATAAGTCGACTGTATGATCGCGCCCTTCGCATCGTAGAGTTCGACCAGCAGCATGTAGAGATTGGGCGTCTCGGCAGTCCAGGGTTTGACATCGGGAAGGCGGCCGCGCAGCGTGACGGTGCGCTCGTTCGCGCCTTTGGCGATCGATTTTGAGAGCGCCATGACCTGACGGTCGCCATCGAGAAGTACGACGCGAGCTTCGCTGTTCTGCATCGACGGCGTCACCGCAACGTCGACTGCGAGAGTGCCGACCTTGTAGGTGCCGTCGAGCCCGGCATGGACGAAGAAGTCACGTACGCGAGCCTTCGGCGCGGCTAGCAGGAACACTTCTCGCTCTATGCCGGAGACACGCCAGAAGTCCTGGTCTTCGAGATAGGAGCCGTCCGACCACCGATAGACCTGAATCGCGATGACATTTCGTCCAAGGCGAACGAAGCGGGTCACGTCGAACTCCGACGGAAGCTTCGAGTCTTCCGAATAGCCGACCTTCGTGCCATTGACCCAGACGTAATAGGCCGAACCCGCTGCACCAATGTGCAGTATCACATCGGTCCCTGACCAGTTCGCGGGTACATCGACGTCCCTCCGATAGGAGCCGACCGGATTGGTGGCGTGCGGGATCAGCGGGCGGTTGGCTGGGAATGGATAGGTTATATTGTTGTAGCGCGGCTGATCGTAGCCCTCCGCCTGCCAATCGGCCGGCACCTTGATCTGCTTCCAGGCCGAAACGTCATAGGAAGGCTGCTCGAAGCCCGTTGGCAAAGCGTCAGCGTTGGGAGAAAACGAGAAGCTCCATGCTCCGTTCAATAGAATGAATCGCTCGGATTTCGTACGATGTCCGGCAAGCGCCTTTTTGCGGGTTTCAAAAGGGAAGCTGGTTGCACGCGCGGGAAACTTGTTGATCGCGAACACGGCCGGATTTTCCCAATCGGGACGTCTCGCATCCACTTGGGGCTGGATCGGTAATCCGATTTCCTGGGCGTGAACCTGCGTACAAACGCTCGAAGTGAGGAGGGCAGCGACCACCCGCATCGAATGCATCATATGACCTCCCCTCTATTTCGTCCTCGGATCGACCCGAGGCTCTTATTGTGATAATCGAGGCATAATCAGTGGAGATTGATATGACAAGTAGTATGCGGGCTGAGGGTTTCGATGAAGCCCGGCTCGGAGGCGATGTTGCAGTCCCATCCTCTCTTACCAATGATTTGTTCACCAAGATCGAAGCGCAGATCCGTTCAGGTGAGCTCGCACCCGGCATGCGCCTGCCCACGCAAAAAGAGATTGCGCTCACCGAGAACGTGAGCCGCACCGTGGTACGGGAGGCCTTCGCACGGCTGACCGCCCAAGGCCTCACCGTGTCTCGGCAGGGTTCCGGGGTTTACGTTGCCGACACGGCGGCGTATCGGGCGTTCCAGATCACCAAGGACGAGCTTCACGAGCTGGCCGACGTCATCAAACTTCTGGAAATGCGACTCGCCGTGGAAACCGAGATGGCGGGTCTTGCCGCTTCGCGCCGGACGACTGCGGATATCGGCCGGATACAGGAGGCGCTTCAGGACATGGTCGAAAGCAGGGACGATCCTATTGCAGCGGCCAACGCCGATACGTCGTTTCATCTCGCAATAGCGCGGGCCACACAGAATGAATATTTCGGACGGCTGGTCGATTTCATGGGGCTTCGGCTGGTGCCACCGCGAAATCTCTATCTGCGGGATCAGCCCGAGGCGTCGCATCAGGCTTATGCCGCCAAGGTTCATGCCGAGCATGATGCGATTGTCGATGCGATCGTGCGCATGGATCCGCAGCGCGCGCGGGACGCTGCACGCCATCACATGCAGGAAAGCCTCACGCGCCACTCCACCCTGAGCGCGTCGGCGCGGGTAAAGGAGCGATCCAGCTGATCTGGAGTTTCGTGTTGACCGGGCGCCCAGGATTCGTATGATAACTTCCAAGTCGGCATAAGCCGATCACGGGAGGAGTCATGCATAAGGTGTTCTACGGTCGGATCGCGACCTTCGCGCTGACATTATCTGGCCCTGGACTCTGCTTGTGACCTCCGATGCCACGGCCATTGTCGAGGGTGCGGCAAAGCGGGCGCGCGGTTATCGCTGGGTAATATGCGGGCTGCTCTTTGCGGCTACTGCGATCAACTACATCGATCGGCAGATGATCGGCGTTCTGAAGCCTGTATTACAAGTCGATCTGGGTTGGAGCGAGGCGCAATACGCCGACATCGTCTTCTGGTTTCAGGCCGCTTATGCGATCGGGTTCATCGGCATGGGCCGGTTCATCGACGTGATCGGGGCCAGGCTCGGCTATGCCGTCGCCTTTACGATCTGGACGCTCGCGCATGTGGGTCACGGGCTGGTCCATAGCGTCACGCAGTTCACCCTGATGCGGTTCGCTCTCGGCGTTGGGGAATCCGGCAACTTCCCCGCCGGTCTCAAAGCTGTTGCGGACTGGTTTCCTCAGCGTGAGCGCGCCTTTGCGATCGGTCTGTTCAACGCGGGCGCCAACGTTGGGGCAATCCTGACTCCGCTTCTGGTTCCAGCCTTGACGCTGGCGTATGGCTGGCGCTTCGCCTTCATCGCGACTGGCGCGTTCAGCGTGGTCTGGCTGATTGCCTGGCTGGCGATCTATCGCACGCCTGAAAAGCACCCGCGTGTCAGCCCCGAAGAACTGGCTTTGATTCGCAGCGACCCAGTGGTGAAAGTCCAGCAGTTGCCTTGGCGCAGACTGTTCCTGGTGCGCGAGACCTGGGCCTATGCCGTGCCCAAGTTCCTGACCGACCCGATCTGGTGGATGTTCCTGTTTTGGCTGCCTGACTTCCTTGGCCGCCGCTATGGCCTCGATCTCAAGACGTTCGGGCCACCTCTGGTCGTCATCTACATCCTATCGGACTTTGGCAGCGTGATCGGCGGCTGGACATCCTCGCGTCTGATCCGCGCCGGCCTAACGCCCAACCGTGCCCGCAAGTTCACGATGCTGGGATGCGCGTTCATCGTGCTGCCGATCGTCAGCGTGCAGTATATCGATTCCCTGTGGTTAGCCGTTCTCCTGATCGGGCTGGCGACCGCGGGCCATCAGGCTTTCTCCGCCAATCTGCTGACGTTGCCTTCCGATATCTTTCAGCGCGGAGCGATCGGCTCGGTCGTGGGCATCGGCGGGACTGCGGGCGCGATCGGAGGAATGCTCATCGCCAAATTCGTAGGCCATGTGCTGGAGGCGACAGGCAGCTATGCCTTGATCTTCGGAGTGGCTGGCGGTGCCTATTTTGTCGCCCTGGGCGCATTGCATCTGCTCAGCCCCCGGCTCGCGCCGGTTCGTCAGCAAGAGGACATCGCGTCATGAAATCGACAATCGCTGGCGCCCTTGCGCTCGCCGCCATGCTCGCCGCGCCAGCCGAAGCCCGCGCCCCCCGGCAGACTGAACGGCCTGCAGGCCAGGAGGCAATCGCCGTCGCGACTCGTGTCGCGAATTGGCAACTCGCGCACATGGACGGGCAGGGGCATGTCTCGCGCGTCACCAGCGAGACGCGTAATCCCAGAGCGTGGGAGCAAGCCGTATTCTGGATCGGGATGACCGCGCTTGCCGATGCAGGCGGTTCGTCCCAGATCAAAAGCGCAATCCTGGCGATGGGTCGGGCGAACCAGTGGCTACCCGCGAGGCGTCCGTTCCACGCCGATGACTTGGTGATAACCCAATCCTACCTATGGGCGGCCAAGAATGGAGCAGGGCCATCGGCCAGCGCACCGACACGCAAGGCATTCGATTACATCCTAGCCAATCCGCCACGGGTTTCGCTGGCGTTCTACCAACCGCCATCAGGTTATGACGACACCGAATGCCTGCCCCGCTGGTGTTGGGCCGACGCGTTGTTCATGGCTCCTCCCGCCATGATCGAGCTCTCACGTCAGACCGGCGACCCGCGCTACCAGGAATATGCGATGCGCGAGTACTGGGCGACGACGGATTTTCTCTATGATCCGGCAGAGCGCCTCTTCTATCGTGACAGCCGCTTCTTCGAGCGCCGTGATGCGAATGGCGAGAAGCAATTCTGGAGCCGCGGCAATGGGTGGGTCATCGCGAGCATGGCCAGAATCATCCCCATGCTTGCAAAGGGCAGCGCCGACCGCGTGCGCATGGAAGGTCTCTTTCGCGAGATGGCGCAGCGCCTTCGCGAGTTGCAGAAGGCCGATGGGTATTGGTCGCCATCGCTGCTGGTGGCCAAGGATTCCCCTCCTGAATCCAGCGGGACCGCTTTCAACACTTATGCGATGGCCTGGGGTATCAAAGCTGGTCTTCTGGATCGCGCGACGTACGAGCCGGTCGTCAGGAAGGGCTGGTCGGCGCTCGTGAAGGCCATTCAGGATGACGGTCGTCTGGGGTGGGTCCAGCAGGTTAGCGACCGCCCCGAGAAGGTCGAGGCCAGCGACACCCAGTTCTACGGCACCGGCGCTCTCCTCCTTGCCGCGACCGCAGTCGCGGCCCTTTAGGCAGGGCGCCAGCCAGTTCAGTTTTCAGGAGAATCTTGTGTTTGAAAAAACGTACTACGCAACCCATCCCGACATGATGGACGGCGTGTCCAATGAAGAACTGCGCGACCGCTATCTGGTCGGCGGTCTTTTCCGAGATGGTGAGATCGTCCTGACCTACTCGCATGGCGAGCGCTTCATCATTGGCGGAGCGGTTCCGGGCGCCAGCATTCTGCCATTGCCGGTCCAGACCGAGCCGGACAGCGCGGCGGGCCATTCGTTGCTGGAACGCCGTGAACTGAGCGTCGTCAACATCGGTCGTGCCGTCGGCGTCGTGACGGTCGATGGCGAGCGTCACGAGCTGGCCTCTCGGGATGCGCTATACGTGCCGATGGGGTCGGGTACCGTTACCTTCGAAGGCGAGGGCGCGCGGTTCTATCTGCTGAGCGTTCCGGCGCACCGGGCGTTTCCGCTTCGTCGATTGACCCTGGCGGACGCTACGCCGATGGAGCGTGGCAGCCTCGAGACGTCGAATGCTCGTCAGATCTATCAGTTGATCCTGCCGCATGTCTGCCAGAGCGCATCGCTTTGTCTGGGGATGACCATTCTCGAGCCCGGAAGCGTATGGAATACGATGCCGCCGCACGTCCATGAGCGGCGTTCGGAAATATACTTGTACTTCGATCTCGAAGGCGATGACCGGGTGTTCCACTACATGGGCAAGCCCGAGGCACTTCGTCATATCGTCATGGAGAACGAGGAAGCGGTCATATCTCCGCCTTGGTCTGTCCACATGGGATCGGGCACGCGCGCTTACAGCTTCATCTGGGCGATGGCGGGCGAAAATCTCGATTACAATGACATGGATGTCAAAGACATCTGCCAGCTGCGCTAAGTGTGTCATATAGATCGTAAGTTATCGAGCAGCGCCGGCTCTTTACAAACCATTGATTGAAAATGACTTTGGAGAGGGCTGGATGGCTCGATCAGAGCTTCAACAACGCTATGTCAGAAGTTATCATATAACTATTGCATTCAGTCAGGCTGCTGCTAAGATTGGGCCTCGGAGAAGTCATCAAAGACTCGGGTCCGTAAATCGGGGAGGACTATCATGAAGTTTCTAAGCACTACCGCCATGTCGCGAGCTATTCTTGCAGGTGGCATCTTCTGCGCGGGCACCGGTGTCGTGCATGCACAAACGCAGGCATCTGAGCAGACTGCGCCCGCCGCTGTAAATGACTCCAATCCAGGAGACATCGTGGTAACCGCGCAGAAGCGTGAAGAGCGCGTGCAGGACATCCCGCTGGCTGTTCAGGTTCTGGGTGGCGCGGCTCTCGAAGCGCAAGGTATCCGGGAGTTTTCCGACCTTACGCGTGCGGCGCCCTCACTTCTGATCCGTCCGTCCGAGCAGCCCGTCAATGCCTCCATCTCGATCCGTGGTATCGGCACCTTCGCGTTCTCGCCAAGCGTGGAGCCAAGTGTTGCCGTACAGATCGACGATGTGCCGGTGCAGTTCCTGGCTCGCGCTTTCGCGGATCTTTCGGATATCGAGAGAATTGAAGTTCTTCGCGGTCCCCAAAGCACGCTGTACGGGCGTTCGGCTTCGGCGGGTCTTATCAATATTGTCACTCAGGCACCAACGAAGGAGTTTAGTGGTCATATCGGCGGTCTCGTAACGACCGACGAAGAATATGGTGCAAACGGGTCATTGTCAGGCCCACTTACGGACCGTCTCGCCTTTCGGGTCAGCGCAAACTATAACAAGTTCGAAGGAAACGTCCGTAATCTTGGCACCGGCGATAAGGTCAATGGGCGCGAGATATTCTCGGTTCGTGGCAAGGTAGTCTGGGATCCCACTGATTGGCTGAATGTCGAAGGACAGATCAGCTACATCGATGGCAGCACCACGATCGGACGCCCATTCATTCGGGTGTCCCCCGCAGCGCGCCTGAGAGGCGTCGCCGCGAATGGTCCCAGCGTCTTTGCTCCGGGTGTGACGTTTGGCGAGAACAATCGCGACGTCGTCAACAACATCAACTCGGGAACCGACTATTACGATTTCGCACAATCGTTGAAGTTGTCGGCCGATCTGGGATTTGCTTCGCTTATCTCCATTACCGCGTGGGATCATTTTAACCAGTTTGATATCCTCGATCAGGATGAATCTGCTATTGCCGCGCTTGATAACCGCCAGTCCGGTACGTTCGACGTCCACGCCTTCTCCCAGGAACTGCGGCTCGTCTCACCGGGTAACAATCCTTTCCGCTACACCGTGGGCCTGTTTTATTCCGACCTTGATGTGACACGTGATTTCACCCGCGGACCGTTCTTCTCGCAAGCGGACTGGTATTCGACCAACGGTACCAAGCAGTATGCCGGTTTCGGACAAGTAGAGTATGACCTTGCCGAAAATACCACTCTGATCGGCGGCGTCCGGGTCGGCAAGAACAAGATCTACGTTTCGTTCGATGATCGTCGGGGGGGCACTTTCTTTGCGGGTGACAGCTCAAAGTCCTATGAAACCTACAAGCTGGGCGTCCAGCAGAAGCTTGGCCCCGATGCCATGGCGTTTCTGACTTACGCGACCGGCCACAAGGGTGAAGCCTATGACGTCGGCACCGGGTTCAACGCGAGCCGTCTGGTCCCAGTTCGTCCGGAAACGTCCAAAGACTGGCAGCTGGGCGTCAAAACGCAGTTCGCAAACCGCCGCGTTACTTTGAACGCGACCATTTTCAACACGACCTTTGACGATTTCCAAGCCCAGGGCATCGAAACGCTGTCAGATGGAACGATCAACTTCCGCCTCGCGAACGTTGGTAAGCTCCGCACTCGCGGTGTCGAACTCGAAGGCGGTGTCCGGGTCGGCGAAGACTTCAATCTTGGTGGTGGCGTAACCTACACCGACGCGAAGATCAGGTCGTTTCCTTTTGCACAATGCTACGCCGGCCAGTCTGCCGCCCAGGGTTGCACAGGAAGCCCGGCACGCCAGGACCTCGCCGGGTTCCGTCCAGCCCAAGCGCCCGAGTGGAAGCTTTCGCTGTCGGGTGACTATACGCCTCGCCTGACCGATACCCTTCGAGGCGTTTTGCAGGCCGCGTACAACTATCAGAGCAAGATCAATTTCAACATCAACAATGATCCCGAGAGCATCCAGGAGGGATACGGCGTTCTCAATCTCTCTGCCGGTGTCAGGAGCCCTGAGCAAGGTTGGGAAATCATCGGCTTCGTCAACAACGTCTTCAACAAGCAGTATTTCATCAACATCGCCAACTCATTCGGCAATCAGGGAAATGCCCAGGCTGTCCAGAGTTACCTGCCGCGTGATTTCAATCGGTATGGCGGTGTGCGGGCCAGCTACAAGTTCTAACTCGCCTTGCTGTCCTCTCCCACCCCACCTCAGAGCGCGGCCTTGTGCCGCGCTCCTTTTTTGTCGAGACCAGGGCCATGAAAGCATTCGATCTGACTGGACGTGTCGCGCTCATCACCGGAGCGAACACCGGTATCGGACAAGGTATCGCGCTGGCTCTTGCGCAAGCCGGCGCTGACATAGCCTGTGCCGGGCGTACTGCGGCGGTGGAGACGGTCGCGGCCGTAGAAGCGCTGGGGCGGCGTGCGATCCTGATTTCTGCTGATCTATCCACTATAGATCCGGTTCAACACATCATCGATGATGTCGTTCAGCAACTTGGCGGGATCGACGTGCTGGTCAATAATGCCGGTATTATCCGCCGCGCCGACAGTCTGGATTTTACGGAAGCGGACTGGGACGCGGTGATGGACACCAATCTGAAGGTGACGTTTTTTCTATGCCAGACTGCCGGCCGGCATATGGTCGGACGAGGGCGCGGGAAGATCATCAATATTGCATCGATGCTTAGTTTTCAGGGTGGGATACGGGTACCAAGCTATACCGCGTCCAAATCCGGGGTTGCCGGCTTGACCAAGCTCTTGGCGAACGAATGGGCGACCAAGGGCATCAACGTGAACGCGATCGCTCCCGGTTATATCGCAACCAACAACACAGCGGCCCTGCAGGCGGACGAAACGCGCAACCGTCAAATCGTCGAACGAATTCCGGCTGGCCGATGGGGCTCACCAGAAGACATGGGTGGTGCCGCCGTCTTTCTCGCATCCCCCGCGTCGGATTATGTAAATGGGCACATTCTGGCGGTGGATGGTGGTTGGTTGGCTAGGTAAGACCTCGCTGCGTGACGTATAGGCTCGATGGTCCCACAGTTCGCCCGCTGAAGCAGCATCGCGGTAAGAACCACGACCCCTTCACCACTTCTCACCGTGCGCGGGGTCGACGGTTCGATGACTATGTCTCAGCTTCGCGCCGGAGAAGCTCGCGATCAGGACGCGCGCGTTCTGGCGATAGACGTTTCATCCGCGCCTGTCAGACGAGTTCCTTCAGTGGCTTCTCCGTGTTCGCCCGTTCGGCCACGTCAGGCTTCGAGACGGCTTCCAACAGCCAGCGGCTCGCCACGATGGCGGGTATCAACCCGATCGCTCCGTCTGCCATATCGGCCGCGGTGCCTCGGATGGGTCGTTGTTCCGATCCGGCCGCCAGTTTGTCAATCGGCGTGGAAAAAGGGCTCTGACTCAATTTCCGTGCAGATTTGACAGGATCGGATGATCTGCGGTCGTGTCTTGCCTCTAGGCAATGAGGAGCAGGCCGATGGGATCAAAAGCGTGGGACAGCATTCTATCGCTTCCAGGTCTGATCGTGGAGCACAAGGTGTTCGCGGACGGCATCGTGCGGATATCAGGCCGGCTAGCGACGTCGCACGCTCCGTGTCCGGACTGCGGCACGACATCGACATCCTGCCACAGCCGGTATGATCGCACCCTCTGTGACCTTCCAATTAGCGGAGCCAAAGTCCAGCTGCGGCTCTCAGTACGGCGTTTTCGGTGCGGCGAAACGGCTTGCCGGCGACGTACATTCAGCGAACCATTAGCTGCGACCTTTGCACTTCGATATGGCCGGCGGATCGGTCGCTGCGATGCACTGCTGCGGGCAGTTGCCGTCGCGCTTGGCGGCAGGCCGGGCGCACGCATGATGGCGCGATTAGCGGTGCCGTGGTCGCGGGACACGATGCTACGTGTTCTGCGACGTGGGGAGCCAACGGCAGAGGCGCCACCGCCCCCGCGCGTCATCGGCATCGATGACTTCGCCTGGCGGCGTGGACACAGCTATGGTAGCATCGTTGTCGATCTCGAACGCCGCCAGGTCATCGACCTCTTGCCCGACAGGCAGCGCGACACCGTGGTCGCATGGCTTCGTAGTAACCCGCAGGTCGAGATCATATGCCGGGATCGCGGCCCCGGCTATGGTGCTGCAGCCACCGAAGCGGCCCCTCAGGCACGGCAGGTGGCTGATCGCTGGCATCTGTTCGAAAACGCATCGGCAGCGTTCCTGGCGGCTGTCCGCTCCGAAATGCCCGGTTTGCGCCGGGCACTTGCGCCCACCGGCCCGATCGATCCAGCGACCCTGACCCGTGCCGAACGCATCCAGTGGGACGGCGCCGAAGTGCGCGAGGTGCTCAACCGGCGCATCGAGGACCTCGCCGCGCAAGGCATGCCGATCAAGGCCATGGCCCGCATCACTGGCGTTTCGCGCCAGACGATCCGGAAGGTTCTACGTGGTCAACGTCACGACACTTTCCGCTGCCGCCAGAGCTCGCTGGATGCCTGGTCGCTGACGCTTGAGGCCGAGTGGGCTGCAGGATGCCGGGTGGGTGCCGAACTGTGGCGGCGGTTGAAGGTATCAGGCTTTGCCGGCTCATTGCGTGTGGTTAGCGAATGGGCCACGCGCCGCCGGCGTGACGAGAAACTTGGCCATGCCGGCGGGGCTTCGTTGAGCGCGCGCACGATTGCGCGCAGCATGACGACAGAACGGGAGACCGGCTCGGCGCAGACGGCTCTGATCAATGCCGTAGTCGAACGAGCGGTACGCTCGCTAATCGCGGCTCGAGAGGTGCTCGAACGCTTCCACGCGATGATGCGCTCGAAGGATGAAACTCGCCTCGATCCGTGGATTGCTACAGCTGCCAAGACGAAGCTTGCTGCATTCGCTGCCGGCGTCGACGCGGACCGGGATGCCGTGGCCGCAGCCATCTCGACGCCATGGTCAAGTGGTCAGGTCGAGGGCACCATCTGCCGCCTTAAATCCATCAAGCGCCAGATGTACGGCCGCGCCAAGCTCGATCTGCTGAAGGCAAGGATTATGATGCCGGCATGACCCAATCTGCACGGAATTTGGGTCAGAGCCCTTTTTCCACGCCGATCCACACACCATGTCGGTGAAAATGAGATTTCTACCGAATTTTAATGCTTTGAAAATTTCGTCATGAGAGTTTTTCCATCCGCACCGAATTGCAAAATGGTCGGGATCTCTAGGTCACATACCCATAAACAGGATTCCCAAAGGGGCGGCGATCTGATTCATTCTCCGAGAAGGGGATTGATATGGCGCGGTTTGATTTGACG
>NZ_JACHLR010000033.1 GCF_014204535.1 Novosphingobium chloroacetimidivorans
CGCCTGTGGGCAGGATCGACCCGTCGCTGGTTGCGTCCGTCGAGTACCGGATGGACTGCGATGAGCTTGCGATCCTCGAAGATGCGGATCTCGCGAGGGTGGTTTTGTACCTCCACGACCCGTTTGCGCGTAGCGTCCGGGACCGAGTAGAGGTTACCACCGACCGAGACCATGCTCTCGTGGCTGACCCGCCGTTCGACAGTCAGCACAGCATTGTAGGCCGCGGCCGGCAATGCTGTGAGCGCCGGCTGCTCGTCGGCGAAGTGCTGGGACACGATCCGTCTCGTCGTCGCATGCAGGCGGGCGTTGGCCACGGTGTCGAGCCAGTCGCCGAACTGGGCATTGAGATCCTCGGCGTCCCGGAAGGTGCGACCGAGAAAGAAGTCCTGCCGAATGTAGCGGAAAGGGCGCTCGATCTTTCCCTTGGTCTTGGCGCGGTAGGGTCTGCAGGCTCGAGGCAGCGCGCCGTAGTGGTCCAGCAGCGCCACCAGCGAGCGATTGTAGATCACCACGCCATCGGCGTCCTCATCGATCACGGCCGTCTTCATCCGGTCGTAGAGGACCTCCGACGGTGCGCCGCCCATCGCATCGAAGGCGTCGATGTGGCAGCGCATGACGGTCTGCAGGTCTTGGGTCGGGCAGAAACGCCCCCACAGCCACCGGCTGTGCCCCAGGACCATCGAGAACAGCCAGACGATCCGGGTGATCCCAGGCTCATCGGCAAACTCGACGCGAAAATGGGCAAAGTCGACCTGGGCCTGCCTGCCCGCAGGTGTCTCGAACCGACGCTCGAACGGCTTGATCCGCTCAGGCCGACACGCTCGCAGGAAATCTGTCACCGACGTGTAGCCGCCCTTGAAGCCCATAGCCGTGATCTCGCGCAGGAGACGCCTGCCGGACAGATCGGGAAACTGCGTGATCCGCTCGAGAAGATAGGGCTCGAACGGCTCCAAGAGCCTGGGCCGCTCGGGTCGTGGTTTGTAGGCGGGCGGCGCGATGCCACCGGCCAGGTGCTTGCGCACGGTCTTGCGGTCGAGACCGGTCTTGCGCGCGATGGCGGACACGGACAGCCCCTGCCGCCGCAGGTCATGGATCATGACGATTTCCTCAAGTCTGACCACCCAGCGCTCTCCCGGACAACCCAGGTGCATTGAGCGGTACGTGAAGATCGAAGCCAACCCGCTCCGGGGTTAACCCCGGAGCGGGTTGGAGCTCACCTCAAACCTGGGGAATTTTCATTCGGCGCTTTTGGGGAGAATACGTCCGGCACCGACACCCGTGACAATAAACCGCCCGACACAGAGCCCAGATCAAAGCCGCTGGATCAATACGCAGAGTCGCCGCTGCGGCTAGCGTCCGCGGTCGTGGTGTAATCTCCCGGTGTAGACGACGGTGTATGCCCGGGTGGGGCCGAGGCCCCACCCGGGCGTCAGCGTCTCGGTGGCCACCGGGCTCATCGGTTAAGGTGGAAGTGTCGAGCTTCACCAACACCCGAGGAGTTTTTCCCGATGACCGACGACAGACTACCGCTTGCCGAACTGATGGCGAAGAGCGGAGCTTGCCGGCGAGTGGCCGTACCTCTGGCTCGACGCCACCTACCTCAAGGTGCGCGAGGGCGGCCGCATCGTCAGCGTCGCTGCCATAATCGCCGTAGCTGTCACCACCGAGGGCAAGCGCGAGATCGTCGGCCTGCACATCGGCCCCAGCGAAGCCGAGCCGTTCTGGACCACCTTCCTCAAGGACCTCGTCCGGCGCGGCCTGCAAGGCATGAAGCTGGCCATTTCCGACGCCCACGAGGGCCTCAAGGCCGCCATCACCCGCGTCGTCGGCGCGACCTGGCAGCGCTGCCGCGTGTACTTCATGCGCAATGCCCTTGCGCATGTGCCAAAGGGCCAGAACACCGTGGTCGCCGTCGCGATCCGGTAGGTCTTCCTCCAGCGCGATCACGCCGCGGCCACCCAGACCTGGCGTCACTTCGCCGACCAGCTCCGCGCCCGATGGCCTAAGCTCGGAGCCTGCATGGATGCCGCTGAGCACGACGTGCTCGCCTACATGACCTTCCCCGAGCAGCACCGCGGGAAGCTGCACAGCACCAATTCGCTCGAACGGCTCAACAAGGAGGTGAAGCGCCGCGCCGACGTCGTGGGCATCTTCCCCAACGAGGACAGCATCACTCGCCTGATCGGCGCCGTGCTCCTCGAGCAGAACGACGAGTACCAGCTCCGGAACCGCTACATGCAGATCGAAGGCATGGCCGCTCTCGCCACACCACAGATCGAGGAGGCGCCAACGCTACAGATTACACCCAAGGCTGCCTGACCAATGCAGTCCGGAGGCCACACTCGAAATTACACCACGTTGACGGACACGACCCCGGTGCCCCCGGATACCAACCAGCGACACCTCCTCACACAGCGAAACGATGCGGGCAACTAGGAGTGTCCAGGTCGAGGCGAGTAGAGCCCAATCTACAGACTTCTTTTTTGTCATCGCACAACCTGATATTGGTTATTACACTTGAGTTGATGGGGGCAGAACTAACCTCTCTTTTCTACCATCCCTGACAATTCTATCCTCGGGCTGCGTCTGATCCACATCAACCTCCGATATCTCTAATTTCACACAAGACAAACCGTTGTCGTCCAGGTGCTGCCGAAATGATCTTCTTAATTGTTCTATCTTCTCGTTATTAGATGTCATCCCGCACAATTTGTGTAGCTCAGGCTGATCGACTAGCGCGACTCGCACCGAAAGCGTTTCAAAATCTTTCTTCTCATATTGAACTCGCTTCACGCCGGTGAAGTCGACGCCATCATCCAACCAAATCGTGTGGAATCTATGCTCATCCCCAACCCCGCGTTCAAAGGTGATTATCTCCTGAGATCGCCCGATCTTTTCCGACACCGCCCTGAAAGGCAGTCTCGGGTTTGGGACATCGATGGGCATCAGAATGTCATCAAAACGATAACGGATAAGCGGCAAAGTGCGATTGTATAGGTTGGTTACGCAAGTCGATTCAGAACCGATCTCAAAAATCAAGTCGTCCTCAAACAGGTAAATGCCTTCCCAGTCGTTGAGTGCAACGCCCATGAGATTGATCTCAGTTGACCCGTATGAATTCGCGATCTCACATCCAAAGGTTGATCGAAGGATTTCACGCTCTTGAGGAAAGAGCGGCTCCCCCCCAGACTCAAGGAGGGACGGCTGGATCCTCAATCGCCCAGCGCGCGCTTCTTCGGCCAAGGTCATCAGGTAGTGTTTGTATGCACTTATTATTTTAGGCTGATGCTTATTTAGGCCGTCGATGATCTGTGCCCACGGTGCTGTGATGTCGAAATTGCGTGTGTTGAAAAGCAGCCTTTGAGGCCAATCATCCATCAAGCCCATTACCGCGTTGCCCATGTCGTGATCATCAAGTCTGCCAAGAAACGTCGTGCGGGTTCGCGGTTTGATATTTCGGTGCAGCGCACCATAGCTCATTCCGTTGATGATCTCGTCAGTAGTATGTAGATATGTTCCGGGAATACCACTTGACCCTGAAGACTGTACGACATGATACCGACCTAGATACAAGTCCTTTGGAGAGCGCGATTGCTCTATGAAGGACTCTAAGCCATGTCTTGTGATCGCACGATCGGTAACGATCTCGTCGAAATGGTCCTTCACCATTGCTGCGGTCAGAACCGGAAAGTGCTCCGGCCGGCACGTTAGTGGATCGATATGATTTTGTTCTATGACGCGCCGGTACCAAGGCGATGTGGTCTGGGCAAAGGCGACAAGATCCCGAAAGCGCGCAAGGTTGCGCCTCTCGCGTGTTTCGGTCGTGAGCTTAAGAGTGTCTCGGCGCCTTTTCATTGCTTGCGCGAGCTTCCAAAGAATCATGCTTTCCCTCGACGATAACAAGTGGCTTATGCTGGTGTAACCCTCACGAGTGCGACGAACCAGAGGGCGTGAAATGGATCGGGAGTGAACGGATGGTGAAGCTCTTGCAAATCTTGAAGTACCGGGGGCAACAATCGGGGGCGCCGATGCGATCGCGCGGCACCTACTGGGGCATTCCACAGGAGCAGAGTCTATATGAAAATTTCGGAGGGGACGAGCAAATGTTAAAATCGATTGGGCTCGCTCCGAAGTCGATTGGCGGACGGCTCACGCAGGTACGGCCGAGCCGTAATGTGGGAACATACAAGCTTGCGCAATCTGGCGCAGACCTCGGCCATACTTTGCCATAATCCGGATCTCCGTAGCGTTTTCTGCCCCAACCATCCGGACCTCCTCAGTTGAACCGACTGTAGCCGACAGGTCACATGTCAAACGGCGGCACGCGGCATCCTTGTCGCCAGGCCATTTAGCGCGCCGCCAAGCTCTGGCGCCACAACCCCCAGCGACCGCGACCCACAGACTTCCCCCTTGGCTTGCGATCTGAGTATGGACCGTCTCGGAGTGGGGGCCGTGCCGTGTGCCATGACAAGGCACCGTAATGGTCAGCCTGCCAGAGGCTAGACAACGAGAAACGCTGATTTGGGGGAATGGCACTGGCCTTTGCGTGACGCCAAAAAGCCGGAGCAAGGAGGCTTCCGCAAGCCAGGCATTTTGGACGGGGTCACGCGCATGACGGCAGCCCATATCGGCGCCTTCCTGAGGCGCTTTGACTCATGCCGCGCGCGTGGCAGCCGTCGTCCGATAGTGCCGGAGATCGCCGGCTGACGCGGGTTTACGCTGATGATTTACTCGTCTCATTCTCATTAAAGCGGATCTGCCAGAGGATATTGACGCGCTCCGTGCGTTGGTGCTCGAGCGGTGCCCGATGCTCGCCGAAGCGTGTGTCTGCCAGTATAAATGCAGTTGGCTGAACGGGCCTCGGCAAACGGCGACAGCTCGATCCTGACCAGCTTCAGCTTGGAATGGAAGATGGCGAGACGGCACAGGGGCAAGCGCGCGCGACCCGTTATGCAGTCTCACAGCGTGATCGCAGCGGTAAGCTGCGCAAGATCAACCGCGGCTCGCTCACTCCTCATCTCGAACGGATCGAGCAGATCGTCGATGTCGACGGCAAGGCTTGCCCTTAATGCGGAGGTGCGCTGCACGTGACCGGCGAGGATGTCGCCGAGCGCCTCGGCGTGGTGCCCACCACCTTTCGTGTCCTAGTGACCCGTCGTCCGCGCCTTGGTCGCCGAGCCTGCAAGAGCAGGTTCGTCCAAGCGCGAGCTCGGGCCAGGGTCGTCGACGGCGGCATTCCAACCGAGGCGCTGATCGCCCAGGTCCTCGTCGCCAAGTACGCTGATCATCTCCCCTTGTACCGCCAGGCGCAGATCTACCCGAGGTAAGACATTAGGCTCGACCGCTCCACCCTAGCCGACTGGGTCGGACGGGCAGCCTGGTTCTGCGTCCGTCGCGTGATTGCACGCTGGAAGAGCTTAGAAGCTCAGAGCGCCTCTTTGCAGACGAGAAAACGGCACTAATGCTTGATCCTGAACGTGGGCGCACGAAGACCGGCCAGCTCTGGGCCTGTGCTCGCAACGATCGATCATGGGGCGGCAACGATCCGCCGATGTTCGCCTATGTATAGGCGCCTGATTACAAGGCGGAACGCCCCGGCACCCACCTTGAAGACTATGCAGATAACCTGCAGGTCGGCGGTCGGGGCAGCTACACAGCATTCGCCAAGCGTTGTCAACAGGTCTTGCTCGGCTCTCGCTGGTCGCACCTCCCACGCAAAATCAACGATCTTGCCGAAAAGTGGTCGGTGACCACCGAGATCGTGCGTGCGATCGCATGTTCTACGCCATTGCAGATGAGGTGCGTGGCTCACCTGCTGAGCAGCGGCGCGAAGCTCGCGATTAGCGAAGATCTGTCATCTTGGACGAGCTCAAGCCTTACCTCGAAGCAGGGCTCCGGCAGGCCATACCAAGCGCATTGATCAGAACCCAGGGGTCCATTGGCGCAGTCCGAGCGACATGATGCGCCAGGGCTGCTCGACGAGCTTGTTCCAGGCGAAGCAGCGTTGGTCGACGATGTCATCGTACGATTGATAGATGGGGTTCGACAGCCAGTTGTCGTGCATGAACTGCCAGACGTTCTCGACTGGGTTCAGCTCCGGGCACCTCGGCGGCAGCGGCATTAGGGTGATGTTGGGCGGCACGGCCAGCTCTGCCGATCCGTGCCGCCCGGCCTGATCGAGCAGGAGGACGGCATGTGCGCCCGGTGCGACGTGAAAGGCGATCTCCTCAAGGTGCATGCTCATCGCCTCGCTGTTGCAGCGGTGCATGACGATGCCGGCGGCCTTGCCTTCAGCGAGCCAGATCGCACCTAAAAACCATGCCGAGGATCGCCGCTGGTCCTTGGGTGCCGATGGTCGGGTGCCGCGCCTTGCCCAGCGCCGGGTGAGCTTGGTCTCCTGACAGACGCGGGCCTCGTCCTGCCGGCACAGCTCTATCGGCGTTTCTCTCGGGAGCCTCCGCTTGATCTTCGCCAAGCGGCATCGAGGCTCTCTTAAAATCGGCGATGTCGTCGCCATTTTGGCCACAGTGGCGGGGTCGCGCCGAGAGCTTGCAGTAGCCCACCGCGCGTAGTTCGCGCCCGAGGGCGTGGCGTGACGGAGAACTCGAACTCGTCCCATATCCACTGCGCCAGATCGGCAAGCCGCCAGCGTACCACGCCATGCGCCGCTGGGATCGGCCCGGCCTCGACCATCACCGCAAGTCGGGTCCGCTGCTCATCATTGAGGACCGCAGCCCGCCCGGGCGCCTTGCGCGCCGCCAGCCCGTTGGGGCCGTCCGCGTTGAACCGCGGCACCCGATCCCGCAGGATCTGCAGCGTGACGCCGGCAGCCTTTGCCGCTTCGCTCCGGCTCCCGCCGTCCAGGATCAGCGCCACCGCCAACAGCCGCCAAACCGTTCGCCATCTCCACTTAGCCGCACAAGCCCACGTAAATTCGCTGATGTGTAGTCAGATCAAACCCCAGTCGGTGCCGCCATCACAAGCCCCCACGTGCCTGCAATGTCGAACCAGATTCTCAGCGGCTTGGGCACCCCCACGTTAGTCAGCCTCAGCGCACCTTAGTATTACAAGCTGACGGGTACGTGCGCGAAGACAAGGGTCGCGATGGCAAGGCTGTTTCCGATAAGAATCTCAACGCACCGCACGCACGGACGTCAGAACGATGGGCATTATGGTACCTGGAACTGGTCCGCTGCCGCGTTGTCACGCGCATGCTCACATCCAACGGGCACCTGATCGCTATGTTCAGCCTAGTCATGCCAGCTGATCGGCCACCCGACAGCCAATCTATGTCATTACAAAATTCGAGTTAACGGCATCTGCCTCCAAGCTCGAGATCATCGGAGGTCTCGATTGCCAGCTTGCTTGGTGCGCATATGATCACCGCCGTTCACTTTCAAAGTTCCGGACGTCCTGGTGAGCTATCTACGCAGCTTGGAAGCTGATCCCCGGAACTGGCTACGCTGACGCTTCGGGTTGTAAGTCTCGCCACGTGTGTCGCATGGTCAAGCTCGCCGCCTTTGAGAAGCCGTACTTACCGACTGCTCGTTGGCTTCGCGGTGGATTGATATTATTCGCGGCGTCACCATTAGCTTAATCGCGTCAAGAAGCAGTTTGTTTGCAACGCATCAAAGCACAACAGGATCGCATAGGAGCGGGTCCTAAAATCGTTCATCTCACCTTAGCCACGCCCGAGAGTACGTTCATCGCTGCACCGACCACTTTCCTTAGGACGCTGAGTGCTTGCCGGCGGCTTTAGGGAGCTGAGGATACTTGATATCCGCATCTTTCTTTAAAGCCTGCAATATCTGTCCAAATTTAGTCTGGACGGCGCTCTGTACCATTTTTTCACGGGCAAGCGCTAGCTCCTGTTCACTTGATGTCGAGACTGGAACTTCTCGCTCCACCACACTCGCCAATGCCTGGCCCCTCCCAATGATGACAAACGGCTCGCCAGGTTGTGCAGCAGCCATCGCTTTCATGATAGGCGCTGGTGCATTTGCCGTATCGATAGCCGTCGTACCCTCCTCAAACCTGACTTCGTGCGCCTGCAGCACTTGAATAAGCTCGGGATAGGACCTCGTCGCCGCAAGCCCGGCACGCAGGTCAGGATTCTTGGGCTCCGGAAAGATCACCTGCTTGAGTGTGATTCGGCGCCGTCCGCTGCCAATCTCAGGATGCGCTGCAAGATAATCTCGGAGGTCTGCAGACGTGATCGAGTTACCTGAGGATTGTGCCAGAAACTGCGCATACTGTTTCGCAAGTAGCACATCAGAAATTCGTGCTACTTCCAATGTATATTGCGGACGCTGGTCGAGCTTCTGTTTTTTAGCCTGCTCAACTATCAACGCCCGTTCTATAAGAGCGTTAAGGGCCTGCTCACGCGTCATCTGATCTCCGGATGCGGCGACCTCTACTTTCAACGCAGTCTCAGTAATCGGCTGTCCGTTCACGATTGCGGCCGTTTGACCCTCAGGTAGACGATCTCCACAACTAGTAAGCGTCAATGCGACAGCCATGCCTGCAGCTATAGGCCGGACCGAGGATGTTAGGCTCAACAGGCGGTATGGTTTCATGCTGGCGGAAGGCTTTCATTAGATGACGACTTAAGCTATAGAGCTTTGATGGAAACCGTTTTCGACTGGCTTACAGTAGCAATTTTCGCGAGCATCGCTGTCTTGTTTTTGCAGCGATCGACACAGGAAACACCAAGCGACTCAATGTGGCACTACTTACCTCCGACCGCTGGCTGCGCAATAGCCAACCAGTTGGGGAATAATGGCTATGCCCTCACTGCCATCATCATGATGTTGCTCATTTTGATGTACTTAGTTTATTTCCTAAAACCGTTTAAATCTCGAGATTAGCAGGCCCTAAGAGTAGGCCTCGTCCCTGCTGCCCCGAGGTTCTCACCAGTTCTGCCGCGAACAGCCGTAGAAGGTTGAGAGATTGCAAGGCATCTTGTGACACAGTAGACAGTCTTACGAGAACACCATCCGGCACATAGCCATGCAAAGCTTGAACTGCAATCGACCAACGCTGAGCATCCCAGTCGCTCGGCATTTCATTGCCAAATCGCGTCCAATAGAGAACTTGCTCGACCCGGCTATCTCGCTTTGTCGTTAGGAAGCGACCATCAATTGACAGGCTAGATCCGATTCGGATCTTGACCGCCTCATTTGAGAGGATGGTAAATCCGGCCCCGGGATAGCAAGACTCTGGCCTATGCACCATAAGCATACTGCTCTGCGATCGCGCGTAAGCGACGAGCAGCATGACTGCCTCTGATCTCCTCCCGGCATAGGCGCGCATCACCTGCTCATCATAAGTTGCTGCCGCCTTGCGCTCGTCCTCAGGCGGTAGGACAATGTCTTCAGGCGAACTGACCTCAGTCCAGCCTCCAATTCGGCGAGGAATTACATCTTGCGCGGTCCCACGCGTTAGACCGATGACCGGTGTGCGAGGCAGTCGTGCGAACGATAGTCCTGCCGCGCTTATTAGCAATGAGCCGACAAGCATGTCTCGACGGGCGAGAGGCGCAGAGCCGAATGATGGTGGCGTACCCTTCACCACCTTGTTCGCCTCCTCAAGGTGCCAATGAAAGGATGCAGCGCCGCATCAAGTCCTATCAAAAAAAGTATCGCGACGGAAAACGTAAACATACCACCGAAGTCATGACTAAAGTGAAATGCCGCTCCATCGCCGAAGTAGTACGTTATGATGATCAGAGCAACGATTCTCAAGAAGTTTATGAACATTGCGAACGGAACAATGAGCAGAGCCATGAGGATCGCATAACCTACATCGGATCCATGGCGAATGTAAATGTAGAAGGCGCCAATCGCCGTGATGCCGATGATGGAATAAAGGCCGGAGCATGCCGCAGCAACTTGGAGCTGAAAGAAGCCGATGAAGATTGTGGCACCAGCTTGTGCTGCAGGCAGGCCAACAAAGGCAAGAAGATCAACAGCCCAATCGGACAGAGCAGCCTTGATGGGTCGGGTGCCTACAAAGATCCAGTTTTCAGGCGGAGAAACTATGAAGCACAGGTAAAAAATATGAAAGACGAAGCGCGAGATCACCCTCGCGCCGAAATACATGTATGCGCAGATGGTACAGACCGCAATGGCGCTAAGCCCTTCGACCATCATAATACCCGCCACACGCCCCAAGAAGTAGCAGGCTGAGGCGATCAGCAGCAATGGAAGGCCTGGAAAGAGTGCCGGGGCAACTCCGCCCGTAAGCCGATTCCTATCGTGCCAGATCAACCACAGGCCAGTAGCTAAGACGATTGGGCCATGAGCACCTGCTTCGGTCGTCCAATTTAGCTGCGCGAGCCGTGTGAGTGTCGGGAGCGCGATACTCGCGAGGCCTAACACCAGAAGGGTACGCCCCGTCAAAGCGCTCCTTGCGATCGGTCCTGCACTCGGCTCGGCAGATATCCGACTGTACTTGGTCGATGCACTATTCATCGGAGACGACCTAACGCGTTTGGGCTCAATAAGCGAGCGTTACGGCTCTTTCTGACATGAATGCGTTGATTGGTTGCAGCCAAGTTCAGCGTCCTAAGCGCTAGCCCGGCAACCTGGATGAGATTTCCGGTTCCTTAAAGGTAAAGCGCAACAAAAAACCGCCGAGCAAGCCCGGCGGTTTCGTGTTCATGCCATGTTGGTCGGCAAAAATCGATCAGGCGTAAGCTACACGGACAGTAGTCTTCCGCGAACGGCGTGCTGCAAATCCAACCGCGCCGATACCCAAGATCATCAGAGCCCAGGTGGAAGCTTCCGGAACTGCGGAGGCTTCGAAAGTGATGTTTCCAGTGTAGGTGATCGGGGTCGAACCAGCCGTACCATTGACGGTGATGCTGTTGTTAGGGCCGCCGAAGAGCGGAACGCCGGTCGTGTTGAGGCTCAAACCCGTTGCAGTGGTCCGGATGTCATTGTCACCCGTTCCAGGCAGAAATGTAGTCGATGTGCCGCCGCTCTGAACAACAACACTCGTGATGATGAGGGTTGCGGCATTAAGGAACGTAGCAGACAGCGAACCACTGCCAAGCCCATTAACAGGAAGCTCAAACGTGAAGGTATCACTGAAAGCGTTGGTTACAGTGTTCTTGAACGATGCATTGATGTAGGAACCGTCTGCCTCAGCAAATTCGGTCACAAACTTCCCCGAACCATCGTCGATATCGAACGTGGCAGCGCTGGCTGCGGGAGCAAAAGCACATACGGCAACGGCGGCAAGACCGCTAAGCACAAAATTCTTCATAAAGCCTCCTAAATGCAACTTGCAGTTCAAAAATCTTCTCTGCCCGAAAGGTTTCAGAACAGACACTCGATTCCGGCGGCTTCGCTGCCTCAGGTCCCCCGTTAGCAACTCTGACGCGCTATCAAAACTTACGCGACTTTTTACCCTTTTTGGTCTCATTTCGATAACTGATGGCGCGCAAGAGCGCAACTGGAATCTGCGCAGGTGACCGAATCACAAACTCAACTGCGATGCAGAAGAGCGCCCAATCTTGCCTCACCATCTTTCACGGGTTTCTGCGTGGCGTTGGTTTGCCACGCTTTCTCCGCACAGACGCGTCACCATGGTATGCTCGCAGCTTCTCACTATGCCATGAGATTTGCACGAACATGTCTGCTAAAGCTCCGGCAATTTGGAGACAGACATGGCTCCCAGCCGGAGTACGCCCACCCTTGAGCCGATTGCAGTATGTTCCAAAATGGGAATATTTTTAAGCCGAAGCTTCGTAGCTTCGTCGGCGCGAGAGTTACCGTCAGGTGCGAGCCATCGGATAGGATGGCGGCAGTGCGGAGTTGCTGATGATGCACCCAGAAGAGATGAAGTTGCGCCGAATCCCAGGAATTTGCCTCTCCAACGGTCGCTTATCGGTGCGGCGTTCGTGTTGGGAGTTGGTGCTGTCAGTCTAATGGGAACCGCTCTCCATACGATGCAATCCAATTACTTGAGCATATCTGACTAGGGTCTAGACTTGTTCAGAGCCAGAAGGCCACTGCAGCTGCGAGGCTTACGGCTGAGAGGAAGTTCCTGGCGAGTTTGTCGTAGCGTGTAGCGATGCGGCGGAAGTGCTAAAGGCGGCAGAAGATGGCCTCCATCCGCCATCGATCTTTGTAGCGACGTTCGTCGTACTGGATCGCGCGCTTGCAGTTGCGCCGCCTCGGGATGACCGGGATCGTACCCTGCTTGCGCAAGGCGGCCCTGATAAGGTTGGCATCGTAACCGCGGACGGCGATCACCCGCTTCATGAGCGTCGTTCCTTGTAGGTCTCTCAACCATCGAGATGGCGTTCCAGGCTAAAGTGATTGTGGATGTTGGCGTGAACAAATGCGAACTTTTGTAAGGTCTTCATTTGTCTGAAGCGGAGGATGACCCGCTCACGTCGTTGGAACGGCAGGTGCGAGTTCTCGGCCCGGTTATTGGCCCAGCGGCCAATCTCCTGCTTCTCACGATTACCAAGCTCATTCATCGCGGCTCCATACGAGCGCAGACCGTCAGTGGTAATCGCGTCGGGCGAGCCGTGACGCTTCAGCCCCTCCTTCATGAAGGTCAGCAATTCCTGCTTGTCGCGGGCCTTGCTGACATATTTCTTCAGCACCTCACCTTCGTGATCGACAGCTCGCCACAGGTAGACCATCTCGCCGTTCAGCTTCACGTACACTTTGTCCAGGTGCCAACGCCCGTGGCGAATCCTCGCATGCTGCTCACCCGTTTACACTGCACCTCGCCTGCGAACATCGGACTGAATCTGTTCCACCACAGCCGCACACATCATGGCAAATGTCGATTCCGCGCTCAAACAGGAGATCCTCGACATTTCGCAGGCTGAGCGGAGATCGCACATACATCAGCACCACCAGCCGGATCACCTCGGGCTAGGAGTTGAAGTAGCGGAACGGACTGGCTGGCTTGCAAGGACGAGGCATCCACCTTCCACACCCTGCCTGGCTTAGCAGCCGGTGTATTTGGTCTGACAGAACCGCTGGTGGGAAAGAGCGCGGATGCGGAATTTTACGCGAGATGATCGGCTTTGCCGCAGCTTTTGATGGATCTGGAAGTCGGCGCGCTGACCGGCGCAAGCTAGGGCGAGAAGAGCAGTGACCGGCTCGCTCAACGCAATGGCTGTCGCGAGCGCGACTGGGAGACGTGCGCTGGTACGGTCGAGCTGCGCATTCCCCGCTTGCGGGCCGGCAGCTATTTCCCGGCGTTCCTCGAACCTCGCCGCCTCGCCGAGAAGGCACTGACCGCGGTGGTGCAGAGGCCTACATCCAGGGGATCTCGACCCGCTCTGTGAATGATCTGGTCAAAGCCATGGGGATGAGCGGCAACTCGAAGTGCCAGGTGAGCCGGCTGTGCGAGGAGATCGACATCCGCATGAAGGTGTTTCTCGACCAGCCCATCGAGCGCGACTAGCCGTACGTCTCGGTCGATGCCACGTGCCTGAGGGTGCGCTTGGCCGGAGGCATCGTCTCGGTTGGCGTCACCATCGCGCTGGGGGTGAACGGCGACGGGCGGCGCGAAGTGCTGGGATTGGCGATCGGCGCATTGGAGGCCGAGACGTTCTGGACCGACTTCCTGCGCAGCCTGGCACGGCGCGGCCTGCGCCGCGTGAAGCTCGTCATTTCGGATGCGCACGAAGGCATCAAGGCCGCTATCTCGCGCGTGTTCAGCGCGACATGGCAACGGTGCCGGCTCCATTTCGCCCGCAACGCCATGGCGAAGCCCGGCAAGAGCGGGCGCCGTGTCGTGTCCGCCTTCATCGCCACGGCTTACGGAGATGCCCGAGGCGGCCAGGGACAATGGCGCAAGGTCGCCCACCAGCCGCGACCCAGCGCCCCAAGCTAGCCAGGATGATGGACACCGTCGAGGAGGACGTACTGGCCTACATGTCGTTCCCACCCCAAAACCGCACAAAGCTGCACAGCACCAATTCGCCAGGGTGTGAACGGCGAGATCAAGCGGCGCACCGTTGTCGTCGGCTTCTTCCCCGACGAGGACGCCATCATTCGTCTTGTCGGCGCCTTGCTGCTCGAGCAGAACAATGAGTGGGCTGTCCAGCGTGGACGGTACATGACACTTGAAAGCGTCGCGCAACTGAGCGATGATCCCGCCGTCACGTTGCCAGCCATGGCAGCCTGACCTGGCCTGACCGGAGATCGCTGCGGCTACGCCGCCAAAGCTACACCACCCCGTAGGACACGATCGAGCGGCGGATCGACGTTTCCGAGCCAAAGATCCATGTCGCTTTCGGCAGCCCTATGCTCCGCAGGATTGTGTATCCATGACCATTCTCAAACGGACTTTTAATCGTATCTGCCGCATTGCAGCATATTGCGAGTGCAGAATGTTCGCGTACAGAGGGGCAGAAGGGCTGCCGCCCCCGATTATCGTTCAAGGGACGTTGTCTTGTACGCCATGATTAATGTTCTTTCGCCCGACACCGAGGCTTTGGCACCCGCAGCAAAGCGCCGGCCACCGTCGCTTAGGCGCGACGCCGCTTGGACGGCGGCGGATACCTTGGTGTCCGCGGGGCTTGCCTTCCTGTTCCGCTTGGTTGTTGCTCGTTTTGTCGCACCGGCCGAGTTCGGAGTGTTCGCGCTGGCGCTGACCACCTTCGCAATCGTGCAGGTGTTCAACGAGTTTGGTATGGCCGCGACGGTCATTCAGCGTTCGGAAGAGCGCTTCACGCGCGAGGTAGTCGACACCGCCTACGCTGCGTCTACGCTCGTTTCAGCCGGACTCTTTGCTGCTAACATACTTGTGATCGCGCCGCTCACGGCGTGGGTCTACGAAAGCGAGCGAGTCGGCGTGGTGACTGCCGTCATCGGAGTGTCTTTCCTGTTCACGCCGACCGTCAGCATCTCGCGCGCCCTGCTGTTTCGTGCGCGCGACTATCGCGCCGTAACGATCGCGCGAATGGTCTCGACGCTATTCAGCCTAATTGCGGCGTGTATCGTACTCGCACTCTATCGCGATGTATGGTCTTTAGTGGTGCAGATCGTATCCTCACAAATACTATTAGCGATCGCTATGTGGCGGGTGAGTGATTGGCGCCCGCGCTTTGCTATAAGCCGTAGCACATTTCGCGAAATGTTTGGATACAGTGGCTTTGTTTTCGCAAATGATTTAATGGTGTCAGTAGCCCGTAATTTTGATGTGATTACGTTGGGACGCATACTCACGCAAAATCAAGTCGGTTTGTATTCCTTGGCCTTCTACATCACAGACATTGTTCGAATGAATCTTATGTCGATTCTAAACCGAGTGATGTTCACAAAATATTCATCCGTTCAAGGCGATCTTCAGCTCATAAGGCATTTCTATTTAAGGACATTGTACGCCAATTGCTTAGTAATTTATCCGATTATGTTGGCTATCATCCTGTTTGGACCTACTTTAGCGGTCCGCTTCTTAGGCGCTGAGTGGAGTGGCATGAGCTTAGCGCTTCAAGCGTTGGCGCTCGGAGTGATGTTTCATGCGGCAGGTGGCACTACATCGACGGTGTATAAAGCAGTGGGGCGTCCCGGCCTAGACCTTGCCTTATTTGCATTAACTTCTGTGGCGTTTCTGCTGCCTGCGCTTATCGGCGGGGCGCTGATTGCCGGTATTTCTGGCGCAGCAATTGCAGTTGCCGCGAACAAAGCAGTGTCAGTCGCTATCCGGCAGATCTTTCTCGATCGCCTGATCGGCGACGTTACCGAACACGTGATTGTCGTGCTTGCTCGCGTTCTCCTATTGCAATTGCCTATTGTTGCCCTCGCGCTGGCGGCGCGTCTGCTCTTTCCCGGCGGCGGCTGGGAACGCGACCTAGTTACCGCCATCATAAGTGCAATCGTGTATGTGCCTATTATGATCAGCCGTGTTCGCGAGGCTAGGGATCGCTGATGCTATTAGAACGATTGGTCAACTTGGCGGATGCCGGGTTGAAGATGCAAAGTGGAGCCGGCCCAATGCCGGCCGGGCGGAATGGCGCTTATGGAGATCCAGAAACGCCTGTGCGAAACACCTCGCATTGGCTCACGAGTTTCTGCGTCGCTAACGCTGTTACCGGCGAAGCCAAATTCCGCGAAGCTGCTGAACGTGCGCTGCGCTTCTTGCTTGCGTGCGTTGCAGCAGTACCCGGCGGTATACCGGTTCGCCAAGCACCGACAAAGGACCGAACAAACGGCGTGTTAGGGCAAGCGCACTTGCTGGAATCGCTATTCTACGCAGCCGTGGCGCTCCAGCGCGATGACGCATGGCAGGCTGGCATTGACCTAATCAAACGCCATAGCTGGAATGAAAGTTGGAACCTATGGAACCGGGTCACGCCCTCGGGTAAGATCTTGCCGCCTGACGAAACTTTCAATCATCAGCTTTACTTCGCGGCCGCCGTGGCATTGTTCGCTCCAGGCAACGAATATGCCTTGCTCGAGCTCGACCGTTTCATCGCTGGGACTGCTTACACATTTCAGACTAGAGTTGATGGCCGAGTTGTTCATTCGGTACGTCGGCCCGCCAACTTTGTTCAGCGGTTGCGCCATGCGATACGTGAGCCCAAGCGAGAGAAGGCAATGGCGACAAAAGAAGCAGACTACCATCTGTATAACATGTATGGGTACGCGCTACTTGCCGCTTCTGGAAAAGATCCAATGCTCAACGAGCGGAGCGATTGGCATCGGGCGAAATCTTTCGTGACCGGACCGGCAGTGAAAAAGCGTATAACTGCGACACACTGGATGAACGGTCTCTCTTCAGGTACAGAAACCGCCGCTTGTGATCTAGCATTTTTCAATCAGGTCTTTGGCGAGCCAGATCAAGCTGACTTGGATTTAGCTGAAGAAATGCTGGATTTTACTGGAGGGCCGGATGGAAGTTTTTCACTATACTCACCTGACCCTGTGACGCAGCAGGCAAGGCATTATCGTTACTGGCGTCTAATCAAAACTGACAGCGAGTTAAGAGGAAGGGCCCCGTCAATGGGGGGGGGCGCAGGATGAGTGTGATCCGACTTGCTGCACAAGTAATCCCTTCCGCTCAGCGAGAGGCGATCCGTACTGGCATCCGCCGCACCCAGCGCTCGATCCGGGGCTTCTTCCTGCGATTTGTAGTACGCAACCGCTTTGCCGCAGCGGCGTACTACGCGCTTGGCAACCATCAACTGCTACGCGAGGCGCGCGCGGTGGCAGCTGGCCAACTTCGTTACGAGGCGGATCACCGTGGCGCTTCCGGCAGTTACTACCTTTTGCGCCGCAATATTCATCGGTTGGAAAAAGGGCTGATTATGCGCCCTCGGCGTCCGGTGTTTGCAGCCGACTTCATCGAAGAGACGGTGCAGATTTTCGCGCATGCAATGCATGTTTCTGGTGGTGAGTGGAATAGCGAGCTAGTCTGGGCCGAGGATGTGCTCTCAGACTATTTTGATGCAGTGGACGTAACTGTGGTAAAGATCGCGTCTGCGTATGGGCGATATCTTGCAATCGAAAAAACGACGCGTGCGCCCGTACTGCAGCGGGCCGTGCCATATAAACGCGATCTTTCCTCACCGCCGCCAGTCAGCTTCGAAGACTTTATGGCGCTAAGCAGGCGACGGCGCTCAGTGCGGTGGTACGAAAATCGCCGGGTCGATCGAGCGGCGGTTAGTAGGGCGCTAGAGGCTGCCGCGCAGTCTCCCAGCGCCTGCAACCGGCAGCCTTTTCATTTCCGCATCTTTGACGAGCCGGAGATGGCGCAGCGTGTCACTGCGATCGCCATGGGCACGAAGGGTTTCTCGCAACAGGTTCCTGCCGTCGCGGTGGTGATTGGACAGCTGCGCGCGTATCCCTTTGAGCGCGACCGCCATATCATCTATATCGACGCCTCGCTCGCAGCAATGAGCTTCATGTTCGCGCTGGAAACAATGGGGCTGGCATCCTGCCCCATCAACTGGCCTGACCAGGAGCCGCATGAAACCCGCATTCGCGAGGCCGTGCCCATGGATGAAGACGAACGGGTGGTGATGCTGATCGCATTCGGTTGGCCGGACCCGGCCGGCAAGGTGCCCTTCTCCAGCAAGCGATCGGTGACGGACATGGCTGTGTTCAACCAGCACGGACGGCTTCTGGAACTGCCACGGGATTGAGGCAGCGACAGACTCTCAACAGCCAGCGTGATCGCCTCGGAAGAGAGAGAGAGAGCGAGGGAGAGACAGCATCTCCTTGAGCCTCTGGTCACTGGCGGATAAGATCGGCGCAATCTGCATCGATTAGTATGAACAGCCACGCAAGTGAATTTAGCTCTCGAGTCAGTCGATTGTCGTTCGAGAGTCTCATGCCAACGGTGCCCTAGGGGCACATAAGCCAATCAGCAACCACGCAGATAGAGCCTGCAGCTACCCGATGGCTTGCGGGAGCCGCAAGCGAAGGCTTTGCTCCCACACACAAACCATTAAGGGAATAGCCGGATTTCACGGAGGCCGCATGAGTACTTTCGAAATCAAGGGGATCAATTTTGACAATCACGGCGCGGCAATGATGCTGTTGTCCGTGCGCGAGCGGTTAGGTGGCGAGCATCGGATCGCGGTGGAAGCCGCTGGAGATTATGACGTGCGTGCGCCTTATGGCCTCCATCAGATCCTGCGTCATGCCGGCCGGATTCCGCTAAACCCCTTGGTTTCGAGCGCACCACGTCGGTTGCGCAGCCGTGTGGGCTTGATAATCGATAGCGAAATTGATGCTGTACTTGATGCGTCGGGCTTCGCCTATGGCGATGACTGGGGGGCTGCTAAGATCCACAAGCGGTTAGATGCGGCATTGGTGCGGCGCGCGCGTACGGGAATGCCAGTGATCCTACTGCCTCAAGCGATGGGGCCGTTCAACAAGGCGGAGGTACGCAATGCCTTTGCCCGAGTGATCGATCAGGCCAGCCTTATCTACGTTCGAGATGCCAGCACGCAAACCTATGTGGAAGAAGCGTTCGGCATGCGTGACAATGTTCGCCGTTGCCCAGATTTCACCATAGGGCTACAGGGCCTGCGCGATCCGCGCCATGCGCGATTGGCCGGTCGGCCGGCTATCGTGCCCAACCATATGGTGGTGCGGAACTCCGACGCGGCGACACGCAGAATTTATGTGGATCTGCTTGCCTCCTCTGCCGCAGCTGCGAAAGCCGCTTTCGGCGAACCCTTTGTTGCGCTTCACGATGCTCGCCAGGATGCGGCGCTCGCCGTTGAGCTCAGCGAGCGGCTCGGCACGGTTGAGAAGGTGACCGAGCACCGGCCGCAGGTGATGAAGGGTATTCTGGCTGATTCCGCGGTGGTGGTCGGGTCGCGCTTCCATGCGCTGGTCGCGGCGCTATCGCACGGAACGCCAGTAATCGCCTTTGGTTGGTCGCATAAATATGCCGAGCTTCTCACTGATTTTGGGTGCTCGGAGGCGCTAGTGAAGGTCGAGCCGAGCGCCGAGGCAGAAGTGCTCACGCTGATGGAAAGGATTGTGGCCGATCGCGAGGCGATCTCGGCGCGCCTTCAAAGCCGAGCGGCCGAACTCAAAGCACAGGTGGTGGACATGTGGGATGAGGTCGCCCTAGTCTTGCAGGGAACAGCTCGATGAGCCTGCCTTCTGTCAGCGTCATCATTCCGACGTACAATGACGAGCGGCTCGCCGCCTGCCTCGCAGCACTCGAGCAGCAGGATTACGCCGGCCCATACGAGGTCATCGTGGTTGATAATGGGTCGGACGTTCTGCCGACGGTGACCGGTCGGGCCCGGCTGTTGCAGGAGGCGAAGCCAGGCTCGTACAACGCACGAAACCGCGCACTGGGTGAGGCAACCGGGACAATTCTGGCCTTTACCGACTCGGATTGCGTGCCTCATCCGGGTTGGCTTAGCGCTGGGGTAAGTGCCGTCACCAACGAGCCGGATATTGGGCTTGCCGGTGGCCAGGTGCAGATCACGCCCATGTCGGGTGCCAAACCTAGTTTGGCCGAGCTGTACGAGGTTGCGATTGCCTTTCCACAAGAGACTTATGTTCGCGAGGGCAAGTATGCTGCCACCGCCAATATGTTCACCACGCGGAGCGTGATGGAAACGGTGGGGCCGTTTAATAACAAGCTGCGCTCCGGCGGCGACGCCGAGTGGGGGCAACGCACTGCGGCGGCGGGGTACCGTCTTGTATATGTTGACGGTGCAGTCGTAGACCACCCCGCCCGCACCCATGACGAGATCATGCATAAGCTCCGTCGCACCACCGGAGGCGAGCGCGACCGTCGTCCTGGCTGGCTACAGTGCGTAAGGTTCTGCGCCCGCCACCTCCCGCCGCCGCGCTCGCGCATCCGCCGCGTGCTGGCGCTGAAGGGCATCGATCCCGCCCGCCGGGCGGCTTTGGTAGGTTATTGCGTGTTCATCTATTGGAGACACGCTGCCGAGCGGCTACGCCTCCAAATAACAGGCGCGCATTCGAGCAGGTGATCTTGCCGCTCGGCGCGAGACTGGTCACTGTTGCGCGATCAAGGAGAACAAGGCCCAGCGGTGCATCTTGCCGCCTTGATCCGCGCCAGTACCACCTCGATCAAGCCGCTCAGATCCAGCGCGACGAGTTCGAAGCTCTTGTTGAGCTCGATACTCACTGGAACATCGAGATCACCGGCTTCTCGACGGTCGAGATCGACTTGCTCCTAGACATGAGCCTCGCCGAAGCAAAGCTGGAAGAGCAGCCCAACCTCGACCGCCGCGAAGTATCCGGCGTCGAGTGCGGCGACCTGTGGATCTTAGAGTCCCACCGCCTGCTGTGCGGCGAGTCGCGCGACATCGCTTGGTTCCAGCGGCTGATGCGGAGATGGCTAGTGCTATGACAATGTCTTGTGACGATGCTGGTACTAGGGCGCGAACTCATAAATTGGGTTGAGCTGTTGCGCGTAGCGTGATTCAGGCACCTCTGGAAACGGAGGGCGTATGGCGCGGCGGCGGTATGAACTGGCGGACAAGGAGTGGCTCGTTATTGAGCCGTTGCTGCCCAACAAGCCTCGTGGGGTGCCTCGGGTAGACGATCGGCGTGTCCTGAACGGCATTTTCTGGCGTTTCCGGTCCGGTGCGCCTTGGGCAGAGATCCCGGAGCGCTATGGGCCGTCAACAACCTGCTACAACCGGTTCGTCCGCTGGCGAAAGGCCGGTGTATGGGACCGGCTGCTGGTGGCAGTATCCGCCGGCTTCAATGGTGAGTTGGTGATGATCGATTCCACCTGCATGCGCGTCCACCAGTACGGTGCGACGGGCAAAAGGGGGGATCTGGAGATCATGGCATGGAACGTTCCCGGGGCAGCCTTACGACCAAACTCCACGCTCTCGTCGACGCTGATGGACGTCCTGTCGGTCTGCGACTGACAGTTGGGCAGGTCCACGATGCATGCGAAGCTGAAGCGCTGATCGAAACAATCCCTGAAGGAGCCACACTGCTCGGCGACAAGGGTTATGACAGCACCGCCATCCGCGAAGCGGCGGCGGCCAGAAATGTCTGGGCCAACATCCCCAACCGCTCCAACCGTAAGCAGCGCTTCGGCTTCTCGCCTTGGCTCTACCGGCAGCGCAACCTCGTCGAGCGCTTCTTCAACCGGATCAAGCAGTTCCGTGGCATCGCCACCCGCTACGACAAGGATGCTGCCAACTATCTCGCAGCCATCAAGCTCGTCTGCACACGCCTCTGGTGCAACGCGTAATGAGTCCACGCCCTAGCGCACCCTTTCGGTGAGGCCCGCCTTGTTCGGCTAGTGAGCGACCGCTCTTAGGAGTGCTCTTAAGAGCGCACCTAGAAGCGGTTTATGGGGCAGGTCACGGTGATGTCAGGGCCCGAACGGCGCCGGCGTTGGAGCCACGACGAGCGGCTGGAGATCCTGAGGGACGCCTTCTCGCCTGGAGCGTGCGTGGCCGAGGTTGCTCGACGGTACGATGTCTCGACTGCGCTGATCTACATCTGGCGTCGCAAGCTTCGCGAGGCGGGGGTTGAGCGGGCAGCGCCCGAGCTTGCCAGCCCAGGCTTTGCTGAGGCGGTGATCCAGGACGGTGGAGCTGTGACGCCGACGTTAGGTCCGGTGATTGTCGTAGATCTTGCACGCGACCGGCGGGTGAGCATCTTCGCGTCGGCTTCGCCTGCGTTGGCCGCCGCGGCGCTCAAGGCTCTGCGGTGATCCCTACCGGAGCGCGTGTGTGGATCGCCATCGGCCACACCGACATGCGGAAGGCATGCAAGGCTTGGCGCTGCTGGTGCAGCAAGGTCTTGGACGCAATCCTCATGGTGGCGATCTGTTCGTGTTTCGCGGACGGGCCGGGTCTCTGGTCAAGATCATCTGGCATGATGGGTTGGTATGTCGCTCTATGCCAAACGGCTCGAGAAAGGTCCCTTTATCTGGCCATCGGCAAAGGATGGGACGGTGTCGCTGACGAGCTCGCAGCTGGCCTGTTTGCTCAAGGGTGTCGACTGGCGTAACCTTTAGTACACTCGGCATCCGACCAGCGCTGGTTAGGTCCGCATATTGTTCGCACACAGGCGCACTTAGTGCTTCAAATCCGCTGTTTTCTGTGATTCCTTGCTGGTCATGGATGCCGCTGGCTCACCCGCTCCAGAAGACTTCGAGGCCCTCAGGGCCGAGCTGGCAGTGGCTCGGGCAGATGCTGCCGGAGTCAAGGCGATCAACGCTGATCTGGAAGCCCGCAATGCCCTCCACGAGCTCCAAAACGAAAAGATGCGGCGTGCTCTGTATGGCCAGCGCTCCGAGCGTGCACGCCAGCTGATCGATCAGCTGGAGCTAGGCTTCGAGGAGCTGGAGACATCCGCCAGCGAGGACGAGGCGTTTGCGATCATCGCCGCTGCTGGCGCGAGTGTCGCCGCATTCACGCGTAAACGACCGGCCCGCAAACACTTGCCCGAGCATCTCCCGCGCGAGCGCGTTGTCATTGCGGCGCCGTGCTCGTGCCCGGCATGCGGCAGCGATCGCCTCTCCAAGCTTGGCGAGGATGTCATCGAGACGCTGGAGGTGATCCCGCGCCGGTGGAAGGTCGTTCAGACCGTCCACGAGAAATTCTCCTGCCGGGAGTACGAGAGGATCACACAGCCGCCCGCGCCCTTCCATGTGACGCCGCGGGGTCTGTTCGGCCCCAGCTTCCTGGCGATGGTCCTCTTCGCGAGATTCGGCGTGCATCAGCCCTTAACCGTCAGCGGGATCGCTATGCACGCGAGGGTGTCGAGCTCAGCCTGACGACGCTGGCAGACCAGGTTGGCGCTTGCACCGCGGCGCTGATGCCACTCTACCGCTTGATCGAGGCGCACACCCTCGCCGGTGAGCGGCTTCACGGGGACGACACGACCATTCCGGTGCTGGCGGGCGGCAAAACCGACACGGCTCGGTTGTGGACCTACGTGCGCGATGATCGGCCATTCGGTTGCAGAGCACCACCCGCAGCCATCTACCACTACTCTCGCGATCGACGCGGCGAGCATCCACTCGCTCACTTGCAGGGCTGGTCCGGCATCCTCCAGGCAGACGCCTATGCCGGCTACAACGGCTTGTTCCGGACAGATCGGAAGCCCGAGCCGCTGAAGCGGGCCTTGTGCTGGGCGCACGCACGACGCCACTTCTTTGAGCTGGCCGATGCCGAGACCCAGCTCAAGAAGCGCCGCAAGGGCTCGCCGGTGATCG
>NZ_JACHLR010000034.1 GCF_014204535.1 Novosphingobium chloroacetimidivorans
GGCCCTCATGGTGACGCGGGGTGGAGCAGCCCGGTAGCTCGTCAGGCTCATAACCTGAAGGTCGTAGGTTCAAATCCTACCCCCGCAACCAACACCAAACGTCCCATAACCGCTCGGGGCAACCCAGAGCGGTTTTTTCGTGCCTGTTTTCCGCAGCTTACATCCGAGTCGTGGCGCTTCAGATCGTCTTAAGGCAGACCTCTAGATGCCAGGACGTCGATTTGCATCAGGGGGTATTTTGTGGGGTACTGCCGGGGACCACCCGAGGAGTACCCCCACATGGCCCTCAAGGAACTGGAAGTGCGCTACGCCACCAAGCGCCAAAAGGACTACAAGCTTGCCGATGGCGAGGGCCTCTACGTCCTCGTCCGTCCCAACGGCTCCAAGCTCTGGCGGCTCAAGTACCGCTTTGGCGGCAAGGAGAAGCTGCTCTCGATCGGCCCCTATCCGAAAGTGAGCCTGGCAGATGCGCGGCTTCGCCGCGCGGAAGCCAAGGTGGCATTGGGGCAGGGGAGGGATCCTGGCGCGCAAGACACGCCTGCTCATGGGACGACCTTTGAGGAGGCTGCACGAGCATGGCATGCTAATCGGCTGTCCTCACTTGAGCCGAGCCATGCCGAGCGGCTGATGACCAGGTTGGAGCGGGATGCCTTTCCAGCGCTTGGCGCAAAGCAGCTTAAAGAGATTACCAGCAGTGACGTCTTGGCGATGGTGCGGACCGTTGAGGCTCGTGGTGCCCTCGACGTCAGCCGGCGGCTCAAGCAGCACGTCAGCCAGATCTATCGCTTTGCCATTCCGCAGGGCTGGGCGGAGCAAGACCCTGCCGCCCACATAACCGACCTACTTAAGCCCAAGCCGCGCGTGCGGCACATGCCGCGTGTGGGTGTGCGTGAACTGGCGGAGCTCGTCCGTGCGATCGACCAGTACGATGGCGAGGAGAACCCGCGCAGACGGGCCATCACGCGTGCGGCGATGCTGTTTACGCTGCTGACCTGGGCGCGCACCAACGAGACGCGGCTTGCGACCTGGGACGAGCTTGAGGGGCTGGATACGCCAGAGCCGCTGTGGCGAGTGCCAGCAGAGCGCATGAAGATGGAACGCGAGCACCTTGTGCCGTTATCTAGCCAGGTGAGGACGCTCTTGCAGCGTCTCCCCAGCTATCGCGGTAGCGGCTTTGTCTTTCCTGGCGACAAGCCGGCGCAGCCGCTGTCGCAGAACACCATGATCTATGCCTGCTACCGCATGGGCTACCGTGGACGGCAGACAGTCCATGGCTTTCGTGGGCTTGCCTCGACCTGGGCCAACGAGGCCGAGGATTATCGCTCAGACTGGATCGAGATGGCGCTGGCGCATGCCGAGCAGGACGAGGTGCGGGGCGCCTACAACGGTGCTCTCTACCTGACGCCGCGGCGGCGGATGCTACAGGACTGGGGAGATTTCATAGCTGGCATGATGGAAGGCGAAGGGGAGCGCGCTAGAGACGCAGCTCCACGACTGGAGAGTACCACATGAACAACGCTGAGCTTGCAGAGCGGATTGCCGAGACCAACGAGCTGACCAAGGCTGACGCTCGCAAGATCGTTGACGCTGTCTTTGCCGCAATCGCGGACGCGGCTGATGCGGACGCCGCTGATGCCCCGTCGTGAGCCCAACAGACTGAGCGTATAGTACCCAGTGCATTCCTCCTGCGAGCGACCCGCAGCGCATGTGCGGCGATCGTTCGCGCTTGTGATGCTTTGCGGGTGAGCGGATGTGGCGATAAGGAAGAAGCGATATCTCACCGCGACCATGTCCGACGGCTATGTGAAGACCATCGGACCCACGAGCGATAGCTTTACACATTACTGGCGGATTGTGGCGGAGCTCGAGAGTGGCAAAACGGAGGTATTCTGGGGCCATACGCGTTCGCTCGCCGAGGCACGCCGCAAGCTTGTCCCGGCCGACGATGCGGCTCCAACGCGAGGATGGAAGAGCTTCTCGTTCGAGATTGCCGAGCTTGTTGAAACACGCTCCTAGCGCGGTCCTGCGACAAGCCGACGAAGGCCCATCAGGCCCGAGCGGCGTGCTCCCGGATCTGAAGGTAAGCGCCTGCCATCAGGCCGTTGACCTCGTCACGGCTAAGTACTTAGCACGGCTCGTACTGGAGCCCTAGCTTTCGCGTTCGATCAGCATTGGCACAAGGCCGTTTACGCCCTCATTTCAGCCATTCAGCTGCAGCGGGAGCATGCCCGAAAGCGGTCCTTCGTTCATTCGGATCAGCGTCTCAGCATTCATCCCGGGCAGGGTTCGCAGTGGCCGCTTTCAAGCGTCCTGCGAGGCTGGACTTCGTCTGGTGTGGGGTGGGGCTGTCCAGCAGCTTTAGGGCAGCAGTGCCGGGTAAGCGTTCGTTCTACCGGTCACTTTACATCAGCGAAGCGTAGGGCAACGAGCAGCGATTGCGGCTCTGCTGGACTGAACCGACAAGTCCACGATCCTCCGGAAAGCTTCTCGCCTTTCCAAACTCCTCGGTTGGGCACCGTGCGCGCCCAGGCTCTCCCCGCATCGAGGCTTCGGCTTGTTGCCTAAAGCCTGGCCGATCTCAGGATGGCGCGCCAAAGTTGCTGCGTGAATAACTTCTTGTTTGTCAGCCGGCCACATTTTACTCGCAACGAGTTCCACGAGATCCGCTCGGTCACTTGCTGCAAATCGCATCGTCAAGCCGCGGATCATTGAAAGCGGCAGGTCGACCCAGATCGAGCGACTCATCAAGGATGTGGATGGTCAGGACAGGAAGATCGACGATCTTCGCCAACCTGCTATCTGGATTTAGGGTGAAATCGCGTTTGGGGTAGTCCTGCTTGCGGCGTTTGGATGGATTTTGCCCCAGATGATAATTGCCAAGCTACAATCGGTTCTTACGGCGCTCGGTAGCATTAAATAGCTGCGCCAGTTCGGCCACCACTTCGCTATCTCTCCATAGCACGACGCGTGGGTGCTTGGGGCCTCGTCGAATTGGCTGAGGTTGGTGGATGCCGCAGATTTGCAGGACCCACGTCGCAGCATGTGACATAGGCCTTCGATCGACTGGACGACTTCTCGGCTGGTGCATCGCCGCCGCCATCTATTCGTCGGGGTCCCAACCCCGGCGGAAGTTTCAACTTTTCCTGTCACGAGAACGCGCTACCGCAGGCGGGACATGACTTGCGACCTTGAGGGGAAAACCGAAGATGCGTCTCGTCCTTGCCGCCGCCGGAGCGGCCTTCCTTGCGCTGGCCGTGCCGGTCACCGCGGCAGAACCCGCCCCGGCTAGCGCGACCGAGGCCGCGAGGCTCGCGTCGGCGAAGCAGACTGTTGACTACGTCTTTCCCACCGGCACCTATGCCCGGATGATGGGCGAGACGATGGACAAGATGATGGACTCCATCCTCGATTCCACCATGCGCATGCCGCTCAAGAATTTCGCGGGCGTCAGCGGCGCCGAAACCGGCGAGATTGGGGAAGGCTCGCTGGCTGAGATGATGGAAATCTACGACCCCGCCTACAAGGAGCGAATGCGCCTCTCGACCCGAACCATGATGACCGAGATGAGCACGCTGATGAGCCGCTTCGAGCCCGACATTCGCTCTGGCCTCGCCAGCGCCTATGCCAAGCGGTTCGACGCCGCTCAACTGGGCGAACTCAACCGCTTCTTCGCCACACCCACCGGCAAAACCTATGCCGCCGAGTCGTACATCATCATGATGTCGCCCGAGGTCATGGAGAAGATGCAGGGCTTCATGCCGCAGGTGATGCAGGCGATGCCCAGCATCGTCGAGAAGGTGAAGAGCGCGACTGAAAAGCTACCAAAGCCCCGCATGTACGTCGACCTTTCCGATGCGGAGAAGGCGAAGCTGGCGAGGATCCTAGGCATGTCGCTAAAGCAACTCGAGGAAAAGGAAGCCGCCAAGGCGGACACCGTTGCGCCAGCAGAGGACGAGGCGGAATAAGGACGCGGTATCGCACCGCCTCAGCGCTTTTATCTCTCCGGTTCCGATAAGCTCGTGGAGCTTTGTTTTGCCGATGCGGGTCACACGGATCGCGTCGCAGCGGCGCGACCATCGGGTAATCCGCCGGCAGGTTGAACGCCTCTCGGTAGCTCGCGGCGGTGTAGCCGTGTGTCTTGATGTGCCTCATCAGCAGCCGGTACGGCTTTCCGTCATTCCGCAAGCACGATCCTCGGTCGGTTTCATCGACCACCAGGGGCAGGGCCCGATCGGCCGTTACGCCACGGATCATCGCCGCCATCTATGCGAGCCTCGCGCGCGATCACCAGGCCGGGACGTTATCTTGACCCTTCAATTGTACGTCTGCTGAGAACTTCGTTCTGTAAATTGACAAACTTTTCGGCATCGTGAATGCGTGCATAAAGCGCCGACACAGGTGCTATAAGGCGTCGAGCGCTAGCGGGTACTCGGCCAAAGACAGAACGTGGGCGCAATGTCGACCTGCGGCGGGACAGGGGGAGTGTTGATGAAGAACAGGCAATTTGCTGGCAGTGTGCCGGGTGTGCTCGCTATGCTGGCATCGGTCACTATCGCGGGACCGGCGTTGGCTCAGGGTGCAGAGCGAGCAACGGGCGCCGAAGCTAGTGACGGCGACATTGTCGTCACAGCGCGACGCTCCGAGGAGCGGCTACAGGACGTTCCCATTTCGATCACGGTGTTCAGCCAGGAGCAGCTGGCGAACCGCAACATTGTCAATACTGCGGATTTGGGCGCCTATACGCCATCGTTATCGGTTAATAGCCGCTTCGGAGCAGAGAAAGCCTCCTTCGCCATTCGCGGCTTTGTGCAAGAGGTGAACACCGCACCTTCCGTCGGCGTTTACTTCGCCGATACCGTCGCGCCGCGCTCGGCTGGGGGCACCAGCGGCGGCAACGGCGTGGGTGTGGGCGCGCTGTTCGATCTTCAGAACGTTCAGGTACTCAAAGGGCCACAAGGCACGCTGTTCGGCCGCAATACGACAGGCGGCGCCGTGCTGATCGTCCCGCGCAAACCCACCGACTCCTTGGGCGGCTATGCCGAGGTTTCCGCCGGCGACTACGAACTGCGCCGGGTCCAGGCCGTGCTCAACGTTCCACTCGCCGAGACGTTCAAGGTGCGGCTTGGCGTCGATCGGCAGACGCGCGAGGGATACCAGAAGAACCACTCGGGCATTGGTCCCGACCGTTTCGGCGATGTCGACTACTGGTCCTTTCGCGCCAGCGTGGTCGCCGACCTGACGCCCGATCTCGAAAACTACTTGATCGCCAGCTACACCCGCTCCGACACCAGCGGCACCGTTCCGCGGATCGTCTTGTGCGACCGGGCCGCCGCGGCGACCGCGATCAATCGGCCGGCAGGCACCACGATCACGACGCGCATGCAGACAGCGCGCCTCGGCTGCGCGCAGCTGGACCGTCAGGATGCACGCGGCGACAACCTGTGGGATGTCGAAAGCGGCCATCCTGACCCCTCCCTCAAGCTGCGGCAGTGGCAGGTCATCAACACCACGACCTGGCGTGCGAGCGATACGCTGACGATCAAGAACATCGCCAGTTATGGCGAGTACCGCGAGCGGGGCGGGCTCTCGATCGCAGGCGACAACTTCGTCCTCCTGCCTGGGCAACCCGGAGCGGGCTCGCGATACAACTTCCAGCAGCTCTTTCCATCCGCGAACCAGGACAATGCGGCGCAATCGACTTTTACCGAGGAGTTGCAATTCCAGGGGCAGAGCGGTGCGCTCGACTGGCAGGCAGGCGCTTACCTCGAAGTCAGCTCGCCGCTGGGTTTCAGCGCCGGCAACACCTTTACGCTCGCCTGTACCGATCCACAGACTTTCCAATGCTTCAGCCCGTTCGGAAGCTCGGGTACCGCCTCGTATCCGCAGATCAAGACGACCTTCAACAACAAGGGCGTCTATGCCCAGGCGAGCTATGATCTCTCAGAGGCGCTCACGCTCATTGGTGGGCTGCGTTACACGATGGACCGCACTCGCCAATATGCGCAAACTACGCGCATCCGCTTCCCCGCGCCCAACCGGTTCGAGTACTTCTGCTCGGATACCTTGCGCTTCCCGGGGCCCGGCGGAGGCCCACGTGTGGTCGCGAGCCCTGCGCAGTGCGGCCTGACCTTCCGCGTGAAGTCGGAGAAGCCGACCTGGCTGATCAACCTCGACTACAAGCCGGTCGAGGACATCATGCTCTACGCCAAGTACGCGCGCGGCTACCGCTCGGGCGGCATCGCTTCGAACTATATTGGCCTGGAAACCTGGGATCCAGAGAAGGTCGATGCCTACGAAGTGGGTGCCAAGACGAGTTTCCGGGGGCCGGTACGCGGCTACTTGAACGTGGCTGGCTTCTATAACGATTTCAGCGATCAGCAGCTCGCGGCCGGCCTCATCCCCAAGCCCAGCTCAGGTCTCGCTGGAGGAACGGCGATCGTGAATGCGGGCAAGTCACGCATTTACGGCGTCGAGGTGGACGGTGCGGTTACGCTGTTCGACAGCCTGAGGTTCGAGCTTGGCTATACGTACTTGTCTACTAAGCTCAAATCGATCGTGATCCCTACGCTGCCGCTCGAAAGCCCTTTCGCGACGATCACGCCTACGGCTCGCGCAGGCGAGGAGCTGGCGCTTTCGCCCAAGCACCGGGTAACCACCACGGCGACTTACACGCTCCCACTGGACGAAGCGATTGGGCGAATCTCGCTGGGCGCGACGTATGTGTACACGGACAAACAGATCGCTGTGCTCAGCTCGCCGATTGGTGTGCTGCCGCGCACGCATCTGCTCAATCTCAACGCCAATTGGGCGAATGTGGCGGGCAGCCCGGTGGACCTCGCCTTCTTCATGACCAATGTCACCAACAAGGCCTATCCGGTGAACGTCACCAATTCCTACAACTCTGCCGGGTTCGACGGCTATATCCTCAACCAGCCCCGGATGTGGGGCGTACGCCTGCGCTACAGCTTCGGTGAATAAGCCCCGCAGCATGACGAGCAAGGACGCCGGTTCCGCCACAACAGAGTGGCGCAGGCACTGGCCGCTTGTGGCCGCGAGTGCATTGGGCATGTCGCTGGCCGCGCTGCTCTCGTCGGTGTTCGGCGTCATGCTGGAGCCGCTGCAGCAGGAGTTCGGATGGACCCGGGCGCAGATCTCGTCGGGGCCGGCGATCGTGTCGGTGATGGGCCTGTTTCTCGCTACGCCGGCAGGCTATCTGATCGATCGGTTCGGCACCCGCCCTTGTGGCATTGTCGTGGTGCTGACCTCGTGCGCCGCAATCGCCTCGATGGGGGCGATCGGCAGCCTTTGGCACTGGTGGGCGGCTTGGGCACTGTTCGGGATCGCCGGCGCTTTCACTTCAACCGTCTGGCTCGCGCCGGTCTCGACGATCTTCCAAAACGGGCGGGGTCTTGCCATCGCGGTGACCGTCTCGGGTACCGGGATCAGCACGGCGCTGGCGCCCGGCATCGCCGAGTACTTCGTCCAGAACCAAGGCTGGCGCAGCGGCTTTCTGGCGCTTGCGGCCCTTTGGTGTGTCCCGATCCTGCCACTGATCCTCGCCTTCGTGCCACGGCGCGCACGCCTGGAGGCGCGGGACAGTGAGCAAGCTGCTAGGAACGTTGCTCCTGCGCTCACGGGACTGACCCCGCGGCAGGGCTTCGCCTCGCCGACGCTCTATCTGTTGTTCTTCGCCTCGCTGCTTTCCGCCATGACTGGCGTCGCGCTCGTTCTCAATCTCGTGCCCGTCTTGACTGACAGCGGCCTTAGCCGAGCCAACGCGATCGCGATCATCGGGTCGATGGGCGTCGCCTCGATCATCGGCCGTATCTGCGGCGGCATCCTGATCGATCGCTTTGATGCAAGGCGGATCGGCATTGCGGCCGCCTTGGTCTCTTTGGGACTGCCACTGGCGCTGCTGCTCTTTCCGGGTAACCCAAGCGCCGCCCTGTTTGGCGTCATCGCCTTCGGGGCTACGGGCGGCGTCAAGATGAACGCCATCGTCTATCTCGTCAGCGCGCGCCTCGGTACCCGCAGCTTCGGCCTGTTCTACAGCATGATCAGCATCACGATGTCGATTGCGCAGGGCATCGGTCCGCTTCTTGCCAACCACGTCTACGACCTGACTGGATCGTACAGGCTGGTCATCTGGTCGCTGGTGCCCGGGTTCGCCGGGGCGGCGCTCCTGCTGGTAGCGCTCGGATCGGGCCGGGCGGCACCGAGCGGCGACGTTGTACCTTCGAACTGAATGTCGCCGCACGAGGGCACTTTGCCTCGGCGAGCCAAGGCATGTTCGTCGTGTGCTAACCAGGAATTGGTGGAGAACGGCCTGGCCGCTTTTGGGCGCAAATGACCTAAGCCAACGTTCGTTCGGCTAGCCGCTGTCACGGGAGCTGCCGCCCTCAACCTGGAAGTGCAGACACGCTGGTCGAGTTCCCGAAACCGGCCGTTCGTTCACCTTCGCGAGAAGTCGAGTATTCGGCGGAATAAAGCAGCTATTGGCCAAATTAAGAAGTAACGCGTAGCGTAACCACTCGCGTGAGAGACGAGTGGAGGAAGATAACGGCGATAAACCGGAGTCCATCTCGCTAGTCAGTTTGGGTAATTTTTTCGACCTACGCTCACTCCTGTGATTCCGCTTTCTTCTTCCTAGCTATTTTTGCGCTTTCTGACTTCAGCGGGCGAGAGACCGGACAGACTTCCTGTGCGTAGGTGTTGAGCGTGTTGAGCAGGTTGTCTGGAACGAGCCGGTAGAACACGAACTGCCCTCGCTTCTCACTGCTTACCAGTCCGGCATTCTCAAGGATCGACAGGTGCTGCGAGACGGCCGGCTTCGACATCTCGAAGCGGGACGCAATGTCACCTGCGCTCAACTCAGCATGCGACAGATACGCGAGGATCTTGCGACGGGGCGTGGATGCCAGAGCCTCAAACACTTTCTGCATGAGCTCTATTTAAGGAGTAAGCTAATCGCTTGACAAGGGTGGTGAGGAAATTAAGCAATAAGCTAATTACCTCGGAGGTAGCCGTGCCCGACATCATCGCCGACCAATACCTGATCGAGGACAACATCGTGGCGGTGAACAGCCTGCGTGAGGTCCAAGGGTGCAGCGCTGTTGAAGGTGAGGTCCGCTGGGATCCTGTTCACTCGCTCTGGAATGGGGGCATGCTGGCGGTCACGTTATTCGTGGCGCCGGCGTTAGCCACCTGGGGTGCTGCTACCGTTTTCGTCTTGTTGACCGGCGTGTCACTCCTTCTTGGTCATAGCATTGGATTTCACCGCCTTCTAATCCATCGTAGCTTCGCATGTCCGCGGTGGCTTGAGCGACTGCTGGTCTGGATCGGCACCATGGTTGGCATGAGCGGTCCGTTCTGGATGGTCCGGACCCATGACCTGCGAGATTGGGCGCAGCGACAGCGTGCGTGTCACGACTACCTTGCTCATCGCCGGTCGATATTGACCGATGCGTGGTGGCAACTTCATTGCCGGTTGCAACTCGCTCGCCCTCCCGCCTTCGATCTGGGACGCGCCGGTGAGGATCGCTTCTACCATTTCCTTGAACGGACCTGGATGGTGCAGCAGGTTCCACTTGCGGTGCTGCTCTATCTCGGCGGCGGTTGGGGCTGGATCGTCTGGGGCATCTGCGTTCGAGTTAGTGTCTGCGTTACTGGGCATTGGTTCGTGGGGCATCTCGCTCACCGGCGCGGCCCGCAATCCTGGTTGGTGACGAGTGCAGGCGTCCAAGCCCATGACGTGCCCTGGGCTGCGATCGCGACGATGGGTGAAGCCTGGCACAACAACCACCACGCATTCCCCGGATCGGCCAGGATAGGACTGTATCCCGGGCAAAGCGATTGGGGCTACCAGATGATCCTGGCGCTCAAGCACCTCGGTCTTGTCTGGGACATCATCACTCCTGTGACCATGGCGCATCGCAACGAACTGCTGCGGGTCGAGCAAGCGGCAGGCGTCATGACTATCCCGCAGATAGCGAGGGGCTGACACGATGCGCAGGATCATCTCGTTCGCGGGCAACGTCTCGCCTGTCATCTATGCGCTGGTCGCGCCTTTGCTGCTGCTATCCCAGAACCTGATGGTGGCGCTCTGCTACCGCTGGCAGGGCGTGAGGCTCGAGGCTGATGCCTGGTTCTGGTTGCTTCCGTTGCGGCGCCTGGCCGAGATGCCTGGCCTCACCGCCCCACAGGCGGCGTTGGTATTCGTTGTAGGATTCGTTGTGGCATGGTTGCTTGCAGCCCTGTCGTTCCGCCGAGCGACGTGGTCTGGCCGAGGTTGGCGGCTGAGCGCATTCGCCATTTTTCCGGCGCTGCAACTCATTGTCGTGGCGGTCCTGGCGATAATGCCCCGGTCTGCGGAGGCTCGAGTGACGCGAGCTGACGCGCTCGATCTCGCTCAAGTTCTAGAGGGCGTGCTTGCGGGTGTGGCAATCCTGGTTGCTGCCGTGCTGATCTCGGCGCTGACCTTGGGCGCCTATGGCTGGGGCCTCTTCGTTGCTACCCCTTTCGTCGTGGGGATGACCACCGGCTTTATCGTAAACCGACGCGCGCCACTATCGACCGCTCGGACCATGTCGCACGTGCTGGCTGCAGGTGCGCTTGGTGGGCTGGCCTTGCTCATGCTCGCGCTCGAAGGCTTCATGTGTATCCTTCTCGTCGCTCCGCTGGGTTTGGGAGCTGCTGCCCTGGGCGGCGTATTTGGACGATCGATCGCGATGCTCGGACATGGAGGGCGCAAGCCGCTCATGTCCGTTGCCGTCCTGCCCATGTTGTTTGTTCTCGAAGCGAGCATGCCTCCTGCGACGCCGATCGACACGGACGAGAGTATCGACATCGCGGCATCACCGGACACAGTGTGGCAAGCAATCACGAGCGAGGAGCCTATCGGACTGTCCCCGGGCTTGCCAGGAATGTCGGGGCTGGCATACCCGCTCCGCAGCCGCTTGGTAGGTGAAGGGGTCGGTGCCACTCGCCTGGGCGTTTTCTCGACCGGGACAGCCGTGGAGCGCGTAACCAAGTGGAGGCCGGGCCGCGAGTTGGGCTTCACGGTCCTGGCGCAACCTGCGGCAATGGAAGAGATGAGCCCTTATCGCCACCTCCACACCCCGCACCTGACCGGCTACGTGGTCACAGGTGACTCGAGGTACGTGCTCACTCGCTTGCCCACAGGAGGGACGAGGCTGACGTTCCAGGCGCAGACCGTTCTTCGTATCGATCCGATCGCCTACTGGGAGCCGATCGCGTGGTGGGCATTTCATCTCAACGTCAGGCGAGTTCTTAGAAGCGCGAAGCTTCAGGCAGAGCATCATAGCTTGTAGTACCAGCGGCGGAATGAGCGCCGGGCGCCAGCCCGCCCTCAATCCGGTCGCTCAGCTGCTCGCGCCGCATGGCCGAAAGCGGCCGTCGGTTCATTTCAATTGCCGGCTTCTGCGAACAACATGAAGTGGGGACTTTCCCGCCAGACGGCTTCCAAGATCGGAACGGTCGCAAGCCGCCGTTTCTTGGTGTCACAACCGTTCGGTTTTGACACCGCAGACTTCCCAATTGAACCAAGTTATAGGGAGTCCAATGGTTTCTCGAAACCTATCAGTGGCTTGGCTGGGCGCGGTGACCGGGTGGAAAGGCAAAACGGCGCGCACCCAGTGCGATTACGAAGGCAATCACCGCCATCATGGCGACCGCTGGCGGCAGCAGCGGCGTCCCTCCAGTCGTGAGCAGCGCCCCGCCAAGCGCACCACCGGCCGCGATCGCCAAGTTCCACGCTGTGGTCACCATTGCCTGTGCCAGATCGACGCCATCGCCTGCCGCGTCGGCCGACGCCGTCTGCATCATCGCGCCGGCACCGCCGAAGCCGAGGCCCCAGATGACGGCACCTGCATAGACGGCAATGCCCTGTTCGCCGGCGATCGTAAGGAGGATCGCGACCGCCGCGAACGATCCGATCGCGATCAGAACTAGCCGGCGCAACATCCGGTCCACCAGCCGTCCGACGATCCAGATGCCGGCCAGTGAACTGACGCCGAACGCCAACAGGACGAGATCGACCCGCACTGCCGCAGCCGTCGCGAATGGGGCGATATAGGTGTAGAGGATGTTGTGCGCCGTCATCCAAGCAAGGATGACAAGCAGGATGGGCATGATGCCCGGTGTGGCGACGACGCAACGGAGCGAGGGGCGATTGTCGCTCGTCCGACCGGCGGCATCGGGCACTTTCACGACGATCCAACCGATCAGTGCGATGCCGACCGCCGAGAGAATCAGGAACGATCCGCGCCAGCCCACCAAGCTCCCCAGGAACGTTCCCAACGGAACGCCCAACGAGAGCGCCAGGGGCACGCCGACCATGGCGACCGCCATCGCCGGTCCGGTCTGATCGGGGCGCACGATACTGCGCGCGTAGCCCGCGAGGATTCCCCAAGCGAGACCCGCTGCACATCCGGCGACGAACCGTGCAACCAGCACGAGCGCGATCGACCCGGCCAGTGCCGTCAACGTGTTGCCGATCACGAAGCAGACGATGGTGGCGAGCAGCACAGGCCTTCGGTGAAGGCCTTGCGTCAAACTGGTGAGTGGGATCGCGGCCAGCAGCGATCCCAGAGCATAGACCGCAACGAGCTGCCCTGCGATGGCTTCGGAGACCCGGAGGCCGGACGCGATCTGCGGCAGCAAGCCGGCGGGCAGCGTCTCGGTGACGATGCACAGGAAGCCACTGGCCGCGAGGCCGGACAGCGCCGCGGTCGGCAGGTCCGTCCGCGGACCGGACTCCTCTCCGACGTGGGCGGGCGTAAGGGAAAGCGACATGATTGTCCTTGGCATTGCTATGACGCCCGCCCCGATTGGGAGAGCAATCGGAAGCGTGGATAATTCCGTTAAAGCCCACTATATAAATACCGCTTTCTGAGGCAAGGTAATTCTATAGTGATCGATAAGGAAAATAAGAGAGCACGAGGGCGGCCGCGTGGTTTCGCGCTCGACGATGCGATCGAGGCGGGGCAGCATCTGTTTCACGAGCATGGCTACGAGAATGTCAGCGTGGCTGCGTTGACCGAGGCGATCGGGATCACTCCGCCAAGCTTTTATACGGCGTTCGGCAGCAAGGGGGCATTCTTCAGGGATGCATTACAGCGCTACTCGACGACGGTAGTGCCGCTTGATCGCTTCCTGATCCCAGGCCAATCACCCCGGCCTGCCCTCGGCGACATGCTGGCGGCTGCGGCGCGCGCTTATTCCGCCCATCCGCAGCGGCGTGGTTGCCTCATCCTCGAACACGCCAAGGCGGGGGCGACGGAGTGGGGCATCGCCGCCACGCAAATAGCAGGCGAAAACCGCAGTAGAGTGCAGGCGTTTCTCGAAGCATCCGACATTCCGGCGCCGGCCCGCGTCGCCGATTACGTCGCCACGACCATGCTCGGCTTGTCGTCCGCCGCACGCGAGGGATGGGAGGAAGCAAGGCTGATTGCCGTGGCGGAAACCGCGTCGGGGGGATTAGACCAGCTCGTGCAGCGCTAGATCGTAGTGTCAAGGTGTCAGACCGGTCGGTTTTGACACCCTCGCTCCCGCACAGCTTTCCAAGGGCTTGCAGGTGTCATAAACCCGGCTCAGAATGTCGGATTGCGAGATCGGCACTTGGCTCAGGATGGGGGAGGGCGCCTGGCGCCCTCAATCCAGCCATTCAACCGGCGCGGGAGCATGCCCGAAAGCAGTCGCTCGTTCATCCTGCTGACCGGGCAGCCCTGAAGGACTTGAAGTGGGACGAAGCCGTCGGTCGCCAGCCAGGTGTCGAAGGTCAGCTTACAGCAACAGCGGCCATTAGCGGGTTTCCAGCATCCCAGAGTACCCGCTACAAAACATTCTAGACCGACCGTTGAGGACACTTGCGTCTCCACTCGATAGCCGAGGGGACTTAAAGCCATTTCCACTCCCTGCTTCAGATTTTCCGGTTGCAGATCGCAGGCCCGTCAATTCCGCTTCCGAGCATGGATCCCCCGGCTCCTCTCTTTTTGATGCGGTGATTCGGCCCGTCGCTGATGAGACGTGGGGGGCATCGTGGAAGACGCCGTGCTTACCCCCGGTCCATAGGGGTTTTTTCGATGCATCTGGCTTTCAAGTACCGTTTCGCGATCCGATCCAGCTTCCTGGCCCTGGCGACCTGTGCAGTTCCGGCTTTCGCACAAAGTGAACCAGAGACCCCATCGACCGGTCTCGAAGACATCGTCGTGACCGCGCAAAAGCGCACTGAACGGCTGCAGGACGTGCCGATCGCGATCACCGCGCTTACGGCCGAGACCTTGCAGAAAACCGGTGCCGATCGGTTCGAGGACTACCTAGCCCTCTCGCCTGGCGTGAACTTCGCAGGTACTTACGGCAACAATGCCGTGACCATTCGCGGGGTTTCCACCGCGCTCTATTCCAGCAACACGCAAAGCACGATCGAGGTGCTGTTCGATGATCTTCCCTCGCTGAACCGCTACTACTCGCGCTTCAGCTCCGACATGCGTCTGGTCGACGTGGAACGCGTGGAGGTGCTTCGTGGGCCACAGGGGACGCTGTTCGGTTCGGGCGCCCTGGGCGGCGCGATCCGGATCATCAACGCCAAGCCAGACGCCGGCCGGTTCTCTGCCAGTGCGGAGGCGGGCCTTTCCTCGGTCAAGAACGGAGGTACGGGCCATGATCTGAAAGCCATGGTCAACATTCCCATCGCGACCGACAAACTCGCGCTTCGCGTGGTCGGCTACGATATTCGCGAGGCCGGTTTCATCGACAATATCGCCCGGAACGAAAAGAATGTGAACGATATCCACTCGACCGGCGTGCGCGCGGCGCTCAGCTATACACCAACGGATCGGCTGACGCTGACGGGGTGGGTGTGGCATCAGCGCGATCGCACCGGAGGCGACTTCGTGGGCTTCCTGAACCCTGCCAATGGCGGCAAGTATCAATCCGCTTCCGTCGATCCGGAAGACGCGGCCGACGACAAATCGACGCTCTACAATCTTACCGCCAAATATGAACTTGGCGGAATGGAGCTGCTGTCATCGACGTCCTATGTCGATCGCAACAGCTTCAGCGACCGGGATTATACGACCTTCTGGCAACAGCGCCGCGCCTATCTCGGCGATGTCGAGGATACGGTTTCGGCCGATACGCGCATGTTCAACCAGGAAGTCCGGCTCGCATCGACAGGCGATGGCCCCCTTCGCTGGGTCGTGGGCGGCTATTATCTCAAGCAGGATGTCTCGGTTTATTTCCTCCGGACGATGGCCGGCTTCGGAGCGGCCAAGAAATACACGTCGGATACGATCTCCTCGCTTGCGGTCGACGCCTCGACGCGGGAAATCGCCGCCTTCGGTGAGGCTAGCTACACCGTGTTCGACAAGCTTACCCTGACCGCAGGCGCCCGCTGGTTCGACAACAAGCTCGAGTTCGCGAGCGAGCGCGGCGGATTCGAGGGGGGCGCGTCGACCCCGCCCCGTTCGTCGAAAGAGCGCGCCGTCACACCCAAGTTCGCGATCGCCTTCCGGCCAAGCCGCGATATCAACATCTACGCGCAGGCGTCCAAGGGCTATCGTACGGGACAGAACAACTTCGTTTCTTTGGCTGATCCTGCCACCGGACAGTTTCCGCCCGAAGCGTACGGACCCGACAGTCTGTGGAACTACGAGATCGGATTCAAGACCAGTCTCTTCGATCAAAAGCTGCGTCTCAATGTTGCGGCCTTTCATATCGACTGGAAAAACGTTCAGCTGACACGCCGCAACTCGATCAGCACGTATACGGACAACACCGGCGATGCGCGCTCTCGCGGCGTCGAGGTCGAGCTGACGGTCGCGCCGACCGACGGGCTGACCTTCGGTGTATCCCCCGCCTACACCAGGGCGCGCCTGGTGTCGGTGCTGCCGGGTGCGACGGTTCAGCCGGGCGAACTTCCCGGATCCCCCAAATGGAGTGTCTCGGATTTCATCCAAGCCTCCAAGCGCTTTGGCGATGAGATGGAGGCCTTCGTTCGGCTCGATCATCGCTATGTCGGGTCGAAGCGGACGCAACTCGAGGCGGTCAGCTATGCTCCGGCGGGGCGGACCGACGCCTATCATCTGGTCAACCTGCGGATCGGCGCGACCTTCCGCAACTATGAGGCCAACCTCTTCGTCGACAACCTGACGAACAACGACGCCTCGCTGGCCCCGCGCATCCTGGCGAGCACGCCCGATGGCACCATTCGCCAGCGTCCGCGCACCATCGGCGCTCTGCTGCGCTTCCGATACTGAGCGCGTGATGATCTGGGTGGCCGATCGGCCACCCAGATCATCCGCCCTTGTCGTTCCGGGCCGAAATCCGCCGATCGCCATTTGGCATCCGCTCGACCTTGATCGGCAACTGATCGGAAAGAACGCGCAGGACTTCATCCTCGCCGGTCAGGTTGATCACCGCCGATACGCGCAGATTGCCGACCATCCCGTGATCCAGGATCAGACGCCCGGCATAGTATCGATCCAGATCCTCGACCACCTCACCCAGTGTGCGGTTCTCGTAAACGAGCTGGCCTTCGGTCCAGGCGGTGGCAGGGTTGCTCTGCATACCGCGAACAATCGCAAGCTTATCATGCCCGAGACGCGCGAAATCGCCTTTGCTCAGGCGATAGGATGCTCCGGTCTGGCCGGAAATGCTATCGAGCGTGACGACCCCTTCCGTGACTGCGACTTCGGTCTTCGAACCCACGATCCGAATGTTGAAACCTGTGCCCACCGCCGACACCCGCGCTGTCGGCAGCGTGACGATAAACGGGCGGGTCGGATCCTTCGCGACCTGGAAAAAGGCCTCACCGTCGTCCAGCATCAGCGAACGCTCATCCGAGCCCAGCCGGTAACGAAGCTTCGATGCGGTATTGAGCCTGACGATCGATCCATCGGCCAGACGCAAGGTCCGCTGCTCGCCCACGGCCGTGGATGCCGAAGCGTAGGCCCCTTCGCGTTCCGGGCTGTACTGGAAAAGCAAGGAGCCGCCGCCCACCAGCAATACGAGCGAAGCTGCCACGGCCCATGGTCTCCAGGCTATCCGTGGTGCGGTGGCCGCCTCGCCGACGCGCGTCTCCCGGTCGAGGAGCGCATCGTTCGCAAACTCATCGATGAACGCCGTGTCGAGCGTTCCGAGAAGTTCCTGCAGTTCGGCATAGGATTGCGCGTGGGCAGGATCCGCGCTCCGCCATCGCTCGAAGTCGGCACGGTCCGCTTCGGTCGCTTCACCGCTCGTCAGCCGGGTGAACCAAGCGGCGGTCTGATCGGCGATGTCATCCTCGTCAGTCAGCGCCATGACCTGCAGTGCTCCTGTAATAAATCTGACACAAAAGCATCATCGGCCGGGCTGCCATTTACCTCAGCGATCTTTTTGAGGCGCGCAACAATCGTGACACGGCTTCCATGATATGCTTCTCGACAGCGGACTTGGAAATGCCGAGTTCCGCTGCAATTTCCGCGTGCTTGAGACCATGCATGCGGGACAAGAGGAAGATGACGCGAGTGCGTTCCGGTAGCTGTTCGATGATCGCGCTGACACGAGCGAGCTCGGTGCGACTCTCGACGATTCTGTCCTGCGTCGGCGCGCTGCAGGCGAGTTCAGGCAGCACGTCATCCTCGATCGCAGGCGCAAGATGTTCGTTGTCGCGCCGCCGGCGGCCGATCTCGTCGGACAGCATGTTCCGGGCGATGCCGAAGATGATCGGTCGGGCCTCTGTGCTGGATGGATCGTATCCGCCTTTGAGGAAACGCAGGATGCAGTCCTGCGCCAGCTCTTCGGCGCGCTCCTCGTTCATCAGTCGCCTGCGGAAATAGGCGAGAAGCTGTGGCCGCACTTGCCGCGCGAAACCGTCCGCCAGGTGGCGTTCGAAAGGCGGTTTGCGCGTATCGGACATATCGTGCGTGGCGGGCCTGTGCGTTGCTCGACACTGATCTGCGAGCAATCCCGGCGAATTCCAAGCGCTCAATACGAATGGTCGAATTTTTGAATAATTGTCTGCGGTGTTTTTCGCGGCAGCAGATGAACGGCTTGAATCGCTCCACCGGTCCGCTGGAGAAGCTCGTCTTGAACCGCAGAAAACCATGAAGAAGGGCGCCTATGTGTTATGCTCGCTCGGCCTGGTTCTCGGCATGGGCTGTTCTCCCACGACAGCGTATGCGCAGCGAGCGGGCCGCAGCCCGACGCAAACCTATCCCTTCGACATTCCAGCACAGCCATTGGGCCGAGCGCTCATTCGATTTGGGGTTCAGTCGAAGATCGCCATCGCCTTCCAGGAAGATCTGGTGGTGGGCAAGCGCAGCAAGGCGGTCCGGGCCACCGGCTCGCCAGCGCAAATCCTTTCTCGCCTGCTAGAAGGGACCGGTCTTGCCTTTCGCTTCAGCAATGCGCGCAGTGTGCGGATCTTTCTGGATCGAAGCCTGCCCCGTCCAGACCACAAGCCGGTCGCTCCGGTAATCATGGTCCAGCCCGACATCGTGGTAACGGCCCAGAAGCGGTTGCAAGACGTGATCGACGTGCCGGTCGCCATGAGCGTCATCGGCCAACGCGAACTGCGCCAGCCGGGCCGGGATCGATCGGAGACCTATCTACAATCGGTGCCGGGCGCTACCTATGCCGGAATAATCGGCAATAGTGCGGTGGCAATACGCGGCATTTCTACCTCGCTCTATAATAACAATCAGCAGGGTACGGTCGAGGTGCTGTTCGATGACATGCCATCTCTCAATCGCTACTATTCGCGCTTCAATTCCGACATGCGCCTCGTCGATGTCGAACGGGTGGAGGTGTTGCGCGGACCGCAGGGCACGCTGTTCGGATCGGGAGCGCTTGGCGGCGCCATTCGCATCATCAATGCCAAACCCGACCTGAGCCGGTTCCAGACCAGTGTCGAAGCGGGGCTAACGTCGGTTCGCGGTGGAGGCATGGGCCATGAGCTCAAAGCCATGGTCAATGCGCCCCTGGTTACGGACCGCCTGGGTTTGCGTTTCGCCGGCTATGATATCGTCGAACCAGGCTTTGTGGACAACGTCGTCCGTCGTCAGAAAGATGTGAACCGCGTTCGCAGCACGGGCGCGCGAGCCACGGTGGCATTCACACCGACCGATCGCCTGACTCTCACCGGATGGGCATGGCATCAGCGAGACCGCACCGGCGGAGATTTTGTCGGTTTCCTCAATCCCCGCGACGGGAAAGCCTATCAATCCGGCTCCATTCGCCCGGAAGACGCCGTCCATGATCAGGCCACGTTCCTTAATCTGACCGCCCGGTATGATCTGGGCTCGGTCGACCTGACATCCTCCACGTCGCTTGGTTTGCGAAAGGGGCGACTGGCTCGGGACTACACGAGCTTCTGGCAAGATCAGGTGCAGTATGACGGGTCGGTTGACGATACGGTCGCGTCTCGATCACGCACCTTCGTGCAAGAACTGCGCATCGCATCGAAGGGCGACGGACCGCTGCAGGGCGTTGCGGGAATTTTCTATCTCGACCAGCGACTGAAGGTGAACTTCGAGCGAACGATGGACGGCCTTGCGCAAGAAAAAGGCATATCCTCCGACCTCCTGTCACAACTGCTCGTTGCGCCGGACACGCGCGAATTCGCCTTGTTTGGAGAGGTGACTTTGCGCCTGTCCCACCAGTTCGATGTAACGGCCGGTGCGCGCTGGTTTCGCGACAATCTTCGCTTTTCCAGCCAGCGTACCGGCTATCTGGCGGGTGAACCCACCCCGGTCGTCAACAGTGACGAGGGCGCGATCACACCGAAGCTGGCGATCGCTTTCAAACCGACACCTGCGATGAGTTTCTACGCGCAAATGGCCAACGGATATCGCACGGGTCAGAACAATTTCGTGGGGCTACGCGACGCGGAAGCCAACGCCCGGCCTGTCAGCGCATATGGCCCGGATGATTTGTGGAATTACGAACTCGGCTTGAAAATCCGGCAAGGGCGGGGCTTCCAGATCAATGCCGCACTCTTTTACATAGACTGGCGCAACATCCAGCTGACCCGCCGCCAAACCATCACCACGTACACGCAAAATGCCGGCAATGCCGTGTCCCAGGGCGCGGAGCTGGAGATGACCGGCGAGCCGCTGCCAGGCGTTCGGTACGGCTTATCTGCCGCTTACGTGGATGCGCGCTTGACCCGCGTTCCGAAGGGCTTGGCGATCCAGACTGGCGATCTGCCGGGGGCCCCGAAGTTGTCCGCCTTTGGTTTTGTCGAACTCAGCCGCGCCCTTGGCTCTCGCAATGCGACCCTTCGCTTCGAGCAGCGCTATGTCGGGTCGCGCGATGCCGGTCTGGAGCCGGCTGTCGATCCTGCGGCGGAGCGGACCGACGCCTACTTCGAGACCAATGCTTCGTTGAGCCTCGGTTCGTCCGGCAGCGAAGTTCGCCTTTATGTCCGCAACCTATTCGACCGTGGGGCCGCCATCGCAATCCGGGAACTGGCGGCCACGCCCCCCGGAGCGATCCGCCTGACCCCGCGAACCATCGGTCTGCAATTCCTTCACGCCTTCTAGGATCCATGATGAACCAGCTATTTCGTATTGCCGCCGGCATTGCCGCCGGTCTGGGAGCGCTGCTGCTGCCTGCCGCAACCATGGCCGAGGAAAAAGCATCCTGTTGCCAAACCCGGAACGTCATCACCATCATCGTGGATGGTGCGCGCTGGGAAGAGGTGTTCCACGGCATCGACCCACGCTTCCTTCAGCCGGAAGGCGAGAAATACTTTCGCCAACCCGGCGAACCCAAGAAACTGTTCCTGGAAAAGTTCTGGCGCGATAACGATGAGGCGCGGCGCGCCGCACTCATGCCGTTCTTCTGGTCGACCATCGCGACCGATGGCCAGCTGCTGGGAGATCGCAAGGCCGGCTCGGCCGTGCGCCTGCGCAATGGAATCCATATATCCTATCCCGGCCACAGCGAATTCCTGACCGGCAAGGCGGACGATGCGCGCATCACGTCCAATGCGTTCAAGCCCAATCCGAACGTGACCATCCTGGAATATCTTCAGGGACGGCCAGCATTCAAAGGCAAGGTTGCGGCGCTTTCGACCTGGGATGCCTATCCCTTCATCCTCAATGTCGAGCGCAGCGGCTTGCCGGTCCATTCTCCCTCGCATCCGCTGGACTTCGCGCCTGCAAATGACCGTGTCCGGTTGCTGAACGAACTGCTCACCGACACCGGGCCCTCCCTTCACTCCGATGCGATCACCTTCCACCTCGCCCTGGAATATCTGAAGGAAAAGCGGCCGCGATTTCTTCACCTCAGCTTCCAGAACGCCGATCGGACCGCCCATGCAGGACAGTATGACGAATATGCCTATGCCTTGCAAAGCACGGACAGCTACATCCGCCGCATCTGGGAATGGGTCCAGGCAGACCCCGCTTATCGGAACCATACAACCTTGGTCGTAGCCGCTGATCATGGTCGGGGCGCTGCGTCCCTGGACCTGTGGAAGACGCACGGAACCCCCGGCTACAAGCCCGTCGGCCCCAACGAGATCAATCCTACCGAGGGCGACCAATACTCGTGGTTGGCGATCATCGGTCCCGACACGCCTCGCCTCGGAGCTCGGCATGACATTCCCGATGTGGAAATAGCGAACGTAACGGGAGGAATCGCGAAGCTGTTGGGGGAATCGTTCGCCGTGGATACTGGCAGTGAGTCCGCGATGAATATCCTCATGGCGCAATTGGAGGGGAAGCGCACAAAGTCCACAGGGTCGGAATGAATGGGGTATGCTTGGGGCCGGCCGAAACCAATCATGCAGACGATAGTTCATGACAAGCGTGCGCTTAGCTCGTCTGGACGCTACGGAGCGGCGCCCGCTTTTCACCGTCATGCTGGCACCGGACCGTGAGTAAAAGACGGTTTCCAAGATCTTGCGCCGCCAACTGGATGTCTGCGGGTCGGTCTAATTGCGCAGGGTGCACATGGCCGTGAACTGGCCGGTTTCGATATAAACGGTCGTTCCGGCCGGCAGATTGGGACGGTGACTGTTGGTCGCTACCTGTCAAAGATCGCCCTCAATCTGGTCACACATCTGCAGCCAGGACGCGACTGAAAGCGGAAGTTCGTTCATCACCCGAGCTTACCAACATTGCTTGCCAGCGTTGCGCGGCGTCAGTCGGACGATGATCAAGCCGTAGTAGTGAACCTCGATGGGTTTGCCAGATCGCATAAGGGCACCGGATGCGTTTCGGTGATGACGTGCTCCCCGGATTGTTACCAGTCAGAGGTAGAGTCCCGCGCCTTCATGATGGTTGGTTGAGGTGATGGCAACCTGTCCGGGGGCATGCC
>NZ_JACHLR010000035.1 GCF_014204535.1 Novosphingobium chloroacetimidivorans
CGAACAGGCAGTAGCCGCCGTTTGATTTCATGAGATAAGCTCAGGAGGCTAGGCGATGTCCGCAATCGGGGCAACGGTCCCGGGCGGACGCTTACGCAATCAGATGAAAGATTACACGCGTCATCGATCAAGACGTGCTCGTAAAGCGGAACCGTTTCCTCTAAATTGCGGTACTCCGCAGTGTTCCCTTCATGTTCCTGCGCTGTGGACTCACTCATCATCGCCTCATACCGAAGGCGCAGAATAGCTTCTGCTGGCGCAACTAGCGCCTCAACAACGGCAATGCGCAGCCACGCTATCATTCTGAGTTCATTTATGGAGCGATGTGCATAAATCTTTGTACTCCATCAAACGTATGAGCCTTTCGAATTCGAACCCGGCTCGCCCGCTGTGTGCCCATACAAGATGAGCTTCGATCCATCCTACAACTGGCAGCCTAACCGAGAGACGTTCGCCCAATTGAAAGCCGAAGGTGCCCTGCGCCATGAAGCCGTGAGCAGAGACATTACGCAAGTGTATCTGAAACTCGCCAAGGCGGCGGTGTTGAGCGAGAACGGATCTGTCCACCTTACATCGAGCAGACCGCCTGAACTCTGCGAGTGCGTGTTCCTGAGGTATTTTCACGGGTACTCCGATCCTTATCTGCGCTCGAACAAATAGTACCAGCAGTGATCAGCAGTAAGCCTTACGTTTTCGTTAAGCAGACGGGCGCAGCCAGCTGAGCCTTTGTTCCAATATTCGCTACCGTGAAAGCATCCCCGGGTTTTGATGCGACATGCATCTGAAAAAGCAAACACCCGAGACTCTCAGGTAATAACTCGCACTCATAAAATTCACTCAGCTTAAATTGACCAGTCCGTGGTGCCACAACAGGCCGCCACGTCTTCGCAAATTACGAGCACCAGGAGACAACTCGCGTCGCCACTTATTAGATAGTTATGGCGCCAGCCTTTGGTTACGCCATCAACATCGTATGCACGAGGGACATGGTCGGGGTAGCTCCAATGTAGACAGGTCGAGCGTTGCTCACAGTAGTAGATTGCGCTCACATCGTTGTGCTGCGATAAAGCTTTGTTAAACTCGAATAGCAATCGGGACTCGACGTCGATTGGCAGGCATCTTTCGTTCAGCCTGTCCATCAACGAGGCGGCTCTCGAGACGGGGCACGTCTATCCGTTGCTTCAACAGGGAAAGGTTGAGTCCTGGCGCGATCATCCCGCCGGCTGCGTGGGGGCAGTGAACAGATTGGCTACAAAGCCCGTCGTGCTGTTGATCAGCTGTGCGAAGCCGTAGTCTACAAAGCCAGAACCATCAAACGTGATGTAGTTGAAGTAGAAGCTCACCCTCTGCCCGATAGCGCCAGATAGTGCGTCCGCGATCAGTTCAGAAGCGGTCGTTACAGAACCGGTGAAGCCGAGAAGCTTTGCGGCCCCTGACTGACCCTTTGTCGTCGAGACCCAGTCATATGATCCGGAGTGAATTGGCGGGGGCGCGATGCTCCGCTGAACGAAACTTCGACCTTTCCATAGTTGCCAAATGTAGGTGGCAGCCATTGAGACGGCAGGAATGGCCATCCATCTATCGATGCAGAACAAAAGATCAGTTTTACAGCAAATTCATGGTATCTGCCTCTATGAGAAATACATAGTTCCCGTCAGATATATAAGCGGTCAGTACAACAATAGATATCTATCACCTATCCGGCCACAAAGCTTTCGACGCAGGACGCGCTGTACCGCACTGATGGCATCTGCTGCCCGATGCCGTGATTGAAGCACCAGATTGTATCTTAATAATTACCCATGCGACCGCTCTACTTGCATCTCTACTTTTTTTCTCGCGCGTAGATCGCTTCGACGCCGACAGCAGAAGTCAAATTGTGAGAACTCAGTCGCGCAGCTTTGGATTGGCACTGCCGAGCTTGCACCGACGAAGAGAATCGACCACTTCTACGCCGGAGCGAAGGTGGGTTGCGCTGGCACTGCACTGAGGGGCGCGAACCCCTTACCCGTCTGTGTCACGTTCAGTCGCTTGCGACAGAGCCTTCTGCGCTTTGCTGCTGATCCTCAAGTAAGGCGCGCAGAGTGGCTTGGTTCATCTCTCGTGTAAGCCGCCGGTCTTCGATCAACGCCCGTTGAAGAGCCTCCCCATGTAACGGCTTGGCTATCGTGCCATTTCGGTATGGCGGGAAAGAGTGGACAGCGGGACCGACCCGCTGAGTTGACGCTAGCGCCTTCGGCTTGCTGGCGCCTCGGGAGCTTTCCTCAGGCGAGGGCTTCGCCGCACCCAACGCAACCGATAGCGGTTCTTCAATCCGCAGTTTACGGCCACCTGAGGGAGCCGTAAAGGTGTCGAGCCGCTTCTCTGCATGGGTGTGCGTTGACGCCATAAAGGCGACACGCCGAGCAAACAGGTCTTCGCTTCTTTGGACGACGGTGAGGGTGGCTGCAGCGGTCATGATGCCTGAGAGTACCATGAGCGTCAGGGCAAAGGCACGGTGTCGCGGCTCGGGTGGCAACTGCAATATATCTGTCTCTTCTAAGAGCAGGGGCACAGAGTTCATGGCGTCGCCGTAGCGACGTCCTAATAGCACGGCCGCTCCTTTTGCTTGCGACGTATCGTCTGCGTGAGCCATAGTCATGGCGCCTCCTCCTGCACTAACGACGAGGGATGCGGACCTCTCGTGATCAGCAAGGTTAAAATGGTTCAACACCTTAGAGGGTCGGCGCGTTGCATCCAAGCGTCGGCTTGCAAGTCATACACGATCTCGACAACAATCGGGTACGGACTCGTTCAAAGCCAGAAGGTTACGGCAGCTGCGAGGCTTACGGCTGAGACGAAGTCCCTGATGGGCTTGTCCTAGCGTGTAGCGAAGTGGCGGAAGCCCTTGAGACGGCAGAACATGGTCTGCACCCACCATCAATCTTTGTAGCGGTGTTCGTCATGCTGGATCGGGCGCTTTCGGTTGTGCCGCCTTGGATTGACCGGGATCGTGCCCAGTACGTGCAAGGGGGCCCTGATACCGTTGGCATCGTAACCGCGGTATGCGGTCATGCGCTTCATGCCCGTGGTCTCGCCGATCAGAATGTCGGGCTCTTCCATAAACGAGATGTTGCAGCGGGACCGGTCGAGACAACGCGGCCTTTCCAGAACATCGACAAGGGCGTGGATCTTCGTTGTCCGACCGCACGCGAGATCCCAATGGCATTGGCGCCGCACCACGCTGCGGTCGGCCTTAGGCAGCTGCTGTCGATCTGACCGGTCTCGGCGATCCGAATATTTCGGTCAGCGGCGCCGGAATGCGGTCTAGACGCCTAGGCGGCTCCACTGGTGCCAGTAATCATCGCCGGTTCTTGACCGGACGTACTCGGCAGGACCATCGACCCAGCGACCGCCAACCTTGAGCATGTGAATGATCCCGGGAATCAGCTGGCGATCATCGCCCCGCCTCAGGCTGGTTCGTCGGCAAGTGCAGCTTGATGGCAGCCTGAGCTCGATCTGATAACCAGAACGACGAACGGGACATTCTCGCAGCCTCCCGCCTCAGCGGAGACCTCCTGAGTCAATGTGCGAGCCGAGTTCTAAGAGACTAATTGAATATGGAACCTAGCGGCATCAGGCAGCGAGCACGATAGCCGATCCTAAGGGGGTAGCCGAGCACGATAGGCATAGCCCGAGGACGTTCCCTTGGAAGCGTGAAAGATCGGGGGAAAACAAGTTTTTGCAAGCGCTTGATTGGCTTACGCCGCGTTGTTAGCCGGCCACTCAGTTACACCCCATGTAGCTACCTCGGGCGCTTCGGCTTGTGCTGGAGCGCCCTTTTTTTTTGTAGGTTGGCGGAACGCCGACGATTGAGCGGCATCACGCGCTCATGCTTCTGCCAGGCAGCTCTATGCGCGTAGTGAGCGCCCTCCGCGTACGATGCCTGAGCGTAATCATGGTGGGCCTGATTGCCAGTCCGTCTTGCATGGAGGCGAGATAGAACTCCCCTCAATGCGAGCGGGTGCGCGCACGCCATCCGATATGATTTAGGAGGCCCGTGCCGGTCAGGAAAATCGCTATTCCGAGGCACACAGTAGCGCGCACGTGGAACGACTGCTCCGGTCTGGTCAGGCCATAGATGACTGTCCAAACACCGGAGACAGTGATGACCCAGCCGATCAGCTTCGTTGCGCAACCGTCACCCATCCACCGCCGGTAATGCGAGGCCGACATCAGGAGGCTTAAGGTACCTGGTTAGTGGACGATTAAGAAATTAATCGGAAGCAGGGCAGCTGATCGTCATGAGCCTCAGATGAGGTTTTTACAGTGAACGGATTGCAATGCCCCTTGCAGCAAGGACAGGCGCTCGAGCTCAGGTATAGGTGCCCTGTTCGCTTGTGCCAACGGCTAGATGCCGAACGACTTCACCAGATCCAAGATCGGATTGCGGCATTGCGGCCAGGTGTGTGGGCAAAAGCCCTTCAAGTACCATCGTACGGAAACGATCGCGCAAGTCACGCATAACCCAGTGAGGATCGCCATCCATAGGTTCGACCTCAAGCGCAATGTCGGCTTGACCAAAGCTTCGACGGTAACAGCCAGAACCCAGAAGGCGAGGATCTGCTTGCGAGACTCTGTTTCCGTCAATGCCAGACGGCTCAGAACCGCTGCCCACACGATTAGCAGCAGCAGCACAAGTGAGATCAAAGCTTGCCGAGACATGTAACCATCCATTGCTTGGGCCGACCCTGAGCGCTTCGTATGTCAGCAATCATCGCCAACCATAAAAACTCGCGCACCCGAAGGCGTTCCAGCTTCATCTGAGTGGCATATTCTTCGTGGCTGAGTAGCTCGGCGCGTAATCGCACGTCGGCTTATCAACCAAATCGTCGCTAAGGAGCGCTTTGATGCCCGCCAGCCCCGCCCCATCCTCTTCATTCTGGAGTCGTACGGCCGACCCGTATCCGAGACTGCCAGCGCCGAGGCTCGCCATGGGCACCTAGCACGCCAGAGCCATAGCTGGCTCGCGAGCCTGACCGATGCCCAGCCGCGCGCCGATCAGCGCTACCCCCTATTCTCCCCCGAGCGTGGCCACTTTGACATCTTCACCAGCGATGTCGAGGGCCTTGGCCCCCTGCTCGCCTCCGCCCCGTCTCTCGCCGCCACGTTAATCGACGAGGAGCGGCGCCTCATCAAGCCGATACTCATCACCGCCCTCAGGCTCGATCGCGACGCTCCGCGCGCAGTTCTCTCTGAGGTTGATCCATGTCGCCTTGCGCACGCCGTTCTTCGTGGCCTGTTGAACTGAAAGAGCTTCAAGCCAACAACGATGTCGCGGCTAAGCCGGCAGCAATCTGTCCCGCCTCGACGCCGTGGCGCTGGTGTGGCGCTGTCCGGTACAGCCAACGGCCATGTCGCGCGGTTGTATACCGGCCGGGTCAAGAGCCGCCAACCGGGGTCATTCGATCCTTAATTCCAGCTAGCGCCGCGCGCGATCGTTCGCTGGCTCTTTGAACTGTCGGGCTCTTCTGTTTGGCGGCAGGCGCAGCTAGACGGAGACACGGCTTGCAACTAATATCAACGACTCCGATGATGACTTGATCTTGGCGATGAAGTGAAAACGAAAGAAATCATGAAGGTGCTCCGTTCGAGCGATGAACACCTGCATCTCCCAATGCAAATGCTCGATTTTTCATGCGACGCTGATGCTCCTGGCCAGCTCCATAACGGGTCTTAACGCGGCAAGAGCTTCATCGGGATGATGGCAATCTGAACCTGAAACAGGTTAGGATAGAGGGAATAGGTTCGTCAGGACAAACGCAATCCACGATCGACTAGCTTCGATGAGGCCCGTTTTGCCGGCTCGCTGGCGTAAACGCAAATGGTACTTACTGTGGGTCAAGTGGTGGCGCGAGCTGCACGAAGCCACCCCGTTGGTCGTGATTGATCTGCCTCTTACCTGCTTCAAGTTGTCGAGCAGCAATGCCCGGCTGGCGCAGAAGAACCTCACTGCTGCGCCAGCCATGATCAACGCTGCGCCGCCGGTGACGAGCGTATGGTAGTGGTAGAGCCAAGTGTCAGACATCGCAATCATTCCACCTTCTTCGCCAGCCTTCACTTGAGCTGCTTCCTTACGCCGTCCTTAGCCCGAAGTGTCCAGCCGAAGTGATCCATGACGGCGCACTGCATCGACAGCTGGTCGGCGCCATGCTCTTCCGGCTCGCCCACGGCGCAACGCATGTCCTCAAGCTTTTCGGCGCGCCTAGCTGGCAGCGAGGCCACGGCCGCGATGTAGGCACCACCGACTGTCTGGCAGATCTCGAATAATCACATAGGGGATCACGGCACTTCGTCTGGAACTAGGTCTCCGTAACCTTACGCACAGTGAAGATCAGCTTGGGTCCGCGTGCCTTATTAATCACGGTCTTGATCATTTCCGCCCTCGTTGTCATTCGCTTCGTGCCTAAATGCGTACAGGACGGCGATTTAGGCCGCTCGCTGTTGCGGTGCGCTGATCCTCGTCGTCTTCCTTGTAGGACAGGCCGGCAGTGGCTTGGCTGATCTCGCGATCGACCTCGGGCAACAGCATTTCGGCCGCGGGTTCGGTCGAGTGCATGGCGTCCAGGTAAATGGTCTCGCGCGGTTGCATCTCGCCACTGTCGATAGCTTCGGACCATTTGATAATGGCATGCATTGTTAGAAAGCTCTCACATAGCCCCCAAATCATCATGTCTCTGCCAGCTTCAGTCCGCTTCGTGACAACCGCCTCACTCACGCAACTGAGCATTTCGCCACCGTCCATCTCACGCAGGTACATGCGTATAGGATCGTCGGTATGACCAAGGATCTCGGCTGCTCGATTTGTTGGAAGGCGGCGCTCCAGCGTTGCTTCGCCATCAGTATCGAGTTCGACGCTCAGATCGTCGCGATCTGCAGCTCGGCCTTCCTCCTCCTCACCGCCTTCGTGGATCTCAACGATCCTGATGCCCTTAGCCGAGATGGCCGCCATGACCTGCTCGATCTGGGCGTTGGACATCTGATCCTGAGGAAGCGCAGCTTCCACCTCGTCCATCGTGACAGGCCCGCGTCGTCTCGCACGAGCGATGAATTGGGCGACGCCGCCCTCGTCGGCATCGATTAGCAGGGCATCGGATCCCACATGAGGTTCATCGGTGCTCATACGTTCGCCGTTGTCTTGGGTGTGTAGCTCGCACACGCTATTGCGCGAACATGGATCCGGAGGCACGCGCCATTCCTGATCACGGGTGTGATTGCCAGCGGCCTGTGGCGACCAGCTCGCGTTCACCCGCGTACGACAACACAGGCTGCCGCTGGTCTGGCCTGAGGTTTGGCTAGCCCCCTGCACAACTCAAGCAGACAGACCCAATTCTGCGAAACGGGCTGCCGTTGGTCAAGCCAGTTCATCGCACCACGACAAAGATGCTTTCTGCGACGCTCTAACGGTCGCTTTGATTATGGTATCTTTCGCTGGTTTGACCATGGTCTTTGACTCAGCAACGTACCAGCCGGACTCGCTCCAGCTCTTGATGGATCGTTTGAGCCAGCGTCGGTCGTAGCGAGCAAAGCCATTTCGCGTAGCCTTGTTGCGGACCAGCGGCAGTCATCATTGTCTCGATGCCACTGCAGGAGTGATCGTCTGAGGGCACAGGCGTTGACCTGTCCTGCGAGATTTCACAAAGAGCTAGAAGTTGCTAACAGTAGAGCCAGATAGCTATGTGTAGCTACTTGTATTCGTAAACGATGCGCCCTTCGCCCTTCGTAGGCCTTGGCGTCCACCAGCGCATAGTGTCGGGCGCTCCCGTACTTGGCATGGCCAAGGTGATCCACCGATTGGACGACTGAGCCGACGACGCCCGTCTTGCCTTCCGACACCCAGTCCGCCCAGCTGCCCCAGGCGGCGGTGACGCAGAGTTCTCCGATACAGGCCTGTAGGCGCGGCGACGCTTTAGGACATAGGATTCATCCTCCGTGACCGCTTCGCCGGTTAAGGCGGTGAAGGCTTCGGGATGCCAGCACCTCACGCAGTCGCGCGCGAGAGCGATGTGCGCCGCAGGCAGCTTCAAATGTTCCTGGAACTCGGTCTCGAAAGCGAGGACAACATGCGACCAGTTGACGTCTTCCTCGTAGGAGCCGCCATCGATCCGGAGTGCTTCATGCATGGCCTCCTGCCGTTCGCCGGATAGGATCAGGCCGCCGTGCGACGCAGTCGAGACCGACCAAATGTCGGGCAGGATCTCCTCGGCTTCCTTGATCGCATCCCACTCGGACCTCTGCGGGCGGGGCATGTGAGCAAAAACTCGTCATCACGACATCCTTGTTGCGGTCGCCTCCTCCCTCCGCCTCCTCTGGTCGTGTCCGTCAACGTGGTGTAATTTCGAGTGTGGCCTCGGGGCTGCATTGGTCAGGCAGCCTTGGGTGTAATCGGTAGCGTTGGCGCCTCCTCGATCTGTGGTGTGGCGAGAGCGGCCATGCCCTCGGACTGCATGTAGCGGTTCTGGAGCTGGCATTCGTCGTTCTGCTCGAGGAGCACGGCGCCGATCAGGCGAGTGATGCTGTCCTCGTTGGGGAAGATGCCCACGACGTCGGCGCGGCGCTTTGCAGCTTCACGCGGTGCTGCTCGGGGAAGGTCATGTAGGCGAGCACGTCGTGCTCAGCGGCATCCATGCAGGCTCCGAGCTTAGGCCATCGGGCGCGGAGCTGGTCGGCGACGTGATGCCAGGTCTGGGTGGCCGCGGCGTGATCGGGCTGGAGGAAGACCTGCCGGATCGCGGCGGCGGCCACGGTGTTCTGGCCCTTTGGCACATGCGCAAGGGCATTGCGCATGAAGTGCACGCGGCAGCGCTGCCAGGTGGCGCCACGACGCGGGTGATGGAGGCCTTGAGGCCCTCGTGGGCGTCGGAAATGACCAGCTTCACGCCATTCGGGCCGCGCCAGACGAAGTCCTTGAGGAAGGTGGTCCAGAACGGCTCGGCTTCGCTGGGGCCGATGTGCAGGCCGACGATCTCGCGCTTGCCCTCGGTGGTGACAGCTACGGCGATTATGGCAGCGACGCTGACGATGCGGCCGCCCTCGCGCACCTTGAGGTAGGTGGGGTCGAGCCAGAAGTACGGCCACTCGCCGGCAAGCGGGCGGTTGAGGAACGCGTTTACGCGCTCGTCGATGTCCTTGCACAGCTTGGACACGCTCGATTTCGAGATGCCGCTCATCCCCATCGCCTGCACCAACTCATCGACGCGGCGCGTGCTGACGCCGGCGATCCAGGCTTCCTGGATGACGCTGACCAGCGCTTTTTCGACCGTCTTCCTCGGTTCCAGGAACCCGGGAAAGTAGGCGCCGGTGCGTAGCTTGGGTATCTTCAGGTTGAGCGTGCCGAGCCGTGTATCCAGGCTGCGGTTGCGGTAGCCGTTGCGCCAAGTGCTGCGCTCGCCGGATCTCTCGTGGCGGCCGGCACCGATGAGGCCATCAAGATCGGCCTCCATGATGATCTGCAGCACACTTTCAGCAACGCTGCGCAGGAAATCGCTATCTGCGGTCTTCGCCATCAGCTCGGCAAGCGGTAGTCTGTCGTCGGTCATCGGGAAAAAAGTCCTCGGGTGTTGGTGAAGCTCGACACTTCAACCTTAACCGATGAGCCCGGTGGCCACCGAGACGCTGACGCCCGGGTGGGGCCTCGGCCCCACCCGGGCATACACCGTCATCTACACCGGAAAATTACACGACGACCGCGAGCGCTAGCCCTCCTCTTTCAAGAGCCGCTTTTCGCGGCTGCTCGCCGATGGTCGATCATGCGTCGTCGATCATCCGCTCGAGCCGATCGAGCAGGTCGATATCGGCGAGCTGATGCGCGGGAATGCTGATGGTACGGTGATATTCCTCGAAGCGGCGCCGCTGCTCCGCTTTCATTTCGAGGTATTGTGGGGTCCGCTCGCGCAAGAGCTGGATTGCAAAGTCGGCCTCGAGTCCCGTCCTGAAATCAAGAAAGGCAACGATGGCATCGGGGCGTACCATGCCGGCCTGGGTCACAATGTCGAACAACGGCCGCTTGACCGCGACCTGCACGCCCTTGCGTCTCATGTGGTATTGGAAGCTGACGAGCTGATCGAGCAGTGTACGTTCCTCGTGTCGCTCGATGGGGATGAACCGGTTGCCCTTGAACACCGGCTGCGCATAGGCGCGCAGCGGCAAGTAGTCCTCGCGTGGATTGTGCTCGCCGGCGACGGCCAGGACAATGAACATGGGGTAATCGCGGGAGCGAGCTACCTTGATCGGCGATGAGGTGGAGGAAGGTCGCTGGTCCCCGGTAGACGAAGGTGCGGGCTCACGACTGGCAGCCGGGCGCATACATCAGACGGAGAACAGCCATGGGTGAGCATATCGGGCGCGACGGATCGTTGAAAGAGACAGCCGTTTCGATCCGGCGCGACGGCAAGCGCGTGTGGCACGGCAAATGCCTGTCGGATCCGGCAGTCATTGCAGGTCTGATCCGCAAGCATGCGCCGTTCGCTGAGCGGGTGGTGCTCGAGACGGGGTCACTGTCGGTCTGGTTCTACCACGCGCTCACGGCGGAGGGGCTGCGGACGATCTGCATCGATGCGCGCGATGCCGAGGCAGCGCTCGATATGGCGACCAACAAGACCGACGCCAACGATGCTGACGGCTTGGCGCACCTTGCCGAGGTCGGTTTCTTTCGCGAGGTGCGGGTGAAGGGCTTCGACAGCATGCTCTCGCGGACGCTGATTGCGGCGCGCACCAAGCTCGTCCGGGCGACGCTGGATATAGCAAGCCAGATCCGTGGGCTGATGAAGACGTTCGGGCTCATCGTGCCGCGCGGGATCGGCGGCAAGCTCGAGATGAACGTCCGCTCCCTGCTCGCCGACAATGCCGATCTCTCCCGAATCATCCTGCCTCTCCTAGAAGCGTGGCGGGATCTGCGCATCCAGGCGACCGAGCTGGGCCGTCAGGTCCTCGCCTAGGCACGCGGGAGCCAGCAATGTCAGTTACTGATGTCCATTCCCCGCGTTGGTGCGATCACCGCTACTGCCTACCTGACTGCGGTGGACGACCCCGCCAACTTCAGCCGATCACGCTCGGTCAGTGCCTGGTTCGGTCTGACCACCAGGCGTTACCGGGCGAGGTCGACTACGACGGCCACATCTCACGGCGCGGCGATACCCACGTCCGCTCGCTCCTGTACGAGGCGGCCGTCGTCATCCTGACTCGCAGCCACGCCGACAGTGACCTGCGTAGCTGGGGCATGAAGCTTCGCGAGAAGATCGGCTTCAAGCGTGCCGCGGTCGCCGTCGCTCGCAAGCTCGCGGTCATCATGCACGCGATGTTACGCTCCGGCGATCTGTTCACCAGGACGGCCGCGGCTGCCTGATTCACCAGCTCGCAGCGCCTTTGGCGTAACTAGGCGTCCCTGCTGGGACGTAGGCTGACCCATTCCGTTTCTGCCGTTGCGCCAGGACCCACGGGTCATGCGTACGGAATGAACATTGGAAGGATCATCCCGCGAAGCCCGATGGTGCGGCGGCCCATGTCGACCGCGAAGACGACCGTGCGCCGGCAAACAACGGCCCGTATAAAAAAAGGCACTTGCAAAGCACGCTAATAGACGACAGCGGTTCGACCTTGGCGCGGATGATGCCGGTGTGCTGGACTCGATTGCGGATATTGAGATCGCCAAGCCCGGTGTGGATGGTGGTGCCCGAGATCTCGTGGGCTTCCAGCAGCAGGAAGGCCTGCAGCGCGAAGTCGCCCGGCCATAGTGTTTCGGCCTTGCGCAGGCGGGCATGGACGCAGCGCGCTTCCCAGTCCTTCACGTTGAAGTAGAGGTGATCCTGCAGCTTCACCCGCGGTACGATCAGGAACCGGCCTGCCGCCTCGTGGATGCGCGTGAACTCCTCGCGGAGTCCATGCTCGGGCCCGCCTTGTGGCGGCAGTGCCGGCAGGACGTTGGTGTGGGCGGAACGGCTGCCGGGATCGATTCCATGGCGACGGACTCGACCAGGTCTGTGGGATGCATGCCGGCGTCTTGGAGGTCGATCCGGCTCGGTCGATAGGGTAGATAGACGCCCGCCTGTTCGCCGAGCGGGCGCAGCACCTTCAACGAGGTGAAGCGCACGGGAAGGACGTCGTTGCGCTTGTGGGCAAGCATCGCAGCAGGCGCCGCCTTGCTGGTCGATCGCACCGCTTTGAACAAGCTGGGCTTGGCTGCGCCTGACACGGCGGGTTTGCGCACCTCGCTGAGGGCTGAGCGGGGCACGATCGTGACGACGTCGAGCAGCGGCGCCACGCTATCGCGTGCGATCACGGTCGGCCGCGCGTGCGCGGGCTTCTTGTCGATGACGTAGATGCGCACAGCGACGCTCGTGCCCTGCTTGTGGTAGCATTTGTCGAGCCGGTAAGATCCGACGACGCTGCAGCCGGTGAGTGTGGCATCGTAGGTCTTCCCCAACGCCGCATTGGTGGTGAACCAATCGGGCATGATCGCGACCCCGCGGCCGCCAGGAGCAAGGCGAGAGAGCGCCGATCGCAAGTGGCGCACGGCTGCGAACTGGTCGCCCCCCCTGCCCTCGGACCGGGAGAACGGTGGATTCATCAGAATAAGCGAGGGAGTATAGCCGGGCTCGAGTGTAGCGCTGAGCAAGGCGGCATCGTGATCGCTGATGGTAGCGGCAGGGAAGAGCACCTGCAGGGCCTCGCGGCGCTTAAGATCGAGCTCGTTGAGGCGCAGCGTCTTGACGTCCGCAAGCAGCGCGACAAGGCTGCCATGACCGGCGCCGGGTTCGAGCACGTCGTCGGTCGGCTTGGCCTGGGCGAGCAGCACGACGAGCCCGGCCAGATCGAGCGGCGTCGAGAAGTGCTGGTAGCGGATCTGGTCTTCGCTGCGGACGGTTTGCGTCGGCAGAGCGTTCACTATAGCGGAAAGGGACGGGATCGCGGCCGTGTCCGTCGGGCGTGGGAGCGTGAGCGCGTGCCGTGTCAGGCCTTGTTCGAGCAGCTCGAAGCTGTCGCGCTGGGTTCAGCGACCGTCAGCGTTTGTGCCGCCGAACAGGGCAGAAGCCTCGGCGTTCAGGACTTTGCGGTTTACGGTGCCAGCGGTGATATGATGCGCGATATTGTAGATCGCAGCAGTGCGGCGATCGCTCTTATGGGTGAAGAGGTCCTTCACTGTGAGCTCCTGATGCTGACCATTGCGGCACCAGGCCTCCCCCTCCTCTTTATCGCTTCAGGTTCGCCTCGGCCCAATCCTCAAAGGGTCGCGATGTCTTGCGTGATAGCTTCAGCCCGTCGCGCCGATAGGCGGCCCAGGCCTTCCGGGCCCCTGCCCTGTCGGCGGCGTTGTCGTCCTCGCCGATGATGAGCTCGGTGATGTCGTCGGGGAGCGCGAGAAGCGAAAGTCGTTCGTTACCCAGCGACGCCCAGAAAACGACATCGTGCATGACGGTGAACGCGGCGGCATCTTCCATGCCTTCGGCGAGCGCCAGCGTCTTGGCGCCATTCGGGCGCGGCCTCCAGGCCCCCTGCCCTGGCCTGCCGAGCATCACCTTCTCGGCGCGATAGCCCGTGTCGGGATCGAGGAAGATCCGCTGGATGGCGTTCAGCTGCATGCGTTCTCGCACGGCGACAAGCAGCGCCGGCTTGAACTCGGTATGCGGCTTGGGCTTGTGCGGGCAGTGCGGATGAAACCGCAGATCTTCAAGATCGATCGGAAGCTTGCGCAATCGGAGGTAACGCTCCGCCAGGGTTCCGGCGATCTCAATCCCCTGCTCTCAGATCCTCGTCACATCGCCGTCGCCGCTCGATCGGCGATGTTCTGGCATTGGTACACCGAGCGCTGATTCAACCAGCCGCAGTTCGCGCAGGATGACTTCGGGCTGGCACCCGGCGAAGCAGTGGACGATGATCCCACGATCGCTTTGCCGCAGGGAGAGGCTGGGCTCTCCGTCTGCGTGGGCGGGACAGAGGCACATCGCATAACTACGGTGCCATACGCCGCGCAGGCCCGCTACGATGTCGACGAGTTTCTGGGATGGTCTATCTGCCTTGAGCGTCATGATCTTTCACCTCGACCACCGCCCTCCCCCTTCACTCCACCTAACTAAATCACCACCGTCTAATCTCCTTTGGAGCACCAGCAGTGCGTCGTCCCACTGATACATCTGCCTTTGTCGCCGGTCGAACTGCGACGAGCTCGCTTGCGTAGAACGGCGCAGGATCGTCGGCACGCAAGCGTTGTTAAGGATAGTCTGGCATGATCTGTTGTTGATGCCTTCACTGCTGTCTTCAGGTTTCGCGGCGGGAGGTACATGCCGTATCCGCCCCCCCTTTCGGCAAGCCCCAATTATGCCGACAAACTCTGCTCGCGGCTTCGATTTGCTCATCCATTTCGTATGTCGCGGGTTAGGAGCGGCGATTCGTCGCCCAAAATTAGAAAATCATTTTTTGGAGAACGCCGCTGCTTGCAGCGGGAGGATTCATGATTCAAGGGATTCAGATTCAAGAGGTGAAAAAGGCCCGTCTTTCAGTGTATTAGTGGGGTTATCCTGACTTGCTGGGGGATTATGCCTGTCCTCTCGGGGGTGTCGTCCTGTCCTGCTGGGGGGGTGTTCCTGCCCTCGCGGGGGTATCCTGACCCAATGGGGGTTGGACTTGAGCAGACGCTATAAAGCTCTTTTACGGAAGGTAGTGTCGGGTGAACGCCGGCACTTTCGACCTGTTGCCGTAGCCAAACCGACCTGACGCGCGACTCGGCGGTTCCTGTAGGGTTTGCTGCGGCTCGCTCCCGTTCATTTCCTGACCGATTGGGGGGCGCTTTCAAGCTGCCGTATCCTGACCTGACTTGACGAATTGGGTCAGGTCAGGCAGCTCTTGGGTTCTGAAAACTCGATTCTGATTGTATGACGGCATGGATGATGAAGCCGACCAACTAGCTAGGGTCGCTGAAGACGTGACCAAGAAAGAGTCTCCTGGCCGTGCTATGCGGGTTGCTGCGGCACTGCAAGCCAAGGGCGGAGATCAGTTCGCAAAGCCGGGCAGCATCATCGAAGTAAAGTTTGTTAAAGGGGAGTCACTCAGCCTGACAGCATCGCGGTTGTTAGCCCTGATGATCCTAACCGCGGGCGGTGATGCATGGGAGGATCGCCCGCATCGCATGCGCAAGGCGGACATTCGCCGCGGTCACAAGGGCAATGAGCGGATCACCGACATGCTCGAGGAGCTTCATCGCACGCTGTTCGCGATAGATGACAAATCTTGGAGGGGAAAGAAGGCGACACTCCGCTTTTCGCTCATCTCACGATCCCGCGAGGAGACCGAAGAGGACGGAGGGGAGGCGGGCTGGATCGAGTGGGAATTCACACCCGACGCGCGGAAGCTCATCCAAGCTTCCGAAACTTATGCTGTGTTGAATCGACAAGCCGTCCTCGGGTTTCGATCAAGCTACGCCTTGAAGCTCTATGAGCTCGGCGCACTTCGATTGCATCGCCGCCAGGCCACATGGAAGGGCGACATGCAGGCGCTTCGCGCTGCCCTCGGGATCCCACCAGAGGTTTACACGGACTTCGCCCAGCTTCGGCGAAAGGTTCTCGAGAAAGCAAAGGCTGAGATTGACCAACTTGCCCACTTTAAGGTGGAATGGCGTGAGATCCGACAGGGGCGGAGGGTTACCGAACTCGAGTTCCGGTTCGAGCCAAAAGGGGCCCCAGATGTAATCGAAACTGTTGAGGAGCTCGATCGGCATTCCTCGGGCCGGAAGGCTCGACGTGATGGGACAGCAGAGGCCTTGACGATTGACCAGGCGGCGCTCGCAGCCTTGCCGAAAGCCGCCCCGCCAAGGAAGCCAGAGGAGAGGACGTTCCCGCGTGGAACATTGTACTTCGGGGAGGACGAGCTTCTGGCAATTGGTCGGAACTACGGAGGCGGGTGGGACGTCGATATGATGGCCGATGCCTATCGCGCTCACATGGGCGTGCGCCTTGAGAAGGTAAGGGGCGCCAAGATGATCGCGTCTTGGAAGGGGTTCTGTGAGGGTTGGGTGAACAGGCGGGGCCGCCCCTAACCTGTAAATTGCACGCGTGCAATTCTTGAGCTCCCCCATCGAGTCAGGTTAGGCAAACTTAGCCACGCAAAAGAGGACTCAAGAACGTCCTCCTTTCGAAATTTTAGCGCTTCTTGACCGGAAATCGCAAATCCGTCTACCTATGCCTGACTAGCGAAAGGTGAGGTTGTGCCCAACGGACTCGAGATTGAGGAAGCCGAACATGTGGTGTCGGTTGCGACGCTCGCTAATCGAACGTCATCGGTGCTCGAAAAACTGCGGGATTCGGCTCGCAGCGCGCGGGCCGACGATCGTCGCGAGCCAACCTTTACTATCAGCAAAGCGGCGGAGCTGGTTGGGCGAACGCCCGCAGCCATCAGGGACGCCGAGAAGGACGGGCGCCTTCCGGAGCCAGCGCGCACGGACACGAACAGGCGCGAACGATATACCCTAGCCCAGCTGAACGACATGCGGGGCGTGTTTGGAACGAGGCCCTATCGCTCGCAGAGTGATCCGTGTTGCGTCGTCGCAGTGCAAAATTTTAAGGGCGGTGTTGGCAAATCCACGCTGGCGGTTCACCTCGCCCAGTATCTGGCAATCCGCGGTTATCGGGTTGCACTCGTCGATTGTGATAGCCAGGCGTCCGCCACGACGCTGTTCGGGTACGTTCCCGATCTCGACCTCGCTGAGGATGATACGCTTTATCCATTTTTGCGGGAGGGGGAGCGATCATCACTCGATTATGCACTGCGAAAGACCCACTTCGATGGGCTGGAGCTCATTCCCGCAAACCTGCGACTCTTCAATTCGGAGTATGAGCTCGCAGCCCGAATGGCCCGCGGCAGCGATGGGTTGCTCGATCGGCTAAAGGACGGGATCGAAAGCATCTCGGACCGGTTTGACGTTGTCGTGATGGATCCACCGCCTGCGCTCGGCGCGATATCGTTATCGGTGCTCCGCGCCGCAAACGCCCTGGTTGTGCCCGTCCCCCCAACGGTCATGGATTTCTCCTCGACGGCGGCGTTCCTCTCGATGCTAGACGAGACGATTGAACAACTCGCCGAGCGAGGGCTGGCGCCCGAGCTGCAGTTCCTACGATTTGTGGCGTCGAAGGTCGACGAGAATAAGTCGATGCAGAAGGAGCTGCTGCATCTTATGCGAACTTTGTTCGGCCATGCGATAGTTCGCACGCCGCTCAAGGATTCTGCAGAAATCGACAATGCAACTGCGCGATTAATGACTGTGTATGAATTAGATGGACCAGCAACGAGCTCGGCCGTTCGTAATCGCTGTCTTGGTTATCTAGATGGTGTAAACTCAGAAATAGAAGTCGACATTCGATCGATGTGGCCAAGCCATCGAGCGGCGCTACGGAAGGCCGCACTGGCATGAGCCATCAAAATTGCACGCGTGCAATTTTGATCGAAAAGGTAATGATTGCACGCGTGCAACGTGCTGAGTGAGGCTAGGATGAGCAGAAGAAACAGCGGCTTTGCAGCCGATCTCGCGGCGGGGATCGACATGTCCGAGGGCGATCCGCCGCCGCGGCGCTCTGGATTAGCTTCTAACGTTCTGACGGGGCGCTCGAACAGACTGGCGGATCTCGCCTCCGGCGCAATCATCAATCGCACTCACGAGCTTGTTGATCCGGCCCGCTGCCGAATGTGGGCGGGGCACAACCGCGATTACGCGCTTCTCACCGAAGAAAGGTGTGCCGATCTGATCGAGAGCATGAAGGCGCAGGGGCGCCAGGAAATGCCCGCAATCGTGCGGCGCGTGTCCGACGATCCCGCCTTCGATTTTGAGGTGATCTGCGGCGCGAGGCGCCATTGGTCGATCAGCTGGCTGCGAGCTAACAACTACCCTGACTTCAAATTTCTGATCGATGTGCGCGAAATCGGGGACGAGGAGGCGTTCCGCCTAGCCGACATCGAGAATCGGGCTCGTGACGATCTCACCGATCTAGAGCGAGCCAGGGACTATCTCCGCGCGCTCGACGCTTACTATGGCGGCCGCCAAAAGACGATGGCCGAGCGACTGAAGGTCTCCGAAAGCTGGCTGACCCGTTACCTCGATCTCGCACGCTTGCCGACAGAACTGACGAGGGCCTTCGTCAATCCGCAGGATCTCGGCATCCGCAATGGGATGGCGCTCAAAGGGCTTCTAAAGCCGGAGGATAGACGGGCGAGGGCGTTCAAAGAGGCGGAGCGGCTTGCCAAGTCGCAGGCTGCTCTTGGTGAAGCACTCCCCGTGCTTGAGGTGATTAAAGCACTGACGTTAGCTACTGACCCCCCCAAGAGGTCAGGATCTACCCCCAAGAAGTCAGGAAAGGCCGAAACTATCTCGACCGTCGATGGTAGGCCAGTGCTGCGGATCGAAGGCGCCGATCGAAAAGGGATCCGCTTGACGCTGCTGAACAAGGGCGGTGCATCGCGACAGGAAGCCGAGGAGGCAATCCGCGCCATACTTGATCAGCATTGGGTCTGATCGCAGTGACCGACACTCGCACGCTGTCGGCACTCTGTCGCGACAAACAGCAGGCGGGCTACTGCTGAATATGGAGCTGCCATGCGACTGTCAGGTAGCTCATCAAGCCGCCGGCTAAGAGTGAGTCCCAAAGGTATTTTAGGAGCAAGACTGGCAATGTGCTCCTGCGCCACCCGAAAAATCCGGGGCGGGGCGCTTACAATCAAGCTACCGGGCAATACGCGAACAAGGCCGGCCGAAGTGCTCAAGGCCATTCGAGAGCTTACTGTCTAGCTAGACCAAGCCCGGGCAGCGTTGAGCCACTACGACGGGCGAGGAGGGCGTCGATACGCGCCATCTCGGCGTCGAACTCGGCTAGTGTCGGCTCGAGTGCTGCATCGGGGCGCGGTGGCGCTTTCGGCCGTCCGGGCAAACGGCGACGCAAGCCAAAGGCGTGGGCGAGATCGGTGACAATATAGGCGCGCCAGGCTTGTCGCCCGGTGAATTCCACGAGCAGGCCGGCTTCTGCCGCGCGGGCGAGGAGCTTCCCAGCTCCCGAGATCGTTACGCCCAAATGCGAAGCTGCCGACAGCGGGCTGATCACCGGCCGATGCTGAACCAGCGCGAACAGTGTCGCAAGGTGCCCAGGGCGTCGCGCGGCGTGCAGCACCGCCGCGGTCCGCAAGCGATGCGCCTCCATCGCGTCTAGGCGTTCTAGCCCGACCACGGCAGCGTCGGTCAGCTTGCGAAAATACCGGCTTGCCAATACCTCGGGTTCGCGCACGGGCATCCGCAAGGCTTGATCGACTGGCACCAGACAGGGCAGGCAACTGGCCGTGATCGTCATCGATCGCAGCAGTTTGGGAAAGGTCAGCCACGGTTCGGTCGAGCCGTCTGCGCGCGCGTGCCGCGCCAGGATCTCAAGCGCGCGGAGCAGGGCAGGGCGCTTGTTCCAGGTGTCGGGTGTCGCGGTGGAAAAGCCGGCGCTGTCTCGCCAGTGCCAAGCGGCAGGATCGCGCAGCTGCGCTAGCCAGCGCGGCAAATCGTCGGGATCATCGTAGTGCGAGGGTGGGAGTGGTCGGCCGGGCACGACGATGCCGCAACTGCGTGCGAAAATATCGATTTCGTCGAGTTCGGCGCCCTGACCCTGAAGCGCGGCGGCGTAGCCCGTCCAGCTTGCCCGCTCGCGCCAGGCATGCGCCGCAGAACTGACGGAAACTCTGGCATCCAAGCTGCCCACGGCCCTCGCGCAGCGCTCGAGCTGCTCGGCCAGTTCGGACGTCCAAGTAAGGTCTGACAGGTCATGGGGCGCTCGCATAGGGCTCATTTTCTATCCGCAAAGACTCCTTTAGGTCTAGCAATGAGGAGGGGTGTAACTCCGAACCCTCGATAATTGCAGTTATCGCTCTTCCGGTGTTGACGACGAACCTCAGGGATGGCTACGCTCAAGGCGTGGACGGGCTGGTATCTCTGGCGGCAAACGGCGACTTGGACGAGCGTAGTGCGGTAGCGGCGGCTGCAGCACTCGACGATCTTCCCTGGGCGATCACCAAGATGCGCGCCGGCGAACGCATCGTGCTCAACCAAGCCCTGTTTGCCGCCTATCGCGCCGCATCCTCGCCGCACAGCATCCGCGCCTTGAAGTCGGATCTTGAGGCTTTCGACTTGTGGTGCCGCAAGCATGAGCGGATCACGCTTCCAGCAAGCCCGGAGACGGTGGCCGACTATCTCGATCATCGCGCCGGACAGGGTGCCAAGCCTGCCTCGCTAGGGCGCTACAAGGCGTCTGTCGCCAAGATCCATCAATTGCTCGACCTCAAGGATCCGACGCAGACACTGCTGGTGAAGCTGAGGCTCGCCGCGATCCGGCGCACGATGGGAACAGCGCAGAAGCAAGCCCGGCCGTTGCGGTTCAAGGGTCCTGTGCGCGACGTCGTGCGCGATCCGCCGCGCGGGCTCAACGTACGGGCGCTGCTGGAGAGTTGCCCGGACGATCTGCCGGGCTTGCGCGACCACGCCTTGCTCTCGACCGCCTACGACACCGGCCTGCGCGCGTCCGAGTTGGTAGCGGTTTGTGTCGAGCACATCGTCGAGGCCATCGATCCCGATGCGCGGCTGTTGCAGATCCCGCGCAGCAAGGGAGACCAGGAAGGCGAGGGCGCGACGGCCTTCCTCAGTCCGCGCAGCGTTCGGGCGATCCTGACCTGGCAGGAGGCCTCGGGAATCGCGTCGGGTCCGGTGTTTCGCCGCGTGAACGTGCGCCGGTTCAAGGCGCGGCCGGCCGTCCGGGTGTACCCAGCGGGTGGGGGTGCGGGGCGCGATCTGTCGTACATGCGACGACCTGTTCTGAAGCCCGCGCGGCCTGCCTTTGTCGAATACGACGTGGGGGAGGGGGCACTACACCCGGGATCGATAGGGCCTATCTACCGGGCGATCATCCAGCGTGCGTTTAAAAGTGGGTTTTTCGGTGATCTGACGGCGGAGGATCTCGCGCAGCTGCTGGAAGGGGTGAGTGCACACTCTACGCGCGTCGGTCTCAATCAAGACCTCTTCACCAGCGGCGAGGATCTCGCCGGCATCATGGATGCCCTGCGTTGGAAGAGCCCGCGCATGCCGCTTGCCTACAACCGGAACCTGGCGGCCGAGCAAGGGGCTGCTGGCCGGCTCCTGACGAAGCTTGAGTGATCGGGCGTCCTCGGCACGGCGGGGATCAATGACTGAGACGTCGAGGTGGCATTATCTGACCCCAAGTGAGCACCAGACCCCGGGTGGGGACCCTGCGGGTACAACAGATAAATCTCTCCTATGACCCCGTCCCCCATTTCCACGCCTGCGGAAGCCTAGGTGTTTAGGCGGTAAACTTATAAATTGGCTTGAGGTTTGCCGGCTTGCGTGATTCAGGCCCTCCATTGCGATGGAGGCTGGATGACGCGGCGGTGATACGAACTGACAGACAAGGAATGGTCGATCATTGAGCCGCTGCTGCCGGACAAGCCGCGCGGGGTTCCCCGTGTAGATAATCGTCGGGTTCTGAACGGCATTCTCTGGCGTTTTCGGACCGGTTCGCCATGGGCCGAGATGCCCGAGCGTTACGGCCCCTCGACTACCTGTTACAACCAGTTCGTCCGCTGGCGCAAAGCCGGGGTGTGGGACCGGCTTCTGGCGGCTGTTTGCGCCGCTTTCGAAGGCGAGATCGTGATGATCGACTCCACTTGCGTCCGCGTACGCCAGCACGGTTCTACGGGCAAAACGTATGGCTCGCCCCGTCGGCAAGCGGTTTGTGTCTGACGATCTGAGCAGTCTGCGAAAACGTATCCGGCCTTTCAGCATGGAGCCGTT
>NZ_JACHLR010000036.1 GCF_014204535.1 Novosphingobium chloroacetimidivorans
CCAGCGTGATCCCAGGCGCGAGCGGATGTGCGCTTCGAGCGCCAGTTCCTGCGCGCCCGACAGCTTGCGCGGCGCATGCCCTAGTTCGGGTTGATTCCCGCATTCGCCAGTCACCCGGCGTCGGATCACAGCCTTGTAGATGTACGCGATGCTCACCTCAAAGCTAGGCGCCGCTTGCCGTACCGGCATGCCACCATCCACAGCCCTCGGCACCCGATCGCGCAAATCCTGCGAGTAGCTCTGAGCCGACCGCCAACCCATGCCGCCTCCTTCGTGACCACATCCTATAGATCACATGATCATCGCCATGGAACCCCTCGCCGATTCCGCTCGTCGTGGAACTGCTCTAAGTTCAAACCCGACCAGCCTCTTGAAAGTCGGCGTGCACATCGACTCAGGAGGTCTCCGCTGAGGCTGGCAGCTTTAGGAATGTCGCGTTCGTTGTTCTGCTTATCGGATCAAACTTGGGGTGCCATCGAGCCGCACTTGCCGACGCATCACCCATGCGCGGGCGGATGATCGCAGCCTGATTCCGGCGACTATTTACATGCTCAAGTGTGGCGGTCGCTGGGCGGATGCTCCTGCCGAATACGTGCAGCAAGAAAAAGCGACTTCGATAGTTGGCACCGGTCAAGCCGCCTTGGCATCTGGATCCGCACTCTGGCGCTGCTGACACAAAAGGCTGAATTGCCGAGATTGGTCAGATCGACAGTAGCTACAACTACGCCCAACGCAGCGCCGAAGGGGCAAACGTGTGGCTCGCCCCGTCGGCACGAGGTTTGTTTCTGACGATCTGAGCAGTCTGCGAAAAACGTATCCGGCCTTTCAGCATGAAGCCGTGGGCCAAGATGGAGATCCGCCCGTTCTGGCCCTCGCAAGGGATCGGCATCGAGTGCCATTCTACACCATAGAGTTTCAGGACACCGGTCAACTGTCAGGCCATCTGTCACTCACCTCCCGCAAACGTCATCCGGCCGGTGCGCGCCGCATCGGCCGATCTCATTCACGCCGCTTGCGCGACTGGTTCGTAGGTGCGTTTGTAACGCAGCAGCGCCTAGACTCTGCGCGCCATCTTGGCCGCCAGCGCCACGACGACGGTATTGGGGTGCGCACGCGAGAGCAAGCTTCGCAACCAGGCGCCGAGCCGCGTATCGCTCTTGCTCAGCGTCGGCGGCGACGAACGGGCGCGCTGGATCAGGTTCTTGCGCAAGGTATGGCTACCGCGCTTGGTAATCCCGAGCAGCCGGGGTTTGCCTCCGGTGGTCGCGTGCCGTGGTACCAACCCCAACTAGGCCGGAAGATCGCGACCACGCTCAAAGGTCCGGGCGTCTCCGACAGCTGCCACCAGTGCCGTCGCGGCGGGTGCATCGATACCAGCCATGCTCAGTAGCCGCCGCATCCGCTCATCTGCGTGAGCAGCGTGGGTGAACTCGGCATCGAGATCTGAATCCGCTCGTCGAGGGCAATCCAGCGCAGACGCATATCGCTGACGAGCCGGTGAATGCGGGTTCTGAGCACTGGCTTGTCGCCATCCAGCATCTCACCGAGGCGTGCGGCAAGCTCTGCGCGCCCTTGCGCAACGATATAGCCACGTTCGAGGAGAAGACTTCTGATCTGGTTCATCAGCGAGGTGCGGTCGCCGGCCATCTGGTCGAGATTGCGGTGCAGCGTCTGCATGTCGAGTTGCTCTTCGGTCTCCAGTTCCACGAACCGCATCGTTGGGCGTGTCGCCGCGCCCGCGATAGCCTGGGCGTCGCGATCGTCGTTCTTCTGCGCCGCTGTTCGCATCCTACAGACCGCGGACGTTTGCCTGATCGGGCTTAATCGGCGCAAGCGATGCGGCTTCCCAACGGCGCTATCTTCACGCCGCCCTGGTGAGGATGTCGCTGAAAAGTCGAGCCGCAACGGTGAAAGCCGTGCTTCCGAGTAGGATTGTCAGGAGCTTCATTGGCTCACCCAGGCGCGACGGACGATGTTATCGGCGAGACATACTTAATTAAATCTCAACCGGAATCAGCATATTCTCTGCTTGGATTAGGGATGGATCGGCATGACGGCACTGGCTGGGCCTCACGGCATGGTTTTCGCGCGGCGCGTCGGTCTGCCGATTGCGTGGCGCGAGTTCGCCATCCTTGCGGCTGTGTTCGTGATTCAGATACCGCTCGTCCTCAACTCAGACCTGGGCTGGCTGCTGACCGTCTGCGAGAAGATGCTGGCCGGGGGAAGGCTCGGCATCGACGCGATCGAGCTCAATCCGCCGCTCTCGGTGCTGATGTACATGCCTGCGGCCTACCTAGGCTCAGTGCTGCCGGTGCCGGCGCATGTTTTCGTCGTCGCCATGGTCCTGGTGCTTGCCTGGTGTTCGACACGGCTGACCCTTGCCGCGCTCCATCCTATACTGGCAGATGACACGGCGCGCCGTTGCGCCACCCAGGTAATTCTGACCGCGCTGGCCCTTGTGCCTGGGGCAACCTTCGCCCAGCGCGAGCATGTCGCAGTCCTCGGCCTAGTGCCGCTCGTGGCGTTCGCCGCCTCGTTCGCGATGGGCGATACGCAGACCCGAGCGCTGAGCCTCAGGATCCTGGTCGGGCTGTGCGCCGGGTTCGCCATGTGCATCAAACCGCACTTTGCGCTGCCGGCTGCGCTCTCGCTGCTGTGGGCGGCCTACCGCCAACGCTCGATTAAGCTTCTGTTTGACATAACCTGCTGGGTGGCCGGAGCGATGGTGGTCGGCTACTATGTCGCCGCGCTGATCGCCTATCCGGCCTATTTCTCCGTCTATCCGCGCTGGGCCGCGCTCACCTACCTACCGGTGCGCAAGCCGCTGAGCTTCCTGCTGTTCGGCCCGGACGTCCTGTGTGCACTGGCGGGCCTCTTGTGGATGCTGCACATCACATGCGGGCGCGAGCGTACGAGGTGGGGCGATGGCGCGCCGTGGCTTCTGGCGGCGCTGGGCGGGTTCCTTTCCTACGTCATCCAAGGCAAGGGATTTGGCTACATGCGGTTGCCGGCGGCGACGTTCGCTCTGTTAGGCCCGCTACTGACGCCGGCGTTCCTGACCGGTCGCCTTCCCCCAGCCGACCAGCGTAAGGTGCTGCTCGCCGGCTTGGCTTTGGTGATCTGGCTGGTGCCCTCACCCAACAGCTTCATCGTCCTGCAGGAGCCGATCCGCGCCGCCGCCCCGGCGCATCCCAGGATACTGATGGTGAGCGACAACGTAGGTTTGGGCGAGCCGCTCGTGCGCAAGCTGAACGGCGAGTGGGCCAGCGCCGCCGGCTCGCAGCTGCTGTCGGGCGGCGCGGAGATGCAGCTTGAGCGCGGTGGACTCAGCGCCACTGACCACCAACTGGCGGAAGAGATAATCACCATGGAGCGGACCCGTCTACGCGAGGACCTGAAGCGCCGGCGGCCCGACGTGCTACTGATCGACTCTAAGCGCTTCGGCTGGCCTTTCGACTGGAATGCCTGGGCGCGGGCCGATCCCGCGATTGCCCATGAACTGGACAACAATTATCGTTTCCTCACTCGCAGGAAGGGCGTGGCTATTTGGGTGCGGCAAGGGCGGGTCGGCGCGTCTCGCTCATAGCGCCCTCCGAACATCGGGAGTGATCGGTAATCGGGAAGCCTGGTCTCTCGCGGCTTTTCGGTCTCGGACAGGCAACTCACCATCTTGAGCGAACCAGAATCCGGTGCGATGCTCCCGCGATTCTCGACGTAGGAAAAGACGAGCAGCGCCTGGCTTCCCACCGACGCGGCCGGGGTCAGGATATGAGCTGACCGTGGAGCGGATCGGAATGGCCGGAAGCGTGGCGTCTGGATTGCCCTTGTCGCCTCACGCAGACTGATCTCCATCGCTACGATTGGCCAGATGATGTTGCCGAAGGTCAGTACTTAGCTAAGCGTCCTCATCTGCGCGCCGGTCGTGCTCGCGGCCGAACAGCACGACATTACCGGCGACGTGGGCGTCAAGCGTAAGATTGCGGGCTTGTGCCCGGGAGGCTCCGCGATAGGTGCGCACGTTGCCGCCATCCGCGTTGAGTGACGGGTCGATGCGAGGGCAAAGGCGTGGCTCGGATTGTTGTAGACGTAGAACAACGCGTCGTCCTCGCCGATGGCGCGGCGATTGACGGTGAGCTTGGCGTACCAGTCCTCGTTCAAGTCGTTGACCAGGTCGTCGAAGATCTGCCGGTCGATGACGTTCCATCCGGCCCAGTCGGGCCCTGTGTTCGCCGAGCGCGGCAGGTCGGTGCGCCTGCCCTCAGTGTCTTAGATCCTCAGTGCTTCCCACATCGCGCCGCGGTTCTGGTGGTTCTGGTACGCATAGCCGCCGGTGAGAGTGGTCTACCGGACCAGATTCCATTCGACGGTGCCGTACCCGGTTTAGCGGCGGAGGTGATGCCGGCCGAGGTAGCTGTCGCCATAGCCGTAGCCGCCGACCGTCCGCGCACGGATCGAGCCATCGCTGGTGATCGGCACGCTGACGTCGGCATCGAACCCCAGGTGGTCGAACGATGCGTACGGCGCATTGGCGGTGGCCTGGAACTCCAACCCGGGCGCTTGCGGATGAAGTTGACCACCGCGGACGGATTGCCGGTGGCCGACAGCAGGCGCGGAGCCCCCCGCACGACGTCGATCAGTCGAAGATCGCGATTTCGATCGACCCGGTCTGTACATCGGACGCGAAGGGCAGGCCAATGCCCTCGATCTGGAAGGTCTGGATGTCGAAACTGGGAGCCGATTAGTAGATGCGATCGGTGTCGGCCGCCTGGACGTTCGCGCCAGGCACTGTCGCCAGCAGCGCGTTGAAATCATGCTGTGCAATGCGCGCGCGTGACCACGTTGACCGAGTGTGGCGTTTCACGCTGGCTGATCTGGAAGCGCGGTTGTAGTCTGCCGCTTCACCCCGTAGTCACCCTCACCCTCCATTCGCTGACCTGTCACGATGATGTCGGGCGTGGCACTGCCTGCTTCGGCGTTGGCGGCTGCAGCAGGCGCAGCGACCGCGTGAGCGGCAACGACCTCATGGCCAATCAAGGCTGGATCTCCCACCGGATTGCTTCGAGCGCGCTGCTAGCCATCATCCGCATTGTTGCGATTATCTTCAGGATATCGCGTGGCGGCGGCCACCGACAGCCAACAATCCGAGCATCGAAGCATTCAACGATAGCGTAAGACTGTCTCGAAACGTCCTAAATATTTCTTAGTTTGTGCCTGCTTGGTGTCTTCAGGCGCACGATCATCCCGGCACGACTCGCCGCATGAAGGCATCGAACAAGGGCGCGGTGAACGCAGTGTCGTCACCGGCCGGACTGTAGAGCATTCCCTTGGCGATGAGGCTGTTGCGGGTTGGCGCAACAATCGACACCGTGACGCCCAGCGTCTCAGCTACTTGCCGGGAACTGTGCGGACCGGCGCCACGATCGGCCATGGCGCGTAAGTAGCGCATTTCGGCCGATGTCAGACGATCGAAGCGTACACGAAAGAAGCTAGCGTCCAGCTCGGCCAATGCGGCTACCGCAGCAGCTTCAACGTCGGTGACGGTGATGGGGGAGCCTTCCGCGGCGTCCCAGCTGTGCTTGCCCCACTCCTGCAGAAAGTAGGGATAGCCTTGGGTCTGCGCGAAGATCGCATCTAGGGCGTCCTTCTCGATCGTCTCCTCCTCGCGCTCGATAGGCAGCCGCACCGCGTCGCACGCGGCTTTCTCGTCAAGCGGGCCGATCGTCACGAATTCGAACAATCGCTGGGCGTAGGGTTTAGCACGTCCGATTTGCCTGATCAGTTGCGGCAGACCGGCCGCGAGCATGGTCACCGGCAGGCGCTTCTGGGCGGCCCGATGAAGCGCGCCAATCAATGCGGCAAGCTGCTCCTCCGGCACGTATTGCAGCTCGTCGATCACCAGCACGACCGTGCTCTGCTGCTCTTGCGCCGCCTCTCCGACCGTAACGATCAGGTCGGAAAGGTCGGCATCCAGGTCACCGCTGTCTGCCAACCCCGGCTCGGGCTCAAAGTCGAGAGGGACTTCCAGGTCGTCGTACTTGACCTTCAGCTTGGCGAACCCGGCCAGGGCTTTCAGCGCACGCGCAACGCCGGCGGTCTCCTGCTTCATTCGGTCGAGCCGCAGGAATGCCACGCGCAAGGCCGGCAACAGGATACCCGGTAGCGAGCGGTTCTCTGACGCCTCGATTGCGACGACCGCCATACCCTTCTCTTCCGCCGCGTCGCGCATGGCGGTGAGCAGCACGGTCTTACCGACGCCTCGCAGTCCGTAAAGAATGCGGGGGCGCGCCGCCAGACCTGCACGTATGCGATCAAGTGCGACCGCGGTTCGTTCCAGCACGGCATCAACGCCGGCGAGTTCGGGAGGTGGTGTTCCCGCACCTGGGGCGAATGGGTTACGGCGCGGGTCCACGAGACTGTTATGCGGCTTTAGCAAGTATCTGTAAATGTCGTGACATGGCTTGATAGTGGATCAGGTCAGCGATGCGAGCGATCAACGCCACTTTGGACAAAGCCTTGATAGCGGAGAGTGTAGCGCCGACTTACGATCGCCATGATTACGCTTCCATGAGAGGATGCACGGCGGTGAGGTTCCAGACTCTTACCGGAGAGACCGTCTATCGTTGCGCTCTCGCATGTGGCTTCCGAATTCGAAGCCGGCAGCGCACCGCTACGTGACGCGCAGCGCGGATCAGCCGCGCTGCGGATCGGCCAAAGCTGGTGAGATCGTCGTCTGCGCCGCGGCTCCCGAACGGAACAGGCTGAGCCGACTTCCTGACAGTAGGCCGGTGGACCGCCAATAGTCAAAGCTTGACTGAGCGACAGGATGACAGTCGATCTTCATGTTAAAGCAGCGCAGGTGTGCGGCGTCCCCTGCGATCGCGCGATGGGCCATACCGAGATCGGCTTCTAGCCGCACGAGCGCTGCTGCTCAGAGATGGCAGCGCTACCGTCCACTGTCCCACATCTAAGCGGATCCACAATAACGCGCCATGGCTTCAGTCTGGGGAGCGCTCGCCGCGCATCGGGATTACGGCTGGCTTTGCCGCCCCCTCTTCGGCGACGAGTCGCCGGGACGCCTCATCTTTCCCAGCGTCGCGCTTGCGGCAGACATGCATGGTCAGCCAGAAGAGCGCGAGCAAGGCCGGGGAAATTAGCGAGAGGCCCGCATTGCCGGCATCCAGATCAACAGCTGTCCCCGGTTGGCCCCGCGATGTGGTAATGCTCCAGGCGATGCCGAAGCCGCATACAAACCACGTAAGCAGGAGCAGTCCGGCGATTTCGCTTGGCCGTCCACGGTTCAGCAGGTCGGGCATGACGAAAGCCAGCGCGACGCCCAGGATGGTCAGGTCATAATCATAACCATACGGGCTAACGAACAAGGACGCACAGCAAGTGAGTGCGGCCAGGTGGCGGTATGGAATGCCGCTGAGGCAGGCCTTTGCGAGGAGCACGAGCGCGAGAAGAGCGCTCAAGGTTTGCAGCGCCATGGCCATCATTGCGCCCAGTCCCATCGTGTAGAGTGCGGCGTAGACGGAGCTCATGCGGTAGAATGGGTAATAACCTTGCAAGAGGAACCCGCCCGCCTCGCGCACGGCGTCACGGAAGTCTGCCCATACGCTGGGACCGTAGACGAAACTCGAAAGCCCCATGAGACCCAGAGCGACCAGGCCTGCAATCGAGAGCGCGCCCCATCCGCGCCTTAGGACCGAGAGGATTGTGATTCCCACCGCCAAGTGCGGCTTGACCACCATGAGGCCCAGCGGCAGCCCGGCCGCCGATCGCCTGTTGCGAAAGGCGATCAGGAACCAACCGATCAAGCCCGCGGTCAAGAAGCCGTTCTGCCCGGTTCGAAGGTTGAGAAGCAGGGTTGGCATAATCATCATCGCCGTACCTGGAAGCCATCGCCCGGCGATCGCATGCAATATGCGAAGGTAGAAGGCAAAGCTGGCGGCAGTGAACAGCATGAAGGCGACGCCGATCGGCAGCCTGGCCAAGGCCTGCATCAGCAAGGCGAATGGCGGCGGGTAAGTCCAAGGCATGAAGCTGCCAGTACCGGACATAGCCCGCTGCGCCTCGACCAGAGTGCTTAGATGATAGGCGTTGGCAATCTTGCCCTCGGCCGCGAGGCGGCCAGTGATGTGGAAAGCATCGAAGTCGGTGAGGATCTTACGCTGGCCAAGAAGCTCGGGCGCTTGGAAGCGAAAGGCGGAGACCAGGACCAGGAAGAACGCGGCTATAATCAATGCGTAGAGCAGCCGATTGCTCGATGCGATCGTGCGCAAAGCGCTATTCGGGTGTCCTATCACAATATGGTCTTCTCGACTGCCTGTGCCGACCTGAGGTGTCGACACTCACCCGTTCAAGCTCTTACAATCGCCCGATGAAGTAAATTTACTGCTAAGGGCTGGGGACTTCAGAGCCGCCGCCGCTATGAGCCGACCTCTTGCAAACGGTTGCTGAGCGTCTTGGATGATCCGAGTGCAGTCGGTAAGCGAGAGCATGCTCTCCAGCTGTATCAAATCTTCGAAGCCACGATCTGCGCCGCGCAGCTTCGAACGTCCAATTGCCAGTCGCGAGCCGGTCCCGGCTGCAACTATTGTCGGTCCTGTTCGTGTAGCTTCATGCCGGACGAAATGACCAGTAGTCGGCCGCATACCGCTGAATGATACAGACGAAGATGCCGGGGCACCCGAAACCGCCGGCAGTTGAGGAAGAGCCCGCAATCCGAGCGCTCCTCGACCATCAGCAAGACGCGAAAAGGTGCCAGGAGTTCGCCGCCGGTGCGCGCAGTGATTTCGTCGACACTCCCTACCCCAGACCGGCGCGAACGCCGACGCCGTTGGATGTGAAGGTCGTGTAGTTGGTTCGGGCAGCCCATCGCTGGCACCTTACAGGGCGTCATCGCTGGCAACATGACCGGCGGTGCGATGGGATTGGATATCGTCCGCATTGACAAGGCGCTGAAGATTAAGACCTTCACAATCGGCTTGCAGATCGGCGGAGCGCTCGGCGCGCTGTCCGGCATTCCTGGCGGCGAGATCATCGGTTCGATTGCCGACCGTCTACTCGGTGACGTTCTGAAGAAAGCCAAAAAGGGATACGCCAGCGACATCGGGCTGAACAGCGATGGCAGGGCGTCCTACGCAATCGCCGGCAATTCCGCTTTCCGCAAGGTGGCGGCGGGCGGCGCCGCGGAATCGCTCGCTACGGCTCTCGATCGCATCGCGGAACAGCTTATGGTGGGCTCACTACCGGCCTCAAGCTCGGCTGAGTCGGCACGCCCGATAAGAAGTACACCCTCGATGCGAAACCAGGTGACAAGGCCGGGCGCGAAGAGTTCGAGACGCTGGAAGAGGCAATCCGCGCGGCGATGGTCTATGCCATCGACAAGGGCGTCATCACCGGCATTCGCCAGAGCACGCAGACGCTGCGCCAGGCCGCTGACGATCTCAATCCGGTCTCGCAAGACGCTCTCACCTTCGCAACGCATTAAAAAAACTGAAGCGCTAGAAGGACCCGCTCGGCGCCGCCTTGGTTGATCTCGACAGCCAACTTTCCAAGCTGATCGACTTGGCATCGCAGGCAGGCGCCCGCGCGTCCGAGTGGGCCAACCTCGAAGAGCTATACGGCATCAAGCGCTAAGAGGCGCGGACAAACTCGAAGAGAAGCTGGTGGGCTCGCTTAAGGAGCTACCGATAACAGCGCCCACTATCTCCAGGATGGCCGATCGATGGCGCTGCCAACACGACCCGCTGAAGGCCCGCGTCGCGGCTGGTGACGCCACGGCGTTTGACGGCTTCGCCGATCCTGCACCTCCTGCGCCCCTTCAAGGGCGCGCATCATCTCGCCCAATCGCCAGTTGTGAACGATCGCGGCGGCAGTCTCATCGGAGACGCGCTGCTCGCCGGATAGGACACGACCGGAGCCGCGGAGCAGCGGATCAACCGCGACAAGCTCGAGCGTGAGCATAACACACTTCCCGGGGGGGGCTTGGGCGACGTTGCCGGGCGGACGCAAGCGCTTGAAATAGAGCGGCAGAACGTGGAAGTAGCAACAGCACGGCGCGCCTACGATCAGGTCCAGCCACTATGCGAAGCGTCGGAGGCAGAGGCGCGCGATGATGCACGCGCGGTTATCCGAAACTTCACGGCGTTGAGCGCCCTCGGCCGAGCAGTGCGAGCTCATCCCTCAGCATTGAACGCAGCAGCTTCCGCCATGGCCGGCGCGCGGTGTCCGGGACTGCTCGTGAGCGCAGTAGAGGCCATCGAAGCGCCCGACGAGGTGATCGAGATTATCGACCTGATCGCCAGCAAGGGTCTTCGCAAGTCGGACGCGCTAGCAAGGCCATGGCTCCCCCACTCAGGCTACTACCGCGCTTGTGACCCCGCGCGCAACGTCTTCTCTTCCATCGGCCGCTCAAGGGTTCTTGCCGGTCCGGTCCGCAGGCGTGCGCTGTCATAGCGATCGAAAGACTGGCCGGGCGGTAGGCAGGGTGTTCGGTCAGTTGGGAGGGGCAGTTGGTTAGCGCCAGTTGCCCCTTTTCCGTGCGCGTTGCTGAACTCTCGACGGCGTACGTAGTGCCGGTAGGCGGGCCGCGCTGCCTGTCGGCCCCGCGGAAGCGCGCTCGCGCCTTACCTGGCAGCCGTTGCAGGAAGCTCATACTTCAGGCTTCGGGCGGTGCTTCTGAATGGAGGATTGCTGCAAGCCCTTCATCCCCTCATCCTTATAATGCCGCCGCCAAGATCCCAATTCCTCCAGCGTAAGGTTGTATCGAGAGCAGGCCGCAGCGACGGACAACAGCCCTCCATCGATAGCCGCGACAACTTCAGCCTTTCGTCGTGCCACCCAGCGTGACGTGGTCGCGGGCGGCAGCTGTCGCGCGGTCATCTTCTCACCAAGCGGCCCGGTGACCGTCTTATCTGCAAGCATCGGCTGAACCATAGCGTCCTCCAGGTCTGCAATCGCCTGAACATGATCTCGCTACTAAAACATGCAACAACCTATGTAAGTCTTGTAGGTTTCTCATCTTAAACCGCGCGTGTATTAGGATTACACCCGCATTTACGGGATTCGACTCGAAGACGAATCTAACTACACGTCTAGGTAGAATCCGCAGCATAACATAGCCTGACTTCACAATGTATGATGCGAGCAGATAGGGAGAAGGTTGAAATGAAAGGCTATCTTTCAGCCACCTTGCCGGTGGCGTTCATCATCTGCGCCTCCGCTACGGGCGCGTCCACACAATCTGCCGTCACAAGCATCCAAGCTCCACCGACACTGGCAACCTGGTCGACACGCGTGATGAACGATCTCAAGAGGGGCTTGCGGGTACGCAATGACCTTGGCGCACGAGGTCCTTCAGAAGGTTTAGTAACCGTGAAGTTCAACTGCAGCGAGAACGGCGCACCGTCGAAGATAGAATTATTGAAGTCGATCGGCTGACCTGGTGCTCACGTGTTTGAACCAAGCACGGGCAAATAGTGTAGGGTGCTGATATTGGTTCCCGGGCAGTCGAGTGATGGATCGGCTGCCCCCTTTCATCCTAGGGACGTAGACTGATGGCCTGCGAGTTAGCGATGCTCCACACCTGCGCTGATGATCATGTTCCTGCCTGCTTTTTTCGCACGATAAAGGCGCGCATCCGCGGCAGCGGAGATCACCGAATTGGGACCGATCCCACCAGCGACGCCAGCTGAAAAGCTTACAATTCCCAGTGGCTCATCAGTCTCGCGAACCTTGAAGCGTTTCTGGGCTAGAGAGCGTCTCGCAGACTCAAGGACGACGGCAGCGTCGCCGACAGCCATGTGCTCGAATACGGCCACGAACTCCTCGCCACCCCATCGCGCAACAACGGCTTTGCCATGGCACGCATCGCCTAAGACCTTGGCGACAGCCGCCAGCACTCTGTCGCCAGCCGCATGGCCGTGATTGTCGTTGATCCGCTTAAATCGGTCGATGTCGCAGAAAGCTAGCGTCCGCGGCACATTCGCCTCCTCGAGTTTCGACAGGATCGCGTCGATAGCGCGTCGGTTCGGCAACCGCGTTAACGCGTCGATGTTTGCATCCGTACGGGCGGCATCGAGATCCTGTCGCAGACGATCGGTCTCGACCGCCGCGGCGGCCAGGTCGCGCTCCGCGTTCGCTGCAAGAGCAATCATGGACGATATGATGGTACTGAGATCATCGAACCCTCCGCCAATCCTGGCCATACCTGCCGATAGGCCCTGCTGGAATTGAGCGGTCGCGATGCTTTGGCTGCTCGTGATGTCTGCGAGCCTGAGCATCTGGTGGCGCAGCGCAGCGGCGGCATTTTCTGGATCCAAGGCAGCGGCACCGCTCCCGCCAAGACCATGGCGCGAGATGATGTCGTCTGCGGCCTCCTGGGTCAGGCGTAGACCATCTCCAAGCAGCTCGGCGATCTCCCTTGATGCCGACGTGCCCGGTGACGTGACGAAACAGTACGCTAACGTGTAGTTCGGTGGAGTTGGATCCAGTCGTTGCTGGTCGAGGAACAGCAAGGCCTCAGACGCAATCCGCTTTGCTACTCGTGCCACCATCACCTCTGAAGATTGATCCTTCGCAGGCTCCACCACTTTTCTGAGCCGCCAGCCGCATTCACGCTCTCACGGTTAAGATCAAGGCCTGAGCATGCCGGGGTGCACAGGCTTGCGGATGTTCGCGGGCTTGCGTCTGTAAGGGCGGCTCGATGTCCTTGCAGCGCCAATCGGACGCAACAGGCGGCAACCCCATGAGCTATCGCGCGCCATAGATGATCGGTCAAGCGGGCAGGCGCCCACCGCTCTGCAGCGCATGCGCCGCCGCTGCTGAAACGTACGTGCAGGAGCTACTTCGCCGTGAGTACCGACGAAAGCACCTCGGCATCGTCGATTGTGGCGGCAACGACATCATTGAGCGGTGCTCAACTAAGCGTCGCCGATTGTTGCTGTGCCATCTCGGCCCTCATCTTATACGGCCCCATGCACTCCTATCGGCACCTAGAATTCGCCTTACGATCTTGGTTGCGGCCGCATCAAACGGCTGCTTGCGAGTGGGCCGCTCTTGGCTTTCGCGAATGACGCGAGCCGACAAAGCCATCATCAGCCACGCGTGATAAGGAGGCTGGGCGATGCGACTCTGACGTGCCGGCTCGTCGCTTTGGCGGGTAGCCCTAAGTCTGTCATTCTCGTAGCGAGCTGCCGATGCCGCTTCCTTTGATCCTCACCACAGTCGCCATCATACCCGCAGGGGAGACGTTTACCTGCACGCCGACGGAGGTCTACGAAGGTGATGGGCCGGTCTGGTGCACCGACGGTCCGCGCATTCGCCTAGCCGGCATTGCAGCGTGTGAGATGGACGGGACGTGCCGGTCCAACCAGCCTTGCCCGGCGGTCGCTGCCCAGCGTTCCCATGGCGCGCTAGTCAAGCTGGTAGGTGTGCCGATCGGGCGACGGCCTGAGAGCCATGTGCTGGTTTGAGGCCGGGAATGCAGTGGCAGTCGAATGGAAATGGCAGGGACTCGAGAACTCCAGCGTGGTGCGTGTCACATTGTGGCGGTGATCTGTCTTGCGCTATGGTGCGCGGTCGCTGGGCGCTGAATGGGCAGAGATACTGGCGGCAGCATCGATGTTAGAACCGGCGGCCGTGGAGTCCCATATCGAGACACCGGCTGACGCGTCGCGGCGCATAGTGGCACTTGGAGCCACCGGCTGCCATTCTTCAGTGGCACCCACAGCGAAAAGCCAGCATGCGACGCCTACTGATCATTGCGCTCATCACCACCGCCGCCATCCTTCTGGAGAGTGACTACTGGCGTCCGTTCCTTGCGATCGCTGCTGCTGTGATTGGCCTTATTAAAATACAGGCGTTGCTAGATCGGCGGCGGGTACGAAGGTTGCGAAATCAACATCGACGGCGGACTAATTAGCTCCGCTGCGAACGATGAAGAGATCGCATGACCCCGCCACTCGAACACGCCGCGCGCGTGCTCTGCAAGCTTGATGAGCGCTCTGACGAAGCGGAGATGAACAGAATACTCTGTGGCAGGGTTACTTGCCCAAGGTCCGCGCGATGTTGCTATCCGTTTAAGAGCCAGGCGATGAATTGCTCGCCGCAGCAGACGCACCACCTTGCTCCGTAGGTACATCCGCCTGCTGGCAGGCACTGGCCGACGCAGCCCTGTCCGGATGACATCCGCGCGCTCCGGCAGCGTTTCGAGGCATTCCTGATCGTAGCTGTGATGCTGCTCTATGGGGGTCAAAGGCCGTCAGGGCTAGGCCACTACCGATGCTTCGTCTCCGGCTGTCGCTGAAGTTGCACTAGCCGATTGGCCGCAAACCGGTGCGCGATCTAATGGCGCAACCGAGCACGTTTCTGGAGCTTGCGGACCGCCGCACGGTTCGTGTCGCTGTTATCCGTATTCTACCGGAGCCAGCGTGAAAGTAGATTAGCATTCAACGGGTTGTTGGACGCCGGCATGGCCTGGACGAGCCACTGGTCGAGGCCTTGCTGGTGCATGATGTTACTCGCCGGTTCATCTTCTAGTGTGCATTTATGGCTGCATGTACAACCAGGTGAACAGGAGCCGGCTTGTGTCGATGGCACAGTACCGTTTGTACCGTCTGGATGGCGCCAACAAGATCATGGCTATGCCTGTTGACGTCGAAGCAGCCAATGATGACGAGGCTTGCGAAGAGGCTCTGAAACTTCATCATGTCCACGAAGTCGAAATTTGGTGTGGCGCGAGAATAGTAGGCCGCGTACGGCCCGCGGCATAGCCTTTAAGGCTGCTTGTTTGTAGGCGCATGGTTCGGCATTCTGCCGGCTGAGAGCCTTCGCTCCTCCACTGCCGCCTCCTGTTCTAAATTCAAAGCGAACTCGATCATCTGGCTTGCAGTTACGGCATCAACACCCTTCGCCAACTCGAGAATGCGGGATGCGCGCACGCGCTTATTTGACGATGATAGGTCGCTCACACGACTCACTTCTAACATGATTTAACTGCGGAGGTGGCGAGTTGGGTTGCCGGCCGATCAACGAACGGTTCATTGCGGTTACGGTGGGCTTGGACTTGCGGCGTGCAGTAGAAATGCCGGCGGTGATGATGGCTCAGGGCTTGCAGCCTCGCAGCCTAGGTGTTGCACCCCGCACGCGGGAGTGTAGATCTCGCCTTCCACGTTGGAGCGCTGAAGGTGCCGAGTCACTACAAGAACCGGAACACGCCCTTCGGGACTCAGGTGGGCGTTAAGCTGAACAAGGACGATCTCGAACTGCTGGACCTGTGGATCGCGGCCAATGCACCTGATGTGGGCCGACCAGAGGCCTTGCGCCGGATCTTGCGTTTGGTCGCCCTGCGTATACCCCGCGGTCCTTAAACGGAAAAGACGTCCCAGCTGAAGCCAGAGAGCCTGCAAGGTAGTTCGTCGAGGTAGACCTGCTGCTCCGCTGCTTGTTCCTTGCGCTGCCGTGCTAATGCAATCTTAACATGGTTTAGGCAATCAGTCCTGCCATGGACTATGCTGAGGCTTCCTACTTCGATGTCCTCGGTTCGCGCATATCGTCGCTTGGCAGGATTACAGGCGGCTGATGGCAGTAGCTCAGCAGTGCTTCGGACAAGCACAACGAGGCGGTCTTCCTGCAAGGGGCAAGTGAAGCCTGTGTGCCGCAAGCCATCGAGTCCTGAACCGCAACTTGCTATGCGGGTCTCGCCGCGCCAGCGCGGATGGACGCGCCCCTGTTGAGAGCCACCTGGTTGGGTGGCAGTTAGATTGAGGGCTGCCTGCCAGTCTTTGTCGAGTCCGCCCCGCGGTTATAATCCCCGTTGCAGAGGCGGACGAGATATGATCCTCGTGGCATTTGGTGCTGAACTGCAACCAGAGGCCTCTATAAGGTGACCAATCCATGCCGTTATAATGAACGGAACATGGGGTCGCGCCAATGAAAACACCGCAGGAACGTGCATTAGAAGAGTTCAGGCGATCGGCTCGTTGCAAGGTTGACCGCCTTGTCCCCGCTGAACATCGCCGACGAGGTGAGTTCCAGATCCACCTGCTCAATGTTTCTGCACACGGCTTCATGGCAGTTGGAGAATCCGATTTTCAGGTGGGCGAACGTCTATCGATCCGCCTGGCAGGGGTGGGCTGGATCGAAGGGCATCTTGTATGGTCGGACGAGACGCGCGCTGGTTTCGAGTTTGAACGCCTCATCCGCTTGGATGAGTTCACCGCGATGCGTGCGGCATTTCAGCTCTAGCCCAACCATCTGGTGCGGCGGCCTTCAGTTCGACGGCATCGCTTAACTTCTTTGCCATAAAGATTTGGCATGCTTGCTAGCCGCCTACCCGTAGATCAAAGGAGTCAGATAGGCCGTCGCGCGACAGCGCGCCTCCGGACCCGTGTTGCTGCTCGCCTGATTCTCCTTGACGGTACACAGCATTGTGTCCTTATCGACATCTCTCTGAGCGGTGCTCGCGTTAAGACGAGCAAGTCTGCGCGGCTCGGAGATGAGGCTGTGCTTACCTGGGGCGACTTCGAAGTGTTCGGCCAAGTGGTCTGGGCTACAGAGACTCACTGCGGCTTAGCATTGATTGACCCGATTGATGATGCCGTGCTGCTTGCCACTCGCCAGTGGGATCAGATTGCCCGACCTCCGGAGGAGCGTAACCTTTCACGGCTTTCCGCCACGGCGTGGGCACAAGGCAAAGCACAAACTTGAAGGCTGTCTACTAGGATACCAGTGAGTTGGCCCCCAAAATGACCTGACAGGGTCTCGCTCTTCGAGACCATTTGAAAAATGAGTTGAGCGGCGGCGGGATGCGTGATCCAAGCTCGGGATGTGGACCCGAGCGAGCCGTGGCTGGATGGCTGACCTTTAGAAGCGCGCCAGGCGCTACCCGAACGATCTGACGGATTCGGAGTGGGAGATCGTTCATCCGTTCCTGCCGGAGCCGCCGAAGCGCGGGCGCAAGCGGAGGACGGACCTACGCGAGGTGCTGAACGCTCTGCGTTATTTGGCTCGTTCCGGGGGCGATTGGCGGATGCTGCCCAGAGAATTTCCGCCATGGCAGACGGTGTATTGGTGGTTCCGGCGCTTCGTGCGTCGCCTGCTGTTCCGTACCATCCATGACGTGGCTTGATGCTCGACCGGGAGCGCGAGGCGCGCGAACAGAGCCCCTCGGCAGTGGTGGTCGACAGTCAGTCGGTCGAGGCTCCATCGGCACCTTGCGGCAGTGGCTTCGATGCAGGCAAACGGATCAAGGGTCGCAAGCGGCACATCGCGGACAACGCCGACGGACGACTGCTCATGGTCAACCTGAACACGGCTGACATTTCCGATAGCGCGGGCGCGCAGGAGATCGTCTCGGCGATCCGCAGGCGCTGGCCATGGCTCAAGCACCTATTCGGGGACGCCGCCTATGCCCGCACAAAGCTGCTCGACACTGCCGCCTACCGAGGCTTCACCGTCGAGATCATCCGCCGGTCAGATGACGTATCTGGCTTCAGAGTATTGCCCCGGCGCTGGGTCGTCGAGCGCACCTTCGGTTGGATGACGCGCTGGCGCAGGCTCGTGCGCGACTACGAGAAGCGCCTCGACGTGTCGGAAGCGATGATCCATCTTGCCATGGCGAGCAACCTGCTCCGGCGGCTGGCTCATCGGTAAGGGTAAACACGATCTCGTTGCCGGGGGACGACCAGTGAGCGCGGTGGCCGAGGCGTTGGGCATCAGCCGCCAACACCTGTCAGCCATGTACAACCCATCACCTGCGCGCCGGCGAGGTCGACCGCCTTTGCCGGATGCCGAACTGATCGTCGACATCCGGGCGCTGATCGCCGACCTGCCCACCTATTGCTACCGCCGCGTCCATGCCCTGCTGCGCCGCCAGGCTGCCAGGACCGGGCGCACAGCGCCCAATCCCGAGCGGGTTTACCGGGTCATGAAGGTGCACGGGCTGCTGCTTCAACGCCACAGCGGCAGCCAGGAGGAGAGGCGCCACGAAAGCCGCCTTGCCGACGATCAGCGCAACACCTGCTGGTGCTCTGACGCGCTGGAGATCGCCTGCGACAATGGCGAGAAGGTGCGCGTCGCCTTCGCACTCGACTGCTGTGATCTTGAAGCCATGGGCACGTTGCTACCACCGGCGGTATCACCGCAGAGGACATCCGCGATCTCATGGTTGCGACTGTCGAGCATCGCTTTGGCACGCTGAACCGCTTGGTCTCACCTATCGAGTGGCTCAGCGACAACGGCAGCCCTTATGTCGCTAACGACACTCGCCGCTTCGCCCACGACATCGGCATCGTGCCCCGCACCACGCCGGTCAGCTCTCCGCAATCGAACGGCATGGCAGAAGCCTCCGTGCGCAACCTCAAACGCGACTACGTCCGTGCGAACCCGACGCCTGACGCACGCACTGTCATAGAGCAACTGCCCCGCTGGCTGACCCACTACAACGAGGTACACCTGCACAAGGCGCTAGGCTACCGGTCACCCCGCGAGTACATCACCCAGCCCCGCGAGGCCTCGTCAGGCAATTAGGGGGCAACGCCAGCCAGTGACGACCCTGCTGCGCAAAAACGTTCCGGTAAGAGCGGACTGGCACCCGCTTAGGGCTAAGGCACCACTCCTAACTGCACCATCGAGGGCATCTTCGGGGATACGGCTGAAGACCTACTGGTGAACTTTCAACGGGCGCGATGGAAATGCTTTCGTCGCGGTGATGGGAACAAGGCACCATTGTATGGCCCAGAAGGTCGGCATCTTCGACTAGCACATCAGTCGTGAGGACAGGGCTCGATATCGATAAGGCAAAGGCCATGCGAATCGACCGCTAACGCGGTTGCGACCGTGGATTGGACCTGCCCAGCTCAGCCGGTGAGCCTTCGGCTGGGCTACGATCGCGTATCATCGAACGCCAAACCAGGTCCATTTCTCGCGCTTGCTTCTGCTCCCTTCTAGAAGACTGATCCTTCTGATTAGAGTACCCGTAATGATCAAGTCGGAGATTGCGCCCAGCATCTATCTGCGCTGAGCAACGCGTTTGCGGTGACGTAGAGCTTACGCATGACTGCGGTGATGGTGTCGTTGCCCCCTAAATGCCTGACTAGGCCTTGCGGGTTTGGGTTATGTACTCGCGTGGTGATCGGTAGCCTAGCGCCTTGTGCGGATGGACCTCGTTGTAGTGGGTTAGCCAGCGGGGCAGTTGCTCTATGACAGTGCGTGCGTCAGGCGTCGGGTTCACACGGACGTAGTCGCGTTTGAGGGTGCGCACGAAGGCTTCGGCCATGCCATTCGATTGCGGAGA
>NZ_JACHLR010000037.1 GCF_014204535.1 Novosphingobium chloroacetimidivorans
CGTCAAATCAAACCGCGCCATATCAATCCCCTTCTCGGAGAATGAATCAGATCGCCGCCCCTTTGGGAATCCTGTTTATGGGTATGTGACCTAGAAGGCACGGGACGTGTTCCACGCGCCGCTGCGGCCGGACGGCGGCATCGGCGCGGTTGAGTCGCTGAGCTAAGAATTGCCTGACGCGGGGCCGCAACTGAATCGCACGCTCGCGGTCGGGCCGGACAACACCTCTATATCGATTGACACGCGTGCACGGCCTCGTGCTGGAGGCCGCCCACGGCAATAACCTGTCGTTTTGGTCACCTGGCACTGACAAGCATAGCCAGGTGCTCTGCGTGCAAGTCGTCCACGCTGCGTAGAAACCTTTTTAAGCAATCGCGCGTATCCCCGCTGAACAACATGTTCACCTCGATTGATCTTGCCACTTTGCGCCTGTGCAGCGCGCTCGCATGCGTCACCTTCGTCATCATCTTCGCGTCGCTGTGGCGAGGCCGCAAGGATCAGCTGCACCACGCGCATTGGGCGGCGAGCCTACTTCTCTACTGCGTCACGCTCGGCGGCCTCGAATGGATCTACCTGCCTGACGACGTCCTGATCCGCGCCCTGCTGCTAGCCGCGCTGACCGCCTCCAACATACCGGTCGTCACCGGCGTGCGCATCTTCGCTGGCCGACCTCTCTGGCGCTGGTGGATGGGCATACCGCCGGCAGCGACACTGATTGGATTCCTGCTGCCTCATTTGGCTCGCACGGGGGGTGTCGAGCTGCCTGCAGGGAGTGAGCAAGTGCTCGCCACCCTCGGGCTGGCACTGGGCATGGGCGTGTTCGGTGTCGATATCATTCGGCAATCGGATCGCGCGATGCCGCGCGGGTATGGTGGACGCATCGCGGGTCTTGCCATGATCGCGTACATTCCCTGCTACTTGTACGCCATTGCCGGCGAGGTGTTGCACATGGCGACGCCAAGCACGTTGGCTGTCGCGGCACTGCTCTCGGATCAGCTCCTGCTCATGCTGCTCAACCTGAGCCTTCTTGCGATGCCCACCGAAGCCGCTCTTGCCGCGCTTCGCGAGCGGACCTGGCAAGACGGGCTGACCAAGGTCTACAACCGCGCCTGGCTGCAGACCAACGAGGACGCGCTGCTGAAAGTCGGCACCTGGCTGGCCCACATCGACGTGGATCATTTCAAGTCGATCAACGACAGGTTCGGCCATGCCGCAGGGGATGCAGCGCTTATCGGTCTCGCACGCGCGCTGAGTGCCGCAGCACAAGAGAGCAAGACACAGCGTTCAGGGCACGTCGTTCGCATGGGCGGTGACGAGTTCCTGGTCATCATGCCCCAAGCTTCGTTGGTCACGGCCGAGCGGCTTGCCCAACATGTAAGGGCGGCGGTCAGCGGCATCGGTCCGTTCGAGTGCACCGTGAGCACCGGACTGGCTGCCGTAGAGGCGCACGACCGGTCGTTCAGCGACGCAATAGAGCGCGCAGACCGGCAGCTGTACGCGGCAAAGCTCGCCGGTCGGGATCGAATAGCGGCCTAGGCCCGCTGGCGGTATCGGCGTGCCAGGTGCTGCTCGCAGCAGAACGCGCGCAGCGATCAGCTGCGCATCTTCTCGTCAGCGGCCGCATTGTTCGCTCCAGCAAAACCGGTCGCATGGTGGCATGCGAACTCGACACTTTCGAAACGGACGGAATGGCATGGCTTACCAGACGTTCTAGCCACTCCTCCCTTTCAATCGAAAGTACAACTCATGACTTCCAACACCAAGGACGTCGGCGTGCTCAACACGGGATCGCCACTCTGCTCGACACCCTCGACGGGTATCAGAAGTCATCCGGCGACATCGACAATCAGGCGCTCGCCGACAAGTTCAACGCCCGTGCCCGCGAACGGCAGTCCGCCATCACCAAGCTTCAGCCCGCCGTCGCAGCCGCGGGAGGTAATCCGGAGGACGATGGCACGCTGCTGGGCGGTGCTCACCGCGCCTTCCAGAGCCTGAAGGAAGCCGTAACGGGTCGCGATGAAAAGGCGATCGTCGCCGAGATCGAGCGCGGCGAAGACTATCTCAGGGCCAAGTTTGAGACCGCCCTTGCAGACGTCGACCTGTCGCCCACCGCACGAGCAGCGGCCGAAGAGGCTTGGCAGTCGGTTCGGGCAGGTCACAAGGAAATGAGCGCCTTGAAGCACTCGATGGGCGCCTGATCGTCCGCATCGGGCCTCATCGAGCAACTTTCGTTGCACTGCGGCCTACTATGCGCAGTTTACCGTTCCTTCCAATGGGCGAGTGATTGATGGCTAATGGCAGTGCAATCGAGTGAGGCGACGCGGCGTGAAACCCCGAAAGCATCTCGCGCCGCATCCGGGGTGAATATCGCGATGGCTTGACACGCATGTGCGTGGACCTGCCAACAAGCCGGCCGGCAAACGTTTAAAGCCATGAGAATGCTGAGCTTCTATGCCGCAGAGAAAGGTAAATGGCTCACTGAGTTGTTTAATTATGGTACTTTAAGACTAAAGGTATCCTGCGAAAAGACCAGGAACGTAGCTGCCGTAACCCCGTTGATCCGCCGAACACCGCGCACGCACTTCGCGACGCAAGCGGCAAAGGGTCAACAATGAAGGTCAATACGACCATAGTGCTCGGAGCCGTGTTGCTAGCGGGCTGCGCTGCGCCGGCAACCCGGATATCGACCGGGCTTCAGCGGTACGGCCTGGATGGTGCGCGTGCCGATTGCGTGGGCACCCGCTTGCAAGGCGATCTCACGATTGGGCAGCTCCAGCAGCTTGGCCGCGGAGCAGCCGCATACCGGAAGGGTGATACCGACCGCGGCACTTTGACGCCCGCTGACCTGTTGCGCGTCGCGGGCGAGATCAAAGATCCCGCTGTCTTGCTCGCCGTCGGCAAGGCGGTCGCAGCGTGCAACGTCGTGCCCTGATCGACAGCGTTTTCTACAAACAAAAAGGAAGTGATCATGAACAAGGACGAACTACAAGGCGGCGCTCGCTATATCGGCGGCAAGGTCGAGAAGACCTTGGGCGATGTGGGTGAGATCCGGGACTGGCAGGTCGACGGCGTCGTTGATCAGGTTGCCGGTGGCGTGCAGCATGCCTATGGCCGCGCCAAGTCGATCGTCGGCGATGTGGTCGACAGCGCACCCGAACTCGCCGACGAAGCGCGGGATCGTCTGACGTCGGCTGCAGATCGTGCGACGGATGTGGCACAGCACGGCGGCAAAGTGGCCGTCGACACACTTCGCGAAGAACCGGCGGTGTGGGTGCTTGCCGCAGGTGTGGTGGGCTATGCCTTGGCTTGGCTCATTCACGGGCGTCGCTGAGCACGACCGTGGCAACAGCATCGTTCGAGACGTTGAGAGAGACCGCCGATCTGCGCCATCTGCGCCAGATCATCGTCGGTCTGGACGAAGGCGTGATCCTTATCGATCCCGATCAAAGTCTGCTCTGGGCGAACGATGCAGCCTTGGCGATGCACGGGGTGAATGCCATCCACGAACTGGGCGCTACGGTCGACGAATACCGGTCGCGGTTTCAACTGCGCTATCGCAACAACCACCGGCTCGAAGCGGACGACTATCCGATCGATCGTGTGGTGGCCGGTGACTCCTTTTCGCAAGTTGTCGTCGAGGTTACCGTCGCGGGCGAGGACAGTCCGCGTTGGGTGCACCAGGTTCGCAGCCTTGTTCTGAACGATGCGGACGACGCCAAGCCGACCTACCTGGTGCTTATCATCCAGGACGTCTCCGCGCGCTACGAGGCTGAAGATCGCTTCGAGCAATCATTCAACGCCAACCCAGCCCCGGCGGTGATCTGCCGGCTGGAAGACTTGCGCTACGTCAAGGTCAATCAGGGCTTTCTGGAGCTGGCCGGCCTGGCGCGCGACCAGGTCCTGACCAAGACGGTCTATGACATCGATCTGCTGCGCGGCGCCGAACGCCGCGACCTTGCGAAGGAGCGCCTGGCCGAAGGACGAACCATCCCGCAGATGGAGGCGGAGCTCGAGGTGGCCGAGGGCGGCACCAAGCTGGTGATCGTCGCCGGGCAACCAATCGATATGGAAGAACAGTCCTGCATGCTGTTCACGTTCGCCGATCTCGAGCCTCGGCGTAAGGCGCAGGAAGCTTTACGGCACAGCGAGGAACTGTTCACCCGCACCTTCCAGATGGCGCCGGTAGCCATGGCGATCGGTACGCGCGACGGACATCTGCTATGCGAAGTAAACGCCAGCTTCTCGCAGTTGACTGGCTACTCAGCGAGCGAGATCATCGGCAAACCACTGACCGAAATTGGCCTGTGGGAAAGCGGCGAAACGCGTCAGGAGCTTGAGACGCGGACCGATGCCGGTCAAGGCTTGCGCGGCTACGAGGCGAGCATCCACGCCAAGGACGATGCGATCATCGACTGCCTGGTCGCGACCGAGACGGTGCGCCTGGGCGAAAACACCTGCGTGCTCTGGGCCTTTCAGGACATTACCCAGCGCAAGGCGACCGAGCTTGAACTGGTCGAGGCGATCGAGGCGGTGATGAAGGACACCAGCTGGTTCAGTCGTTCGATCATGGACAAGCTGGCCCGTCTGCGCACGCCGCAGCCGCAGATCAGCAGCCCGGGCCTCGACGATCTGACCACGCGCGAACGCGATGTGCTGGCGCTGATCTGCCGCGGCTATGACGACAAAACTATCGCGCGCACGCTCGATGTCGCCGCCAACACCGTGCGCAACCACGTCGCGCGCATTTACGCCAAGAGCGGCGTGCACCGCCGGATCGCCGTGGTGGCTTGGGCCCGCGCGCGCGGCTTTGATGGCGAGAGCGTGGCGATCGACAAACCCAAGCGAGAGACACGCGCATGACTGGAAAGCCGACCAGCGACAATCCGCCCAGGAAGGTTGGGGCGAGGAAGCTCCGAATGGCCAAAGGCGACGATGTCGTCTCCGAGAACGCCATGCCCGACGCCGCCGCGCGTGATGTCGCCATAGCCAAGGCATCGGTACACGAAGCGATCGGCAAGCTGATCGGTGACGATGCTGAGCGTCGACGTGGTGCCGCCGACAAGGAAGCTAGCGGCTTCCCGCCCGGCAAACCCTGAAATCACCAAGGTCCTAAGATCCGTCGGCTTTCGAGACGGCAAGGCATTTCAACAGGAGTGAACAATGGCTACCCTCATAAACGCCGGCGCGGTGCCGGTTGATCAACCGCGCGCCATGAAGACACGCACCCGTATCTCATGGGGCGCGATCTTCGCCGGCGTGATCATCGCCGTCGCCATCCAGATTGTGCTCGGCATCCTGGGCACCGGAATCGGTCTGACGATGGTCGATCCATCCGAAGGCACCACTCCTGGCGCAGCCGGCTTCGGCATTGGCGCGGGCCTCTACTGGCTGATCACCACGATCATCGGACTTGGTGCGGGCGGCTACGCCGCAGCCCGCGTTGCCGGGGTGCATGACCGCTTCGACGGCTTGGTCCATGGTCTCGTCGTCTGGGGCGTGACCTTGCTGCTCACGCTGTACTTGCTGACGTCCGTTGTAGGCGGCATCATCGGTGGCGCATTCCGCACCGTTACCGCCGTTGCAGGCGCAGCCGGTGCCTCCGTTGGCGCCGCGGCCCCCGCAGCCGCCTCGATCGCGGGCATCGACAAGGCCGACGTGCGCAGCGAAGCGGCTCGCTATCTCTCGGACGCCCCGAGCGATCCCGCGCAGATGACCACTGAGCAGGCACAGGCGGAGATTGCCAAGCAGCTGCCGGCGCTAGCCCGTGGTGGTGCAGACGGCCAGCAGGCCGAAGCCCGCATTGTCGACATCGTTGCCGCTCAGCGCAAAGTCAGCCGTGATGAGGCCCAGGCTCAGGTGACGCGCGCCAAGCAGCAGTTCGCCAAGACCAAGGACGAAACTGTCGCCACCGCCAAGTCGGCGACGGACGCGGCTGCCGGTGCTGCGGCCGGAACTTCCTTCGTGCTGGTGCTCGCCATGCTAGTCGGCGCCGCAGCCTCCAGCGCTGGCGCGACTGCGGCAACCCGTCGCCGGGTGGTCTAACGCTCGGACAGACGCGGGGCGGCGAGGCTGGGCGATGCTCTTCCGGCAAGCCGCCCCAAGTTGGCTTGCATCGGTATAGCTAAGACCCCCCACCTCACAGGCGGTGGCGCTTTCGGGCGCCGCCAACCTAATCCAGCGCGTTGGTATCTGACGCCCAGCGCTTCGCGAATGACTGGTTCTATCAAGAAGCGGCCATTTACAGGCGGATACTAGAATGGCTTGAGTTGGTCGCTAGTTGCCGGAAGCGGCAACGCCGCGTTGTGGAACAAAGCCGCCGTTCGCAGCCATTTTTCGAACGCGCGGTTCCGTCATTCGCGGCCATTTGCGCGCGCCACGGGGACGCTGCCAAGGCGCGCAGAGCGCGCCTCCTTCGAAGTCCCTTCACCAATCAAATGGCGGTCAAGAATGAAGTGATTGTGGATTCTGGCGTGACAGACGCGGATTTTTGTAAAGACTTTATCTGCCCAAAGCGCATTATCGCGCGCTCTCCATACGTACATTAGCGCCACCAGCCGACTTTACCGAGTTCAAGTGGGAGAGGGACTGGCGCGCTTGCGGGGGCAAGGTATCCTCGTGCCTTCGCTTACCAGCTTGCCAGCTCGTGCATTTGGTTTGACAGAGCGCTGGCGCGGAAAAAGTTTGATAGCAGCTCATTGCGAATGCTTACGAGGATCAGGCATCCACCGGACCGACCCGGTTCAGCGTACCAGCCGGTGAGGTCGACTTGACAGAAAGGGCTGACGCTTTCGGCTCCAGCGTAGTCCGACCGGTGCGCTCCAGCTTGCCCCAGCCCACCACCAAGCCGCCAACAGCTGACGCGATGGCGCGCAGCACAACCCAGTACATAATCTGGCGATAGACGAGGCGCTGGGCGATCAACAAATGGAATGGGTAGCGGACCCTGTTGCCGTCCAGCCGATAGGCGATCCATCCGCAGATCACGTCGACGGTGACGAAGGCAATCCAGTAGGCACCCATCAGGCCCACATCGCCCCGCGTCTGCGCCCAGCCATGCGCCTGTACGCGCAGGATGGTGCCGACGATCGACAGGATCAACGCCAGGTCGATCAGTGGCGAAATCGAGGCGAACGCGATCTGGAACAACCACGCCTGGGGCAGGCCGATACGGCTCAGACCCTGCGGTTTTCCTGTCGCGATCACCGAGCGGTGCTTCCACAGGCACTGCAGCGTGCCGAACGCCCACCGGAACCGCTGCTTGGCCAATGCCTTGAAGCTCTCGGGTGCCTCGGTCCAAGCGACCGCGCGCGGATCATAGGTGACGCGCCAGCCGGCGCGCTGGATGGCGATGGTCAGATCCTGGTCCTCGGCCAGGGTATCGACCGGATAACCGCCAACCGCGTCGAGCGCGGCGCGGCGCCACGCGCCCACGGCGCCGGGGATCACCGTCATCGCATCGAACCCGGCCAGTGCCCGACGCTCGAGATTCTGGGCGGTGATGTACTCGACCGCCTGCCAGCGCGTGACCAGATTGACCCGGTTGCCCACGCGAGCGTCGCCTGCGACCGCGCCGATCCGCGGATCGTCGAACCAGCGAACCAGGCGCCGGATGGTCTCGGCCTCGAACTGCGTGTCGGCATCGAGCGCGATGATGACCTCGCCGGCGGCATCCTGCAGCGCGCGGTTGAGCGCTGCCGCCTTGCCCGCGTTCTCCAGGGTCAGCAGCGTCACGCGCCGATCGTCTCCGAATGCCTTGGCGACGATCTCGCTGGTGCCGTCGCTCGAGCCGTCATCGGCCACGATTACTTGCAGTGCCGGATAATCGCTCGCCAGCACCCGCGCGACCGAGGCCGCGATCACCCGCGCCTCGTTATAAGCCGGGATGATAACGGAGACCTGCGGCTCGAACGTCGGCGACTCGCCACGCTGGCGGCGGCTCTGGAACCAGGCGAGGCCCGCCATGATCACCGCGCGCGCGATACCCAGGGAGATCGCCAGGTAGAACAGCCATACCAGCAGCATCGAAAGCGTCATCATCATCACGAATGCTGCCACATCGATCCGCACCGCCGCCAGATCACCGGTCGAAATCGCCGGCATCGCCCGGCTCTGAGGGATGCCGACAAGCTGCGACGCGGTGACGAACTGATATCCTTCAGACTTCAGCGTCTGGATGATCCGTGGCAACGCGGCCACCGTCTCAGCCCGGTTGCCGCCGCCATCGTGCAGCAGGATCACGTTCATCGACTGGTCCGCATTGCTCGAATGAACCTGATCGATCACCTGGTCGACGATGGCATCGGTTCCTGGCCGCTTCCAGTCACTGGGATCGACGTGGAGGCCGACCACGGTGTAGCCGGCCTGTTGCGCCTTGAGCGCGGGTCCCAGCTCGTCCGGGGTGGTCGGCTCGGCATCGCCGAAATAAGGCGCCCGAAACAGCGTCATGCTGCGGCCGGTATAGGCTTCGACCAGGCGCTGCGTGGCATTCAACTGCAACTGCGTATCGCGCGGACCGGCCTCCGCCAGGTTGGGGTGGGTGTAGGTGTGATTGCCCAGTTCATCACCGTCGGCGACGATCCGTTTGAGAAGATCGGGGCTACCCAAGGCGTACTCGCCGATCACGAAGAATGTCGCCGGGATGTGCTCGGCCTCCAGCGTGTCGAGGATGCGAGGCGTCCATTCGCGGTCCGGTCCATCGTCAAAGGTGAGCGCCAGCAGCTTGGGGTTGCTGCCCCCGGCTCGCGAGACCACGTAGGGCGTGGGCAAGGCATCGTAATGTTCGTCGCGGATCACGCCGCTGGCATCGAACGTCACCCGGCGCGCACCGTCGCGCGGCGTCGCGGTGATGTGGAGGATCTCGCCCGATCCCTCGACATCGGCGCCGCTGACGGAACGGGGCACCGTGATATCGGGGCGGCTGCCCTGGTTGAAGGCGTGCAGATCCTGCCAGAACCCGTCATCCTCGATACCCAGCCGCCACATCGCGACCTGCTGGATGCCCAGCCGGCCCAAAGCAGTCAGCTGGTTCCAGCTGGTCGCGGCGTCGAGCATCCAGATCGTATGCGTCTGGTCGCCCTCATTGTAAGCGAACCCGGCGTTTCCGCTCGCCGGATCGAACGTGATCCCGGCATCGCTGTCGTGCGCCGCCAGCCAGGCATCCTCGAGCGAGAGGGCATCGGTCTGCTTGCCATGCCAATCATAGGCATAGCTGCCCAGCGCGACGATGATCTTGGCGGATCCGATCCGCTTGAGTGCCATTTGCACCTCGCGAACGAACCAGTCCTGCGGCGCAATGGGCCCAGGCTCGCCGCCTTCCCAATGCTGGTCGTAGGCCATCAGGATGACTTTGTCAGAAGCGGCGGAGATCGCCTCCAGTGGCCAGCTGTCTGCTTCTGCGGACACGGTGACGGCAATCCGGGATGCGGCCGGCAGCTGCCCTCGCAATTCGCGCAGGAACGTGACGTAGTCGGCCATGGCGGAGTGGGGCAGCGTCTCGAAGTCCATGACCACACCCTTCTCGCCCCGCTGCGCCACCATCCGGCCCAGCTGCTGCGCAAAGGCGCGCCGTTGCACGGGATCGTGCAGCAGCGCCGCGGCCCCGACGCCATCCCACTGATCATCGCCATAGTTCTGCACCATCGGCAGCACCTTGAAGCGATGCGACGTGGACGTGACCAGCCGGTCGAAACGACTGTCCTGCTCGATGCGAACCTGATGCTGCGGTCCCGAGACGTTGACCAGGGCCGGCACGACCCAGTCGAGCTCGTTGCCGTGCCGCTGGAGCGACAGAAAGCTATCATCGTTGTTCGGCATATAGAAACCGACGGCCAGGGGCGCCTGCCCGAATTTGCCCTGCAGCTTGGGCAGCCAAGCGGTCAGCTTGTGCGCAAGCTTCGACTTGGCAAAGCTGGTCGCATGCAGGTGCGGCACCGGCAGATCGAGCTCGCGTTGGCGAGGCACCGCGATAAGCGTGGTGGCAAAGGCGATGGCGCCCAGGACGACGAGCAGCAGCACGAGGGAAAGGCCGCGACGTGACCAGCGGCTGCGGCGACCGGTGGGATCGAAGAAGATCGGCTTGGTCACGGCGAACTCCGGGGAACTGCTGGTTGTGTCGAGAGGGAAGGCGTTCACGCATGCACGGCCCTCCCCGCCGGCACCGTGACCGCGGTCTTAAATTATCGTCATGTTCGCACGCCGAACGGGCCAGAACTCATCCGCCGAGATCAGGACCGGATGATTGGGACCATCTGGTGCAACGCGCTCATCGCGGCCTTCACCAGCGCAACGTGATCGTGGTTGAGGTGGTGGTTGCCCGGCAAGGCCATCACCCGGGCGGCACCACCCATCAGCGGGCACAAGCTGTCGGTTTCCTCAATCCCGTAGATGCAGGCCAGGGGCGGGCCTTTCAGGGCTCGCAACGCGGCGGCGGGGTGCGCATCGGGTGTAAAGTAATACGCCAGCCCCGTCGGATCCGCGCGGAAGTAGACGTTGCGGCCCGGCACCAGCAGGTCGATGGCCGCCACATGGGCGAGCAGATTGGCGCCCAGGTGCGGCGCGGTGGTCGCCACGATGTCGCCGCCATAGGATTGGCCGACCAGTACCACCTTGTCGGCGCCGCTGATCCTCATGGCCGAGCGTATCGCCTGCTGAACCACCGCGACCGCTTCGGCCTGCGTGTGATGGAACGCGAAGACCACTGGCGAAGACACCCCGACCACCGTCATGCCGCGATCTGCCAGCGCGGCCGCCACCGGCGCGCTCATGCCACCGCGAAAGCCGATGTCGCCTGACAGCATCACCGCCGCCAGTGGGATACGCTGGTGTTGCGGTCGGTAGATCAGGTAAGGCGAGGTCCCAAACAGGCGCAGTATGGGCGCGGCCGCCGCGATTACCATCAGCACGCCTAGAAGCAGCGCTGTCCATCCCACGATCCGCCTGGTGCGACGGGCCATGTCGCCCCTGGTACGAAGGCCGAGCGCGCGCGTCGATTGCCACCGGTTCATGCGGGTTGCTCCTCGCAGGTGTTGAGACGTGGCGCGATCGGCGTTTCCGGATCGGGTGGTGGCGTGGCCCCCGGTTGTGCGCGCCCGATCAGCCGCGAGACGTCGTGCAGCGCCTGGATCAGGCTTATGCCCTGCGGACCTGCGAGGTAGCGCGGCTCCCACGTCGGCGCGAACTTCTCCTTGTAGCTCCGCAACCCGCGAAAGCCATAGAATGTCTCGCCATGCCGAAAGATCAGCGCGGCCGCTCTTGCCCAAGTCGGCGCCAGGTGTCCGCCTTTGATACCGGACAGCGGCACCATCCCCAGCGTGAAGCGCCGGTAGCCACGTTCCTTGGCCCACAGCAGCAGGTTGACGAACAGGAAGTCCATGCTTCCCGCGGGCGCATCGCTACGCTGGCGCATGAGATCGACGGAGGCCTCGTTCTTGTTGACCGTCAGCCACAGGTTGGCGAAGGCGACGATGCGATCCTCCACCATGACCAGCGCCATGTCGAAGTTGCACAGGTAATCGCGGTCGAACCGGCCCAAGCTGAAGCCCTTTTCCTGATGACCCTTGGCCGCCATCCATTCGTCGGAGATGCTTTGCAGTTCGTCCAGGATTACCGGGACTGCCGCAGCGGGCACGATACGCAATCGGGCTCCGGCGCGCGCCGCCACTCTCTGCGACTTGCGAACGCTGCGCAGTCCCGGCGCCTCGAGGTCGAAGGTGTCGAGGTCGACGGCCGCTGCCTCGCCGAATTTGATGATCTGCAAGCCCATGCCGATCGCCAGCTCAAGCGTCTCCGGCGAGACTTCGTACAGCAGCAGGCGGCCTTGCTGACGGTGCGAAAGTTCCCGCAGCTTCCACAGCAGGGAAGCCCAAGACCTTTGCGCGCCGACCGGATCGCTCATAACGATCCAGCTGCTTCCCTTGATCTGGTACATGACGAAGGCGTCGCCCGCTTCGGCCAGCAGAAAGCGCTTGTCCCCTGTCAGCGCCAGCATCGTCTCGGCGCGATCCGTGGTGGCGATGATCCGGCGCACCGTTTGCCATTCCTCCTCACCCATCCGGTCCGGTGGCGGCGTCGGCATCGGCGCGAGCAGGCGCCAGATGGTGAAGCCTGTCAGCACCACCGCGCTGGCGAGCGTCGCCCGCATGAAGCGCGGGGCATCGCCATGCAGCGCAAAGTTCCACCACAAGTCATCGCTGTATGGAACATGGCGGTAGGCGAAAAGGCCTGCCCACGCAGCTAGCGCCGCAGCCATGGCGATCGCGGTCAGCCAGCCGGACGTCAGCGGCTGATCAATTAACGCAGTCCGGCGATAGAAAGCCCGGCGAGTGACATGCAGAAGTCCCGCCAAAGCCAGGCACACGATTGCTTCTTCGTAGTCGATGCCCTTGGCCAGAGAAAATATCGCGCCCGCCACCAGCAAGATCCGTGTCGCCAGGCAGGCGCCGTCGAGCCGGCGGTACAGGCCAGGCGCCAGCAGCAGCAGCGCGGTTCCGATGACACTTGCAGCGACATGGCTCGCCTCGATGAACGGCAGCGGCAAAATGGCGGACAGCACCCCCATGCGCGCGTGGATCGCCGGCAGCGATCCCGACAACAGCAGCATGGCACCGCCCAGGAACGCCGCCGAGCTGAGCACCAGCGGCGACAGATTGCTGGCCAAGGCCTGCACCCCGCCGATCACCTTGCCGGCGTGGCGATTTCGCACGCTCTCGTGCCACACCAGCATGACCAGCCCAAGCGCAAGCGGCAGCAGGTAGTAGACGATGCGATAGGCGATCAGCGCGGCGAACAGCGTCGCGCGGTCGGTGGGCAGTACCGCGAGAACCACCGTTTCAAACACGCCGATGCCGCCAGGCACATGGCTGATCAGGGCGGCCACGAGCCCGAGGCCATAGGCCAGCACAAAGGCGGGCAGCTGCGCCAGATCGGCGCCAGGCAGCAGCACGAACAAGGCCGCCGACGCGCACGTCATGTCCACGCAAGCCACCGCGATCTGGGCGAGCAACTCGCCACGGCTCGGCATTGGCAGCGTCATGCCGCCGATCACCAACGGAGCGCGCCTGCGTCCGGCTGCATAGACCGCCACCAGTGTTGTCAGCAGCACGACGATGCCGATGGCGCGAGCCGCAGCTTCGGGCAGGGTCACGCTGGCCATCTGGAGCGGTCCCACGTGGACGACCATCGCCAACCCGCAGATCGTCAATACGCCGGCCCAAAACATCGCCGCGGCAATCGCGATCACGCGCGCCACATCCGGCCCATCCAGCCCAGCACCGGCATAGATGCAATAACGCGCCGACCCGCCGGTCAGCAGTGCGAGGCCAAGGTTGTGGCTGAGCGTGTAGCTGCTGAACGATGCGAGCGCGGCGGTACGCCATGGCTGCGGACGCTTGATGATCCTGAGTGCGAGGACGTCGTAGAACGTCAGCGCCAGATAGCTTGTCGCGGTGAACCCCAGCGAGAGGACGACCTGCCGCGCGGTGAGCGCCGCTACTGCGGCGCGTACCTGATCGTAATGGACTTCATGGGTCAGCCTGAACAAAGCCACGAAGCCGAGCACGATGACCAGCAGCACGATACCACCAGTGACGATGCGGCGATGCCGCGCGATCGATTGCCACAAGTTCCTCATGGAACTCAGGATGGCCAACACCGGTTTGCCGCCAGGTCGCCACTGCGTGAACCTTTGGCAATCTTGTTGCGAGTGTCAGATGCCCAGCGAATAGGTAATCACGAAACATGCGATCGTCAGCAGGAGCATGGCGATGATGAAGGTCGCGTCGGCGGTGCGCTCCAGCCAGTGCAGGCGTAAATTGGACTGGAAACGCAGCGCGAAGTACGAGGACAGCGTAGCCATCAGGAACAACAGCGCATCGATGGACAGCAGGTCGTCCGCGAACGTCTGCCGGCCATGCATCGCGAAAGCCACGCGAAGCAGACCGATGCCGGTCATGCACACGCCCACCATGCCCGAGGCGATCGGGCAGATGAGGCGGCAGGTACGTTCATCCAGCGCATCGTCGTGCTTCGGGCTCTGTACCACTGAGTCCACCTTCCGCGCCTGCCTGCAGCTTGCCCCCCTTACAGACGCGCGACTGCCCTGCTGCTGGCGGACAGATGACCAAAAATTCATCTGACTCTCACATACCGCTTGGCCAAGCTCTCGTATGTCTACGCCTGAAGGTGCGGAACGGCGAGGGTATCTGTCGCATTGACGAGGATTAGCGATGTCCCAGAAAATCCTGCTGGTCGAGGACGATCCCAGCACCGCCGAATTCATCGCCACCGGCCTGACCGAGGAAGGTTTCGTGGTCGATCACGCCGCGAATGGCCGCGACGGACTGTTTCTCGCCACGGACGGCAGCTACCATTGCATCGTCCTTGACCGCACGCTGCCCGGCCTTGATGGCATGGCGGTACTGGCGGCGCTGCGCGGGGCGGGCATCAACACTCCGGTCATCATCCTGTCGGCGCTCGGCTCGACCGAGGACCGCATCAAGGGGCTGACCAGCGGCTCGGACGACTATCTGGTCAAACCTTTCGCTTTTGCCGAGCTGCTTGCCCGCGTAAGGCTGCTTACCCGCCGGCACAGTGCCGCCGAGGGCCCGGAGACGGTGCTGCGCTGCGCCGAACTGGAGATGGATCTGCTGTCGCGCCGGGTGAAGCGGGGTTCTCGCAACATCGAACTTCAACCGCGCGAGTTCCGCCTACTGGAGTTTCTGCTGCGCCATGTCGATCAGGTGGTGACCCGCACGATGCTGCTGGAGGGCGTGTGGGATTATCATTTCGATCCCGGCACCAACGTCATCGACGTCCACCTTAGCCGTTTGCGCAAGAAGATCGACGAGGGCGAGGCCAGGCCGCTGCTCCACACCGTTCGCGGTGCCGGCTATCGGATTGGCGCCGAGCCGTGATGCGATCCACGACGTTCCGCTTCTCCGCACTCGTCTTCCTGTTTCAGATCCTTGCCGCCGCCATCCTGCTGTTCGGCGTGGGCGCGGTGCTGCGCGCGCAAAGTCGGGCGCAAGCAATCGCCGTGGCCGAGACGATGCGCGACGATCTGATGACGATCTACATGCAAGGCGGCCTGCCAGCGCTGACACACGCGATCACCGTTCGTACGGCGCCGACGAGCGGACACCCCGCGGTGCTCTCCGTCAGCGATGCCGCTGGCAATCCGCTTGCCGGCAATTTGGCCGAACGCTCACACCTGCCTCTTGCCAAGACCTATGCTCTAGTCAAGGCGTTGCGCAGCGGTCGCCGTGTGCCCGAAGCGATGTTCCTGCAGGCCACTCGGCTTAATGGCGGCGGATTGCTCGTTACCGGCACAGTGGTCGAAAGTGATCGCCAGTTCATCGCGCTGCTTGAGCGCGCGACGCTGGTGGCGTTGGGGTTGTCGATCTTGTTCGCCGCTTTTGCTGCGTTCGTTTCGACCCGCCTGATCGTCAATCGCCTGCAAGCGACCATCACGACGCTGGGCCTCGTACGCGAGGGCAATCTGTCGCGCCGGGTACCAGCTGATGCCACCGGGGATGCCTTTGCTCGCTTGGGAACCGAGGTGAACCAGGCGCTGGATCGGGTCGAGGCACTTAATGCCGAACTGCAGATCGCCACGGACAGCCTGGCGCACGATCTCAAATCGCCGCTGACCCGGATGCAGTCCGCGCTTTACCGGACCGCGCGCATCGTGACCGAGCCGGCCGCGCAGACTGCGGTCGACCAGGCTCTGGCCGAAAGCGAACGGTTGCTGGCGATGATCGAGACCGCGCTAAGCATTACCCGCGCCGAGGCCGGCCTGGGCACGGAAAGCTTCAAGCCGACGGACCTTGCCGACATGCTGGCTACGATCATCGAGATCTATGCGCCGGTGATGGAGGACGAAGGCCGCGCCATCGTGATGTTCGCTTCGGACCGGGTTACTCTCTCGATCCATCGCCAATTGATGGATCAGGCGATCGGCAATCTGGTCGACAACGCCATCAAGTACGGCGACGGAACCATCACGCTTTCGATGGTCGCGCACGAAGGGCGTATCACCATCGCCGTTGCCGACGAAGGCGGTGGGATCCCCGAACATCAAAGAGAGCGCGCTTTGCGTCGGTTTGCCCGGCTCGATGAAGCGCGTGGCGGCTGGGGGGCTGGCCTGGGTCTGTCGCTGGTGCAAGCCGTCGCCCACCTTCACGACGGCGAGGTTGAACTGCGCGACAATCAACCCGGGTTGGAAGTCGCCATCGTGTTAAAGCTTGACCAATAGATACTGAGTAGTGTCAGTGTGTTGTGGTTCAACCATCTTAGCGAAGTGATGGAGACGGATCATGACATGGACTGGTATTAGCCTCGAATGCCCGCTTAGTAGCAGGCAAACGGTTTTGCATCCGGAAATGAGCCGAGCACGATTGCAGTACTGATAGCAGACCCGTCACGCTATGCGACCACTAGAAGAACTCGTAATCGACCGTTCTTGTGGCGTCGGTGCGTCACTTTAGCAGTATTTATGTGACAAACCCTGTCGCATTTGCTCTGATGTACAACAATACAAGTTCCAGGGTTTGTCGACACACGCGATTTTACCGCTAAAGATAAACGATTCCTAAAACACGTTTAGAGAGCTCGGTCTCCGTTCTGCGGTTGAGAAGTCGCTCCATGCTGCCGGGCGGCTCTATGGAAATGGGAATGGCAGGTCTCGGCATGAGCGGCCATTCACACGCTAGGCGAGGAACGACCTGTCCTGTTCGCTAGCTGCCGGAAGCGGAACGCCGCGTTGTGGGACTTTGCTGCCGTTCACCTGGCGCTTGGCGAACGGCAGCTTCGTCCAAAAGCAGTCGCTCGGCGGGCAACTCACTTATCGCATTGGATGGGCGCTTCTGATCGCTGCGCGGTCCTACTAGACGGACGTGGCGTTTCGGATCGCCTGCTCGACTGGGGAATACTCTCCGTCCCGCCGAAAAAGTGAAATGGGCTCGCGCGGTAGCAGCGGTGGCTGAGCCAGGAACCGCGGCGATTTCCCCCGATGCCGCTGCGCAGCGTGCACGAGGAAGGGATGGCACAAAAATACCGTCCCAGCTTTGCCCACAGCAAGTTCTTCTCGCCGATGCGCCGAGCTGGCGAATCCGTCTGCGGCAAGATCACGAAGCGTCAGGCCGGCTTCGCCGACTGGGGCGAGTTGCCTGGCGATGTCAGCATGCGAGCCAGCCCGAATGCGTGTAGGCGCATCATTGGCACCAACATCCGAAAACAGGAACAGCATCAGCAAGGCTCGTCCCCTGCTGCTCACATTGGCGCGCCACTCCATGAAGTCTGGGTGTTCGTAACCGAAACTGACGTCGATGTGCCAGCCATCGTCTCCAGCCGCATTCTCGGAGGGGAAGCGGATCGGGAAGGTGCCGAGGCTGACCCGAGGATACCAGCGGCCAATTCCGACGAGTTGGTCGAATGCCGCGTGCAGTCTCGGCGTATTCGCCGCCTCTCGAAACGGAGCTTGGCTGAATTGATCGAGGCGTAAGGCCGGCTGGGTCCATGATGAGCGATCATCGGGATCGCACCCGGTGGCTTTCCACAAGATTGCGCGCGCCTGCGCTGCGGTATCCTCGCTGAAAGCTTCATCAATACGGATGAAGCCGTCGCGCACAAATGCGGCGATGTCATCTGCGCTAAGCGCAGGATCTGATGTGGTTCGCATGATGTCTCTCGAAATGGGCGTGGATCAGCGGGCGGCGAAGCCGCCTAGGCCACCGACTCATTATGTCGCAGCCAAATCCGTATGGATGCAAGTTGGACTGACGCGAGGAAGTTATCATCTCGCTTGTCGTAGCGGGTGG
>NZ_JACHLR010000038.1 GCF_014204535.1 Novosphingobium chloroacetimidivorans
TCTGCTCTTCTGTGAACCTTGCTCGCTTCATTCGTCCGTCCTTCCATCAGGCCGGACTCTAATCAAGCTTGGAGGAAAACTCGGGGGTCACGTCATAACGCACCCGAATTGCTGCGCTTGCTCGTTGATCTGAAAATCAGGGCTATGCACGATGACAAGTTCATCGGCTTTTTGGGATTCGAAGATGCGATCGGGAGAGGCGATTGCGTGCAGCTATACACAAATGATGTCGCCGCCGCGCAGCAACTTGCTTGAGACTATCGAAGTCTCCCAGCTGCGAAGTCGCGCGTGAGTGCGATGAACGTCTTGAAAGCTGCGGAGGAATTGCGGCGGTTGGAATAGTAGAGGCACAAGGGCGGTAGGGTCGGCGTCCAGTCTTCAAGAATGCGCACGAGCCGACCCGCAGCGATGTCTTCGCGGACATCGGGTTCCATGAGATAGCCGATGCCCACGCCGTTGGTGACGGCGATCCGCGCCAGGGAAGCTTCGTCCAGCGTGATCGGGCCGTCGACGTCGAGCCGCAATTCCTGCCCATCCTTCTCGAACCGCCATTGGAGCAAGGCGCCATTGGGAAGCCGTCCCCGGACGCAGGGGTAAGCGAGCAGTTCCTGCGGCACCTGGGGAATGGCTTTGTCCTTGAAAAAGCCGGGAGACGCGACGATCGCGATACGTTGCATCTGACCCAACGGTATGGCGATCGCGTCGCTGGGCACCAGATCCGCGCGCCGCACGCCCAGATCGAAACCTGCCGCCACGACGTCGACCAGCCGCCCCTCGGTGACAAGGTCGATATGAACCTGCGGGTAACGCTGCATATAGGTCAGGATCAGCGGCACCATGATCTCACGCGCCGCCGTTGCGAACGCATTGATGCGCAAGGTTCCGGACGGGGTCTCCTGCTGCGACCGCGCCGTATCCATCGCCTTCTGGATGCCTTCGAACGCCGGTTTGATCTGCGCGACAAAGATCCGCCCGGCATGGGTCAGCGAAACGCTGCGCGTGGTGCGGTTGAACAAGCGCACGGCAAGCTCCCGCTCGAGCTTGCCTACCGCGTTGCTGATGGCGGTTGTCGACATGCCCAGGTCAAGCGCCGCTGCTCGAAACGAGCCACATCGAACGATCGCGAGAACCGCTTCAAGCTCAATCAGCGAATGGCGATTCATTGTCCTGCTTGTCGTGACACCCCATGCCGATTTGTCTCGATTATCGGGCGAGATGTCTATCGCTAAATGGGTTTCATCACCTGGAAGGAGATGAAAATGCCAATCGATCTACCAAAGCCGATCGCCGATTATGTGGAGGCCAACGCCCGTCTCGACGTCGATGGCATGATGAAGCCGTTCGTTCACGACGCCGTGTTCATCGACAACGGCAAGCGTTTCGAAGGACACGCCGCAATTCGCGAGCTGCTCGAACAAGAAGTGGTTCCGGTGAAAGCCATCTTCGAGCCGGACACGGTTCGGGAAGAAGGCGGCGACGTCATCGTCGAAGGTCCGGCCCACGGCGATTTCCCGGGCAGCCCGCTTCGCTTCACCTATCGCTTTACGCTGGCGCACGACGCCATCGAAGCCTTGGAGGTCTCGGTATGAGCATCAAGGCCGATCCCACCGAGTTCGCCGGTAAGCGCGTACTCGTCAGCGGTGGAACCAAGGGTCTGGGCCGGGCCACGGTCGAGCGCTTCCTGGCTGGAGGTGCCCGCGTGGTAACGGCAGCTCGCGCAATCAAGGACCCTATCGAGGGCGTCGAATATATACAGGCGGACCTGACGACTGCGGAAGGCGGCGAAGCACTGGCCAGGGTGGCGCTTGAGCGGCTGGGTGGTATCGACATCCTGGCCCATGTCGTCGGCGGTTCGGCCTCGCCGGCCGGTGGCTTCGTCGCGCTGACGGACGACCACTGGCTTGCCGAGCTGAACCTCAACCTGCTGGCGCCGGTCCGGCTCGATCGTCTGCTGATCCCGCAGATGATCGAGCGCGGCGAGGGCGCCGTGGTTCACGTCACGTCGATCCAGTCCGTGCTGCCGCTGCCGGAATCCACGACGGGCTATGCCGCCGCGAAGGCGGCGCTGAGGACTTACAGCAAATCGATCTCGAAGGAGCTCGGTCCCAAGGGCGTGCGGGTCAACGCCGTCTCGCCCGGCTGGACCATGACCGAGGCCACCCAAGACTTTCTCGAAATGCTTCGGACGGCCAATGGCGGCACGATCGAGGACGCACGCAAATCAGTCCTCGATACCTTGGGCGGTATCTCGATCGGACGCGGAGCCCAGCCCGAGGAGGTCGCCGATCTCATCGCCTATCTCGCGGCGTACCGTGCTGCGGCAATCCATGGGGCCGAGTTCGTGATCGATGGCGGGACCATCCGTACCGTCTGACGGTGCAGCACGGCGCTCGCCTTGTACGCAATCTTCTGACCAGGTGCTAGACGGCAGTCGTCGCTGACAGCTGCCGTCTAGTTCGTCTCGCGGAAACGACGACTGCGTCCCACGCAACGTCGTTCCGTGGTGGCACGTGATTAAAGCGCCGCCCGCTTTCCACCCGTTCACGCCCATCCACGGCTCTGTGCGGCTCCCTAGGAGCGGTTGGTTGTTCAGGTGAACGAGCGCCGATAGTTGGGAACAGGAAAGGGCGGTGTGAGCGTCCCGAGCAGGGTCGTCGCCACGGGCTTCGTAGAAAGGCGCGGTCTGACGTTACAGCAAGCCGGTGCCAATCTGTGCATCTCGTCTTCGGGCACCGATACGATACTCTTGCATTGGTTTCAGCTCGGTTCAGAGCGCGCTGTCAGCAACCTGCTCAAGACGGACAATTCATCCATCGCGAGTTGCGCAACATTTCCGGTTCGGCCCGCATAAGCGCGGAACTGCGAACTGACGAAGGCGGAGAACAAGGCAGCTTCCAGGATCGATGGCGTCCGTGCCGGGCCGATGATCGCCTGCAAGGTCTCTCGGGAGCTCTTGCCGCGTAGATATCGGAGCTGGGCGCCGAAAGCCGCGAGTCCTGGATCGCGCGCAGCCACGAGGAAGAGTGCGTCGCGACCCGAGCCATTGGTCGCGCTGGCGACCGCCGTAGCGGTGTCCATCAGAAGCTCCTGGCGCGAGGCTGCGGGGCGGGTACGCCCGCTACTCTCGGTCGCTTGCGCGACCGTTGCTGCGTAGATACTCTCGAAGGCGGCGGTCAGCAGCGCCTGCTTGGTCGGAAACTTGTGCGACACGGTGCCAAGGGTCACCCCGGCGCGCTCGGCCGTTGCGCGATGCGTCACGCTGGCGCCCAAGCCTTCGGCGACAAGGACTGCGGCTGCTGTCATGATACGAGCCGTGGTGTCGTCTTGCGGCGGTGCAATTGCACCTGTTCGCGACGCCTCCGCGTGCGCGAACTCGCGCCACGGCGCCGCCGGGGCAGGCGCGCCTACGAGCCACGCGGCGAGGCCGCGTGCAGTCTCGTCCAGCGCCGCGCGGTCGACCACGCGACGCCAACGGATGAGATGATAAAGGCTTTCCGTCTCGAACACGCGCTCGGCGACGATGGCGTTTTCTTGCAGTCCGAAGGCCTCACCCGCACGGAGCCAGAACCGATGCCACAGATCCAGCCAGTTCCTGGCCGATTCGCGGAACTCCGCGCCGCGATCGGCGAGGAGCAGGCATTCGCGCCAGGCGAAAGCCAGTGCCGGCTGCCCATTCGTCCATTCGTCAACGATATGCGCGAAGAAGCCGGCGAAACTCTGCGGTGACGCCGCAATACCTTCGAGCTGCGCGATCTGGCGCTCGCTCCAGTCCCGCGCAGCTCCCAGGCACTCGGACTGGCTGACTAGGAACAACTGTTCCAGAGAGCCGAAATGATGGTAGATCGAGGAAACCGGAGCCGCTGCTAACTGGCTCAAATAACGGGCTGACATACCCGCAGCGCCTCGCGCGCTCCAGCTCTCCATCGTCGCGGAAAGAATGCGCGATCGTGACGTTTCCGTTGCAGTTTTGCTAAGCTTTGCGATTGTGGCCACGGTACTCTCCCGCGTTGGCGATAGCAGATCGGCCTAGACTGCGCGAGTTCCGATCATGTCATCCAACCTACATACAGGCGTTCTAGTGGCTCGCTCGCGATAGCTAAGGGGGCCAGTGCCATGAAGACCAATTCCGCGTTGTTACTGCGATCCGGTGCGATCGCCGCTGCCGCACTCGCGATGATCCACGCGCCGGCAAGTTCCGCAAAGGACAGCGGCGAAGCCATCGCCGAGGATGCCGAGGAAGAGATCATCGTCACCGGCTCGATCCTGACTGCGCAACAGGACTCGATCCGTGCCAAGCGCGCCGCCGACAACCTGACCGATATCGCCGCGGCCGATGCGGTCGGTCGCTTCCCCGATCAGAACGCCGCCGCCGCGCTCTCGCGCTTGCCCGCCGTGGCGGTGCAGCGCGACCAAGGTCAGGAGCGCTACATCCAGGTGCGTGGCGCACCGAACCGCTGGACCTCGGTCAACATCGACGGCATTCCGATGCTGGGCGTGGACGAAGGCGGCGACACTCGGGCGTTCCGTTTCGACGCGATCCCCGCCGTGCTGCTATCGCAGATGGTGATCAACAAGTCGCTTACCTCGAACCTGCAGGCCGACGCCGTGGTCGCCACTATCGACCTCAAGACCTACTCGCCGATGGAGCGCAAGGGACTGCACGTCTCGGGCGATGCCGGCTACGGCTTCATGGATCTGGGCAAGGGTGAGCAGCGCCAGGGATCGCTCCGCCTCTCATGGTCGAACGACACCTTCGGGGTGGTCGTCGGCGGATCGCATTACCGCCGCAAGCAGCTCACCGACAACCGTGAGGTCGGCGCGTATGACGCGAATGGCCCCACCGAGTTCGACATTCGCCAGTACGAGATCGAGCGCTGGAACAACGGCCTGTTCGCCGGCGTGGAGTTCAGCCCGCAAGAGGGCCAGCGCCTCTATGCCAAGGCGATCTTCTCCGAGTTCAACGACGACGAGCAGCGCAACCAGTACGAGTTCCAGATCGGCAGCGCGGCCGCACGCGGCACTCGCACGCTGGACTCTGGCAACCTCAGCAACGTGCCCCTGCGCGGCAGCTTCAACTACGCCGAGTACCGCAACCGCAACTACATCGGCACGATCGGCGGCGACTACGAGGGTGATGACGGCTTCAACGTCTCGTTCAAGATGAATTATGCCAGGATCGACAACAATACGTATCTGCCGCTGGTGCAGGCATCGACGAGCGGCGCGAACAACCTTGCGCTCAGCTATGACAACAGCGATCCACGTTTCCCGATCGTCAGCTTGACCAGTGGCACGTTCAACCAGGCCAGCCTCAACGCTGCCGGTGCCTACGTGATCGCGGGCCGTCAGGAGACGGTTTCGGACAGCTACACCGCCAAGCTGGACGTCTCGCAGGAACTGGGCGACCTGACGCTCTCGGCGGGCGGCCTCTACGCGGATCGTGACATCGACGGCACCAATTTCGCCACGTCCAACATCGCCATGATCGGAAGGCTCGGTGCTGGCGCAGGCCTGCCGTTCAACGTCAACAGCTATGTCACGAACAAGCCATGGGACACCGGCTTCCCGCTCGGGGTGACGCTCAACTACGTCGACAACCGCGCGATGCGCCGCGACGTCGATGCCCTGCTCACGCGTCTGCAGGCGAGCGGCGTCTACAACCCCGCGCTCGACGTGCCGCAGACCGACCGCTACGCGCAGCAAGAGAAGACCCTGGCCGGCTACGTCATGGCACGGGTCGAGACCGGGCCGCTGACCGCCATCGGCGGCCTGCGCGTGGAGCGATACAATTTTGACAACCGCGGCCAGGTGCAGAGCCAGGTCGGGACAGCGCGGGTGTTCACCCCGCTGACGTACACCAACAGCAAGACCGACTTTTTCCCCAGCCTCAACCTCAAGTATACGGCCACCGACAACCTGGTGCTGCGCCTGGCCGGTCAGCGCGGCGTGTCGCGCCCCGCATTCGGCGCGATCCGTGTGGGTGCTTCGATCAATGACACCAACAGCCCCGGCACCATCGCCGGCGGCAACCCGGCGCTCAGGCCCGAGTATACCTGGGGCGCGGACGCCAGCGTGGAGTACTACCTGCCGGGCAATGGCCTGATCTCGATCGCGGGCTTCTATCGCTGGATCGACAACGTGTTCTATCAGAGCCAACTGCCCGTCGGCACAGACTTCTACAGCTCTGGCGGCATCGACCGCTCGCGCTATCTGTTGACCGGCACCTACAATGGCGAGAGCGGCAAGCTCTACGGTGTGGAGTTCAACGTGCTCAAGCAATTCGATTTCCTGCCCGGCGCGCTTTCCGGCTTTGGCTTCCAGGGCAACCTGACACTGCTGGACGGCGACTTCGATACTCCGACCCAGACCGGCCTGCAGTTCCAGGGCATGTCGGACACGATCGCGAATGCCTCGGTGTTCTACGAAAAGTACGGCATCTCGGCGCGCGTCAGCTACCAGTACCGTTCGGACTGGCTGGACACGCTGGGTGGGTTCGGCTCGGGCGAGTTCCGCAAGGGTTACGAGAACCTCGACGTCTCGCTGCGCTACGCGCTGACCGAGAACTTCACGCTGTTCGCGGATGCCGCGAACCTCACCAACGAGAAGTACATCGCCTACCAGGGCACTGAAGCCATGCCGACCGAGGTCGAGCAGATCGGCTCACGCTATCTGTTCGGTGTTCGGTTCAGCTACTGAGACGGGAGAACCATACCATGAAGACGAGCCTTCGGATCGCACTCGCCGGTGCCATCGCAGCCAGCGTGACACCTGCGGCGCTGGCGATCGAGCCGGCCACGGTCACGCGCATCGACGCTGCCACCGTGGAACTCGATGCCGGTGCCTTGAAGCCGCAGTCGGTCTGGATCAGCGCCGACACGCGCATCGACGATGGCGACCAACGAGCCGGTGTGCCTGGCAAGGATGGCAAGCTCAAGCTGGCAATCCCCGCGAGCGAGCGGCGCTACGTGATCCTGCGCGCCAAAGGCGGCCAGGACACCGTCGTTTCCGAACGCGTGTTGCCGCTGCAGCAGGCGAGCAATTTCCGCGATATCGGCGGCTATGTGACCAGGGACGGTCACACCGTGCGCTGGGGCAAGGCGTTCCGTTCGGGCGCGATGCCGCTGCTGACCGAAGCTGACTACGCGCTCGTCCAGCAGCTTGCGATCGGCAGCGTGGTGGACTTGCGCTCGCTCGACGAGCGTGAGGTCGCTCCCGACCAGATCGACGATCGCACCGGCGCGCTGTTCATCTCCAACGATTACTCGATGAAGCCGCTGATGGCCAAGATCGGGCAGGGCGACGGCGAGAACATGTACCAGGGCATGGAAAAGATGCTGAGGCCACAGTTCCGTTCGCTGCTCAAGCGCCTGATCGCGGACGAGGGTGCGGTGGTCTATCATTGCTCGGCCGGACAGGATCGTACCGGCATGGCGACCGCGCTGCTCTACGACACGCTCGGCGTAGATCGCCAGACGATCCTCAAGGACTATCACTTGTCGACCATGTTGCGCCGGACCGAGTGGGAGATGCCCAAGGTCGATCCGAAGGACTACCCCAACAATCCGATGGTCCAGTACTACTTCGCTCGCGCGCAAGGCGAACGCGTGAAGGCCGAGCCGCTCTACACGCCCAAGGGCGTTTCGCACCTGGCGCAGTTCTTCACCTACATCGATCAGCAATATGGCGGCTCAGAGGCCTACCTGAAAAAGGCACTCGGGCTTGGCGACCAAGACATCGGCAAGCTGCGAGCCGTCATGCTGGACTGAGCGCTCAGCAATACGCCACGATCGTGCCGATTACAGACGGTAGTCGGCGCCGAGGGGGCAGTCATCAGCACGGCGCCACAGTTGAGCATCCCTGTTGCCGTTAGCGCCCCCGCTGGTCGACTCTCTCGCGTCTGAATTGCCCTTCGTGGTGCGATTGCTGAGCGCCTGGGCTCGGGTCGTCATCGCAGAAGCATTGTCGCAGGCCCATGCGGTGGTGACCGCCGGGCCTGCGACTACTTGTGGGCTAGCAACCTGCTGTTCTCATTCGGTGCCGGCTGACGCCGTTGCTCCGTCACGGCTGTCGCGCTGCAGAGCCCCCCGGTCACGCGATATCTGCCCATCGCTGGCTGAAGTCGCCCCGCCGTCGGTTCCTGCCAACATGCCGTTGAGAGATTTTCCCGACATTCCCAGTTCGGCCATCAAGCCATCTATAAGCGGTCCGCCCACACGGTAGCGCATGGCGGCGGCGACTGCGGCATCGGCGAGGTTCTCATGTCCGTTGGCCGTCGCGGTGTCAGCCGCCCCGTTGCCATGAAGCCCTCGGGCATCGACGATGCTGATGCGATCGATGTTCTCCATCGGCTTGCTCGCCGCGGCAATGATCGACGGCAATGCTTCCAGCATGGCCTTGCGGAGCAACAGCGCGGTCTGTGTCTCGTCGAGCAGGTTGGTTGCCCGGTTGATCGCGGCCTTGCCGGCGGCATCCACCTCGAACGCGGCCTGGCGACCCAGGGCTCGCGCCTTTTCCGCATCCGCCTCGGCGGTAGCCTCGGTTCGCAATGCGCTTGCCCGTGCTTCGGCTGCTTCCTTCTCGGCGTTCGCCGCCACAGTGATGCCAACCGCGTCCTCTTGCGCGCGCTGGGTAGCGGCGATGACGGCGACGTTCTTGTTGCGATTGGCGATCTCGGTCGCCTTGGCCGTCGCGACACTTTCTTCCGCCTTAACGGCAAGCGCGCGTGCCTCGTTGGCCGCGGCCGTGGCGGTGGATTCCTCCTCGGACTTCTGCGCGGTTTGCACGGCGGTGGTGATGCGGGCGATCTCGATCGTGCGGTCACGCTCGATCGTGGCGGTCTGGATGGCGCCATCGCGCGAGATGGTCGCAGTCTGGATGACCTTGTCGGCCTCGGTCTGCGCCACCGTCTGCGCCTGTTCCGCCGTAATCCGCGCGATCTCGGCAAGACGGGTCTGTTCGGCTTCCGCAGTCGCGATCGCCGTCGCCTGTTCGGCGCGCCGGGCGGCGAGCGTCTGCTCCTGGGTCAGACGTGCCTGCTCGGCTGCTTGCGCAATCTCAAGCGACTGGTTGTTCGCTTCGAGGTTGCGCTGCTCGATCTCGACACGGTTGGTGGCGACGATGTCGTTGCGGATCTTCTTGCGCTCCTCGATCGTCCGGGTGAGCACGGTCAGACCCTCGGCGTCGAAGGCGTTGTTCTCGTTGAAGTGCTCAAAGGCGGTCTGGTCGAAGTGCGTGATGCTGACCGACTCAAGCTGGAACCCGTTCATGTCCAGGTCGGTCATCAGCGCTTCCTGCACCTCTTAAATGAAGTCGGCGCGGTTGGCGTGCAGGTGCTCCATCGTCATCGTGGCCGCGACGGAGCGCAGGGCGGAGACAAGCTTGCCATCGAGCAGCGACTTTACCGCATCGGCGCTGTTGACGGAATCGCCAAGAGTTTGCGCCGCTGCCGCGATCGACTGGGCATCGGGCTTCACCTTGATGTGGAAGAGCCCGACCACGTCGACCCGCAGCTTGTCCAGGGTGATCAGCGCGTCCTTGTTGAGGCGGGAAACCTCCAGCTTCACGGTAGTAAGGCGCACCTGCATGAGCTCGTGAAGCACCGGAATGACCATGATGCCGCCGTTCAGCACGACCTTCTCGCCGCCAAAGCCGGTGCGGATGAGGGCAACGTCCTTGGTCGCGCGGCGGTAGAGACGGGTCAGGACCACCCCGATCACGATCAGAGCGAGCAATACGATGCCGGCGTATATCATGGTGTTAAGAAGCGATGCAGGCACGTCGTAATCCCCCCAGATGGTAGTGCGTACCGATCTCCTATCAGATCGGCTCCAAAAGCGTGGGTCGATCGGGCACCGCGTAGAAAAGTTTTTCCTCGCGGCGCACAAGCAGCGCAGTCTCGCCTGCGGTGATGACCACTGCATCGTCGTGCGGCTCGAGCATGATGAAGTGCGCCTGGCCATGTTGATCGATCACTTTGGCTCTCGCCGGTGATCCGCGGCGCGCCGTGCCTTCAAGGATCGTACCACGCCGCCTTAGAAGATCGTCGGTGGATATCACGGTGGTTTCGAAGCCGGGCATGATGCGCGCCAGCCCATTAGCGACGAACGTGTTCAGCGTGGTGCCGACGAGCAATGCGGCGACCACGGCCAGCCCCGGGTGCAAGGGTGCGTCGAAAACCGCGCTTGCGACCTGCTGCACTGCCAGTCCGGACAGGGTGAAGCAGCCCAGCAGGGAGGTCAGCCAGATCAGTATCGGCAGTTCGCCACCAAGACCCAGCCAGGCGAGTACGCTACCTCCATCATCGACGGCACTGTCCCAATCGAGGTCGAGATGACCGAGCCCCAAGCCGATGGCTTCGATCAGGCCGATCCCGAGCATGATCAGAAACGACAAGACGAAGGGGAGATACGCGGGCGTCAATAACTGGGCGAACATGGCATTTGGCTAACACGCTCGTGTCAGCTTGTCAGTCGCAACCGGGTCGGGAAAGAAGGGTCCGATGCACGGGCTGTAGAAGTGGCGGCGGCTCGCGGCTCGTGGGCTTCGCCGGGCGGCGCCTATCTGCCCAGGATCGCGCGGCGCATCCTGGGGAGCGCGTGATCGGCGATCAATGTCCACCTTTTGGTCTTGAGGCCAAGATCGGCATCCCCGCGCCAGGAGGATCGTTGGCAGCAGAACACGCTGAGCCGAGCGGCTACTACCCGTGACCGCTGGCCATCAAGCGCAGTGCGGATGCCAGCGCGTCCATCTGCGTCTCGGTGTTGAACAAGGCAGGCGAGACACGCACGCATGCGCCGCCAGCGACGCCGTCCCGGTGAACCGTGAAGATGCCGTGCTGCTCCAGAAGCGTGCGGGCGATTGCCATGTTGCCAGCAACGTCGGTGATCCCGCGCAGGCGGAACGAGGTGATCCCGCCGTGCAGTTCGGGATCGTCCGGCGTCAGCACCTCGATCCCGTCCACGCCGCGCACTTGCCGAACCCATCGGTTGCGAAGGGATCGCAGCCGCTCTGCCCGGCGGGTGCGGCCGATGCCCTCCTGAAAGGCGAGCGCAGCCGGGACGGTAAGCTGCGCTGCGAAATCGACGGTTCCTGTATGGACGCGCGCCTGGGTGTTGTTGGCAGCATCCGCATCATTCGCAGGGTGCTTGTCGATACGATCGAGAACAGTTTCGCGGATGTACATCGCCGCCACACCCAGCGGCGCGCCCAGCCACTTGTGTCCATTGATCGCCACGAAATCGCAGTCCAGGTCGGGAAGAGCGAAGTCGAGCTGATACCAGCTGTGCGCAGCGTCCACGATAGCGTCGATCCCACGCTCCCGCGCCAGTCTCACGATTTCCCGCACGGGCACCACCAAGCCTGTACGATGACTTAGATGGGTGAGAAGAACAAGGCGGATACGCGGATCGGCATCGAATGCGGCGCGATAGGCATCCACCAGGGAGACGCGCGTTGCCGGGTAGGGCAGCGCAATCCGGCGGACGTTGACGCCGCGGTGCGCGCGCAAGGACTCCATGCACGCCTGCATGCTGTCATAGTCTAGGTCCGCGTAAAGTACACTGTCACCGGCTTTCAACCGGTTGTAACCAAGGATCAGTGCCTGCAATGCCTCAGTTGCGTTGCGAGTCATCGCAATCTGTTCTGCAGGCACTCCCAGCGCTCCAGCGAGTGCGTTTCGAGCCGCGACGAGATCCGCGCCCATGCCACGCCGGGCGTAGTAGCTGGTGTCGCGGTTCACGCGGCTGACTTGGGTCGCGTATTCCGCGGCAACCGGGCGCGCCATCATGCCCCAGTTGCCGTTCTCGAGCTGGATGACATCGCGCGGCGCGTCATATTGTTCGGCGACGCCGCGCCAGAAGGCAGGATCCGTCTTGCCCCTGGCGGCGGCGGGAAGCGCCGATGCAAGACCGGCGGCCAGCGGCAGGGCTCCCGCGCCGATGAGCACCCGCCGCCGATCGAAGCTCATCAAAACCGCATGTCCAGGCGCACGTAGTATTGCGCGCCATCGGTGTCGTACGGTGCGTTGCGCGAGTAGACGAGGCCCCGCGAGGCCTGGAACACCGCCTCTGCGGGATAGGTGTTGAACAGGTTTTCCGCGCCACCCCTGAGGGTGAAATGATCGTTCAAGGTGTAGCTGAGCGAAGCGTCGAACAGGGCGATGCTGCCGAAGCGCTGGAAGATCTCGCCCGTCGCGTTGCCGGTCGAGTCCGTCCAGGCGCCGTAGTAACGCCCGCGAATGAACGCGCCGAACCGGCCGATATCGTAGCCGATCGTTCCCGTGGCGTTGTGCTGCGGCAGGCGTTCTTCGAAGATGCGCCGTTGCGCGTCGTTGCCGATGGCCGCGCTTGCGCCGCTGGTCACCTTCGTCTGATTGTAGTTGTAAGCAATGCTCACGTTCGCACGACCAGGCCCCACGCGCCGCACATAAGTCAGGACGGCATCGACACCGCGCGTTCGCGTATCGAAATCGTTCGTGAAGTAGCTGACCGAGGTGAAGCCATTGGGATTGGGGAAGCTGGCCGGGATCGCAAGGGCGCGGGATTCGCTGAAGCGGTCGTCTACGCGGATCTGGTACAGGTCGACGCTGCCGCTCAGTCCGAAGTCGCTCTGAAACGTCAGCCCGGCCGTCATCGTGTCCGAGGTTTCGGGCTTCAGCGGCTGCGCGCCCAACGCGACGGCCAAGGCGCTGGTGGGCGACAGGCGCCCGGAGTTGAACACCTGCAGTGTAACCGTATCGAGGCCCTGGGTCGTCGACACGGTGTTGAGCTGCGCGGGAGTCGGGGCACGGAAGCCCGTGGAATAGGTCGCACGAGCGGCAATGCCCGGCGTCGGCTCGGCACGCACGGAAAGCTTGTAGTTGAACGTATCTCCAAAGGCGGAGAAGTCCTCGTACCGACCTGCGGCACCGAGCGTCAGCGCATTCACCGGCTTCCACTCGAGGTCGAGATAGCCGGCATAGCTGGTCTGCCCGAACGTTCCCGCGCGCTCCGGTCCGAAACCTGGAAAGCCGTTCGCATTGGGTGCAAGGCCGGCTGCGGCGCCCGGTCCGATGGCGTAAGATGCTGGGTCACCGGTCGAGACTTCATAGGTTTCCCGCCGGCGTTCGGCGCCGAACGCGATGTTGATTGGATCGGCGGTACCGACTGGCAAGCGGTAGACGAAGTCCGCGTTCAAGTTGAACTCACGCTGCTCCAGGCGACCAAGATAGAAGCTGGTCGGGCTGACCGGGCCCAGAGACGCGTTCACCGTTTCGCTCAATTGATATTCGATGCGGCTGCGGCCGAACGATCCGCTGAGATCGTAGGTGAAGCGGTCGCCAAGGGCGCCGCGCAGACCTGTCATCGACTGATAGTCGCTGAACGTCGTACCGAGACGCGGAGTAAACCCGGCCGGGAAAACCTGCGAGAAGTTGAACCCGGGAAAGACCGCCGCAGGTCGGTAAACACTGGCTGTGCCAGCTGGGTTGCGCCAGTTGAAGTCGGTCCGGCCCTCGCCATCCTGCACCGTGCCGAAGGTGTAGAGGGTCACGCCATCGGCCAGGTCATAATGCGCGTTCACCGCGCCTTGTATGCGCTCCAGATCCGGCTGACCCCAGCGCTGCACCGGGTTGGGTAGCGCGATCTGCGGGTTTGCGGCCTGGAACGCGATCGCGTCGGGACGCTGACGCGAACGTGATGTGGCATCGGCATGATCGTACTGGCCGGTCACGACGAGCACGCCGCGGTCGCCCAGAGCGATGCCGCCACGGGCGCCGGTCTGGTACTCAGCACCGTCGCCGCGGTGATACTCGGAGAACTGTCCGAACGCCTGCATTCCAGGCTGATCGTCGAGGATCAGGTTTACCACGCCCGCGATCGCATCCGACCCGTACTGCGCCGATGCACCGTCGCGCAGCACCTCTATGCGGCCGATCGACAATGGCGCGATACTGGCAAGGTCTGGCGCTTGCGCACCCCGTGTGCCGAGAAGGGCGGAGCGATGATAGCGCTTGCCGTTCAGCAGCACGAGCGTTTGGTCCGCGGACAGACCTCGCAGCGTGGCCGGGCGGACGAATGCCTGCCCGTCCGCCGCAGGCAACCGCTGCACGTTGAAGGAGGGGAGAAGCTGCGCCAGGGTGTCAGACAAGTCGCTTGAGACGCTCGACTGGATCGATTGTTGCGATAGCACGTCGACCGGGGCGAGAGTGTCGAACTGCGTGCGTGAGCGATCGCGCGTGCCGGTCACGACGATGGCGTCGGTGCTGGCTTCGGCTCCAGCCGGAGGGTTGTCCGCCTGTCCGACAGCCGTTGTCACTTGCGCCTGCGAGGACAACGGGAACAGCGCGGCCAGCCCGATGGCGCCGCCTAGAAGATGTCGCAAAGATGTTCCCCTGATGGAAAGGGAGGCCGTGGTTGCCTCGTCCCGGGGGCACCTAGGGCGTCAAACTTACACTCTTGTGACGCTTCATCGGCAAATTAGCGATCAGGTCGCCTGGTCGAGCCTGAGCGATCTGCCTGGCCCGTGTGGCTTTCAGCTTGCCTGGATGGATGGCGAGGTTGCGGGCCGCGACAACCTTGAGTTGAGCGTCCGCGCGTGGGGCGGCACGACCGTCTCACATCTGCAAGCTCGTGCAAAAGAGCCGAGCGGTCTGTGGTCGTCACCCGAAGTCAGCCCGACCTACGTCACTCGGCAAGCGCTGGTTGCAGCGCGATACCGAGATCGAGACCTTCCGGTATCGCGATCTTCACGACGGCTTCTGCATAGCTGCTCGTCTTGCCTGGCATGAACGCGATCTGTTGGTCCTGGAGCAGGGCCTGGACGGCCCCTGATAGTCGGTGGACAACCGGGGAGGGCACAAGCCCGTTCAGCAAGCGTTACAACGCGGCGCACGAGCGAGGATGATTATCCGACAAGAGGTGTTCCACATGTACAAGTCTTCTCGCAGATCCGTGCTGATCGGCGCCGCGCTGACCGCGCCGTTGCTCGTCCTGTCCGGGTGCGCGACGGTGGGCCTCGGGGGCGGGCCCGAGGAAGGCCTTCGGCGCTTGCTCGAAATATCGAGCCAGCGCGCGTTGACGCGCCTCGTCACGGATAATGGCTACCTGAACGATGTCGACGCGCGGATCGCCCTGCCGGCCGGCGCGGGCGATCGCTCCGCGGCGGTGCTTGGCGCACTCTTGCGATCGGTCCCGGTGCAGCGCGAACTGACGCTGCTGGTCAACCAAGCAGCGAGCGAGGCGGCCGACCGTGCAGCGCCGCTGGTCTATGACTCCATCCGTTCGCTGACGTTCTCCGATGCCATCGGGATCGTGCGCGGAGGGCCGACCGCCGCCACCTCCTACCTGGAACGCTCGATCGGGGACCGCATCATCGATGCCATGCTGCCGGAGGTGGGAGGCGTATTGCGGCAGCTCGACGATCGCTCGATCCTGGGACCGGTCCTGGGCGCCGCTACCGGCATCGACATCCCGGCGCTGCAGCGCACCGTCGCCCGACAGGCGGCGCAAGGCCTCTGGCGCGCCATCGGCCGAGAAGAAGCCTCGATCCGCGCCGCGCCGTCCACCGCTGATGATCCACTCGTCGAGGGGCTATTGAACGGTTCGAGGTTGCTGGGAGGGTGAGCGCCGGCTGAGCCCGGACGGCTTGCGCGAAGGAGTTGGACCATGGACCTTGGTACACAGGGCTCCTGGCGTGTCGAACATTTGCCGCCGTTGCAACCTGATCAGCGATCTCGACAGAACAGCGGTTATGACTTGAGAGATCGGGCGCCAGGTCGTGCTATCGTCCGGGATCTCTCACATCGATTGCAGCGGCGAGGGCAAGTATCGTGCGCGCATGCCGCAAGGCTACGGCTTCGCGGTCCGCGCCGTAACCGCCGCCCAGCGTACTCGCCAGCGGAATGCCACGTCGGTTCGCTTGCGTCGCCACGAACTGATCGCGGTTCGCCAGGCCGTCGTCGGTCAAGGAAAGCCGGCCTAGCTTGTCGTCCGCATGCACATCGACGCCGGCCTGCAGCAGGACAAGATCCGGCGCGAAATCATCGAGAACCGTCGGCAGCGAACCGGCCAGAGCTTCCAGATAGCCCGTATCTCCCGTTGCATCGGGTAGTCCGATATCCAACGAGGAACGCGCCTTGCGGGTTGGGAAGTTCTTTTCCGCGTGAATGGAGAGAGTAAAGATGTAGCTCCGCCCTGCGGTCAGAGCGGCAGTGCCGTCGCCCTGATGCACATCGAGGTCGAGGATCAGGATGCGCGAGACATCGCCCTCCGCGATGAGCCTGTTGGCGGCGAGTGCGAGATCGTTGAAGACGCAGTAGCCCGCACCGGTGTCGGCCAAGGCATGATGGCTGCCGCCGGCGGCGTTTGCGGCATAACCGTGCTGCAGCGCCAGCTTCGCCGCGAGCCACGTTCCGCCGGGAGAGAGCTGCGATCGGCGAGAGATCCTCTCGTCGATCGTGAAACCGATCCGCCGTTGCTTCGCAGCCGGCACCCTGCAACCGATGACTTCATCGACATAAGCCGGGTCGTGCACGGCCTCGAGCCATTCCCGGGGCATGACTTCCGGCGTGTGGACCGTCATGCCCACCCCACTTTCGTGCAGTATCCGCATGACCAGAGCGTATTTGTCGTGTGGGAAGGTGCCCGTACCTTCGGCTTCAACCACGTAACCGGAATGATGGACGACATGCAGCATATCGCTGCAGCTAGGACCGGAAGTCTTACAGGTCGACATGGATGAACAGCCATTTTCGGTAGGCGACCGCACGCCGCGAAGTGTGGGGAAGCCTGTTAGTGCGCCATCTCGGCAGTAGGAGCGGCATGGCCTCGCCTTAGGTCACATACCCATAAACAGGATTCCCAAAGGGGCGGCGATCTGATTCATTCTCCGAGAAGGGGATTGATATGGCGCGGTTTGATTTGAC
>NZ_JACHLR010000039.1 GCF_014204535.1 Novosphingobium chloroacetimidivorans
CCGCGCACAAGGTCGCCGGCATCCGCGAGGCGATCGCCGACCGCCGTGCCCAGATCTTCTACCTGCCGCCCCCGGCCTTCGCCGGGGCAGGCTCTGCAGCCCAGACATGAACCCGATCGAGATGGCCTTCTCCAAGCTCAAGGCGCTCTTACGGCAGGAGCCCGCGCGAACTGTCGACGGCCTCGTCGAACGTATCGGCAGCCTGCTCGATCGCTTCTTGCCCAACGAGCGCCAACTTCTTCCATGCCGCGGCCTATCAACGGTCATGGTGAAAGTGCTCTAGAACAGGGCGGTACCTGCCACCGTCGTCAATCACCGCATCCGCACCTTGGCGACCAAAAGCTTTTCTAAAATCGCAAAAACTGGGAGTCGGTGTGCAAGCCACAGCACGATGGCGAGATTCAGCGCGATGAGCGTAGCGGTATCGTGCACGGCACGATCCGCGATGGCAGGCCGTTCAATCCAACGCATTCTTGGATTAAGCCACCGACTCATTATGCCTAAGCCAGATGCGTATGGATGCGAGTTGGACTGAGGGGAGGAAGTTGTCGTCGCGCTTGTCGTAGCGGGTTGCCACGGCTCGGAACTGCTTGAGTTTGCTGAAGAAGCGCTCGACGAGGTTGCGGTATTGGTAGAGAAAGGTGCTGAAGATCGGTCGACGCTTGCGGTTCGGCATGTGCTTGATGTTGGCCCATGCGCCGCGCGCCGCCATCTCGATCCTGAGTGCGTCGCTGTCATAGGCGCGATCAGCGAGCAGCACGTCGCCATCGGCGAGGGTGTCGAGCATGTCGGCGGCACTGCGACCATCGTGCGCCTGGCCGGCGGTGAGTTTGAGGGCGATCGGCATGCCGTTGGCATCCACCAGCGCGTGGATCTTGGTAGTCAGGCCGCCGCGCGAGCGACCCATGCAACCGGATCCCCTTTTTTACTGCCGTTGGCACCGTGCAGGTGAACCCGGATCGACGAGGAGTCGATCATCTGCACGTCGCCCTCGTAAGCTGCTGACACCGCTTCCAATATCCTCTGCCAGTGCCCCGCACGCCGCCACCGATTGAAGCGGTTCACACAGGTCGTATGCGGTCCATAGCGCGACGGAATGTCTGCCCAGGGCGCTCCCGTGCGTAGCCGCCAGAAAATGCCTTTCAGGACCCGGCTGTCGTCCACCCGCTTCACGCCAAGCACCTTCGTAGGAAGCAACGGCTCGATCACGACCACTCAAAGTCCGTCAGAATAAAACGTGCCATGCCCATCTCCTTGCCCGAAAACTGCAACATGCATCAGCGGGTTCGGGAATCCTGTTTATGGGTCTGCGGCCTAGGGCAAGTGAATTGACCGACTGGTCATTGACATCGATCCTGCCTGCTTCTTCCACTGACCCGAACGACCCAGACCATCGTGCCGACAATCTTGAGATCGGTCCGACGCTGATCCTTTGGCTGGACGGCGTGGAGCAACGGGATGTGTGAACCTACGACTCTGACGAGGGCCTCGCAGGCTCGGCGGTGCTCAACAGCTTGGCGACATCTAGATTAACCCTGACGTGCGGGACGAGGTCTGGATGGAGAAGGTGCACGTTCTGGTGGACGTGACTCGCAGGTCCGAAACCGCCTGATCTTTAACCGGATCGGTGGTGTCAGCTGAACAGACCATCCTCATATCGGAACTCTGGAAGGGCGGCCCTCCCAACCAGCAGGTACCTCCGTACCCAACTAGATCAAAAACCAGATCAAAAAATTGCTCGTACCCCTTCGGTGAGGCCCGCCTTGCTCGGCTAGTGAGCGACCGCTCTTAGGAGTGCTCTTAAGAGCGCACTTAGGAGCGGTTTATGGGGCAGGTCACGGTGATGTCAGAGCCCGAGCGGCGCCGGCGTTGGAGCCACGACGAGCGGCTGCAAATCTTGAGGGACGCCTTCTCGCCTGGAGCGTGCGTGGCCGAGGTTGCTCGGCGGTACGATGTCTCGACAGCGCTGATCTACATCTGGCGTCGCAAGCTTCGCGAGGCGGGGGTTGAGCGGGCAGCACCCGAGCTTGCCAGCCCAGGCTTTGCTGAGGCGGTGATCCAGGACGGTGGAGCTGTGACGCCGACGTTAGGTCCGCTGATTGTCGTAGATCTTGCACGCGACCGGCGGGTGAGCATCTTCGCGTCGGCTTCGCCCGCGTTGGTGGCCGCGGCGCTCAAGGCTCTGCGGTGATCCCTGCCGGAGCGCGTGTGTGGATCGCCATGGGCCACACCGACATGAGGAAGGGCATGCAAGGCTTGGCGCTGCTGGTGCAGCAAGATCTTGGACGCAATCCTCATGGTGGCGATCTGTTCGTGTTTCGCGGACGGGCCGGCTCTCTGGTCAAGATCATCTGGCATGATGGGGTTGGTATGTCGCTCTATGCCAAACGGCTCGAGAAAGGTCGCTTCATCTGGCCATCGGCAAAGGATGGGACGGTGTCGCTGACGAGTTCGCAGCTGGCCTGTTTGCTCGAGGGTGTCGACTGGCGTAACCCCCGATACACTTGGCGTCCGACCAGCGCTGGTTAGGTCCGCATATTGTTCGCACACAGGCGCACTTAGTGCTTCAAATCCGCGGTTTTCTGTGATTCCTTGCTGGTCATGGATGCCGCTGGCTCACCCGCTCCAGAAGACTTCGAGGCCCTCAGGGCCGAGCTGGCAGTGGCTCGGGCAGATGCTGCCAGGGTCAAGGCGATCAACGCTGATCTGGAAGCCCGCAATGCCTTCCTCGAGCTCCAAAACGAAAAGATGCGGCGTGCTCTGTATGGCCAGCGCTCCGAGCGTGCACGCCAGCTGATCGACCAGCTGGAGCTAGGCTTCGAGGAGCTGGAGACATCCGCCAGCGAGGACGAGGTGCTTGCGAGCCTCGCCGCTGCTGGCGCGAGTGTCGCCGCATTCACGCGTAAACGACCGGCGCGCAAACCCTTGCCCGAGCATCTCCCGCGCGAGCGCGTCGTCATTGCGGCGCCGTGCTCGTGCCCGGCATGCGGCAGCGATCGTCTCTCCAGGCTTGGCGAGGATGTGACCGAGACGCTGGAGGTGATCCCGCGCCAGTGGAAGGTCATTCAGACCGTCCGTGAGAGATTCTCCTGCCGGGAGTGCGAGAGGATCACACAGCCGCCCGCGCCCTTCCATGTGACGCCGCGTGGTCTGTTCGGCCCCAGCTTCCTGGCGATGGTCCTCTTCGAGAAATTCGGCGCGCATCAGCCCCTTAACCGTCAGCGGGATCGCTATGCTCGCGAGGGTGTCGAGCTCAGCCTAACGACGCTAGCTGACCAGGTCGGCGCTTGCACTGCGGCGCTGATGCCGCTCTACCGCCTGATCGAGGCGCACACCCTCGTCGGTGAGCGGCTTCACGGGGACGACACGACCATTCCGGTGCTGGCGGGCGGCAAAACCGACACGGCTCGGTTGTGGACCTACGTGCGCGACGATCGGCCATTCGGTGGCAGAGCACCGCCCGCAGCCATCTACCACTACTCTCGCGATCGGCGCGGCGAGCATCCACTCGCTCACTTGCAGGGCTGGTCCGGCATCCTCCAGGCAGACGCCTATGCCGGCTACAACGGCTTGTTCCGGCCAGATCGGCAGCCCGAGCCGCTGAAGCAGGCCTTGTGCTGGGCGCACGCACGACGCCACTTCTTTGAGCTGGCCGATGCCGAGACCCAGCTCAAGAAGCGCCGCAAGGGCTCGCCGGTGATCGCCCCTCTCGCTGTCGAGGCCGTGCGCCGCATCGATGCCGTCTTCGCATTCGAGCGGACCATCACCGGCCAGGGCGCCGAGCAGCGGCGGATCGCCCGAGACCAGCACGTCGCGCCTCTGCTCGACGATCTGCGTTCCTGGATGATCGAGCAGCGCTCGAGCCTCTCACGCTCCTCCGAAGTCGCCAAAGCCATGGACTACATGCTTAGGGACTGGGCCGCGATCGCCGCTTTCCTCGACGACGGTCGGATCTGCCTGACCAACAATTGCGCCGAGCGCGCGATGCGCGGCATCGCCATCGGCCGCAAAGCCTGGCTCTTCGCCGGCTCCGACCGCGGCGGTCAGCGCGCTGCTTTCATGTTCAGCCTCATCACCACCGCCAAGCTCAACGACGTCGACCCGCAAGCCTGGCTTGCCGACGTCCTCACCCGCATCGCCGACATCCCGCAGCAGCGCTTGCATGAGCTGCTCCCGTGGAATTGGCAGGCTAGTCGCACACAGCTGCCGGTCGCCGCGTAATCGCGCACTCGACAGCCTCACCCGGATCGCGCCTCAAGCCGCTGCGATACTCACCGGATGCTTACAATTGCTCCGAAAGGGGTTGCGAATGACTGTTACCCTATCGACGGTACCGGCACGATCGTTCCGAACCCAGACTGGATGCTGCTACTCAGTGACGAGATCGAGCTTGCTGCGGCTGGCGAGCACTGGCGGCGAATTTTGGCAGAGATGAAGGAGCGAGAACTGCTCGTTCCGGACAATGCCCGCGCCATCCAGCGCCTGGTCCTCGCCTACATGGTGTTTGATCGCTGCTCGAGCTAGGTCGCCGAGAACGGTGCGGTGCTGAAGCCGAAACGCGGCGCCTGGCAAGTGATTGCTCGGCTCACCCCATACTTCACCGCCATGCGCGAGGCGGGGTCCGAGGCCGACCGTCAGGAGCAAGAGCTTGGCCTTTCGCCGCGCCGTCTCGGTGGTGCGGCGAAGATAGAGCAGCGCGTGCAACGCGCGGCGACTGGCTCGGACCGATACCCAAGGTCTCGTGCCTGCCGGGCCCACGGTGGTCTGCATGATGGCGGTATTAATCACTCGCATTGTAATCGGGCTTCAGGCGAGCAGCAAATGCAGTGGGCACTCGACTTTGCGATCGGCTCTGTGCCTGCTGATGAACGTGCTATGGGGGCAGGCTCAACAGCTTGAGCTTCTCGCAGCCGGCATTAACGGCATCGGTGCGGCTGGTGCCAGCATCATCGGCTTTGCCAAGAGCGGCGGCAGGAGCCGAGTCAAGGCCGAGCTCGACGCCCTTCCGGGACTAGCAAGCCCTGAGACCTTAGTCGCGCCACCACTTCAATAGGCGTTGCAATGTCTCGGGATCGAGCAGTCGATTGAAGGAACAACCAACAGTTCCGGCGTCGGCCCATACAACGAAAGACAGCATTGCTACACTGTTTGGAAGTCGAAGAAGGCATAAAGCGCCGACGGGTAGTTCAACCGCTATCTCGGCCGCAAATCCGGCCACGCTTAGGTCTGTCACAAAAACGGGATATGGGTCGTCGTTGTGGTCGAGCAATGCAGAGATCGCCACTCGGAATCGCGCGCCGCACCTATCCTCAAGAACAGCACTCTCATAATTTTGAAACGGCATGGCTTGCACTGCGCTGCTCCTCAGCCCTCGCTCTCTGCGTACCCGATGAACCGTTAAAAAATCACGCATAGCAGGGTTCATCGCTGATCCCGATCGTCAGCGTTCAATCACGAAGGCTGGCGGTTGCCGAACGACCAACCCGATTTGTCAACAAACACCTTGTTGATCATGTTATTGTCGTGTCGCACGCCCAGCTTGCCGGCAATATAGCGGTGAAAGGTGAACTTTGACTCCTTGTCGCTGCCGACGGTGCTCATGACCCAGATCAGGACGAAATCAGGCGTGCGCTGAAAGGCCAAGACGTTTGGGTCGTAGATCAGGTTCTCGGTCTCGTGCTCGTGACGACGATGAAGCGGTCGCCATCGGGCGCCTTCAGCACCGCGACCATCCCCTGATACACTACGTCGGCCAGCGTGGCGCGATACTCAGATTTCGCCTTTGTTAAGGTCGATACGAGCGAACGGCATGATGATTTCCCTTCGTTAGTACGTGTATGTTGAGGGTCAGGCGTTTTTGGAGGCTGCGCTTTCAGGTCCGGTTATCCAGTTCGGGCACGCCGCTGTTGGGATCGGCATAGGCGGCAAGGAAGGCCGGCGGGGCATCCAGGGCTGAGCAGCCGTCATCATGCTCAAAGCCCTCGTCGAGCGGCGTGGCGTTCACCGGGAAGTTGGGAAAGGCGATCGCGGCCGCCATCGTGATGTCCGCGAAGGTTGGCTCGTCACCGCCAGGCAGCCAGTCGCGCCTGTCCGACAGATGCCGGTCCACCAAGGCGGCGTGCGCTCGCGGCCCTTCCGGCGATTAGGACGAGCCCTGTCTTCAGCGATCCGGCAACAACAGATTGGCAGCGGACAAAAAGAACACCTCAATTTTTCAGACCGGTCGGCGTGTCGGAAAAACTGAGGTGCTAAGTTCGCGTAAGTGCCTCTTTAAGATGACAGAGAGAGGCGGCAGTAGAATGATCTACAATGTCCCAAGTTCCTAAGGAAATAAATTCAAGCAAAAACAGCGGGAAAGAGTGCGCGCCGGACGGAGGCTTCATCAATCCGGGGCGCGGAGTCTCAAGAGTGCGACTCGGTGGCGACCAAGCGCAGTCACCAGTCTATAACTACTGCAAATCAGTTTCGTTCCAAATCGAGACTCGCACTCTCCGGTGAGCTTCGCGCAGGCCGACGGTGTCACTGGACGGCGTAAGCGCCTTCGAGCTTCGCGACTCTCCGGGGAAAGGCTAACCAAAAGTTTGCACCTTGCTCTTCGACAGAGTCTTGAGCTTCATCGCGGTCCCGATCGCAGTGGAAAAGTAGCTTGGCTTTTGGCTCCAGTATCGCTTTCATGTGATCGTATGGGGAACTTTTTCTTAGCATTGACCGCGTTCCAACAGGGCCTATTGGATCCCGGCCCGTCAAAATGACGTCACACCGCCCGTATCGGGAAGTAAGTCGCAGACCTATGAGCGCGTCATATGCTTTGCAGTCTGCTGCTTGCGCGACCGTCAGGTGGAAGGCGAGCGGTCGTCCGAGGGCATCAGCCAGGCAGTGAAGCTACTGGTGAACCCGCCCCGCGAGCGGCCAAGAGCTCATCGATGAGTCCCCCTTTTCCGCCCGCTGCCGAGACGTGGGCGCGAACGGTAGTACTGCCGATGCTGTAATGGCCGCTGTCCGCCATGACCTCGGCCAGTGTAACCGCGACCGTCTCCCAGACACCGGCTTCACTCCAACGCCGGAACCGTCGATAGATGGTGTTCCAGCTACCGTATTTGGGCGGCACGTCGCGCCATGACGCGCCACATCGAAGCCGCCAGAGGATGCCGTTAATGATCGAACGGTTCTGCTTGGGCCGTCTGCCTCGGCCACGGTTCTCAGGCTCAATGGGTAATAAACCCTTCAGAATGCGCCATTCCGCTTCGGTGAGATCGCCCCTGCTCAAGCCTACCTCCAAAATGTAGCCTTTTTGAAGCAACCAACGGCCAACCCGTCAATCCTGCTCGTGCATTACGAACTGCGCATCGTTGCGGCACTCTCTGTTGGATGAGAAAGGCCATGGCAAAACATGATCGGATGGAAGTGCGCAAAGCCATCGGCAACCGCGTTATTCTGCTCCCGCAGGTGCGGCCTTACTTTGGAGGTCCGATTATCTTATAGCTCACGCATGTTTCGCCTGCCAGAAATTTGGAAACGCGCAAGCGACATCGCGCATGGTTGTCCGGAATCCGGAAGTTCCCTCGCGTTAATGGGGCGCACGTTCCGCGTGCCCAAAAAGCGCGATGGCGAGCAACGGGAAAAGCTCCGCAGACTGTGGGAAGCAGGCTTCGGCTTCTGAGCTACAGGAGCTTTCCCGAGGCCGAGCCGTATCCCGAAAGCTTCAGAGAAGTAGATGAGTGGGTCAAGCGCAACGCCATGCATCCCACGCGGATCAAATCCTGACTTTGCGATGCACGACCGCCTGATCGGTTCCGAATAATTTGTCCACGCCGCCTAGGATGGCGGCGCGATGCGCATCTCGTGATGAACATTAGGCCGGTTCTCGTGGAGTGTTGCGTGGCCCGGCGCTCGCTTCCATGTCACTGTTTTTGCCTTCAGGCAAAGTGCTGCCGCAGCGTTATGCCAATCATCTACGGACAGCGGCTTGCCCATCCATCCGGTCAGGAACAGCGTGCGACCGTCATCGAGTTCGTTCACAACAATCATCCAGTCATATTGCTGATCGGATCGGGGTGGAGCCTTACAAGGTGGCTGCTCGTGGGCAGTATTGTAAACGCGAGCGGCCCATCGTCTAACTTTGCCTTTCGATGCTCCATCAGCTATTTAGAGCAACTTCCAGGACGAGCGGGATCGGAGAGCGGTTTTCAAGACGATGGTCCTGTGATTCATAGCCGCCGATGTGATGGAGGCGGCAGTGGGTTGGCGGTCTGGTCAGAGCTACTCGCAGCATCTGCGTGATCGAGTGCTGAAGGCGGTGGATCGCAGCGTGCGGGTTCGGCAAGCAGCTGCGACCTTCGAGGTAAGTATGGCCCACATCTACAAGGCATTGATCCGTCGCCTTACGACCGGCGACGCAAGGATCACCCCGAAGAGCGGACATGCGCCTCGCAAGCTGTCCGGGGGGGGCAGGAGCTTGCGTTGGCGGCGCACATCCGCTCGCGACCGGGGGTGACGCTGGCGCAAGCCCAGTCATGGCGGCTGGTGGAGCACGGCGTCGAGCTCAGCACCGGAGCGATCTGGAATGCAGCCAGCCGGCTCGGGCTGTCCTTAGAAAAAGCGCTGCGAGCCGCCGAGCACCACCGGCCGGATGTCGCCGCGCGCCGCAAGCTGTGCAAGAGCGGCACAGCTCTTCCTCAACCCTGATAGCCTCGTCTTTCTTAATGAGACCGGGGTGAAGACGAAGATGGCTCGGCTCTATGGCTGGTCTCCAGTGGGCGAACGCTGCCGCGACAAAGCGCCGTTTCGGCACTGGAACACGATGACTTTCGTTGCTGGGCTACGTCTCACCGGCATGACCGCGCCTTAGGTGCTACACCGCGCAATGGATGGCGATGCCTTCCGCACCTATGTCCAGCATGTCCTTACACCAGCCCTCAGTTTAGGCAACGTTCTCGTCCTCGACAACCTTCCTGCGCACAAGGTCGCCGGCGTACAAAAATTAACCCAAAAGAGGTTTGCTGCAAACGACAAGGGAAGTATCGATCAACCGCACGATTGCGGTCTTGAGTTCGCCTGACAGCTTGGCGTTCTACTTGAAGTCAAATTAGACGGCAGAGGTGTCGATGGTGACTTTAATGGTGTTGCTCATGATAGTTTCTAGGATTGAGCGAGCATTAGCAAGTTACCCTTGCTCAACCATCACAACGGATAATTCCGCGGATCTTGCCGCGCCTCTTTCAGGATCACCGCCAGAAACATGTTTGCCATATCTGGCGGTCAAACTTATCACACGTCTTTGCAATCCCCTTAGCTTGAGTGGTTGTCAGAAAGCTCATCCCAACCTCCGAGAATTTCTGTTGAACATCGTCTTCGCAGTAAGGTAGGGCGATCACAGGCACAACAAACTTTATGATATCGGCTTGTCACCGAACACAAAGAAATTAGCCTTCGCTGTCTAGAAATACCCTTCATAAAACCATTCTTCCTCATGTACTGAATCGATTATCTGTTCAGCAAGCAGGCCACGTTTTTGCCTGTAAAGTCCAAAGACGGTCTTCATGAAGTTGTTTAGAGCGGATTCTGATTAGTTTGGATCGTAGCCACAAGAGCTCGAGACCCGCAAAAACCGTTAGCGTTTCGGCAGCTGTGATGATTCATTGAACGGGAGCGATGATGGAGAGCCGTGGTGGATCCCAAGTCCCTGTTCAGTTTAGCGATCATCTTAAAGCGTTGAGCAAGGACGGCGATCCGCTTGAGGTTCTGCAGCAGACGGTGGACTTCGAGTACTTCCGAGGTTGGCTCATTGAGGGTTTGGGCTACGGCGACGGTGCCAAGGGTGCGACCGGCGTTCGATCCGGTAATGATGTTCAAGGCGCTGATCCTGCAGGCGCAGCACAACCTGTCGGACGCGCGGATGGAGTTCATGATCCGGGATCGCCTGACTTGGCTGCGCTTCCTTGGGCTGTCACTCGGCGATCGCACGCCGGATGAGAATACGATCCGACATTTTCGCAACCGTCTGACCGAGACCGGGACGCTGAAGAGGGTGATGAAGGCCTTCGACTGGCGACTCCAGAAGAAGGGCTACACCCCGATGTCAGGCCAGATTGTGGATGCCTCCTTGGTGCCCGCGCCCAAGCAGTGGAACACGGAAGGCGAGCGCGAGGCGATCAAGACGGGCAAGAACGCGAAGGCAATCTGGCCAAACGAGCCCAACAAGGCCGCGCAAAAAGACACCGATGCGCGCTGGACGCTCAAGGTCGGCGGTAAGGTGCGCCATCGCGAGAACGGCACGCCATTGCCCATGATTGCGCTGCCGGTTTTTGGCTACAAATCGCATATCAGCATCGACCGGCACTTCGGCTTCATCCGAGAGATGGCGGTGACTTCGGCATCGGCCGCCGACGGGCGCCTCCTGCGCCACGTCGTGAGCACCGACAACACCGGCTCCGAAGTCTGGGCAGACAGCGCCTATCGGTCAAAGCGTAATGAGAAGTGGCTCTCCGATCGGATGCTCACATCCCGCATCCACCGGCGCAAACCCATGGGCAAGCCCATGACGAAGGCGACCGCGCGAGCCAATGCTGCGAAATCCTCGATCCGGGCTCATGTCGAACATGTCTTTGCCCATCAAAAAAACCGGTTCGGGCTGTTCATCCGCACCATTGGCCTGGCGCGAGCCGAAGCGAAGCTGACCCTCTGCAACCTGGCCTACAACTTCAACAGGCTGATCTTCCATGAACGCCGCGAAAGCATGGGATGACTCTGTCTTCAACCCAGGCAGACCGGCCAATGGCGCCTGGAATGCCTTCGCAAACCAACCAAAAGCTCGCCCTCCCGCGTTCGATAGCACCAGCAGCACCGACGTCAGCCCGCCAAGCTACCAAACACCGGTTTTTACGGGTTTCCAGCTGAAGTAGTTGGCGCACTCGTCAGGCCGGAACAGATCGACGAGTGTGCCGATGAGGCTCTAGAGACCGGTGACAATCCGCTCGCCCGCTTTCCTGAGCATGGCCTGAGGCGGAGGAAGGCTTTTCCATGGAATTGAAGTCGGGGCTATCGAGCCTGCCCCGGCGAAGGCCAGGGGGCGGAAGGAAGCGCAGGGATCCGCCGGCGTCCTCGATCATCGCGAGGACCGATCGGCGCTTGTGGCTGGAGAGGTTCTCCATAACAACGATGTCGCCAGGGCTGAGTTCGGGCACGAGCATCTGCGGGACGTAGGCCTCGAAACAGTCGCCGTTGATTGGTCCGTCGAGCACCGTCGGCGCGATCATCCCGCTCATGCGCAGACCTGCCACCAACATCGTGGTCTTGCGGCGGCCATGCGGGAAGCCCATCCGCAACCGCTCGCCTCGGCGAGCGCGGCCATGCGTGCGGTTCATGTTGGTCGCGGTCCAGGTCTCGTCGATGAACACCAAGCGGTCGGGATCAAGATCGCACTAGGCCACCGACTCATTATGCCTAAGCCAGATGCGTATGGATGCGAGTTGGACTGAGGCGAGGAAGGTGTCGTTGCGCTTGTCGTAGCGGGTTGCCACGGCTCGGAACTGCTTAAGTTTGCTGAAGAAGCGCTCGACGAGGTTGCGGTATCGGTAGAGAAAGGTGCTGAAGATCGGTCGACGCTTGCGGTTCGGCATGGGCTTGATGTTGGCCCATGCGCCGTGCGCCGCCATCTCGATCCTGAGTGCGTCGCTGTCATAGGCGCGATCAGCGAGCAGCACGTCGCCATCGGCCAGGGTGTCGAGCATACCGGCGGCACTGCGACCATCGTGCGCCTGGCCGGCGGTGAGTTTGAGGGCGATCGGCATGCCATTGGCATCCACCAGCGGGTGGATCTTGGTAGTCAGGCCGCCGCGCGAGCGACCATGCAACCGGATCCCCTTTTTTACTGCCGTTGGCACCGTGCAGGTGAACCCGGATCGACGAGGAGTCGATCATCTGCACGTCGCCCTCGTAAGCTGCTGACACCGCTTCCAATATCCTCTGCCAGTGCCCCGCACGCCGCCACCGATTGAAGCGGTTCACACAGGTCGTATGCGGTCCATAGCGCGACGGAATGTCTGCCCAGGGCGCTCCCGTGCGTAGCCGCCAGAGAATGCCATTCAGGACCCGGCTGTCGTCCACCCGCTTCACGCCAAGCACCTTCGTAGGAAGCAACGGTTCGATCACCGACCACTCGAAGTCCGTCAGATCAAAACGTGCCATGCCCATCTGCTTGCCGGAAAACTGAATCATGCATTAGCGGGTTTGGGAATCCTGTTTATGGGTCTGCGGCCTAGCCATCGAACCAGGCCTGATGCTGCCTCGGGACGTCGCGGTGGTCTTGTTCGATCACGCGCCCGGTCTTTTTCCCCAAGTGATGCCGTGGCGTGCAAACAAACGTTGCAGCGTCGAGTTGGCAACCGAAAGGCTGATGCCGCCCAGCGCCACGCGCAAGTCGTCGAGCGTAATGTCCTGCTGTGCCTCCCAGAGCGCCAGCACTTCGCCGCGGCGCTCCTCGATCCGGTGCGACCGCATGTAACCGCCCCGAGGCTTGGCCGCGAAAGCTGTCCGTTGCTGCTTGCTGAGCTTGCCAGCGGATCGCGGTTGAAGGAGCCACTCCATGCCGCGCCGCCGCCGCCCGCCTGCTCGTCCCACTATCATTCGCCGCCAATAACGCGGCCGCGATTCCATTGGTATTGGTTGATCTATGCTTTGCTGGCCTTCATTCCAGCAAGCATCGTGAATCAGACTTCTAGCGCCTTGTAAATCCCTGCTGATTTATACGGGTCAGAAACCGCACTAGAAGCGTGCTGCTGGATTTTTCGACAAGAATCGAACGGGCAATAGAAAAAGGCTAGGGCATGATCATAGCCGCAGCCTTCCGTGACTAACGTAAAGCCCGTTTAATCGCGGCTCGTGTAGCCTTATTCAGCGCCGCTTGTCTCGTTTGGCACAGGCTCGTTCCGCTGTTCAGGTGCTTTGTTGGTGTCCGCCTTTTTCCGTGGCCTGCGCACCTTAGTTGGAGCGTTCTCTGGCACTGCGATGGGCTCGTCGCGCGGAAGCGTCTCTTGATCGTCTACAGCACCATCAGGCGTTTCTTCGATCTTGTTCCAGCGGCTGTTTTTCCGTCCGAGCCCGATGTTGACCGCCAACTCTTTGCGTAGCGCCGCATAGCCGGGTGCGACCATCGGATAGTCTGGCCGGAGATTGAAGGCGGCACGATATGATTCGGGTGTGTAGCCGTGCTTGGTGAGGTGCCGCTTTAAACTACTGTATGGCCTCCCGTCGATCATGCTGATGATCCTATCAGGATTGGAAAGGCTCTTGCGAACGGTTACCGCTGGTTCTGGCGCATTCGACGCTTCCGCAGTCGCTTTGGGCTCGTTGCCCAAGCTTGCGAGCGCCGCGTAAACATTCTTGATCAACTCGGGCAGTAAATCGCCTGTTACGCCGTTGTGCGACAGGTGGGCGGTGACGATCTCGGTGGTCAGTTCAACTAGACTCTGTGGAAGCGGCATGCGCTCTCCTCTTATGGCGACAGTCGGTGCGATAGTTCAACCAAGGCAAGGTCTCAAGGTTCGCCATGGCCTTTGATCACGAAAGATTTGTATCGTAGCGTGGAACCATGTTGTCGCGTTTACCTCGTGTTAATACCCCTATCATAGCGTAGACAAATGGACGGGGAGGTCCGTTAGGGGGAGGGTGGCCATGCCAGTCGCAGCGCTGACGCTGAAAGAAGATTTCTCGTGGAGCATAGAAGTCGCCATTTGGCTGACAGCTATTGTGACTACCGCTGTCGTGCTGTGGCCTTGGTGATTCAAAGTGACTTAAGTTTTACTTGCTAACTCTGCATGGGATAGCACGACAAGATCTAGTGAAACCAAAAGCCGACGGACCGCGCTTCGTGCGGTACACGATCTTCGATCGTATCGACAATACCCTATGCGCGTATCCGCAATTGCGCGCTGCAACGAGATGGTCACCTGGGCGGTGACGATCCTCGCAGTCGGTGTATGGCTTTGGCCGCATTGACCGCCATCTTCACCGGTCGCGCACCAGTTCACCATCCGCTGTGGTAAACATGACAAGCGCCTAATGCGGTTTGGAACATAGCTGCCTGCGATGCGTATCGTTAATCGGCGCTCTGGATGATCCATTATGCCTCGCTATCAGTTCGAAATTCGTTCACCAAGTCATCTGCTTTTCTCCCGCCGCGTTGTATTAGACAACCTCGCGCAGGTAGGTGTCGAGGCATCGGCCCGGATGGGTGAGCTACTCCAGGACCAACCCGCTCGGCTTTGGACGGACGAACATTGGGAACTTTCGGTGTGCGACGATGATGGTGTGGTCCGGTGGGTGATCGAGGTCATAGGTCGCGAAGCAGATGGAGCCTCTTGTGGTTGGAATGGCTAGCTGAACTTGACGGGGCACAAGTTGAGAAAGGTGACGAAGGGTGGCTAATCTGCTTGCGACACCACCATTCATAATGCTAGAGATTATATCAAGTCGTGGAACCGCGTCTTTCTCTTAGTCGGGTTCATTTAGATTCTAGCCGAGTTGCACACGTGCTCGCGAAATGAGCAGGGTCTATGCAACTGTATCTAGATGTTCGGTCCCAGCGATTGGTGATGCGGTGGCGGCCTACCTGCCTCTGATCGTCACAGTAGCGCTGGTGACGTTGTGCTTTGTGCGAGTGATGGTCGTGCGATGGGAGGGGCGATCATCATGACCTGCTTCAGCCTCGATGGCGTTGACCTTACGGTGGACGATCTCAGCCTTGATGGTTTCGCCCCCTACTAGGCCACGTTGACAAAGTGGATTCCCAGACAGGCTGACATCTGATTCAAAGCTGCTCTTTGCGGGAGTGGCAATGGCTCGGGGTGATTTGACAGACGAGGAATGGGAAGTGATTGCGGGACTGCTGCCATCGGA
>NZ_JACHLR010000040.1 GCF_014204535.1 Novosphingobium chloroacetimidivorans
GCGCCCCATCGATCACCGCCTCGGCTGATCCCCGAACCGCAAAGTGGGGAATTTTCGATCGGCACTTTTGGGGATTATCCAGTCGGCGTTGACACTCCTCTTGCGCTCGATCTCGTTGCCAGGGGACGACGCACGCACTGTCATAGAGCAACCGCCCCGCTGGCAGACGCACTACAACGAGGTACACCCGCACAAGGCGCTAGGCTACCGGTCACCCCGCGAGTACAGCACACAGACCCGCGAGGCCTCGTCAGGCAATTAGGGGGCAACGACACTCACCGTGCCTTCGTGCGAACCTTGAAGTGTCACGAATAATCAAGAGCGTTCGACCTGAGACACCCTTCACCTGTGGAGTGATGTGGCCTGACGTGGTTCACCTGGCGCTTGAGAGCGGGACGCGAGATGAAGCTGTTGCGCCTGTTTGCAATTTGTGACCACGTAAAGCGGTTGCCAGAGACGGGCAACCCGCTTGCGACACTTGGCCAGGTCATAGAATGCGAAGCATTCCGCCCCATGCTTGGGACGGGGTGAGCTTAAAGCGTTTTCCACAGTGCCTGAATCAAGCGGTATTCCCTTGCCGCGCTAGGTCTGATTCACCCGCCTGGCTGGATTTGGAGGCCGGCATGGATGGGCAGAGCACTATCTGAGGATCTGCGTGGCCAGGTAGTGGCCGCGATCGATGGCGGCCTGAGTTGCCGAGCAGCTGCAGATCGGTTCGGAGCTGGCGTGGCGACGGCTATCCGCTGGCGGCAGATGGCGTTGAGGCACGGCCGAGCGGTGCCTGGAAAGCCAGGAGGCGACCAACGCTCGTCAAAGACCGATGCACATGCCGAGCTCATCCTGGCCATGCTGGAGGAGAATGGCGACATCACCCTTGCCGAGATCCGGACCGGCCTTGCCAAGCGTGGCATTGCGGTCGGGATCGGCACGCTCTGGCGCTTTTTCGATCGTCACCGGATCACGCGCAAACAAAGTCGGGTCACGCAATCGAGCAGGACCGACCTGATGTCTTGAGGCAGCGCCATGCCTGGTTTGATGACCAGCTTGTTCTCGAGCCAGAGCGCCTCGTCTTTATCGACGAAACATGGACTGCGACCAACATGACCCGCAGCCATGGTCGCTGTGCCAGAGGCGAGCGCCTGCGAATGGGCTTCCCGCATGGTCATCGCAAGACCACCACCTTTGTCGCCGGCCTGCGCATGACCGGCATGATCGCGCCGATGGTGCTTGATGGCCCAACAACGGAGACCAGATCGAGGCCTACGTGACCAACGTGCTCGTTCCCGAGCTGCGCCCCGGCGACATCGTCGTTATGGACAATCTCTCAAGTCGCAAGCGCGCCGCAATCCGAGACCTGATTAAGGAGGTGGGAGCCAGTCTACGCTATCTTCCGCCCTACAGTCCCCACTTCAAACCGATCGAGAAGGCTTTCGCCCGGCTCAAGGCGATGCTGCGACACGCTACGACAAGACCATCCTATCGTTCGAGACCTTCCTCAACCCCGCTGCCGTCCGACTGTGGCCATCGCTTTTATAAAACGCGGCCTAATCACCGCAGGATTGCCTGCTGACCCGGATACCAATCAACGGCACATCCTCAAACGGTGAAACAGTGCGGGTAAATAGGAATGCCCACCTCGCCTGCATAGGCGAGGCCATGTTGTGCCCGTAGCAGTAGACCTTGCACCCTGATTGCCTGCCGCGGTGCTTCGTGAGCTCGAGTGATGTGGATGGCACCAGTAAGTGCTCTCGATCTTGCAACTGCAATGCCTCACTCGACAGCTGAGCGCAAGTGCGAGGAGGTACTCGCTGCGGCTGCAGTCGACGAACGCCTCATCACATCCTGGAGGAGTGACTTGGATTATCAATCTCAAGACGCTCCGGACAATATCAAATATGACGTTTTATGAGAAGGAGTGATGTATTCAATGGTCGGCTTTATCGAGATTACCTCCCCCAGACACCATATTACCAACAACTAACCAGAGCAAAGCGGCCGTTTTCATCGTGAAAACCGCAGTTCCCCCAATCATGAGCCACAAGTAGATGTAGACAGCCAAGCCCCAGTGTACCCTTCGCTGCGCGGGAGTCTGACTTGCCGGAACAAAGGTTAGGTAAATCCAAAAGCCGAGAAGGCCCCAAATTGAACTCGATACGATCAGATAGTTGTATCCGCTGTCGTATGCATGAGTAACTTTTGAAAGCGAGCCGAAAATTAACTCACTGGCACTCAGATTCATTAGGTCTGCAACGGTGATGGAAAGACGCCCAATTGTGTCGTCTGTCCCTAGTGAGGCGGCCGTAGGGCCAACCACAATGAACGCCGTTAATAGGCAGATCGGCATGATCGCTGCTGTAAGGCGCCCGGAGAGATAGGGGTACGCATAGTAACCAGCCGCATTGATAACGAGAAGCGCGCTCGAGGTGCGCGAATTGTTGCTTAGAACGATAAGCACCACTAAAATGACGTGCAGAGCCTTGTCAGACTTAGAAATACGCTGCCAGTTTCCCAGAAGAAAGACAAGCAAAACCGACGCGAACCCCGGAAGAGAAACCTGTTCCAAAAATATCGAAGATGTTCTTGGCCCCTGAAAAATACCAAAGCTAAACCGACCTTGGAAGCCGACCGCGTTAGCAAATAGCCCCGTATCATTAAGGCTAAACTCCTCCAAGCCTCGACTCGCTTGAAGATAGGAGGCCGGCTGAAACATTGCTACATAAAGGGGAAGGTGAATTAGCTCGATCAGGAGCACCACCAGCACAATAATAGACAGAATACGGAATACCGCTCGAATATCCCGCCAGGAGGCCCTGTAACCGACGGCTGTGAACGCAGCTACTATCGCCATGTTCCGCAGAAAGTCCGGATAAATTGTCTCATTTATAAGCGACGTCACGATCGCTTGTATTGCAGCGAAGAAGAATAGTAGTATCGGACCTAAGTCCCGCCTTCGCCCCCCCGTCAGAAAGCAGGCAGCCATGCAAAGTGCTAGTATTCCACCTTCAACGGCGACTGCAGCCGCACGCGAGCTTCGTAAGCCTTGCGCATTAAGAGCAGCTAGGATGGCGTTGTAAGTTGATGGAAGAACAGCGACGATCCACAGGCATAGCCTAAAACGCTGAGCCCTCCACTCTTCACCGCCCGGCCGACCGGCGGCAGGGGCTGCAACTGGTACACCGTACATTGCAAATCGCCTAATGCTGAGGTGTCGTATTACGAGGTTTGTTGTTCAGGCCGCCTAATCCTAGCTTAATCCTGGACAGCGGTTTCTCAATATACTCATGAATTAGCAGTCCGACAATTGCTGAGGCAAGCAAAGCAATAGCGATAAAGACGTACGCCGTTCCCGGCGATCCATCGATGCCCAAAAATCTCACGGCCATTCTTAGGCCTGCCAGAACGATGATGTGACTCAAGTAGATGCTGTAGGAAGCGTCGCCAAGCTTTACCAATGCAGGTAGATCAGGAACTGCGCTTCGACGTTCAAGGTTTACTGCTGCGGCGATCGCGATAAATGCGGGGCAGCCAAACTTGAGAGCGCGCGGCAAGTCGGGCGCGGCAGACTCAATGAACGCTAAGGTAACAATCGAGATGGCGAGCAATGCCCATGCCAACGCCTTAGAGAAGCGCAGAAATGGTATGAGATAGGCGCCAAGGAGGATACCCATTAGGAACTCAAAGATAATGCTATTACCATAAAACGATGCAATGGAGTGGTTTCTGGCGCCAACAAGGCCAGCAACATACAATGCCGTTATCAATATGGTTATGCTCGCAACACGGCGACCTTCGCGAAGCGGCAGGCAACAAGCATATAGTAGGTAGAACGTCATTTCCAAATTAAGTGTCCAACCCGGGACTATTATGGGACTAAGATAAGTAGAGGTCCCGGGCACAGCTGCGAGATTAGGCCAGGGAATAAAAGATAATGATGCTAACACGTGAAGAGCGTCAAAACGTGTCGAGCGCAGGAGGTGGGGCATCGCAATCGCGCATAGCGCCACAGCAATAGTTAGTAGCCAGTAGAGTGGGACGATTCGCTGTATGCGTCTAGCGAAAAACTTTCTTGGGCTGACATGTGAGTTCTGGGTTGTCACCCACATAATAAAGCCGCTTAGAACGAAGAAGATATCGACTCCGGTTTCGCCAATGACTGGGGCGACTACCCCAACCTTGAGATGTCGCACCTGTATTGCCGCATGAAAGTATACAACGGACATGGCTCCAATTGCTCGTAGCCATTGCAGGCTGCGTAACTGACGTGGAAGACTATTCGACCGATCAAAAGTATTCGGCACGTCGCCGTCAATGGAGCTATTATTTTGCATCAGGAACGTCTCTGGGTTGACGATCGATACTGTAGACGCCGTGGTAGAGGCTGATTAGGCGCAAGATCGTAAGGCCAAAGCCATCAAGGCAGAAAAAGATAGTTCTGCGTGTCATAGGTGGCCCTTGTACCATCTAGTGATGAAGTTCGCGATCATTACTCTTTCTCACCCAATACAGCCCGATACTCTGCGGCAAAGCGTGTGGCGACCCTCGTCCAGCCAAATCTCGCGGCCGCCAGGATGGCGGCGGCCCGCCTCGCCCTCGCCTGCTCATTATGAAATTTCTGCACCTCACCTGCGGCAGATAGCGGATCATCCATGTCGACAAGCAAGCCACAACCGGTGGTCTCCACAAGCCGTTCGAAGGGCGGGATCCGGCGCAAAACAGGCACAAGCCCTGCTGACATTCCTTCCACCACGCTAAGGCCAAATCCCTCGTAGCGCGAGGCAGAAGCCACGTAGGTTGCTCGGCCGACGAGTTCGCGCAGTGCGGCATCATCGGGACCAACGTGGATTTCTAACTGCTCGGTGGCCCCAACTGCAGCGGCGGCCCAACGTAAATCATCAACCGAGAGATCGGAAGGCTGCCCTGCAACGATTAACTGCCAGGGCCTTCCGAGCGCCGCAACTAGTCGGATCAATGCGGGCACATCCTTGTTGACTGCAAAGCGGCCGATGAAGAGCAATGTCGGGCTCGGCTCGCGCGCCCCGGCATCTCGCCACTTGTCGATGTCGACGCCATTCTCAATGGCTATTGTCTGCCTTGGTGCAATCTGACGAAAAATGTCCGCGTCGTTCTCGCTAGAGCCAAAGATCCGCGCATACCCGCTTGCAGACACTCGCGTGATGCTGGCAAACCAGATGCGCTTTGCTCTTGACGCGTAATCCGTATGGAAAAAGCCGCCATGTGTCGAAGCCACAAGCCTGCGGCGATGCAGGAACCTGGTGGCGGCGAGAAAGTCGAAGAAAAAATCTATGCCGTGAACATGAATGAGGTCGGCGCCTCCTAGCTTTTTTAGCACGCCGGGCGCGACCGGATATCGGCTGGAACCGATGAAGGGAATCCTGCGGATCGGGATGCCCGAACTCTTGCCCACCGCTGGTAGGTGACGGCTGAGATCCCCAAATGACCGATCGAGCGTCACTACCGATCCATCGATACTATGATCACGATGGAGGTGCTTGACCAACTGAGCAACCGCATCCTCCAGCCCTCCTATCATGGGCGCGAACTGGCGGACCACGTGGCAGACATGCATAAGGATCGGCTCCGCTCAGGACGTAAGTTACAAATGCTTCGCGCGCATGCGATTTCCGGTCATCGGAAAAACAAAGATCTGTGCTTGCCCGGATGTCGCACTGCCACTATCACCACCGATATGCAACCCGCCAATCAGAGCGGTACGGACTAGACGAGATCGGCGTAGTCGTTTGACTCTTCCCTGCCCTGAACTTGGAAAAAGGCGCTCGGACTCGTTAGTAGCGAAGGAGCGCGCCTACCATGCGGTGCTCGACCTCGCGCCGATGGCAGTGTAAATCGGCTGGGTCGAGCATTGGTAGCGTTTTAAGTTGGCAACAAAGAGGTGTCCTGAATTATGACGTCTTTACGCGGCCGCGTTGTATTTCTCTCGGCGTTTCAGGATTACCGCACCAAGAAGCGCGCTAGCGTGCAGCAGGTGGCTGATGGAGCACGCAATCTAGGCTATGAGGTCTGGTTTGTGTCGACGCGATATAGCCGAATGTCTCGACGAACCGGCGACTCCCGTTTATCTCTGGACCATACCGCGAACTCCATCGAGGAGGTAAACGGCATCAACTGCTTCCTGTGGAAAACGCTCGTTCATCCCTTCGCCAGTCGCTCTAAAATCCTGAATGCGCTGATGAACAAGTTGTTTACGCTATATGCCGCTTGGCCGAATGCGCAATTCGACGAAATTCTCAGATCTGCTGACTATGTGGTTATTGAATCCAGCGTCGCGGCGATCTTTTTACCGCGAATTCGCCGCTTAGCTCCTAAGTCTCGGATCATATATTATGCTACCGACCGGCTGGACACAGTTGGCGCTCACCCTGCTGTGCAACGAAGACTCATAGCGAACGAAGCACTGATTCATCACGCATCTTTGCGATCAGCCCGAATGGCGAAAGATTTTAGCTGGCTAGGCAATCGCCTTTATTTGGCGGAGTTCGGTGTTCATCATGAAGATTTTCGGGATATCGGCCCTAGTCCTTACATCAATGGACGTCCGGCGGCGGTATCCGTCGGATCTATGTTGTTTGACCGCCGGTTCTTCGAGACGATTCCGTCGCTCTTTCCTAACGTCGATTTTCATGTAATCGGCTGTGGCGAGTATTTCTCCGGATCAGATAATCTCTACGTCCATGATGAGATGACGTTCAAGGACACCCTTCCTTTTGTGAAACATGCCGCCGTAGGAATAGCCCCATACCGCCCCGCTCCAGGTGTTGAGTATCTTGCTGACTCGAGCCTTAAGTTGGCACAATACGAGCTATTCGGGCTGCCCGCGGTCTGTCCTCACTTCGCCGTTGGCGAGGTCACCAGTCGCGCCGGCTACGCCCCCGGAGACATGGAATCAATGCGTGAAGCGATGGGCCAGGCCTTATCGACGGCGGGCAGCGTCGCCCCGCGTCAATTTAAAACGTGGGAAGATGTAGCCGAGCGAATACTCAACCCCGAACTTTTCGACGCCAACCGACTTTGATACTGCATGCACAGCAGTTATTTCGAAGCTTCGCTAAGCTCTCTCCGACATGGCAAGCAGTCGAAATTCTAAGCGCCTGTCTCACCGCGCATTATCAAATCCAAGCTCGACCTTTGCTCTAGCTACTCTTCTCACCTCCACAATACCAAGACCGTGACTGACGATCATTGATACGATTGAAGCGATTTGATCCGAATTTTGCTCTTGCACTAGGAAGCCTTTGCTCCCGTCTTCTATCAGCTCGGTATGCCGCTATGCCAAGTAGATACGGTGATAACGCGGAGCGCCATTGCCTCCATTAGCGACGCAGGTATGCCTTCCATATCTCCATAATCGGCGACCACCGACGGAAGCAGGAAAACGTCTGCGTCACGGAGAGCGCCGAAGACCTCTTCATGTGAGTTTTCCCTGCGGAGGTTATGCGCGACGCACAAGCCATTGCCGTCGCCCGCAACACCCTCTCGAGCGACCATAGCCTATAATTGTAACTGTTGCCTCGCTACCTAGACCAGTTCCACGATGAGCGGAATCGGCGAGGGGTTCCCATGGCGATGATCATGTGATTCATAGGATGCCGTCACGAAGGAGGCGGCATGGGTTGGCGGTCAGGTCAGAGCTACTCGCAGGAACGCCACACGGCCTGATCGCACGCCCCCGCTCTATCCTCTATGATGGTTGGCGCTTGCTGGTGTGCGCGGATAATGGTGGCGTCGATCATCGATTATCGATTCCCCCATCGGTAGTCAGCGCATCAAAAACATCTGTTCTACACTCCGACCAGGATCCGCGAGGCGCCTCCGCACCCGACGCCTTATCCATGCTGGGCGACAATCCGGTCACCACATCACTTAAGCCGAATGGCCTCGGGCGAACTCGGGACAGTTCATCTGCGTTTGAAGAAGATGGTACCTGTGAGGTTCCCAAGGCATGAAGTGATGCTCGTCCGTCCGCGCCATGGCGGTAGCTGGCGCAGGTGAATAGCTCTTACAAACGCTAGACCGTTGCCACGCAATGTAATGGATCATATGGTTCTCACTCCGGTCGTCGCGACTGGGAAGGTAGCGGGAGCATGGTGGTTGTCGCGTCGCGCATTTGCACAAGTTCGGCTTCCGCACTGGAGAGCTGGCTGCCTTATTTTCGTCGCCTCCGCCGGGGGTGTTGCGGGCAGCGCATGGGCTCAAACCGTGCCTCCGACCGGGTCAGAAGGGGCCCCGGTAATCGGCCAAGTGTCGGTTTCATCACCGCTTAGCACCAATGGGGCCAACAACCAGCCTCGCTTCACGCTCGTGCCCAGCATCCGTATGGCGTACGACACTAATATCTTGCGTAATGTCGACCAAAGTGGCAGCGGACGCGACAATCTCCGCGTAACTCCCGGAGTCGATCTGGCTTACAGTCGATTGTTCGGGCGCGTAGCGCTCAAGTTCAGCGGTTCCGTGGGCTACGATTTCAACGACCGCATTCGCTCTTTAAACCAGAGCCGGATAATCTCGGAAGGATCGATGGGAGCTCCGGTGGGTGCAGCCTGCTCGGTAAAAGCGGATGCGAGCTACCGCAGGCTCACTTTCGATCTAAATGACACCCAGGCCGCGGCAGGGTCTACATCGGCAACCCAAGTCTATAACGTGAGCGCGAATTGCACGCGGGAAAGCGGTTTCAATCCTGTAGCGGGTTTTACCTATCGGTCGCTTGAGAGCAGTCAAAGGCGTGTTTTTGATTACCGACAATACGTGGGGAGCTTAGGCGTCGCTTACACTCAGCCCAGCATTGGCACAGTGACGCTAAACGCAACGGCAGCGCAGCTCCGTCGGCCACATTTTGCTGAACTGACCGGCTTCGACGATGACACAGACGTGTATACCCTTTCAGTAGGCCTTAACCGATCAGTCTCTCCGCGCATTCGGATCAGTGCCGCCGGCGGGCTTACCAAAGCTAACCCGCGACGCACAGGCGTCCGCAGCTTTCTCGGTGCCTCCTACAACGCCCAAGTTGAATGGCTCCCAACTCCTAGACTAGTCATTTCCGGAGCCGCACTACGGGAAGTAACTAATCAGAACGGAATTAGCGCTACTTATGTGATCCGCAGTAATTACACTTTAAGCGCAGAGTTACAGCTGAGTGGCAAAAGTCGGGTCAGCTTGATTGCAAATCGCAGCCAACGAGACTTTCGAGGTGAAGACCTGTCCCCCTCCTTGCTGCCGATCCGGGCCGATCGGTCGAACATCATCTCCGCTCGTTACAACTATGACCTATCGCACCGTCTACGCGCCAGTTTCGATTTGAGCCATCGCCGGCGCGAGGCAGACAATCCGACCTATAACTACACATCGACCGTGCTTTCGAGCTCGATCGGCGCTCATTTCTAAGAAAATGGAGAACAATGCCATGCGCTTTCGCGTCCTAATCGCCGCTGCCGCGCTGCCGCTTGGCGCGAATGCACCTTATCAGGCTTCCAGCCCGACCGATGTGATCGGCTCAATGCAACCCGACGATGGGTACAGGCTCGGAGCAAACGATGAAATCGAGGTAACGATCTTCGGTGCAAGCCTGCAGCAGAATCAAGTAGTTAGGACACGTATCAAAGAGGATGGTACAATCACTCTGCCCTTCCTCGGCGCAGTGCAAGCACGCGACCGCACTGCCCGCCAGCTTGCAGAGCAGATCACAAATGAGCTTCGCTCGGGCGGCTATTTCACTAGACCGTCGGTCAACGTTGATGTGACGCAGTATGTCAGCAACGTGGTGACCGTGTTCGGCCTAGTTGGTACGCCTGGTATTTATCCTCTGGATCGACCCCTCACCGTTGGCATGGCGGTAGCTCGTGCAGGAGGCGGGCGTCCTGATGGCGCTGACTATGTAGTATTAAGCCGGCGGAGAGATCCGATCGAGCACCACATCGCTTTCTCGGATCTGACCGGCGAATGGAGCGCTGCCACCATGGTCGAGGCTGGAGATACACTCTATGTTCCAGTCGCTCCAGTCGTATTTGTTTATGGTCAGGTCAATGGGCCAGGATCGTTCGCTGTTCGCAGCGGCATGACTGTGCGCCAAGTTCTCGCCCGTGCTGGCGGGCCGACGCTCGCAGGCACTCAGAACAACATCACTATCTATCGGGCAGGTCAGAAACTCAAAAAGGCTGAACTGGATAGCCCCGTTCAGCCCGATGATACGATATACATTCATGAGCGCTTGCTCTAATTACCTATGCTGTGTCTAACGAACCATCAGGGGCTGCGTGTTCGTAGCGGCTACTATCGGTTGGTATGATCCAGCTAGATCACCCAGTTCGTTCCGCTAGTTGCACAACTTGCTAAACAGGAACAGCTGCGCCGATCCGTAAGCAATGTTCTTAAGCCACGGTGACCCAAGGCACCAGCTCAACCAGGCGGTTGGCTGGGCGGTTTGCGGGAACGACGAGGGTTCGGGTGAGCAAATCCTTCGGGATGATGCTAGATAGCGAAATCTCGATGATGGTGGCGATCACCGCCCAGTGGTCGCCGCCCTCATCCGAGCCGGCATAGAGCGCGTTCTTGCGGTTCAGAGCGATAGGCTGGATCGATCGCTCGACACTGTTCATGTGGCGGTTTCAAAGGAAGTGGGTGAGCCCAATCCAGCGGCCGAAAGGCTGCGGATTGCCTCCGCGAGTTTGCTCTTGGCACTGGCCTGCTGAGTTGGCCCTCAAAATGACCTGACAGGGTCTCGCTAGGTCGACCTTGCCCATTTTCGCGTCGAGTTTGCCGATGAGCCTGGGATCAATCGGTTCGCTTGTTGTTCTCGATGGTCTTCGGCACAGTCGGCGGCTGTGAGGGCGCTTTTGCCCGACCCAAGACATGCAGATCGTCATTCGCTGCCACATCGATGCCATCGACGGGATGGGCGGCGCACCGTCGGAGGTCCTCTACGACCGCATGAAGACGGCCGTGATCGACGAGGACGCCGATGGCGTGGTGATCTACAATCGCTCGCTGGTGGCGCTGCTTGACCACTACGGCGCACTGCCCCGGGCCTGCAGGCCCTACCGCGCTAAGACCAAAGGAAAGATCGAGCGCCCTCTCCGCTACATTCGGCAGGACTTTTTTCTCGGTCGCACCTTCCGGGACGCCGATGATCTCAATGCCCAGTTTCGCGACTGGCTCGACACTGTGGCCGACGCCCGCCTGCATGCGACGACGAGACGGATCGTGTCCGAGCACTTCGCCGACGAGCAGCCAGCGCTCACCGCATTGCCGGCCGCAGCCTATAACGCTCTGCTGACGGTCGAGCGGCGGGTCAGTCACGAGGGCATGGTCTTGGTCGCTGGTAACCCTACTAGGTCCCGGACGCTGCGCGCAAACGGCTCGTGGAGGTGCAAAACCACCCTCGCGAGATCCGCATCTTCGAGGATCGCAAGCTCATCGCGGTCCATCCGGTACTAAACGGGCGCAACCAGCGACGGGTCGATCCTGCCAACAGGAGCCTTGCGCCGGCTCGCACGGAGACAGCTGCGCAACCTTCCGGCCGTGAGATTGGGCTACGCTTGCTGGGCTTCTACGAGGCGGTCGGGCGACGCCTCGCAGCACGCGAGGTGCGGCCATGAGCGAGATCATTCAACGCATTCGCACAAGTCTTGTTGGCTTGAAGGTGCCTCGATCGCTGGAGGCGCTCGATCACACCATGCGCTGCCTCGAGCGCGGCGAGATGACGGCGATTGAGGCCATCGACATCCTGCTGGCCCATGAGCACGGCAACCGGGAAAGCCGGCGCTTCAGCGTCGGGATCAAGACATCCCGGCTGGTGCCAATGAAGCTGATTGAGGGCTTCGACTGCTCCTTCCAGCCTTCGCTGGATCGAAGCCAGATCCTGGCACTTGCCCAGTTCGACTTCGTCGAGCGTGGCGACATGGTCCATCTCCTCGGCCCGCCCCGCACCGGCAACTCGCACTTGGCGACAGCCTTGGGCGTCGAGGCAGTCCGGGCTGGCAAGCGCGTTTACAGGGCGAGCCTTGCCGAAGTGATCGACACGCTGGCGCGCGCCGAGCGTGATGGCAGGCTCCCGAGAAACTGCGCTTCTTCAACCGCAACGGCCTCCTGATCGTCGACGAGATCGGCTACCGGCCGGTCACGCCCCGCGGCGTCAACCTCTTCTTCCAACTCGTCAACTCACGCTACGAGAAAGGCGCCATGATCCTGACCTCCAACCGCGGCTTTGCCGATGGGGCGAGGTCTTCGGCGATCCCGTCGTCGCCACCGCGCTGCTGGACAGGTTGCTGCACCATGCGATCGTCATCGAAATCGAGGGCGCCAGCTGCAGGCTGCGTGCACACACCGACATCGTCCCAGAACACACCAGGACGAGCGCCATGATCAACCCACCGCCGCCGCCTCGTCGCAAAGGCAGACCACCCAAGGAGCGACCGATCGATCACCGCCCCGGCTGATCCCCGGACCGCAAAGTGGAAGATTTCGATCGGCACTTTTGGGGATTATTCAGTGGGCGTTGACAAATCCGATGTTAGAGCATTTTCATGATGGGCGGAATCGGAGGGGGATTCCCATTGAGCCGATCGTGTGATTCATAGGCAGCCTCACGAAGGAGGCAGCGATGGG
>NZ_JACHLR010000041.1 GCF_014204535.1 Novosphingobium chloroacetimidivorans
CACCCGCTACGACAAGCGAGATGATAACTTCCTCGCGTCAGTCCAACTTGCATCCATACGGATTTGGCTGCGACATAATGAGTCGGTGGCCTAGGGTGGCAAGGGTGCGGTCGTTCCGCGACGGCTTAGGGCGTTTTTAACCCTGCCGCCTTAGTGGCTGAAGCGGATAGGTTTTGCCGTCGCCAAGGACATAGCCACGCACATGCCAGACTTCGGGAACGCGCGTCCGGCCCACATCGCCGACATCTCGGACCGCAGATCCGCACTTGCCGCCGGCAACGCCTCTGACCCGATCGGCATGGTGATCGAGATCGCCGGATCGGGCTCGCGCATCGTCCTGGACGTGCCGCGCCTGTCCGAATGCGCACGCGATGCCGATCAGACGCTGGCGCTGTCCGGCCAGGTCGGCTGCCAGGTCAAGATCAAGGCCGGGGACACCTGGCTGCTCGCCAGCGTGCGCAGTCAGAAGCAGGATCCCGGTTCGGCCGACGCGATCGTTGCGCAGATCGACTTCCTGGGCGAGGGCGATGTGGATGCGGCAACCGGCGCCATCGTCGCCTTCCATCGCGGGGTCACCGTCTACCCGATCCCCGGCTCGCTGGTCTATCCGGTCACGACCGAGGACTTGCGCCAGGTCTATGCCAGCACCGGCCGGGCCGCGATCGAAGTGGGCAGCGTCTACCCCAGCCGCGACATTCGCGCCGGCGTCTATGTCGATGCGCTGCTGGGCAAGCACTTCGCGCTGCTCGGCTCGACCGGCACCGGCAAGTCGACCACCGCCGCGCTGATCCTGCACCGCATCTGCGAGGCGGCGCCCGAGGGGCACATCGTCATGATCGATCCCCATGGCGAGTACGGCGCTGCGTTTCGCGACAACGGCGTCATCCTGGACGTCAGCAACCTGCAGATGCCGTACTGGCTGATGAACTTCGAGGAGCACTGCGAGGTGTTCCTGACCGCGCGCGGGCACGAGCGGCTGGAAGATGCCGAGATCCTCGCCAAGTGCCTGCTCGATGCCCGGCAGCGCAACCGCCTGGCGCAGGAGCTGGGCCGCATCACCGTCGATGCGCCGATACCCTACCTGCTCTCCGACCTCAGCAACATCCTCAACAACGAGATGGGCAAGCTCGACAAGGGCCGGACGACCGCCGGCTACATGCGGATCAAGAACAAGATCGACGAGATCAAGGCCGATCCGCGCTATCAGTTCATGTTCGCCGGCATGCTGGTGGGCGACGTCATGGCCGAGTTCATCGGCCAGCTGTTCCGGCTGCCCTCGAATGGTCGGCCGATCTCGATCATCGACGTTTCCGGCGTGCCGTCCGAGATTACCGCCACCGTCGTCGCCGTGCTCAGCCGCCTGGTATTCGACTTCGCGGTGTGGGCGCGCGAGGAGCGCACACAGCCGATCCTGCTCGTGTGCGAAGAGGCGCATCGCTACGTGCCCAGCGAGCGCAATGCCGATGGCTCGTCGGTCGGTCGCATCCTGTCGCGCATTGCCAAGGAGGGGCGCAAGTACGGCGTCTCGCTCGGGCTGATCACGCAGCGGCCGTCCGACCTCGCCGAGGGCGTGCTCTCGCAGTGCGGCACCATCGTCGCCATGCGGCTCAACAACGAGCGCGACCAGGCGTTCGTCCGCGCAGCGATGCCCGAGGGCGCGCGCGGGTTCCTCGATGCGATCCCCGCCTTGCGCAACCGCGAGTGCATCATCTGCGGCGAGGGCGTCTCCATCCCCATCCGCGTCGCCTTCGACGAGCTGGAGGAAAGCAGGCGGCCCGCGTCCGGCGACCCTTCGTTCAGCGAGCTGTGGCGCCAGAGCGGCGGCGAGCAGCAGATGATCCTGCGCACCGTCCAGCGCTGGCGCGCAGGCGGACGCTAGGCCGCCGGTGCGCCGGCCTTGGGCGGGATGACCTGCGTTTTGCGCCACCGGCCCATGGTATAATAGGCGAGGGTCAATCCCGCCGCCACCACCGAGCCCGCGGGATAAGCCCACCACACCGCCTCGCCGCCGATGTGCGGGTAGGCGATGTAGTAGAAGCCCAGGCGCGCCGGGTAGAGCGCCACGAACATGATCACCATCGGCATGATCACCGCGCCATAGGCCCGCATCGTGCCCGACAGGATCATCGTCACGCACATGATCACGAACGATCCGGTGCAGACGAGCTGGATGTGCTGGGCGATCGGCATGGCCGGGCTCTCGCTTCCCAGGAACAGCGCCAGCAGCGGACGGTCGGCCAGCACGATCAGCGCGGCGAGCACGACCGACATCGCCAACGTCGCCAGCAGCCCCACGCGGGTGACGTCTCCGACGCGCTTGTGGTTGCCCGCGCCCAGGGACTGGGCGACCATCGCGCTCACCGCAGAGCTGACCGCGAAGGCCGGCATCTGCAGGTAGTTCCACAGCTGCAGCGAAGCGCCGTAGGCGGCGGACGCGTTCAGCCCCTCGCGGTTGACGAGGCCGACCATCACCAGCCCGGCCGATGACACCAGCACCATCTGCGCCCCCATCGGGATGCCCTTGGCGACGATGTATCGCAGCGCCTCGCCCTGCGGGATCAGGTAGCGCAGCTCGGGGCCACGCAGACGCAGCGGCAAGTCCTGCCCGTAGATGCGCCAGAGCTGGTAGCCGAGCCCGGCGATGTTGGCGAAGGCAGTCGCGGCGGCCGAACCGGCGATGCCCAGCGTCGGCAGCGGGCCGGGTCCGATGATCAGCAGCGGATTGAGCACCACGTCGACCGCGGCGGTCAGGATCATGGCGTAGAGCGGCGTCTTGGAGTCGCCCGCACCGCGCATGCCCATCGACACCATCATCGACACGACGCCGAAGGGGATGGTGATGAACACCACCTGCAGGTAGGCGAGCGCCAGTTCCGCGCTGGCTTCGGGGGTGCCGAGAGCCGTCAGGATGTCGCGGGTAAAGACCCAGCCCAGGACGCCGGTCAGCGCTCCGAGCAGGATGCAGAAGCCGATCCCGGTGCCGAAGTTGCGCCGCGCCGCCTCGATGTCGCGCGCGCCGAAGAACTGGCCGACGCGCACGGTGGTGGCGGTGCCGAAGCCGATCACCAGCGCGATCAGCAGGAACATGATGATGTTGGCATTGGCCGTCGCCGCGAGGGCGCTCTCTCCCAGCAGCCGCCCGACCCAGATCGCGTTGATCGAGCCGTTCAGCGTCTGCAGGATCGAGCTGATCAGCATCGGCACCGAGAACGTGAGCAGCGTGCCCAGGATCGGGCCTTGCGTCAGGTCGCCCTTCATCGTGCCACCCCGGCGCGGAGGAGGCGTCTGCGGGGTGGGCTGCGTTTCGGGCGCGTTCTCGCCGATCGGGATGGGGCTCGCCTCGTTCATGTGCCCCTCGTGTCCCCATAGAGGTGGATGTGCAAGCGATCGGTGAATCGCAGTCCGTGCCGTAGACAAATATCGCCGAGCCAGCGGTTGCGGGCGTGCAGTTCGGCCGGGCTGCGGCCTTCGGCCATCAGGAACAGGCGGTCGCCGGGAATGGCATAGGTCTGCTGCAGCGCGAGCACTTCGGAAACGTCGCTCTCGCCTGCGACGACGAACTTGAAGAAGGCGCGCGGATCTGCGGCCCAGGCGGCAAGGCGTTCGGGGATGAGGGCAAGATCGGCCGGATTGCCGCTGTGCGACAGCTTGGGACTGACGTTGTACTGGTGCACCTGATGGTCGAGCGCCGGGTGGGGGGCGACGGTGCCGTTCGTCTCGATCTCGACATGCATGCCCGGGAGCAGCGCCACCAACCGCGCAAGGGCCGCACCCTGCAGGAGAGGTTCGCCCCCCGTGATCACCAGCCGGTCGGGTGACAGCGCCCGGATCCGGGTGGCGACCTCATTCTCGCTGAGCGTGAGCTGATTGGCATGGCGATCGAAGGCGAGAGCATCCTTGTGCGGGCGGTTGTCGCCCTCGAAGCGCCAGGTGTAAGCGGTATCGCACCAGTGGCACGCGAGATTGCAGCGCGACAGGCGCACGAAAGTGCTCGGCCGGCCGAGCGAGGCGCCTTCGCCCTGGAGCGAGGCGAAGATCTCGGGCTCGCCGGGGGAAGTGGTGGCAAGGGTCAGCACTGCTGGGGCGGCAGATGCCAGATCGCAGGCGAGGTGGACAGCGGTTTGTAGCAGAGTCCCCTCCCCGGCGGGGAGGGGATGGGGGAGCGTCGCCGCAGGCGGCGCGTCCACGCTGGCGTGCGCAGACCCCCATCCAACCTGCGCTAGCACCTTGCAGGTGCAAGCTGCGGTATCCTTCCCCCGAGCCGGGGGAAGGGTCTTCAGCCCAGCCTTGCCAATGCCGCTTGCAGCCGCTCGGCCTCGGCGGCGTGGGCGGCATGGTCGGCCTTGGCCTTCTCGACCGCCTCAGGCTTGGCCTTCTCCACGAAAGCGGGGTTATCCAGGCGCTTGCCGATCGAATCTCGCTCCTTGACCGAAGTGGCGAGCGCCTTTTCCAGCCGCGCCTTCTCGGACGCGATGTCGATCACGCCTTCAAGCGGGATCGTGTAAGTGACGCCATCCACGATGACTTGAATGGCGCCGCGCTGGGCAACCAGACGCGCCTCGTAATTGTCGGTAGACGTAGCGCCATCATGTATCGTCACTTCTATGGGCTGGAGCGGCCGAGCCTCCGAGACACGCGCCAATCGTTCCAAAGATGCTAGATTTCTCGAAATGCGGCCAGGGAGCTGGAGCGGCTCTTCGGTCGGCACCATCAATGGTAACTTAGCAGACGGCGGTACGTTCAACTCCGTTCGTGCTCCCCGGATGCCGGATATGAGCGCAATGAGCCACTCGACCTCGGCCTTGGCCTGCGAGTCGACTTGCGCGGCAGGCTCGGGCCATTGGGCGACGATTAGCTCGTAGGGACGCTCACCCATCTTCGACCACAGTTCCTCGGTGACGAAGGGCATGAACGGGTGGAGCATGACCAGGATCTGGTCGAGCACCCAGCCGGCGACGGCCTTGGTCTCCTCGTCGAACTGGCCCTTGATCAGTTCGATGTACCAGTCGCAAAACTGGCTCCAGGCGAATTGATAGATCGTGTTGGCCGCCGCATCGAAGCGCAAGTCGGCCATTGCCTTGTCGAGCGCGGCGACGGTCTCGATCACTTCGCTGATGATCCAGCGGTTGACCGCGGAAGTCGCCACCGGCGCCGCCACTGACTGGCTCGCGCCGATGCCGTTCGACTGGCAGAAACGCGCGGCGTTCCACAGCTTGGTGGCGAAGTTGCGGTAGCCCTCGACCCGCTTCTCATCCATCTTCACGTCGCGGCCCTGGCTCTCCATGGCCGCCATGAAGAAGCGCAGCGCGTCGGCGCCGTACTGGTCGATGAGGCCGAGCGGGTCGACGACGTTGCCTTTGGACTTGGACATCTTCTGGCCATCGGCGGCGCGCACCAGGCCGTGCAGGTAGAGCCGCTTCCACGGCACTTCCTTCATGAAGTGAAGGCCTTGCATCGCCATCCTCGCATCCCAAAAGAAGAGGATGTCGAAGCCGGAGATCAGCAGGTCATTGGGGTAGTGACGCGAAAGCAGCGTCTCCCTCTCCCCTTCAGGGGAGAGGGTCGGGGCGAGGGGGAGTGCGGGCGCGTCGCTCTGTAACGCGTTCCCCTCTCCCAACCCTCTCCCCTGACGGGGAGAGGGCTTTTCCTCGTCCGGCCAGCCAAGCGTCGCGAACGGCCAGAGCGCGCTAGAGAACCAGGTGTCGAGCACGTCCTCGTCACGGAAGATGTAGATCGTGCTTTCATCTGCACTTAGGTAATCTTCCGATGTAGTCGGGTGGTCGAGCAGTTCGATCTTGTATTCATCACCATAGAAATGCCTAGCTGCAGCCTCGGCAGCGGCCTCGGTTTCGGCAACGAAAATTTCCCGACCCTCGCGAGATTTTGGACTCACGATCAGACTGCCATCCAGGAGCTTTTTCGGCCCAAACCAAGCCGGAATCCGATGCCCCCACCAAAGCTGGCGGCTCACGCACCAAGGCTGAATATTCTCCATCCAGTTGAAGAACGTCTTTTCCCAGGTCTTGGGCACGATTTCGATTGCACCGGAGCGCACCGCTTCCATCGGCGCTTTCGCCAAAGTCTCGGCATCGACGTACCACTGATCGGTCAGCCAAGGCTCTATCACCACGCCGCCGCGATCGCCGTAGGGCGTCTGGATCACGCGGTCCTCGATCTTTTCGAGCAGGCCGTCCTCGTCCAACAGCTCGACCACGCGCTTGCGGGCCTCGAACCGGTCAGTGCCGATCAGCTGGGCCGGGATCAGCCCGTCCGCTGTCTGGCAGACATGCGCCTCGGCATCGAGCATGTTGAGCATGTCGCCGGCCTTGATCCCGGCGCGCTTGCCGACCTCGAAGTCGTTGAAGTCATGCCCCGGCGTAATCTTTACCGCGCCCGAGCCGAGCTCGGGATCGGCATGCTCGTCGGCGACGATCGGGATCTCGCGCCCGGTGATCGGCAGGATCACCGTCGCCCCGCGCGCCAACAGCGGCTTGTAGCGCTCGTCCGACGGGTTCACCGCGACCAGCATGTCTGCCAGCATCGTCTCGGGCCGGGTGGTGGCGACCGAGATGTGGCCTGAGCCGTCGGACAGCGGATACTTGAAATGCCAGAACTTGCCGTCGATCTCGCGCGTCTCGACCTCCAGGTCCGAGATCGCGGTCTTGAGGCGCGGGTCCCAGTTCACCAGCCGCTTGTCGCGGTAGATCAGCCCCTGCTTGTGCAGGTCGACGAACACCTTCACCACGGCCTTGGTGAAGTGCGGGTCCATGGTGAACTGCTCGCGGGACCAGTCCATCGAGCAGCCCAGCCGCCTCAGCTGGCGGGTGATGGTGCCGCCGCTCTCGGCCTTCCACTCCCAGACCTTCTCGACGAAGCCCTCGCGCGTGTAGTTGGTGCGCTTGTCCTGCTTCGCCTCCATCTGCCGCTCGACCACCATCTGCGTGGCGATGCCGGCATGGTCCGTGCCGACCACCCACAGCGCATCCTTGCCGCGCAGCCGCTCGTAGCGGATCACCACGTCCTGCAGCGTGTTGTCCAGCGCGTGGCCGATGTGCAGCGAGCCGGTGACGTTGGGCGGCGGGTTGACGATGGTGAACGGCGTCGCGTCCGGCCGCTCGGGCCGGAACAGGCCGGTGTCCTCCCAATGCCGGTACCACTTGGCCTCGATCGTGGCGGGATCGAAGGTCTTGTCGAGCATATTGGCGCTGTCGTCGGTCATGGCGCGGCGCTTTGCCATCCCGAGCATGCGGGGGCAAGGATAGAGGGTTCACGCGGAAGGCGCGGAGAAGAATGGAAAGGGATGGACACGCGCCGAGGCGCAAAGGCGCAGAGAGGATCGTGCCGGCCGCCAGGCCGCGCATCCTCCCGTCGCTGCGGCACACGTGACTTCAGACCCGAAGGCGGCTTTGCCGTGGGCTCAGCATCTTCGCGCCTCTGCGCCTCCGCGTGAAATCCTCCTTCAGCACCCACTCACCGCTCCGGGGGAACTACTTGCCGCGCCAGCCATTTTCCCCCATTACGAGCGAGCATGCGGGATTGGGCTGACTTCAACCTTGCCGAGACGCAAGAAGGCGGCGTTTCCACTCTGGCGCTGACAGGGGCGCTGCGCGTTCATTCGCTCGGCAATCTCGATACCAAGCTCGATGGCGTGTCGCCCGGCTTCCAGCGCATCGACATGTCCGCCGTGACTGACATCGACACGACCGGCGCCTGGCTGGTCAGCCGCTTCGCGCGCAAGCACGATGCGCAGATCGTGGGTGAGAGCGAGCAGGCGCGGCGCCTGTTCGCAGCGATCGGCAACCTCGACGAGAGCGAGCCGGTGGTCGAGCAGCGCCGCGGCCTGGTGACCCGTACCCTGGACGAAGTCGGCGACGTGATCGTCAACTGGGGGCATGGGGTGGTCCGCGTCCTGGCGTTCCTCGGCGCGCTGATCGTCGCCTCGGGCAAGGTGATCCGCCACCCCTCGCGCCTGCGCGGGACGGCGATGATCCACCACATGCAGTACGTGGGCGTGAACTCGCTGTGGATCATCGGTCTGATGAGCTTCCTGATCGGCATCGTCATCGCCCAGCAGGGCGCGGTGCAGCTGCAGCAGTTCGGCGCGGAGATCTACACGATCAACCTGACGGGGCGCCTCTCGATGCGCGAGCTGGGCATCCTGATGACCTCGATCATGGTCGCGGGCCGTTCCGGCTCGGCGTTCGCGGCGCAGATCGGCACCATGAAGCTGACCGAGGAAGTCGACGCCATGCGCACGATCGGCGTCTCGCCGATGGAGGCGCTGGTGATCCCGCGCGTCTTCGCCTCGATCCTGATGATGCCGCTGCTGGGCTTCTATTCGGCGGTGGTGGCGATCATCGGCGGCGCCTTTATCTCGAACTTCGCGCTCGACATTCCGTTCTTCACCTTCCTCCAGCGCACGCAGGAGGTGGTGCCGATCACCGATGTTTGGATCGGCCTGATCAAGGCGCCGGTCTTCGCGCTGATCGTCGCGCTCGCGGGTTGCTACCAGGGCATGCAAGTGGAAGCGAACGCTGAGGAAGTCGGCCTGCGCACCACCCAGGCAGTGGTCACCGCGATCTTCACCGTGATGGTGCTCGACGCCTTCTTCGCCGTATTCTTCACCGAGATCGGGTGGAAATGAGCGACCTGCACGCACCCGAAGCACCGGCCACGCACGACGGCCATGATCCGGACTTTCCGATCGTGGTCAGGGGCCTGCGCAACGCGTTCGGCGAGCACGTGATCCACGAGGACCTGTCGCTCGAAGTCCGCAGTGGCGAGATCCTGGGCGTGGTCGGTGGCTCTGGCACCGGCAAGTCGGTGCTGATGCGCTCTGTCATCGGCCTGCAGCAGCCCGCTGCCGGTGAGATCCACGTGCTCGGCCGCGACATGATGCACGAGGAAACGGCCGAGGACGAGATCGACATCCGCTCGCGCTGGGGCGTGCTGTTCCAGGGCGGGGCGCTGTTCTCGACCCTGACCGTGGGCGAGAACGTCGAAGTGCCGCTCAAGCAGTTCTACCCGGACATGAGCGACTCGCTGCGCCAGGAAATCGCGCGCTTCAAGGTGCGCCTCTCGGGCCTTCCCGAGGAGGCCGCGCTCAAGTATCCAAGTGAGCTTTCGGGCGGCATGAGGAAGCGCGCCGGCCTTGCGCGGGCGCTGGCGCTGGACCCCGAACTGCTGTTCCTCGACGAGCCGACGGCAGGCCTCGACCCGATCGGCGCGGCCGCGTTCGACCAGCTCACCCGCGAGTTGAAGGAAACGCTGGGGCTGACGGTCTTCCTGATCACCCACGATCTCGACACGCTCTATGCCATCTGCGACCGGGTCGCGGTGCTGGCGGACAAGACCGTGATCGCGGTCGGTACGATCCCCGAACTGCTCGCGCTCGATCACCCGTGGATCCAGGAATATTTCAACGGTCCTCGCGGCCGTGCGGCGCAGGCCAGCGAAGAGCGGCAGCAGCCTCGGCGCGAGCCGCTCGCGCAGACCGCCGCCAGGGGCCTCGACGCGACCGACGCGCGCATCAAGAATACCGGCCCTCAAGGCACGGACATCCGGCAATCCGGGGGAGCATAAGGCAAAGGCGATGGAAACACGTTCGAACCACGTCTGGGTCGGTGCCGTCACGCTGGTGCTGCTGGCGCTGCTGGCTGCCTTCGTGATCTGGATCGCCCGGCTGAACCAGGGCGCGCAGAACGAATACGACATCTTCTTCAAGCAGTCGGTCGATGGCTTGGCGAAGGGTTCCGAAGTCGCTTACGCCGGCGTGCCGGTCGGGCAGATCAGCCAGATCGAGCTATGGCCGCAGGACCCCAGCTTCATCCGCGTGCGCATCCGCGTGGACGAGAAGGTGCCGATCACCGTCGGCACCAGCGCGACGATCCAGGGCAGCTTCACGGGCGTGTCCGACATCCAGCTGGAAGGCGCGGTCAAGGGCGCGCCGCCGATCGTGGAGCCGGGGCCAGAGGGCGTGCCGGTCATCCCGACCAAGCGGGGTGGCCTGGGCGAGATCCTCTCCAACGCACCGCTGCTGCTGGAGCGGTTGGCGACGCTGACCGAGAACCTCAACCTGCTGCTCAACGAGGATAACCGCAAGTCGCTCTCCGGCATTCTGGAGAACACCAACAAGATGACGCGCGATATCTCGTCCGCCACGCCCGAGTTTCGCGGCGCGATGGTCGAGCTGCAGAAGTCGCTCGCACAGGCAAGGCTGACGCTCCAGTCGTTCCAGAACGTGGCCGACAAGGCCGACGACGTGCTGGGCAACGAAGGCAACTCGCTTGCGGTGCAGCTGCGCCAGACGTTGGGTTCGGCACAGGCGGCGATGGAACAGCTCAACAAGACGCTCGACACGGCGCAGCCAGCGCTGCGCCAGGTCTCGACCTCGACGATCCCGTCGGCCGAGGCGGCGATCCGCGACTTGCGCGCCACCACCCGCGCGCTGCGCAACGTGACCGAGAAGATCGACGAGCAGGGCGCTGGGTCTTTGCTCAAGGGCCAGAGAGTGCCGGAGTACAAGCCATGAGGCTGCCCCACGACGAAATGGCAACGAGTAAGGAGGGACGCCGCATGTCCGCACATCGTCCGTTCCGCAAAGCCGCCGCAGTGACGGCAGCCCTGAGTGCCAGCCTGCTGCTGTCCGGCTGCCTCGGGCTGGGCGGCAAGGCACCCAAGCAACTCCTCAGCCTGACGCCGACGGTCAGCGCGCAAGTCGGCCCGGTGACCAGCGGTTCGACCACGGATGCGATCGTGCTGATGGATCCGGAGGCGGAGCGCAGCCTGGAGATGCTGCGCGTGCCGGTGCGGGTGAACGCCTCGACGATCGCCTACTTGCAGGACATCGCCTGGGTCGAGAAGCCGTCGCGCCAGTTCCGGGGGCTGCTGGCCGAGACGTTGCGCGCCAAGACCAGCCGGCTCGTCGTCGAGGATGGCGACTTCGACGTCGTGGGCCGCACGATGGTGACCGGGCGCCTGCTGGCGATGGGCTACGATGCGCCAACGCAATCCGTGGTCGTGCGGATCGAGCTGCAGCGCCAGGAGAAGGCAGGCGCGATCACCTCGCGGCGGTTCGAGGCCGTGGTGCCCGGGATCCAAGCGAAGGCCGAGCCGGTGGCCGCGGCGCTGGGCGAGGCGGCGAACACCGTGGCGGGGCAAGTGGCCGACTGGGTGCTGAGCTAGAGCAGCTCCTGCCGGCTCGGTCGTCCCGCTCATACGACAGCCTCGGCCAGCCATCCTAAACGATCGATCGGAGTGCCAAAGCTTCGGACCGTCCCTGGCGCCTCCTGTTCACGCCAGCTGCCGGCCCGCGCCTAAGCCGCACTCTTGTGGTACCTTAGCGCAAGAAGCCGGTACTTCGGACTTTCGACCGCCACCGCGGCGACGCGGCCCTGCGCGTCATGGTGCAGTCCCCAGCCGTGGGTCTTGACGAGGGGCGAGGCCCGCAAGCACGCACGCGGCTTGCTCGCGAACGTGGCAAGCAGATGCGAAGCGAGGTCCGCCGACTGGTCCAACCTGGCGCAATGCACCTGGAACGACAGCTCGTCGCTGGTCAGCGCATACGGTGCTGGCAGCAACCACGCGAGCTGCATCGCCACGAATGTCCGGAGAGATGGCGATAACGGTGTCGTGGCAGTTCGTGCTCGTCCAGGCCGCTAGAGCAGTTTGAGGTTGCACGGATTCACGAGTTCTGATTCGAGGATGCTGATTGAGCATCGAGGCTGTGATGACGGCACCATTGTCCCAGG
>NZ_JACHLR010000042.1 GCF_014204535.1 Novosphingobium chloroacetimidivorans
GCCACGTTCCGATGGCAGCAGTCCCGCAATCACTTCCCATTCCTCGTCTGTCAAATCACCCCGAGCCATTGCCACTCCCGCAAAGAGCAGCTTTGCATCAGATGTCAGCCTGCTTGGGAATCCACTTTGTCAACGTGGCCTAGCCACTCCCACACCGCGCACTTACCAGCTTCCGCATCTGAATGTCCTTTGTCACGAGGCTTGTCCATCTTGGGCGTGGCGATGTGAAAGATGCAAAGAGCTTGGGGTGTGCCGCCCGGGTCGAAAGATCGGAGCAGACTGACGTGTCATTGTTACCGTGCCCTCAGGCGTGAGGGCAGCCTCGTCCCCGCATGCTGCTGAAACTGTTTCTTCTAAGTAATCCGAACCCCACCCCGGGCTGGGGCTCGAAAAACGCGGTTCCTCAGCGTTTACCCCCGCAAGATCGCCCAGGTAGGACCCGAGGTTCATGCGCGATGGTATGCAGGGGCGGCGCAGGCAGGGGGAACAGAGGCGATCTCAGGAGGCGATGGGCGGGCGACGGCGCTGCTCAGGCCGACGCGCTCAGCGGGGCTCCTGCTTGGCTTTGCGGGGTGTGCTCATCATGACCATGGCTCCAGCCCCACGGGGTCTGGCGCGCACCTCGGCCGCGATCAGGCAGATGTTTGACACTGTGACGCCGTGACCCCGCTGACCGGGTTCACGCCAGGACCGCTTGTGTCGCGATTGTCGCGCACGAGCACGGTGGCGATCTCCTGGATCGGCTCCTTAGGTGCGATGTAATGTGAGATGATAGGCTGGTAGGTGTAAGCAATCTCCACGAACATCGCGGGGACACCGGGCAGTGCCGTTACCTTGCTGCCTGTTGGGCCCATGCCTTTGAAGCTGCTGTTTCCTTCGCCATCGCCCGTCACGCCGTAAGTGGAAGCGTAGCTCAACGTTCCGAAGCAGCGCTGCCAATGGATGTACTGCCCTTTCGGTGGATCGGGCTGGACCTCTAGGCTGGAAAGGATGATGCGGCCGTGTCTGGAAATATCCAGAGATCCGGACTGCAGATTGGCGCCGGTGAACAAGTCATTGATCTGCCTCTCATCGATCTGCGTCTGAACGTTATTCTGCGTGCCGATACGAGAAGCGTTATCAGCGACCTGGAGCGCAAGCTGACTGATTTGCTGCCGCACTAGAATGAAGTTTGCCAACTCTACGCACCAGAGGGTGACAAGAAGGAGAAACGGCAGGCAGATGGCAAATTCCACTGCCGAGACGCCGCGTCGATCTCGCGTGAAGCGCCTCCACGCTCGAAGCATACTCGTGATCATGAGCAAACGCCCGCAGCGGCTTCTGCTTGCTGATCGTTGGGCTGATTTCTAAGCAGGGTCTTTGCTACCAACTCCACCTTGGAGTCACCCGTAAACATGGCGGCAAGCGGCAGGTGATCATACGCGACAGTTGCAGTGAGTAGGACGACATCCTTGGCGCCTCCCCGACCCGGGCCGCTACTGTCCGAGTCCCAGCGGCCATTGCGATTGGTATCCACAAAGGCCTCTTTGTTATTGCAGACCCCGTCATGGTTGCCGTCGCTGAACTCCTCAGGTTTGGCTACGCCCGAATAGTTATGGTACCAAGTTGGAGTCACCGTCACCAGGGCTCCAGGGGCGGTTTGCTGAACCGCTGCTTCTACGGCCGCTGTGATCGCAGCCTGCCTTGTGGCCGAGGCCGCATCTTCAAGGGTGAAGTCGCGGGAGGCTTTCTGAAGCTGCCCTGTCAGGACCGATCGCACGTACATCGTGTGGCAAAGATCGAGCCCGCCAAGCACAAGCAGCAGGAATACCGGCGCTATCAGTGCAAACTCCACCAGCGCCGCGCCGCGTTCGTCCCGCGCTAAAGCGATCTGGGCCGACTTCACTTTGTCAGCCTCAGCTGTGCGATCTTGGCCGCGATCTCTGCGAAGGTGGCGTTCAACTCATCCGCATTGTCGGCCTGGAACGCGCGCCCTTGCGAGGCGCAGTTCTCCAACAGGGAAGTTAGCGAGGTGCCGAATGCGATGACCCAGACAGTTATACCCTTCTGACCTTTCGCAATGGTGCAGTACTTGCTCAGCCGGTCCTCGACGATGGCATCTTGGTCGGAGTCGCTGGGTAGACTGGACGCACTCGTGCGGCGGCGATCCAATGCCGATAAGCCATAAGCGTCATATGCCTGAAAATGGGTCTCGGTATCCCCATCCGTCATGAAGATGATGTTGCGGCCAATGGAGCTGCCATTGGGGGCAGTGGCATTCTCGGAACCGAAAATGCCCTCGCGAGAGATCAGGCGCAGGCCCCAGAGGAAGCCGATATCGTGGTAAGTGTATCCGCGGGTCAGCAGGCCATCGAGGTAGGTCTTGAGGACTGACGTTGTCAGGGTGGTCGAGGTCTGCAGTTTGCGCGCCGGGCTGGGGCATGCGTTGAACAAAGATGATTGGCTCGAAAGACGGATGTAGTCGGTATAGGAATAAACCGCTGGAATGCTCCAGCCGGTCGGCGTCCCACCGTAGCCGGTAACCGAGCGAGCGAACACAATGGAGGGGATGAAGGGCCGCCATTGCGTATCAGCATCCGCAGGGTTGGGCGCACTGTCCACGTCCATGTCCCAGGCCGTTCCCGTCTCTCCCGTACGTAGCGTCTTTCGCTCCTCGATGCAGGCGGTGCTGCTACCGAAGGTGAAGGGCTGATTGGCCGCCTTGGTGTTATCCGTGGAAGAAGGAGTGTTTACCGGGAAGTCGACCTTGCCACCTGCCATCAATCCGTTGGCGGCATTGCCCTTGAAGGCTCGCACGTCGTAGCTGATGGGCTGGTACCACCAGTAATTGCGCGTGGCTGTGTTGGCTTGGCCCGCGTTCGAATTCTTGTCTATAGTTTCGGTGCGCGTCTGTGTCGTGGTTGAGTAGCTGGTCTTGGTGATGACGCATTGACCGCTCGAGTTGATGCTGGCCGAGTAGGTGTCACCGCCGTATGTGCGGGTGTTAGTACGTGATCTGGGCAAGGAAGTAGCGTCTGGGTTCCAAGCCGAGTTAGAGGTGTTCGTCGCAGTCGCCGTGTTCGCAGGCGCGACACAGGCTTCCGAGTTGCCGAAGCTCGTGCTTGACGTGGAAGGGGCGTTTGGCGTCCAGCCGGTATAAGTGGTGACGGTCTGGCCCTGCGTAGACCCGGTCGCCTCCTGTTTCTGCACGTCGAACTTGCGAGACTGGTAAGTAGCGCTGTCGACCATCCAATCGCGCTTTAGCAGCATGCCGACATTAACGGTGTTGGAGTAGGGCACGAAGCCATAACGCACCTGGGTGCCCGCGACCTTTGCGCTCTCCAGCGTGTTGTAGAAGCTTGTTACTGCCTTGCGCAGCACGGCAATCTTGCTTTCACTGTCGCCAGCATTGATGTCGTTCATAGAGCCGGTGGTGTCTAAGACGAACATCACATCCGTATTGGGCAGTTGTAGTTGGGCGTCGCACTTCGCTTCGATCTGGACGTCCTCGAAGCCGAACAATTTCATCAGCGTCATAGGCGTAGTGACGGTCGCCGTTCCATGCACGACGACATTGGCGTCAACTGTCGGCTCCGGAAAGCTGACGTTCGATGTTTCGTACTTGCCTGAGGTAAAGTTGGCGTTGAAGTAGGCTTGTGCCGTGTCGTTGGTGCCGGCCTTTCCTGGAACGATGTTGGTGCCCTGCATGGATCGGCGATAGGCCAGCACGCCGGCATCACATGCCTGCTGCAAGCGGCTCTTCACCAAGTACATGCGGCTGATGTCGAGCGCGCTCCCACCAAGCCCGATGAACACGACTGCGCTTGCGGCCGTGATAAACATGACGTTGCCACGTTGATCCCGCCTAAGGCGCTCAAGCAAGAGATTACGCACGTCCGACCCCCGTCTGGATTGATGTCGCAATTACGCCGACACTCACGAGGGTGTGTAAGGCTTAACTCTGAAGCTTTCGTTGTCGCCTTGTTAACTTACAGATTACCATTTGCGCGTAACACCAAAAACCTAAATGCGGGCGATAAGCGCAGCAATTTGGACCTCCGCCGCAACTACCGTGGCAAGTGTCGATAGAGCTAAAAACAAAGACTTAGCGACTTCATCTCGCCTCATTAACCTGCGCGCACGACGATGGAGAGCCGCAGCGTTGAGGGACGTTACAACCAACACTCCGGCGAAGAGCATCAAGCACAACACATCTTCGATAGATCCCCATGGTAGTCACGGTCTGCAAGGGCCGTGCCGATTCGACGGCAGCTCTACTCAACAATGATTAAGAGCTTCCCCTTAGGCTCCGCGTAATCCTTGAAGCCTTCTGTTTCGCAGGGCGCTTACCCCGCAAATAACGATCGATGCCGGTGCTTCTTGGGTCCCTAGTTCGATCTGAGGCACTCCGAAATGCATCGTCGCCGCACTCGACATACGGGACGCATCCTTGGAACGAGAATAGCCGCATTCGGCATGTTGGCGGCTAATTACGCGAGGCGAAGAACTTCGCCGACGCCGATAAGGGGAGCGTGGCTGCGCCTTTCCGCGTAAGTCTTGGAAAATACCGCAATTTCGCATTGACCATCCTAGGGTCGCGCAGGCAGTCTCAACTAGGGTCAGGACTCATTGAGCCAGAAGAGGAACGTGGCTGCGAGTGTGATGGCTGAGAGGAAGGTGTCGGCGGATCTGTCGTAGCGGGTGTGGATGCGGCGCCAGTCTTTCAGCCGTGCGAACATGTTCTCGATGCGATGGCGCTGGTTGTAGAGGGTGCGATCGTAGCTGTGCTGGATCTTACGTGAGGCGTGCGGCGGGATGCAGGGCGTGATCCCGCGATCGGCGAGAGCCTGGCGGAACCAGCGGGCGTCGTAAGCGCGGTCGGCGTGCATGGTTCTGGCCGCCGGCAGGGCGTCGATCATCATCGCTGCGCCCTTGTAGTCGCTGGTCTGTCCGGCCGTCAGGCGGAGCAGGATGGGGCGGCCTTGGCCGTCGCATACCGCGTGAAGCTTGCTGGTCAAGCCGCCGCGGCTGCGCCCGATGCAGCGGGGTAGGGCCCCTCACATGGGGATAATCGGGTCAAGGCTCCGCGGCACTATAACATTGGCAATCTTCCGTTTGGCAGATCCATGGTCTGAGCCTGCTGCTACAAGCGTCCCGCTAACCGGTCCGCTCTAACCTCACATCCGGTCGCCGCTCGTACGCGGCTGCACCACAATCCCGCTTGCGTCGGATCTGGCTCAGGAAGACGACACCAACGTTTTTGTCGGCGAGTGAAGACAAGAGGGCTCTACGGTCCGTCCGCCTGGATCCGGCAGGGCGATGCCCTGCGGGAACTCGGAATAAGTGACTCGCTCAGGCTGCCTTCAGCAGCGCGCTCTTCGGCACGACGCCGGTCGAACTGAACTGCCAAAGCGCGATCAGCAGCTTGCGGGCGAGCGCGACGATCATCACGCGCTTGATACGACCACCGTTCGCCTGCACCCGTTCGGCGTACCAGCGGGTCAGTTCCGACTCAGGCTGATGCCGAAGCCATAGCCAGGCGACCTGGATCATGGTCGTGCGCAGCCGCTTGTTCCCGGCCTTGGATACGCCCTGCTCGCAGTCCATGTTGCCGCTCTGCCATGGCGATGGCGGGAGGCCCGCATAGCAGGCGACCTGCCGACGGTTGCCGAAGCTGCGGAAGAACGCCTTGGCATGCAGCACGCCGGCAAACTCGGGGCCGATGCCGCGCAGCTGAAGCAGCCTGGCGCTCGCCGGCTCAGGTGCCTCGTCCGTCGCCGCCTCCAGCATCGCGTCGCGCTCGCGCTCCACCTCCTTGATCTGGCGCATGACCAGCTCCAGCCGATCCAACTCGCGCTCAATCTGGCGCTTCACATGGGAAGGCAGCGGCCGATCGTCACCGGTGACTAGTTCCTCCAGCCGCGCGCCGGTTCGTGCGCAGCGGTTCGTAATCGCCGACACCTTGCGCGAACAGCAGGCCCTTGATGCGGTTGACGTGCCAGATGCGTTCGACAACCAGGGAGCGCCGCTCGCGGCAGACGCGCCGGCGGTCCTCATCCTCTGCGCTCGGCACCGTCACCATGGCACAGATCCGCGGCTCGCCGCGCTTGTAGGCAGGCAGCGTGCGGACCAGCGCCTCGCCGTCGAGCTTGTCCGTCTTCGCGCGCCGGCTGCGCCGCGAGGCCGCGATAGTGGCGGGATCGACGACGTGGCTCTCGATGCCTTCGCGGATGAGGCAGCGGTGAATCCAGAAGCCGTCCAGCCCTGCCTCCTGGATGATGACCAGCGGATACTGCTCGCCCGTCCGCTCCCGCGCCTTCGCCTGCAACTGCGCCAACCGCTCCAGAAACGCCGGCATGTCGCTGCCCTTTACCTGATGGCGCGAAATGCGTTTGCCGCGACCCGGCGACAGCGACGTTACCAGCCAAGTGGAACGGCTCAACTCGAGCGAGACGAAGATCGCGTTCAGCTGCGTGCTGACGGCGGCATGGGACGGAATGGACACGGGCAATCTCCTTCACCACAAAGCGAGAAGGCCCAGTCTGCCTCAACTAGCGCCACCCCGCGGCCATGGAATCTTTTTGAGCAGGCTGGCGGCGGTGCGGTGCGCCTTGAGGTGGGTGGCGTCGATCATCAGCTGGTCGCCGTCCCCGCCCTTGGCGAGCTCGGCAAAGATGCGGTCGAACACGCCCATCCGGCTCCAACGGATGAAGCGGTTGTAGATTGTCTTGTGCGGGCCGTAGCCGCCCGGCGCGTCGCGCCAGCGCAGCCCGTTGCGGATCACGAACAACATGCCGCTCAAAACGCGGCGGTCGTCCACGCGCGGAACACCATGCGACCGCGGAAAGAACGGCTCAATCCGCCGCATCTGCGCCTCGCTCAGCCAAAGCAGCTCGTCCATGCAGCACCTCCGCCGCACCTTGAATCAGCTCAGCCAAGCCGCCGCAAGCAACTTAATAGGTCCTGACCCTAGCAAGGCATGCATGATGACGGCGAGGCGGCGGGCAAGGGCGACACGGGCCTCCTTGAGGCCGTGGCCCTTGGCAATGTTCATGGCCCATGTCTTCAGGGCAAAGGTCTCCCTGCTCCGGGTCAGGATGGAGTTCGCCGCTTCGTACAGAAGCTTGCGCACTGTACCGTCACCTTGCTTGGTGATCCTGCCAGTCCAGTCGAGCTCGCCAGATCAACGGCATTGGGGCACGAGGCCGAAGTAAGCGCCGGCATAGTGCGATTGTAGGGAGCGGCTCGCTTGATCGATGGCAGCAGCAAAGGCGGCGGTCCGTTTCCCCTTGCTCCATCAGCTCGGCGCGTACCGACAGCAGCGATGTGATGGCTTCCCCAAGGCCCGGGATATGAGCGGCCTGCATAATCCGTTGGAGAGATGGCTTTCCCTGGCCGGCACCTGGCCGATTGCCGAATTTGGCGCAAAGGTCTTGGATCACGTTGTCGAGCCGGACACGCCCCTGCACCAAGTGGCCACGCGCGGTGATCACACCGCGCACGTCATGCGCTGCGGGTAATTTGATGTGCACGTCCTTGTAGATCCCGGTCCGTGCCAGTTGGGCGAGCCCGGCGGCATTGTGCGGGTCGGTCTTGTTCGTCTTCATCGCCTTCAGGCTCTGGGCGCTTGTTTAGCATCGATGCACACCACCGGGATGCCCAGTTCGCGAAGACCAAGGCAGATCGCCGGCGACATACGCCCGGTCTCGATCACTGCCCGTTCAATCGCGCTATAGCGCTCTAGCAGCGTGGCGATCGCCTCCGGAGTGCTCTCGTCCTTTTCGGACGAGCTTCCGCCCGGTTTCGTCAACGATGCAGAGCTGCGTGCTTTCATCGATAGGTCCAATCCGGCATGGTGCTTCATGGCTGCTTCGTTCCTTCAGGACTCGACAACCAGAAGTGTGCGCCTCAGCCGAGGTCGGAGGAAGCAGCCGCAATTACGCGATGATTCTACAACAGCAGCCTGCAACGGGCTGCGGATGGGTCTTTTCTCCGGCAAAGAAACGGGCATGGCATGGTTTGAGCGGACGGAGTTGGTGTAGTCGGTGATTGAGCCGTTGTGGCCGACAAAGGTGCGTGAGAAGCAAGTAGATGATCGCCGGGCGGAACGGCGTCTTCTGGCGGCTACGCACGGCAGCGTGCTGTACGGCCTTCGTAGTGCGATCTAACGCATACGACTTGATCAAACCGCTTGAACCGCTGGCGGCAGGCGGAGCACTGGCAGATGATGTTGGAAGGTGGGTCAGCCGCTCACAAGGGCGACGTGTAGATGATCGACGCCTCTTCGATCCGGGTTCACCAGCATGGCGCCAACGACCGTAAGTAGGGAGGTGCTGATGCATCGGTCGTACGTGCGGCGGCCTGATGACGAAGATCACGCGCTGGTGGACGCCAATGGCATGACGATCGCAATAGAGCTAACCACGGGTTAGACTCACGATGGCCGCAGCGCCGCCGACATGCTCGAGACTTTTGCCGACGGCGACGCGTTGCTCGCCGCGCGCCTATGGCAGCGATGCACTCAGGATCGACATGGCGGCACACGGTGCATGGGCCAACATTAAGCCCATGTTCCACCGCAAGCGTCGGCTGATTTTCAGCAACTTCGTACGCCGCTACTGCAACCGCTTCTTCAGCAAAACTCAGGCAGTTCCGCGCAACCGTTCCCAATTATGACAAACGACACGAGAACTTCACCGCCTCGGTCTAGCTCGCATTCATTAGCATCTGGCTGCGGCATATTGGCTTGTTAACCTAAATGCCTCTCTTTAAGGATGTCATATGAAGCTGGAGATCTCAGTTGGAGAGCTTCGCGCCAGGTTAGAAAAGCGCTTTCGATCGCAATATCGGCTTTCGGTGACTCGCTACGATGGTTTATATACTGCGGCATACAAGAAATGTCTATCTGATGAAAGGCTAGCCGCGTGCGTGCACAGGGAACCATGCGTGCCCGTGCAAGGCAAAGGAATGAATGCTGTCGCACGGGACCGGTGCTGCCAGGCGGCGGACCATCAATTGTTCGTATCTACCTTAAGGCGCTCGGCCGCATCGCTGAGAACCTGAAGTAGCGCTTCGGTTCGCTTGGGGGACGGCAGTACTCGGCTCGTTTCGACAAAATCTGCCACCGCTCCAATAGCATCGCTGAGCCGAACACCTTCTGGATCGGTGGTCATGGCAATAAGACGTGACGAATAGTGCCGCAAAGTCCGTATAAGGGCCTGCCGGTCATTGAATTCCTGCTCAGTCATCTTGGTCCTTTCACGCGCACTGATCGTTATCACGTTTGAACGCTTGACTAGAGCACTTCCATGATGAGCGGAATCGTGGAGGGGTTCCGCGTACTATCTCGGGACGTCTCAATCATTGTAAAATGGGAACCGACGCATTGCAGTCTCGGATGATTGCCAGGCGCTTCTCCTCACGCACGTGAGGCGCGGCCCACCAATCGCATCAGCAACCCGCAATATCGAGTTCGGGCCATGAACGTGTAGCGCATGAGGGCCGATACATCGGCGAGGCGCTGCAGTACCTCAGGCCGGTTTACGGCGCCAGGGCTCAATTCTTGGATGCTCTTTATCTATCGTCCAAGCGCAGGGCATGCGCGCCCTATCTCATGATTAACCTGCCAATAAATTCGACGGCTCTGCCGGAAACGCTGAGCAGATCTAGCTGCTGGATGGAAGGTATCAGGCACAATGAGCAGGATGTGAATTGCCAATTGGTCAAGTGGATCACATGACCGATGGTGACAGTCTACCCCGACCTAAACCGATGAAGTGTCACACTTCTCTCGATAAGTCCTAGGCGCGACGACGACCGCTAGCTACACTGGCTGATGGACAAGGCTCAATGAGCTACGCTGCCTTCCTCAAAGACCCAAGTGCATCGTGTGGATAGTGGTTCACAGCGCCCGGACAGCACACGCGAACGCGATGCGCGCGACCGGCTCGAGCCGCAGGCTGAAAGCCGCGTGTTGTCACCCTTACAGGGGTTGCACGATCACGTTAGGCACGTATTGCAGCTTCCTTGATTGTCTGGACCAGATCGTCTTCAACGTTTCCCCATTCAATGGGCGCACTCCGCCGCGTTGCATCCAATCGCTGCAGAGGTCACCACGATGTCCGGGTCGCGCTGACGACGATGTCGTCGCGCGCGCACGTTCCATCGCTACCGCTTCGCTGGCCTGCCTCTTGGCAGAGGGTGGCGGGGTCAGCATGGTGCCAGCAGCCAGCGACAGCATGGCAATAGTCCTAATTTTGCGCCCATCTCAGGTATCGCTGATGATCCGCCGCGGAGCCGAAAGACGCGCGCGCCATCGGGGATAGCCGCTAGGACCGGAGAGCCGCTCGGTTGGGCAAGCTGATCGGCGATCCAGCCTGCGTCGATGTCCGGCACACGTCGGCACGCGCTACAGTCTGTTGTCGCCCCCGTGTGGCAGCGCCGCTGCAAGTTACCAGCATTCATCTCAACGTTGCACTCGAAAAATGTACGGGCGCAAAACTGCCCTCCGTCCCATCGACGCCAGCTCATGTTACACCCGCGCCAGTATGCACTTCGGCTCTGATCAGTGCAAGCAGGCGCTAAACTAATTAACCGTGTTGCGCTTCGCGCGCCGCGCTGATCCGGAACTTACATTGTCTTGGTAGCTCGGGCGCTTGACGACCGTACGAGATGACAGATCGACATTGGTTGATGATCGAGCCGCTGGTGCTCAACAAGCTGCGTGTTGATGAGCGCCGGCTGCTGAACGGTATTTTCTCGCGGTTCCGCAAAAGCTCACCGGATGCAGAGATGCCCGAGCACTAGCGGCGGTCAACGATCGACGATCGATTCTTGTGATGGCGGAAAGCCGGGGTGCGGGATCGGCTACCGTCTGCCGTCTGCCGCCTGTCCCGATAATGTGGGCGAGATCGTCATGATCGACTCCGCCGTTGTCCGCGTCGACGAGCATGGTGCGGTGGGTAAAGGGGGATCTATGATTAGCGGAACGTTCCGAATAGCCTCACGAGCAATACTCACGTCCTCGTCGACGCTGATGGCAGTTCCATTGCTTTGCGCGTGACCAGGGGCAAGGCAAATACAGTGCGGAAGCCGAGGCGCTGCTCGCAACCATAGCAGCGCGTGCAATGCTGCTGACTGACAAAGGCTACGACAGCAACGCGATGGGCAACGCTGCCTTCCGCCAGAAAGCCTTGGCCAACATCGCGAGCGGTTCTAACGGTACGGAGCGCTTTGCCTTTTCGGACTGAATCTACCGCCAGCGCGCCCTCGTCGGACGGTTCTTCAACCGCATCAAGCCATTCGAGGGTGCCGCGACGCGGTACGACAGGTGCTCCCATAACTACATTGCAGCCGTCAAGCTCACATACACCTGCATCTGGTACGCCGCGTGTTGTGTGTACGCGCTTGCATGAAAAGTCGCGATGAGGAGCGGTGCTATCTCCAACGAATCTCCGCGCCTCCCTCGGCACAATCTCGCCGCGGGGAGGCTGATATTGGTGCGGCAGCAATCAAACTTATCATCAATCCTCTGCCGTTCAAACGTGGCTACCATGATGAGCTCTGATGTTCCGTAGCGGGGTGCATTTTGTCGTAATGAAACCTCGCATCGTCGAGAATAGTTTTGCTTAGATACAATCTACGACAAAAAGCAAAATGAGCTTGCGTGGGGCAGGGGCGACCATGAACGGTCGGTTAACAGGTGCTTTT
>NZ_JACHLR010000043.1 GCF_014204535.1 Novosphingobium chloroacetimidivorans
GTAGCCATAAGTGCCGCACCGGTGCTGTCCACAGTGCCGCACCTGTGGCTTGCCGATTACCCGTCGCGCAAGGCGCCCCAGACCGGACGCTTACCGGTTTCGAGCACGATTCCACAGAACGGGTTCAACGCTCCCACGTACGTACCACCACATCAACTCGCTACGGAAGTAATCTTCACACCGCGGTAGAGCTTGCAAGCTCAAGCCCACGGCCTTGTTGGCCTGAGCCGCTGAAGAAATCGTGCGAAGATATAGAGCATTTTGAGCCTTTGGATAATGGTTGTGGTGGTCGTGCTACGAAAGGCGGCCTAGGGCATAGTGAACGGTGATCGAGTACCCTAGCACGCTTATTCACGATTGCAGGAGATCAGTGTCGCACTTACCGTCCCGCTTATGGCCCTCTTTTCTATAGAAGGGTTTGAGGGTGCCGTGAAGCGGAGCACTGGCGCAGCGGAGGCGAGTTCAGCCCCGCCTGAATGCTAAGCAGTGGGCAATCGTTAGCTACAGGGAAAATTGGCTGAGGAGGTCCGCAGGACTGACAGCAAACTTAGCATCGATAACACTTCGGTAAGCGTCCGGTGAACGGTTTTGCTCAGGCGGCGCGGTAGTCCCGGGGCAGGAGTTCGTCGATCCTGTGGTTTGGGTGGTCGCCCATGCGGTTGATAGTATCGCGTGGCCATGCCTCAAGATCAATGCCGTTGAGCTTGGCGATCTCGATGAGGCTGTAGATAGCGGCGGCACGTTCGCCGCCTTTGTCCGAGCCGGCGAACAGCCAGTTTTTACGGCCGAGAGCGACGCCGCGTAGCGCGCGCTCGGCAGCATTGTTGTCGATCTCGAGCCGGCCATCGTCGAGATAGCGGCCGAGCGCGTGCCGTCTCGAGAGGGCGTAGCGGACAGCGATCGCCAGGTCAGACTTGCGCGACAGCTTTGGCAGCGTCGCCTCGAGCCAGGCGCGCAAAGCCTGCAGGAGCGGTCCGGCACGCGCCTGCCGTTCAGACCTTCGTCGCTCGGGCGGCGCTCCGCGAATGTCATCTTCGACGGCATAGAGTGCAGCGACCCTGTCGAGTGCCTCGCGCGCGACTGCAGAGCCGTTGGCGGCGTTGATGTCGAAGAACTTGCGCCGGACGTGCGCCATGCAGGCCACCTCAGCAATGCGGTTCCCGTAAAGCTTGTTGAACCCGGCATAGCCATCGGCATGGACATGACCGACAAAGCCGCTGAGATGCGCGACAGGGCGCTCGCCCTTGCGATCCGGCGCATATCGAAACAGCGCGGCAGGCGACGCGGTGCCACCGTGGCCGCGCTCGTCGCGGACATAGACCCACAGCCGCCCGGTTCTCGTACGTCCAGCGCCAGGCGCGAGCACCGGGACCAGTGTATCATCAGCGTGCAGCGTGTCGCCCGCCCGTCACATGGCGAGCGAGCGCATCAACGAGGGGCTCGAGCAGCGAAGCCGAGCGCCCGACCCAGTCCGCCATGGTCGAGCGAGCCAGATCGACGCCTTCTCGCGCGTAGATCTCCGACTGGCGGTAGAGTGGCAGATGGTCGGCATATTTGGCGACGAGGATATGGGCGAGGAGCCCGGCTCCAGGCTTACCGCGCCCGACCGGCATACTGGGCAGCGGCGCCTGGACGATCCGGTTGCACGCGCGGCAGCCGAGCTTGGGCCGGACGTGGCGGATGACGCGGAACGAGGCGGGCACATAATCGAATTGCTCGGGGATATCATCACTGATCCGGCGCATCGGGCCGCCGCAGTCCGGGCAGATGCAGGCCGGTTGATGCAGAATCCCCTCACGCGGTAGATGATTGGGCAATGGCTGGCGGACGGGCTTGCCGACCTCGGCGCGAGGCGATGTGACCCGAGAGGCTGCAGCCTCCGCCTCGACCTCTTCGAGCGCGAGCTCCAGTTGCTCGATCTCGCGTGTGATCTTCTCCGACGAGCTGCCAAACTGCATCCGGCGCAGCCGCGCCAACTGGATCTTGACCCGCTCGGCGATGAGCTTGTGGGCGTTGCGATCGGCGTCGACCTCGACCAGCAGCGCCTTCAGAAAGGCGACATCGTCGGGCAGCGATGCGACATCGATCGACATAGCCAATCATAGCATCTGGCGCTCCACAAAGCACGCAAAACCGCCAAAGAACTGCTCTCGTCTACCAGGCACACTCCGGCTCGGCGCTTCGTTTCTGCGCGCCAGTCGACGCCTTCGAGCAGCATCGAGAGCTGCGCCGGCGTCAGCACCGCCACGCCGATGGCGGTGGTCGGCCAGGTGAAGCACCCGCGCTCGAGCCGCTTGGCGTGGAGCACCATGCCCTGACCGTCCCACCACAGAAGCTTGATCAGATCGCCGCGCTTGCCGCGGAACGCGAATACCGCACCGGAGAACGGATCCTTGTGGAGGACGCTCTGGGCCATGGCGGCGAGACCATCGAAGCCCTTGCGCATATCCGTGATGCCGGCTGCCAGAAGAACCCGCCCCCCTGCGGGCGGGCCGATCATCGGCCGAGCGCGTCCAGTACGAGCCGCAGCGTCGCGCGATCGACCGGCGATATTGTCTGCACCCGATGGCCAGCTGCGGCTATCACCTCGATCGAGCCTGCCGGCAGCGACGGCGGCGATCCCGCGGGTGCTGTCAGTCCGACGCGAACTGCTCTCCACATGATGCACTTGGGTCTTTGAAGCGCAGAGCCTAACTGTCGAGGATCTGCCACTCAGCCAAGGCAGCTGAGCGGCGTCCCTTGTGAGTCTCACGATCAATGAGGCGGCGTTCCACGCTAAAGTGATTGTGGATGTTGGCGTGAACAGAGGCCAACTTTTTGAGGGCTTCATCTGCCTGAGCCGCAACATCGCCTGCTCTCGTCGCCGGAACGGCAGATGGCTGTTCTCCAGCCTGTTATTGGCCCAACGGTCGATCTCCTGCTTACCTGGGCTGCCAAGCTCGTTCATTGCTGCTCCGTACGAGCGCAGCCCGTCGGTGGTGATTGCCTCTGGCGAGCCGTGGCGCTTAAGCGCCTTCTTCATGAAGCTAAGCGCGGCCTGCTTGTCGCGGGTCTTGGTAACAAAGCTCTCCAGGATCTCACCTTCTTGGTCGGCCGCGCGCCACAGATACACCATCTCACCGTTCAGCTTCACGTGCATCTCGTCCAAGTGCCAGCGCCAGTGACGAAAGCCCCGCGTGCGGCTCACCCGCTTGCGCCGGACTTCACCTGCGATCAGCGGACCGCACCTGTTCCACCATAGCCGCACCGTCTCGTGGCAGACGTCAATCGTACGCTCGAACAACAGGTCTTCGACGTTCCGCAAGCTAAGAGGAAAGCGCACGTACATCAGCACCCCCTCCGGATCACCTTGGGCGACGAGTTGAAGTGGCGAAACGGGCTAATGGGCTTACGTAGGCGAGGCATAGAACCGCTGTACCCTGCCCTGCTTACCAGCAGGTGCACTTGGTTTGACAAGGCCCCGCCAGCCATGTCCGGAACATTCAGTAAGGCCGCACCAGCGAAACGCTACTGATCCTAATAGCGCCGTTCTGACACAGCCCCAAGGGGCAGTATGGGATCATGGTTGATGGCGTGTTAACCGCGTGCGACTCGCACATTACAGAATGTAACAACCTTGCGAGTGTGAGGGCCGTGTTCATGAAGAAGATTTTTGCCTACGTCACTACTGCAGCCGCATTGTCGTTCTGTGGCACAGCCAATGCCGCCACTTTCACCCCGGACAACTGCAAGCCTGGTGACATCCACTTCTGCGTGAACGGAGATGCTCAAGCACCCGGCGTGGACAACTACATCACGGGTTTCTTCACAAACACCTTCTCGGGGAAAGCTACGAAGATCAACGATACCTACTCGTTCATAATCGACAAGAATGGTGTAGGTAGCGGTGGCGTTCAAACTTCATTCTCGAGCAAGAACACGCAGCTTGTCATCGAGGATCTTATCATCAACGGCAACTCGTACGCTAAATCGCTGATGAAGACGGCGGCGGGCACTTCAGCTGAAATTAGCGGCATCAACATTATAAGTGGCGCCCTAAACACCATCCAAGTCATCGGCAGCTTCAAGCCCTTAGCTAAGGGAGCGCAGGCGAACTACACGGGCAACTTGACCTTCACAGCGGCGGTGCCGGAAGCCTCTACGTGGGCCATGATGATCATGGGCATTGGTTTCGTTGGCTTTGCCATGCGTCGCAAAACCGCTCAAGTCATGAGCCTTAATCTAGCCTGACTGGGTGAGAAGGGGCCGCTTCGATCTGCGGCCCCTGCTACTCTAAACGGCCCCTCAGAGCGGAACAAGCTTAATCGCGCGGCCAGCGAATACGTGAGAGCTGAAGATACGACCTCAGCCCGGCCGACATTTTCCTTGCCACTTCGGTCGGCAAACAGATGCGGTGCGGCTGGGTTGGTCCTGCTTGCCCCACGGAGCTGCGACCGAGTGAGCTCAGGTGAGCTAGCCGCGAACGAGTACGCGCATTTGTCCAAAGAGGCGGACACTACCACCAGCGTCGACCGATACCGTGTCGCACGTGAGGCTGCAGCAGCCTTCTTGGCCGAACGCAATGGCAACGAATACGAGTTCTGGCTTACCCGAGCGAAGAACGACTGCTCCGAAGCCGCGCGCTTATAGCGCCAGCATCCTTTACTTCGTAGCGAGGGCCGCACGTCCGAGCGAGCGGCCCTTACTCTCAGCAGCCCGACAGAACGACGCAGGCCTTGTCATACGTGGGGCCGCAAGCAGCAACCTGAAAATCGAACGCCGCGCTGTGGCGCTTCTGGTCCGCCGCCCGGCCGTTCGCGTACGCACTCTGCGCCCGCGTGAAGTCGGCCTTGACAACACCGCGCGTGCCGGGTTCGGCGTTCCAAGTATCGATGAGGGTCTGCATGCGGGCCTGGAGAGCCGGCAGTTCGCGGCTCGGCTCGGCTACGGGCGCGGAGTTCGGCTCGGTGGCCATCGCCAGGACGGGCAAGATCCAGCTGCCAAACACGGCAAACAGCGACAGGGCAAGGTTAAGCTTCTTCATGGTACTTCTTCGTGGTTGATGGGCTGACGAGCCGGTCTGCCGTCGGTCGAGGGTTATGGGCGACGAACGCATACCAATCGATCGCCATGCCGTTCCCGGCTGTCTGCGCTTGGCCGATGGTGTTGGACGAGGCGGTGCGGCAGATGGTGCAAGCAGGGAGGCCGGCATCATCATTCGAGATCGTGCCCATCGAGGTGACTGTGTTCAGCCCCGCCGCCGTCACGGTCAGCATGAAGGTGTCGTTCTGTTCGACCGCCGGTTACCATCTTGCTGGTCTCACCAGGCGCAAATGTGCCGCTTCCGCTCGGGAGGGTGCCACCGAAGTCCGCCGCGTCTGCCGGGTTGGCGCCGCTGCCGGGCACCGCCCACGAGAACGAAGACGATGCCGTGGAGCCGTCGCGATTGACGGTGAGGGTCCTCGCGCTGATCTCGCCGTCGTGGCAGCGCTTGCACGCTGGCTCCTAGTTTTTGCGATACCAGAAGAACTTCTGATCACCACTTAGTGGGATGCAGTGGTTGACCACGATTGCCGGTACCACCCTTCCCTTGGCCTCGCACCGGATGCACGCCGAGTTGGCTGCAAGAAAGGCGAGGCGCACCTTCTGCCACTTGCTGCCGCAGCCGCGCTCACTGGATCAGCGTTTGTCCTTGCGCCAGCTGGGCTCGGGCATGCTCTGCCCTCCGATGGCGAGGGTAGCAGGTCTCGAACCTGCACCTCTGGTTTTGCATACCAGCGCTCTACCCAGTTGAGCTACGCCGACAGTATAAGTCTCTGATAACGCAGCGACAGCAATGGACTGGCATTAAACTCTTAACTTCATTGCGAAGCTCGCAGACTTGAGTCATAGTCTCGGTGCGAATCGAAAGAATCGTAAGTGCCCATTCAAACTAAGCGGCAGCGCCTTGGTATCCCCCGAGGTGGTGCGGTTTCTTCAAATCGTTCCGCGTCGAGTTGACCTTTAGGTCACGTCAGTGGAGCAGACACTCGGACTCGAACCGAGATCATCAGCTTGGAAGGCTGAGTCCCTCCTCTTGAACGATAGTGGCGGGACTGGGAAGCTGTGTGGTAAGCTCAACTTAACCGCGTAACGTCATGCACAAGAAAGACTCTCTCCCTATATAATCGGACAGGAGAGAGCCTCATGCGCTACGCATCAAACCTGCAACACGCCGAAAGATTCGACGCTCACGAACCCAGCGTCGGCACCGCTGACGAGATTAGATCACACCTTTTACAAGCCGAGCCCGGAAGCGCTCACGCCCGCCACCTTCAACAGCTTCTGTTCGAAGCTTATGCGAGAACGGCAGCCAATGAGAAGCTATCTGGAGCTAAGCGGATAGCTATCATCGTTGGCAGCTCGGCGGCACTCTGGATTGCTATTTTGGCCGGCGTTCTAACGATCGTTTGACAACCTTGCTTTGGCCATTTGCCGAAATGTAGCTCTACCAGCTTATCTAGACCTACATCGACGAATGTACGGCACCGCACGATGAACAACCGTTCATCTGCGGTGCTCGTCGTTGTAGACCTTCAATGCGACCCGAAGGACTCGTGAGAGTCTGGACAACTAAGCGGCGGCGTTCCTTGCGATCCCGAGGCACCGCCGTTCTTTTCCATGCGCGAACCAGTATGTGCGGCACCGCACAGCGAATAACCATAACGAACAATCATTCGCCAGCGCTGCATACCGTATATAGTTGCGGTGCGACCCGAGGAACATTCGGCAAATCCTGACAACCAAGCGGCGCCTCCACTTACCCCCGGGCTCGCGGTTTCCTTAACAAGATGACCCGATCACAATCATCGGCAATGACAATGCGCTGAGATGCCGGCATCGATCCGTGACGCGTTTGAGGTGACTAACCGAATTGCGTCGCACACCGCGAGAAGCGAAGCCTTGATCGCGGGTGGTGACGAGGGTTGCTACGCCCAAGTGCAAGGCCGGCTATGTCTCAAGTCTCAACAGTAAGCGCGCCCAGCATACCGCCGAGATCGATCACAAGGGTGCCCTTCTTTTTGCTCTCGAGGACCTTGGCAGTGAGCCCCTGGAAGTCTGGGCCGTCGACACGAACGGTCTGCCCCAGCACTTAGAAGCGTGCTGCGTTCAAGAGACAGCTGACCTCGCTTATCGGACGGGTCTACGCTGATCATCCATGGAGATCGCCTAGAGCCTCACTGGTTAGCCGTTGCTAAGCTAGCACCTTTGAACTCGATCCTGAATGCGATGAATGCCGCCGGTCGGCGGTTCTTAATGGCGTGCAAGCCTTCTGACTCTACCCTTACTGTCTGAAATTCTCTGAACAAAGACACATCAAACCGCTTTGCCTCGACCGGCTTTCCGTTGTTCAACTTGTAGGTGATGTAAGTAATCGGCTGGCCGTGGCTGGCAGGAAGTCGCACACGGCGCGCTGCGCTATCAAACCCGCTTCCGAGAGCCGCGCCGAGCGGCTACTGGCGAGCAAGCCGGGCGAATACATGCTTGCCGATCCGATGCTTGATACGGTCGGGTTCGCTAGCGGGCTGCGAGTTGCGGCACTCTCTGCCTGCAATGAAGCTAATGCTGCGCGCGAAGCTTGCTGATGGCACTCGGGCGATTGAGCGGTTGACGGGCAGCATAGGGCTTGCTGACCTCACACGTCGTGCCCTCGTCGCCTCTGGCGCTGTCCCAGGCACCCAAGACTGGACGATCGCGCTTGCGGCTGCAAACGAAGGCGCGCGTGGGGTGGTTGCAAAAAAATCGGCCAGCGTGAACCGCCGCCGTGACTCGTGCCGCGCCGCTGGCCTCGCTAGAACGGCCCGGCATTCGTCCGCGCGACTGGCTTGAGGCAGCGCGCGAAGAAAAGGAAGTGCCGGTGCTCGTCATGCTGGAGGACGGATTAGACAAGGCGTCTATGCCAGATTAAACCGGGTCGAGAGAGCGGAAAAAAGATGAACTTTCGCTATAGTTTCGCTGTTTCACTCGGCGGATTTAATGGTGGTTGCGGCCCAGGTCGTGGCGGCACATGCAAACGGCAGGTTTCGCGTAAGCGTTTAATCGAGCAAACGCCTCTGTAAGGCGTAAGTTGGTTGTGAGTTGCCCACCCGCGCGGCTCTGCAGTGAAACAGTTGCGGCCTTTCAGTGGTTCATCTGGATCGAAAGCAGCCAGCAAGCGGTGTGTGACGGGCCGGCCTGCACCGCTCTGTTTACCTAAGATTATCGTCTACCAGCTAACATCTGTGTAGTTCTCTCAGGATTTGCGCAATGCGAGCCGTCGCCCGTATCATTAACGGATTGCATCCGTGCAGCCGCACAATCGCGTTCGCCTTTGTGCTGATCTGCTCCTTATTGGCGAGCGTAGAGGTTGCGCATGCCGGCTGCATGGAGGCTCCTACACAAGAACTGCGCCAGTTGTCTGAGTTGGCAGGTCAAGACCCAGGTGCAGTGCTGGCAAGAACCGCAAGGGACACTCCGGCTTCGTTGGGGGCTATGCGGTACGGCTGGCGACAGGCTGCGCGTGCTGAAGCCTTTGACACTTTGTCGCGGCCTGCGGACGCAAGACGAGCGGCGCTGCGCCTGCTTGAAGACGGAATGGTCTTGCACGATGCGCTTCGTGTTGAACTACTCACTCGCTTTGCAATCAATGGCTTCAACAAAGATGAGATCGACAGTGCGGTTGCGCTGGTTGAGCGGGCTCGGCGAGGCGCAATGAGGGGATCCGCCGCAGACGCATGTCTACAGATTGCGCTCGGTGAGATGCAGCGGATGCGCGGTGCTCCGGAGCGCGCCGTCGTCTACTTAGCCGACGCGTATCGGGCGACTTCCGATCGGCCTCTCAACCCGCAGCACATCATAGCGACCGAGAAGCTCGCGCGCGTGGTGGACTGGGCAGGAGATCATCTGCAGGCCATTTCTCTGATCGGCGAAGTTATCGATTGGGATCAGGCGCGCCAACGCAAGCTGGCGCTATCGACCGACTACTACTTTCGTGGAGTGTTCAATCTAGGTCGCGGTGAGTTTCAGACGGCTCTGGCTGACTTCAACCGTTCGCGCGCGCTTGCGCCTGCAGGCGTTGATCCGGTCGGCTCTGCGTTCCTCGATCTCCAGACTTGCTCGGCGCTCATTGAGCTGCGAGCCCTCGATGGCGCGAGGGCGGCGTGCCAGCGAGCCGAGGAGGCATTCGGCCGCTATGGCGAGCTCGCACAGGCGCAAGCACGCCTGCTTCTCGCGCGCATCTCCAATCTGACCGGTGAGCACAAGAAGGCGCTCGATCTTCTGAACGGTCTGCTTGCCAATGCGGACGCTCTCTCCGCCTCGAGCTCCGCACCTGAGGCGTATCGGCTGCGATCAGACGTGAACCAACGGCTCCGGAGGACGGTAGCGGCCTATCGCGATCTCGACATCTATGTGCGCGGCATTGAGCGACAACGCGCTTCCGAACAGATGAAGCAAAACGCCGTGCTACGCGCCAGGCTGGACGCGGACCGAGCGGCGGCGCGCAACGAGGAACTGCGACAGAAACTTGACCTTTCTGCCACAAGGGAGCGTGAACGCGCCAAGCGCGAGTCCATCTTGGTCGGGGCGGCAGTCATCGGCCTGCTGCTTATCCTCACAATCCTGGGCATGAGTGTCTACCATCGGCGTAAGCTGACAAGGATCGCGAACACAGACCCGTTGACCGGCTTGTTGAACCGGCGCTTCGTCAGCGAGCATGAGAGGCTCCTTGTGTCCACTCACACCAAGACCGGAGACTCGCTGGCCCTAGCGATCGTTGACATAGATCATTTCAAGGCCATCAACGACACGTACGGACACGATGGCGGCGACCAGGTGCTGGTTGCCTTTGCCGACGTCGCCCGCGGTGCTCTGCGGAAGGACGACGTGATCGCGCGCTGGGGCGGCGAGGAGTTCCTGGTCATCTTCCCGCGCGCATCCGTGGCCGAGGCCGTCGGTGCGCTGTTCAGGGTTAAGAATGCACTGGCCGCCGGGGTGAGCACCGCTGGAGGTGTTGTACCTGTGAAGTTCAGCGTGGGCATCGTCTGCTGCAGGACGGCCGAACGTTTGCACACGCTAGTACAGCGGGCTGACGAAGCGCTCTATCGCGCAAAGGCAGGCGGCCGAGACCGCATCGAGATAGCCGAGCTGTGCTCACTGCCGATTACTGCGAACGACACACTCCTACTCGCCGACGACCGTCGGATCGGAGCGGCGGCGACTTAGCGCAAAGGCAGTTCTTCGCACGGGGATTTCCCGCCTGGCCAAGGTAGGTGTTGTCGAACCAACCGCATTAGGCGCGATGTAGTCGAGATCCAGCCCCGCTTGCCTGCTCATCAGCAGGCAAACAGCAACGCATTCTAGAACAAGCCGAGCAGATTCGCAGGACTAACAGCAGAAGCTCAATGCACGGCGCGCTCTGAGAAACTTGTTAGCGCCTTGTCTTCAGCGGCTGTGCATTAGATTTGACAAAGCCGGCTCATCGCCGACGTGTGACTACCACGGCCACAGCAGAACGGCAGTCGCCATGACCGAAGCAATTCAAATGATCACTTCCTCACTCCATTCGATCGTTTCGCTGCGCTGCAGCGCCTCCGCCGACACGACTGCCCTCCCGTTGATGGAACTCCGCGTCCATTTCGTCGGATTTAAGCGGAAGATGTTAATACGGTGCTACCATTGCCCAAGCATAGCAACAGGAGCAACCCGCTTCCGAGCCGTCATAGATGACGCATCGTCGACCAGGCCTGCCGATGTGCGGAATTCATAGGCCCCACTGTGTTCCACGATTACCAGCTGCCCTCCAGCAGCGCCCGATGCGAACTTGCCTGCTGCGATGTTCCCAATTTGTCGCCTGACCTCTTACAGACAGCGGGTTGGCGGCTCACTTCGAGGCATCGCCCGCTGACGTTCGACGGCCCGGGTATAGCCTGGAGCCGTACATGCCTGAAGAGCTCTTACCCACCGCGCAGCATGGTCACGACGCTCGAACTCACCACAGAGACGGGTCTGCCCGCTCGACCAGAAGCGCACGTCTCGTTCGACTTGCCGCAACTGCGTTTGGCGAACGATTATGTAAGAGCCCGGTAAAGGTACGCTTAACCCAGACGGCGTCTGACATCCCCTCGATCGTCGTAGCAAGCGGCATCGACGATGGTGCATCTGTCTTTCCAAGGCCTTCATCAGAGTCCGCAGTGAGCAAAGCTCGTCAACTACTGCTTGCTCATCGAGGCTCGCACGCTCGCGCATGCTCATCACGTCTTCGTATAGCAAATTAACCCTTTGCTGTTGGTCTTATCTGCAGGTGAGAGTAAGCAGATGGTCGCGACGATTAGCTGTGCGGCTTAGGCGATCGTCCAAGGCAAAGGACGAAAGACGCCGCAAGCAAGATCACTGCGCAAGTGACCGTGAAAACATCGTAGGCAGCTGAGATACCATATAGAAGAAATGCTGGTGCGGTCTCGATAGCTCGTAACAAGGTTGGCGAATACATCGGCTTGTGCGAGGCTTGTGGTGTTCCGCTGAGGCGCGATAGCAAAGGTAGATGGCGTA
>NZ_JACHLR010000044.1 GCF_014204535.1 Novosphingobium chloroacetimidivorans
CGTCAGATCAAAACGTGCCATGCCCATCTGCTTGCCGGAAAACTGAATCATGCATTAGCGGGTTTGGGAATCCTGTTTATGGGTCTGCGGCCTAGAGCGATTTCCACAGTGCCTGGATCAAGCGGTATTCCCTTGCCGCGTCAGGTCTGATTCATCCGCCTGGCTGGATTTGGAGGCCGGCATGGATGGGCAGAGCACTATCTCAGGATCTGCGTGACCAGGTAGTGGCCGCGATCGATGGCGGCCTGAGTTGCCGAGCAGCTGCAGATCGGTTCGGAGTGGGCGTAGCGACGGCTATCCGCTGGCGGCAGATGGCGTTGAGGCATGGCCGAGCGGTGCCTGGAACGCCAGGAGGCGACCAGCGCTCATCAAAGACCGATGCACATGCCGAGCTCATCCTGGCCATGCTGGAGGAGAATGGCGACATCACCCTTGCCGAGATCCGGACCGGCCGTGCCAAGCGTGGCATTGCGGCCGGGATCGGCACGCTCTGGCGCTTTTTCGATCGTCACCGGATCACGCGCAAAAAAAGTCGGGTCACGCGATCGAGCAGAACCGACCCGATGTCTTGAGGCAGCGCCATGCCTGGTTTGATGACCAGCTTGTTCTCGAGCCAGAGCGCCTCGTCTTTATCGACGAAACATGGACTGCGACCAACATGACCCGCAGCCATGGTCGCTGTGCCAGAGGCGAGCGCCTGCGAATGGGCTTCCCGCATGGTCATCGCAAGACCACCACCTTTGTCGCCGGCCTGCGCATGACCGGCATGATCGCGCCGATGGTGCTTGATGGCCCCATCAACGGAGACCAGATCGAGGCCTATGTGACCAACGTGCTCGTTCCCGAGCTACGCCCGGGCGACATCGTCGTTATGGACAATCTCTCAAGTCGCAAGCGCGCCGCAATCCGAGACCTGATTGAGGAGGTGGGCGCCAGTCTACGGTATCTTCCGCCCTACAGTCCCGACATCAACCCGATCGAGAAGGCTTTCGCCCGGCTCAAGGCTATGTTTAGGAAGACAGGTGAGCGCACAATCTCCCAGCCTTTGGAGCCTCATCGGCTCGCTCGCTGAGTTTTTCCTATTTCCGAGGGCGCGGATTACATCAAGACTCGCGTCTATTGCCTGAAATAGTTCGAGTAAGCGCTGATCTGAGAATTTTGGATGAATTATCGCCTAGCAGCAGGAGGCAATATCGGCCGACCAAGGCAGTGCGTCGGGTCTTCCAACCTGGCATCGCGTGGCTCTGCCAAACAAAGTTGACAGCTGGTAAGCAGGGCTGGGGAGGGGGCCTTGAACTTGTCGTATTAGCGATCCTGCATGCCAATTTATGGCTCTGCGATTCCACAAAGACGATTGTTAACAGATTCCAGCACCTTGGCAGTGCGCCCTAGCGCTGCTGCTAAAGCCAAGCGCACGAGAGAAGCCGGCCCTGCCGAGAGTTTCGCTATAGATATCTATGTATCTCACATTGAAGGTATTTAGTTTGGATCCGCCAGGATCTGCCGTATTTCGGCTCATGCTGAAGTTTCACACGCTTATTCAGTAGAAATGAAGAGCCTTTGACCAAACAGTATGGGCCGTGCTCTGGAGGGCGCGTACCCTTCTTACTTCGCGTTGAGATCGCGTTCGAGAGCCTCCAACGCCATACGGAATACCGTTTCATGACGTAGCTCCGTTGCGTCTACAATCGATTGGAAGCGTTCCTTAAGACTCTCGGCAATCCGCAGATTTAGTTGGACCTTCGGTCCCTTACCGCGACGGGGCGACTGCGATCTCTCGGAAGGCCTTGAGGCCCTTGGCGACGGATCCCTCGGGAGGAAGTTGTGACGCGCCGCAGCTTCATCAAGCGCCTTTAGTTCCTCAGAGGACGGCGCCTTCTTTGGGGTTGGTCGAAATGCATCCGGCGCTGGTCCCTTTTCATCGGCATCATCGAATATGCTAGCCCGTTGAGTGCTGCTCATGAGCTGATAACCTCCTTGATCCGATCCATTACTTCTTTGGCAAGTGCTTTGGCGTTCGCCTTTGCCTTGTCCAAGTTGGCTACTTCACTCGGATCTAAGTCGGAGAGCCCTCCTCCGAATGAGAAGATCGAGCGGAACGCCTCGCGTTCGTTCAGCTCAGTATCCAGCGCCGGTATTCCGGCTTTGGTGAGCTGGCGTGCTACGTGAGTGAGATTGCGCGTCCTTATCGCCGGATTGGTTTTGGTAAAGAGTATTGCGTGTGGCTTCTGTCCTCCCGACAACCGGCCCGCGTCTCGAATTATCTTCAAAGCTTTGGTGGCTTGTCTGGCATCGAGAGTGGAGCCTTGACATGGAACGAGGACGAAGTCCGACATTCCCACTGCATAAGCCGCAGTAAGGCTGGCCGTTCCCTCAACATCAACGACCACAAATACGCTCTCGGCCGACGCCGCCTCGATTGCGTCAGTTATGTTCTCCTGATTGACCCCAGCTATCACCTTTAGTCTGGCCGCGTGTCGACCGAGTTCGGCCCACGTCTTGACGGGTTGGTTCGGGTCAGCGTCGATGATGGTGACTGAGTGGGAAGCCGCGAGCTCCGTGGCGAGAACAACAGCAGCCGTCGTCTTACCCACGCCGCCCTTTGGAGAGATCATCGAAATCACAGGCATAGGGGTCTCCAGGCTGCTCCGCGAGCGGGCAGCAAGCGCGCACGTTTTGCTATCAGCCGCTATCCCTAGCTACACATAGCTAACATTGCGTGCAAGCCTCTATGTAATTAAAGCTATCGCTACCTACGGATCCCGGCAGTATGATGCGCCCGTATCCACATCGGGCGAAAGGCGGTGTCATTTGCAGGTAGCCTCCTAGCGGCGCAGGTCACAGATTGAGCCGATCCGCCGCCCTGCTCCATCGGCCGGTTGGATCGCATCGGGATGCAGGTTCAAGCGTGCTTGCGGGCAGCAACCTAGCGATGGGTGTTGCTGTGGTAGCCCTAGTCGGCCAGCAGCGTTGCCCCCGTCGGGCACGGTTTTGAGCAGCGCCCGGCTTCCTGGCTGTATTGAACTTACCGGCTGGTCAGGCGCAAGGCGTTCAAATCGCCATCGGCGTCGACAAGGAATTGCTTCTTGCTTGTGAAGCTACCTTGCGAAGCACCCATGGCGCTATCGCTGAACCCCTTCTCGCTCCACGCTGTTAGAGCAGTTCCACGATGAGCGGAATCGGCGAGGGGTTCCATGGCGATGATCATGTGATGCATAGGATGCCGTCACGAAGGAGGCGGCATGGGTTGGCGGTCAGCTCAGAGCTACTCGCAGGACTTGCGCGATCAGGTGCTGAGGGCTGCGGATGGTGGCATGCCGGTACGGCAAGCGGCGCCTACCTTTGAGGTGAGCATCGCGTACATCTACAAGGTTGTGATCCGACGCTGGCTGACTGGCGATGCGGGGATCAACCCGCACCGGTGGCATGCGCCGCGCAAGCTGTCGGGCGCGCAGGAACTGGCGCTCGAAGCGCACATCCGCTCGCGCCCTGGGATCACGCTGGCACAGGCGCAAGCATGGCTGCTGGCCGAGTACGGTGTCGAACTGAGCACCGGCGCGATCTGGAATGCGGCCCGGCGGCTCGGATTGTCGTTCAAAACAAGCCCTGCGAGCCGCCGAGCAGGACCGGCCGGACGTGGCGGCAAGGCGCAAGCTGTGCAAGAGCCGCGCAGCCATTCCTCGATCCTGAGAGCCTGGTCTTCCCTCGACGAGACCGGAGTGAACACCAAGATGGCGCGGCTCCATGGCTGGGCGCCAGTCGGTGAGCGCTGCCGTGACAAGGCGCCGTTCGGCCACTGGAAGACTATGACGTTCGTCGCCGGGCTGAGGCTCTCCGCAATGACAGCACCCTGGGTGCTCGATCGCGCGATGGAATGGCGATGCCTTCCGCATGTACGTCCAGCATGTCCTTTGCACGAAAGCCTCGGAGATGCCGTTGCTCTGCGGGCTCTTCACCGGCGTAAAGCACGGCTTGCGACCGATCTGCCGGGCAAAGATGCGGGTCTCTCGGACAGTGTACGGCGAGCCGTTGTCAGTCAGCATCTCGATCGGCGCCGGAGCCTGGCAGGTGCCGAAGCGCTTCTCGACAGCTTCCAGCATCATGTCGCGCACCTCCGACCCGCTGATCCCGGCATTGAGGATCGCACGCCAGCTGATGATCTCTCGATCATGCGCGTCAATGATGAAGGCGCCTCGTACGACCTCGCCGATCCAGCAGTGAAACTCGAAACCGTCGGAGCACCAGCGCAGGTTCGAGCGCCTTGTCACGACCTTGCCTTCGTGACCATAGTCGGGCCGGATCTCGTACTTGCGGGCCAGCAGGAAGTGGTTGGCCTTCATAATCCGGTATACCCGCTTGTGGTTGACCGGCTCAGCGCCGCTCTCGCGCATCTGACAGTTGAGCAGAGCGGCGATGCGGCGAAAGCCGTACGTCGGACGAGCCGAGACCAGGGCGGTGATCAGCGGCAGGACTACCGCGTCATCCACCTTGCGGTATGGGCCCCGCGGTCGGCTTCTGCCTTTCATTCTCTCCTGCACCGCCGAACGCGAGACGCCGAGCGTCTGGGCGATCGCCTTCACGGGAAATCGTCCTCCACGGGCGAGCGCATCAGCAATGTCGGTTTTTTAGGCGCACCTTGTCCAGCGCTTCCCTCAGGATCTTGACCTCCATGGTCTTGCGACCGAGCTGACGCTCGAGCTTGCGGATGCGCTGGTCCATCTGCCGGACAAGCCGGTTGCTGGTCACATCGTCGTCGCCGGTCACCGCGACACTGCCTCCTTCGAGCATCAGCCGTCGCCAACGATACAGGAGATTGGCGGAAACGCCATTGCGCCGCGCGACTTCTGAAATGCTGGCGCTGCCATCCAGCGTCTCCTCTACGATCCGCAGCTTCTCCGCAGCCGACCACAAACGGCGCCGGCCGCCATCAGCGATAACCACATATCCAGACATAAGCATGTGCTCAGGGGATAGCCCCAAGCCTCCATTCTAAGCCTGAGGGTGTCCGGACGAAACGGGGGCCAGTTCAGGCAGGAGCCGGCGCGTACCGTCGACGCGCTCGTCGAACGTATCGGCAGCCTGCTCGATCGCTTCCTGCCCAACGAGTGCGCCAACTTCTTCCATGACCCGGACTATCACGGTCGTCGTGAAAGTGCTCTAAGCGACACAATTGGGATCGATCATGACGATGTCGCAAAAAAGACGGCACAGACGGCGGCCGGTAGTCAATCCCACACCGCGCTGTGAGCTAGGGCACGAAGTTGATCGTAGCGAATGGTCGACGGCCTATAGCGCTGGGACACCTCTGCCCTTGGCGAGCCCTTGCGGAACCGCCAGGGGATATCGTTAAGCATCTGGCGGTCATCAGCACGCGGAACGCCGTGTGGCTTGTTGAGCATAACCGGCCGAATCATCAACCATGCTCGATCCGTGTTATCGTACTATCGTCGCGCCACCTAGCCGGACGCGATAAAGTCTTGCCTCAGCACGGCCCGTGAATTCCAACACCGTTTATCCGTATACGCGAAACGATCGACATTTTCCGCATCATCAGAGACGCGCGGCGCCGAAGATGTGGCCTTAACCTAGCGACTAAAACCCGGTGCTACTATCAGGTAAAAGCCCTCGAGCCAGTAGCACCCTTCAGTGTGAGAGCAGAGCGCATTCTATGAGCGAAGCTTGCGACCAGTACCACTTGACCCGCTAGGGATTGGTCTGCAGGCAGCGGTTGGTCCGCAGAACGGCGCGGTTGCTTTGGTTGCTACAAGCATCCGACAAGTCCAATATAAGCGCCATGATCGCTGCCCCTGATCTAAGTGGCGGCTGCCTTGTCGAAGCATCAATTTCCTGAGCAGGCCGAACATGGAAACGATTTGCCTGCGTGTCACTTTTGAGCATGGCGTGCTGAACGCATACCCAGAGACAAGCTACGCAGGCGGACCGAAATTTAGCCTGGTCTATGGGCGCCGAGAGAAGTGGCGTCATCGGTGTCCAAGAACACTATAGGTCCGTCGGAGCTAAGCTTCCGCCGAAAAGCATGCAATGCTTCAAGATCTGTTGGAAACGATCTGTTCCATAATGTTGATGTGCCCTGCTCATTCACCACTTCAAGCCGCCAAGTAGAACGATCCTCAAGCCGGTAGATCCGAACTTCTAGCAAACGGCCACTTTTAACGATCTCGTGGCATAAGTCGGAATGAATCAGTTTAGGTATGCCGTCAAACCCATTCACCACCGTGCCCTCGTGATTTTTCAGCAGCTCGCCCGCCTTTTGACTCGCCTGATGGGCATACTGCCACTTTGAAGCCTACAATTAAACCAAAAACATAAGCCATCCCAGCTGGCTAGAGGACAGTTGTAGGCCAGATTAGTCGATAACGTCGGCCGCGGGATGGAACTTCGAGCTCTGCAGCCACATCAGCGCGGATCAATTAAGGCCGACCATGTCGCGGCTGAGACTGTTCGCGCCAGCAGCTAAAGGTTGATCAAGTATTTGCGTATCGGAAAAGGCGCTTGATAGTGCACCCAATCACCCGTTCGTTGACGCACGTAACAGCAGCCCTAGTGGGATGATGAAGGGCAACTTTAGCTAGCATATCGCCGCGATTGGAAGCGGCGCATTGATGCGTGCTCAAAGCCACCATCCGCTAGACCCGTCTTTAGAACTGGCCATTGGTTACTTTCTAAAGAGACGCTGGCGGGCATGTGACGGCAAGTGCGAGGCGTGCAATGGTCTTTGGCGGCTGCAACTACATGCGGCCTCGGCTTGCCCGATCCCGCAGCTAGCCCCCTTCGGGATGAGCAAACAATCGCACCCACGTAAACAAAAAACGCAAGCGCCTATGCCATCAGCCCATAGCGTCCCCATCATCATACGCCTAGGTCATCGCGCGCCGCCGAGATACAAAAAAGTGGTGTACGTCCGATATGCCGACGGGCGGGTTTATCGAAGACCGGCGCGCCTAGGGTTCTAAGGCTTCCTTACTAGCACCGATGCTGATCTCACCTGACCTTAAGCAAAGGAGACGTGGGCTGAAGCCTTCGCTGAGCGCGCGATGATTTCCATCTCGATCCTAGATAGTACCTGACAATGCACGATGTAAAGGGCTGCGTGGCCGCTGAGGGCCCGAGCCATGGCAGCTAATTCGTCTACACTGAAGTTCAAGGCGCTGACAGTCGCCCCGCCGCCGGAGCGTAGTACCTTGCATAGCTCCGCCGATGTGAGGTGCTCGATCACGTCTTCGCCCTGAGAGTTACAGCGTTGAGTTTTCGGAAAATGCCAGTAGGAGGTTGAATCATGCCGGTAGCGGAACACAGTAGGCCGACCTGATCATCCTTCGCGAATACTGCGTCATAATCAACTGCTCGAACTCCTCTGATGGGGCCAGCATCATACTAGGCGGCCCCTTACACCTTGCCCTTATAACTGGTCTCTTGCGGTAGCTGGCTGCAATATCGTTTGCCGCTTCGGCAAGGCCTTGAATGACATGGAGCGATGATAGAGGCTGCCATCGAAGCTCACGTCCCGCCTCGTCAGGTGCCACGTGCTATCGAGGGCTTGGCCACCCAATATCTGTTCCCGCTCTAGCTGAGCTTCCATCAAGGGCCATAGAGTTGACAGCCAATGGGCAACACGACCGGCAAGTGTGCCGGGTCGATCGGTGCCACATCGATCGGTGCATCTTTTGCCTTCAGAGGCGTGCCGCGAGAAGCTTGGGAAGGGCGGGGGCTAACAGCCAGAAGGAAGCCGGGGGAAGGGGGGCTTGCGCAGTTCGGCTGCGATCAGCACATGCAATTCGTTCAAAGCTTGATCGACGACAATGCCCCTTAATGTAGGAAGTGGCGGCTCGGTTTCTGATGTTGCCGTGTACGACATGCTCTCTCTCCCAAGGCTTGCACTGCAACGCGAACTTCTGCGAAACGTCGAGGGTCTAACCCCATTTGCACATGCAAGTCGCACGGATCGCGCCTCTGGCTCATCAGCGAAGAGGCCGCTTCCATTGCAACCAACCCCATCGCGGCCGGGCCCGGCACGTAACCGGCCTGGCCTCTACGCACTGGAGCAGCGCTAGCGGCCGGACAATTATGATAGTACGTGTCAAGTCCGCCACCTCGGTGATCTCGCCGAAAGCGGGTGTACTCGCCGGAACGACATCCACAACGTTCGCCGCCACGGCACTTTACACCTCCATTTGCATGCGCTTCTTGACACTTGAGGCCTTCTTCTTAGTTGTAGCTCTTGGCGCAGACGCAACGGGACTAGGGCGGAGAACAATCAAGGCAGCAGGCTCGACGAGTACAGCCGCCTGCACCGAAGCCGCAAAAGCTTCTTGCGCAATAGCCGTTGCAGCCGCGCGCAGGGAGGCAGATCTTACCCTGATCTGCCTAGCCCATGCCATGGGCTTCATGTTCAACGCCGTGCTGTCATCCATTGAAGCGGTAGCCGCCGATTGTGCCTAATGCGCCGCCTGCTCGGCGTCTACTTGCATACCGAAGCGAGCGATACGAACTGCGTCGCACACGCTGGCGCCTAGTTCGTTAAGTCCAGCGTCGCAACCGACGAGCGCAGGCTGTACGCTTGCTTGTCGGGGATCGAATTACCTGCGCTGCAATGGCGGTTTTCGGCCGATCTCGGGCGAGGCGAGACTTTTGTTCCCTCACTGACGACCCCACAGCACTTTGATCAGGGCCGGTCATCATAGAACGCCGGGCCACCGTCGCCCGAGTCGCCGGCTGGTGCTAGATCATGCGTGCCGCGAGCGTGCCGCCCTTGCCATGTGCCAGTATCAGACCAAGCGACAAGCGCGATGCGCAGCGGCCGCGGATCAGCCAGTGCTAAGTAGGGCCGCACGGGGCCGCTCCTTTCGGCTAGGGCGGCCCTTTCGGCATCAAGGGCACTCCGCGCGCCATTGATGGAATGTCCGTGGAAATGAGCGTTAAGCGTAACATCACCAGCGTGACACGGTAGCGTCACGCGTAACGCTTGCGTGATGGGTGAGTAGACGCGCGACCGTAATACAAAAGGTTAGCAGCGGGAAATTTCGACCCCTAAGTCGCTGCCTAAGCCCCTAGCAGCCTGCGCAGTAACGCCCCTCACGCCAGGCCCTGCCAAAGGGGTCCACAAGCAGCCGGCTGGCTTTGCTAAGCCGAGTTGCCTCGAAAAGGAAATCGCCACCGTGCTCGTCCGAGACAGTCGCGATAGTAGCGGTGCGGGCGTGGACCCCGTCAGCGGGGTCACGGCATCACAGTGTCAGACGTCTGGCTGATCGCGGCCGAGGTGTGTGGGCATGGTACCGTGCAGCTTAGAACCATGGCCATTATGAACATACCCCTCCGAGCCAGGCAGGGGCCCGCTAAGCGCGCCGACCCAATTAGCATCACGGCGCACGTCGTGCACTGAGATCACCTTTGTGCGCCACCCCTGCATGCCATCTGAGTTAGCCCCCAAAATGACCTGACAGGGTCTCGCTCTTAGATAAGAGTGAGCCATATGACTGAGCATACGACTAGGCGCTACAATGGCGGCGAGGTCCTCTCCGGGGTTCAGCGCCGGAGGCGCTGGACCCCGGAGGAAAAGGTCCGGATCGTCGAAGAGACGTATCTGCCCGGCATGAGCGTGTCGCTGGTCGCCCGGCAGCATGGCATTAGTGGCAGCCAGATCTTTACCTGGCGCAGGTTGGTGGCACAGGGCGCGCTGACCGCAGCCGGTGCCGGCGAGGAGGTCGTGCCGGCCTCCGAGTACCGGGCGCTGCAGAACCAGGTCGCCGAGCTGCAGCGCCTGCTGGGCAAGAAGACCATGGAAGCCGAGATACTGCGTGAGGCCGTGTCCCGGGCCGCAGGCCCAAAAAAACATCTATTGCGCTCGATCTCGTTGCCAGGGGGCGACCGGTGAGCGCGGTCGCCGAGGCGTTGAGCATCAGCCTTCAACACCTATCAGCCATGCGCAATCGAGCACCTGCGCGCCGGCGAGGCCGACCGCCTTTGCCGGATGCCGAACTGGTCAGCGACATCCGGGCGCTAATCGCCGATCTGCCCACCTACGGTTACCGCCGCGTCCATGCCCTGCTGCGCCGTCAGGCTGCCAGGACCGGGCGCACAGCGCCCAACCCCAAGCGGGTATACCGGGTCATGAAGGTGCACGGGCTGCTGCTTCAGCGCCATAGCGGCAG
>NZ_JACHLR010000045.1 GCF_014204535.1 Novosphingobium chloroacetimidivorans
GATGACGAAGACCGCGGGTTAAGCTTACGCCGACGCCACTCAGGAACATCGATCCGCAATACGTGTCCGCTGCACAATGCCTGCTACTCTGCCGCCTGTTGGCGGCAAATCAGTGCAAGCGGTCGTGAAGCACCTGCCCCCCCCTTCGGCTTCTCGGCTCCGGCCATCAATCCCATACCCAAGGGCACCACATGTTGGATCATCATCCCGGGGCTTGAACCAGTGGCGGCAAAAGCGGTCTGGTGGGAGAAGGGGATCGTCGGCGACGAGTTTGCGCGGCTCCCTCAGCCTAGTGACCTCAACGCAATCATCGCGCCGCGCTAGCAGCGCCAGTCACCTATTCAGATCTAGCATGGGCCTGGACCGCCGATTGGCGAGCCTGGGCAGCTAGCCTGCTTTAATCAAGTGCGTTTGGGTGCCGGAACGACAGGATCGTGTCATCGCCCAGACATTCGGCGCCCCCGCGACGGTGGGTCACGCCGCGCCTCCTCTTGCCGCTATGATCCTGCGTGATGTGAACCGGCCCGTGACAGGATGCGCAACGCTTGGGTTCTTTCCCGAGCTTCCACCAGTCGTCCACGGACACGCGCTGCCAAACGCCATCAACCTTCACTTCGATAAACTGCATTAGGGACTCGCAAACGACGGATCACGTTGTCATACCAGTGTTCTAGGTCGTCCGCGGGCGCAGTTACTGCAGTGTGCTCTTGTGGGACCTTAACCATACATCGTCTATGCGGATGTGGATAACGGCGGTCCAGGTCTCAACCCAGTAGCCAACCGGTGAAGGCATTCTCGACTTGCTTACCGACTGAACCCTGTAAGTACAGTGGGTTCGGCGTGTCTCGAACAAGTCCGCTGCATCCAGTCACGAGAGCGGCGGCGCGCGACAATTCCAGGTGGCGCAGTGGAATATCGTCGCACTCGATGCGCTCTCGACCGCCTGCCTTCACGCGATAGAGCGCTTCGTCAGCCTGCTGTACGAGCGCGTGCAATTGTTCGGCCGTCCTGTAGCAGACACGTTTCACCAAGCGATGTGGCGCATTTTTTCGCGAGATGAGCCCGACAGCGACCAGGTTATCGCGGGTGCCGGTTCCGCCGGGGCCATCTCAGAGATCGTAGACGAGCCGCATCCAGAAGGGCACGAGAGCTATAGCCCACACTCGTTGCCGTTGCCCTACCGCTACATAGTTGCCTGGTTGCTCAAGGCGAGCGACGTACAGATGACAAGGCGTCGGCTTTCGATTAATCGAAACTAACGAACTTGTGCTACATCACACTTCTTTAAACCATCTAGACCGCTTATCTTTCTGTTTGATTGCGGTCACCCAAGTGCCAATAGTGCTTTCTAGGCGAGTCGAAGGCAGCGCTCGCCGAGTAAAATCACGAGGGGCGCGGTGGTAAGTGGTTTCGAGGGAATGCTTGAACTCATCTATTCGGAGTTATGCCAAGCAATAGTGAAGTGTGGCCGCATGATGGAAGTACAGATTTACCGCCTAGAGAATCGCTCCATGTGGCGTCTTGAAGTGGTAAATGATTATGGAAGTTCAACTCTATGGAACAGGTCGTTCGCTACTGATTTTGAAGCTTTGAAGGCGTTCAATGAAAAGCTTAGGATCGATGGTCCGCTGGTCTTCTTGGACGCTAAAGACGACTGCCTTCCTCTACGCTCCTGAAACTAAGCTGTTGTAGGCCTTCCGGTGCCGTTGGCTTTATCGCTGATGCAACACTCGATGTTCGCAGGCAGGTGCCAGCAGAACGGTAGCGCTCTTCCGGCCTCCCGACTCTCTGGCGTCATAGCAACATCCGCCGTCGTTTACGAATTGCGATCTTCCCGCTTTTGGCGTTCTAGTCGGATGCTCGTAGCACCCAGCCCAGTTATGCCGTTGCGGCGCGTTGCTCGTTGCCAAGAGATCAATTCCTCAGGAGCCAACTGATACCGGTCGCACGCCTCCCTCATTGTGAGGGCGCCGCTCTCGACTGCCGCAATTACCTCAGCTTTTCTCTTTGCGACCCAGCGCGACGTGTCAGGCACTGAACTACTGCCGCCCTCCGCCACTGCGCCCCTGGGCCAGCCGCCAACACCCTTGCTCATGATTCTGCCCTTAGGTTTGTCGAGCCGGTCGGGATCTCGCTCGTCAGGCGACTTCAATAACATGGACCGGCTGAATGGCGGCTGAGGTTTCTCGCGCCCCTACTAAATAGTAGTGCCGCGCATCCGCCCCGTCGGATCGCGCCATGACTAGGACGTCGAACCCTCGGGAAAGATAAGGGAGCGGCGGCCTCTTGGGCCGGGGCGGGGGTTGTCGTCTACCTAGCACGGCAACCAACGGCTGCCCTCCAGCAACCGCCACGCGCAACTAATCCAGTTGCAACGCCCCGCCGCCCAAGCGCGGGCGAAGCCGTTATGAGCAATACGCTAGGCGGAGTCTACCGGCAGTCTGCCATTAGGGGTCACTGGCGATCGGCAGGGTCACCCGCACGCGATCGGTTCCGCGCCCGCCAGCCGAGGTGGCTCAGAAGGCCGGTGCCGATCAGGAAGGCCGCCACACCGCAGCATACGAGGGCGCGGACGTGGAACGGCTGCTCCGCTCTGGTCACACCCCATGCGATCACGCCTGCTCCTGACGCGATGATGACCCACCCGGTCAGCTTTGATGCGCGCCCATAGCCCATTGGCCCGGATAACAAGCAAGACTGACCTTGGCGTTGATCCTTTTGGTTGAAGCCATCCTAAGAAGGTGGGCAGGTTGACCGTTCAGGCTAACGAGGACGCTCCGAGCCCGGGCGTCCTCGACCGTGCGGATCTACCGTGTTCCTGATGTTGAAGCTCACCAAGGTAGTTCCTCGATTTCGCGTTCGGCGTGCCCCCTTAACGCTGAGCTGCTGACTGGTGTTCGGCTGAGCGCGGAAGCTAATGATTTTATAACAAGGAAGGCGCGGAATCGAGATATTTTTGGATGTGGCTAGTCTCGGAGCAGCACTGAAGCGCAGACGAACCTGAAACATTGTCCCAGTTAGGTACTCAAATTAGCTCACCCACTATTGACGAAATAGTGTAGTTAACGTCCCATTCACAATGATCTATTCCTCTCTGGGAGGAGGTTTCCATGCGTGCGTCACTGCTTAAACTCGCAACATTCGGGCTGTTCTCAGTTCTGTCGGTCCCGACAGTCAGTCAAGCGGCGACGACGGTTGTCGATGGCTCCTGTAGCTCTGTGACTCCATCGAGCGGTTGCCTCTTCAGCGGGAACATCAACACTTCAGAGAACGGTAACAATAGCTACCTGAACGCCCAATATGCCTACAATCTCTCTACACTAATACGCATCCAAGCGCCAATCCTGATATTGCGCTGCCGCCGATAACTTCAAGCAATGATCCGAACTTCTCTTCGTTCGGCAGCATTACGGGCGCGGGCACGACTAGTGGCGCTGGGACGCTGATAAACTTCGTAGCCAACTACTTCTCCGTAAAAGCGGACAACAACTTCGTTTTGTATGCGCTCGGCACGCCAGCAAGCTCCGGCACCTGGGATACCTTCGATTTGCCCGGCATCCCTAACGGTCCGAATGCAGGCAAGCCGCAGGATCTGTCTCACCTGACGTTCTTCGGCTCGCCTACGGTCTCCGCGGTGCCGGAAGCCAGCACATGGGCAATGCTTATCCTCGGCTTCGCCGCGATAGGCTGGTCCGTTCGTCAAAGGCGCGGATCGCCTCAGGATGATAGATTGCATTCCGCCTAAGAGGCAGTCCACGAACTGGCGTTCGCCGGCGAGATCAAAAGCCGCTCGAACTCCGGCTGGGGCGGCTTTTCTTTCCTAGTTGGGCAAGCCGATGGCGATGGAGTGCCTTCGTGCGATCATGCTCTTGCCACGCGGTAATATGGGCGAAGTGAGCGCCATTGAAAAACGAGGCGTCGGCATAGTCCATGGCGGGCCTGATTGCCTGGGGCAGCCTACATAAAGAACGTGGCGGTGATGAAAAGCGCCGTTCCGATAAGGCCCACTGCAGCGCGCGCTGGCCGGGGTACCGAGTCATGCATTTCGATCGCCAGCGCGATAAGACCTACGCCCGACGCAAAGGTTATCCAAAACACAGCATGCCCCCTCCAAGCATTTGATAGCAGCGCACTGCTAATGCTGAAAGGGATTGAGCCCAGGCAGACCGCCTACATCACCTCCACGGCAATCGTGGGTAGCGGCAAACAAGCCAGTGAACCGATCCTCTCGAACTGCTAACGGCTGTGATTCTCAGCCCGCCGAGTAAGGAAGGCGCGCCGGCTCCGGCTGAGGCGCCTTTAAGCCGTGCTGTATCTATCCACCAAATAAAACGGAGTTTCGGCTTTGAGTTTAATCGGCTATCGCCCCGCGCGATACATCAGCCAGCCTCATTTTCACCCGACCAGCACTTCATGGTAAGTTCGCGCACCAAAACATAGCGGGGCGGTTTGTGTTAGATCGGCTCGCGCGATACTAACGTACCGCGGAGCGGACGCGGTGCTTGGCCTAGCCCGCCCAGCGTTTTGTCCCGTAGAGCAGCATAACCGCAACAATCAGGAAGACGATAGAGTTCTGTTTGCCTGAGCGCGATGTCATTCGGAAAGGGCTGCGTCGACCATTGCCTGCCAGCAGGCAGTCGTATCGACGGAGCAAGGCAGCGCGTCGGCTGCGGCGAGCACTGCATCGCTTGGATTTCGGACGGATAGCAACACCGCACGGGCCTTGGGCAGGTAATCCTGCCACAGGGTTGTCCCGTTCATCTCTGCATGGTCAGGGTGCCCATCAAGCTTGCAGAGCGCGCGCGCAGCGCTTTCGGGTGCCCGGGTCATGCGATCTCCTGATCGGTAGCAGCAGAGCTAATTACTCCGCCGTCGATGTCGATTTCCGCATCCTGCGTATACGGCGCCGGTCAAGCAATGCCTGTATTTCGATAAGGCCGATCACAGCAGCAGCGATCGCAAGGAACGGACGCCAGTAGTCACTTTCCAGGAGGATGGCGCCAATGGTGATGATCGCGATGATCAGTAGGCGTCGCATGCTGCCCTCTCGTTTGTGGTCGCTACTGAAGAATGGCAGCCGCTGGCTCCAAGTGCCACTGTGCGCTGCGATGGATCAGCCGGTGTCTCGATATGAAACCGCCAGGCCGTCGATTCTAGCATCGATGCTGCCGCCAGTATCGCTGCCACTTCAGCGCCCAGCCGCCCCGCACCATCGCGCAAGACAGATCACCGCCGCGAGGCGAAACGCACCAGGCCGCAGATCGCCTGCCCTTGCCGGTTCCTTCCGATTGGCACCGCATGGCCAGCCCGCGCACCAGCGCGTGCCCCCCCGGCTGCCGCCCGATCGGCACACCTACGAGCTCAACTAGCGCGTCGTGGGAGCGCTCAGCAGAGACCGGGGGATAAGGCTGGTTGGACCGGCACGTACCGTCCATTTCTCTTGCTGCGATGCCGGCCAAGCGGACGCCCGGACCTTCTGAACACCATACGGGCCCGTCGCCGTCGTAAACCGCTATCGGTGTGCAGGTGAACGTCTCACCCGCAGGTATGACGACCGCGCTGGCTAGGATGAGAAGCAACATGACCGGCTACTAGCCGGCCGAGCTTCCTGCTGCAAAGCCGCAGATGGCCACCCGGCTGTGCTGCCGAGTGGCCGAGGTTGACTGCGGACATGCTTCTTCACTGCATGTGTTCGTCAGCCAATAGGCGCTAATTCGATCGCCGCGGTGTTGGTGCCGGTCTTCATATACCATGCGTTGCTTCGATCGGCATCTCGGCGCATCTGCGCAATCCTCTGCTTTGCCCCCTCTTCAGAATTGGCGAAGAGCATCCGAACGATATATTTCTGATCGTGGTCAAGCCCCGTCGGCAGCGGATGAAGAGAGGCGATCCTCCGCACGGCCCTGAGTGTCGCAAAGTCGAACTCGCGGTTCCCGGACGACTTTAGCAACTCTACTTTGGACGGCGCGCCACTCTCGCTGCAGTTGAACTTCACCGCCACGATCCCCTCCGATGGACCCTTTGCCCCAAGTTCATCGCGAACCCGCAAGCCCTTGTTGAGATCGTTCATCAATCGGGATGACCAAGCCGCCAAGGTCGGTGGAGCTTGGATGCCTGTGACGGTTGATTGTGCGAAGGCGCTAGCGCCGCCAGTAGCGAAGGCCACTGCCAGGGCAGCCGCAATGTAACTCTTCATCTCGATCTCCCATCTCATGAGTGAGCGGCCAGCTTGCCGCAGACAAAACTTGCCTCGATCGGGCTTCGCGCGAGAGGACGAGGAGGTGACAAATCGCCGATGGCTTGCCGATATCTAGGTGATCGGCCGGCTTTATCGTGACGGATCGTTCGGTGATGTGCTCCAGTCAAGCGATGGGAGCCCACCAGCAATTCTAAGCTGGGCGGCACCTGTACGAGTAATATATAGAAGGACCGTGGTGGGAGGCGGGAGTCAGGCCATGCGACAGATTGAGCTCGCGAAGGAGCCAGACTTCTTATTGGGCCGGGTCGCTGTCGCACCGGCGCTGCGTCAACTCACCACAGGGGACGGCCGATCGCTCGTGATCGAGCATCGCGTCATGCAAGTTCTTATTGCCCTGCAGGCTGCTGACGGCGGGATAGTCACCCGCGACGAGCTTACCCAATCGTGCTGGGATGGGCGCATTGTCGGCGACGATGCAATCAACCGCGTCATTAGCCGCCTACGCCGGACAGCGCAGGATCTCGGCGGAGAGGTGTTTCGGGTCGAAACCATCAGCAAGGTAGGATACCGGCTCGTCCTGCCGACCGGCACGCCAGCTAACGATGTTGCAGAGCAGGTAACCGCCCCGACGTCAGCGGCAGAGACTGCTTCGCCTCTCACACCTGACGCAGCAGTGCCGCTTGATGTGGTACCGCCACCAACGCGACCTGGCGGGGCTCACCCAGACGGCCGCGAGAGGCCAGCTATAGGCCGCCGCTTCGCAGCGATCATTAGCACTATCCTGCTGTTGGGGATGGGCGCCTATTGGACGTGGTTGCGTCATGATTGGGCAACAGGTCATAGCATGTCCGTGCGACTGTCCGGGTATCAGCTCCCATCTGCCGACCTGCCAGCAGCCATTCGCGTCTCCACGAACGCTGAGGTGATTGCCGCGTTCAACGTCGATGGCATGATCGGCATCTCTGATACTTCCGCTGTGACGGGAGCGCGGCAGCCTCCGTACTCGCTTGGCGGAACAATCTATCGAACCGGTAAGTCCATTCGTGTGATCAGTCGACTGATCAATGATCGCTCTGGTGTTGTCCTGTGGTCCGACGCAACCGATTACCCCGGGGACCAGATTTCCCAAGTTCCTCACAAGGTAGCGATTACCGCAGGCATTGTCGTTCGATGTGGTCTGTCTGGGGCTGCCAACCACCGCAAGGCACTGCCGGACACGGCCATGACTAACTACCTGCGGTACTGCCAAGAATACTGGTCTTATGGCGGCAGCAAGACGTTGCATTTTGCACAGCGGGTTGTTGCCGAAGTGCCGGATTTTTCCTGGGGCTGGTCCGCGGTGGGAAATGGCTATGTCCAGATGCTAGGAGGTGCCGGCGGTCAGTCCGAAGCTGTGCTCCGACGGGCGGGGATCGAGGCCGAAGACAAAGCTTTGATGCTCGACCCTGAGAACGGAGAGGCCTTGGCCCATAAAGCCTATTTGATCGACCAGCGGGACTGGGCTGGCCAAGAGGCGCTGTTCAAAGCCGCCATCGCCGCCAAGCCTCTTGATTGCGGCTGCGAGCACTACGGGTATGGTCTCAAGCTGCAAAGCGTCGGTCGCTTGCAGGCAGCGATTGATGAATTTCGTGCCGCGACGAATATGCTCGCGCTTTGGCCTGACTCTCAACTGGCCCTAGCCAGCGCCCTCGTTGCGACCGGTGACAAGAATGAGGCGCGACAAAGCTTCAAGACGGCCACTGATCTCAGCGTCGATCCGGTTGTCGCCGCTATGATTGCGATAAACGAGGGCGTAGAGACCGGGGATTACACGGCAGCTTTAGCGGCGCTGGGCAAACCCGACTTACCGCTGTCTCAATCAAGCCGCATGGCCCTAGTCACCAGCTACAAGGCCTTGGCGTCGCGCAAGCCGCAGTTACACGGCGAGGCCGTCGAAGCACTGGTCAAACTGCCTCAGGAGGAAAAAAGCGGCACCGTCGTTCGGATGCTAAGTGCATTGGGCGCTCACAAGGCTGCTCTGCGGGCCGTTGGTGAGCGGCCGTGGCTCTTCTGGCGACGAAGCATGAGGGGCGTTCTGGATGAACCAACATTCCCCGCTGTCGCACGTAAACTCGGCCTCATGACATACTGGAGATCGTCGCACACGAGGCCGGATGTCTGCGGGGATGAGGCGCCCGCCTTCTGCCGGATGATCTAAGGCGTGTTCCCATGCGCGATCAGGTAGAAGCAAGTGCGTGAGGAAGGGGGCAGCCGACCCAACCCGCCGACTGCCCCCGGGGTGAGGCGACCAGACAACCCCTGATCGCCCCATGCCTCGCCTGACCACCACGACGGCGAGGACTTACGAGCGGGTCGAAGTACTACCCGCTCGATCTCATGCTTATCCAACGGTCACCAGCGGGCCGCGCAGGAGCGGTCCGAGGTTGGCGGCAGCGTGAGGGTCGCGCACCTGCACGGAGGTGTGCCGACGTCCGTTGTAGGCGGCGCCCTTGTCAGAGAGCACCCGAGAAAGTCGGTGATCTCCCTCGGCACGGCCACGGTCTCGCTCGCGTGTAGCAGGCCGGTTTGCGCACCGGTCCTCATCCCAGCAACGGCAGCCGCAGTCCTCTGCAACGCGAGCGATGACGTGCGGGTAGCACCGCCGATGGCGCTAGAGCATTTTCAGCATGAGCGTTGATATCCTGCGGCTTGGAAGAAGTTGGCGCATTCGTCTGGCAGGAAGCGATCGAGCAGCTTGCCGATACG
>NZ_JACHLR010000046.1 GCF_014204535.1 Novosphingobium chloroacetimidivorans
CACAGGTCGTATGCGGTCCATAGCGCGACGGAATGTCTGCCCAGGGCGCTCCCGTGCGTAGCCGCCAGAAGATGCCATTCAGAACTCGGCGATCAACCACCCGCTTCACGCCGCGCACCTTCGTCGGCAGCAAAGGCTCGATCACCGACCACTCGAAATCCGTCAGATCAAACCGTGCCATGCTCGTCTCCTTGGTAAGCGGAGCCTGAGCCCCACCTTGCGAGTATGATCTGCAAAGCCGAGTCTCACCGCCTTTCATTCGGGCGGAGATGGCTGGTGCTATGACGAAGTCATATGATGATGCTGGTATCAGCGGGGCTCAGCGGCTTGAGATCTTCACGGGCGCGGGCAAGCGCCGGGATTGGCCGCCTGAGGTAAAGGTCTCGATCGTCGCTGAGAGCTACTCGGGCCAGGAGTCTATCAGCGCTGTGGCGCGCAGGCATGCGATGTACCCCTCACAGCTATTCACCTGGCGCCGCGAGCTGTGCAAGCAGATGCAGGCTCAAGGACCGGCATTGCCCGCCACCCCGGCGGGCCCGCCGCTGTTCGTCCCCGCAGTACTGGAGCCGTCTCTGCCAAGCGACGCTGGTCCGGTCAGCAGGCGCCCACGACGTCGGCGCCGATCATCACCGGCTGCTGTGGAGCTGGAGATCGATGGAGTGGCCGTGAGGATCGCGCGCGGTGCCGACAAGCGACTGATCGCCGCGGTAATCCAAGCTCTCAAGGCGACGCGATGATCGGCCCTGGCGCTGGCGCGCGCGTCATGGTTGCAACTCGGCCGGTGGATTTCCGTAAAGGGCCGGATTCCTTGGCGGCGCTCGTCGGTGCCGAGTACGGCGGCGATCCGTTTTCGGGGGTGATCTACGTCTTCCGGGCCAAGCGCAGTGATCGGATCAAGCTGATCTGGTGGGACGGCACTGGCCTGTGCCTGATGGCCAAGAAGCTGGAGCAAGGAGGCTTCCGCTGGCCCGGCATCCAGGACGGCGTGATGCGCATCACCGCCGCCCAACTCGGCGCATTGCTGGAGGGTTTGGACTGGCGCCGCGTGCATGGCGGCCGCCGTCGATAGCACCGCAGATCGCCGGTTGACGCGGGTTTAAGCTGATGATTCACTCGCTTCATGCTCACCGAAGCGGATCTGCCCGAGGAGAATGACGCGCTCCGCGCACTGGTCCTCGATCAGTCTCGGATGCTCGCCGAAGCGCACGCTTCTAAAGATGCTGAAGTCGCTGAGTTGGCCGTCGCGAAGTGCGAGGCCGACGCCGAGATCGAGCGGCTACAGGCGATCATCGATGCCTTCATGCGCCATCGTTTCGGTGCCCGTTCCGAGCAGCTCGATCCTGATCAGCTGCAGCTTGGAGTGGAGGATGTCGAGACGGCACTGGGGCAAGCGCGCGCGGTCCGCGATGCAGTCTCACAGCTCGCGCGCGCCGATAAGCCGCGCAAGACCAACCGGGGCTCCTTGCCTGCTCACCTCGAGCGGATCGAGCAGGTCATCGATGTTGAAGACAAGGCCTGTCCTTGCTGCGGCGGTGCGCTGCACGTGATCGGCGAGGATGTCGCTGAGCGCCTCGACGTCGTGCCTACCACCTTTCGTGTCCTGGTGACCCAACGTCCGCGCTACGGCTGCCGAGCCTGCGAGAGCACGGTCGTCCAGGCGCCGGCTCCGGCCCGCATCGTCGAAGGAGGCATTCCGACCGAGGCGCTGATTGCCCAGGTCCTCGTCGCCAAGTACGCCGATCACCTCCCCTTGTACCGCCAGGCGCAGATCTATGCGCGGCAAGACATCAAGCTCGACCGCTCCACCCTGGCCGACTGGGTCGGCCGAGCGGCCTGGTATCTGCGCCCGTTGCGTGATCGCACGCTGGAGGAGTTGCGAAGATCAGAGCGCCTCTTTGCCGACGAGACAACGGCGCCCGTGCTCGATCCTGGGCGCGGACGGACAAAGACCGGCCAGCTCTGGGCCTATGCCCGCGATGACCGATCGTGGGGTGGCAACGATCCGCCCATGGTCGCCTATGTGTACGCCCCTGACCGCAAGGCCGAACGGCCTGGCACCCACCTTGGAGATTTCGCGGGTATCCTGCAGGTCGACGGCTATGGCGGCTACACAGCGCTGGCCAAGCGTCGCCAACAGGTATTCCTCGCCTTTTGCTGGTCGCATGTCCGGCGCAAATTCTACGAGCTTGCCGACAACTCGCCGGTCGCGACTGAGATCCTGCGCCGCATCGCCATGCTCTACGCCATCGAGGACGAGGTGCGTGGCTCACCGGCTGAGCAGCGTCGCGCCGCTCGCGAGGAGCGCAGCCGTGTCATCGTGGAAGACCTCAAGCCTTACCTGGAAGCACGGCTCCGGCAGGTCAGCGCCAAGAGCAAGCTGGCCGAGGCAATCCGCTACGCTCTGGGCCGCTGGAACGGGCTCACCCACTTCCTGGACGATGGCCGTATCGAGCTCGACACGAACACCGTTGAGCGGTCGATCCGACCTATCGCTCTGAACCGCAAGAATGCGCTCTTTGCCGGGTCGGACGAAGGCGGCGACAACTGGGCGGTGATCGCCACCCTCATCGAGAACTGCAAGCTCTCTGGCATCAACCCGCACGACTGGCTCACCCGAACCCTCGTCGCCCTCGCCAACAGCCACCCGGCCAAGCGCCTCGCTGAGCTCATGCCCTGGATCGCCGTGCCCTAAGAACACCGCTTTTACCAAAACCTGTGGGCTCTGACTCGTTGGGGATCCCTGTCGCTGGGCGATCATGATTCTATGCCGCGAACGGCAGGAGGTTCGCGATGTCGACGGCACTTGAGGTTCGCAGCGACTATGGCGCGCAAGAGGTTCGCGCGGCAGCGAGGCGATGCAAGGAAGGCGCACACGTGCGCCGACTACTGGTCGTCGCTACGATCCTTGAGGGCGGCAGCCGTAGCGATGCCGCCAGGATTGGCGGGGTGACGGTGCAGATCGTGCGCGACTGGGTCGTACGCTTCAATGAGGGCGGACCTGATGCGCTGGCGACGCGCAAGGCACCCGGGCCCCGGACCATCCTGGACGATCGACATCGCCGCGCGATCGAGGAAGCTATCGCGACAGGGCCGATCCCGGCAGTGCATGGCGTCGTGCGCTGGCGGATCATCGACCTGGTGCAGTGGCTGTGGGATGAGTTCGCGATATCGATCAGCAAACAGGCGCTGGGGCACGAGCTACGTACGATGGGCTACCGCAAGCTCTCGGCTCGGCCGCGCCATCATGGTCAACGCAGCGAGGACATCGCTGTTTTTAAAAAGGCTTCCCCGCGCGCCTGGCGCAAATCCGGCGCCGCCTGCCCAAGGAAACCCGCATAGAGCTGTGGTGGCAAGATGAAGCCCGGGTCGGCCAGAAGACGCTGCTGACCCGGCGCTGGGCAAAGCGCGGAACACGCCCGTCCGCGCCGCGAGATCAGCGCCGGTCCTCGGCCTGGATCTTCGGCGCGATCTGTCCGGCGGAGGTAAAGGGAGCCGCGCTCGTCCTGCCCCGCTGCAACAGCCAGGCGATGAGCCTGCACCTCGCCGAAATCGCCGCCGCCGTCTCCCCGGGCGCACACGCTGTCGTCATGCTCGACCAAGCGGGGTGGCATCTGGCCGGCGCGCTCGAGGTGCCTGCGAACATGACCCTGCTGCCAATCCCGCCGCGCTGCCCCGAGCTCAACCCGGTCGAGAACGTCTGGCAATTCATGCGCGACAACTGGCTCTCGAACAGGATCTTCACGTCCTACGAGAACATCGTCGATCACTGCTGCGAAGCCTGGAACCGCCTCGTCGACCAGCCTTGGCGCATTATGTCCATCGGCATGCGACGATGGGCACATCGGTCGTGATCAACGAGTCTTGGTATTACTCTCCTTGCCGGAGACCTGAACCATGCATCAGCCTGTTTGGGAATCCTGTTTATGGGTTCATGGCCTAGCGCAAGCTGCACTACGACCCGCTGGATCAGGGCGACACCGGCTGCCCAACCCGCGTGCCGGGTTGACCAAGCCGGCTGGCATCAAGGCGCAGGTCGGCTACAAGCGTCGAGCTGCGGTGGCAAGTTGTTCCCGGTCGTCACCGCGCACGAACCCGCCGCTTCAGCAGTGAACGGCAAAGCCGTCGGAGCAGCAACGCAGGTTCGAGCGCATCGTCACGACCTTGCCTTGCTTACCATAGTCAGGGCGGACCTCGTACTTACAGGCCGGTCAATCTCTCCTGCACCGCCGAACGCGAGGCGGTGAGCGTCTGTGCGTTCGCCTTCACGGCCTTCCGTCCTGCAAGGACAAGCGCATGAGCAATGTTGGCAATCTTCTTGCGCGCCTTGTCCGTCGCCTCTTTCAGGATCTTGACTTTCATAGTCTTACGACCGAGCTGGCACCGAAGCTTGCGGATCCGCTGGTCCATCTGCCAGACGAACTGGTTGCTGGGCACATCATCGTCGCCAGTCACCGCAACGCTGCCTCCTTCGAGCATCATTGGTCGCCAACGATACAGAAGGTTGGCCGAGACGCCAATGCCTCGTACAAGCGCCGATTTACTGGCCCTGCCGTCCAGCGTCTCCTCTACGATCCCCAGCTACTCCGCGGCGGACCAGAAACGGCGGCCGCCACCATCAGCAATAACACTATGAGGGGATATAAGCATGTGCTCAGGGGATACTCGCAAACCTCCATTCTATGCCTGAGGGTAGCCGGAGGAAACGGTAGCCAACTCGACTTCCCAAGCGCGGTTAAGTATTTGCGCGGCCGAGGCAAGCTTGTCTTCCGGATGGAAGCGTCCATAATGCTTTTGAACGGTAGCCGGTGTGTCTTGGATGGCATAACTCGCCTGGGTGTAAGAGCCTGTTTGCTTGAGAACGTGGGTTGCGAGCACATCCCGCACATTATGAGGCCCATGCGGCAGCAACCCTTCGATAGCTCCGCGCCCCGTGTACGGGTTCTTGATGCCGTAGCGCTGTATAATCGATCGCCAAGCTTGATAAAATGAGTTCTGATCGAAAGCGGCGTTCCGCGTTGTAGTTTTAGTTGTCTTTACAAACAATGTGCCAGGATCCTGTACTCCATTCAGTAGACTTGAACGATGCACATCTAAGTACATTTCGATCATTGCGTATAACCCGTCTACATCAGGGAGGACTAGCAAAAACGGTCTACAGCGAAAGAAAGAAGACGCTGAATTTTTGAAAGCCGAGGCTGGAACCAGCACCTCCCAGCCATTCCGAGCCTCATTCCAGCGGAGTTCGCCTCTTCTCTTCAGCTCGAGCTGGCGCTCAGTCTCAGGTATGTTCCCTCGCCGGCAGAACAGTAGCTCCCTCAGGTTCTTTTGACGCAAACCGAGGTGGAGTCCGAACCTTAGTAGGAGAAATGATCGCACGGCTTCCGCAGCCGCTCGAGGATAATGCCGCTCGTCAGGCATGCGCTTGACGATTTCTTTGGTTATCAAGCGATACATACCAACAGGACTATCCGCCTTCAGTATCGGCATAATCGCTTCAAACGGATCCCTATGTACCCGCACGATACGCTGGATCTCTTTAGCCCTTTTTGAGCCATGTGCAAAGAGATTATCGCAAGCCGCCTCCCAGTCTGCCCTTGCAACATCTATTTGCTGTTGAGTAACTAAGCCGGATATAGGCTGCAGGCGCTCGGCTAAGTTCGGATGTTGCCTTATCCAACCAGTCGCATTTCGCGTGAGAGCTAGTCCGAACTGCACCATATCGACTTCCCACCTCGTGTAAAAGCCGCGTCGCCGCTCCCTCCATTGCACGTACCAGTCCCACACTGTTGGAAATACTAAAAGCCCCATTGCTAGTGCACCCCGCGGCGCGCCAAAACCGTTTACCGCGTGCTTCGGTGAGGCACCAAGGGCGCCGAACAAGAGACCGATATGACCAATCCTTTGCATGGCAGTCTGGGCGTTCCAGACGCCTTCTCGCCTGAGCCCGGCGTCGGTCAGCGTTGCAGTCTTGAAGCGGACCAGTTCACTGACCTCACGTGCGAGCTCTGGCGGCGCCACCTTGCTACGTGAACTATGCCGCCGCGCCGTTTTGTAAGCACGAACATACACCACGTCTGGGTTGTCGTTGACCAGCCTCTTAGCACGTGCATCGATTAGCATTGGAAATAAAAGTGCATAGCGATGCTTTGAGGCTGTAGCTTGGAAGCGTCGGAACTCAGTTCCCCCCGGTAGCATGACATTTCTTACCCACTGGAGTATTTCAGCGCGTTCCCTCTCAGATCTTTGATCAAAGTCGTCCGGCAGATGCCATGTGATCCAGGCCCGCTCGCTTGCGGTAAAGCCCGTGAGATACTTAAAGCATGATACCGCTCGATCGCTGTTCGGGAGCTTAGCCTTGAAGTAGTCTCTAGGTAGATCGTAGCGGCTCTCGATCGCAGCCAGAGTTAGCAAGCTTGCTGCCGTACGCGGCAGCTTTTCACCCGAAACCCATTTCAGGATAGTGGCGTGTTTTGTAAGGTGCCCTTGCTGCACAAGGGCTCTTTGAAGATGGCTGATCGATTCACCATGCCGAGATAGTTGCAGCCTCAGGGCATCCGAAAACGCCGGCGGGTCACACCAACTTTCAGCCTGTGTTCTTGAAATTTCAGCACCGTGCGCATGCTGAGCCCTCGTTTCCGATGTTGGAAAGTCTTTTCGTTCCTCAAATAATCCAGGGGCACCTGAGGCGCGGATCTGCCTAGATCGCTGGTCCATTTTGTTGCCTCGTATACGAATCTGCTGCTCTGTGGTTTTTACATCGATCAGGATGAAGCACGAGCGTAATCTTGAGGCGGGAAAGGCATCTTGTTGCGAGCCGCAGTAACCGTCACCCTCGGCGGAGGGTCACGAAGGCGGCAAGCCGACGTGTGCTCTCCAGACCGCCCGAAAGGCCGGCAAGTACGAGGTATGGGCATGGCGCTTACGCAACTATGGCTCCCGCTTTGGGCGTGCTGGTCTGTCCGAACTACGATGAAGGCGGCGCGCTGATCGGCTTCGCGAAGGCAACCCGACCTGACGGAGTGCTGGCACGCGCACCAGGAAGTCAAAGGGGCGCTCGCTCGGGATAATGGCTAGGAACAGAAGATGGACGTGGTGTCGCTAGTCGCCGGGCAGTGTTGCATCAGTGGCAGCCATATCTTCACGAGGCGCAGGCTGGTGGCGCAGGCGCGATGATCAAAGCAAGTCCTGGCGAGAGGTCGTGTCCGCCTCCGAGTACCGGGCACTGCAGAACCAGGTCGCCGAGTTGCAGAGCCTGCTGGGCAAGTAGACCATGGAGGCCGAGATCCTGCGTGATGCCGTATTCCGGGCCGCAGGCGCAAGGAAATTCCTTTTGCGCGCGATCTCGTTTGCGAGGCGACGACCGGTGAGGCCGAGGCTTTGGGCATCAGCCGCCAACACCTGTCAGCCGTACACAAGCGATCACCTGCACGCCGGTGAGGTGGACCGCCTTCACCGGAGGCCGAACTGGTGGGCGACATTCGGGCGCTGATCGCCGACTTGCCCACCTATGGTTACCGCCGTGTCCATGCCAAGCTGCGCCGCCAGGCTGCCAAGGCCGGGTGCACAGCGCCCAATTCAAAGCGAGTATACCGGGTCATGAAGGTGCACGGGCTGCTGCTTCAGCGCCACAGCAGCAGCCAGGAGGAGAGGCGCCACGAAGGCCGCCTTGCCGACGATCAGCGCAACACCTGCTGGTGCTCTGACGCGCTGGAGATCGCCTGCGACAATGGCGAGAATGTGCGTGTCGCCTTCGCGCTCGACTGCTGTGACCGCGAGGCCCAGGGGCCCGTAGCTACCACCGGCGGCATCATCGCCGAGGACATGCGTGATCTGATGGTCACTACTGCCGAGCATCGCTTTGGCCCGGTGAACTGCTTGGCCTCACTGATCGATGGCTCGACGACAACGGCAGTCCATACACTGCTGGCGATACCCGCCGCTTCGCTCGCGCTAGGTCAGTAGGTGGGCGCAAGTTCGGTCACCGCCGTGCTGTTGCTGTCCTGGATCGGAGGGGGCGCAGCAATCATCCTTTCAAGAGCATCGCCCCAAGACTCGAACGTGAGGGGGCTGGCAGCAATGACTACCGAATGAAATATTCAGGTCTTTCCCGCAGGATGAAGATGGACCGACAGGCGCATCGACTTGGACCTTGTATGCTGGACGCTGGCAAGCTCGCGCGTGACGGCACGATGGCAGAGGCCTTCATGCAGAAACCAACTTAGGGCCGAACTAAGCTGGCGAAAGTCCTATCGACGCCGCAAAGGGGCAGCCATGAGCGGATAATGGAAACGACGCCTCTGCTCTCCATTCAGACTCGCGTATGATGGCCCGATAATTCGCGAACGCGACCACTAGGCCACCGACTCATTATGCCGCAGCCAGATGCGTATGGATGCGAGTTGGACTGAGGCGAGGAAGTTGTCGTCGCGTTTGTCGTAGCGGGTAG
>NZ_JACHLR010000047.1 GCF_014204535.1 Novosphingobium chloroacetimidivorans
ATCGGCAAGCTGCTCGATCGCTTCCTGCCAGACGAATGCGCCAACTTCTTCCAAGCCGCAGGATATCAACGCTCATGCTGAAAATGCTCTAGCGCGTTGCGGGACGGTGCCCAAGAGCTCAATTGTAAGCGTGGAATCTCGCGCGCGCGTTGGCGTAAGGCATAGCATCGTTTAGCTAGCGCCCGACGTTACCTTGGCGGACGGCGCTTTGATCGGCGACTAACCGATACGCTCCAGAGCCTCGTAGGCGATTTCGGACTTCTGCGAACTCCAGATGGCTTAGGGATTGCGCCGCCAATAGGCATAGCAGGGTGCTTCCCGGAGGCGGGCGCCAGTCGCAGCGGGTTCGTAGGGCTCTGCATAGCCCTGGTAGGCGTCAGCTCGGACGATACGACTAGGCCACCGACTTATTATGCCGCACCCAGATACGGATGCAGGCGAGTTGGACTGAGGCGAGGAAGTTGTCGTCGCGTTTGTCGTAGCGGGTTGCGGATGCCCGGAACTGCTTGAGTTTGCTGAAGAAGCGCTCGACGACGTTGCGGTACCGATAGAGGAAGGTGCTGAAGACCGGCCGACGCACGCGAATGGGCATGGGCTTGATGGTAGCCCATGCGCCACGCGCCGCCATCTCAATCCTGAGTGCGTCGCTGTCATAGGCACGGTCGGCGAACAGCACATCGCCATCACCCAGGGTCGCAAGCATGTCGGCGGCGCTGCGCCCATCGTGCGCTTGGCCCGCTGTAAGTTTGAGCGCGATCGCATCCCATTTGGCATCCACCAGCGCGTGGATTTTTGTGGTCAGGCCGCCGCGCGAGCGACCCTTGCAACCGGGTCCCTTTTTCAGTGCCGTTGGCGCCGTGCTGGTGAACCCGGATCGAAGAGGAGTCGATCATCTGTACATCGCCCTCGTAAGCGGCTGACGCAGGTTCCAATATCCTCTGCCAGTGTCCCGCTCGTCACCAGCGATCAAAGCGGTTCAAGCAGGTCGTATGCGGTCCATAGCGCGAGGGAATGTCCGCCCAGGGCGTTCCTGTTCGTAGCCGCCAGAAAATGCCGTTCAGAAGGCGGCCGTCGTCCGCCCGCTTCACGCCACGCACCTTGGTGGGCAGCAATGGCTCGATCACCGACCACTCGAAATCCGTCAGATCAAACCGCGCCATGCTCGTCTTCTTCTCGGAGGACTGAATAACGCATCAGCGGGTTTGGGAGTCCTGTTTATGGTTCTGTGGCCTAGCGCTACCTAGATGAGCCAGCACATGCTTGGCCTCTCAATTGAAGGCACAGCGGTACCCGGCGTCGGGCGGCACGGTGCCGGCCCAAGGGAGCTGATCACAGACATAGAAACACTTCGAACTCTGCATCACACCGTCGACAATACGTTTGGCCTGTCGTTTCGGCAAACTTTAGGACCAGCACGCGAGGAAGGAGACTTCCTTTCGCCATGCTACCCGAGGATCGGTCGGCTCGGAGCCGGCGCCTTGACCATCTTCTCAATGCAACGGCAGGAATTCTTCGGACGTCCGACTGCGATGACCTTGAACTTTGCCGTGATCATCTCTACGACGCGCACGTCCTCGTCGACGAGACTCAGTTCGCCGTCGCAATCCGCACACGTGCTGCCAAGATCGAGCTAGTGGCGCTTGCGCGGTGTATCCGCAGAGACACGCGGCCGGCGCGATGATCCTATTAAGAAAGTGGAGTCGGCAAGCTTGGCCGGCCTTGCACGTCGGGCTCCTTTTGATCACTCGTCCTCAGGCCCTGTCGGACGACGGTGACCAGCACGTCTTCGAGTGCGAGTTCTATCTACAGGATGCTGCCATCGATCTTCTCGGAGAATTCGCCGAATGCCTGCTTCCTGAGCTTGGTGACCTGCATCGCAGCCCTGGACGACAAGGTCACGGGCGCTCAGCGTCGTCGTCAGCTGCACGCCATCAGTCAACGTGGGACGTGTATAAACAGGCCTCACGCTTCTGTACGCGGTCTTGTGCAGCCGCTGGCTGAAAGAGGCGAAGGTGTCATGAGTGCAGGAACCTCGAAACCGGCTTTTGGCAACAAATCGTTCAACGCGGTCATCCAACTCTCCACACGATCCCGTGTCCACAGCACACCGTTTTCGTCAACTCAAGGCAGCTTCAGCGCTGAGAAAGGTGTAAGGTTGACTCACATCCGGTGCATGGCGAACGAGAGTCTGCGCGCTAGCGCGACCGGCGCTTTGCGCATCCCACGCCGCCGCGCCACATTGGGCGCCCAGTCCCTCAACCAGCCCTCGCCCTTGCAGCGGGTCAGGATCGAGTTGGCGGCTTCGTAGACCAATCACCGAGCCATACCGTCGCCGCATTTGGTGATGCGCCCGAGGTGTTGAATCTCTCCTGATGCATATATTCGGGGGTTAGGCCAACGATGGCACCCATGAATTGGAAATTCTTCAAAGCGGGAAACGATGTCAACGCCGGTTCGGAACGCCAACGCTGTCATCGCCTTAGGGCCTAACACGGTCATCAGCAGGCAAGACATGCGATCTGCTCGGGCTGCCGCCAGCAGTTGAGCGCCAAGATCAGCAAGGATGGCTGACCCGTGCTCGTAGGGCATTGAGAAGTGGCTCGGTCATTTTGAGCAGCTCCGCGTCCGTGAGCGTCTCGCGCAGCGGGTTCGTGATCAGCTGAAATTTTCCGGCTCCGATACGATAGCCAAGGGCCTTCCGCGCACCTCCAATGGTATTCAACAGATCCCTGTTCCGCCTCATCATGGACTGGCGATGTCGAAGCAATAGTCGCAGGCGCTGGCTGGCATCGGCTATTACATGGTAGCCTTGAACAGCCCGGGCCTCATCGCTTGAGCGATCAGGCGCGCATCACGTTTGTCGGTCTTGATCGGCGAGGCTTGGCGAACGCGCGCATTTGCTTCACCTCGATGCAGATGGCTGGCAGCTCAAGGTCAGCAAGCCCAGCGTAAAGCTATGGTGCCGACCCAGACCCAATCGCCGGAACGATGCCGCGGCGTCGAGGAGAGCATCAGCAATGATAGCTGGATTACTGGCGACAACCAATTTCCGGATGACGCCGCCGGTCTCATCCACGATGCAAATCGCTGCCTTTACAGTGAGATGTCGCGCCCTGCATAATGGTTCATGAGCGAGTCTCCCAATCACTGTACGGTGTCCATCTTGTGCGTATTCGCGTCTCCTGGGCACGGATTAACTCAGCTCGAGAAGACCGGAAGCATCTGACGCCCAGAGGCGTTTCGCTGCGTCGGCGCGACAGCGGAGGCGGTGATGGGGGACAGTCGGGTTTTTCCAATCTTTCGGACCGGTATTGAGGCGCTCAGCTCGTCCGGCGATTCACTGGAGTGATTGGCGGCAGTAGTCGACTTCGAGGTTTTCCGCGGACCATTGGTCACCCCGCTGCGGCGCAGTTCTCGGAGCAATGGCCGACGACCGCCGTTCGACTCAGTGCTGATGTTTCAAGATACTGGTGTTCCAACCGTTCTACTCGCTATCGGACGAGGCCACGAAGTTTCAGATCAGGGACCGGCTGTTGTTTCAGCGCTCCCTCGGCCTTGGCCTTGACGGCAAGGTGCCGGATGCAACGACGGTATGGCTGCTCCGCAAGCGCCTCGTTAAGCCAAGACGATCGACAAGCTCTTCGCCCGCTTCGATGCCGCGCTGACGAACCGAGACTATCTCGCCATGGCCAGCCCGATCATCGACGCCACCGTTATGCTGGCGCCAAGCAGCGCAACACCCAGGAAGAGAAGACTGCGATAAGGGTAGGCCTGATTCCCCAAGAGCTGGGAGGAAAAGCCAGCCAAGCTGCGGCAAAAGATTCGCGATTCGCTCTGGAGCGCTAAGTACAACAAGACCAAGGTGCGGGACAGCGCCGACCTCAAGGCGTTCAAGCCAGTCGATCTCGCCCTCCCGATGTTCGGCTAAAGAACCATATCGACATCGACCGCACACGTGGCTTGATCCGCACTTGGGATGCCAGCGCCGCCGATGCGCACGATCGCGCATGGCTGCCGGTCCCGATCAGCCTCGCGCGTGTGGGCCGACAGTGCGTACTGCTCCAAGAAGAGCGAGGCCCTCCTCGCCAAGGGCATGTTCACCAGCAACGTCCACCAGCCAAGCCGCAACCCCGGGCCCTGCCCGAGCGCATCGCCTGAGCCAACGCGAGGCGATCGGCGGCGCACTCTGCCGTCGAGCACGTCTTCGCTGGCCAAAAGCACCGCATGGGGCTCATTTTGCGCATCATCGGCATCGCACGTGCACGTACCAAGTCGGCATGGCCAACCTGGCCCACAACATTCAGCGGCTCGCCTCGCTCGAGGAGCGAAGTGCGCCCGCATGATGCCCATGCGGCTCTGAGCGACCACCAGATCTCCGCCAAACAGCAACAACCGACCCGCGATCACGCAACCGACGCTGGTATGATTACTCTACGCGTCGCTCTCACGCCGAAATCGATGGTTCTTCGAGGCGTCCAGCTTCGTCTTCTCGGCCTAAAACCGGGCCACGATGGCCTGAAGAAAAGCCGGGTTCGCAGGAAGAGCAGGCGCCCCGGCTAACATGGTCTTTTCCATGGAAAAACCATCGAAAGGCCAAGCAAAAACAACCGTTCTCCTAGCCGAAAAGCGGCCCGGCGTATTCGGTAGTGCGCCCCAGTTCGGGTGGTCAGTCGAGCCCTTCCTACCGCAACGCGACCCGGGCCAATATCACTCGCCCCTTAGACAGCGGCGAAGGCTCCAACGAACTGCTCGGCTCGAGGGGCGCACTGAACCTGCATAACGCTATAACGAGCCTTAAGACGCAACAGTTGATCCTGAAATCAGGCGAAATCGTGCACAGCCATAGCGCGGCACCGTCCCGCTCCACTTCCTTAAGCCACTCCGCCTCGGTGGACGGCTCTTCGAGGCGTCCAAGCGCCTGGCACAAACCCTTGCCCAAAACTGCAACGGGTTCTCGTCGCTCCACCTCCGTCGCCGCCCAGATCCGCAAAGCCCTACACCTGACCCACACCGCCGCTCCCACACCTACTCTCAGGAGCGCGCTTACAAGCGGTTGCCCACCTGCCCGGCAAGCAGCTATCCAAACGTACATAGGGGGATGCAATAGCGGTACATCGCTCCCGTGAGCGCGTGACGAGCATAACCCATTTAAAACGGTCTTTTCGCAAGTGGCCGCCCCACCCGAACTTCGTACTTCAATAAGTTTACGACACCCGCAACGTTCGCTGACGGACAGACCCAAACAGTTTGATAAGGCGCGCCTTGGCTGCACTTTGCAATGGTAGTTCAAAGCAGTAATAGGAAAATGCGCTTAGCACCAAACTGAGCGCGACGATGCACGCGATTGTAGCTGAGCCGCTTAGATAATAGGGGAGCGTCGATTCTGTAACAAAGTAAATCACTGGGGTATGCAGAAGGTATAGCGAAAAGCTGTATCTGCCCAGTGCACGTCCACATCTATTACCAAATAGCACACGAGAGAAGGGCGTGTCGGCGATAGAAAAAGCAAATACGCAATAACCAATCATGATGGTTCGAGCTGGCTCATAATAGAAACGCGAAAGTCGGTCAGGAACGCCATCTAGGTAGAGCCATTGGTAAAACGCAATAGTTGGGGGTATGACTAGGGAAAACAGTATGCCGACGGCTAGCACCTGAAGTACCGTTGCAGAAAGGGTGCTGACAAAGCTTTGAATAAACGGCCGAATAGCCGCGATGCCAACTCCCAGCAAGAATACGTGCAACTTCGAAATAATGAGCAGCCCTGGAAGCTGATAGCGAAATACAAACAGAACCGCCACGAGAAACGCCGCCAAAAATCCAAACGGCACCCTGATTTTAGACGGTTGATAAACAAGCCACCAGAGTACCGGAAAAATAAAGTAAAATTGGAACTCTGGTGCGATTGTCCAAAACACGGACACGTTGTCAATCATAAGGATGTGTCGAACTGCATCAACGTTATTCATGTAGTATGGAAAATTACCGTCAATCCTACTTATGAAAAAAGACACTATTCCCACCGCATAATATAGTGGGACAACTCTCGATATTCTGGACGCTAAGTAATGGGACAAGTGGCTATAATCGAAAGGCTGCCTCAGGTATAGATGTCCCATCAAAAACCCACTGAGGATGAAAAAAAGTAGAACTCCGTAAGTGCCGATCTGCTGGTGCACTACTCCTATGTCCGCATCTGCTCTAATGTGCGCGAAGACAACTACTGCAGCGGCGAAACCTCGTAGCCCATCGAGAGCAGGGATGTGAGCCTGCCTAAGCTGAGCCCTCCCCTGTTCAGCGCCCTCAACTACAGTAAAGCTTTCACGATTTACACGCATAGTGCTGGCCTGAGCTCTTAATGGCATTCCCACGGAATACCCAGATCATTTACGCATTGCCCGAGGCATAAACCTGTGTCACTAGAAATCTATTCACTGCTCGCTGAGTTGGTGAGCTGGCCCCTGTTTCGTCCGGACACCCTCAGGCATAGAATGGAGGCTTAGGGCTATCCCCTGAGCACATGCTTATGTCTGGATATGAGGTTATCGCTGACGGTGGCCGCCGGCGGTTCTGGTCGGCCGCGGAGAAGCTGCGGATCGTAGAGGAGACGTATTTGCCGGGCATGAACGTGTCGCTGGTAGCCCGGCAGCATGGCATCAGCCGCAGCCAGATATTCACGTGGCGCAGGCTGGTGGCGCAGGGTGCGCCGACCGCAGCCGGTGCCGGCGAGGAGGTCGTGCCCGCCTCCGAGTACCGGGCGCTGCAGAACCAGGTCGCCGAGCTGCAGCGCCTGCTGGCAAGAAGACCATGGAAGCCGAGAACTGCGTGAGGCCGTGTCCCGGGCCGCAGGCCCAAAAAACCTCCTTGTCGGTGCCGGACGTATTCTCCCCAAAAGCGCCGAATGAAAATTCCCCAGTTTTGAGGTGAGCTCCAATCCGCTCCGGGGTTAACCCCGGAGCGGATTGGCATCGATCTTCACGTACCGCTCAATGCCCTTGGGTTGTCCGGGAGAGCGCTGGGTGGTCAGACTTGAGGAAATCGTCATGATCCATGATCTGCGGCGGCAGGGGCTGTCCGTGTCCGCCATCGCGCGCAAGACCGGTCTCGACCGCAAGACCGTGCGCAAGCACCTGGCTGGCGGCGTCACGCCGCCAGCCTACAAACCGCGACCCGAGCGCCCCAGGCTCTTGGAGCCGTTCGAGCCCTATCTTCTCGAGCGGATCACTCAGTATCCCGATCTGTCCGGCAGGCGGCTCCTACGCGAGATCATGGCGATGGGCTTCAAGGGCGGCTACACGTCGGTGACAGATTTCCTGCGGGCGTGTCGGCCTGAGCGGATCAAGCCGTTCGAGCGGCGGTTTGAAACGCCTGCGGGCAGGCAGGCCCAGGTCGACTTTGCCCATTTTCGCGTCGAGTTTGCCGATGAGCCTGGGAGCACCCGGATCGTCTGGCTGTTCTCGATGGTCCTGGGGCACAGCCGGTGGCTGTGGGGGCGTTTCTGCCCGACCCAAGACCTGCAGACCGTCATGCGCTGCCACATCGATGCCTTCGACGCGATGGGCGGCGCGCCGTCAGAGGTCCTCTACGACCGGATGAAGACGGCCGTGATCGACGAGGACGCCGAGGGTGTTGTGATCTATAATCGCTCGCTGGTGGCGCTGCTGGACCACTACGGCGCACTGCCTCGAGCCTGCAGGCCCTACCGCGCCAAGACCAAAGGAAAGATCGAGCGCCCTTTCCGCTACATCCGGCAGGACTTCTTTCTGGGTCGCACCTTCCGGGACGCCGATGATCTCAATGCCCAGTTCCGCGACTGGCTCGACACCGTAGCCAATGCTCGCCTGCATGCGACGACCAAACGGATCGTGTCCGAGCACTTTGCAGAGGAGCAGCCGGCGCTCACCGCATTGCCTGCCGCAGCCTATAACGCGGTGCTGACGGTCGAGCGGCGGGTCAGCCACGAGGGCATGGTCTCGGTCGGCGGTAACCTCTATTCGGTCCCGGACGCTACGCGCAAACGGGTCGTGGAAGTGCAAAACCATCCGCGCGAGATCCGCATCTTCGAGGATCGCAAGCTCATCGCAGTCCATCCGGTACTCGACGGACGCAACCAGCGACGGGTCGATCCTGCCCACAGGCG
>NZ_JACHLR010000048.1 GCF_014204535.1 Novosphingobium chloroacetimidivorans
GCGCCCCATCGATCACCGCCTCGGCTGATCCCCGAACCGCAAAGTGGGGAATTTTCGATCGGCACTTTTGGGGATTATCCAGTCGGCGTTGACACACGGGAGCGCAACTATCCCGTCGCGAGTCGTCGTTCGTGGAAAAATCAGGCGGCGCATGTTGTAAGTCATGGTGACGAGCCCGATCTTTGCCTTAACTCGTTCGCTGCCTTGGTGCGGATGAACAAGCCCATGCGATCCGTCTGTTTGGCAAAGACGTGCTCGACGGCGAAGCGCGCGCGTTTTAGTTACGTTGCCCCCGCGGATCTGGGCGGGCATCGGCCGGCGCGGCTGCTTTTTGCGATGGAGCGGGCTCGCAAGTCGCCGGTCTCGCAGCCAAGCCTTGTTGATCTTCGAGCGTTAGGCGGGGAGGCCCAAACGAGGCGGCGTTGTGGGTGCTGACGATCTCGCGCACCACGCTGTCGTATCGAGCCGGGCTGAGCACAGCCCAGCTGTGGTTGACGCTAACGGTACGATCGACGGCGACATGCGTCTTGTATTCAAACACTGCGATCGCCAGCTCTGGCTCTGAGCGCTCGGCAGTAGGGTCGCGAGACCTGCCGATCATCACCGTCCAGCTCGCATTGGTGTCCTTCCAGATCTCGCGCGCCTTGCGTCCCGCTTGCGCGCTCTCTCAATCGTGCCCGAACGCGTGAGCCGCTCACGAAACAGGCGGATCGTGTTCTCACCAAGCGTGCGATCGCTTAGACCGAAGACCAGGAAGCGGAGCCAGCTAGGCCGGCACCGGATGAGAAACTCCATGCGCTCGTCGCCGGCGTTGATCTGCGCTGCGAAAATCAGCACGATGAACACAGTCGCCGCATCGTACGGTGGCCCGCCGCCCTTCGCACCTTGGATTAAGCTATACCACTTTCAGCACGGGGGCGGAACGCTTCGAAGTCGAAGACCCGGCGCAGTGTCGCTAGCGGGTTGCCCGTCTCTGACAACCGCTTCAGGTGATCACAAGGAGCAAACACCCCTGAAAGATTCATCGGGCACCCCGCTCTCAAGGGTCGAGTGAACCACGTCAGATCGTATCAAACCAAAGGTGAAGGGGGGTGTCCAAGTCAGCTTTGGGGCTTCCGGGGAGACTCTGAGGTGGGTTGAGCAGTTGAGAGTTGGTCCCACCGCTAAAGCATCGCAATCGATCGAAAAGTATCACGCCGAGCACTGCCAGCAGAGTGATCAGCCACGGCTTGGGCGAGTTCCCTCGTGGTATGCGGCTGATAGCTCTCTGTACGAGCGCGACTTCAGCGCGAGCAGTGCGGTGACAACACCTAGAACGCCCGAAATGGTGAACATCACTGCCATTCCGCGCTCTGGACCGGTGCCGTACCAACTCCCAATCGCTCGTGCGCCGGCACCCTTGGACATGAATGGAATGACCACGAATTGGGTTAGCGGACCTACAATGAACGAAGTCAGCGGAGCGGCAGCCTGCTCCGCCGATTGAGCGAACCCCATTACTCGTCCTTGGCACTCGTAGGGCACGAGCTTTTGGAGCGCAGTCTGCTCGGCGGCTTCCACGATCGGGTACAAGGCCAGATAGACAAAGCAGCCTATGCCAAGTGCAATTACTGATGACTGGAGTGTGAAGACCGAGGCAACCGACCAGATGATTACATTCACAATCAACAGCGTTCGCAGGGGATTTCTACCGAGTCCGATGCGCGAGATCAAAATGCCGCTGATAACAAATCCGGAGGATGCCAGCGCCCACAGCAGTCCCCATTCCTGCGCTGTCATAAGGGACAGTCCGTAAGCATCGAGCAGCGCCATGAACACGCCTCCAAGAAGGTTGTTAAATGAAGAGAAGATGATGAGTGAAAATAGGCGCGGCACCCCCCTGATGATCGCAATTGTCCCACCGAGATCGACCGGCCTGCGTTTGCGACCGACTTGGCCTGCGGGCGCAGGCTCTTCAAAGCGCACGATCGATAGATGAACGATCGCAAGTGCCGTCAAAGCTATTGCGACCAACAAGGTCGTTTGCATGCCACCCCACGTGACTAGAAAGCCGCTAATCGCCGAAGTCACTACGAGGCCCGCTCCATTTACTATACCAACCAGACCATTGGCTCTAGCTCGCTCGGGTTCGGAGATGAGTGCGGTCACTAGCGTCGGCAGGGCGATCATGCGTAGGTTGCCCCCAATGACGGCGGCCATCACGAGCAGGATGAACACCCAGAGTGGCCAGTCTGCTATGGCCCCCATCCGAGCTTCAGGCAGCGTCAATCGGGCGCCATATGCGATCACGTAGAGGATCAGCGAGGCGGCGCTGGAAGCAAGCATGACGCGCTTCTTGCCGAAGTCATCCACCAGACTACCGAACCAAAGTGCGGAACCGGCTGTAAGCACCATGTAGATGCCTCCAACGACACCTGTCACGAAAACCGAGCGCGTCTCAAGAAACGCCCAGAACAGGAGGGCGAACCAAACCGTAAAGTTGGTTGCGTTCTGGATAAGACTGTTCCCAAGAACTAAGTTGAATGGCCGCATAGTTGCCCCATTAAATTTGCAAGCTTGCCCAGCGACGGGCAAGCAGCAGTGCCTGCGCCAAGGAAAGGCCGAAAATTGTTTATAGTGAGCGGTTTGACTAACTCACCTGGCGGCCGAACGCCGCCATCCAGTTGCCCATCTGTTGAGGACCGCAAGGACGCAAGTGCTATTTGGCTTATCAGGCACGTAGTTGAGTGCTTCAATCTGCCCGTCCTCCGATGCAGCACAGGAGCAAGCCTGCTAGCTGGGCCGTTGCAGCGGCAGACGAGAATGCCCGCTGCGGTCTTTGTGGGTAAGGAACGTGCCTGAAGTCGCGGTGAGGCGAGGATAGAGCTCAGTGAGCGACGATCTGCAGCGTCAGCAGAGTGTTGCAGGAACACCGCTGTAGTGTCGGCAATGCGGTCCTTGTTGGTGGCCATCATTTCGGTGCGCCGGATCGGTAGGTCGAGCCAGCCTGAGGAAACAGCGTCGTGCCGGACCAGGCCGCTAAGCCGCCCACCATCGTCGCTCCGGTAAACGCGATGGCGTAACATCGCGCCCAGGTGGGACGTCCGCTCAAGGCACGCACACGGGTTTATCGACGATCTTCAACGGGGTACCGGAAACGCAAGCATTAGCGAGATCACCTCCCCGGTCGCGGAGTCCAGAGCAGTTGAGGGCCTGTTATCTTGAGGCAAGCGTCAGCCTCCGAGCAAGCGCCGTCCCGCCTGTGTGAGGCCGGGGGAGGGGGTGTCTTCCCAAAACTGTCCTCTCCGTCGGGCTTCGTCCGATCATCTGCTGCACAATGCCTATTTGGCCGAAAGGGTCTCTTCGGTGCCGTGCGGCCGGTGGGAATGAGTTGGGTCGTACGTCAGGAAGGTCCGCCGCAGCTTGGGGCCGATGCGCTTCTCGAATCCGTCCGCCAGGCTGAATGCCGCGGGCACGATCACCAGCGTCAGCAGGGTCGAGAGCAATAGGCCGCCGATGACAGTCAAGCCCATCGGCTGGCGGAACGCGCCGTCACCCGAGAGCGAGAACGCGGTCGGGATCATGCCCGCCGTCATCGCCACGGTGGTCATGACGATCGGCTGCGCGCGCTTGCGGCCCGCGTCGATGATCGCCTCGACCTTCTCGACACCCGCCTCCATCTCCTCCAGCGCGAAATCTATCAGCAGGATCGAGTTCTTGGCGACGATACCCAGCAGCATTAAGATGCCGATGTAGACCGGCATCGACACCGGCTGGCCGACGATGGTCAGCGCCAGTAGGCCACCGAGGGGCGCCAGCAGCAGCGAGGCCATGTTCACTAGCGGCGAGACGAACCGCTTGTAGAGCAGCACCAGCACCGCGAAGACCAGGAAGATGCCGCTGACCACGGCGACGATGAAGCTGTTGATCATCTCGCCCTGCCACGCGTCCTCGCCGACCGGTTCGTTTGAAATGCCGCCGGGCAGGTTTTGCATGATCGGCAGCTTGGCGATCGCCTCCATGACCGGGCCCTTGACCTTGCCGGGTCCGAGATCGGCACCCACGAAGATGCGCCGCGACTGGTTGTAACGCTGGATCTGGGTGGGCCCCGCACCGAACTTGATCTCGGCGACGCGCTTCAACGGCACCGAGCCGCCGCTGGCGGTGGGAACCGGCAGGTTCTCGATCGTCGAGAGGTCGCGCCGCGAGTTCGCCGGCAGGATCACGCGGATCGGCACCTGGCGGTCGGTGAGCGAGAACTTGGCCGCGTTCTGGTCGATTTCGCCCAGGGTAGCGATGCGGATCGTCTGGCTGAGCGAGGCGGTGGTGACGCCCAGCTGCGCCGCAAGGTCGAGCCGGGGCACGACGACGAGTTCGGGACGCTTGAGGTCGGCCGCGATGCGTGGGGCGACCACACCGTCGACGCCGCGCATTTGCTCGACCAGCGTCTGCGCTGCGGCCTGCAGCTTTACCGGATCGCTGCCGGCCAGCATGACCGAAATGTCGCGGCCCGAGCCGAAGCCGCCCGACTGCGTCGCGAAAGTCACGCGCGCATCGGGGATCTGCTGGAGCTGCGGCGCGAGCCGACGTTCGAAGTCGATGCTGGTGCCGTCGCGTTCCTTCGCCGGCTTGAGTGCGATGTAGAGCGTGCCATTCCCCTCACGCGCGGCCTCCATCACCAGAGCGACTTCCGGCTGCGCCTCGATCAGGCGAGTGACCCGGCCCGCCACGGCGGACGTCTGCTGGATCGTGGTGCCGGGCACCATCTCGATGTTGACGCGGCTGGTGTCAGAGTTGGTGTTCGGCTGGAATTGCTGCGGCGCACCGGCGAGCAGCGCGAAGGTCACCACCAGCGCGTAGACACCCGCACAGAACGCGAAGAAGCGATGGTCGCGCATCCGCGCCGCGATGCGGTCCGACAAGTAGCGGTACCAGCGACCGAAGCTGCCCAGCGATCCGAACAGCGCGCGGAACAGCTTGCCGCCGACGATCACCACGAAGGGCACTGCCACCGGTGCGACGACGGCGGAAAGGATGAAGGCAGTGCGGTCGAAGCCGATTGCGCGCAGGCCCGCGTCGACCGCCTTGAACGTCAGCAGCGCAAGCCCGATGCCAAGGCCCAAGATTACGACAAGCAGCACCAGCCCCAGTGGATAGAACCAGCCTTGCGAAGGCGCACGCTGCACCAGCGCGCGCAGCCGCCGCGCCTCGCGCGTGTCCAGCGTCCAGGTCAGCACGCGCAAGTAGACGTCCATGGCGCGTCCGCCGCCGTGCTCGGCATGGCCATGCGCCTTCAGGAAATAGGCCGCCACCATCGGCGTGATGATGCGTGCGACGGCCAGGCTCATCAGCACCGCGGCGACCACGGTGAGGCCGAACGCCTTGAAGAACTGTCCAGGAATGCCTGGCATCAGGCCCACCGGCAGGAACACCGCGACAATCGAGAAGGTGGTGGCGACCACCGCCAGCCCGATCTCGTCCGCGGCGTCGATCGATGCCTGGTAGGCCGATTTGCCCATGCGCATGTGGCGCACGATGTTCTCGATCTCGACGATCGCGTCGTCGACCAACACGCCGGCAACGAGGCTCAGCGCCAGCAGCGACAGGAAGTTCAGCGTGAAGCCGAGCAGGTCCATGAACCAGAAGGTCGGGATCGCCGACAAGGGGATCGCCAGCGCCGAGATCGCCGTCGCCCGCCAATCGCGCAGGAACAGGTAGACGATGACGATCGCCAGCACCGCGCCCTCGACCAGTGCCTCCATCGAGCTGGTGTACTGATCGCGGGTGTAGTCGACGGTGGTGAACAGCTGGGTGAAGTGGACGTTGGGATTGTCCTTCTTGATCTGGTCCAGCTTCTTCATCGCTTCGTCGTAGACGGTGACTTCCGAGGCCCCGAGCGCGCGCTCGAAGCCGAAGGTCACCACCTCACGACCATGGAGCTTGGCGATGCGGGTCTGCTCGGAATAGCCGTCGTAGACATGGGCGATATCGGCCAGCTTGACCGAACGGCCATTGCCCAGGTTGATCTGCGTCTGCGACAGGGCATAGGCATCGTCCGCGTTGCCCAGCACGCGCACCGACTGGCGCGATCCGGCGATCTCGGCCTTGCCGCCGGCGGCATCGGTATTGACCGCGCGCAGCACGTTGTTGACGTCGCGCGCGGTGACGCCAAGCGACTGCATGCGATCGGGGTCCATGACCACGCGGATCTCGCGGTCGACACCGCCGTTGCGATCCACCTTGGCGAGGCCGGGGACGGACAGCAGGCTCTTGGCGACGGTGTCGTCGATGAACCAGCTGAGCTGCTCCATCGTCATATCGTCGGCACTGACCGCGAAGTAGCCGATCGAGCCGCCCCCACCCGCCTCGATCTTCTGAACTTGCGGCTCGATGATGCCATCCGGTAGTTCCGAACGAATCTGGTCGACCGCGTTCTTCACCTGGTTGGTCGCCACATCGGCATTGGTGCCGACATTGAAGAACACGATCGTCTCCGAGCTGCCCTCCGACGCCGTCGACTGGATCTCCTCAATACCGGGGATCGAGCGGACCGAGCCCTCTACGATCTGCGTGATCTGCGTCTCGATCTCGCGCGGCGCAGCGCCGGGTTGCGAGATTTGGACGATGACGCCAGGAAACTCGACGTCGGGCATGTTGTTAACGTCCATGCGACTGAACGAGACAAGTCCGGCGATCACCAGCCCGATGAAGAAGACGATCGGGATGATCGGATTACGGATCGACCATGCCGAGAGGTTCTGAAGGCCCATGGCTTATGGCTCAGCCGCCCTGCTCGACCTGGCGCGGCTTGACCGCTCGAGTGAGGAACAAGCCTCCTTCGAGCATGACGATGTTGCAGCCATTGTTGCGCGCGCGTTCCGTGCGACGGCGTGTGGGCAACCTTGAATCGGGCATTTGCAACGTCGCGCATGGTAATATCAACCACACCTGCCTGCCTGAGCGCGCGTCTTGATCGCCGACGCCGTGGAATTCGATCCACTCCATCGTGCCCGAATTGCGATGCGCATTCATGCCGGTCGCCGCGCTAATCTCGACCTCATCGTTCATTCCTGCCACCTACGCGGGCCGGGTGGGGCCCCGACGCCTCAAGCGTTTAAAAAAAGGCGGTTTCGTACCGCCGGCATCGGCATCTTCCCTCCTCGCCAGCCATATACCCAGTGCTTCGCAGTGGCAAACGGGAAGTCACCGCCTTCAGCCGGGGGACACCGCCATGCTCGCGGAGCGGCACCATGCGCTCTGCTAGAGTATTCGTGATGATCAAGCAGGAGATTACTGCCAGAGCCGGTTGGCTTTGAGCAGAGCGTTCGCGGTGATGACGAGCTTCCGCATGACCGCGGTGATCGCGATTTTGGCAGGCTTTCCGGCGGTCACCAGCTGCTGATATTTGGCTTTAAGATCGGGATTGAAGCGGGCGACGACGAGC
>NZ_JACHLR010000049.1 GCF_014204535.1 Novosphingobium chloroacetimidivorans
CACGCCGCGCACCTTCGTGGGCAGCAACGGCTCGATCACCGACCACTCGAAATCCGTCAGATCAAAACGTGCCATGCCCATCTCCTTGCCGGAGACCTGAATCATGCATCAGCCTGTTTGGGAATCCTGTCTATGGGTTCATGGCCTAACCTTTTTTCAAGACTGCCGCCGCCGCCACCACGTCAGGCGGAGCGACGATCGCGCCAAACGCGATTGCAGCCTACCAGGACAGGCTCGGGACAAGCAGCTTCGTCACCAATGCTACCGCCGCAGCGGTGAAGAACACGGCGCCCACCGCAAGCAGGAGGATAGGGCGCAAGTTGGAGCGGAATGCCGGCCAGTCTGTCTGGTAAGCGCTGGCTTGCAGAAGCGGCGGCAGGAACAAAGCCAAGCAGCTCCGGTTCCAGTTCGACGGTACCAATGCTAGGCACGAACGCCAAGGCGATGCCGCCAAAGACCAGCGCCACGGCCAGAGGCAGCCGCAAGCGTTCAGGGCGCGTATATCTGTCAGTCGCGCTCTTAGGTTCGTAGGTCGATCCCTGATCGTCACCGGGGCTGCTTTGGTGATTGTACCGATCAGTACCACAGAGCAGACCTTCCGCGACCGTTCACTCATCGTGGGGGGGTGTATTCTGCGTGCTGCTCGGAACAGGTGTGCTTCGGGAACTCGGCTGGCACGGTCGGAGATCAGGCAGCAAGGACATGCGACGCTCTCACAGCGCTGTCCCGGACGGATCGGAAGTACACTCGCCATAGGACGAGGCGGCTGAGTAGTGGGAGCCGCCTGCTGAATCAATGCGGCAGGACTGCATCAGCCGTGCTTTGCCCAGACGAACTGATTGAATCAACGTTGGCGCCTAGCAGTTTAAGTCCGTTCGAGCACGGCCATTATCGGCATCTGCGCGGATCATGACAGCTGGCAAGGCAATCCAATGGCAAAGAAATTAGGCGCTAATTACGAGGACGCGCGCGTAATCGAACGCTCAAGATCAAGCCACTTGATCGCAGTGCCTTTGAGCAACCCATAGTAGAGGTTGAAGCCGTCGATATAGACGTGTGTTTCCAACAGCGTGGTCCAGAAAGAGCAACGGCGGGCTTTTGGCGCGCCGTGCGCCCGTTGGACGGAGCCAATCGGGGGAGTTGTAGTTTTAAGCCAGCTATTAGCAGTGGGATTTGCAAGAGGCTTGCCATTCGCGCAAACCTCACAGTGCGCCGATCCTCTCGTTGCGCTCCATCGAATGCGCAGTGGGCCAGCGACGTCCAAGGAGGTTGAACGGGGTAAAACCAGTAGATCATAGGCCCATCGACAGATCGATTGATAATTGGATCGAACCGCACGTTTCGCGCTGAGTTCGCTGGTCACGGTGACCTGCGGATGCAGCGGAAACGGTGCTGTCAGTTCGATGCGAACCGCTCTCCACCTGATGCTCTTAGGCCTTTGAGGATGGTATCTTAGCTCGCGATGATCTGCCACTCAGCCAAGGCAGCTAATCGGCGTTCCTTGAAGGTCTTTTGAGTCAATTAGATGGCGTTCGAGGTTGAAGTGGTTGTGGATGTTGGCGTGAACAGAGGCGAACTTCTGTAAAGTCTTCATCTGCCTGAACCGGAGCATCGCGCACGCTCTCGTCTTCGGAACGGCAGGTGCGAGTTCTCCACCCGGTTGTTAGCCCAGCGTCCGGCTTGCTGCTTATCGCGGTTGCCGACTTCTTTCATTGCAGCAGCATAGGAGCGCAGCCCGTCGGTGGTGATTGCTTCGGGCGAGCCGTGGCGTTTGAGCGCCTTCTTCATGAAGGTAAGCGTTGCCTGCTTGTCGCGGCTCTTGGTGACAAAGCTCTCTAGGACTTCGCCCTCCTGATCGACCGCCCGCCACAGGTACACCATCTCGCCGTTCAGCTTGACGTACATCTCGTCCAAGTGCCAGCGCCAGTGGCGGAAGCCACGCATGCCGCTAAGGCGCTTGCGGCGTACCTCATCGGCGAACATCGGGCCAAACCTGTTCCACCACAGCCGCACCGTCTCGTGGCAGATGTCGATCCCGCGCGCGAACAGCAGGTCCTCAACGTTCCGCAGGCTGAGCGGAAAGCGCACGTACATCAGCACTACCAACCGGATCACCTCCGGCGACGAGTTGAAGTAGCGAAACGGACTGGCTGGCTTGCGAGGACGAGGCATTGAAACACCACCCTACCCTCCTTACCAGCCGGTGCACTTGGTTTGACTGTGCCCACGGCCACTATACCTTCGTAAGGACCTCGTGCTCCAAGGTCATCGCGTACCCGCAAGCCCTTGTTGAGATCGTTCATCACGCGCGTCGACCAGGTTGCCAGTGTCGGTGGAACTTGGATGCTTGTAACGGCAGATTGTGCAAATGCCCCTGTAGCGCAGGCGCAGATAATGAAGTCAATCGGTAAGATGGCTGAAAGATAGCCTTACATTTCGATCTTCGCCCTACCTGCTTACTACATATATCGCGATGACGGATTTTGTTCTACTTCGGGCTCTACTTAGGCAACTAGTTCGGTTCGACGCCAGGCCGATCTCCACAGCTAAGAGTTTACTCCTAGTAGACGCGCTTAAGAGTGAGACCCTTATAAAACTGGACGCCTCGAAGGATCGTTGATTTGGGCGTGAGGACGGCGCGAGGAGTGGTCGTGGCAGCGTTGGCTGTGTTATTAAGGGTCAGATCTCGCTGTTTGGCGGGATCTGAGGGCCGCTCAGCGCCTGATCTGCGTCACGCGGGCGCAGTACGCCCTTCGAGCCAGGCGAGCCGCTGGATGTTGTAGGCGAGGTTGGCCATGCCGATCATGATACGTGCACGGGCGATGCCGATGGTGCGCACGATCAGCCCCATGCGGTGCTTTTGGCCGGCGAAGACGTGCTCCACTGCTGAGCGCACCGCAGAACGCTTTGCATTGGCCCGCGCGCTCGGGCATGGGCCGGCGGTGCGGCTTTCGCTGGTGGATATTGCTGGTGAACATACCTTTGGCCAGGAACGCCTTGTTCTTCTTGGAGCGGTAGGCTGTGTCGGCCCATACGCCCGAGGCCGTGTTGTCCGAGCTGATGAGGACCGGCAGCCTTGCGCCATCGGCGGCGCTGGCACCCAGGTGCGGATCAGGCCATGCGTGCGGTCGATGCTGATGTGGTTCTTGTAGCCGAACATGGGGATGGCGAGATCGACTGGCTTGAACGCCTCCGGGTCGGCGCCGTCCTTCACCTTGGCCTTGGTGTATTTGACGATCCAGCGCGCATCGCGATCCTTCTGCCTGAGCTTGGCTGGCTTGTCCTTCCAGCGCTCGGGGATGCGACCGTCCTTGATCGCCGCTTTCTCCTCCTGAGTGTTGCGCTGCTTCGGTGCCGGTACCACAGTGGCATCAATGATCTGACCGCCCATCGCGAGGAAGCCTCGGTCGGTGAGCGCGGCATCGAAGCGGGCGAAGAGCCTGTCAATCGCCTTGGCCTTCACCAGGCGCTCGCGGAACAGCCATACCGTCGTGGCGTCCGGCACCGTACCGTCGAGGCCAAGGCCAAGGAAGCGCTGGAACGAGAGCCGGTCCTTGATCTGGAACTCGGTGCCTCTTCCGACAGCGAGTAGAGCGCCTGGAGCACCAGGATCTTAAACATCAGCACCGGATCGAACGGCGGGCGTCCACCCTTGCCCCGAGGGCTACGGCGTAGTGCCGCTACAAGCGGCCCCCGGAAAACCTCGAAGTCAACCACCGCGGCCAAACGCTCCAGTGGATCGCCCGCCGCGCTCAGCGCCTCATATCGGTCCGAAAGATCGAAGAAGCCAGGCTGCCCCGCCATCTCTGCCTCCGCTGCCGCGCCGAAGCAGTGAATCATCTCGGCCTTCAAATGCTACCGGTTTTTCGAAGCGTCCAACTCACATAGGTTGTCGCGTGTTTTAGTAGCGAGATCATGTTCAGGTGATTGCATACCTAGAGGACGCTATGGTTCAGCCGATGCTTGCAGATAAGACGGTCACCGGACCGCTAGGTGAGAAGATGACCACGCGACAGCTGCCGCCCGCGACCACGTCACGCTGGGTGGCACGACGAAAGGCTGAAGTTATCGCGGCTATCGATGGAGGGCTGTTGCCCGTCGCCTGCGGCCTGCTCTCGCTACAACCTTACACTGGAGGATATGGGATCTTGGCGGCGGCATTGTGAGGATGAGGGGATCAAGGGCTTGCAGCAATCCTAATTTAAAAGCGTCGTCATAAGGCGGAAGCATGAGATCTTCAGCAGCACCAAATGCCAGTGGGTTGCTTAGGGTCCGTTCATCACCTTCAAGTCAGCAGTCAGGCGCACCCGCTCCGGCCTTGCATGATGCCGGAAGACAGCAGCACAGCTAGTACGGCAGATTTACCTCAGCCCACAACGTCGGCGCTGTAGCCTCGAGCCACAATATGCCGTCCGTGTCGTCGTCAGTCTCGTTGGTCGCCCACATATCCTCATTATAGTCCCATCGCGCCAAGTGTAGCTCGTATGGGCAGTCAGGGTCGGGGCGGCCGCTTACCAGGCGGTTCGGCACAGCAAGCAGGACCTGGTCACCGTTGAAAGGCAACTCCGAGCCGCGCGCCGGTAAGCTCTGCCAATCGATCGCCATGTCCAAGCCCTTCATGCGGTCCCGCCACTATCGCCGCGTTCCCACGTCCACCAGCAGCTGCCGGGGCGTGCTACTCCTTGTAAGAGTAGTTGGGGAACTTGGCCGACTGAAGTCTAGAAACCACGGTCAGTCTCGACAACCCCAACTCGCGTGCGGCGTAAGCGCCGCTTTCGTACACGACACCGTCGATAAGGACCGGCTTTCTGATATCTCGATTTGAAGGGACGCGCGGCCCTTCGTCTTCGTAGTAACAGCCCTGAACGCCTCGCTCTATCTTCCGTTTGACGTTCGTTACGGTGACGCCCCCAGCCTGAGCAGCCGCACTCATGGATAGGTATCGCACCCCCTCAAAGAACACGGGGCGGCCATCTTTGCGGGCGGGCACGACTGGTTCATCCGTCTCCACCTCTTCGATGAAGTAGCCGGGATCCTTGCGCTTTAGGCGATTACGCACAGTCACAAGCGTAATACCCAACTCTCGCGAGGCTTTTCGGATCGAGGTGAAGGTCCGTCCTTCGGCGTGGATGACGCGCTTGACCCAGGAAGGACGGGCGAGATCGGCCGCGGGATCAGAGTTCGTCACTGCGGACTTGCCTCCACCCTACACCCCAACGCGCCTTGCCAATCTACCGCCACTTCGTTCTCCTTTGCGTCTTTAACGCCTTAAGCTAAAGACCTTACAGCTGCATACCCGGAATGCCTGTCCTTTGTGCAGTTAGGGTCGGTGCTCGCCCCCCGCAGCGCCGGCCCGCCCTCCCTTAGATTGGCGGCGGCGAGGTCCACCACTCGCTTGTGATGATGAGCGCTGCAAGCGCAGCTAGCATGAGCATCGCGCCCAGCAGCGACCGGTCAGCGGGCTCCAGGCGTGAGCAGCGGCCGTGGCTGCGTCGTGCACTCGTTCGGCAGGGGTTGGGCCGTAGCAGCCGAGGAGATGATGCCTTATCAGCCATGGGCACCACCATCACGCAAACTTAACTTGCGCGAAGTAGACGCCTCCGAACTGGAGCCCACAGCCGTGCCATGTCCAACGTAGCTTGCCTCAGCAGAGCCCGTGACACTCGCAGGCGCGAGATTGTTGAGGTTTTCGTAGCAGCCTTGGCTGCCGTTCTCGACGTAATGCAAGACATGGAGACGACGGGAGAGGCCGGCAGCATGGTCGACTGCGAGCCGCTTGATGAGGCGGCTTGTATGAGGCTGATTATGGGTAACGCTTTGATACTGCGGCCCAGTCTGTCGACATCGGAAGCTGACAAACGAGCGGCACTGCCGGTCATCCAGATGCTTAAGCGTTCCTTCGCCGCGCGGCGTCAATGCGCTAATGACTGAGCGCCCAACCAGCGACCTCGGCCTTGTGCTACGCCCGTTTTGGCGAGAGGATGTCATCCGCCGAATCTGCGGGGGTAAGGTGATATGGGCGAAGTCGTCAGCATCGATGCCGCTTGGGAGGATCGCTTCGTCGCCATTGCTGACGTGATCTCCCGAGCGTCGACTATCATCGCTGAGCAAGCCGAGGCGCTTCAGCACATTGGAGACAAAGGGCTTGCCCAAAAGATGGTCGGGTACGTGCTCGACAATTGGGCGAAGCTGACCAACGCAAAGGCCGTCATGCTGCGCCCGAGTTTGAGAGAGTCGCCGCTGGAAATGGACATGCTGGTTTGGCTGCTTCGGGACATGCCAAGCGAGGTGCTTGAGTCGCCGGCGCAGAAGGGCTGATCCTGTCTTTATCCCGGGACTCCGACGCTCGTCGGCTGTCGACCCGAGCTTCTTTCTCCTCATAGGAGAGCGCCCTCCAGCGCACGGCGCGGCTCGACAGCACGGCGTCGGTCAAGCAGCTTAGGTGGAAACCTGTAAATCGCTGAGCTTCCAATTAAGCTTTGTTCCACGTCCAGAAGCCGCACCGTCGCTAGAACCCACTACGTAAGCGTGCTCCGAACGGTTTACGCTCACGCACGACTGACTGAAAGCTGCGGACCTATGAGGCTTCAGTTTAGGACAAATCGTATCAGATCGATCGCACTTTGCAACTCATCGGCTTGGCGGTTGAAGGCCGCTAGTTTCGCCTTCGACCTTCCAGAAGATTCCCGGCAGGTTGCATGTCTTTCATGAGCAGATCGGCCCATTCCTGCGCCAGCTCGCGCCGTCGCTCCATGTGCCCCGCACGATCGTACGCTGCCTTGACCTTGTTCTCAGGCACATGGGCGGGCATCAGCTCGATGATTGCCGGATCCGCGATCTGCCTCTGCTTAACCGCAGGCGGAGTGCTGTCAGTTCAATGCGAACCGCTCTCCACCTGATGCTCTTAGGTTTTTGAGTATGGTATCTTAGGCCACAGACCCATAAACAGGATTCCCAAACAGGCAGAGGCATGATTCAGTTCTCCGGCAAGGAGATGGGCATGGCACGTTTTGATCTGACGGATTTCGAGTGGTCGGTGATCGAGCCGTTGCTGCCCACGAAGGTGCGCGGCGTG
>NZ_JACHLR010000050.1 GCF_014204535.1 Novosphingobium chloroacetimidivorans
CGTATCGGCAAGCTGCTCGATCGCTTCCTGCCAGACGAATGCGCCAACTTCTTCCAAGCCGCAGGATATCAACGCTCATGCTGAAAATGCTCTAGAGGCGGCGTCACAACGCGCGGCGCTCGTTATCGTTTCGTACTCGCATGGTTCTACTGTGCGCCGATGGGCTGCTGATCAAGGAGGGGCCGAGCGCCTCGGAGTTCACGAGCATACGGTCGGCAAGTGGCGGCGTCATTGTGCGTAAGCAAAACGTATAATCCGCCCCGTCTGCAAGCAAGATCTTAAGGTGATCTGATCAGTCTGGGTCAAACGTATTTGGTCTTGTAGTGACCCATGGCCAAGAAGGACATCCGCACGTCTGGAGCCACAATAAAGACCGCGGCACCAGGTGCTATCTTTTTGCCGGGCATTCCAAATGCTGATTGACTGTTGGCACATCTTCACGATCCTTCCTGCGGACATCGTTGGCCTATGCACGTGCGTGCATGTGGCCGATCAGGCTATGCGGCAACTGGGTAGCCGCGCTCGAAAGTTGCTCAATCGCGCAGAGCTAGCCAAACAATCCGCGCCAACTTGTTGGCCAACGCGACGACAATGGTGATGCGGTGGACACCGCGCTTGATCATGCCTTTCGACCAGCATCCTAGTGGAGGCTCGCTCTGCAATAGCGATGGCAATGCCGCTCGATCGCCATGGATGAGCAAGGTCCGGAAGTAGGTGTTGCCACGCTTGGAGATGCCAAGCAGCCGGGGCTTGCCTCCTGCCGTGTGTTGTCGTGGTACCAGTCCCAGCCATGCACCCAGATCTCGCGCCTTGGCGAAGCTGCCGGTATCATCGACGGTTGGGACAAGGGCCGTTGCATTCAAGAAGCCCATGCCTGGATGGGCGTGAGCCGGCGCGCAGCCGCATCGTTGCGAGCCAACACGATGAACTCGCTGTTCAGAGCTCCAATCCTCGCATCGGGGTTCGCGCCACTCGGCACGTAATTCGCCCACCAGCTGGCGTAGACACGCCGACAGTGTCGTATCCTCATCAGCCAGTGTCGCATCGATGCCAAGTTCCAGCTTGCGACGCCCGACCGGAAAGATCGTCCCGCGCTCCAGCAAGATTGCCCGCAGCTGGCTCATCAAGCTCCTGCGCTCGGCCACCAGGCGGGACCGGACGCGGTGGAGTGTCTGAATGTCCAACTGCTCCTGAGTTTTAAGTTTGCAGAAGTAATTGATCGGGCGGGAGGCCGCTTCGGCGATCCGCTCAGCGTCACGATCATCGTTAATCCGCGCTCTGATGTAAGGTCGCATGTACTCCGGTGACACCAATCTGATCTCGTGTCTGTGTGCGGCAAACAAGCGCTCCAAACGATCGTCACCGCAGCATGCCTCCATCGCATCCACGCACGCCGGAAGTTCCGCAACGCTGTCGATCATGTCTGGCGACACATCGACCTGCGTACGACAACAGCACCTGCCGCATCAACGCGAAAGATCACAATAGACGTCGGTCCGCTTCTCTCCTTCTCAAGCGTCGGCATATTTCCGTTGCTGGGGGAAAAGGGGCGAGCAATCCCATCAGCCTATCGGATCGGTAATCGCCACCACGGATCTCAGATCCTTCAATCTTGATTGAACGATTTTGAAATCAGCCCAGCTAACCTTTGTCCTAATCGTTCCGTCCCTTAGCCAGCAAGTTCAAACGCAACGTGGAGGCGCTGCTCGCCGACAATGCGCAGCTTGGTTGCATATTTATTCCATGGCTCAAGGCGTGACCACTGGTTCGCATCCGCGACGCGGTGTTGGGACGCAAGCTTCTGGCAGAGGCGAGACGCAGCGAACCCTGCCAGCTGCTCATTTCCGTTCCCGGTTTCGGCGTTGTGACTGCAACATCAATCGTCACCGCTATCGAAGAGAGGCCGATCTTCATATATCAAGGTTGGTCGAAAGTGTTCGCCGGGCTGACAATCAGATGATTGCAATTGGGCGAGGCCGACCACGACGGTCACGTCTCGAGACGCGGCGACACCCATCTGCGGCGGCTGCACTACGAAGCCGCGATGATGCTGCTCACTCGCATTGAATCCGACTTCAACCTACGCAAAATCAAGCTTGCAGCTGCGAAAGCAACTCGGCATGCAGGAGTGCTGCATACGCCATCGCTTGCATGCCAGCTGTAATTATTTGCAGCACTCCGGCCAGCGCAGGCCCCTTTCGGGGGGAAATTGGTGCCGCTTGTATGCCCATTTATTCGGCTTAGTCAAACATATGGAAGTAGCTCCGTCCCGCTATCTATTCGACATGGCTGTCTGCAGCATTTGCATGTGCGAGGTCATAGCACCCTTAATTGGATTTATCCGAAACATATAGCCCTCGTTCCACCAACTTCCGGCTCCCCACGCCGTCCATCCAATCGCAACTTGACTTTTGTCGATCTTTGCCAGCATGTTCCCGTACTCGATCTTACAAGTGTCATCAGGCCCAGCTCCCATTTCGCCAAAGAAAAGCCGCACCTTCTGAACTTTCGCCCACGCCAACACCGCATCGACTCGTCGTGCAGCTCCGACAGCACAAGTGGGCTTTGTCCCGCTTGAGTCACTGTCTAGATACTGATGCACTTCAAAGGCGTAGTTTTCGCCGGGATCCTTGAACGTCGAGGCAAAAGCTGCATTTCCTGATTCGACCCAATTGTAAGCAGCAGTCCAGTAGATACCGGGGATCATCAGTTTGTTATTAACCCCCTGATTTCTCAAGGCGATTGCAGTTTGTTGAGCGGTTTGCCACCAAGACGCTGCGGGCAAACCGTTAGGCTCGTTCATAAGGCCTAGCCAGACATTGTTGTTGCCACGATACCTGCCTGCGATCTTTACCCATGCATCAGCAAAGGCCGCCGCAGGCACATCCGCTGATCCGACAATAGCTGAAGTGACAGATGTTGGGTTCGGACGGCGACGTGCGAAGTCGTGCATATCAAGGACCACGACCAAGCCCTTTGACAGAGCATAATCAGTTGCCTTCATAAGGGCTGAAGCATCAGCTGTAGACAAAGCGCCGTTCAGAATGGGCTGCAGTCGCTCCCACCGGAACGGAATGCGCACCATCTTGAAGCCCTGAGCTGCGATGTAATCGATATCAGTTGTGCTCGGGTAAGTGTAGTTGAAGCCCAAACGGCCGGGTACCGTTCCAAACTCGCCGCCGGAGAGGTTCACGCCTGGGATCGGCAACGGTACGGCTTGGGCGTCCGGTGAAGAGAGCCGTTGGGCGGATGCATTCTGCGGGTTGGTTGCCGTTGAACTGGAGGTTACGGCTGATGACAGCGTAGTACCTGTATCGGACGAGGCGGCTGCGTTCGTGGTCACGGTGGTCTGTAGAGCTGTAGATGACCCCGATGTCGAAGCCATCGCGATAGTATTATTTGTTAATCTTGTATCTTGCGTCGCTACAGCTCCGACAGCAAGGCCAACTGTCGCAACACCGCCTATCATTTTGATGCTGACAAATTTATCAATCATGGGACAAGGGCCGTTTAATGGTGAACTTCGAAGGGTTTACGTCACGCGTCCTTCCAGCGTCTTCACGTGATTGGTTACCCAGCCATTTAACTAATTTGCTCTGCGCTTCCGTATGGAGCCTGAATGACCTTAAGGCGCATTAACCTCACGAGGCGGTGTGACGGAACCGAGGGGCAGCTGGATCCGTTCAGGCTGACACGCCGCATCGGCTTGTGTATGGGCTCGTGAAAATACATGTAAGGTGGATAGGTGAAGCGTCCTTCCAAACTTATCCTCATTGATCATAGTGCGCGACGTCGTGCCGCGATAACTCATGCGCTCTCTGCCACCCACCTGCATGTCGAGCCATTCGAAACCCTTGATGAACTCACGATAGCTTGGCCGCGATTAACTGGAGTGCTGCTTCACGACAGAGGAGGGTCTGTCGCAACGCTCGTCAAGGTAATGACGGAACAAGGTCGATCGCACCCAATCGTCGCGTACCATGAAAATCCACGTCTCCGCCACGTCGTTGATGCTGTGCTCGCGGGTGCCGTCGATTACCTTGGATGGCCGTTTGTCGCTGAGGAGCTCACGGCAGCCCTGGCCCGCATGGCTGAAAAGGCAGAAGAGCCTGATAAGAGTGGATCTCGCGCAGTAGCAGCCTTGTCGAACTTAAGCCGCCTCACAAAGCGCGAACTTGAGGTGCTCGATCGATTGTCTAGAGGTTTGACTAACCAGATCATAGCCGATGAGCTCGCGATAAGTCGACGAACCGTAGAGACTTACCGCGCAAATTTGCTTATAAAGTTGGGCGTGAGCAACACCGCTGAAGCGGTTCAGGTAGCTATTGAGGCAGCCTTGAAGCGCTAATATCAAAGCGCCCTGGGGCTGGCTCACGTGACGGGTTTCTGAAGCTTGAGTGGTTCTGTTTAAGCATTGCGGGCACCTGTATGCCTGCGATGGCGGTAGGGACTGGCGTCCGATCTGACTACACTTCTTTGGTTTGGCCCGGTTTGCCGCGCACGGTAGATATCGCGATAAGGTACCGACGCAATTTGCGATTACCCTTCGCTGTGAACGCGACTATAGCGGATGCTGCCGAACAACTTATACCAACCTGCGCTGAGGCTGACTCATGCGAGGGGATTCACAAGCCGGCCAAGGTCTAGAGCACTTTCACGATGACCTTTGATAGCCCGCGGCATGGAAGAAGTTGGCGCTCGTTGGGCAGGAAGCGATCGAGCAGGCTGCCGATGCGTTGGACGAGGCCGTCGACAGTTCGCGCCGGCTCCTGACGTAGGAGCGCCTTGAGTTTGGAGACGGCCATCTCGATCGGGTTCATGTCTGGGCTGTAGAGCCTGCCCCGGCGAAGGCCGGGGGCGGCAGGTAGAAGATCTGGCGACGGCGGTCGGCGATCGCCTCGCGCATGCCGGCGACCTTGTGCGCGGGCAGGTTGTCGAGCACCACGACGTCGCCGGGCTTGAGGGTCGGTGCAAGGACATCCTGGACGTACATGCGGAAGGCATCGCCATCCATGGCGCGATCAAGCACCCAGGGTGCTGTCATTGCGGAGAGCCTCAGCCCGGCGACGAACGTCATAGTCTTCCAGTGGCCGAACGGCGCCTTGTCACGGCAGCGCTCACCGACTGGCGCCCAGCCATGGAGCCGCGCCATCTTGGTGTTCACTCCGGTCTCGTCGAGGAAGACCAGGCTCTCAGGATCGAGGAATGGCTGCGGCTCTTGCACAGCTTGCGCCTTGCCGCCACGTCCGGCCGGTCCTGCTCGGCGGGTCGCAGGGCTTGTTTTGAACAACAATCCGAGCCGCCGGGCCGCATTCCAGATCGCGCCGGTGCTCAGTTCGACACCGTACTCGGCCAGCAGCCATGCTTGCGCCTGTGCCAGCGTGATCCCAGGGCGCGAGCGGATGTGCGCTTCGAGCGCCAGTTCCTGCGCGCCCGACAGCTTGCGCAGCGCATGCCACCGGTGCGGGTTGATCCCCGCATCGCCAGTCAGCCAGCGTCGGATCACAACCTTGTAGATGTACGCGATGCTCACCTCAAAGGTAGGCGCCGCTTGCCGTACCGGCATGCCACCATCCACAGCCCTCAGCACCCGATCGCGCAAATCCTGCGAGCAGCTCTGAGCCGACCGCCAACCCATGCCGCCTCCTTCGTGACGGCATCCTATGCATCACATGATCATCGCCATGGTAACCCCTCGCCGATTCCCCTCATCGTGGAACTGCTCTAGCTCACTGGGTTCTTGCAGCAGGAGGGCGTGAGGTGGGAAGGGCGATTGGCTTGCGAGAGGATTTCGATGGAGCGGCGTTGCGGCGCCTGGCGTGGTTGACGAAGAGCGCACCGCACGCACGACGACTGCTGGCGCTTTGACAGATCTACGACGGCGGCGCCAGGAGCGATGCGGCAAGGATCGGCGGCGTGGCACTCCAGATCGTGCACGACTGAATGATCCAGTTCAATTCCTGCGGCCCGGATGGCCTGCCGGACGGAAAGGCAGTGGGCAAGGCGTCGATCCTCAACGATGCTCAGCCCCTCGCGTTGGTTGTATGAGGAGTTCGGGGGCCCGCAAGACGAGACGACTGTTAGCCGTGAGCTGAAGAAGTTGGGCTACGTGAAGCTGACGGCGCAGCCCCGCCACCATGCCTCAGAACGAGCTGGCCATGGAAGCCTTCAGAAGAGGGCTTTGCTGCCGAGGTCGCAAAGGTCCGCGACACCCTCCCAAAGCGCACGCCCGTAGATGTCTGGTTGCAGGACGAGGCTCGCGTTGGACAGGGGAACAACATCACGCGGCTTTCGGCCAGACGCGGCCCCTCGGCACCGAAGGACCAGCGAACGAGATCGGGCTACATATGCGGGACGATCTGCCCTGAACAGGGTAAGGGTGCAGGTCTGGTCCTGCTCTTCTGTAACACCGAGACAACGTCGCTGCACCTGGCCGAGATCGCGCTCGCTGTCGCGCCAGGTGCGCACGCTATGGTGCTGATGGATTAGATTGGTTGGCACATGATCGGCAAGCCCGAGATCCCGCTAGAGCATTTTCAGCATGAGCGTTGATATCCTGCGGCTTGGAAGAAGTTGGCGCATTCGTCTGGCAGGAAGCGATCGAGCAGCTTGCCGATA
>NZ_JACHLR010000051.1 GCF_014204535.1 Novosphingobium chloroacetimidivorans
CGCTATGATCCTGCGTGATGTGAACCGGCCCGTGACAGGATGCGCAACGCTTGGGTTCTTTCCCGAGCTTCCACCAGTCGTCCACGGACACGCGCCGCCAAAGGCCATCAACCTTCACTTCGATGAACTGCATCAAGGACTCGCAAACGACGGATTACGTTGCGATACCAATGTTCTAGGTTGTCTGCAGGCGCGGCGATTGCAGTGTGCTCTTGTGGGACCTTAACCATACTACGTCTATACGGATGTGGTAAACGGCGGTCTAGGTTCCGAACCCAGCATGCAACCGCTCAGGGCAATCTCGACTTGCTTACTGGCTTTGGCGTGTGAATACAGTGTGTACGGCAAGCCTCGAACGGGTGCGCTGTATCAAGTCACGAGGGCGCCGTCATAATAGACTCTGAAGGCACGCATGGACTGATCTATTCGGACCCATGTCACGGCATTACTCACGGCGGCCATTTACTGGAAGTACAAATCTACCGCTTACAATATAGTTCTCGCTGGAGACTTGAGGTCGTGAATGACATGGGCACATCAATAGTTTGGAGCGCAATGTCCAGCACAGAGCTGGATGCTTACAATGCGTTTATCGACAAATTCGAGAGCGATGGCTTTGAAGCGTTCTTGGACGATGATCAGGATGAGGCGCCTCAACCCTCTGTCGACCTACACTGAATTGCTGACAGCGCCTCCGAGGAACTCTCCCGGCCGCCTTGGTGCGCGACAAGGCTGACCTTGCAGGAGTGATCAAGTTGATCGCTCCTCCCGGCGAACTTTAGCCTTACGAATGCTGCTTGCGGTCAAACCGTCGATCCCTTTGCGCTGCATAGCCTGCCGCCACGAGATCAACTCTTCCGTCGACAAGTGGTAGCGCTCGCAGACCTCCGTGGCTGAGAGCTCACCGCGTTCGACCGCGGCCACAACCTCAGCTTTGCGTTGCGCCACCCACCTCGTCGTCGAACCCGAAGGGTGCTTGCCTTCAATCACTGCTGTCCCCCGGGGCCGGTCACATTTACTCTCCGCCATCGTCATACCTTATAGACTTATTTGCCCAACGCGCTGCAGCTCGTCGGGCGAGCATCTGAGAGCAGGTCAAGGTTCACGAGGCCCTTTGATTTCATCAGGTCATCTCAATTGAGGCGTACGTCAGCTAGGGTCCGACAGAGCACTCAGTCCACAGCTCCTGGACTACTCAGGGACAACTACTCAGCGGTGCCGGCGGTCCAGTTGCGTGCAGCTACGATGATCGCCGGCTTGGAACTACCGACTACTGTGTTCAACCTTGACACCGGCAACCCGCGGCGACGTTGGAGGGCGCCCAGCTGATCCCGCCAGGATCCACACGACTGCGGTGACCAACAACACGGCCTTGAACAACTGAGTGGAAGCGCACAGGATGGCCAGAGTCATCTAGCGCCGATCGGGAACACGATTCTTTGAAGTTACAGGCTTGAGCGGATGTCGGATCGTGCGGAAAGCTGAACGGCGAACTCTGGCTTTCAGCTTTGGCGGCCATGGCTGACAGCACCCGACCAGCAGATCATCGGGCGGCGCCACGCGAATGTTGTCGATGTCAAACGATCGATCTGACTGTGTCTGTGGCGAACCCAGCGGCTCAATCAATTGGGCTGGCGTCCATCCTTACGGCTTTGGCGGTTCTGTTGAACCTTCCTCGGTTGAAGCCCTTGTAGACCGTCACGTTTAAGAGCTACCTGCCAGGAAGCGAGTTCTTCAAGACTGAGGTGATAGCGCTCGCATGCATCTCGAAGTGAGAGCAGTCCACCATCCACTGCGGCCACGACCTCAGCTTTGCGGCGAGCCACCCAGCGGTTGGTCTCCGGAGGCGGCAGGTCAGAGGCGGTAATTCTCTCGCCAAGTGGCCCTATGATTGTGCCGACCTTGGGAGCTGCATGCTCTATCATAGCGTCACCTTTCGGTCGGACGGCATCTGAAAGCCAATGTCATCATCTATGATGCCTGAATCCTTAGCAACATATAAAGATTTGGAGGTGCGTACGTTTGAGTACAGACGTCTTCTTCGCGGGTCGTGGCGCGCGTAGAGATCCTTCTGGCAGCTACGGTGAGCGATCATCTGACCGCTGAAGGCGCAGCTCAACTCCGGAGCGCTTGACTTGTCAGCAAGTAGCATAGCTCGACTCGGTGGCCGGTACCCAGCTTTTTGAAGATGCTTCGCAGGTGAGCCGAGACCGTCCAAGGGCTTATGCCGAGATGCTTGCCGATCTCCTTGTTCGACATCCCCTTCATGATGCACTGAGCAATCTCCAACTCTCGGTCGGAAAGAAGATCGAAGAGTTCAGTTGCTGGCATTGAAGGAACCGTAGCAATGGGTCCGTCATGATCGCGCCAGCTACCTGCACTCCCTGCTTGCCTTGCGATTGCGCTCATGATTCTCTCCCATGACATCTCCAGGCTGCAGGTCGATTCCCTGGTAGACGCTCGACAGGTTAACGCTGCGCCCCATTGATCATCAAAAAGGTAATCGGTTGTGTTTGCTCAGTTCGTCGGCAGGAACCTGCTTAGGCGGTCCGGGAGGCTGGCCGGAACGTGACAACGTTAACCCGGTCGGCCTTGCTTCCGGCGCGCTGCAATCCAAGCGGCTCTGCGCTCGTGAGCCAATCATGGCAGGCATCAACGACCGCCTCGAGCAGCGACTCAAAATCGATCCGCACTGAGGTCAGCAGGTAGTCCTCCGCCAGCCAGCGCAAGATGTCGCGGCCGGTCGTCGCCATGCGGCTCCGCTGCGAGGTGACTGGGATTTCCCGCATGTAGCGCTTCGGCACTTCCTCGAGCACGTCCCACGCGTTGTCGGCACCGAACAGGTTCACGACATCAGGCGAGCCGAGCACATCAAAGGCCCCGTTCAGCGAGCTTATTACCTCCGTGAGTAGCACTGCGACGTGCCGTAGGATACTTGCTTTAGGTTGACGCGTAGATCCACGCGGAGATAGAGCGCCGTAGATTTTCGGGGGTTCGGGCGGTTCTCACGGTTAGAAGGTAGTCGTTTCTCTCGAGACTTTTTGCGCATCGATGCGCTGCCGGACGGTCTTGTGAGGGCGGGGGGCGCGAGATTTCTGGATGTCAAGCGCCTGGGGTGGTTCGGCGAATCTGCAGAGTTCGCGGGACTTGGCGGAGGTGGTCGATTGTGACCAAACAAGCGAAGAAGAAGCACTCCAATCGCATTCGACGTTGAAACTTGTCAGCCGTAAGCGTGAGTTCGACACAAGCGGTGCGCCGGTCTTCGTGTACGCGCCCAGCGTCCTCATCATGGAGGTTGTGCGGAGCGCGCTTGGAGAGCGGCTCCACGCCGTCGGCCTCATCACCGACCTAAGAAATTGGAACCGCAAGGAGGCGGCATACGGATTTCCTTGTGCTCCATACCGTTTGATCAATGGCCTTGGTTGCGGTAACGAACATCCGCGATACGGAGACCAGGTGCCTTCTTGAAGAAGGTACTTGAAATGAAGTTTGTAATCTTCGCTGCCTTCATGGCGGCTCTGCAGGCGTCGGCAGGTCAAGCTCGGACAGTCGAGCTTTTGTCGTTCGTCCAATCTCCTCCACACGAGGTATCATCGTCAGCGAGTGGTGATGCTGTGACGCCAGAGCCAATTCTCGCCGGCGCACTTGCAGATTTCGTCGATAGCGATGTCTCTGCGGTCGAGCCGGCGCCGGCGGAGGTTCCTCCTCTGACAGTCGGACTTCAAATCCCAGATTGGATGAAGAGGGGGAAAGCGTCGCGCTTCTTTCGAAGCTTGGCGTCTGCTTCTTCCGCATTCCCGACTGCCGCTCACGGTTGCACTCGGGAGCCTTATACACCAAATCCTCGTCTCCCGTTCTCGATCGAACGTCGTCGAGTACGTTATTACGGCCTTGTTGCAACCGCAGCGTGCGAGGCCGGCGTCCCAACCCATCTCCTGGATGCACTTGTGACGCAGGAAAGCGGCTACCACCCCGGCGCTCGCAGTCCGGTAGGTGCAATGGGCTTGGCGCAATTGATGCCCGGAACCGCGCGTGAGCTAGGCGTGGGAAATCCGATGGACCCGCTCGAGAACCTCCGTGGCGGCGCGCGCTATCTTCGAGCGCAGCTCGACGAGTTCAAGCGGTACGATCTGGCGCTCGGTGCATACAACGCTGGGCCAGCGCGTGTGAGACGCGTCGGCCGAGTTCCGTACATCAGGGAAACTATCGGATACGTGAATAACATCCTAGAGGACGTGCGCTGGTCTCTACGACACAGGCCGTTTGTCGCGGCAGCCGATGGTGTCTTTGCCCGATCAACGCCGGTCCGCAAAGCTTCGCTGGCACAGTTCTGAAACGTCAAACATCGCCGAGCACCCCAAAACCGATGTGGTTTGCGTAGAGTGCGGCAGACGCTAGAACGACCGGCATGCCGCGAAGGTAGTTTCGCTGCCAACTTAACCAGATCCGTGGGGCCCAGAGCGCATAGTCGAGCCGCCGCGAGGAAAGGAGAGGGCGCCACTTTCCCGCTCTGATCTCGATGGCGGTCTGGACGATTGCGCCGGTCGCGCACATGCCAGCCAGGACTCCCACGCCCATGTATAGCGCGATCCAAGCGGAGAGTGCTTCGTGGATCATGATCGCGTTCTACCATGAATATTTGCCGACCGTATCGACAGTCTTGCGGGCGAGCTGTGCCAGGCCCCGCCGTTGGTTGCTCACGAGGTCGCGGAGCAGGCGAGGTCTGCGAGTTCAATGCGTCCGAGGGTTGCATGACCCGGGTTCAGATCGCATCGATCCTCGTTTCAGGAGCGAGCGGAGGTTGATCTCGGGCTACTCGTGGTTCGCGGCATGTACCGAGCGCCGCGCGGTGATGAGCACCGCTACTGGTCCGTTCAAAGTTGAGGTCTGGACAGGTCGTCGGGCGAGTATCTGTTCATCACGCGCTCGCCGTGTCGTTGTTCTCCTAACAGGCGTTCAAATGGCATGTGCGCTTTCTGAGTCTCGATTTGCATCGTGTTAGTTGGCTTACTGGATCTATTTTCTCATCAAGATCCGGGGGCCTGCCGTTGCTTGCACCATAACAATGGTGATCCTTGGAGGGAGAGGAGCGGGAGGTCGTTGGGCAGGAGGATAGTGTTATGCCGATCATCACCAATCGCCCGTCTCAGCGGCTCATAGACCTGGTCGGATCGCTACAAGGCAAGTGGCACGGCTACTCTGCCACCTGCCGGTGCCCGGTGCACCAGGATCAAACCCCAAGCCTATCCCTGAGGCAGGGCGACCACGGTATTCTCGTCCATTGCTTCGCTGGCTGCGAGCCGGAGGTGATCCTGCGTGAACTGGACCAGATCAAGCCCAACCAAAGATATGAGTTCAACGAACTCCCGGCGCCGTCCAGAGGCGCCAATCTCGACCGCATCTGGGAAGCTGCAGTCCCGATCGTCGGCACGCTCGGCGAAAAGTACCTCATCCGACGCGGGATTCCCGCAAGCGCTACGGATGTCCGCTTTCATCCGCGTTGTCCCAAGGGACGCAGTCCGCATGCCGTGTTCAAGCCGGCCGTCCTAGTTGCGGTCCGCGAGGGCAGGGCGCTTCGCGCTCTGCAGCGGATCTTCCTCGATCCGGCGACGGGCGGTTACACCGAAAAGCTGATGCTCGGAAATCCGGGCGCGGCGGCGTGGCAAGGTGCGGTTCCGACCGACACGCTCGCGATCGCCGAAGGCTTCGAGGACGCGGCCTGCTACACCCGCATCAAGGGCGTGCCCGCCTGGGCTGCGCTCGGAAATGCGCGGCTGCACCTCATCGGCGTTCCCAAGCACGTCCGAACGATCGTGATCGCGCAGGATAACGATCCTGAAGGCGACGTCACGGCACGGCGAGCCGCCGAGGTCTACCGCGACCAGGGGTTCCGAGTCTGGCGGCACAGCCCGCATCCGCACGAGGACTGGGCAGCGGTGCCGATGGGAGTCTGAGACGCCCGGGAGAGGAGGGGGAGGGGATGATGTGGTCCGAATGATCGGACGCATCAGGAGATCCCCATGACCGACCTTTTCTCCAGCTTCGCGGCCGTCGACACGGGCGAGGACATGATCGCCGCAGAGATCGCTGCCGGCACAGTCGACCGCAAGCTGCTCAACGAGGTAATGACCCGGGTGTGCGGGGCTTCCGACGCCACCGGAGCCTGGACGCAGCGCGACAGCTTCGAGCTTCTCGAGCGTGGCCTAGAGCATTTTCATGATGGGCGGAATCGGAGGGGGATTCCCATTGAGCCGATCGTGTGATTCATAGGCAGCCTCACGAAGGAGGCAGCGATGGGT
>NZ_JACHLR010000052.1:0-2500 GCF_014204535.1 Novosphingobium chloroacetimidivorans
GTGTTGGTTGCGGGGGTAGGATTTGAACCTACGACCTTCAGGTTATGAGCCTGACGAGCTACCGGGCTGCTCCACCCCGCGTCACCATGAGGGCCTTGGTTGAGGCCCTGCAGCAGTTGTGTGTCCGTTGCGCCTGGGTGGCGCGGACGGCGGGCTGCTGGCTCCCGCCTGTAAGTGCATACGTCACAAACGCGAAGAGGGCCTGTGAGGGCCCTCTTGGTTTGGGCGTATTGCCCTGACTTGTGAATGGGTTTTTTTCATACGATGCGCGCCGGCTTCAATGCCTGGCGACGTCCTACTCTTCCAACGCTTGAGCGTTAGTACCATTGGCGCTGTCAGGTTTCACGGCCGAGTTCGAGATGGGATCGGGTGGGTCACTGACGCTATGGTCACCAAGCAATGGAGCTGGCGCGTTTCGTATGGGTTTTAATCGATGATCCGTGCACTTGCGTGTGAGATGATTGTATCGGGCTGGCTTGTCGTCCGTGCCAATCGTTGAGAGCCTTTGCAGGTCTGTCATTGATGGTGGGATTCTAGCAAGCATGAACAGAGTGATTAGGACCGGTTAGCTTCATGCGTTACCGCACTTCTACACCCGGCCTATCAACGTGATGGTCTATCACGACTCGATGATACCTAATCTCGAGGGAGGCTTCCCGCTTAGATGCTTTCAGCGGTTATCCCGTCCATGCATAGCTACCCTGCTGCGCGGCTGGCGCCACGACAGGTACACCAGAGGCATGTTCATCCCGGTCCTCTCGTACTAGGGACAACTCCTCTCAAGTATCGACGCCCACGGCAGATAGGGACCAAACTGTCTCGCGACGTTCTGAACCCAGCTCACGTACCACTTTAATTGGCGAACAGCCAAACCCTTGGGACCTGCTCCAGCCCCAGGATGTGATGAGCCGACATCGAGGTGCCAAACGATTCCGTCGATATGAGCTCTTGGGAATCATCAGCCTGTTATCCCCGGCGTACCTTTTATCCGTTGAGCGATGGCCCTTCCACGAGGGACCACCGGATCACTATGACCGACTTTCGTCTCTGCTCGACTCGTCAGTCTCGCAGTCAGGCAGGCTTATGCCATTGCACTCTTGCAGACGGTTTCCAACCGTCCTGAGCCTACCATCGCGCGCCTCCGTTACTCTTTAGGAGGCGACCGCCCCAGTCAAACTACCCGCCACAGAGGGTCCCTGTACCGGCTAACGGTACGAGGTTAGACATCAGAAACAAACAGGGTGGTATTTCACCTATGGCTCCACGTCAGCTGGCGCCGACGCTTCAAAGCCTCCCACCTATGCTACACAATTTCTTCCTAATGCCACTCTGAAGCTGCAGTAAAGGTGCACGGGGTCTTTCCGTCTAACCGCGGGTACTCCGCATCTTCACGGAGAATTCAATTTCGCTGAGCATATCCTGGAGACAGTGGGGAAGTCGTTACGCCATTCGTGCAGGTCGGAACTTACCCGACAAGGAATTTCGCTACCTTAGGACCGTTATAGTTACGGCCGCCGTTTACTCGGGCTTCAATTCGGAGCTTGCACTCCTCCTCTTAACCTTCGAGCACCGGGCAGGCGTCAGACCCTATACGTCGTCTTGAAGCCGACTTAGCAGAGTCCTGTGTTTTTGCTAAACAGTCGCTACCCCCTGGCCTGTGCCCCCCACGAGTGCTTGCGCATACGTGGGGCCTCCTTCTTCCGAAGGTACGGAGGCAATTTGCCGAGTTCCTTCAGGATACTTCTCTCAAACGCCTTGGTATACTCTACCTGACCACCTGTGTCGGTTTCGGGTACGGTCTATACGGTGGGGCTATTTCCTGGAACCGCTTCAAAGCCTGACCAATCCAATAAGGTCAGACAATACACGCGATCCGTCACACACCACCAGGCCCACGAATATTAACGTGGTTCCCATCGACTACCCCCTTCGGGCTCGTCTTAGGGGCCGGCTCACCCTGCTCAGATTAGCTTTAAGCAGGAACCCTTGGTCTTTCGGCGAGAGGGTGTCTCACCCTCTTTATCGCTACTCATGTCAGCATTCGCACTTCCGATACGTCCACCCTCGGTTACCCTTGAGCTTCACTCGCTTACGGAACGCTCCGCTACCGCGTGATCGTAAACGATCACACCCTAAGCTTCGGTGCATCACTTGAGCCCCGTTACATTTTCGCCGCAGGAACCCTTATTTAGACCAGTGAGCTGTTACGCTTTCTTTAAAGGATGGCTGCTTCTAAGCCAACCTCCTGGTTGTTTTGGGACTCCCACATGCTTTCCCACTTAGTGATGACTTGGGGACCTTAGCTGTAGGTTAGGGCTGTTTCCCTTTTGACGACGGACCTTAGCACCCGCCGTCTGTCTGCCGGACTAGACTCGTTGGTATTCGGAGTTTGGTTAGGTTTGGTAGATCTCGCGACCCCCTAGCCCATCCAGTGCTCTACCCCCAACGGCAATCATCCGACGCTCTACCTCAATAGATTTCGCGGAGAACCAGCTATTTC
>NZ_JACHLR010000053.1 GCF_014204535.1 Novosphingobium chloroacetimidivorans
CCGCCGGAAAGCCTGCCAAAATCGCGATCACCGCGGTCATGCGGAAGCTCGTCATCACCGCGAACGCTCTGCTCAAAGCCAACCGGCTCTGGCAGCAATCTCCTGCTTGATCATCACGGATACTTTAGCAAGGGCATCAGCACATACATGATGTCGTGGAAGTTCGCCGTGCGAAGGGTTGTGATCGCGACCGGAACAAGCATAAGTTCAAGGGCGCTGGTAGGTGCCGGACGCAAATACGTCGGCGCAGATTGAGGCTGCGCGTCCTCAGCACTTCGTCCTTCGATACGTCTGCTGATCGCGATTGCGGGCGATGGGCGATCAGCTATGCTTTGCTGCAAGCAGAGGAGAGACGTGAAACCCATGGGATCTGAAGACGGAGGCGCTTGGTTCGTGCGCGTCATCCATAACAAGGTAGCGGTGGGCGTTTTTGCTTGTCCTGAAAGTCAGCTTGCCACCTTGATCGACGAAGCTGTTGAGCCCGCTGCCTGCGAGTACAAGAAGCTTCCGATTGGTGGCTTTATCTTTCGAGATGAGCCAGTGCTTCACGAAGCTTCCGGCGAACCCCACTTCCCTGATGCTTACCTTACCGAGAGCTGGGACATAATGTACGCCGATGACGGCCTGTGGCGCCGTCTGAATACGCCACCCTTTGCGAACGACGAGTAGACGGTGGTTATGCCCGAGTTATACCCTATTGCGGCTATCGCATAGCACCGGGCCTAAGTTCAAGCGCATCTCCGGTGGACTCCTCATGCCGAATGCAGCGGTCGCAACCAACAGTCGAAGCAACTTGAAGGTACGTCCTTTGGCAACGGCTGAAGGGATCCACCTGCAGCCAAATGGCCATCGTCAATTTCACGTGGCCGGCGCCGCGCGGTGAGTTCGCGAAGCAAGACGGAGCGTGGCACTTTCTGGCAAATCGCGCCGTGCGATTTTAACGACACAATGATGAAATGACTCGTCTAAGCCTTTACAGCAGCACATGCCGCTTCCTCATAGCTCACGCCGCCGCCGATCTGTCCTTTATCGCCAAATCGAGCGAGGTAAATCGACGTGCAGCTGTTCGAGTTCGGGGCGGCGGCTCCATCGATTATCACACTACCCTCATAGTCCTTTGCAGTGGAGTGAATGCTCAGGAAAGGACGATTGATCGAGAGGACTTTGAACCTACTTTGGCGTTGTTCGACAAAAGTGGTCTCCAGATCGGCTATAATGATGATCACCAAACGGGAACAGTAGCGTCCGCCCCCGTGACTGGAAGACATATCGACATTTGCCTTAAGCGCCTGCTGGACCCCAGCAACTATACCGTCTCGGTTGGGATAACAATGGGGCGTTCTACATCCTCGGCGTTCAGTCCGCCGCGCAGGTAGGCTCTGTCCCGGAAGCATCATCTTGGTTCATGCTGATCATGGGCATCGGCTTCGTAGGCTTCGCATGAGCCGTTGCCAACCCTCAGCGGGCGTGAGCCTCGCCCAGCAATTGACGAGAGGCCCGCTTCCTTGATCAGGCGGCCCCATCCTTTCGTGAACAGAAGAGGCACCCAGCCGGAGTGCGAGCGCCCCTCACTTGCTCGCAACACATGTTGCTCGCGCAGGTAGCCGTCAGTTCCGAATGCCGGCGGTCAGCGGTTCCTTGGTGGGCCCCGTCCGAAACCTGCACTAGCCGCTGCATCCAAGAACCGGATTAGCGAGAGGCTACGGATCGTAAGCGCGCCGTTCTGACACAACCTGTATCGCAAACGTATGATCATGGTTGAAGATATGTTAACCGCGTACGACTCGCATATTTCAGAATGTATCAATTGCGCGAGTGGAGGTCGTATCGATGAGGAAGCTTCTTGCCTTCGCTGCTGCTGCAGCAGCCATCTCGCTTTGTGGAACGGCCGGTGCCGCCACCTTTTCTCCGGACAACTGCAAGCCTGGTGACATTCACTTTTGTGTGAATGGGGACGCTCAGGCACCCGACGTTGACAACTATATAACCGGGTTTTTCACTAACACCTTCAGCGGCAAGGCTACAAAGATCAACGATACTTACTCGTTTATAATTGACAAGAACGGTGTAGGTAGCGGCGGCATTCAAACCTCATTTTCGAGCAAGAACACTCAGCTTGTCATCGAGGATCTTATCATCAACGGCAATTCATACGCTAAATCGCTGATGAAGACAGCGGCGGGCACTTCAGCCGAGATCGGCGGCATCAACATTGTGAAGGGCGCTCTGAACACCATCCAAGTCATCGGCAGCTTCAAGCCATTGGCAAAGGGCGCGCAGGCCAACTATACGGGTAACTTGACCTTCACAGCGGCGGTGCCGGAAGCCTCTACGTGGGCCATGATGATCATGGGCATCGGGTTCGTTGGCTTCGCGATGCGTCGCAAGGCTTCGGAAGCAATGAGCCCGACCTTGACCTAATTATACCGTCGCTGGGGCCGCATACTCGACCTAGCGGCCCCTTTTCCTTTTAGCAGCTCGACAGAACGGCACAGATTTTGCGATAAAACAAAGTTGAAAGCAGCGACCTGCCGATCAAAAGGCCACAATGTGGTGCTTCTGGTTGGCCGCTCGAGCTTCCAAACCAAGCCCTTCCGAACGACGCAATCCAAGAAGGCGCGCGGTTCCTTGATGGTCTCGTTCAAATGCGGGTCGCCAAGGCTGGTTTGTTGAGGCGGTGCAGTCGAACCTGCGCGCAACCCCACTGGCTTAAACAATTGCCGTTATCAAATTTCGACATTCAGCGTGATCCTGCCGCTGCTGTCATACTGCCTCTTGCCGTACCTGCCGGAATAACCTGCGCCAACGCTCAGCCTCCGTATGGCGAGCCAGTTCAGTCCAATAAAGGGCATCACGCCGTCGCGGGGCAAGCTGGTGCCGCTAACCTCGAACAGATCGCCGCTCTCGAAGTTCAGACGAGCCTTCGAGGTCAGTTCGCCATCCACCATGCGTTCACTGTCGGCTCCTAGGGAGCAAAGGCCACGGCGGAGAACAGATTCTCCATGCCGCGCAGGATCTCGGCGCGGATCGCCTCCTCGAAGTAGAGGAAGCAGCCCTCCTCATCGTTGCTTCGGCGCATGCGCTCTTTCTCGCCCGGAGTACTCAGCGCAGGTGAAACTTGGGCGGATTGGGGAGATCGGACAGGTTGCGGAAAAAGGCGGGCACAAAGGGCTCCGCCTCACCTGCTTCGAGCGGGTAACTGGACGTTACGACCTTCCTTGCGCCGGAACATCGAGTAGATCAGCGTGGATGACTGAATCACGATCGCAGAGCGTTAGTTCGTCGGGTGCTGATGGGCAGCCCCATGTTCAGCGAGTAGTGCACGGCGAAGGTCGAACCTTCACCTCAATTAGAGAAGCCGCGCGTCAGCTCGGTATAGCGGATGTAACCTATCGGAACCGGGTGAGGCGCGCTGTTCCGGGTTACTTCATCGAAGAGATCGAAGTCGATCAGCCGGTCCATTTAGCCCGAAAAGACGGTCGTCCAGTGATCTTCCACGGGGTGTACTACCCCTCTATCATTGCTGCAGCCAAAGGGACGCAAGTAGATGTCGCCACCGTCAGACGGAAGATAGGACAGGGAGTGCAGGGCTGTTACTTCGAAGATGAGGGGCAGCGTAGCGTTACTCGACGCGACATCAGGAGGCCGGTGATTATCAACGGTATTTCCTATGAGAGTGCCGCCTGCGCAGCTCGAGAGCTGGGGATCCCTCGGGCAACCATCGCGACGAGGCTGCGCAGGTCTACGTTCCCAAACTATTTCTATCAAAAGTAAGGGCCGTTGACGCAAACGTTCCGGTCGAAGACGGCGACGTACATATCGCCGGGCTGAGGTTATGTAGTTCAGCCGGAGCGAGGGCGACTGATACCTGAGGCGGAGTTTGGCACCACGACCTGGACGAGCTTGCCGGACCGATGGCACTACCGCGCATAGCGCTGAGGAAATACGATGCGGTACATTGCGGCCCGGTCAGCGATTCGTGAAACGGGAAGCCATACGGAAGTTAGCGGCTCTTGCGGATTAAGGCCTCCATCAACAGCAACGATAAGAGGTCGTTCAATTATGACCTTCATAGTACGCGAAGTGCAGTCAAAGTGCTCTTTCGACTGCACAGTTGGGTCGAATCGAACTTGTATGACGACGGTCGCAAAGCGTCCGTTGCGCTTAACACTGGCTCTATCAACGTAGCGAGAGCCTCCAGATGTTGTTGGTAGTTCATACCAGTCTGCAGCCTCTACTACAGACGATAGGCCGACCAGCGCCAATAAGATGTAAGCCATGCGACACATGGTGCCATATTGCTGCCAAAGCAGCCGGTCTGCAATCCATCGCACAGGGCTGCCCGGGAGGAGTCGCCACATTCTCAGATGAAACCTGCCGGTCAGGTCACACCCCAGTTACAGACTGTTGCCAGCGACCTAGTGAGCGCGGGATCAGCCGAGAGGGTCGTGTATGTTGAGTTTGCTTCTGTTGCTTGCAAGCGGCGCGTCTCAACAGGACATCGAAGCTACTTCGCGCGGGAACCCGACAGATTGGGTTAGGTACCAAGACCTTCCGGCAGACGCTGTCCGGGAGGCCAAGCGAGATGTGCTTACATTTCAGGTTGCTGTCACTGCGTCCGGAATGGCTGCAAACTGGAAAATCGTAGAGTCAAGTGGTTCACGCCGAATCGACGACGCTGTCCGTGAGAACTTGATGGCGAATGGCCGCTTCCAGCCTGCGAAAGATAGGGCAGGAGGACCGATCTCTGGCACTTGGGCTTCGCGCATCCATCTGGCGCAATCATCATCTGACACGGGCGCGGAGCATCCCCGTCTCAACTATGAGTCCGAGTTCGAGTATCGAGTTGACCGCGATGGCAAGGCGACGGGCTGTCGCTCCATCAGCGCTATTGGCATTGCACCAGTGAAATGCGCCGATGCACTCGGAAGGAGAGTGATGACGCCGCCGACCGGTGAGACCTTCAGTGGCGGCACAATGACGCTCCGGACCATCCGGACGTTCAAGCCGGACTAACGCCTGGCAGCTTTCCACCAAACCACGTCACTCCCGAGGGATGTACTCCACGAAGCTGGCTATCAACCGAGAGAGCGGGGTCCCTGAGACAAGCAGGAGCAATCTCTGCCGCTGGTTTGCCATTTCTCCTGGCAATCCATTGATCCGAACGGATCGTACAATGGCTTTGTCCAATGTGAGCTCTATCGGACAATACCCGTGGCACTCGCTTTTGACGAATCACGATCTGTTCTGACGTGAGAGACTCAGCTTTGGCGTCGGAGGATGAGTTGGCCCCCGAAATGACCTGACAGGGTCTCGCTCTTAGAGCATTTTCAGCATGAGCGTTGATATCCTGCGGCTTGGAAGAAGTTGGCGCATTCGTCTGGCAGGAAGCGATCGAGCAGCTTGCCGATACG
>NZ_JACHLR010000054.1 GCF_014204535.1 Novosphingobium chloroacetimidivorans
TGAGAAAGCGTCGGTTATCATGAGCAGGGCGGGATTTGCGGCCACGTTCCGATGGCAGCAGTCCCGCAATCACTTCCCATTCCTCGTCTGTCAAACCACCCCGAGCCATTGCCACTCCCGCAAAGAGCCGCTTTGAATCAGATGTCAGCCTGTCTGGGAATCCACTTTGTCAACGTGGCCTAGTAGGGGGCGAAAGACGTAGTCGGGTAAAGGACGGTATGGCACAACAGTCGCAGTACAGAGCTAGAAGAACTAATGCTAACCAACGTCTAATAATTACGCGCTTGTGACTGGTTCATGTCCGCGAACTCTCGTCGGGCCCGCAGCCTTCGGTGCTGTACCAAAGGACAAGTAGAATTTAGCATCCGACTACGTGCCTGATCTCCCAAATACTGCCTGCGTCTTTGCGGGCGTCCGCAGATCGATCCCAAAGGATCATGGTTTCAGGCGACGAGCGCCGCGGCAGCAGCCAAGGCCTGGTCAGCTTGCCGCCGCCTCCAAGTAGCCGGGCGGCTCGCAGTGCAGATGCAACCCTCGTGCCCCGGTCTAAACACAATGTTAACGACTCTTCTGTTTAGGTATACTGGATACGGTGGGGTGACTTTGTTCAGGTCGTTGGTCAGCAAAGTCGTCGGCTTGGGTGTGCTCCTGCTGGTCGCCTTAATCACTCTTGCTGGGCTACTCGCGATCTCCTCCCAGCAGGTGGCACGCAGTTTCACTTGGGTCGAGCACACACAGCTGGTCCTCCGCGCCGCGGCTGAGCCGGTCGATCTAGTGCGTCAGGTCGAGTCGGATGTGCGTGGCATTGTTCTTTCTGGCGATCGGCCCAACGCCTATGCAAGCACTCCTTTGCTTAAGCGTGCCTCACGTCAGCTAGACGATCTTGTGCGCCTTACCGTGGATAATCCAGCTCAACACGAGCGGGCGAAAGCTCTTCAAAGGGCGCTAGAACGGCGGATAGCCTTCTTATCTGCCACCCTTGCCGTCGGCAGCGGGCCCCTGGGTGACGATAGTAGCGCTGCAACCAGCAAGAGGCGTACAGCTGAAGCGCGTCGGTTGATGGCTGATGTCGATCAGTTGCGTGACGCTCTTATCGCCGCAGAGAAACGTCTGCTCGTCCAGCGATCCAACGAGGCAGCTCAGAAGCTGCGCTTCAACGAGCGCCTTCTTCTGATTGGCGTCCCCATAATCGCACTTGTCACTGCTTTTCTTATCTACCTCATCATCCAGGCGATCCGCCGACCGACACGAGCTTTGGAGGAGGCCATGGCAGCGATGAGTCTGGGCGGCCGCGCGGAGCGCCTGGATGAGAACACCATGCGATCGCGCGAATTTACGCGCATTGCGCTTGGGTACAATGCAATGATTTCGCGCCTCGAAGAGGCCGCGGCGTCACAGGTGAGAAGCGAGCAAACTCTACAAGCGCTAAATTGTGAGCTTAGCGAACATAGTGCTGCCCTCGAGGTTCGCAACCAGGCCATTGAGCGGCTCGGCATGATGGCTCATCGGATGCAGGCTGCTCGCACGGACGGGGAGCTGGCGGAGGTGGTCTGCCGCTTCTTGCCACAGATCCTTCCGGGCATGTCTGGAGCGGTTTACGCGCACAACAATTCGCGAAATCTACTTGTCCAGATTGCAACATGGGGTGCGCCGTTCGATGCTGCTGACCGCTTCAGCCCGGACGAGTGTTGGGCCTTGCGATTGGGCCAAGGTCACGAGCAATCGACGGATAAGCTTGATGTGACGTGCAAGCACGTCGACGGCCGCCCGAGCTACCATTGCGAGCCTCTACTCGCCGGTGGCGAAGTCATTGGCCTACTCTACTTGGATCAGATCATCCCGTCCGACATGCAGTTTCGACTGAGGGCGGTTGCGGAAGATATTTCCTCGGCGCTGGTGAACCACCGTCTGCAAAGAGATCTTCGCGAGCAGACGATCCGCGACCCGCTCACATCATTATTCAATCGTCGTTACTTGGAGGAGGCACTCAACACGGAAGTCGCCAGGTCGATCCGATCTAAAGAGCCCGTCACCGTCATTATGTGCGACGTGGATCACTTCAAACGCTTCAATGATGAGTTCGGGCACGACGCAGGCGACTACGTGCTAAAAGCGATCGCATCGACGTTGCAGTCTCATTTTCGCGGCGGTGACATAGTTTGTCGCTACGGGGGAGAAGAGTTCACGGTCGTGGCGCCAGCGTCCACGCCTGAGGCGATGCTCGTGCGCGTAGAAAATCTGCGCGCCAGCATCAACAGCATGCAACTGCGATTCTCAGGTCAAGCGCTTGGAAGCTTAAGTGCATCCTTCGGCATGGCATCGCTTGTCGCTACAACTGAAATGGAAGGGGCGACCCTCGTCCAAGCTGCCGATGAAGCTCTGTACCGAGCGAAGCGAGAGGGAAGAAATCGAGTGATTGTGGCAGAGTAGCGCTTCGAAAATTGGTAAGCTACACCTGAATAATAATGTTTCGCTCTACATTTTGGGTATATGTGGATGACAAACAACGGCGAGGTTTTCGCGAACGGCCGGGCCGGGATTATTTAAGACGCTCGGGGGGCACGCGCAACCTTCGGGTATCTTCAAAGCTCTCGGTGCTTGGAAGATTAGTATTTACTCATTGGGCCATTGGACGCTTGGCTTGTTCAAGGATGCTGTGGTTGAGCTCACCTCGTTGTAGTCTCGACGCCAACCCTCGCACTTTCTTACCGCGTCATCGAGGTTTATGAACCATTGGGCCTTCAGGCACTCCGCCCAGAACTTGCCGTTGAAGCTCTCATTGAACGCATTATCCGTTGGCTTGCCAGGCCGCGAGAAGTCCAGCGTCGCCCCCTTGATGTAGGCCCACAAGTCGAGCTCGCGAGAGACAAATTCGCTGCCGTTGTCCGCCCTGATCGATGCGGAATAGCCCACCTGCGCACAGACCCGTTCGAGTACTTCGACTACATCTGGAGCCCGGAAGCCCAACCGCGGAACAACCGCCGGCGAAAAAACCGGCTGAACGTATCGACCACCGTCAGGATACGTAGCTTCAGCCCGGTCGCCAGCTGGTCATGGACGAATTCCAAGGCCCACACATCATCGACGCGGGAGGCCACGCAGCGGCCTTCCCTCAGCTTCGCCTGCACCCGCCGCTTGGGCGCCTTCTTGTGGAGTTGAAGGCCCAGCTCCTTGTGAAGCCTATAGACCCGCTTGCCATTGACTTCCCAGGTGTTGCGTCGAAACAGGACATGGATCCGACCATATCCATAGCATACGCGCGTTTCCGCGATCTCCTTGATCCGCTTTTTGAGCTGGGCCTGCTCGGTGCCCTTGCCACGATAGTGGTAGCTCGACCGTTCCGCTCGAAACACCGCGCAAGCCGGCCGGATGCTGACCTGCCAAGTGCTTCGGACATCACCGATCAGCTGGCGCCGCCGATCAGGCCTTAAAGCTTTCGCGAGACGACATCCTGCAGCATCGCCTTATCTAGGCTCAGGTCCGCCACCAAGCGTTTCAGCTCAGCGTTCTTCTACTCAAGCTGGCGCAGCCGCTTCATCTCCGACGGCCTCAATCCGGCATACTTCTTGCGCCAGTAATGGGATGGACGGCTCTCCCTTCTCGTCGGAGCTGGAGACTTCGACAGAAAGGAGATGGAACATGACAGTGGCAATCCTTGGTATCGATGTGGCGAAGAACATATTCCGGCTGCATGGCGAGGATCCGGAATGCACAACAGTTCTACAACCGCGGGTCCGACGTGATCGGCTGATGGAAGATGGAAGATGGAAGATGGAAGATGTGGCGGTCCTTCCTCCCTGTGTCATCGCAATCGAAGCATGCACCGGTGCATTTACTGGCAGCGCCGGTTTGAAGAAGTCGGGTACAAGGTGCGGATCATCGCGCCCCAATATGTCAAGCCATTCGCTCGTCGCCAGAAGAACGACCCCAACTAAGCAGTTGCCATCTGCAGGGCACTGGGGCAACCGGGCATGAGGTTCGTTCCCGGCAAGACCTTCGAGCAGCAAGACATTCAAGCACTCCACTGAGGCCGCAAGCGCCCAGTCGATCACCGCACCGCCCTAGTGGCGCAAATGCGCGGTCTGCTGCTGGACCGCGGCGTTGCCTTTGCTCAGTCGATGTCTCGCGCACGACGTGAGATCCAAGCTTTGTTGGATGAGGGTACGCCTGAACTCAGCGAACTCTTCCGGTCGATGCTCGCCCAGCTCTATGCCTGTTTCCTCGCGTTGGATGAGCAAATCGCTTGGTTTGATCGCGAGATTGATGCGGTTTTCCGGTCCAACGAAACCTGCCAGCGCCTCGCCAAGATCAGAGGCGTTAAACCAAAAACCGCAACTGCCATTGTCGCGGCGGTCGGCGCTGGCGCGGAGTTTGACAACGAAAGGCACTTGGCCTCGTGGATGGGTCTGGTTCCACAACAGCACTCCAGCGGCAATCGCCAAAGGCTTTTCGGCATCTTCAAACGTGGAGATCGGCATCTGCGAACGCTGTTGATCCATGCCCCGCGCGCCGTCGTGAGATCATCGGCTCGTCGCAACGATGCATAAGCTGCATGGGCGCCAGCATTCCTGGTGACGCCGGATAGATGTTGGCACCCAAGTTTGCCGGAACGCTGATCAAATCGCTTGCACCGGGAGAGCAGTCCATAGATGTAGAACGTCACCTCGCTGATCCCGGCCTTGCGGCACACCTGGCCGATCGACGTGCCGTCCTCAGCCTGCTTGAGCACGAACGCGATCTGCGCCTCGCTGAACTTGGTCCTCTTTATTCGCTCACTCCGTATTCTGACCCCCCAAGCATAAATGGAGTTTTTTCAGCTCAGAACGATCCAGGATCCAGGATCCAGGATGCAGGTCACACTGGTTCAAGCACCGGATCGTGAGCCAACATGTGGCGCCCTTGGGTGCGCGAGCAATGGCGGCAGCCGAGAAGCGAGGCGGCGAGAGATCCTCGACGACAGTTTGCAGCGATTCGCCGCCACTGAGCGGCAGAGTAGCAGGCATTGTGCAGCGGACACGTATTGCGGATCGATGTTCCTGAGTGGCGTCGGCGTAAGCTTAACCCGCGGTCTTCGTCATC
>NZ_JACHLR010000055.1 GCF_014204535.1 Novosphingobium chloroacetimidivorans
TACGCCATCTACCTTTGCTATCGCGCCTCAGCGGAACACCACAAGCCTCGCACAAGCCGATGTATTCGCCAACCTTGTTACGAGCTATCGAGACCCTCGAGGGTTTGTGGCGGCCGACGGCACAGAAGATCGACATGTCGTTTGATCTCGCTCTCAGACCAGCTTGTGCCTTCTTTGTCCATCCCTGTCGATCCTTGGATATCCAAGTTGAAGCCCCCACGTCGATCTCGGCAGTCGTAAGCGCCTCCCGATCCCAGCTTTTTGTCAAAGGTTAAGGGCCGCGCGCTAGTGGACGAGAATGCGCGCAAGGGCTCAAGTCGGTGAGATCAGGATCGGTGAGGTATGGGCCGAAATCCACATCAAGGATGCCATCAAGGCACGCGGCGAGATCTTCCGCTGCCCTGAGTGTCACGGCCGCTTCGTTGTCAGTCGAAGTTCTCGGTCGAGTGTGGACCCAAAAGTTCAGTCATTGCGTGGCGTTCAACAAGTGCGCAGTTGGGAGTAGGGGAGCAGGCCCGCGTCACCCTGACGCACTCTTATGAGGCCGGAGCAGGTGGGTTTCCATGAGCGCTCGCGTTTTGGGTCACGCCAGAGGCAGGAAAGTGGACGGCTCGCGTCGCACCCAACGTCGTAGTGCGCGGGCGAAGCAGGTCTCTTCGAAACGGCCCGAGATCCACATGAACGGGTGGGCATCGTTAATCAGCCACACCTTCTGGTTCGTCGCGAGATCTGCGGAGTAGAGCTTGCGCGTCGTTGCGCGTAAGCGATGGCTGACGGCGGCACATTGTCGTGAGCCGCCCTGAACTTGGCGAGAATGTTGCTCCCAGCAGGCGTGCTGGTGATGCGGTTTGCTGGTTCTTGATAGGCTGGGCCCGGCGTATAACAAGGCCTGCGCCGTCCTGTCGGGCCGCTGAGAGTAGAAGGGGCCGCAGATCGAGGCGGCCCCCTTGTAACCCGGTCAGGCTGAAATAGGGCTCATGGCCTGAGCGGTCTTGCGACGCATTGCAAAACCAACAAACTCGATGCCCATGATCATCATGGCCCAGGTCGATGCTTCCGGCACTGCGGCTTCCTTCTTGAACCGTGCAGCTCGGCAAGAGGCTCGCGAACACTGTCCTGCTTGGCATAGAGGTCTTAACCGCGATGAAACCATAGCCCGGTTATGTCCAAGCCAGTCGCTCCTTCTGCGAGACACGGGTTTTCTATGCGAAGTCCTTTCCGTACCGTACGTCCGTCTGCGCTCTGCGGCGTTGCCGCGCTGGCACTTTCTGCCTGCGGCGATGGCGGTGGAGGAGGCTCAGTCGCTTCCACTCCGGTTCCGTCCTCCGGTGCGGCACCGGCACCTACACCGGCACCTACGCTGCCCCCCAGTCCGGCGCCCACTCCAACGCCGACACCTACCCCGATACCTACCCCGCCGCCGACACCTACTCCTGCTCCCACACCTCTTGTTGCTTCTATAACGCCGAAGGCGAATGTGCCGACGCGCTCAGCTCAGGACGATAACGAGTACCGCCGCAACTACGAGTCGTTCGAATACATTCAGGCGCTCTACGCCCTCGATCACGGCTGGACAGGGCAGGGCGTGCTCGTCGCGGTTGCCGATGACGGTGTCGTTGAGAACGCTGAACTCTCGGGACAGCTGTCCGCGCTCAGCAAGGATTTTGGTACAGTCACGACTGACGGCAAGAGCGTTGCGCGCAACGTTGTCGGCGACAGCTACTCCGATCACGGCACGGCGGTGGCTGGCGTGATCGCCGGACGCAACAACGGCACTGGCATTCAAGGGATCGCGCCCGGCGCCGAGATCGTGGCGCTACGCGTCAGCGACACGAACACGACGACAGGCGAGGAAACGCTCGGCCGAACGTTGTCGGCTGCGCTCGACTATGCCGCGAGCAAGGGCATCAAGGTGGTCAACGTCTCGTTGGGAAAGGTGGACGCCGCGCAGCCCAGCGCAGCGTGGGCCGGAATGGTCGCGCGCTACACAGCTGCCGGCGGATTGTTTGTCAACTCCGCAGGCAACGACAAGGAAGCCAACGCCAAGGGCTATCTGGATCTGAACGACGCCAACCGCAACGGGTGGCTGTTCGCTGTCGCTGTCGAGCCGAGTGCCAACGGCGTCGCGCTGGCCAGCTATTCCAATCAGTGCGGCACGGTCGCAATGGCGCGCTGTGTATCGGCGATGGGCACCAACGCCAGCATGGACGTGAACGGTCAACTGGTGCTATTTAGCGGCACCAGCTCGGCGGCACCGCAAGTCAGCGGGCTGGCTGCGCTGATCCTCAGCAAGTGGCCGCAGCTGAATGGCGTGCAAGCGGGACAAGTGATCCTCAACACGGCGCATGACATCGGCGAGTTAGGTATCGATCCGGTCTACGGCGCTGGCCTCATCGACGTGGAGGCGGCGCTGTCCCCGGTCTCGCCCACGATCTCCAATGGCGTCACTCAGACGGCGCTTGCGGGGGCAGCGATGGTGGTCCCCGATGCGGTCGGCGGTGAGCAGACCGGCGCTTCGATCAAGCAGATGCTGGCGAACGTCACCGTGCTCGACGCTTATGGGCGCGATTACCTCGGCAGCCTTGCGGGGCTCGTCGCTCATCCCGAGCAGCGCGCCGGAACCATGGCGCGCCGGGTCGTCGCCGGTGCCGGAGCTGGCAGCAGCACCTTTTCCGCCAAAGGCGTGTCGGCAAGCCTCAGCTACACCAGGTACCAGGCCGGGCTCGATCCGGCTCACCAGCGCAGCCACCTAACCTCAGGAGCCTTCGTTGCCGACCTCGGTTCCATGCGCATTTTAGCCGTCTACTCGGGCCAGGATGCGGTGCAGGACGAGGCGCTCGGCTTGGCACCGGCCTCCGACGTGACGCTCGCCTATGCGCCCGGCGCCAACCTGTCGATGGCTGTAGAGCGCCGCCTCGGCACCGGCCGCTTGTCGGTAAAAGCGCTGAGCAGCGACGGCCGATATGGCTCCGCACAAGGCATGCTGCTGGGATGGAGTAGCCGCGCGCTTCGCCTCAAAGTCGGCTACCTCGAAGAGCGAGGGAGCGTCTTCGGCACGCCCGTGGGTGTGGGGGCGATGCGCTTCGGCAATGGCGCGCGCAGTGCGTTCGTCGAGCTATCGCGCAGTTGGCACGCGGGCGACTGGTCGCTTGATGCCTATGCGTCGCTTGGAGGGACGCGGTTGAAGATCGGTTCGGATACGCTGATCACTTCGGCGAGCCCGATCCTGACCCAGCGCGCTGGGCTTTCGGCCAGCTACGGTGTTTGGGGTGGTCAGATGCGCTTGGGGTTGGCGTTGCCGCTGGTAGCCTTCGCCGGCTCGGGTGAGTTGACCTATGCGAGCGGATACGACGTTGCGACCCGTTCGCTCGTATTCGATCGCGAGCGCCTCGATCTGACCGGACATCACGATCCGGTCATGAGCATGGGCTATGAGCGGGTCGGCGCCATTTCGGCGCTGCGCCTCGCTGCGGCCAAGGATACCGCGACGAGCGACTGGCGGGCACTCGCCTCTTGGCGGCTGACCTTACGCTGAGCTCGACGGCCGCCACGGCTCAGTCGTAGACATCGTAAGTTAGGTTAATGTCCGTCGCGCCGACTGAATAGAAACTCCCCATCGCAGTTCCGGTCCATGTTCGTTAGGCACTTGCTGAGCACCGTCAAACCAAATGGACGTGCTGGTGAGGAGGTCGAGGTAAGGAGTTCTTATGCCACGCCCAGGCAAGCCGGCCGGTCCGTTTCGCTACTTCAACTCGTTTCCGGAGGTGATCCGGCTGGCGGTGCTGATGTACGTGCGCTCCCCGCTCAGCATGCGGAACGTAGAAGACCTGCTCTTCCAGCGCAGGATGGACATCTGTCACTGGAGAGGCTGGCTTTGATGGAACAGGTTTGGGCCGATGCTCGCAGTCGAGGCTCGGCCCAAGCGAGTGAGCCGCATACGTGATTTTCGCCACTGGCGCTGGAAGCTCGACGATATGTACGTGAAGCTGGACCGCGGAATGTTCTATCTGTGGCGAGCGGTGGATCAAGAAGGCGAAATCCTGGAGGCATTTGTCAAACGGGTGCACAGCCGTTGAAGGCGAGATCGCTAACGAGTTTCCATACGGTGCTATGCATGCCGCTCCTGCTGTTAGTTTTGCGAATCTGCTCGGCTTGTCTCTGAATGCGCTGTTGTCTGCATGCTGATGAGCAGGTAAGCGGGATTTCGCCCAGATCGCGCTTGGCGCGATCGCTTTGACAACTCCCCCTTGATCGAAATCGCATCCAGACCGTTATCCGGTTGTACGGCTTCTTAAGCAATCGCGGGCTTGGGAGCACAAGCCGATTGAGTATTCCTGCAAGGCTTGTCGTTCGCCCCAAGCTTCTTCATCTTTGGAAGGGAGCTTCGCGGAGGCACAGTCAAACCAAGTGCACCGGCTGGTAAGGAGGGTAGGGTAGGTGTTTCAATGCCTCGTCCTCGCAAGCCGGCCAGTCCGTTTCGCTACTTCAACTCGTCGCCGGAGGTGATCCGGTTGGTAGTGCTGATGTACGTGCGCTTTCCGCTCAGCCTGCGGAACGTTGA
>NZ_JACHLR010000056.1 GCF_014204535.1 Novosphingobium chloroacetimidivorans
GCAACCCGCTATGACAAACGCGACGACAACTTCCTCGCCTCAGTCCAACTCGCATCCATACGCATCTGGCTCAGGCATAATGAGTCGGTGGCCTAAACTGCGCAATATTTCGGCACGCGCGAGCCATCGCCAGGACGATCCAGCGTGTCCTTTCGGAACCGCTCACTTCGACCGCATCGGCCCATAATTTTCCGTGCAAATCGCACGGGTGAAGGCGGCGGAGGAAGTGACGCTCCGGCTAACTCACGGCGAGAGCCCTGCACCGCGGAGCCGCCGAGCGCAAACTATATCCCGCTTGCGTTCGCCACGACCTCTCCATCATCATTCTCGCCAGAACGGCAGGATGCGGTTCGCAGTGGGACGGCGGCGAAGCTGAGGAGGAGCGGACTGGGCTTCTATCTATCGCGATCGCAGCAGCACGGCGACAAACCAAGGCGCGCAGCCGATGTGCCGAATACGGCAAGGCACGAGATGCAATCGCCCGTTATAAATACCGTAACCAACTTTGTAGGTGCCTTTGTAGCCTTTGTTCCGGGTATGCCGAACTCATCAAATTTGAGGGCGCACGATGGCACAGCAACAAATGGCAGAGCTTAACTGGGTTCCGCTTGTGGACGTCGATACAACTTCGGACAAGATCAAGCTGCTTGACCAGGCCTTCGACAGCAACGTAGTTCATGCGCGCGCCTTTCAGCAGCGGCTCGTGGAGGCGTACTACCCAGCCATTGAAGAGGAAAAGCTTTCTGTTCCACAGCGCTTTGCCGTCATCCTGGGCCTGACCTGCGCGCTGTGGATGGTAGTAGGCGCGGTTATCTTATCGACCATTTACACCTTTTCGCGGTTCTTCTCATGATCATCGCTTGTTTGCCCTGAAGCGGCCGCTGTCATCTGGAGGCATGCTATGGGCGGCGGCAGCGCTCCGTTGCCGATACTGTCGTGCAGGTTTGCTGCCATCTTCGTTGGTCGGTTTCAAATGCATGCTCGGCGCAGCGCATGCGCTGCAAGGTGGTGGCCTCTCCTCGGCTCGGCCGATTAGGAATGGCGTTATAGCTTACGCAACGGCCGCTAGCTGCATGAGATTGGCTCTATAAGGGCGCTGACAATCTTCGGTACTGCGTCGGCTAACGCCCAGGGAGTAAGCGACTCATCTGATGTTCGCCCATCCGCAATGGAATCGCCACGACGAAAACAAGCTTGACTTGCTCGTGGTACAAGGCCGCCCTGAAATCTAGCTCGGTAACTTACGCCAGCCTGAGGCTAAGTAGACTATGTGATTGACCAACCCAAATGCTCTGATAGCGGGTGGTGCGTGCGCCGATAGATTATGTGATCTGAGCTTAATACGGTGAGGCCCGCATCCGCAACTACAGTAACGCTTACAACCGTAAAGACTGAGAGCTGTTTTTATGAACTACTTCACATCACGCGAGACGCTAAAACCAGCGTCATCTACCGAGATGGCGCTCCAGCCACTTGTCGATGCTTTAACCGCCGAGCTTATTGGTGTAGTTCCAAGAGAAGGCCTCAAGAATTTCTACCATGCTGTAGGTCGTCGTATGGCATCCGCAGTGCCGCTTGACGGGGTGAACGACCTCCATCACCTTACCTCTGAGTTGAATGCTCTGTGGACAAAGACGGGTTGGGGGAAGGCTGAGATCCGTCTCGAACCAGACTCTATTGTTGTCCGGCACTCGTCACCGCCTCAGTCTCCGAGCCCAGGCTGCCGCGACGCCTGGCTCGATATGGTGTCCGCTGTTCTCGAAGGGGCATACGATTCGTGGTTTCGCAGCCTGGGGAGTGGCCCAGCTCTACACACACGTGCGATGTGGAACGGTGATGGGATTGAACTGCGTCATAGCCGATGACTGACGTCGAGTTTGGATCGGGGACCACAGGCGCTCGGTAGTGTCGTCGTCCCCGAACTGCCTGACCAGGGGTCGCCGGCTTGGGTGTTGTACTCGCGGGACGATCGGTAGCCTAGGCCGCGCTAACAAAAGCCGTGCCACAGCCGGCCGGCAGCGAGGTTGAGGAAGCTCTCGAATGCGAAGATCGTTTTTTTGTAGCGTGTGGCTCTGCGGCGTTGCTGCTTGAGCTTGGCGAATATGCGGCTCCACGAGGTTGCGCTCCCGGTAGTAACGAGAGTTGTGACGCTCGGCCGCCTTGCGGTTCGAGCGCGGTGGGATGATGGGCAGGATGCCGCGAACCAGCAGGTTCTCACGCAGGCGGTCACCATCGTAGCCTTTGTCCGCCAGCAACGCTTTGGGGCTGGACGCAGGCGCATCAGATCGTCGGCAGCGGCGTAGTCAGGCGCCTCGCCGCCGGTGAGGACGAAACCGACTGGCAGTCCCTGATTGTCGCAGAGGACACAGACTCCGCCCCTAAGGCCGCAGCGTAATCGATTAAGAGCATCCGTGTCAGCCCCCTTTCCGCCTGCTGCCAAAACATGGCCGCGAACGGTGGTGCTGCCCATCATGTGCTGCCAGTCGTCGGTAAGCACGAGATTGACCAATACCTGCGGCATGGCATCCCAGACGACTTGCTTAGCCCAGCGCCGCGACCGGACATAGACCGAGTTCCACTTGCCGTAGCCCTCGTGCATGTCGCGCCGGGGGCATCGGACCCGCGGAACATGTAATATCCCAGTGAGAAGCGCCGACTATCGAGGGTTGGACGTGCGCAACGCCCTCGCTCTGATCGCAGCGGAGGTCCGTTGGTCTTTTACTCTCAATTCGACAACTATCCGCGACCCACGCCTGCTCTTCAAAGAGCAGCGTTAAATTAGTCCTTACTCACTTAGCAAACTTAATGTGAACGCGCCCTAGCGCCTCGTGCGGATGGACCTCGTTGTCGTGGGTCAGCCTGCGGGGCAGTTACTCTATACAGTGCGAGCGTCAGGCGCGGGTTCAAAGTAAGCGTCCGGTCTGGGGCGCCTTGCACGACGGGTATTTGGCAAGCCATAGGTGCGGCACTTATGGCTACGCGGATCATCGACGTTTCAGAGCAGGGCAAACGGGTGCGGCGGGCGTGGTCCGACGAGGCTAAGGCGCGTTTCGTAACGGAGACGCTGGAGCCGCGGGCGACGGTGCGGTCGGTGGCACGTCGACATGGCGTGGATGCGTCGTTGCTCTACCGCTGGCGGCGCGCCTTTGTTGCCGATCGCCTGGTGCGGGGGTCGAGCACGGGCGATGGTTTCGTACCAGTTCAACTGGCGCTGCCAGCTCCCGAGGGATCGCCGCCGTCGCTGCCGGCAGGCTCGACCGAGGTGGTGAGCGCAGTTGGCCATCGGGTGCGGATGATACCGCCGGTCGATCGCGCGACGCTGCGGCTCGTACTGGACGCGCTCGGCCGATGATCGGCCCTCCCGCGGGCGTGCGGGTTCTTCTGGCAGCCGGCATCACGGATATGCGCAAGGGCTTCGATGGTCTCGCCGCCATGGCCCAGAGCCTCCTCCACAAGAATCCGTTCTCCGGTGCGGTATTCGCGTTCCGCGGCAAGCGCGGCGATCTGATCAAGCTTCTGTGGTGGGACAGTCAGGGCATGGTGCTCCACGCCAAGCGGCTCGAGCGCGGGTGCTTCACCTGGCCGACCACCGCTATCGGCGTGGCGGTGCTGACGCCGGCGCAGCTCTCGATGCTGCTCGAAGGCGTCGACTGGCGCGCAGAAACGAAGCGCCGAGCCGGCGTGTGCCTGGTAGACGAGAGCAGTTCTTTGGCGGTTTTGCTTTGTGGAGCGCCGCCCGAGCGACGAAGCTCCGAACGGCAGGCGCGTGCCGGACCGCTCCTGCAGGCTTTGCGCGCCTGGCTCGAGGTGACGCTGCCAAAGCTGTCGCGCAAGTCCGACCTGGCGATCGCTGCGCTACGCCCTCTCGAGACGGCACGCGCTCGGCCGCTATCTCGACAATGGCCGGCTCGAGATCGACAACAATGCTGCCGAGCGCGCGCTGCGCGGCGTCGCTCTCGCCCGTAAAAACTAGCTGTTCGCCAGCTCGGACAAAGGCGGCGAGCGTGCCGCCGCTATCTACAGCCTCATCGAGACCGCCAAGCTCAACGGCGTAGATCCGGAGGCATGGCTAGGCGATACTATCAACCGCATCGCCGATCACCCAAACCCCAGGATCGACGAACTCTTACCCTGGAACTACCGCGCCGCCTGAGCAGAACCACTCACCGGACGCTTACGGTTCAAACGCAGGCGGTCGGGTCTAGGGGTGCGCACGAGGGCTCCACCATACCATTCGATTGCCAAGAGCTGAAAGGCATGGTGCGGGGCACAAGACCGATGTCGCGAGCAAAGCAGCGGCATCGCCAGCGCTGAATGGGCCGCCTATGTCGCTAAGCCATTCGAGGTTTGAGGCGCGACCGTGCGCCGCACAAAAGCTTAACAAGATCCTAACGCATAGACAGGCCGTCGAGGATTTGGCGCGGTTGATCCTCAACCCAGCTCGCAGCCAAGTTCACGCAAAAGGTCACAG
>NZ_JACHLR010000057.1 GCF_014204535.1 Novosphingobium chloroacetimidivorans
AACCGCATCGCCGACCACCCCAACCGTCAAATCGACGATCTCTTGCCTTGGAACTACCGCGCCGCCTGAGCAGAACCGCTCACCGGACGCTTACCATGGAAGTGCTTCAGCTCATCGCTCACCATGCGAGGGGTGGGCACTCTGGATGGGGAGCAAGCTGCGTCGCCGGCCGGCCATGCTCCTGTGGCGCGCCAGTCCGGCTAATGGAACGTTAAAAGCTTCATTTCGCGACGTACGCACGAGCTACTTCAACTTTTGCAGCCGATCCTAATCGTAAGCGCCCAAAACCGGCGTTGGTTTTCGCCTGATATGCGTGATATCCTTGCGCTAGGAGACCCACTGTCGCCAAAGTGAAGAGATTACCAAATTATCTACGGAATTGGATCACTCTAAGAGCCACCATGTTTTTCATCATGATTGCTTTGCGCTAATCAATAAGCACAGTGCCAAGCAATGTCTGCCCGGTCGCTTTGATCTGGTCTGCCAGCAGTCGTAGCTCTCGCGTGTAGGTGACATTACAGCGCACTACGATGATTGCAGCGTCGAGCCCTTTCGCTGCGGCTATAGCCGTCCTGTCAGAGCCCGCATCAACCAGCACTATCCCGAACTCCTCCACGAAAAGTTCAACCGCATTGGCAAGCCGCTGCCGGTCAAACAACTCGGATGCGTTGGGAACTGCTGCCCCAGCGGTAAGCAAAGAGAGGCCGTAGATTGCGGTCGGCTGGACTAACTCTCCGTGCTGGTTGCCTGCTAGCAACGTCGCCAAACCGACGCGGTTGCGCACACGAAATAATGCATGCTGGTGCGGATCGTCCAGCGCTCCGTCGATGAGCAGTGTTGACAGGCCGGTCTGTGCACATGCGACGGCCAGGTTAGCCGCCATGATTGGCAGTTCAGCAGCAGTGTCACAGCCCACTAGTGCCAAGCTACGGATCGGCTGTCCGTCGTGACGCACCGCCGCGGTCACAGTGCTACGCAGATTGCGTGCAGTCCGGGCAAGCCTGTCTTCTGGGTCGAAGGCTGTGACTACCAGACGGTCAACTCGATCATCACCATCGCTGAGCACTGAAAAACCCTGCTGCTGATCGATAGCTTTGCGCACCTGGTCAGGGCTCGCAAAGCCTAGTTCCACGACCGCCTCCCCAAACAGATGCCCGGTCTCAGCTTGTCGTTGGACCACAGCTTCCTGTTGTTTAGGATTGAGGTTCAGCGTCTCGCCCAGGCTGCGCCGCTCACGCATTTGCCCAACCCTGGATAGTCCGCTGATGTCACCTTGAGGCGCTAAACTAGATCTAAGTCTCATCACGCGGTCTCCGCTAAGAACGCGCTCGCTCGCGAGCCGGAGAGGTCAACGGCCGCCAGAACCGGCAAGCCGGTGATGCCGGCGATGCCATCGGCGGTGCGCACACGCGGTCGCCAAAGCTCAAGGCCGAGCCCTACACCGACCGCCAGCAGCGCACCGAGCATTGCTCCTAACAGAAGCCGAAGAGGCACGTTTGGGCTGGAAGGTAGCAGCGGTGGAGTCGCCGAATCGAGTTGGCGCACGTTCGTATCAGGTGCAACGCTCTGCAGCCGCATTGTTTGTAACCGCGCCGCTACCGCGTCGTAAGCCGCCTGTGCGGTGTCGACGTCGCGCTGTAGGACGTCTAGTTGCGCATTGTCCGTCGAGAGGCTCAGCATCCGCCGGCGTTGCGCATTGAGCTTCTCGCGCATCTCTGCCTCGGTGCTAGTGGCTGCACTGCTGGCAACACGGACTGATTGCGTACTATTACCAATTTCGCTAGCCAGCTTGGAGCGAAGCTCCCCTAACTCGGCCTTAACCGCGATCAGGTCGGGGTGGTTAGGTCCTAAATTGGTGCTCATCTGACTTACTTGGGCAGCCTTGCTAGCGATTTGAGCGCGCAGTCCCTGCACTACCGTTGACGATTGAACATCAGGAGATGCGGCCGCATTGCCGCTCGCTCGCGCATTAAGCGCCGCCGCCGAGGCCTCAGCCGAGGTAAGCTGGCTTGACAATCCACCCAACCGCGCGACCTCCGCATCTGTAGTGCCCGTGCCAACAATACCGGTCTTGCGCTTGAACGCGGTAAGGCGTGCCTGCGCTTGTTGCAAGTTCTCGCGGACTTCGCGAGTCCGCTCTTGGAACCAACGTGAGTAAGTTCTGGCAGGATCAGTACGCAGCTTCAGTCGTGTATTTAGATACGCCGCGGCAAAGGCGTTAGCCATGAGCGCTGCAAATTGCGCGTCTGTCGACGAGTAGTACAGCGCGAGCACACGCGACGACTTGCCGGGGGCAACTACAAGGTTGCTTAGAAGCTGGCCACCATACCAAGCGTTTACATCGCCGTTGCCGCCGGTCACGGCTTGCCACCGCGCTAGCACATCGGGCGTCGCGAGCTGAAGGCTGCGAACTACTTCGCTGCCGACTGCGATGCTGTGGATCACATCAGATTGTGTGCTCAGCAACGCACTGACCCCGTCCTGTGCGGCGGTTTGAGTTCCCTGCACTGGATCAACGCTTGGTTCGTCGAACAAGAGAGACGAGGTCGCCACATAGGTTTTCGGAGATGAAGCAGTCCAAATTGCGACCAGCGCCAGCACTGTCATCAGGACGAAAAGCTCGAGTCGCCAGCGCCTTTTCAGTGCGGCAATCAGATCAGAGAGTGGCAGCATCAATTGGCCCTCCAAGGCGATTGGCCGCATCGGATGCAATAGCGACCTCCGCCAGAATAGCATAGGCAATTAGGAATTGCGGTGCGACGCTGTCGCGGAAAACGAACGCGGCATTACTGTTCGACTCAGGAACTAACGCACTGCCTAATAAGGCGCGAGCGTCCCCGATGTGGGAAGGCAGGCGATCACCGAGCGCTGCTGTCCGAGCGATACGCTCAATTTCAGGTAGGAGCGTCTCGTCCTCGACCAGCGAGACGAAGTGTTGGGCATCTTCGCTATTCATTGCCGCCCACTGCAGAATTGCAGAGTGCAAGCCTTTGTGTGCGTCGCTGCGCGACACGCTCGATGACCCCCGTGCCAAGGCTGCGATAGCCGCATGATGACAGAACATCCGGACGTGAAAAGGGGAGCCGCACGAGGCCCTTGCGATGATGGCACGAGCATCGTCATTGAACTTGAGTCCAGTAGCGCCCTCACCTGCGTCAATCAGCGCCTTTACGCTGCTAGGCTCAATCCGGCCCAACGACACCGCGCGCATGTGACGGCGCAGCGATGGATGGCATTCGATCACATCTGCCACGTTATGTGCGATACCGACTAGCATGAACAGCACGCTTGCTAGAGAATCTGCCAGAAGCTTCATGGCAGCCGCCATCTCAGCTTTGACATTAGGGTCAGTGATGCGGTCGAACTCGTCAAAGATAAACACTACCGTGCTCGCGACGCGCTCGGCAACCAAATCTACAAACGCTCGTGGCCCAAATGCTTCCGGCAGCGCGTTGAGAGCATTGCGGAAGCGTACTCGCTCCTCAGGGGCTAAGGCTGCGGCCGGCAACGCGCTCAAATAAGGGCGGACTAATTCGGCAAAGCTCGCCCCCGGTTCACAAGCCATGTAGATAACTACCGCGCCATGCCCATCAGCATGATCACCGTAAACGCGTACCAGCGATGTCTTGCCAGAGCCTCGTGCCCCGTGAATGATCACGTGCTGGCCCAAATCGAGCGTCGCTGACAATAACGTGTCGAGTTCGTCGGCTCGGCCAAACAGTTCACCTCGAGTGCGTACAGGATGCGCGGAATCAAAAATCCGGGCTACCTTAACTTGATCTCGGCGGCTATCGCGCTCACTGGATTCACGGATCTGGTTTTTTTGGCTTAACTCAATAGGTGAAGTAGGCGCCTCCTCAAAGAGGCTGGTGTGGTCAAGGAGCAACGTCGCATCCAGTCGCCGCGGAGCGCGACCGCCCTCCAGCCAACGCCCCAGTGCGCTTATCCAGTTCCAGATATTCAGCTTTGCCATGCGCCTCCACTCGCGGCTGATGTACGACAACCTTCCGCACTGCACAATATCGCTCTAGAGCATTTTCATGATGGGCGGAATCGGAGGGGGATTCCCATTGATCCGATCGTGTGATTCATAGGCAGCCTCACGAAGGAGGCAGCGATGGGTTGGCGATCGGGTCAGAGCTACTCGCAGGATTTGCGCGATCGTGTGCT
>NZ_JACHLR010000058.1 GCF_014204535.1 Novosphingobium chloroacetimidivorans
ACCCATCGCTGCCTCCTTCGTGAGGCTGCCTATGAATCACACGATCGGATCAATGGGAATCCCCCTCCGATTCCGCCCATCATGAAAATGCTCTAACAATTGCGCCGAGCGCGCGATGCGCGGCATCGCCATCGGCCGCAAAGCCTGGCTCTTCGCCGGCTCCGACCGTGGCGGTTAGCGTGCTGCCTTCATGTTCAGCCTCATCACCGCCGCCAAGCTCAACGACGTCGCCCCGCAAGCCTAGCTTGCCGACGTCCTCACCCGCATCGCCGACATCCCGCAGCAGCGGTTGCACGAGCTGCTCCCGTGGAATTGGCAGGCTCTTCGCACACAGCTGCCAGTCGCCGCGTAATCGCGCACTCGGCAGCCCCAACCGGATTGCGGCTCAAGCCGCTGCGCTACTCATCGGATGCTTACGTACTAGCGGGGCTCAGCGACTTGAGATCTTCACAGGCGCGGGGCAAGCGCCGCGATTGGCCGCCTGAGGTAAAGGTCTCGATCGTCGGAGAGAGCTACTCGGGCCAAGAGTCCATCAGCGCTGTGGCGCGCAGGCATGCGATGTGCCTCTCACAGCTATTCACTTGGCGTCGTGAGCTACGCAAGCAGATGCAGGCTCAAGGGCTGGCATTGCCCGCCCCCTCGTCTAAAAAATCCGAATTGCTCCTGACCAATCGATCGACGCGCCATCGGCTGCTCTCCTGCTTGGAAAGCTCATAAGATCAGCGACCCTTGGCCATGTCTACGACCATCCGCGCACAGGTCGCCTAGGCTATAGATCGCGCCGCGACTACATCACCCAAACTCGTGAGGCCTCGTCAAGAAATTGGTGGGCCGCGACAACTTCGAGGCCATCAAATACATACTCGTCCCGCACTCGGACCTTCGATCTCTGCAGCGTCGGCCTTGCATTCGTTCGGGTGTTGTCCTGACGCGTGGCTTGTCGCCGTAATATAGCCGCATTTGCGCTGCTGCTTCAGACCTACCGCACTGTCTGCTATAGATGCGCTCACCGCCAGCTCGCTTTTCTCGGCATTTGGCGCGCGTTAGCTGCCTGAGCGCCGTCGCTAGCGACGTGCCATTCTTCGCGCCTATGCGACCGAAAACGCGTAACCTTACGTCAACCAGCAAAGAAAAGGCGTCCACACAGAGTACTGGCTCCGTTCACGTGATTGCAGCACTTGAAGCTTTATCCGCACTGGCGTTGGTTTCGAATGCCGCTGACGTCAGGACGTCCCAGCAGTCCCGTTCGGAACCAGCACTCCTTGAGCTACTTGCGCCATTCTGCGGTGAGGCGCTCCAGCAGCACGCTTGGCTTTCCCTTAAGGGGACCGGTGAGGCCGAACAGGTAGCGCGGATACATGACGAAGTTGCCGAGCGTCCAGAACGTAGCGGCGTACACGGCAGGACTAGCCTTGATCTTGGCGATGGCAGCCGAACGCACGGCATCGCACGAAGGGTCGGCGCTAAACGCCAACTCCCCGATGATGATCTTGTAGCCGTTTGCTTGGGCATGCCTCAGCACGGGATCAAGGCGACTGGCCGAGCCAGGTGCGCAGCGTACTTCTGTACCACTACCCCACTTATCGAAGTAAGTGTGAGCCTCAAAATAGGTGCGCTTCAGCGGATCTTTGAATCGGGCGACGTTTGGGCCTTGAACGCGATCCCATGTGTTCGCGGGCGAGTAGCCCGACCCCGCTACGGATAGCCAGTTCTCAACGCCGGCAGCCCGTAGCTCACTCACGACAGTCTGGGCGAACGGCCACCAATCAGCCCCGCGCTTATATGGCTCATTTTGGAGCCCGAGGATTACTTCAGCGGGTAGTGCCTTAGCGATTCTCGCCCATGCAGAGGCTAATGCTGTCGGATTTGCTTGCGCCCCGTAGCTATGATCGTCGAGCAGCGGGCGCATACCGGCGGCGCGAACATTAGACACAGCGGCTCTCAGCGCACCAAACTCGGCAGGGTCGAGAAAGCCCCTGGGCGCCACCCTGTCCATTTTGAACGGAATGCGTGCGACCTTGATGCCGCTCCAGGCGGCAAGCTCGATGTCCGCAGGCGTTGGGGCAACGTGTGACCAACCGAGCTTGCCACCGTTGCTGGCTTCAAGGCCAGATAGGTTGACGCCGAGCAGGGGCTTGGCTGCCACTGGAAATGCGTTCAGAGAGAGGAGCACTGCTAGTACGGCGCGCATTGTCAGACTCCAAAAGAAGACGTGGGCAACCGTCCTGTTAACGGAGATTCTCGTCGGGGCCACCTAGAAACGGTGCTCATTGAGCCCCTTTTTCTAGACCGTGATAGAACGCCACAAAGGAAAGAAAGTCGCGCAAGCGCTTCCAGACCGGACTTCTTCATCAAGCCCAAGGTGCGCGAGATTCGCCTCCGCAGCTGCGTCACTCTGAGACAGGCCCAAACGACAGCCTATATTAACAAAACCATTCTGTTAACAAACCGTGACTTGCGATGACAGCACTTAGACGAAGGCGTCGCGAGTGAGAGATTCAATGACGAGAGTTTTCTCTTATTTGCCGCAACCGCGGCCAGCCTGAGCGTGTGTGGCGTTGCCAATGCTGCTACTACCACGTCGGATAACTGCTCATAACCACGAACAAGGCGTTTGCATCTGGTCTTCTATCGAGGGTGCGCTCGACGACCCAGCGACTCGACAGGACTTTGAAGCCGGGATCTTTGTCGGTGCAGCGGACGATCTTTACTACGCGAAGCGCAGCACCGTCAGGATAACACGGGCCGTCACGCAAGCCGCCTAACCCACTGCATCTTCAAAGCCACTGCCGCTAGCGCGAGTAGATAACCCAACCGGCGAGATCGAGCACTCGAACCGCTCTTACGTCTGACTCTAACCTCTGGATGTTCTTCGCATTTTCAATGGCATGCGGCTCACGTACGTGCGCTCCGGCCGGGCACCATTGTTTACCGCGCAAGACCTCCACCTGATACATGCACTACCTCCAGGTCCGATGAGTGCACCGGGAGGGGTTGATGTCGAGTTAAGCCGCGTGGTCGGATGTGAGAGGTGCGCATCTCTTAAGCCGGTTCCGCTCCTGTGCGCACCGACCATGATCGGTCGACGCACTGCTGACTTAGTTTCTAACGCTTGGCAGCCCGTTCCGTGGTGCGGATTGGCTGAGGATCGTGCCTATCGAATCGTGATGAGCAGTCTGCTAAGCGTAAGCGCTGTTCTCCGGCCAAGGTGATCCGGGGCATGAGCTCGCTGACGCGATTAGTTATGTGACCCTTGGCGTCGTTCGAAGGCGTATCTGTCAGTCACTGGTGTGGGTTGACGCCGTTTAGCTTGCAGCACTCCAAAGCGCAGCCATCACGGCCCAGTCGTCGCGCGCTTACTAAGATCCGGCAAACAGGGCGTTCTTACGATTGACCGCGAGCCGACGGGTGGCGCACTCGACGGTGTTGTTGTCGAGCCGACGCGACTATTGTCAATGAAGAGCGACAGGCCCTCCCCGCACGTGAGCGCATAGCGGATCGCCTCACCGAGCTTGCTCTTGGCACTAATACCAAGCGCATTGATCAGAACCCAGGGGTCCATTGGCGCAGTCCGAGCGACATGATGCGCCAAGGCTGCTCGACGAGCTTGTTCCAGGCGAAGCAGCATTGGTCGACGATGTCATCGTACGATTGGAAGATGGCGCTCGACACCCAGTTGTCGCGCATGAACTGCCAGACGTTCTTGACTGGCTTCAGCTCCGGGCACCTCGGCGGCAGCGGCATTAGGGTGATGTTGGGCGGCACGACCAACTCTGCCGATCCTTGCCGCCCGGCCTGATCGAGCAGGAGGACGGCATGTGCGCCCGGGGCGACGTGCAAGGCGATCTCCTCAAGGTACATGCTCATCGCCTCGCTGTTGCAGCGGGGCATGACGATGCCGGCGGCCTCGCCTTCAGCGAGCCAGATCGCACCGAAAAACCATGCCGAGGATCGCCGCTGGTCCTTGGGTGCCGATGGTCGGGTGCCGCGCCTGACCCAGCGCCGGGTGAGCTTGTGACGTGACCCCCGAGTTTTCCTCCAAGCTTGATTAGAGTCCGGCCTGATGGAAGGACGGACGAATGAAGCGAGCAAGGTTCACAGAAGAGCAG
>NZ_JACHLR010000059.1 GCF_014204535.1 Novosphingobium chloroacetimidivorans
TCGAGCGCCAGTTCCTGCGCGCCCGACAGCTTGCGCAGCGCATGCCACCGGTGCGGGTTGATCCCCGCATCGCCAGTCAGCCAGCGTCGGATCACGGCCTTGTAGATGTACGCGATGCTCACCTCAAAGGTAGCGCCGCTTGCCGTACCGGCATGCCACCATCCACAGCCCTCAGCACTCGATCGCGCAAATCCTGCGAGTAGCTCTGACCTGACCGCCAACCCATGCCGCCTCCTTCGTGACGGCATCCTACGAATTACATGATCATCGCCATGGGAACCCCTCGCCGATTTCCCTCATCGTGGAACTGCTCTAGCGCCCGAGATGCCAGCGCTCGCGAGCTTACCTGACACCTCGTTCCTGCGCTGCATTGCGGCACATGCTCTCCAGGATTCTCGGAAAGAAGACAGCGTGCGTGCCGGAGCCTCACGCCTTTGGCGCCTCGTTAGAAGGTCATTGTTTGGCAGCCGAGTGGAAACGCTCGAATCGAGAGCCACGCGACGTTGCCGGCATGGTTCCGAGTGTATCGTCGATTAAGCTTTCTCACCACCGATCGGACAAGCGGTTCCGCCGAAACGATCCACTCGTCGTGACTGTTGCTCGCTTCGTCGAGTACAGTTAGGAGCGTTCGCGATCTGCGACAAAGAAGATTAACGGGATTGTACAAGGCGGGCAGAAATTAACGACAGATGAACAAGTGCGAAGACTGGTGCCGCTACTTCTTTGTGCATCTGGCGAACTGTCAATTTGCGCCCAGCTACACCGTAAAAAGGGTATGCTTTAACAACTATTTAGAAAACGCCCTTCGCGCAACTACCTACTTCCAAGTTTTTCCTATCGTTAACTCACGCTGTTAACCAGCAGCCTCAATGCTGTCTTTCTGAATAATGTCGCACACTGCCGCTAACGCGCGGTGCAATCGTCGGGGGTATTAATGACCTTTCAAATGCTCGATCACAGAGCTCCAACGTCTCTGTACGAACGGATCTTGAGCCCACCGTCTGAGAGACTGTTAGGTCGTCCAGCGTCCGGTCCAAGGCGACGGTTGACGCTGTCGATTGCTCAGAATGCCGAGGATCGCCTGGAGGCTGAGTCGTTGCTCAACCGGCGCTACGAGTGGCGCGGGTACGGTTCGGATCACAAGGTAGGTGGCAGCCCGTATCAGACGACTTTTCTTGCCCACCTGGGGCCAAACCTTGCCGGCACAATCACTTTAGGCGTCGACACCCCAGCCGGTCTAGCAGTTGATTCCCTCTTCAAGGCCGAGATAGACGAATATAGAAAGGTTCCTGGCGCTAAGGTCTGTGAACTAACCAGGTTTGCTTTCGAGAAGTGTGACAGAAGAGACAGCAATAGTCTTCTCGCTTGCCTCTTCCATGCTGTATTTCTTTACGGTATTGACAGCCACGAAGGCACCGACCTTTTCATAGAGGTGAACCCACGCCACTGTCGTTTCTACGAGGCCATGCTCGGCTTTGAGCCAATCAGTGAGCTGCGCATGAACCCCACGGTAGATGCGCCATCGCAATTGATGTGGATGAACGTCTCGGAAATAGCTGCGCAGATTCAGGCGTTTCGTTCCGCCAAGCCGACACGCAAGAACTCGCTGTACTCATACTTTCTTTCGGAAGCTGAGGAGACGAGGGTGAAGAGCCGTCTGGCGTTGCGTCGCGAGCATAGAGCGCTCAGCACACTCTTCGAGGCTCGCTAGGCCCAGACGCAGCCCGGCCCAGGAGGCTTGTGGAAGTTTGTCGTCGATTTTGGACGATGGTGGCGCTTGCGCAATCGCTTTGGAACGAACCCTTAAGGCCCTGCGTTAACAAACATCAGGCAGATAGGGGACCGGCGGACGACGCTAGAAGTTCGAGAAGGTGACGCTGTAAGCCGGGCTCAGTAGCTAAAGTCCGGACAATGCCGTATACCGGTTAGCTACATACGGTCGGTCACTGACGCCGGCGAGGGCATATGCAGAACGTGTTTGGCGGATCCTTAGCCGTTGGTAGAGAAGCAATCACGACGAGTTTAAGCGGCTTCGAAGATGGTGTGCAAGGGTTATGGGCCTTCGTGGGGAGCTCAGCTTCGGAGCCCCAAGATCTTGCTCCTCAGGGCACACTAACACTTCAAGCTGGTAGGATCCTCGGGGCTCACTCGCAGCGCGCTTACGCCGGGACCTATCGAACGAACGGCCAAGTGATCAACTTGCGAATCGAAACTTGGCTTTGGAACCCGCTATCTGACAGCCCAAGCTTGTTTGGGGTGGGCCCAAGCTCCCCGGATGTTTACCTTTGCGAAGCTGCCATCGACCCGGTGTTCATGTCCGGCGAGATGACTTCCGAAGCGGCACCGGGTGTCACACTCACCGCCGCACTCATGAAGATATGCGACCTGGACGGTGCTTACTAAGAAGCCTCCTGTTCAGGACTTCATCGTTTCGGCTCCGTATTCTTGATACTCACATTGGCAGCCATTACGATTGTTGCACTGCTGCAATGGGGTCGGCTCTGCCAAGCTTATTGGTATGCGCCCACCGTCCATCTTCATCGCCTCACTGCACGGTTCGCCTGTGGCACTCCGAGGCACGAAGAGCACGAACTCGACCCCCTTAGCCACGAGTGCATCCAGAACGCCCGTCCCTTTGCTATCGTCAGCAGAACGATGAGGAAGTTTTTTCCACAAGCTCAAATGTCCTGATCCACTTTGGTCACCTGCAAAGCTCCGCGAAGCTACACTCCGAAGATGAACAAGCTTACAGCGAAGGATAAAGCCTTGCAGGGGTACTCTACCGGCTTGTACCTTCCAAGCCGGCGATCACCTAAGAAGGGGTACAACCGGATAGCGATCTTGATGCGATCACCAAGGGGAGTTGTCAAGGCGATCGCGCCAGGCGCGATCGACGCAAGACCCTTCCTCGTTTATCTAACATGCAGCAGGCAAACGGTAGCGCGTTCGGAAACGTCCGATCAGATTCGCAGGACTGACAGCAAGAGCGGCATGCCCGGGCGTATCGCCTCGACGGTGATGTTTGGCTGGCAACTTGCGGCATGTTGAGCGAAGTCTTGTTACCATTCGGTTAATCGTCCTGCTGCAACCTCACCGCATCTCGGCGCGCTTATGTCGGCCGCGTGGGAACCAAGCACGACCACAGCAGTTCAGGCGAACGCGGCTCAAAGCTATCTCGTTGCCAAAGGGTCGCCCCTTTAGTTAGCTGTGCGATCCTAATTTTACCTTCTGATCTTAAGCGGTTTACTGCCTTCAACAAAGCTCCCCTGCCCTAATCTTCAGCCCAGTAATGCCTGATGCTCATTAACTGTTTTGTTAAGCACGCCTGGCTACATCTGGTTAAGATATGGCGCGTAAGACTCCTATGAGATGAAACCGCTTTGGGAATCTGGGGAGATAAAGCATGGCGCTTGGTGAGATCGAGACGATAACCGAAGTAGTTGGTTTCCGAGGTGAAAGACTGACGTTAGATAAACTTCCGGATCGCGGGACGACGCGGTGGGTGGCGAACCGCAAGGCTGAGGTCGTTGCGGCAGTGATTGGCGGCTTGTTGACGGCACGCGAGGCATGCAACCGCTACGAGCTGTCTCTCGAGGAACTAGTCTCTTGGCAGCGCGCCATTGATCGAGACGGTCTGCCAGGGCTTCGTGCTACGAAGGCTCAGCAGAACCGGCAGAAGCACGAGCGGGCTAATCGGCGCGAGATTGCTTGATGCCAAGCTAACGGAGATGCCGCTAGAGTATCCGTGATGATCAAGCAGGAGATTGCTGCCAGAGCCGGTTGGCTTTGAGCAGAGCGTTCGCGGTGATGACGAGCTTCCGCATGACC
>NZ_JACHLR010000060.1 GCF_014204535.1 Novosphingobium chloroacetimidivorans
TCACGATCCGTCCCCTTCCGCCCGGGCCAGGGTGGCCACCCTGGCCCGGGCATCTCATCATGACCCGAACAGACCTCAAAGTCATAAGACAAGCACTTTCATGATGGGCGGAATCGGAGAGGGATCCCTATTGAGCCGATCGTGTGATTGATAGGCAGCCTCACGAAGGAGGCAGCGATCGGTTGGCGATCGGGACAGAGCTACTCGCAGGATTTGCGCGATCGTGTGCTGAGGGCGGTGGATGGCGGAATGCCGGTGCGGCAAGCGGCGCCAACGTTTGGGGTGAGCATCGCGGACATCTACAAGGCCCTGATCCGGCGGCGGATGACCGGCGATGCGGGGATCAACCCGCACCGGGGGCACGCGCCGCGTAAGCTGTCGGGTGCGCAGGAACTGGCGCTGACAGCGCACATCCGTTCGCAACCCGGGATCACGCTGGGGCAGGCCCAGCCGTGGCTGCTGGCCGAGTACGATGTCGCACTCAGCACCGGAGCGATCTGGAATGCAGCCAGGCGCCTTGGGAGTCGTTTGAAGAAAGACCTGCGCGCGGCCGAACACGATCCTCACCCGCAGCCGGGAGGCCTTTGCCCTGAAAACATGGTCCATGAAGATCGCCAAGGGCGACGGCCTCACGAAGGCCCGCGTCGCCTTGCCCGCCGCCTCTCCGTCATCATGCATGCAATGTTGCGGGACGGCACTTTTTTCCATAGATGAGACGAAATATAATCTGTTTGCTAGCGCTGAAGCGTCAAAGCTGTCCCGAGCGACGCAGAAACGGGCGATTTGGGAAGGTGGTCAGATGGGCTCACAAGCCCGCATCGTGTCAGCAAGACGTTCGCCTCTGTAAGACCCGATACAGCACGACCAAGCTCCGGCTCGGTCAGTTTAACCATATCTATGAAACTGCTAACGGATCAACACCGCCCACCTCTGCAATCACAGGTCTACGCCTTAACTCACGCCCCGCACAGCTGCTAAAATTCGCTTCTGTTAGGCACGAAGTGGTCTATGTACGTGCCTATCGACAGGTGCAGCATGGAAGGGCTTCGGTTCGCTTCCGGCGCACGGGCAAGATGAATTTATACTTGGCGAACTCGCCTTGAGCATGTGGGGACGGCATACATGAAGATCGCTGTTTTTGGCCTCGGCTACGTCGGGCTCTCTAATGCCGTGCTGCTGGCGCAGCACAACGAAGTCGTCGCAGTCGACATTACCGCCGAGCGAGTTGATATGCTGAACGCCCGCAAGTCGCCTATCGTCGATGCAGAGCTTGAGGAGTTCCTCGCCACGCGGCCGCTGAACCTTACCGCTACGTTGGATCCGGAGCAGGCGCTCAAGGACGCTGACTATGTCATCGTCGCCACACCGACGAACTACGATGCTGAGACAAACAAGTTTGACACTTCGTCAGTAGAAGCAGTGATCCGGATGGCAATGGCCGAAAACGCGGAGGCTACCGTAGTTATCAAGTCGACGATCCCGGTCGGCTTCGTCGAAGAGGTACGTAAGCGGCTAGGCACTTCGCAAGTGATCTTCAGTCCCGAGTTCTTGCGCGAAGGCCGCGCGCTGCACGACAACCTCCATCCCTCGCGCATTATCGTCGGTGAGCGATCAGAGCGAGCCCGTATCTTTGCGAACCTCCTATTCGACGGCGCGGAGAAGAACGACGTCGAGATCCTGTTCACGGATCCGAGTGAGGCCGAGGCAATCAAGCTTTTCGCCAATACCTACCTCGCCATGCGCGTCGCTTTTTTCAATGAGCTGGACAGCTACGCGATCGCGCATGGCATGGACTCGCGCCAAATCATCGTCGGTGTCGGCCTCGATCCGCGGATTGGGCCGCATTACAACAACCCAAGCTTCGGCTACGGCGGCTACTGTCTTCCCAAGGACACAAAGCAGCTTCTCGCCAACTACTCAGAGGTTCCTCAGAACCTTATTCGCGCAATTGTCGATGCCAACCGCACTCGCAAGGACTTCCTGGCCGACCAGATTATCGCGCGGAGGCCGCAGAAGGTGGGCATTTTTCGCTTGGTGATGAAAGCCGGATCCGACAACTTTCGCCAGTCCTCGATCCAGGGCATCATGAAGCGGATCAAGGCCAAGGGCATTGAAGTTGCGATCCACGAGCCCGCAATGACACAGCAAGAGTTTTTTGGCTCAGCGGTTATACGCGATCTCGAAGTTTTCAAGCGAGATTGCGACGTAATTATCGCCAACCGCATGACCTCCGAGATCGAGGACGTAGCTGATAAGGTTTTTACCCGGGACTTGTTCGGATCTGATTGAACCAATTACCCGGACAGCATCCGTGACAGGTTCAGACAGTCCTCGTGGCTCGCTCGGCCTGGTCGATCCTCTCGGCCTCACTATTGGTCTCAGCTCCTTAATTGTGGTGAGCCGGTGCTGAAGCCCGTTTTCGCCCCACGCATGTCAACCCGTGGGTCTTGTATGTTGTCGGAGGGCCGCTAGCGTAGCGGATGGGAGGTAAATCGGGCACCGCAATTGGCCAGCACCTTGTGGGTCTTGCAGGCCACTGCTTCGATCAGGGCGACCAGGAAGACGGAAGCCGATGTTGTGACAGTCTCGACCACGAGCTGAACGAAGGGGAGATTGCTGTACCAGTCGATTGCCACATGAAGGTAGAGGTTGCCTTCTGCCGTGCGCACTTCGGCAGTGTACAAGTGGGAGAAGCCAATTGGGCAGGCCTTCTTCGCTTGAGCACCTTCTCGCCGTTTATTTCGGGCGAGCGGCTAGCGCGCGTTGGTCTTAGAGTGATTTCGGTTTAGTCGAACGCATATCCGGAGTTCTGGAGATAGTTTCGTCACTCGTCTGGGCTGAGGGCGTCGAGCGAGGTGGCGATAGTGGTGCAGAGCGCGTCTCTTGTTCTCGGGGCGGCCTCACGCAGGAGGGACTTCGAGCTTGAAGAAGGCTTGCTCGATCGGGTTGAGGTCCGGGCTGTAGACCTGCCCCGGCGAAGTCCGGGGGCGGCCGGTAGAGGACGCTTTCGCCCACAGCGGCAATGGCTTCACGAATCCCGGTGAGCTTGTGGGCTGCAAGATTGTCTATCACGAACACGTCGCCTGCGAGAGCACCGGGGCAAGGGACTGCTCGAGGTAGGCGCGGAACGCTTCTGCGGTCATTAGCCCGACGGGCACCAGCGGTGCTACCATGCCGGTCGAACGCAGGCCAGCGAGGAAGGTCGTGGTTTTCTCAATGCCCGTGCGGCGCCGCATCGACGAGGCCCTCGCTCCTGAGTCCCAGCCATATCGTCGCGCCATGTTCGTCGTAGCGCTAGCTTTGTCTAGGAACACGAGGGCGGTCGGGTCCATGTAGCGCTGCCACACGCGCCAGCGTTCGCGATGCGCTGAGACAGCGGGTCAGTCCTGCTCGGCTGCTCTCAGGCTCTTTTCTTTTGCGACAGGCCCAAGCGCCTGAGCGTCGACCAGATCGTTGCTAGCGAGCCAGGCTCGATCCCGCGCTCGACCAAGGCATTCCGGATCTCAGCAAGCGTAATCCCTTTGCGCGTCGACGTGAGCTCGCGCAGCAGATCCTCATGCCCGGCGAGCAGCGGCTGCTGTACCCGGCTACCTTCGCCCCAGGGTGCTGCCAGTCTCGCGCACGCCGCGCACCATCTTGATCGCAGCCGATGGACTCACCTCGAAGCGCGCCACCTCCTCCCGCGCCGAACTGCCTGCCTCAACCGTGGGGGCCAAACGCTTGCGCAAATCCTAGAGCATTTTCATGATGGGCGGAATCGGAGGGGGATTCCCATTGAGCCGATCGTGTGATTCATAGGCAGCCTCACGAAGGAGGCAGCGATGG
>NZ_JACHLR010000061.1 GCF_014204535.1 Novosphingobium chloroacetimidivorans
CATATGCGCCTCCTGTTGATGAAGGACGCCATTGATTCAGACTTTCATCGCCTTGGGAATCCCTAACGTGAGTCATGCTCACCGCAGGTTGGTATAAGTTGCCATCAAAATAACCTGACGTGATGAAACTGAGCCCTAAATTGTCGAATCCGTGTAAGACGACGAGTTGCACCGCTTCGCTCATGAGTCCTCGCCCCCAGTGATCACGGGATAGCCAGAAGCCGAGCTCTGCGGCACGAAGGCCGTTCCTTGGCATCAAGCTCACTGCGCCGACCATTTTGGACGAGCCCGGCAAGGTGAGCGCCCATACCCATTCATTAGGAACGATATGCGCCATGAAGAAGGCCGCGTGCTCCGGTCTGTAAGGCTGCGGAATAAGCGAGAGCCACCGAGTGACCTTCTCGTCACTTAAAATCCGGTAGATCTCAGCTACATCCTCATCGATAGGACGCCGCAACGAAACAGATCCACCGCTGAATTTTGGACGCCATAGGAAAGTGCATTCTGGATACATTAGATTTATGTTAGCATATTTGTCCCACTCAGAACAAGCCTTACTCGATAACGTTGATTGCCTAGAGTTACATGACAAAGATGTTTCGCCTCTCCTACATTGACTGAAGGCTTCAGTGCTAACGAAAGTGGGCGTATGTATGAGCGGGACGACGAACATTGGCGCGCGCGAGGTCCAAAGGCAGCGGACTCGATGGCGGTCTCGACACAAGCGCGGCCATACTGAGCTTGCCGGAAAATTGCTATCGCGAAGAATCCGGCTGCTATCGACCACGGCGCATGGTTTGCAACAGAGACTAAGTTCAATCAGAGGCAAGTAGAACCACTTTTCAGTCGAAGCTTCCGGACTGAAACGTTAAACCAGGATCTGGAGTTTACGACCGGGCAACGAGATCCCTGACACGCTCATCCGGCAACTGGCACCTGACAGGCCCTCCACCTCTTGGGAGAGAGCACGTGTCAACCTCGAGGGCGCTATCGGTAACAGTCGATTGCTAGGTTCGACATCACGGACAATGGCATAGTGCTGATCGCGTATGCGACCGATTGCACTTATGCTGACATGGTCCGCGGCAAAGATGCCCTTGGTAGTAGTCGGATGATGAGGTCCACCTTGCACGTATGATCCTCATGGCCGGGTCTCACCGCCCTAATCAGGCTGAAGATGGCTGATGCTTCGAGGCCAGCACCAGGAGCGATGCGGCAAGGATCGGCGGCGTGACCCTCCAGATCGTGCGCGATTGGGTGATCCGGTTAAACTTCTGCGATCCGGATGGTCTGCGTGGCGGCAAGGGCTGCGGGCAAGACGTCGATCCTCAACATTGCTCAGCGGCCGCGCTGGTGACAAACGGTCGAGCGCGGCCCGGTCTCGCCGATCCATGGGGTGGTGCGCTGGCGGCTGATCGATCCGGTGTGCTGATTGTATGAGGAATTCGCGGTCTCGCGCGAACAGACGACCATGAGCCCTTAGCCGTGAGCTGAAGAAGCTTGGCTGCTTGAAACTGACGGCGCGGCGCCGCCACCATGCTCAGAACGAGTTGGCCATGGAGGCCTTCTTCAAGAAAGGCGCTTTGCTGCGGAGGTGGAAAGTCCATGATGCCCTCCCCAAGATTTTTCTAGAGATTTGATTCCAGGACGCGAGGCCCGCGTGGGACAGGGTAAGGGTGCAGGTCTGGTCCTGCCTTCTGTATAATCAAACAACGTCGCTGGATCTGCCCGAGATCGCGCTCGCTGTCGCGTTAAGTGCGCAATCTGTGGTGCTAATGTGCATATGACCGGCAAGCTCGAGATCCCCGCCAACACCATTATCGCCGCGTTGCCGGTCAAATGCCCCAAGCCTATTCCAGTCTAAAAAACTGGCAGTTCATGCGCGACAACTGGCTCTACAACCGCATCTTCGCATCCCACGTCAACATCGTCGAGCATTGCTGCGAGACCTGGAACAGGCTCATGGATCAATCCTGGCTCATCATGGCCACCGGTCGCCGCAAATGGGCACGCCGGCTCTGACCAACGCGGTTAGTATAAGCGCTCGCTGGTATAACGCGCAAAATCGCCGAGACGGCCAACTTGCCGAGACGGCCAACTTGACGCACGCTTCTCGTTCGAACGCGCGACCTTCAGATGCTGGCATGATTCACGCCACTACAATTTACGCTTTCGCGTGCGTGCACAAGCACGTAAGATCATCACATGGACCGCTATAACGCAATATCGTTAATAGAACCAGATACTCGGCAACGTGCTGAGCAGTCAAAGTCCCTCAATGGTGGGCGGTTCCATATCGAGCCTTACGAGAATGTTCGAGAATTCATTGAGCAGGGTAACGTAGACACTCTTGTTTTGATGCGTGATGAGGATAATCAAGTAGACCGAATCCTTTCTGACATGCGTATGCGCAATTACTGGAGCCCTACTTTAGTTCACACTAATTCATTTGATCCGGTTAGGTGCTCGCAGCTAATGCTCCAGGGAGTTGTAGGCGTGCTACCAAGCCCGATCAATCGTTCCAATTTAGAACGGTTTCTAGCTGAGTCATCAAGTCAAATTACAGCCCTGATTGATCAACGCTATGGTGCTGCCGATGCTCGTCAGAAGCTGCAAACGCTGACAAAGCGCGAACTTGACGTTCTGACCCAACTCCAACACGGCCTCTCAAACCGCGAAATAGGCGAAAAGCTATCGATTAGTCCACGCACGGTCGAAGTTCACCGTGGTAATATGCTGAGGAAGTTGGGCGCAAGCACGGCACTTGCGGCGATCCGAGTAAGCGTAGAGGCGAACTTGTTAGGAGGTTAGCCTACAATTCCTTTCCTTGCACGAATGCACCGTTAGCATTACTTTAGCCGAAATTTTTTTCTAGAAAAGGTGACTTGTTGAAGAAGTGCTCAACAGCAGTATTCCTGGTGTCGGACGTAACAGAGTCAAGCCGTTACGGAGTCTTGGCGATCAACGACAGATTACAACGACACAGAACGCGCCCGTCAACTATCCGGGCACCCTTTGCTGATTGCTGGACAACAACGACTCGGTAATGAGCCACTCCTTGTTCGTGAACCATACTGCGCCGCCGGCGGCGGATGACCGGCGATGCTGGGATCAACCCGCACCGGAGGCAGGCGCCGCGTAAGCTGTCGAGAGCGGCGCAACCGTTCCTTGATCCTGAAAGCTTGGTCTTCCTAACCGAGACCGGTCTGAACACCAAAATGGCACGGCTCTATGGCTGGTCGCCCGTTGGCGAGCGCTGCCGCGACAAGGTGCCTTTCGGACATTGGAAAACAATGACCTTTGTCGCCGGGTTGCGCCTCACCGGCGTGACCGCGCCTTGGGGTGCTCGATCGCGCGATGGATGGCGATGCTTTCCGCATCTTACGTCGAGCACATCCTCGCGCCCGACCCTCGAACGGGGCGACGTAGTCGTTCTCGACAACCTGCCCGCGCACAAGGTCACCGGCATTCGCGAAGCGATCGCCAAACTTCGGGCTCAGATCTCTCACCTGCCGCCTTACAGCCCCGACATGAACCCGATCGAGATAGCCTACGCCAAACTCAATGCGCTCCTGAGGCAGGAGCCTGCGCGTACCGTCGACGCGCTCGTCGATCGCATCGGCAAGCTTCTCGATCGCTTCCTGCCAGACGAATGCGCCAACTTCTTCCACGCCGCAGGATATCAACGCTCATGCTGAAAATGCTCTAGGCCACCGACTCATTATGCCGCAGCCAGATGCGTATGGATGCGAGTTGGACTGAGGCGAGGAAGTTGTCGTCGCGTTTGTCGTAGCGGGTAG
>NZ_JACHLR010000062.1 GCF_014204535.1 Novosphingobium chloroacetimidivorans
GGACGCCTCGAAAAACCGGTGGCGTCTAACGGTCTGAGATGATTCACTGCCTGAGCGCAATAGCGGAGGCAGTGATGGCGGGTCAGCCGAGTTTCTTTGATCTATCAGACCGATATGAGGCTCTGAGCGGGGCGGGCGATCCGCTGGAGCGACTGGCCGCGGTGGTCGACTTCGAGGTTTTCCGTGGTCCTCTGGTGGTCGCACTGCGTCGAAGCTCTCGTGGCAGGGGTGGACGCCCGCCGTTCGATGCGGTGCTGATGTTCAAGATCCTGGTGCTGCAGGCGCTCTACTCGCTGTCTGACGAGAGCACCGAGTTCCAGATCAAAGACCGGCTCTCGTTTCAGCGCTTCCTTGGTCTTGGGCTTGACGGCACGGTGCCGGACGCCACGACGGTATGGCTGTTCTGTGAGCGCCTGGTGAAGGCCAAGGCGATCGCCAGGCTCTTCGCCCGCTTCGATGCCGCGCTCACCGACCGAGGCTACCTCGCGATGGGCGGTCAGATCATCGATGCCACCGTGGTGCTGGCGCCCAAGCAGCGCAACACTCAGGAGGAGAAAGCGGCGATCAGGGAAGGTCGGATCCCCGAGTGCTGGAAGGACAAGCCAGCCAAGCTCAGGCAGGAGGATCGCGATGCACGCTGGAGCGTCAAATACACCAAGGCCAAGGTGAAGGACGGCGCCGACCCCAAGCGTTCAAGCCGGTCGATCTCGCTACCCCCATGTTCGGCTACAAGAATTACATCGGCATTGACCGTACGCATGGTCTGATCTGCACTTGGGACGCCAGCGCCGCCAATGCGCACGATGGCGCCCGGCTGCCGGTTCTCATCAGCCCGGACAACACGGCCTCGGGCGTGTGGGCCGACACAGCCTACCGATCGAAGAAAAACGAGGCGTTCCTGGCTAAAGGCATGTTCACCAGCAACATCCACCAGCGCAAGCCGCACCGCCAAACCCATGCCCGAGCGCATCGCGCGCGCCAACGCGAGGCGGTCGGCAGTCCGCTCAGCCGTCGAGCACGTCTTTGCCGGCCAGAAACATCGCATGGGCCTGCTCGTGCGCACCATCGGCATGGCTAATCTGGCCTATAACTTCCAGCGGCTCGCCTGGCTCGAGGGGCGTACTGCGCCCGCATGATGCCCATACGGCTCTGAGTGCCCCATCAGATCCCGCTGAACAGCAAGAACTAACCCGTGATCACGTAGTCTACGCTAGCATGATCACTCCTCGCCTCGCTTTCGCGCCAAACCAAGGGTTTTCCGAGGTGTCCAACTTCCTTGCCTCAGTCCAACTCGCCAGCATCCGAACCTGGCTGCGACATAATGAGTCGGTCGCCAAGTTTCGCCGTGCCCGGAACATCGCCCTGCGCCGCCCCTTTTGTGAGCATCGTGACGGATCTGTCGAATCACAGCTCCGTCGTTTAGCCGAATATTAACAATGCTATCTGTAAATCGTGACCATCACGATCTGTAAACCGGGTTCTGGCGAGAAGCACACTATGGTAGACATCGTTGCCAGTTCCGATGCGGCGCTCGATATGTATGAGACTGCGCTTGCAAGCGCCCTCACTCCCACGATTACGCTCATTTCCTCCGAGAAGATCCTTCTCTCCTTTGACTACGGCTTCATTGACGTGCTGGAGGGCAACGGCTTTGTCTTGGATGAGAACGGGTTGATAAGCAGCGGAACAGTTCATGCTATAACTGAGAGCCGCGACGAAAAAGTTTCGTTCAGGCTTACAGGCGCCACCCTCCCTGCCGCGCAGTTGATGGATCTCTCTAGAGGGGATTACCTTGCCACTTTCCCGGCAATTCTGACATCGTCGAATAACATTAAAGGATCCAATCTTGCTGACCGAATCTACTCGGGCCATGGCAACGATAGCATCCAGGCACTAGGCGGAGACGATGAAATTGAAGCGGGTCGCGGGATCAACGTTATTGATGGCGGCGACGGCTTCGACACTGTCATTCTAGAAGGTAGCAAGGGCGATTACCAATTCTTGCACACCGATCAGGCCGAGTACCTAATATCAGTTAATAATCGCGTACGGCTTACAGCAGTGGAAGGCATCTCCTTCGCTGGCGAAAGCGAAGATTTTCTGGTTACCGATCTGAAAGGTCAGCTCAATCATTTTGATGGGCTCCTATACCTTGCTTCAAACTCCGACCTTCGCGCAGGTTATGGGAGCAATAAAAACCTGGGCCTTGCTCATTTCGCTAACCACGGTTTTTACGAAGGCAGAGGCGTTCCGTCCTTTGATCCTTATGCGTATATCGCAGCAAACCAAGACCTACGGGTTGGCTATGGCATGGACACGAATGCAGCAGTGCGACACTACGTCGAACATGGTGCAGCCGAGCAAAGAAACATTACATTTGGCGGGTTGGAGTATATCGCCAGCTACAGCGATCTCATACAAGGCTTCGGACCAGATGCCGAGAGAGGCGTTAAGCATTACATACAGCACGGGGCTACTGAGAATAGATCAATAATCTTTGATTCTATGGAGTACCTGGCAACCAACCCTACGTTAATACATTCGATAGCCCATGACGCTGAATCGATTGCGTACCAGTATATAACATCGGGGTTTCATCAAGGCTTGGCAGTCGATGGCTTTGACCCACTCGAGTACATTGCATCTTATGCTGACCTGATCGTCGGGTTCGGCTCGAATGCAGATCTGGGCACCAAGCATTTCGTTGAGCATGGTTTCGACGAGGGGCGCAGTATCACGTTCGATCCCGTGCGATATGCTTCAGCAAACCCGGACCTAGAAGCTGCCTATGGTTTCGACGGGGACAAACTAGCGCTGCACTACATCATGTACGGTCTCGCTGAGGGTCGACACTTCGCATCGGACGCGATGGGCGGATGACGCCTGAGGAGTAACGTGAGCACCGCGCAACTCGAAATTTGGCTCAATGTTTGTAACGGCGACTGAACTACCGCCCTCAAAGGTCGGCGACCCTGAAGCTCTGCGCAACCGTCTAGGCGCCCAAGATCTAATTTATGACATGCACGGACGCTGAACGAGGCCGAACTTGAGTGGTCGGGCTTCTGATGTCCTTCCTTGCCACCGTACTTGCCGCTGTCGTTCCCACAAGCCAGGCGTTCTCCTGCACCCCCATTGCTAAATACGACGGTGATGGCGCCAATCTGATGCGCGGAGGGCTCGCCGGCATAGCGGCACGTGAGATGGACGGAACGTTCCGATCGAACCAGCCGTGCCCTGGTGTTTCGGCTCAGCGCTCGCGCGACGAGTTGGTGAGGCTGGTGGGCACAGTCGGACGTAGGCCGGAGGGCCATGTGCTTGTGCGTGGGCCGACAATGCACTGCCGTTCGGAAGCAAATGGCAGGGGCTCGCGGACAGCTGCCTGGTGTGTGTCACCTCGTGGCGGCGATCTGTCGTGCGCTTTGTTCAGGGGATGGCTAGGCGCTGAGATAACTCCGCTACTGGCGCGAGCATCGCTGTGGGGCTTAGCGTCCAGATCTGTATTGCAGAGCTTGGCGACCGACTCATTATGTCGCAGCCAGATCCGGATGCTGGCGAGTTGGACTGAGGCAGGA
>NZ_JACHLR010000063.1 GCF_014204535.1 Novosphingobium chloroacetimidivorans
GTAGCCATAAGTGCCGCACCGGTGCTGTCCACAGTGCCGCACCTGTGGCTTGCCGATTACCCGTCGCGCAAGGCGCCCCAGACCGGACGCTTACCTTCCATGTAGAGCGAAATCGGAGAGAAGTTTGCATTGGGCAGATCATGTGACTTATAGAGTGCCATCACGAAGGAAACGGCGATGGGTTGGCGGTCGGGTGAGGGGGACGCGTCATTGCGATCAAGCGAGTAAGAGGCACCGTCGCGGGTCGAGATATCAAGCGAAGAACCACTCCCTCAACCTGTTTCGCCGCGTAGACACTGCTCAGCTGGACGCTTAAACTGGTGACAATTCCATAGCGCTTTTTCGAATTTGCTATTGCGATCGTAGAGGTAGCTAAACGACATGGAATTGCGCTGTGCGGGTAGGAAGTCCGCCGTGTTGTTGCGCGGCATTTTACTTGTGTCCGTCCACCCTACAAACCAGCAATAAGCCCGATCTCCGCAAGCACGAGCAGCCATCACCGGAAAAATCTCCGCGTTCTTCGTCGAGAGTTGTACGAAGAAGATGCCGTCATCCGTAGATTGGCCCTGAGTAGCGTTACCCGCGAGCGCTGGAGCATGCCCGGCGGACTCAGCCTCTGCCTCCAGCGCTCCCGCGCTCTGAGCATGTTCTGGGAAGCGCGAGGCGAGCTGCGGGATATGCGGCTCTACCCCGGTCGCCGCAAACCGAAAGGCTGGTGGTGTGCCCCACCAACCGGTCCAACGAAAGAAGAGGTGCGTTCCCACAGCGACGATTTTGTCCAGGCTGGAGCTCCAGTATGGGACTACCCAGTCCGTATGGTAGTGGGTCGCCTGACCGACCGGTTGGAAGACGTTACCAGACAGCGCCCCTTCCGCGACAATGCGCGCGCGCGCCCACGACTGATCGGCATACGAGCGACGCAGCGCACCATCACAAGTGAAGGTAAACTGGCACCCCGTCTGCCGCTCAGAACCTTGAAAAACAACGCCGCAGATGCTTTTCGGAAATGCTGGATGACGAACGCGGTTCAGCACGACCTGTGCTACCGCCTTCTGGCCTGTGCTATCATCGCCCGCTTCGTAGAGCACAGCTGCCGCGAGGCAAGCGACTGCACGCAGTCTATCTTTGTTACTTCCGGTGAACTCAAAGGGCCGTGCTGGTGGATTAGGTTCAGTACTGAATGGTACGGCGGTGTTGATGGCACGCGCATTTGCAAGTGGCACCGTTTTTAGTGCAACAGGCTCGACTAGGGGAACCTCGCTGCGACGGAGCACGCGTTTGCGCTCGTTGTGTTCTGCGCGACCGTGATTTTGAAGCGTGAGTGGCTGCGTGCCCAGAACTAGGAGCGCCACAGCGGTGACCAGAAGAAGAGCAACAAGGAGGCATTTCAGTGCAGTTGATCCAGTACCCATCTTTGAGACTTGGGAGCTAATCATCATGGCTGCTTCATAGTACCACTGGGCGGGATCGCCCGCTTGTAAATTGTTGATGCCGTGAAAGGCTTTTGGCTGTCTTGTGCCTCGTACCGCCGACCATCTTAACGTGTGATGCACAAACGCCTGTTTGCTCGGGCGTCACTGCGCCACTAGAATGTTTTTCGATCATAGGTTAAGCCTCTGAGCGGAAGGGGCGAGGCATGGAAAGGAGACGCGTTCGCTGATCTGATCGCTTTTTCAAGGCACTGAAGGCGGCCGGTCAGAAGGGCGCGCGAGGGCCTCATATGCTTACCATAGCATAAAGCACGAGGGGACTCGTCGTCCATGTTTCTAAATCAGCGGGGTAGATGTGTTGACGGGGTAGCAAGGTGGTGGACCGGGCATGAGCTGGCTCAAGCCCGTATTCTTTCACGGCGCCATTAGCGCCAGAGCTAGGCTGAGAAGCAGGGTTTTTTCGTCAAGCCAATTTCTTTCGCTAGTCAGCACTCAAGCCTTTTTTGTAGCAACGTTGAGCCGATGGGCCGCCAGTGCGGCGCCCGTGGTGTTGACCGGAGCTTACCATCTCGAATATGTCGACTCTCAGCTCGGCTCGAAGAACGGGGCTGAAATCATTGTCGAACTATCTAGCCGCGCTGATGCTGCGGCCGTTGCCTTGGCCGCCTTGCAACTTGCCCGTGAGACGATCATGCTGGCTTGCCTCAGCTGTAACCATATCGTCAATCCAGAAGCATTCCCGCAAACGGCTTGCGATGCCGTCGAGCTGCCGCAGGGTGGTTGGCTAACTTCGTCCGGCACGGGAGTCGCGCTCTCGAACTAGGCTTGGGCGTTCTTGAAAGGGGTAAACTGTTCAAGGAGCATGAGTTCCACAATGCGCAAACCGCCCATTTGACCTAGCCGAGAGCAAGACAATGACCCAAGTATTAGAAAATCCGATCACCCTTCGGCGCGTTGGTAAGATCGACATCGCTGTGCTGGAAAAAGAGCAAGCACTTTCGCTTGTCGTAGCAGCGATCAGGTCGAAGAGGTCATATATGATCTGCTTCGCCAATGCCCATACCGCCAATATGGCTCAGCAGAATGAGGGCTTCTCGAGCGCATTGCAACGAGCTCTTGTGTTGAACGACGGGGTTGGAGTAGACTTGGCAAGTCGCTGGCTTTATCGTAAGCCCTTCCCCGCCAACCTCAACGGAACCGACTTCACCCCTGAACTGCTGGATCGGCTCCCTGGTAGTACGCGCCTCTTCCTCTTAGGCAGCTCGACAGGCGTTGCAGAGCGCGCTGCGCGTGCCATCAATCAAGAGCACCGCCATATAGAAGTGGTAGGGACACAGCACGGTTTCTTTGTAGAAGCAGACGAAAGCGGGCTTTTGTCTCGCATTGCAGCATCCCGTGCCGATCTCGTACTGGTAGCCATGGGGCACCCCCGCCAGGAGATGTGGGTTGCGCAAAACATCGATCGTCTCAATGTAACGGTGATGTGCGTCGGCGCCCTGCTTGACTTCTATGCGGGTACAGTTAAGCGCGCTCCCTTGTGGCTGCGCAAGCTGCGCATGGAATGGATCTATCGTCTGTTACGCGAACCGCGACGATTGGCGGGTCGCTACCTCATCGGCAATGCAACGTTCCTGCCCAACGTCCTCGCGTCCGATCGCCGGGAAAGAGAAACCAAACCGTTTCCGATGTAGGCTCCTCCACAGGGATCGAGCGCGAGGACGAGTGAGCGGCTTTATTTCTAACCTGTTGACATTGCCGATTTTAAGAGAGCCTCGTTGCCGATTGGCGAAGATCAAGCGGAGGCTCCCGAGATAAACGCCGATAGAGCTGTGGCGGCAGGACGAGGCCCGCGTCTGTCAGGAGTCCAAGTGACGTGACCCCCTGGTATCCACCAGCACGGATTAGAGCCGGGCAGCTTTGTTACGCGTGAGCGCGGGTTGAGCAATGGCCTGCGCAGCGGAGCC
>NZ_JACHLR010000064.1 GCF_014204535.1 Novosphingobium chloroacetimidivorans
GTAAGCGTCCGCCCTCGGGCGTGTTGCGGCATTTAGGCTCGGCGCTGATGGACCTCTGCTAAGGAGTCTCTTTCTGGACTCCAGAAGGAGGCCAAGTGAAGGATCGGGTGGAGATCATTGCGCGCACCGAACGGCGCAGGAAGTTTTCGGATGCCGAGAAGGCGGCGATCCTCGCCGAGGCGGATGCAGAGGGCGTATCGGTCCGTCAGGTCGCTGAGCGCCATGAGATTGCCGAGAGCCTGATCTATAACTGGCGATCGGCGCGTCGTCAGGCGGCGGCTATCGCCAGTGAAGCGTTGGAGTTCATTCCTTACGGCGCGATCATAACGACGGAGCCTGCAGCTGCACCAGCGGTGTCGGAGCCCCAGAAGACGCAGCGTTCCGTTCCGTCGCCAATGCCGCCAGCGCCCGAGGAACTGATCCGCCCACATCCCGGTGCCCGCCCCGGCGCAATAGACATAGACCTACCCAGCGGCGTTCGCCTGTCGGTGGACAGTTACGTCAACGAGAAGGCGCTGGCGCGCGTGCTGCGTGCTTTCCGGGACGTGTCGTGATTTCGCTGGCTCCCGGAACGAAGGTCTATCTGGCAAGCAAGCCGGTCAGCATGCGGCTCGGCTTCGACGGGCTGGCGGCATTGGTCCGCCCCCTGTTCGCGGTCGAGCCCTACGGGGGGCATGTCTTCCTTTTCCGCAGCAAGAGCGGCAACTACCTGAAGGCGCTGCTCTGGGATGGGACAGGACTTTGCCTGTTCGCCAAGCGCCTGGAACGCAGCCGTTTCGTCTGGCCGCCGCTCATTGAGGGCGGTGTCGTGCTGACCCCGGCGCAGTTCGCGTTGCTGATCGAAGCGATGGATTGGCGGCGCACCGTCGCCCCCGGTCCGCCCCGTCTGCCGGTGCAGATTTGACGCGATAATCGGCGTATTTCCGGGCTTTCTCCTTGGGTGGAAGGGCGGATTCTGCTATCGGGAAGCGTGTCTCCCGACGATCTCGAACTCCCTGTTGATCCCGCAGAACTGCGCGCTTTTGCCGAGGCGATGCGCGCACGTCTGGCGGCCTCGGAACAGGCGCTGGAAGCCGAACGGGCGGCCCATGAGGCGACCCGCGAGAAGCTTGAGACGGCCCAGAACTCGATTCTGCTGACGGCGCTGCAGATCGAGAAGTTCAAGGTCCAACTGGCCCGCTTGCGGCGCATGAAGTTCGGCCAGTCCTCCGAGCGCCTTGCCCTTCAGGCAGACCAGCTCGAGTTGGCGCTGGAGGATCTCGAGGCCGAGCATGCCCATGCCGAGTGTGTGATCGAGGGCCATGTGCCCGACGATGCCCCGGCCAAAGTTACCCCTCGCAAGCCTCGCCGTGCACCACTGCCCGACCACCTTCCTCGCGACGAGGTTATGCACGCAGCGCCGGATGCCAACGGCTGTTCCGCCTGTGGGGGCGCGATGGGCAAGCTCGGCGAGGACGTGACCGAAGTGCTGGAATATGTCCCCGGTCGCTTCCGCGTCGTCCGTCATGTCCGACCCAAGCTTTCCTGCAACTGCTGTGATGCGATCAGCCAGGCACCGGCCCCGGCGCTTCCCGTGCCGCGCGGCCGTGCTGGTCCCGGCTTGCTGGCCCACGTCATCGTTTCCAAGTTTGCCGATCACCTGCCTCTGTATCGCCAATCGCAGATTTACGCCCGCGAGGGTGTGGAGATCAGCCGTTCGACGATGGCGGACTGGCTGGGCCAGGCAAGCTGGCTACTGCAACCGCTGGTCGATCGGATCGCCGATCACGTCATGGCCAGCGTGAAGCTCCACGCCGACGATACACCCGTTCCCGTGCTGGCGCCGGGGACCGGGAAGACGGCAACCGGGCGGCTATGGGTGTATCTGCGCGATAACCGACGATGGAGCCAGTTGGACAAGCCGGCAGCGCTGTTCCGCTACAGCCCTGATCGCAAGGGCGAGCGACCACGCGAGCATCTCAAGACCTTTGTAGGATTTCTGCAGGCGGATGCCTATGCCGGTTTCGAGCGCCTCTACGCGAGTGACCGCCAGCCAGCGCCAATCACGCCCGTTGCCTGCTGGGCCCATGCCCGGCGCAAGCTGAACGATGTCTACAAGGCGGATCCGAACTCAGTCGCGCTCCAGGGGCTGCAGATGATCGGCGAGCTTTACGATGTCGAGCGGCAGATCGGGCGCGAACCCGCGGATTTCCGCCGCAAGGCTCGGAAGCTCTCGAAGCTCAAGGCGCTGGATTTCTTTGCCTGGGCTGATGAAGTGCTGTCCAAGGCCTCGGCCCGCTCACCGCTGGCCGAAGCCCTGCGCTATGCCATGAAGCTGAAGCCGCAACTGCTCACCTACACCGACGACGGCAGGCTGGAGATCGACAACAATCCGGCAGAGAATGCCCTCCGGGGCATCTGCCTCGGCCGCAAAAATTGGCTTTTCGCAGGTGCCGACTGTGGTGGGGAGCGTGCTGCCGCCATGTATTCACTGCTTGAGACCGCCAAGCTTAACGGCGTCAATCCGCAGGAATGGCTAGCCGACGTACTTGATCGCATCGGCAAGGGGCATCCGATCAACCGGATCGACGAGCTGCTACCTTGGAACTGGGCCACCCCGCAGGCGTGAACGCGCATTCGGGTGGAAAACGGACATCGAGCGTCGCGGCTTGTCCGCTAGTGAGCGGTCTTGCCAATATTTTCTGACGAGCGAAACGAATGCCCGCATTTTGAACACGCCGTCGGCTGCTTCCAAAGATGCTTGGAATACAGAGGTGCGAGGAATTGATCTGCGGCCTGTTTGGCCTTCGCGGTCCCATAAACACGGTAGGCTGGCCAAGCGCACTCCGGACAGTGAAGGTTGAAGAGCCAAGCAGCCGGCATGGCGACAGTCGCAGATGCAAGGGCTACCCAAAATTCTTGCACCAGCCACGATAGGGCGATGCCCGCCATCGCCAAATACATGATCCACCGAGCTGGCGTCTCCCAGCGTCTCGCCAGCGCCAGCCTAGTTTCTGTTCCGGTTTCCAGGCTCACGCCAACATTCCCCCTCTCGAACAGGCAGTAGCCGCCGTTTGATTTCATGAGATAAGCTCAGGAGGCTAGGCGATGTCCGCAATCGGGGCAACGGTCCCGGGCGGACGCTTAC
>NZ_JACHLR010000065.1 GCF_014204535.1 Novosphingobium chloroacetimidivorans
AACCGCATCGCCGACCACCCCAACCGTCAAATCGACGATCTCTTGCCTTGGAACTACCGCGCCGCCTGAGCAGAACCGCTCACCGGACGCTTACCGAAACCGTGACGAACTTATCGTCGATAACATCAGTGCACTTCGCTTTGTTCTTGGACTGGTTGTCTTGGTAGCCAAGAGGGAGGTTACGTCAGGCACCTTCCACCTCTCTCGCGGCGTCCTCAGCTATGAAGGTCAAAGTCTTAGAACCATGGTTCGGCATGCCTATACAGCCATGTATGAACACGAATGGATGAGTGTGGACCTTTATCAGACGATACTTGACCAATTGGATGGACAAATCAAACGATCTGGATAGCGCATACCTCTGGCTGTCTTACAAGAGCCCATGAGGAGCCATAATCGTCTCGCCTCAACGCTTTTATCGTGCCCAGGCAGAACGACATTTTAGATTTGAGATGGTACGCAGTTAAGCCGAAGTATGCTTGGACGTGTTAATCGATTGCTTGTGGATGGGTGTGCCCATTTGACGTCGCCCCCCGTTGGCATCCAGTCCACTTCTTTTTGTGTACTAAGATTGGTGACTTGCCACCGGACCTATGAAGGGAAACGTACGCAGCGCCGTGGCACCATGGACACCGCATCAATTCGCCGTCGTATTTCCATCCGTCGGTCAAAGGCACCTGACGCCAAGTGTCGTGTGTCTTTACCTCGATGTTATTCACGGTCACCCCTATCTACCGATTGCCACGAGTATTGCGTCGCCTGGCAAAGGATGGTTAATGTCTGCTTAGGCTTACGTCTACATTTTAGTAGCTCAAGAGCATCTGCAAAAAAGAGCGCCTTCTGAGTGTTCTTCGTGGCGAACGAATCATCAAAGCTTGTGACGGTCGGCATGCGAAAATCATGCCCTCGTGGGCGATCGGTCCAAGGTTAACAAGCGTCCAGCTGGATAGCGGAGCGCGGCGTTGCTGCGCGTCGACGTCACGTGCCCAGCAAGACCGCCGATGCATAGCAAGCGCGCCGGTCGCCGGCCGCGAGTGAAGGCGCTTGCAATTGGCAAATCAGCTAGACATCGCATCGTTGTGAAACAGGGCGGAAGCTCAAGCGCCAAGCCTACATCCGCTCCGCCACGTTCTCGGAGAACGCGGCCCTTAGTTCGGCAAGCATTTGCTACATCATTGCTCGCTCGATGCCGACAGCCTTAAGGCTTGGCCGCATAGCCTCCGCTTGGCCGACGATCATAGCGACGCAGGCATCGGCTTCAAGTGGCCACACGTTGGAAGCACGCCCCTCTTCGCTCATGCCGCTGATGGCAGCAAGGCGCTGCAATACCGGGTCTACAGCGAGCGCCAACGTGTCCGCTACGCTGCAAAATCGTCGATCTCTCGCTTCAGCAAGACTGGATATGTTCGACATCACGCCGTTATAAAGAATCGGAAGGGGCGAAACTACTGTTCGCGAGGGCGAACGAGATTTTACAATGTCAGGTATTCTCCCTTCAGTTTGCGTAGCTGCTGACGCCTGAGTGCGGTATGATATCGGTGGGGGCTGTGGCGCACCTCTGAGACTTGACGGATCTTAGGTAGGGGTGCTCGTCAAGATGTTCACGGGGCAAGGTGCATCAGGATCTGAGTAGCCCCGAAATTTTTGTACGCCTTCTAGGCCGTGTTGACAAAGTTCGGCAACCACTTGCGGATTGCAGCCAGGTTCAGGAAGCTGGCGAATGACAGGGCGGTTTTGTCGTATCGGGTGGCGATGCGGCGGAACTGCTTAAGATGGCCGAACATGCGCTCGATGCGGTTGCGGTCACGATAGCGACGGAAATCGCAGGGGATGGGTTGGCGGCGGTTCGCCTTGGGCGGGATGATCGGCAATATGCCGCGCATCAGCAGGTTTTCGCGAACAGCATCGCCGTCATAGCCTTTGTCGGCGAGTAGAGCCTTTGGCTTGGTGACAGGGATCGCCATCAAGGCATCGACCGCGCCATAGTCCGACGCTTCTCCACCGGTCAGGATGAAGCCGAGAGGGCGTCCCTGATTGTCACAGCGGGCGTGGACCTTGCACGTAAAGCCGCCGCGTGATCGACCAGAAGCCTGCGCAGAGCCCCCCCTTTTCCGCCCACCGCCGAAACATGGCCGCGAACTGTGGTGCTGTCGATCATGTGCTGCCAGTCATCCGTCAGTCCCAATTCGACCAGCGTCGCAAGGATCGCATCCCACACGCCTTGTTCGGCCCAGCGCCGAAAGCGCACATAGACCGAGTTCCAAAGGCCATAGCGTTCATGCATGTCGCGCCACGGACAGCCGACCCGCAACACATGCAGCATGCCATTGAGAAAGCGCCGGTTATCATGAGCAGGGCGGGATTTGCGGCCACGTTCCGATGGCAGCAGTCCCGCAATCACTTCCCATTCCTCGTCTGTCAAATCACCCCGAGCCATTGCCACTCCCGCAAAGAGCAGCTTTGAATCAGATGTCAGCCTGTCTGGGAATCCACTTTGTCAACGTGGCCTAGCCTAAGTTGGGACAGGAGCCGGGCACGGCAAGCCTGTTTCCAGCGATGAGTTCAAGCGTCATGCGGTTGCCAGATCACACGACGCAGGTATGCAATAGCGATTTTTTCCGAGCGGCTTAGCGTCAGTCAGCGTTGGCAGCATGCCGGGAAGCCGCAATTGGCGAACGTGATGTCTGATGATGGCACCACGGGTGCCGAGAAACGGCGATTATACCGCTAATCGGCCAGGGGAGGGACGAGGAGGAGCGCGACATCCCGGAAAGGACATCGTATTGTGCCAGGTACGCAAACTGAGGTACGCAACTTGTGGCCGAGCGTCATGACCAACTCTCGGTTTGGTCGACGTGTCGGTGCCTGCGCATCCAGCCTAGCGGTTTCTGCGCTAGGCAGATAAACTTGGTGAGCTCCCGCGCTCAAGAAGATATCTGGCAGACAGAGTTGATCCGGCGAGCCTGGAAGGGCAGCGGCATGATCTATGCTAGGCCACCGACTCATTATGCCGCAGCCAGATGCGTATGGATGCGAGTTGGACTGAGGCGAGGAAGTTGTCGTCGCGTTTGTCGTAGCGGGTAG
>NZ_JACHLR010000066.1 GCF_014204535.1 Novosphingobium chloroacetimidivorans
GCGCCTGGCCGGCCGTGAGCTTGAGGGCGATCGGCATGCCGTTGGCATCCACCAGCGCGTGGATCTTGGTGGTCAGGCCGCCGCGCGAGCGACCCCATGCAACCGGGGCCGCCTTTTTACTGCCGTTGGCACCGTGCAGGTGGACCCGGATCGAAGAGGAGTCGATCATCTGCACGTCGCCCCGGTAAGCGTCTGACACAGCTTCCAAAATCCGCTGCCAATGCCCCGCCCGCCGCCAGCGGTTGAAGCGGTTCACACAGGTCGTATGCGGTCCATAGCGCGACGGAATGTCTGCCCAGGGCGCTCCCGTGCGTAGCCGCCAGAAGATGCCATTCAGAACTCGGCGATCATCCACCCGCTTCACGCCGCGCACCTTCGTCGGCAGCAAAGGCTCGATCACCGACCACTCGAAATCCGTCACATCAAACCGTGCCATGCTCGTCTCCTTGCCGGAGACCTGAACCATGCATCAGCCTGTTTGGGAATCCTGTTTATGGGTTCATGGCCTAGCCGAGGATAAACGTGACGAGCCGCGCTGCTCCATCTCTGAGGTTTGGATTGCAAATTCCGGCTCTGGTCACGCAACTGCGTGCTTTCAGAGGAGCGGACCAGATCCTGCACGAGCTGATGCGCGTCGAGGAAGGCGCTGGGGACAAGCTGTCCATAGATGGTGAGATTGTGGTGGACGGGACGCCGGCAGCCACCACGCACTGGCTCGAGCGCGGTATCGCAACGGTGGAATAGCTGCTGCGCTGCACCTGTTTGACTGCATACCTGAGGCGCAGTGGCGGGAAGGGGACATGAGGACGCCGCCTATGGAGCGCGCGGCATTGCTCTGCGGCTTGCTGAGGCAAGGAAGCGAGGAAGCTTGGGATTGTCGCTAAGGCAGCTACGGTGCTGATGAGGTAGACCGCGTACAGCTGGTTGAGGATACCTTGCTCGTCGACGATGCTTAGGACATGGATGATCTCACCAACCCGGTTCCAGGTGGTGAACGGCTTTATGCTCAAAGATGCCACGCCCCCCCATAACGAACTCGCTGCATATCGTGTCTTCAACTAAAACAGGAGAACGCGAAAAAAGTGGATCAATATCCACTATGCGCGGTGCGAAGCGTAGAACTATAACAAGTTTAGCGACAGGCGACAATACAAAGCTTACATTGGCTCATTATGGATGCACAAGCAGTGTATTACCTTTCGGGATCGCAGCTGATCTCGCTGTGACATGCCTGTGGTTTACTTTAGCAATGCGGTGGATAAGCCATTCTGATCGGGTCAGATGCAAGGGCTGCCTTAGCACTGGACGGTTAGAGCGTCAGCGCGCCTTCCTATGCCAGGCATCCTGGTTCAGCCACTTTGCTGACTAAGTGAGCTCTGGTCCTCATCTTCGCCGGCGCGACGACGATCTTCGACGTGCTCGACCTGCTCGACGTGGTCCGGTAAATGAGCACGTACGGCCAAGTCCTAGTCGGCGCCTTGGCTCTCGCGATTCTGGCTGTGGCAATCTGGTACATGTGAACAATGAGCGGCTGGACCACGAGGTAAGGATCTCGGCAGATCATTTCCACTTGCCTCAAGCCGCAGATCTGCGTCATTGCATCAAAGGGCGTACGCACTCATCGATTTATCGGAAGAGTTGGAGCTAGCATGACCCCCCTCGAGCGTGCCGCACGACGTCTTTGTGAGCTTGATGGGCATCGCGACGGCGCGACAATCAATGGCATCACTCTGTGGCAGGATTACCTGCCAAAAGCCCGCGCGGTATTGCTTTCGCTCCGCGAGCCAAGCGATGCGATGCTCTTGGCGGCTGACAGCTTGCCATGCTCCATTGGGACCGCCGGGCACTGGAAGGCGATGGTCGAGGCCGCGTTGAACGAGACTGACCGAACTGCATAGAGCATCACCAAGCCGCTGATCACCAGGTAGGTGCGATCACGAGGGCGACGGGAGGTCCAGAACCGCCGCCCTCGCCACCAGCCTGCGCCGGTGCTCTCAGCAGTTCAGCCCAGCAGCTTCTCCGCGATCTTGCGCACGTCAGCACCCATGTCCGGCCGATCCAGCGCGATCGCCAGGGTCGCTTCGACGAAGCCCAGCTTCGAGCCGCAATCGAGGCGCCGTCCCCGGAAGGTCACCGCGTGGAACGGCTGCGTGTCGATCAGCTTGGCCATCGAATGGGTCAGCTGGATCTCGCCGCCCGCGCCCTTGGCTTGTGTCGCCAACAGACCCATCACCTCGGGCCGGAGGATGTAGCGGCCCGAGACAATGAGGTGCGAGGGCGCTTCGTCCACCTTGGGCTTCTCGACCAAGCCCTTCACTTCGGTCAGGTTGCCGTTCTGGGCGCCCGGCGCGATCACGCCGTAGCTGGACACTGCCTGCGTGGCACTTCCAGCACCGAGATCAGGTTGCCGCCCACTTCGTTGTAGGCCTCGATCATCTGCGCCATGCAGCCGGGCTTGCCGTACATCAGCTCGTCGGGGAGGAAGATCGCGAAGGGATCGTTGCCGACCACGGCGCGGGCGCACCACACCGCGTGGCCCAGGCCCAGGCCCAGCGGCACCTGCTGGCGCACGGTGGTGAGATTGCCCGGCTGCGTCCGCGTCGATTCGAGCGGTTTCAGCGACTTGCCGCGACCGGTCATCGTCGCTTCCAGTTCGTAGGCAGTGTCGAAATGCTCGACGATGGCGGTCTTGCCGCGGCCGGTGACGAAGACGAACTCCTCGATCCGGGCCTCGCGCACTTCGTCCACGGCATACTGGATCAACGGGCGATCGACGATCGGCAGCGATTCCTTGGGGATCGCCTTGCTCGCCGGAAGAAATCGCGTGCCCAGACCGGCAACTCATGCCGCCTCCTTCGTGACGGCATCCTATGCATTACATGATCATCGCCATGGTAACCCCTCGCCGATTCCCCTCATCGTGGAACTGCTTGTCTTATGACTTTGAGGTCTGTTCGGGTCATGATGAGATGCCCGGGCCAGGGTGGCCACCCTGGCCCGGGCGGAAGGG
>NZ_JACHLR010000067.1 GCF_014204535.1 Novosphingobium chloroacetimidivorans
TCTCCGCAATCGAATGGCATGGCCGAAGCCTTCGTGCGCACCCTCAAACGCGACTACGTCCGTGTGAACCCGACGCCTGACGCACGCACTGTCATCGCGCAACTGCCCCGCTGGCTAAACCACTAAACGAGATCCATCCGTATAAGGCGCTAGGCTACCGATCACCCCGCGAGTACATCACCCGAACCCGCGAGGCCACGTCCGACAATTAGGGGGCAACGACAAAGGACACGGACTGGGGGGGCGTTTTCTGCCGCTAACGGTTCCAGGCGGACGCTTACAATAGAACTGATGGACCGTTGCTGGCAATCGCGATCAGCAAACTGATCTGAGAACAAAGCGCTGAGGAGGCGTAGCCTCAACAAGGGCCGGCCTATCCGCCGTGTGGCGCCCAGCAGCGCCTTCGAGCTTGGGCTTGTTCCGGTCGCGTTCACGTCCCCTTGCACGGCAAATTTTCGCGATCTTAAGTATCCGCAGATGCTCTTGCCAGACAGCTACATGGGCGACCGGCACACCATCGAAGAACGCGGCTTCCGAGTAGTTCATTCGCACGCAGCAGCGCCGCACAGCCATGCCGAAACGGCCGCAGAACTTGGCCGATGATTTCGATATCCGCTTCCCGGCGATCCGTACGCACTGAGTGCACCGACTAGCTTAGCAAAGGGTTTCATGACGCCTTCCTCGTGATGAAGGCCGCAGACCCAGGAGAACCTACGACCTTCATTCGGGTAGCCTCGGGTAGGGAGAACGGGCTGTTTGCCGAGGCACGCTCAAGATGGACGCCAAATCTTAACGACTTGTAAATCTCGCTTAAGAAAACGACGGCTGGCGTTCACCATTCAACATTAAGGAGCGTTCATCATGTCTCAAATGCGTGAGCACTCTCTGCGCTGCTCCCTACATGTTCAAGGCGCTGAACGACGCCTAGTAGCACCGGGCGAGCTCCTGAGTGCCCTAGGGCTTACTAGGGCGTGGACTCATTACGCGTTGCACCAGAGGCGTGTGCAGACGAGCTTGATGGCTGCGAGATAGTTGGCAGCATCCTTGTCGTAGCGGGTGGCGATGCCACGGAACTGCTTGGTCCGGTTGAAGAAGCGCTCGACGAGGTTGCGCTGCCGGTAGAGTTAAGGCGAGAAGCCGAAGCGCTGCTTACGGTTGGAGCGGTTGGGGATGTTGGCCCAGACATTTCTGGCCGCCGCCGCTTCGCGGATGGCGGTGCTGTCATAACCCTTGTCGCCGAGCAGTGTGGCTCCTTCAGGGATTGTCTCGATCAGCGCTTCAGCTTCGCATGCATCGTGGACCTGCCCACCTGTCAGTCGCAGACCGACAGGACGTCCATCAGCGTCGACGAGAGCGTGGAGTTTGGTCGTAAGGCCGCCCCGGGAACGTCCCATGCCATGATCTCCAGATCCGCCCTTTTGCCCGTCGCACCGTACTGGTGGACGCGCATGCAGGTGGAATCGATCATCACCAACTCACCACTAAAGCCGGCGGATACTGCCACCAGCAGCCGGTCCCATACACCGGCCTTTCGCCAGCGGACGAACCGGTTGTAGCAGGTTGTTGACGGCCCATAGCGCTCCGGGATCTCTGCCCAAGGCGCATCGGACCGGAAACGCCAGAGAATGCCGTTCAGGACACGCCGATTGTCTACCCGAGGCACCCCACGAGGCTTGTTGGGCAGCAACGGCTCAATAATGAGCCACTCCTTGTCCGTCAGTTCATACCGCCGCCGCGCCATACGCCCTCCGTTTCCAGAGGTGCCTGAATCACGCTACGCGCAACAGCTCAACCCAATTTATGAGTTCGCGCCCTAGTCATGCTGTAGCGGAGCCGCTTGCCGGCCCGCTGCTGATCGTGTCAGCGCCAATCTTAGCTGTTCCGCGCCTGTAGCCGTTCAGCGCTCCAAACAGCCAGTTCCAAATCGGGATGCTCTATGGTGGCGCTCAGCGACGCGGCGGCCTGCAATAGCGATACGAGCCGTGCTGAAATGGTGTCTGCCTGGAGCTCAAGCTGATTGTGACAGCTTTGCGCCGCCGCAAGACAAGTGGCGTTTTTCAAGCTGACTATGATCGCTTACAGGTCCGGTCCCTTGCGAGAATTAAGGGGCGCCACCAGCAACTTACGCAATCTCATGCCGAACCGCAAGCATCGGCTGATCTTCAGCGCCTTCCTCTACAGGTACCGCAACCTCCTCGAACGCATCTTCAGCACACTCAAGCAGTTCCGCGCCGTCGTAACCAGCTACAACAAACGCGACGACAACTTCCTCGCCTTAGTCCATTTCGCATCCATTCGCATCTGGCTGAGGCATAATGAGTCGGTGGTCCAGCGCGCGTGGCACAGATGGCGGCCGGCCGAATTCCAAGAGCTGACGCAGGGCCTCAGGTAGAGCGGATTTGATCTTTTTGCCGGGGAGGGAGGGTTTGCAGCGGCGCTGCGGCGACGCCCCCACTGATCGTCCTATCGTAGGCCACAGTGATCAAACGCTGGTGTTTGGCAGTTCGCACCGAAGCCTCGCGCAAACCGCAGCGATGAGGTGGCGGCGTCGGAAGCCACCCTTATAAGGCATGGAGGCGGATAGAAGGGCTGTCCGCCAGTCCGCCCACGCCGGAAGATAACGGAACTCAGGCGGTTTGACGACGGTTCAGCCGTTCATGCCGCTGACGGTTCTGTTGGACCTTGGATGCACGTAGACCCGACATGCCGTCACGTTCGACCGCGCGCTGCCATGAGAC
>NZ_JACHLR010000068.1 GCF_014204535.1 Novosphingobium chloroacetimidivorans
TGATATGTCCATGACCCTCGCTCCTTCCTCAAACGACCTGCTGCCGTAAGGCAACAACGCTTCGCTAAGGGGCGAGCCATCCATAAAGGGGGATCCGGAGATCGTGGCATGGGACGTTCCCGAGGTAGCCTCACAAGCAAGATCCATGCGCTCGTTGACGCTGACGGTCGCCCCGTCGCGCCGCGCCTGACCGGCGGGCAGGTCCACGACAGCCAGGAAGCCGAGGCCTTGCTCGATGCCACGCCCGAGGGCGCGACCCTGCTGGCTGACAAGGGCTACGACAGCAACGCCATCCGCGAAGCTGCTGCCCGCAAGAATGTCTGAGCCAACATCCCGTCACGTTCCAATCGCAAGCTCCGCTTCCCGTTCTCGGGCTGGCTCTACCGCCAACGCAACCTGGTCGAGCGCTTCTTCAATCGCATCAAGCATTTCCGGGGCATCGCCACCCGCTACGACAAGTCCCCTGAAAACTACCTCGCCGCCGTCAAACTCATCTGTGCCCGCATCTGGTGCGCCGCGTAATGAGTCCACACCCTAGTCTCGTTCAGAGCCAGAAGGCCACGGCAGCTGCGAGGCTTACGGCTGAGAGGAAGTTCCTGGCGAGCTTATCGTAGCGTGCAGCGATGCGGCGGAAGTTCTTGAGGCGGCAGAACATGGCCTCGACCCGCCATCGACCTTTGTAGCGGCGTTCGTCGTACTGGATTGGGCGCTTGCGGTTGCGCCGCCCTGGGATGATTGGGATCGTGCCCTGTTCGCGCAAGGCGGCCCTGATACGGTTGGCGTCGTAACCGCGGTCGGAGATCACCCGCTTCATGCCGGTGGTCTCGCCGATCAGAATATCGGCCCCTTTCACATCCGAGGTGTTGCCAGGCGTCAGGACGAGGCGGAGTGGCTTTCCCAGAACATCGACAAGGGCGTGGATCTTCGTTGTCCGGCCGCCACGCGAGATCCCAATGGCATTGGCTCGCGCCCCCCCCTTCGCTCCACCGGCGCTGCGGTGGCCCTTGATGTAGCTGCTGTCGATCTGACCGGTCTCGGCGATCCAGCCTTCCTCCGTCAGCGCCGCCAGAACGCGGGTCCAGATGCCCTGGCGGCTCCACCGGTTACGCGGTTGAAGCAGGTCTCGCCGTGATCCAGAAGGTCGTCGTGCAGCTTGCGGTAGCCGTAGACCTTGCCGCTGTCGTTCCAAGCTTTGCGGATCAGATCGGTCTGCTGGGCATCTTCCCGAGCCCTTTGGCTAAGCGGGCTCTTCTGCCAAGCATTGAAACCGCTGGGCTGCACGGCGGAGCAGCGGCACATTGCCCGCACACCAAAGCGATCGCGATGCGCGTCGATGAACGCGTATCTCACTTTGCAACTCGAGCGAAATACTCGGTGGCTTTTTTTAGGATGTCGCGCTCCTCCGTCACTCCAGCCAGCTGGCGGATCTCGGCATCCTTGCCGGCATCACCAGATCCGACCTTCGCCAGCTGCCGCTTCCACGCATACAGTGAGTGCGGGCTAACCCCGAGCCGCTGCGAAACCTCTCCTACCGGATAACCTCGCTTGGTGATCTGCGCCACCGCATCGCGCTTGAACTCATCACTGAAACCCGGCTTCCCCATCAACGCCTCCTGTCCTCAAAACCAGGATCGAAGGCGTCCAGAAATCTAGGGGCTACTCATATCATAAAAGCGCTCTAGATCACCATGAGGCAGCCGCAACCCCACGATGGGTCAGCTACTTTGCCCGATGATCTCGCGGTGCTCATCATCACAGGCCGGTGATAGCCGCCCACCTCCGCCTCGACACAAGCGGGCTGGCGTCGCAGGGGAGCGTACGCCGGCCTGACCGCATGCAAATCTGGGTCACGGTTCGCGGCCATGACTCACTCGGGCATCCTGGCTGGTGAGCGAAGGAGAAGTGGTGTGGCAATCGACTGGCAGCAGCTACCGGAACGTGGCTCGATGTTGCCTTTCAACGGCGATCAAGTGCTACTTGCCGTGCCCAACCTAATTGGTACGAGTTTCGGCGGTGATGGTAAAAAGGTCGACGCCGATTTCCCCTTCTCGCTCCACTTGGCACGTTGGATCGATGAGCGGCTTGAGTGGACGACCAATGAGACGGATGAGGACACTGGCGGCTCTCTGTGGCTCAATCCGACGGTGCCAGTCTTTTGGGGTGAGGTCGAAATGCCTTACTGAACTGGTCGACCTTCGCCTCGACGGCTTCAAATTTACTGACGTTAAGCCGCGCCTACATTGTTTCAAGAAGACGACGGCTCGCAAGTGGCGTGCTGCATCGCCAGAGACATATTCTCGATCAGAGCTTCGCAACCAATCGGACTAAAGATGCCAGCAGCGATACAAGCTCAAAAGTATGCTGAGACGATCCACGGCATCGCTGGACATTGACGGTGCGATAATCTTTTTCATCTTTTTGCATCTTTCAAGGCCTGTTGCCGATCGATCCCGAACTTATTTGTCGCTCATGCGCCTGCTCTCATTCCTATCACGGTAGCGCTCGAGTTCTATGCAACATAGAATCACGATCTAGAGCATTTTCATGATGGGCGGAATCGGAGGGGGATTCCCATTGAGCCGATCGTGTGATTCATAGGCAGCCTCACGAAGGAGGCAGCGATGGG
>NZ_JACHLR010000069.1 GCF_014204535.1 Novosphingobium chloroacetimidivorans
ACCATCCACAGCCCTCAGCACTCGATCGCGCAAATCCTGCGAGTAGCTCTGACCTGACCGCCAACCCATGCCGCCTCCTTCGTGACGGCATCCTATGCATCACATGATCATCGCCATGGGAACTCCTCGCCGATTCCCCTTATCGTGCAACTGCTCTAGTATCTCATCTTTCCTTTACGATCCCGACTTCAACTGGGCGAAACGTAGTCTTCAAACCGGGTGCGGCAGAGTCGCTTGTCACGGGCCGTAATCCTCACCTTACTCATACTGATTGGTCGGAAGGTTGGGCTGAGCAATAATTGCGCCAATAGGATCTCTCCGTTGCACCGGCTTCGAAACCCTCGAATGGGTTGCTCGCGCTTTCGATCGGTTAATGCGCTCTGTCGCCTGTGGTCTTCCGGTTTTCTCCTTGAAAGTAGGATCAATACCGAAGCGAACTACCGTGGTCACAGGCGGCACAAAGCTCTTGAGCGATAAAGACTGCGCAACGGCAGGTACTGAGATCGCCACGAGTGCTCCAGAAACCCAACGAAGGCCCGCAACAATCAGATATTCGCAGCGCTTGAACATAGACGCCTTGTACCTCCACGAAAGCCCTATGCAGTCTTTAGCACAATCGTCCTCACCAAGCCACCTGCTACAATGTACCGACGACATGCGACTTTAAAGCCGGCTGTTCTGCCATCATCTCAAGCTAAGCTTCAACGCTGTACAAGCAACTCACAGTCAGCCAACTGATTGAGGCGGTCGGACTCGTATTCTGTGCAAGCGCGATATGTTCGTGCAAGATACGGAGCAATCTACCCGCTGCCAATCAGCGGTTCCCGTAGGCACTCGACGGGTCGATCCTTGTTCTCGCGCGACCGCGGCCTCTTGACCTCCCGAACATGCAGACCGCTAAACTCGGCCTTTCAGTCGTAGATTGTAAGCCCCGACCCCGACTCGGCTTGGAGGAAGGTCCAGGGCCGCGTCGAGGCGAATCCAGCTGTAGTGGATAGACGGCACGCGTCGTCGCCGACGGTGCTTTCGACCGCTGCTTACAATGACTTAGGCGTACAATCTAGCAAACTTTGTAAACTAACGACAGCGTCAGTAAAAATGCGCATAGCACGACAACCAAAAGCCCTAAAGGACCCCGCCAAAACTCGCGATGTCGAAGGATGCTAGCGGCCATCTCGCCGGTTCTCGAATTTGCCTCTTTTTCGATAATCTCAACCAAATCGACGTGCGAACACCTTGACAGCATCTTGCGGGTTGGCTGAGCCCAGGCATCGATAAGGTCCACCGGACATGGAAGGTCGACCATTTCTCGTTGTCGAGCTTCCGCAATCCGCTGCATCGCGGTCTTTCGCCGAGGTTTGATGTCGATAACCGACTTGCCGTACCACATAGGATTTAATCTATACTGGAGGTCATTTTAGGTCCAGCCACCTAACCTGTTTCACTGCGATAGCTCACCCTCTTACACCGGAGTTCGCTGCTCGCTGCGGCCGCGCCTCGAAACACCTTGTCAGTCAGCCTCTACTGGGTTGGTCGATGCACAGCGGGCAGACCACCGATGCTATGCTGCAGGTGCCGCATAATGGCGGTATGGTGGCGCAAACCGGAGCAGCTGGTTCTGATCCACTCGGATCAGGGCCAGCAGCTCACCAGCATGGAATGAGCTGCGTTTATCCAGGCTCATAAACTCGAGCGCCTGATGAATTGGCCCGGCAACTGGTATGAACTCAGTGGCCGAGCGCTTCTTTTCTTCGCTCAAGCGCCAGCGCCTACGGCGCCTTACATACGAAACGGACAACGAAGCCCGGCAGGATGTGTTCAATTGCACCGAGCATTCTACGATCCGGCGTGCAACTTGCTCATGAACTAAACGCTATCACCAGCACGCTTCGAACGGCCAAAATCTTCGGAGCAAAAGGCATACGTAAAACTGAGGCTACTTACTCCTGCGGGCTAAACACCGCTCTATCCGCCACAAGCATCTCCGTCACGACAGCGCTACGAATTAGAGCCAAGATTAAGAACACGATATTGTCTGACAAAGCTATGACTTTGCGGTCATCTTGGTGAGTTCATTGGGCTGGAGGAGACGTGCAAATTCGCAGCCGACGGTTCCTTTGTCCCACCAGACCGCTTTTGCTGCCACGGGCTCAAGACCGGGGATGGTCAACCAACATACGGTTCCCTTGTGTATGGGGCTGATTGCGGTAGCCGAGAAGCCGAAGGGGGATAGGTCCTTCACGACTGTTTGCAGTGATTTGCTGCCGATGGGCCGAAGAGTAGCAGGCATGGTGCAGCGGACACGTACTGCGGATCGGTCCTCCTGAGTGGCGTTGGCATAAGCTTCACCCTGCGCGATCTTGGTCATCTCCGCATCGCCTTGTATTCGCCCCCGGGTGTCCCATTCGCTGACGATCATGGCTCTGGCTTCTTAACAAGATCCTAACGCATAGACAGGCCGTCGAGGATTTGGCGCGGTTGATCCTCAACCCAGCTCGCAGCCAAGTTCACGCAAAAGGTCACAG
>NZ_JACHLR010000070.1 GCF_014204535.1 Novosphingobium chloroacetimidivorans
GGGCATGCCCCCGGACAGGTTGCCATCACCTCAACCAACCATCATGAAGGCGCGGGACTCTACCTCTGACTGGTAACAATCCGGGGAGCACGTCACCCGTGGTCAACCAACCTCCTGCAGCCTTGATCGACCGACGTCGAGGACGGCGTCCGTGAGCGTCTTCAATGCCAGCGCGTGCAGTCGGGTCACCGTCCAGAAGAGCTTCACGTTTATCGGCGCTCCCGAATTCATCTCAACGAGTTCGCCATTGGCGATCCACGGGCGAGCAAGCATGGTGGGGTGCATACCCCAAGCCATTCCTTGGAGCGCGAAGTTGAGAAATCCTGACGTGGACGGCACCCAGTGCATCGGCGCATCGAGTTCGATGCCATGGGTCTCTCTTGCCCAGCGGGCTTGGAGTCCGTCGCGCCGCTCGAACCGCAGACATGGCGCGCAGCGGAGCGCTTCTTCGGTCACTCCGTTGGAAAAGTAGCGCGTGGCGAAGTCGGGACTGCAGCAGGCGCGATACTCGAGGCTCCCGAGTTCGATGGTCTTACATCCTTGAACGGTGCCGGGATCGGCGGATACGGCGCCCAGGACTTCGCCCGACCGCAATCTATCGGCGGTCAGCGCCTCGTCCTCGATGATGAATTCCAGAAGATAGCCTGTCGCCTTCGCGAAGTGGGCTGCTGCTTCGGGAAACCAAGTAGCGATGCTATCCGAGTTGACCGCGATCTTCAACGTGATTGGAACATCGTCGAGCCCGATGAAAAGCGATGTGGTAAGCGCGAGATCGGCTTCAAGCAACTGGACTTGGTCGATATGGGCGCAGAGCCGTCTGCCAAGACCGGTGGCCACGCATGGCTGTCCTCGGACGATCAGTATGCTTCCCAACCGCTCCTCCAGCGTCCGCACGCGCTGCGACACCGCCGAGGGCGTGACGCCAAGCCGCTCTGCGGCACGCTCGAAGCTCCCTTCGCGTACGACACAAGCGACAGCTGACAGCGCTGCATAGTCAAGCATGACTTAGCAATGCTTCATCGGGGTTAGAATAACAAGTTTTACTGAACTCTCCTGCATCGCCACATGAGCAGCATGACTACCGTATATCCAACCTTCTTCACAGGCTTCGTAATGTCGGGTGCCCTCATCATGGCGATCGGCGCGCAGAACCTCTTCGTGCTCCGTCAGGGCCTTAAGCGTGAGCATGTTGGTCCGATCGTGCTATTCTGCGGCTGCACCGATGCGCTGCTCATCGCCGCTGGCGTCGGAGGCGTGGGTGCCCTGCTCGGGGCGATGCCACAACTGACGATGGCGCTGACCGTTGGCGGCGCCTTCTTTCTGATTTGGTATGGCTGCAAGGCGTTCCAACGGATGACGGCGCCCGATGCAATGACCATCACGACGCATGGCAGCATAACGCTCGGCCGCGCCGTTGGCACAGCAGCGGCCTTCACCCTGCTTAACCCGCATGTCTATCTCGATACGGTGCTGCTGATGGGGGCTGCAGGTTCGACCCATGCCCCCGCGGTCCGGCCGATTTTTGTCGCGGGTGCGGCGACCGCAAGCATCACCTGGTTCGCCGCGCTCGGCTATGGTGCCCGTGTCCTCACACCACTGTTCGCCAGGCCAGTCGCCTGGAAGGCCCTTGATGCGGTGGTAGGCGTTGTGATGCTGACGCTGGCGGCGACGCTGATCGCTAGGGTATTAGTATGAGGACAGTCTCACCAACCCGTCTGTCCATTGGCAATGACGTGACTATCGTCCAAGCCCAAAGCTCGAGATTCCGGCAAGCGCTAAAGTGGTTTATCGGCGCCATCGTCACCGTGTGCGAAACCGCCGTTCGCTACCAATACGATGCTCCGTAGGAGCGCTGCGGGGATCCCGAATGTCCTTCAAACGACCGCGATAGTGAGGTGGTGTCGCCTTCAGTCACGCGGAGTGAATAGCCCCTGGTTTTCTAGACGCCTTCTGCTTTCGAAGTCTGCTGCCGTTCGAACGCGGCAGGTGAGAGCAACCCGTTCCTGACGTGCTTGCGCAAAGGGTTGTAGAACATCTCGATGTAATCGAACACGTCCTGCCGGGCTTCCTTGAGCTTGGAAGCGAGATACCAGGTGCCCTGCGAGCGCACCCGTTCGCGCTCTCCGTCATGGCCGCTCCAGCGAGCCCGGACTGCGCCGGTTGAGCCTTCCTTGATCAGGAACCAGCCCAGGTCCACGCGCTCGGTCGCCTTGGCGAACTCAAGCGGGAGTTCCGTGCGCTCCAGTTCGATCCCCAGCGCTTCGGCGAGGCCGAGCACGGTGTCGCGAAACATCACGAACCAGGCCTTCGCTGCGTCCTCGGTCTGCGTGCTAACGTCCGGCTCGCCCATGCCGAGCGTGCTCCAGCTCTCCGGCGACTCATATCCGGTGCAATCGGCGGATTCGTAGATCGAGAGTAAGCGTCCGGTCTGGGGCGCCTTGCGCGACGGGTAATCGGCAAGCCACAGGTGCGGCACTGTGGACAGCACCGGTGCGGCACTTATGGCTACG
>NZ_JACHLR010000071.1 GCF_014204535.1 Novosphingobium chloroacetimidivorans
GTAAGCGTCCGGTCTGGGGCGCCTTGCGCGACGGGTAATCGGCAAGCCACAGGTGCGGCACTGTGGACAGCACCGGTGCGGCACTTATGGCTACGCGGATCATCGACGTTTCAGAGCAAGGCAAGCGGGTGCGGCGGCCGTGGTCCGACGAGGATAAGGCGCGTTTCGTGACGGAGACGCTGGAGCCGCGGGCGACGGTGCGGTCGGTGGCACGTCGACATGGCCTGGATGCGTCGTTGCTCTATCGCTGGCGGCGCGTCTTTGTTGCCGATCGCTTGGTGCCGGGGCCGAGCACAGGCGATGGGTTCGTACCAGTTCAACTGGCGCTGCCAGCGCCCGCGGGATCGCCGCCGCCGCTGCCGGCAGGCTCGATCGAGGTGGTGACCGCAGCTGGCCATCGGGTGCGAATGATACCGCCGGTCGATCGCGCGACGCTGCGGCTCGTACTGGATGCGCTCGGCCGATGATCGGCCCTCCCGCGGGAGTGCGGGTCTTTCTGGCAGCCGGCACTACGGATATGCGTAAGGGCTTCGATGGTCTCGCCGCCATGGCCCAGAGCGTCCTCCACAAGGATCCGTTCTCCGGCGCGGTATTCGCGTTCCGCGGCAAACGCGGCGATCTGATCAAGCTTCTGTGGTGGGACGGTCAGGGCATGGTGCTCCACGCCAAGCGGCTCGAGCGCGGCCGCTTCACCTGGCCGACCACCGCCACCGGCGTGGCGGTGCTGACGCCGGCGCAGCTCTCGATGCTGCTTGAAGGTGTCGACTGGCGTGCGCCCAAACGAAGCGCCGAGCCGCAGTTTGCCTGGTAGACGAGAGCAGTTTTTCGGCGGTTTCGCGTGCTTTGGAGAGCGCCAGATGCTATGATCGGCTATGTCGATCGATGTCGCATCGCTGCCCGACGATGTCGCCTTTCTGAAGGCGCTGCTGGTCGAGGTCGACGCCGATCGCAACGCCCATAAGCTCATTGCCGAGCGGCTTAAGATCCAGTTGGCGCGGCTGCGCCGGATGCAGTTTGGCAGTTCGTCGGAGAAGATCACACGCGAGATCGAGCAACTGGAGCTCGCGCTCGAAGAGGTCGAGGCGGAGGCTGCAGCCACTCGGGTCACATCGCCTCGCGCCGAGGTCGGCAAGCCCGTCCGCCAGCCATTGCCCGATCATCTACCGCGTGAGGAGGTCCTGCATGAGCCGGCCTGCATCTGCCCTGACTGCGGCGGCCCGATGCGCCGGATCGGTGACGATATCACCGAGCAACTCGATTATGTGCCCGCCTCGTTCCGCGTCATCCGCCACGTCCGGCCCAAGCTCGGCTGCCGCGCGTGTGACCGGATCGTCCAGGCGCCGCTGCCCAGTATGCCGGTCGAGCGCGGCAAGCCCGGAGCCGGGCTCCTCGCTCATATCCTCGTCGCCAAATATGCCGACCATCTGCCACTCTACCGCCAGTCGGAGATCTACGCGCGAGAGGGTGTCGATCTCGCTCGCTCGACCATGGCGGACTGGGTCGGGCGCTCGGCTTCGCTGCTCGAGCCGCTCGTTGATGCGCTCGCCCGCCATGTGACAGGCGGCGACACGCTCCACGCCGACGATACACCGGTCCCGGTACTCGCGCCTGGCGCTGGACGTACGAGAACCGGGCGGCTGTGGGTCTATGTCCGCGACGAGCGCGGCCACGGTGGCAGCGCGCCGCCTGCCGCGCTGTTTCGATATGCGCCGGATCGAAAGGGCGAGCGCCCGGTCGCGCATCTCAGCGGCTTCGTCGGGCACGTCCATGCCGACGGCTATGCCGGGTTCAACAAGCTGTACGGCAATCGCATTGCTGAGGTCGCCTGTATGGCGCACGTCCGGCGCAAGTTCTTCGATATCCACGCCGCCAACGGCTCCGCGGTCGCGCGGGAGGCATTCGATAGGATCGCCGCGCTCTATGCCGTCGAGGACGACATTCGCGGCGCGCCTCCTGAGCGACGAAGGTCCGAACGACAGACGCGTGCCGGACCGCTCTTGCAGGCTTTGCGCACTTGGCTCGAGACCACGCTGCCAAAGCTGTCGCGTAAATCTGACCTGGCGATCGCTGTCCGCTATGCTCTCTCGCGATGGCAGGCGCTCGGCCGCTATCTCGACGATGGCCGGCTCGAGATCGACAACAATGCCGCTGAGCGCGCGTTGCGCGGCGTCGCCCTCGGCCGCAAAAACTGGCTGTTCGCCGGCTCGGACAAAGGCGGCGAGCGTGCCGCCGCTATCTACAGCCTCATTGAGACCGCCAAGCTCAACGGCGTAGATCCCGAGGCATGGCTACGCGATACCATCAACCGCATCGCCGACCACCCCAACCGTCAAATCGACGATCTCTTGCCTTGGAACTACCGCGCCGCCTGAGCAGAACCGCTCACCGGACGCTTAC
>NZ_JACHLR010000072.1 GCF_014204535.1 Novosphingobium chloroacetimidivorans
GGTCGCGCGCATGACCCTCGATGTACGCCATCGGCACAGCATACGTCTGTTCGCGAGCCTATGGAATCAATCACCGAGTTTCCGCACAGTCTGGATGGTGGAATGGGAATTTTGAACGCTTCTCGAAACCCGTCACGCTCACAGAAGTGAGAAAGGGTGTCCCGTAAGCCGAGGCGTCACAACCGTTCGGTTTTAACCGATCAGGTTAGATAGCGAGATGTGTCGTGTACGCTGGGAACAAAGCGAGGCATGAGCAGTTAACGGCCCACTGGCCGGCGCTTCGGGGCAAGCCCTCCTCTAGCGCTGGACTTCTATGGCAAACGAAACCCCTGAGACGCTGCCCAGCGCCCCGCCTCCGCATCTGGCAGGTGGCGCCAACCCTGACATGACCGACGACAGCAACAGCATCTTCTTTGCGGCGGTGAAGACGACGCGAATGCCCATGATCGTCACCGATCCTAACCAGCCTGACAATCCGATCGTGTTCGCCAATCCGGCGTTCATCAACATGACCGGCTATGGCTGGGACGAGCTGGTCGGCACCAACTGCCGACTGCTTCAGGGGCCCGACACCGATCGCGACACGGTCGCTGAAATTCGCCGCGCCATTGAGCAGCGGAAGGAAACATCGGTCGAACTGATCAACTACAAGAAGAACGGCTCCGCCTTCTGGAACGCGCTGTTCATCTCGCCGGTGTTCGATGCCGACAACAAGCTGATCTACTTTTTCGCCTCGCAGCTCGATGTCACGCGCCGACGTGATGCGGAAGAAGGTCTTCGTCAGGCGCAGAAGATGGAGGCGGTGGGTCAGCTCACCGGCGGTGTCGCGCACGACTTCAACAATCTGTTGACGGTCATCCAGGGTTTCAGCGACGTGCTGCGAAACCAGATTGAGGGAGATGGCGAGTTCGACCGCAAGAAGGCGGCACGTTCGATCAATGCGGTCATGCAGGCGGCCGAGCGCGGGGCGACGCTGACCCAGCAGCTCCTCGCCTTTTCGCGCCGGCAGAAGCTGCAAGGCCGCGTGGTCAACCTTGTCGATCTGATCGACCAGCTTCAGCCGTTGATCGAGCGGACCGCGGGCGGCGTCGTGAACGTGCGGATCGTTCACCAGGAGACGACCTGCAACGCACGGATTGATCCGACGCAGGCTGAGCTGGCAATAATCAATATCCTGCTCAACGCACGCGACGCCATGCCGGACGGCGGCAACATCGTCATCGAGACCAGGAACCGCTCGATCGAGGCTGGCGACAAGGGCTTTGGCGAGCTCGAAGCCGGCAACTATGTCGGCGTGACGATCACCGACGAGGGTACGGGCATGTCCCCTGAGGTGCTGAAGCGGGTTACCGAGCCCTTCTTCACCACCAAGGACCAGGGCAAAGGTACGGGTCTAGGCCTGTCGATGGTGTACGGCTTCATGAAGCAGTCGGGTGGATCGCTACGCATCTACTCGGAGGAGGGCCACGGCACGACGGTACGGATGCTTTTCCCGTGCGAGAACGCAAGGGCAGAGCCGGTCGGAGGGAAGCCTTCACGATCGCTTGCCGACAAGCGCGGCACCGAGACGGTGCTGGTCGTGGAGGATCAGATCGATGTCGGCGACTATGCGGAGACAGTTCTGGCCGAGTTCGGCTACACAGTTTTGCGGGCTGAGAATGCCAACGAGGCGCTGACGATCCTCGACGGTGCCGGGCACATCGACCTACTGTTCAGCGACCTGATCATGCCCGGAGGCATGAACGGCGTTATGCTGGCGCGAGAGGTCAAGCGACGCAGGCCGCGGATGCGGGTGCTGCTGACCACAGGCTATGCGGAATCGTCGATTGAGCGGGTCGATGCGCGCGGTGCCGAGTTCGACCTGATCCAGAAGCCGTACAAGCGCAGCGAACTGGCGACGAAGGTCCGGCAGGTGATTGAAGGTCCGACCGGGGTCGGCACGCACGGGGGATGAAGGTGGAGAGCTATTATCGCGATCAGGCCACCTTGTGTGCCGAGCAGGCGGCATCGACAACGTTGCCGAATGTGATCGACCGCTGCCGTCGCTCCGAAGCGGCATGGCTGGCGATGGCGGAACGTGCGGCCCGTCATAATCAGATCAAAGCGGCGCTAAGAGCATGATGCTAGGGCGATTGTAGCCGTAACAATCATCAGGGTAAGCGTCCGCCCTCGGGCGTGTTGCGGCATTTAGGCTCGGCGCTGATGGACCTCTGCTAAGGAGTCTCTTTCTGGACTCCAGAAGGAGGCCAA
>NZ_JACHLR010000073.1 GCF_014204535.1 Novosphingobium chloroacetimidivorans
CGAACAGGCAGTAGCCGCCGTTTGATTTCATGAGATAAGCTCAGGAGGCTAGGCGATGTCCGCAATCGGGGCAACGGTCCCGGGCGGACGCTTACCATCAGGTAGTGTGTTCCCGTTTTGAACCGTCAACCACTCGCCCCGTTCGCTGTCCAGCCCTTTACGCCGTCGCCCGAGATCGAGGCGGCGATCAATACCTATGCGCGCGGTCTAAAGTCCTCCGACCCGATGCAGGTCGGTTTCGCCATGACGCCGATCGCGATGGTCGTCAGCGATCCGACGCTCCCCGATTGCCCGCTGATCTACGTCAATAAAGCGTTCGAGACGTTGACCGGCTTTCCTGCGGCCGAGGTGTTGGGCCGCAATTGCCGGTTCATGCAGGGGCCGCTCACTGATCCGGCTGACGTTGCCCGCATGAGGAATGCCATCGCGAGCCGTGAGCCGATCGAACTCGATCTACTCAACCATCGCCGGGACGGCACCCCGTTTTGGAACAGGTTGATGGTCGCGCCGGTGTTCGGTGATGACGGAGACCTGCGATATTTCGTGGCCTCCCAGATCGATGTCACCGTGGAGCGGCATCGCGTTCTGCAATTGGAGCAGGACCGTGAAGCGTTGGCTGCCGAGGTGGCGCAGCGTGACGTGGACTTGGCGGCGCACAATGCGCGGCTGCGCATGGCGTTGAAGGCCGGTGCGCTGGGCACCTGGACGCTCGACCTACCCGAGCAGGAGCTGACCGCCTCCTCCGGCTGCAAGAGGGTCTTTGGACGCCCGATCGCCGAGCCGTTCACCTATCGAGACCTGCTGGGTGCCATAAACCCCGAGGACCTCCCGGCTATGCAGGCCGCGGTCATGCGGACGATCGAGCATGGCGACCCGTACCACATCGAGTACCGCATTTTGACGCCGGCCGGCGAGCAGCGCTGGGTATCGATCCAGGGCGAGCTTCAGCACCGCGCCGATGGTACCCCGCTGGCGATGACCGGCTTCTCGACCGACATCTCTCAGCGCAAATTCGCTGAAGAGCATCGCTCCGTTCTCGCACGCGAACTGACGCACCGGGTGAAAAACACCCTCGCGACGGTCAACGCCGTGGTCACCCAGACTCTGCGAGACGCCTCATCCCTCGAAGACGCGGCGATCGCCGTCTCAGGCAGGATCGGCAGCCTCGGTGCTGCGCAGGAGTTGCTGATCCAGGATGAGGTCGAGGGGGCTGCGATCGGCGATATCGTCGATCGGGCGCTGCTGCCCTTCAAGGACCGCGACGGTGCCCGCTTCTCGGTCGAGGGACCGCATATCCGGCTTTCGCCGGAGATCACGTTGGCGCTCGCGATGGCACTGCACGAGCTGGCGACCAACGCCATCAAATATGGCTCGCTGTCCGTTCCCGAAGGTCGTGTGGCGATCGAATGGTCAATCAAGCGCAAGGACGGCGAGCGCCGCCTGTTTTTCTGCTGGGGCGAGCATGACGGTCCGCCGGTGACACCGCCGACCCGCATCGGCTTCGGTACGCGCATGATCGAGCGCGTGCTGCGTCGGCACGTGCGGGGTGACGCAGCGATCCATTACCCCGAAACGGGAGTCCGGTTTGAGATCGAAGCGACCATTTAAGCACTCTCGATTGCGCCGGTGGGTGTAGGCCGTCCGTCACAATCGACAACGAACTACGAGAAAGTGGCGAACCCTTTCCTCTGCCAAGCATTGAGGCACGACCATGTGCCACGTGCTCATCATCGAGGATGATTGGCTGATCGCCGATCATATCGCCCAGCTCATCGAGGCTGTCGGCGCGTCGTCGATCGACATGGCCGGGACAGAAGACGAGGCCGTCGCTTATGCATCGAGCCATGCTCCGGACGTCATCATTTCTGACGTCAATCTTGGTACCGGCGGGACAGGGCCTATAGCGGTCGACCGCATTATCGCCATCATCGGCGAACGGCCTGTCATGTTCGTGACGGGAGAACCGCGCGCCTTCCAGCCCCGCTCACCGGACATGCTAGAGCATTTTCATGATGGGCGGAATCGGAGGGGGATTCCCATTGAGCCGATCGTGTGATTCATAGGCAGCCTCACGAAGGAGGCAGCGATGGG
>NZ_JACHLR010000074.1 GCF_014204535.1 Novosphingobium chloroacetimidivorans
GTATCGGCAAGCTGCTCGATCGCTTCCTGCCAGACGAATGCGCCAACTTCTTCCAAGCCGCAGGATATCAACGCTCATGCTGAAAATGCTCTAGTTGCGGTATGCACGGGCGCGCTTCGATCACGCAGCCTTCTTTCGAGGACACAGGCTGGGTTATCATGCGAGTCCTGAGATCGTGATCGGATCTGCGGGGGAGGTCTTCCCACACCCTGGTACCTGTAAGCTTTTGGGGAGACCAACTGGAAAGTCGCCAGCTTCGTTGTGCCAACGGCCGATGTCCAGCTCTTAGCTGCTAATCCGGCTCCCGTATTTGTCCGTCTGCAGACGAAAAAAGGCGGCAACATGCCTGCGTGTCCGACTTCGAGCGCCAACAATCGACTCCGGCATGAAGGCTAAAGCCGGCGGATTATATGGTTTTGTTTGGTCTGAAGCAGCCGGGTTAACAACACGGCAGCTAGGGTAATTGAATGCTCGATCTGCCGCTCGGCAGAGGGTAACGCGGCTATGATCATCGCGAAAGTGAGGGTCGTGTGAAGATTGCCGGCATTGGTTCGTACCAGACCAGGCAACCAGCGCTGACGAACATCGGCCGAAGCATGATAGTGTACCCTAGCGTCTATAGTTAACTGACGTGTCTATCAAATAAAAAAGCCGTGTAGCCGCCGGACCGCCGAAACCAAGCTCATACGCGATCGAGGAGGCAGGAGTTCGCATCATCGAGCAAAGACATGGTCAACGTGGCGAAGCACGACGCTAGCAAGGATAAGTGACTTCTCTCGACCGGGCGAGAGTTGAGACAACCGATGTCGAGTATCGCATTTCTCGCTTTGAGAGGGAAAAGAATGGCGCACCGGACAGATTCAAACGTCCGACCCTCTTTGATCAAATCCTATGCGGCAGGATGGAGATTTAGCGCTCTATTAACCATTGATGAAAAAAGTCTGCTAAACGTCAGGTGGTAGGCCAAACGGATGGATCTCGTTTCGGCATATACGCAATTTTCTCAGGACACTGTCGATGTGACAGGTTTGTCGCGGCCTATGTTGCATCTGCTTGCAGGTTTAGTGATTTATCTCCCCGGCAGGCTGTTCTTCGGCGGAGGTCGTGGCTCACTGATAGCGATTTTTTTGGTCTTACAGGCTGAGCTTGGCAACGAGCTTCTGAACATGCTCCATTATGGATCTTGGCGGTGGCCCGACACTATAGCAGATGTCAGTTTGACGCTCCTGGGGCCGGTAATGTGCTGTTGCTTTTGGAGTAGCAACCGTAGCGAGGCGAGACCAATCGAGAAGATGAGCCTGAGTGGCGCAAACGAGACGAAGAACCGACTCGACGATCAGGTGAAACCGAGGCTAGTCGCTGTCCGAATTCGGTGTTCAGAGGGCCGCAATGTGCCGGATTTGGAAGGAACCAGATTAACTCAGCGCCTCCAACTGGCGGCTTGAAGCCCGACACCGTTGAAGTTGTTCCGGTGACCAAGGTTATAAGGCTCGCTCTGCTCACCTGGGCTCAGGACCTATCGAATCGCTTGCGGAGGGAGCGATCGGTTGATCCAATGCGGCGCGAGGAGGCGTCGGCATGAGTGATTAGATTTGGCTCTCAGGGGCGCAGATGCGCCCGATCAAGCCGCATTTTCCGCTGTCGTACGGTGTACCGAGAGTTGATGATCGGCGGGTTGTCAGTGGCATCAACTTCGTGATCAGGAACGGTCTTCGGTGGCGCGACGCGCCTGCAGCTTATGGGCCGCCGAGAACGCTCTACGACCGCTTCATCCGCTGGAGCAGGCTCGGCGTGTTCAACAAGATCTTCGCGGCGCTCGCGGCGAAGGGCGGACAGCCGGACCGGTGATGATCGATGCGGCCCATCTGAAAGCACATCAGACGGCGGCGATCCTACTCAAAAAGGGGCTGTCCCCGAGGTATCGGACGCACTAGGCCACCGACTCATTATGCCTGAGCCAGATGCGTATGGATGCGAGTTGGACTGAGGCGAGGAAGTTGTCGTCGCGTTTGTCATAGCGGGTTG
>NZ_JACHLR010000075.1 GCF_014204535.1 Novosphingobium chloroacetimidivorans
AGAATAGTTTTGCTTAGATACAATCTACGACAAAAAGCAAAATGAGCTTGCGTGGGGCAGGGGCGACCATGAACGGTCGGTTAACAGGTGCTTTTAGGAAACTTGTTCGCGAGCCAGGGGGGGAACTATTCACACTGGTGCCTGACTACATCGCTGACATAACAAGAAATATGATGATCTCTTGTGCACGCACAACTTTCTAGATGGACCTTGCCCGATTGTTGGAGGTGCGCCGACCTGATCGTTAACCAGCACTAATAATTCTGGCTTATCGAGAGATGTCGCAAAATGCAGGTCAAGGGCGTTGCACTCGTCAGGGGTTCATATGACTATTCAGGTGTTTGATCGAAGAGCTTCGAAGCTCTTATACGAGCGGACCGTAAGCCGGCCGTTCGAGAACCCCAAAGCGCCCTCAGCGTCGGGGCCTCGACGGCGTCTGACCTTGTCTGTTGCTCGGACGGAATGCGACCGCCTGGCGGCTGAGTCGTTGCTGAACCGGCGCTACGAGTGGCGTGGATATGGATCGCATCACAAGATCGGTGGTAGCGCTTATCAAACGACATTTCTTGCCCGCATGGGGCCAAGCCTTGCCGGTACGATTACACTTGGAGTTGACACACCGGAGGGACTAGCAGCTGACGCCTTATTCAAGGCAGAGATTGATGAGTACAGGAGGGTCCGGGGTTCCCGAGTGTGTGAACTTACAAGATTTGCTTTTGAAAAGTGTGACAGAAAAGATAATAACAGCCTTCTCGCTTGTCTCTTTCATGCTGTATTTCTCTACGGAAGCGACAGCTATGAAGGTACTGACCTTTTCATAGAAGTGAACCCACGCCACCGTCGGTTCTATGAGGCCATGCTCGGCTTCAAGCCGATCGGTGAGTTGCGCATGAATGGCACAGTAGATGCGCCCTCCCAATTGATGTGGATCAGCGTCTCCGAGATAGCCTCTCAAATTCAACGGTTTCGGTCCGGCAAGTCGACGTGCAAGCATTCGCTGTACTCATACTTCCTTTCGGAAGCTGAGGAAGTCAGGGTCAAGAGCCGTTTGGCTTTGCAAGGCGAGCGTGGAGCGCTCAGCACACTATTTGAAGCTTGCTAGCCTGATGAGTGCGCAGCCAAGCAGACCATTGACGGGTCTATTGTCGATGTTCGTTGAAGGCGATCGCAGAGCGAGTGAGAGGGAACAAAACTTCAAGGTTTGGCGTTAATAAACATTGCACACACGAGGGGACAGCCGATACTCTCCAGAACGCGGGAGGGTGATGAAGCAGGTCGAGCTCAGTCGCTAGGGCCCGGACATGTCTTATATTGGACAGCTACGATGGTCGGTTGATGGCGCCGGCGAGGGCATATGCAAAACCTACCGGTCGGATCTTTAGTCATCGGAAAAGAAGCCATCATTACGGGTTTGGGCGGTTTCGAAGCCAGTGTTCAAGGATTGTGGGCTTTCGTTGCAACCTCGGCCCTAAAACCGCGGGATCTTTCCCATCGCGGTACACTGGCATTGCAAGCTGGCAGGATTCTCGGCGGTCACGCTCAGCGCGCGTACGCCGGCACTTATCGGACGAACGGCCACGTCATTAGCTTGCGCATCGAAACTTGGCTCTGGAACCCTCTGGCGGACAGTTCGAGCTTGTTTGGAGTGGGCCCAGGCTCTCCAGATGTTTACCACTACGAAGCTGAGGTCGATCCGGTATTCATGTCCGGCGAGATGACCTCACAAGCTGCACCCGGGCTGAAGCTCACCGCTGCGCTTATGAAGATATGCGACCTTGATGGCGCCTATTGACCCGGCTTGCCTCAAGAACCTTACCCCCGCAATCGACGTCGCCGAAACCGAAGGTTGAGATAGCAGCTCCTGGGTTGCCCCACTTTAGCTACACGCTCCACTTCGCTTCGACAGCAAGCGTTGTTCGCACGGGCAGGCGGTGATCGCCAACGCCGCTCAGAATTGTCACTAACA
>NZ_JACHLR010000076.1 GCF_014204535.1 Novosphingobium chloroacetimidivorans
CCGTCAGATCAAAACGTGCCATGCCCATCTCCTTGCCGGAGAACTGAATCATGCCTCTGCCTGTTTGGGAATCCTGTTTATGGGTCTGTGGCCTAGAGCGTTTTCCTATCAGTCCAGGTCATAGCGGCACGAACTGGAGTAGTTGGCGCATTCCTGCGGTTGAAAGAGATCCACCAGCTTCCCGATGAGCGACCAGAGGCCGGAGACGGTACGCTCGCCGGCCTTGCGGAGCATGGCCTTGAGGCGGGCGAAGGCCTTTTCGATCGGGTTGAAGTCGGGGCTGTAGGGCGGCAGGAACAGGATGCGGGCGCCAGCGGCCTCGATCAGCACATTGACGCTGGCGCGTTTGTGGCTGGACAGGTTGTCCATGACAACGACATCCCCGGGCTTGAGCTCGGGGATGAGCACCTGGCCGATATAGGCCTTGAACCAGTCGCCATTGATCGGCCCGTCGAGCACCATCGGCGCGATCATGCCGGTCATGCGCAGGCCTGCGACCAGCGTAGTCGTCTTGCGATGGCCGTGTGGGTAGCCCATCCGCAGCCGCTCGCCTCGCCGGCAGCGGCCATGGCTGCGGGTCATGTTGGTCGCTGTCCAGGTCTCGTCGATGAACACCAGCCGCTCGGGATCGAGGTCAAGTTGGCGATCGAACCATGCTTCCCGCTGGCTCAAGACGTCGGGACGGTCTTGCTCGACCGCGTGCCCGACCTTTTTTTGCGCGTGATCCCATGCCGGGCGAAGAAGCGGTGTAGCGTCGAGATCGCCACCGTCACACCAGCTTGGCCAAGCTCGCGGCGCAGCTCGTCCAGCGTGATGTCGCGACGTGCTGCGTGCAGTGCCAGGATCGTATCGTGGTGCGCCTCAATCCGCTGCGATCGAGTGTCGCCGCCCTGGGCCTTGGCGGCATAGCCACCCGTGCTGCGGCGCTGGTCATGCCATCCAATCACCGTCGCGGCCGCGACCCCGTACCGCCTCGCCGCGGCCCGGCAACTCATCCCCTCGTCAACCGCGGCCAGTGCTCGCGACCGCAGGTCCATCGATAACGGCTTACCCATCCATGCCGGCCTCCATCCAGCCAGCATCTTGAATCAGATAAGCACGATCGTGTGAATCCTCCTCGACTCAGGTCGGGCGGAAACCGCTCTAGGCCGTCTCACATCGACGGCGCATAAGTCCGTGCGCGGTTGTTGCGGCTCAGCGATCAAGGTGTCGTGCGTACGATCTCTGCTGCCGCCATCGCATGCGGGCGGCCGGCCTCGCCGAGGAGCAGCCGCTTACTGAGCCGGCGACGATCGTGCCAATGCTAATTTCCGCTGCAGCAGCGCCAGCGACCCTTAAGCGCTTGGCTCGGGTAATCACGAACAGAACTTCGGCGGCGGCACTCAGCGACGCGGAGGCTGCACTCGCTCTCAGAGCAAGGCATCGAGTTCCAAATCAAAGGTTGGCTCCGTTTCGACCGATCGTCAGGCTCGGCCCTAACGGCACGGAACCGGATGCAACGATCATATGGCTGTTCCGCGTGCGCCTGGTGAAAGCCAAGGCGATCAATCGGTGGTGCTTCTTTCGGCAAGTCGCGGGAACTTGCAAGATCGTGTCATTGTCGTCAGGCGAGTCGATGTCGGTATAGCAGAAGAGCTTTCTTCTCGTTGATCCGGTCCAGCCGAAGCCGTGATCGTCCTAATCAATTGCGGATTGTCTGCCAACATAAGAAATCTTGTTCTGATAGTATCAGCGAATCACCAAAGAATAGTTTTGCTTAGATACAATCTACGACAAAAAGCAAAATGAGCTTGCGTGGGGCAGGGGCGACCATGAACGGTCGGTTAACAGGTGCTTTT
>NZ_JACHLR010000077.1 GCF_014204535.1 Novosphingobium chloroacetimidivorans
TGGAAGCTGTGTCAGACGCTTACGAGGGCGACGTGCAGATGATCGACTCCTCTTCGATCCGGGTCCACCAGCACGGTGCCAACGGCAGTAAAAAGATCCCATGGGCGCGGGCTGCGCTGGTTGAGGCATGATTACCTTCCCGCATTGTCGTGAAGGAGGTTGCCGTGTCTATTTCGTCTGATGCCGCCGTCAGCACGCAGCTCAATGCGATCTTCGTGTCGCTAGAGCTTAGCCGTTCCACCTGGTTGGTGACCTCGCTGTCCCCAGGCCGGGGTGAGCGCCTTTCTCGACATCAGGTCAAAGGCGGCGACGTACCGTCGCTCCTGAACCGGTTTGCACAACTGCAGGCGAGGGCCGAGGAGCGGACAGGCGAGGAGTATCCACTGGTCGTTATCCAGGAGGCGGGCCTGGACGGCTTCTGGATACACCGCTGCCTCACGCGCGAGGGTATCGAGAGCCATGTCGTTGATGCCGCCTCGATCGCGGCCTCTTGGCGTAGTCGCCGTGCGAAGACGGACAAGCTCGACGGCGAGGCGCTGGTCCGCACACTGCTTGCATACAAGCGAGGAGAGCCGCGCGTCTGTGCGATGGTGGCTGTGCCGAGCGTCGAAGACGAAGATCGCCGCCGCATCTGCCGCGAGCGGCGTTCATTGGTTGTCGAACGCATCCGGCATATCAATCGTGTTAAAGGCCTTCTCTTTGCACAAGGCGTTGGCGACTATGAGCCCCTGCGTGCGAACCGGCGGTCGCGCCTAGAGGAGCTGACTACGGGCGACGGCCGACCGCTGCCCAGCCACATCAAGCGGGAGATCGAGCGCGAGTTGGATCGGCTCGAGCTGGTCATGCGGCAGATCAAGGAGGTCGAGCGCGAGAGAGACGCGATGCTCGAGGCAGCGACACAGGACACGGCCGAGCCGGCAAGCGCCCGTCTGCTCCAGCTGCGCGGCATCGGCCCCGAGTTCGCTGCCGTCCTCCATGCCGAGGCATTCTTCCGGAGCTTCAGCAACCGGCGACAGGTTGCTTGCTATGCAGGACTGGCGCCATCACCTTGGCAAAGTGGCGCGATGGACCGCGAACAAGGCGTGTCCAAGGCCGGCAACAAGAGGCTGCGCACGATGATGATCCAGGTGGCCTGGCTATGGCTGCGGCATCAGCCAACATCGGAACTAACCCGGTGGTTCGAAGAGCGAGTACAAACAAACGGAGGGCGAGTCCGCCGCGTGATGATCGTCGCGCTTGCCCGCAAGTTGCTGATTTCGCTGTGGCAGTTTAGTTCGGCGGGCGTTGTGCCAAAGGGCGCCCTACTCAAGCCCGCCTAATCCCAGGACACGCAGAACAGTTTCCGCAGGGAGCAACCCTGCCGGATCCAGGTAGACGGACCGTCGGTCCCCATTGGCTTAGGCCGCCGACAAAAAGGTTGGTCCCGTCTCTCTAAGCCGACCCCGACGCAAGCGGGATTGTGGTGCCGCCGCGCACGAGCGGCGACCGGATGTGAGGTTAGAGCGGACCGGTTGACGGGACGCTTGTTGCAGCAGGCTCAGACCATGGATCCGATAACCGGGAGACTACACATGCTGTAGGCACACAGGCGCTTGACTAGAATATCCCCATGTGAGGGGGACCCGGTTGCATGGGTCGCTCGCGCGGCGGCCTGACCACCAAGATCCACGCGCTGGTGGATGCCAACGGCATGCCGATCGCCCTCAAGC
>NZ_JACHLR010000078.1 GCF_014204535.1 Novosphingobium chloroacetimidivorans
CAGACCGTGCGGAAACTCTGCGGCACGTTGCCGACCTGACGTTCTTTTCGACGAGGTGGGTTGGGGGAGACGCTTGATCCGGGTTTTTGGCTGTGCGGGCGGCATATTGGCGCGATGGGGAGCATGCCTGGCTGTATCGACGCCCTTGGCGGCGCGGATCAGGCTGTCACCGCCCGGATCAGCCCCGGGATACCAACGAGGGTGATGGCTCGCCTCAGATTGTAGGCGAGCGCCGTCAGGCTGAACTCGCCGCGGACCTTCTCTAGCCCGCGCATGAGAAAAGCGCCCTGGTTCATCCATTGTTTGATCGAGCCGAACGGATGCTCGACCGTTTCCCGGCGGATGTTGAGGATACCGGGTCGGGCGGCGAGCCGCTTCGCCATGCGCTCGAGCACCGCCTCGTTCTCCCAGCGGTTGATGCGGCGCCAGCGGCTTCCGGTACAGCGCGCCCTGATGGTGCAGGCGGCGCAGGCCGCGGGGCTGGAATACTGGATTGACACATGGCCATTCGTGACCGAGCGGTAGCGGGTGTCGAGAAGCCGGCCGCCGGGGCAGCGGTAGGCGTCGGCTTCCGGGTCGTAAGCGAAGCGCTCCTTGGGAAAGCGGCCGTTGGCGACCGCGCTGCCCCGCTCGGGCCTGGCGACATAGGGCGTGATGCCGTTCGCCTCGCAGGCCTCGATGTCCTCACCCTTGTAATAGCCCATGTCTGCCACGGCATCGATGCGCTCGAGATCAAGCGCCACCTTGGCCGCGCCGGCGGTGGAGGCGAGCAGACCCATGTCGGTCGCGGCATTGGTGACGTGCTGCTCGACGATCAGCTTGTGCTTCGCATCGACCGCCACCTGCGCGTTGTAGCCGACCGTGGTCTTCTGACCCGTCACCATCGCACGCGCATCGGGGTCGGTCAGCGAGATCTGGCTCTCGCCGCTGGCGTTCAGTTGCTCCAGCATCGCCGCCTGCGCCTGCCGCCGTTCGCGCACGTGAGCGATCTTCGCGGCCAGCGCCTCGCTGCGCCCGGGCCCATGGCCATCCTCGCCGCGGTCGATGGCGTCCAGCTCGGCCAGATACCCCTCGAGCCGCTCGTCGGCCGCGGCAATGTACCTGGCCAGCTTGGCGCGAGAGAAGTTGCGTCCCGGATTGTTCACCGCCTTCAGCCGGGTGCCGTCGACCGCCAGCAGCTCGCGACCGAACAGGTCCAACTTGCGGCACAGGACGACGAAGGTGCGGAACACCGCCTTGAACGCACCCCGATTGTCACGACGGAAGTCGGCGATGGTCTTGTAGTCCGGCCGCAGCCCGCGCAGCAGCCAGATCAATTCAAGGTTGCGCGTCGCCTCGGCTTCCAGACGCCGGCTCGACCGCACCCGGTTGAGATAGCCGTACAGGTACAGTTTGAGCATGTCGGCCGGGTCATATCCCGGTCGTCCCGTCGCCTTCGGCCGTGTACGATGGAAGCCGGCCTCGCCCAAATCGAGGTCATCGACGAATACGTCGATGAACCGAACCGGGCTGTCCGCTGCCACATAGTCCTCGACCGATGCCGGCAACAGCAGCGACTGGTCGCGCGCATGACCCTCGATGTACGCCATCGGCACAGCATACGTCTGTTCGCGAGCCTATGGAATCAATCACCGAGTTTCCGCACAGTCTGGA
>NZ_JACHLR010000079.1 GCF_014204535.1 Novosphingobium chloroacetimidivorans
CTTAACAAGATCCTAACGCATAGACAGGCCGTCGAGGATTTGGCGCGGTTGATCCTCAACCCAGCTCGCAGCCAAGTTCACGCAAAAGGTCACAGCCAACGGCTTATCAGAGGATCAAGATCAGCTTGGTTGAGCAACTCTTTGAAAGCACATCCAACGATGCCTCCCTCCCACCATACGACTTCTGCCTCAAGCGAGGGAAGGCCAGGCAAGGTCAGCCAGCACTTTGTGCCCGGATGGAGGCGAGCAATCGCGATCGCCGCGAAGCCAGACAGCGATATATCCCTAGTGGTGGTCACCAGGCGCTTTGCTCCCACAGGACGGATATAACCCGGGATCGTCACGCGGGTGCGGAGTGCGGAACGATCCTCTTGCGTGGCATACTCATAGGTGCCGAGTTGCGGCGTTGTTTTGATCATCAGGTGCGACCCCTGCCACCCCCTGTGGCTGAATGTTGCTACTGAACATTGCTTAAGTAAGTCTTGCGGAGCTGGCGGTTTCCCTCGCCTACCCTCGAGGGCATGCAACTTGCCTACAAGCCAGGATTACGTGTCTGGAGTTTTTTCCCGAATCATCGGGAACCAACCGGTGCTCTACGTCGTTGGCCTTTATAGCGTGCTGTCATGCGCGTACCTTGCCTGCGCTTGAAGATGAACTGATGTTCATGGAGCACGGCGACATCAAATAACATAGACGGGTCTTGAGCGTTTGGCATAAACGCTCGTATTTAACTTCACAATGGCGTGAACTGCATCCCCGTTAACGATCCTGTTAACTATTTTCTGGCACCTACCCGATAAGGACTCCCAAGAGCCGTACGATCGACAAGTCTCGGGGAATACGCATGTTGAACGCTGACAATCAGATCGTCCGCAAAGTTGTTGGCCCGCTTGGCGAAGTTTTGACTTTCGACAAGCTGCCCGAGCCGGGTACGTCTCGGTGGGTAGCGCGGCGCAAGGCCGAGGTGGTCGCTGCGGTTGAAGGTGGTTTGCTCAGCGTGCCGGAGGCCTGCGCGCGTTACCAGCTTTCGCTGGAAGAGCTCGTCTCTTGGCAGCGCGCGGTTGAACGCGATGGCATTTCAGGGCTTCGCGCATCGAAGGTCCAGCAAAACCGCCAGCGCCACGAAAGGCATAACCGGCGTCAGACTGCTTGAGATCCCGCTTCCCCGTTGTTGAAGCGTACAGTGGCGAGCTCACAAGTGGCCTCTGGACATCGGGCGCTTGTCCTTGCAGATCTCCCGCGCCTTGCCGCCGGGTTGATCGACGCCTGCTTGATCACCCTACTGCGCTGCCACAATCTACCTCCAGCTTGTACCCACCGTCTCCGCTCATGCGCAAGTAGCCCCTCATCTGACACTGCGGCCAAACTCGCCATTAATCCACCGATCGTGCGCCAAAGTGCATGAGCCGCCCGCAAATCAAACCAATCACACTGTCATCAGACGTGCAGTCCATCT
>NZ_JACHLR010000080.1 GCF_014204535.1 Novosphingobium chloroacetimidivorans
CTGCTCTTCTGTGAACCTTGCTCGCTTCATTCGTCCGTCCTTCCATCAGGCCGGACTCTAATCAAGCTTGGAGGAAAACTCGGGGGTCACGTCACCACAGACCAATAGAAAGACGACGGTTTGTCGCCTGCCGGATCACCCACATAGCAAATAAGCACGCAGAGATAGGCGGGTAGAACCGCGAGAAACCAAAGGCTGGCAAAGGCCACGTTGTTGGCCTTGCTAGCGCTGATCAGGATGTAGGCGCTGAGCGCGATGACCAGGGCGAGGGTCATGCCACCGATCACACGCCCGCGGAGCAGATTAGGCCCGTTCATCACAAGACCCTTTCCGCGTATTCGGCGGCAGGCACCCAGCAGGTATCGCGCTTGCCAAACAGCCGGTAGCGATTGCGAGCGATCCAGTGGTAAACAGGATCTCGTAGGACTCTCGGCGCGAGCAGTCCTAGGCCCGCAATGCGCCAAGGCCAGCCAAGCCCCGTGTAGATCGCGATCACGGCCTCACTGTCACGTAGTACCCGGTCTCCGTCGATCAGCAGGATCGTATCCGGATTTGCCGGATCTATCCCGTGCTGCCGAAAGAGCGCCGCGCCGACCTCCCCTTGCATCGAAGCCAAGCGATAGCGGGCTAGCCGATCATGCTTCAGGATAAACTGTGCATTGGCAGAGCACAGCACGCATTGGGCGTCGAACAGAATGATGGGGCCATGGTCAATCATGAAGCTCCTCCATCAAGCCGGTGTAACGGATGGCAAAACCCAGAAAGGGCAGAAGAATAGGCACGTCAAAACGATAGCGCCCATCCACTTCACTTTCGGCGGCGGGACACTGCGGGCTGATCGATGACGGAAGTGGCAGCCCAAAAAACCGGAAGGCCACCAAATCGAGATGTAGCCTTCCGTCTTTCACGCACACCCGAAACCGGTTGGTTGCAGGCCCCATCTTCTCCACAATCAAGCCGTCGCGCGCGACAAGCCGGCTATGGTAGGTTCGGCCCGCAAAGTCGCGACGCCAGACTTCGGCCTCCCCATGTCGCTCGAACACCACGGTTACAGGGATATCGTTTCCAGCCTTTGGCAAGCCCATCATCCAGCACAGAGCGCGGGCGATCGGATTGCGGCTAGCCACAACTTGCGCCTTTCCAACCCACCTCTAGCAGTCATTGGAATCGTGGGCACGGCGCAGCACTGACGGCAGGTCTTCGATGGCGTCTCCCAGCAGACGGCGGAATAGCGGTTCGGTCACAATGCAAGCTCCGGTTTGGCAACCATTAGCCAGAAAATGATGATGACTCCGATAAAGGCCGGCCATCCAAGTGCGAACCACCGTAAGCGTCCGGTCTGGGGCGCCTTGCGCGACGGGTAATCGGCAAGCCACAGGTGCGGCACTGTGGACAGCACCGGTGCGGCACTTATGGCTA
>NZ_JACHLR010000081.1 GCF_014204535.1 Novosphingobium chloroacetimidivorans
CCCCCTTTATGGATGGCTCGCCCCTTAGCGAAGCGTTGTTGCCTTACGGCAGCAGGTCGTTTGAGGAAGGAGCGAGGGTCATGGACATATCAGTTCTCGGGATTGATCTGGGCAAGAACAGCTGCAGCGTGGTCGGGCTGGATGCGGCGGGCAAGGTGGTTGTGCGGCGCCGGATGCGGCGCGAGACGGTCATCACCTATGCGGCGAGCCTGCCTGCCTGCGTCATGGCGATGGAAGCTTGCTGCGGCGCTCATCACATGGGCCGCGCGCTGGCACGACAAGGCCATGCGGTGCGGTTGATGTCGCCGGAGTATGTCCGTCCGTACGTCAAGGCGCAGAAGAACGACGACCGCGACGCCGAGGCGATCGCGGAAGCGGCGACACGCCCGACGATGCGGTTCGTGGAATTGAAGACCGAGGAGCAACTCGACATGCAGACGTTGCACAGGGTTCGTGATCGGCTCGTTGGCGACCGCACCTCGCTGATGAACCAAATCAGAAGCCTTCTTCTCGAGCGCGGCTATATCGTCCCGCAAGGGAGGGCAAAGCTTGCCGCCCGCCTCAGTGAGATGCTGGATGGCGAGCCGGTGCTCGGGGCCCGCATACACCGGCTCATCAGCGATATGCGCCTGCGCTGGATTGCCCTGGACGAGCGGATTGCAGATCTCGATGCCGAGTTCACCGAGGCTGCTCGCTCGGATGAGCGAACGCGGCGGCTGCTGACCGTCCCCGGTATCGGTGCGCTCAACGCGACCGCGCTGGTGGCAGCGGTCGGAGACGCTCGAACATTCGGCCGTGGTCGTGACCTTGCCGCTTGGCTGGGGTTGGTACCGCGACAGGCGACCACTGGCGGCAAGCCGCGATTGCTCGGCATCACCAAGCGTGGCAGCCGCTATCTGCGCAAGAACCTGATCCAGGGCGCCCGATCGTCGCTGCCGACGATGAGCAAGAGCGACACGCGGCTCGGTGCCTGGCTGCGCGGTTTGCTCTCGCGCTCCCACCCCAACACCGTCGTAGTGGCGCTGGCGGCCAAGATGGCGCGCATTGTCTGGGCGCTGCTACGTCACGAACGCACCTACGAACCCGTCGCGCAAGCGGCGTGAACGAGATTGGCCGATGCGGCGTGCACCGGCCGGATGATGTCTGCGGGAGGTGAGTGACAGATGGCCTGACAGTCGACCGGTGTCCTGGAACCCTACGGCGCAAAATGGTACTCGATGCCGGCCCCTTTATGAGGACCAGGACGCGCGGATCTCCATCTTGGCCAACGGCTCCATGCTGAAAGGCCGGATACGTTTTCGCAGACTGCTCAGATCGTCAGACACAAACCGCTTGCCGACGGGGCGAGCCATACGTTT
>NZ_JACHLR010000082.1 GCF_014204535.1 Novosphingobium chloroacetimidivorans
AGAGTCCGTTTGAGAATGGATCAGGCGCTGGCGTGACGGCTGTAGATGAGGGTGCGGTTTGTCGCGAAAGGCGGGAGGATGGCCGTATCGCGCCATTGCCGATCGAAGCCGGGCAGGCTCTCAAAGTGCCTCATAGCAGCACCGAAGCCAGGTAGTTCTTCGTGGATGGTGCGTATCTGCTCACCGTCGCCCGAGCCGGTCACGATGTCGCAGCAAACCAAGTCGGTGGTGAGTTCGTCGATCTTGTAGGCGACGATCGCGCTCACCTCGTCGAGGGAAACGGCGTCGGTCCCCTTGGTTGTGACAATCGCGAAGCCGTTGTCGGTGGTGATGATTTCTGGCTTGCGCATAGGATGTCCGTTCAGGGAGTGAGCCGCCGGAGCAGGTTACTTGCCATGGCAAGATGGATCATTGCCTCCGACACGTCGAGGCGCTTCTCATAGTCGCGTACCAGCCTGCGCCAGCGTGTCATCCAGCCGAAGGTGCGCTCGACCACCCAACGCCGGGGAAGCACCTTAAAACCAGAGACATCGTCCGACCGGCGGATGATCTCGATGGTGAAGTCACGCAGAGCAGCCGCATCCAGCAGCTTGGTGCGATCGTAGGCACCGTCGCCGAACAGGTGCTTGAGCCATGGCCAGCGCCGGCGGATTGCGGACACGATCTCCTGCGCACCCGCACTGTCGGAAATGTCGGCAGTGGTTAGGTTGACCATAAGCAGCCGTCCATCGGTATCGACCGCGATGTGACGCTTGCGCCCCTTGATCCGCTTGCCCGCATCATAGCCACCGCCGGACGGTGCCGACGGCGCCTTGACCGATTGACTGTCGACCACTGCGGCAGATGGGCTCTGCTCGCGCGCCTCGCGCTCCCGGTCGAGCATCAACGCCACGTCGTGGATCGTACGGAACAGCAGTCGGCGCACGAAGCGGCGAAACCACCAGTAGACCGTCTGCCACGGCGGAAAGTCCTTGGGCAGCATCCGCCATCCACCACCCGAACGGGCCAGATACCGCAGGGCGTTCAACACCTCGCGCAGGTCTGTCGATGGCTTGCGCCCGCGCTTCGGCGGCTCCGGCAAGAACGGGCGGATGATCTCCCACTCCGTATCCGTCAGATCGGTCGGATAACGTTTCGCTCGCTTCTCAAGATCAGCCATCCGGCCACGGCTCGCTCGGGTCCACATCCCGAGCTTGAATCACGCAACCCGCTGTCGCTCAACCTTTTAGCAAACGGGCTCTAAGGCCTT
>NZ_JACHLR010000083.1 GCF_014204535.1 Novosphingobium chloroacetimidivorans
CATATGCGCCTCCTGTTGATGAAGGACGCCATTGATTCAGACTTTCATCGCCTTGGGAATCCCTAACGTGAGTCATGCTCACCGCAGGTTGGTATTAGATGATCAAACCTTCATGTCACGTACAGGTAGGTCGACCATTAGAGTAGGCCATGTCGCTGCTGAATCGCCCTTCTGAGCCCTCGCAGATTTGCCCCGAATGCGGGGAGAGATATCATAATGCTTTCGAGGAGTTCATGCCCGGACATTGGCGTGCCTACCACAGTGACGTGATGCCTTGGCGTAGCGTTCAACCACTCTTACGTGATGGCGTCTACGTCCCGTCTTCGTACGGCACACCGAAGTTCCACCCTTTCGCAGCCCTGCGATGGTTATCTTCAAAAAGGTCCCGGGAGTCCAGTTGATCTAGGAGATGTTTTTAGCCGCAAGCGCACGTCGTACAGTATAAATGCTCTAAAAATAAGATATCAGGCCGTGGTATTCACGAAATCATTTTGGCTGTTGGAACTTCATCTATGCTTTCGCATTGACAGTCGTGCGCGCTATAACTCAGAGGTGATACCACGTGCGCTGACGCTAACTTACGTTGGGTGACGCCAAGCCGCTGGAAATCTGATCGGATGTTGCAGGCACAAGGGGGCTTGCGAATGGCGGCAGTAATCGGGGTTCGATTTGACTAAGCATCGACGGATTTGCGTCGGCGTGGGCGACGAAGCGCTGATGCTTATTGAGTTTTCCGGATGTCGGAGCGGCGCTGATACTGTGCCTTGGGAGCCGGAGCGAAGCAGCAGGTTGCTGGCGTGACGATGCAGATGTTGCTGGACTGGGTGATGCGTTCCAACGCTAAGAGCTTTGATAGGCTTGCTCGCGAACGGTAGCAAGCTCAGCGGGAAGCTGCTCCGACTCGTTAGGTGCGTCGCCCGCGGTCATGTCCTTCAAGAGCACGCAGCTGGCAAAAATTCCGAGATTGCAGCCGTTCTTACGGCGGTGACGCGATCACCCAGCTTCTGTCGGGCTCTAAATCACCTGAGAGTTCGCTAGGCCATGAACCCATAAACAGGATTCCCAAACAGGCTGATGCATGATTCAGGTCTCCGGCAAGGAGATGAGCATGGCACGGTTTGATGTGACGGATTTCGAGTGGTCGGTGATCGAGCCTTTGCTGCCGACGAAGGTGCGCGGCGTGAAGCGGGTGGATGATC
>NZ_JACHLR010000084.1 GCF_014204535.1 Novosphingobium chloroacetimidivorans
TGACGTGCTCCCCGGATTGTTACCAGTCAGAGGTAGAGTCCCGCGCCTTCATGATGGTTGGTTGAGGTGATGGCAACCTGTCCGGGGGCATGCCCCCGGACAGGTTGGCCGGCTTTCTCGGCGGGGGTTCTTCCGCCCAGTTTCGAGTGTGGCCTGACGTGGTTGTAGTCGTGCCGCCAGGCATCGAGCACCGAGCGGGCATGCGGCAGCGACGTAAACAGCGTCTCGTTGAGGCATTCGTCGCGCAGGCGACCGTTGAAGCTCTCGACGAAGCCGTTCTGCATCGGCTTGCCCGGAGCGATGTAATGCCACTCGACCCGCCGCTCCTGCGACCAGCGGAGGATGGCCGACGAGGTCAGCTCGGTGCCGTTGTCGCTGACCACCGTATGCGGCTCGCCGCGCATCCCGATCAGCCGCGTCAGTTCCCGAGCCACCCGCACACCCGATAGCGACGTGTCGGCCACCAGCGCCAGGCATTCGCGCGTGTAGTCGTCGACTACGCATAGAATACGGAACCGGCGGCTGCAGGTCAGGGTGTCGGAGACGAAATCCAGCGACCAGCGCTGGTTCGGGCCGTCTGGCAGCACCATCGGCGCTCGGGTGCCCAGGGCGCGCTTGCGGCCACCACGGCGGCGGACCCGCAGGTTCTCCTCGCGATAGACCCGCAGCAGCTTCTTGTGGTTGGGCGTGATGCCCTCGCGCGCCAGCAGATAGCCCAGGCGTCGATAGCCGAACCGGCGACGCTCGGCCGCCAGTTCGCGCAGCCGTTGCCGCAGCGGGCCATCATCCGGCCGCGACGATCGATACCGGATCACCCGCCGGCTCACGCCGACCAGGTTACACGCCCGACGCTCGCTCAAGCCGTGATGCTCACGGGCATGGGCGACGGCTTCCCGCTTAGCGCCGGGCGTCACCATTTTTTTGATGCCAGATCCTTCAGCACCACGTTGTCGAGCATCGCCTCGGCCAGCAGCTTCTTGAGCCGGCTGTTCTCTTCCTCAAGCGTGCGCAGGCGCCGGGCCTCGGACACCTCCAGGCCGCCATACTTCGACTTCCACTTGTAGAATGTCGCCGAGCTGATCCCGTGGCGGCGGCACACATCCGCTGTCGCCATCCCGGCCTCCTGCTCCTTCAAAATCGCGATGATCTGCTCTTCGCTGAACCTGCTGCGCTTCATTCCGTCCGACTCCTTCGC
>NZ_JACHLR010000085.1 GCF_014204535.1 Novosphingobium chloroacetimidivorans
CCATCGCTGCCTCCTTCGTGAGGCTGCCTATGAATCACACGATCGGCTCAATGGGAATCCCCCTCCGATTCCGCCCATCATGAAAATGCTCTAAGGCTCGCGAATGCGCCTTCGATCACCTTGGCGGGCTCTGTCAAACCAAGTGCACCTGCTGGTAAGCAGGGACGAGTAGGGCAGGTGGATGCCCCGTCCTCGTAAGCCTGCTAGCCCGTTCCGCTACTTGAACTCATCGCCGGAAATGATCCGGCTGGTGGTGCTGAGGTACGTACGCTTTCCGCTCAGCCTCTGGAACGTAGAAGATCTGCTGTTTGAGCGTGGGATCGATGTTTGCCATGAAACGGTGCGGCTCTGGTAAAACAGGTATGGGCCGATCTTCGCAGGGGAGGTTCCGCGCAAGCGCATAAGCCGGATGCGGGATTTCCGCCACTGGCGCTGGCATCTTGGCGCGATGTACGTGAAGCTGAACGGCGAAATGGTCTGCTTGTCGCGTGCCGTCGACCAGGAAGGTCAGATACTTGGAAGTTTCGTTATCAGAACCCGCGACAAGGCTGCGGCGCTCACCTTCATGAAGAAGGCGCTCAAGCGCTATGGCTCACCGGAAGCAATTACGACTGACGGGCTCGGTTCATACGGAGCGGCGATGAATGAGCGGGGCAATCGCGAGAAGCAGGAGGTTGGCCGCTGGGCCAACAACCGGGTGAAGAACTCTCATCTGCCGTTCCGACGACGAGAGCGGGCGATGCTGAGGTTCGGCAGATGAAGACCTTACAAAAGTTTGCCTCTGTTCACGCCAACATCCACGACCACTTCAGCTTGGAACGCCATCTAATCGATCGAGATACCTACAAGCACGCCGCTCAGCCGCCTTGGCTGAGTCAGGTCCTTGCGAGCTAAGCTGCCGTCCTCAAAGACCCAAGCGCATCGTGTGGAGAGCGGTTCGCATTGGACTTACAGCACCACAGCTTGCGCCTTGCCGCCACGTCCGGCCGGTCCTGCTCGGCGACTCGCAGGGCTTGTTTTGAACAACAATCCGAGCCGCCGGGCCGCGTTCCAGATCGCGCCGGTGCTCAATTCGATACCGTACTCGGCCAGCAGCCATGCTTGCGCCTGTGCCAGCGTGATCCCAGGGCGCGAGCGGATGTGCGCTTCGAGCGCCAGTTCCTGCGCGCCCG
>NZ_JACHLR010000086.1 GCF_014204535.1 Novosphingobium chloroacetimidivorans
GTGTCAACGCCGACTGGATAATCCCCAAAAGTGCCGATCGAAAATTCCCCACTTTGCGGTTCGGGGATCAGCCGAGGCGGTGATCGATGGGGCGCTCCTTGGGTGGTCTGCCTCGGCGGCGAGGCGGCGGCGGTGGGTTGATCGTCGCGATCGTCCTGGTGTGTTCCGGGACGAGGTCGGTGTGTGCACGCAGCCTGTAGCTGGCGCCCTCAATCTGGATGACGATCGCGTGGTGCAGCAACCTGTCCAGCAGCGCGGTCGCGACGACGGGATCGCCGAAGACCTCGCCCCACTCGGCAAAGCCGCGGTTGGAGGTGAGGATCATGGCGCCTTTCTCGTAGCGTGAGTTGACGAGTTGGAAGAAGAGGTTGGCGCCACCGGGCGTGACCGGCAGGTAGCCGATCTCGTCGACGATCAGCAGGCTGTTGCGGTTGAAGAAGCGCAGCTTTTCGGGGAGCCTGCCGTCGCGTTCGGCGCGCACCAGCATGTCGATCACTTCGGCGAGGCTCGCCCTGTAAACGCGCTTGCCGGCTCGGACTGCCTCGACGCCCAAGGCTGTCGCCAGGTGCGATTTGCCGGTGCCAGGCGGGCCGAGGAGATGGACCACGTCGCCGCGCTCGACGAAGTCGAGCTGGGCAAGTGCCAAGACCCGGCTTCGATCCAGGGATGGCTGGAAGGAGAAGTCGAAGCCCTCGATCGTCTTCATCGGCACGAGGCGGGATGTCTTGACCCCAACGCTGAAGCGCCGGCTTTCCCGGTTGCCGTGCTCATGGGACAGCAGGATGTCGATGGCCTCGATCGCCGTCATCTCGCCGCGCTCGAGGCAGCGAATGGTGTGATCGAGCGCCTCCAGCGCTCGAGGCATCTTCAAGCCAACAAGACTTGTGCGAATGCGTTCGATGATCTCGCTCATGGCCGAACCTCGCTTGCTGCGAGGCGTCGCCCGACCGCCTCGTAGAAGCCCAGCGAGCGTCGCCCGATCTCACGGCCAGAAGGCTGTGCAGCTGTCGCCGTCCGGGCCGGAGCAAGGCGCCTGTGGGCAGGATCGACCCGTCGCTGGTTGCGTCCGTCGAGTACCGGATGGACTGCGATGAGCTTGCGATCCTCGAAGATGCGGATCTCGCG
>NZ_JACHLR010000087.1 GCF_014204535.1 Novosphingobium chloroacetimidivorans
ATCGGCAAGCTGCTCGATCGCTTCCTGCCAGACGAATGCGCCAACTTCTTCCAAGCCGCAGGATATCAACGCTCATGCTGAAAATGCTCTAGTGCTTCACAAGCCGGTTGATGACAGGACGGTAGTCGCGACCTTTTTGGCTATCGCTCCGCTATAAGAGCGGTCGGGTTACGTCTCGCCAACGCTCAACGCAGCGCGGCTGCCATCAACCTTTCCCGCTAAACCTGGCACTTCCTCAAGCTGGCGCAGATCTGTGAAGCGCCCGCGCTCGCAACGGTAGCGGACGATCTCGAAGCCATGTCCCTGCAAGCCTGGTACTGCGTCCAGCTCACTCGCGGTGACGGCGTTCACGTTGACGACATCGCTCATAGGTTTGCCTGCTCCTCCTCCGGGAGATCGGCATCGGGGCCATAGTAGAGTTCCGCGCACTCTTCGCGCAGGCACCCGCCCTCAATCTCGATATCGTCGCGGTAGGCGTCGCCGATGAACGACAGCGTATCGACGTGCTTCGCCTCGAAATACATGGGGTGAACGTCGGCGCGCCCTGCGCCGTAAACCACGCGACCGACCTTCGACCAGATCGATGCCATCGTGCACATACCGCACGGTTGTAAGGTCGAGTAGAGCGTCGCACCGCGCAGTTCTAACTCGCCGATGCCTTCACACGCCCGCCGGATCGCCATCATCTCCGCGTGCGCTGTGGCGTCGGGCAGTTCCTGCGTCTGATTGCGCTCGGCCGCGATCACTTTGCCCTCAAGGACGATTACGCATCCCAGCGGAGAGGTGGACGGATCAGAGCCCTTCGAGTGGGCGACCTCGATCGCCATCCTCATCCATTGTTCGTCGTTACCAGCACACATCGACGTTCCCCTTTAAGGACGGGAACGCCTCAGCCATCCTTTTGGTGCGAGCCCCAACCGGCTTTCCCAAAAACGAACCCAGACCGTGCGGAAACTCTGCGGCACGTTGCCGACCTGACGTTCTTTTCGACGAGGTGGGTTGGGGGAGACGCTTGATCCGGGTTTTTGGCTGTG
>NZ_JACHLR010000088.1 GCF_014204535.1 Novosphingobium chloroacetimidivorans
CCGATCGTGTGATTCATAGGCAGCCTCACGAAGGAGGCAGCGATGGGTTGGCGATCGGGTCAGAGCTACTCGCAGGATTTGCGCGATCGTGTGCTGAGGGCGGTGGATGGCGGGATGCCGGTGAGGCAAGCGGCGCCAATGTTTGGGGTGAGCATCGCGTACATCTACAAGGCGCTGATCCGGCGGCGGATGACCGGCAATGCTGGGATCAACCCGCACCGGGGGCACGCGCCGCGTAAGCTGTCGGGTGCGCAGGAACTGGCGCTGGCAGCGCACATCCGTTCGCGCCCCGGGATCACGCTGGCGCAGGCCCAGGCGTGGCTGCTGGCCGAGTACGATGTCGCACTCAGCACCGGAGCGATCTGGAATGCAGCCAGGCGCCTTGGGCTGTCGTTTAAAAAAAGACCTGCGCGCGGCCGAGCAGGACCGGCCAGACGTGGCCGCCCGGCGCAAGCTTTGGAGAGCGGCGCAACCGTTCCTTGATCCTGAAAGCCTGGTCTTCCTAGACGAGACCGGGGTGAACACCAAGATGGCGCGGCTCTATGGCTGGTCGCCCGTTGGCGAGCGCTGCCGCGACAAGGTGCCGTTCGGACATTGGAAAACAATGACCTTCGTCGCCGGGTTGCGCCTCACCGGCATGACCGCGCCTTGGGTGCTCGATCGCGCGATGGATGGCGATGCTTTCCGCATCTACGTCGAGCACATCCTCGCGCCGACCCTCAAACGCGGCGACGTAGTCGTTCTCGACAACCTGCCCGCGCACAAGGTCACCGGCATCCGCGAAGCGATCGCCGAACGTCGGGCTCAGATCTTTTACCTGCCGCCTTACAGCCCCGACATGAACCCGATCGAGATGGCCTTCGCCAAACTCAAGGCGCTCCTGAGACAGGAGCCGGCGCGTACCGTCGACGCGCTCGTCGATCGTATCGGCAAGCTGCTCGATCGCTTCCTGCCAGACGAATGCGCCAACTTCTTCCAAGCCGCAGGATATCAACGCTCATGCTGAAAATGCTCTA